>NZ_BMTV01000035.1 GCF_014649855.1 Streptomyces roseolus | reverse complement strand
GACCGCTCGGCCGCCTACGCCATGCGCTGGGTCGCCAAGAACGTCGTCGCCGCGGGCCTCGCCTCCCGCTGCGAGGTCCAGGTCGCGTACGCCATCGGCAAGGCCGAGCCGGTCGGCCTCTTCGTCGAGACCTTCGGCACCGCCACCGTTCCGCAGGCCGCCGTCGAGAAGGCCGTGACGGAGGTCTTCGACCTGCGCCCGGCCGCGATCATCCGCGACCTCGACCTGCTCCGCCCGATCTACGCCCAGACCGCCGCCTACGGCCACTTCGGCCGTGAGCTGCCCGACTTCACCTGGGAGCGGACGGACCGCGCCGACGCGCTGCGCCGGGCCGCCGGCCGATAGGCGTCCGACCGTGCGCGGCCCCGGACTCCTTCCTTCCGGGGCCGCGCCGCCGTCCCCGCCGGTCCAATAGCCGTCGAACCCCCTTCCCGAATACCGAAAACCGATCGATCAATTTGTAAATTTCACCCGCCCGCCTGTTTGACGCCGAATCGGCACCCCCCTATCCTCGGTGCGAGAAAATGAGATACCTGTTCGATACGTGATGTCACGGGGATAGGAACTCTTCATGAAGTCGGGTATTCTCGGCCCCCTCTTACTGTCCGACGCCGGGATGAATCTCGTCCCCAGCGCGCCGAAACCCCGCCAGCTCCTCGCATTCCTGATGCTGCACATGCCGCAGATGGTGCGGGCCGGGGACTGCATCACCGAGTTGTGGGGGTCGACACCGCCCAAGAGCGCGATGTCCACGCTGCAGACCTACGTCCTCCACATCCGGCAGGCCCTGCGCGGCCCGCACAAGGACCACAGCCATCTCCTCCTCACCAGGAACCAGGGCTATCAGCTCGCCCTCGAACCGGCCGGCTTCGACCGCTTCCGGTTCACGGACCTGACCCGCCGGGGACGCCTGGCGGCCGCCGCCGGGGACCACCGGACGGCGTCGGAGCTCTTCACCCTGGCCCTCGCGCAGTGGCGCGGGCCCGCGCTGTCCGACGTCCGCACCGGCCCGCTCAGCTCACCGCACCTGGCGGAGCTGGCGGAGACCCGGCAGGGGGCCCTGGAGCAGCGCATCGAGGCCGACCTGGCGCTCGGCAAGCACCGTGAGCTGGTCGACGAGCTGAGCGTCCTGACCGCGCGCCACCCCACCCACGAGAACATGCACGCGCAACTGATGGTGGCGCTCTACCGCTCCGGCGAGCACCAGCGCGCCGGTGACGTCTTCCACGGCCTGCGCCGGGCGCTCGGCGACTCCCTGGGGATCGAGCCCGTCCCCCGCATGTGGCGCCTGTACCAGGCGGTCGTGGTCGGCAGCTCGGAGCTGGACGCTCCGGTCGTGCGCGGATGACCGCTCACCCACGTCCGCAACACCCTGGCCCGGGACGGTGTTTCTCTCAGTGATGGACGACAAGGCCGAGCAGCTGACCGATCTCCTGGCGGCGCACCTCGAAGCCGGCTTCACCGAGCTGGTCCGGGTGCACGCCGGGGCGGTCCACGCGTTCCTGTACCGGGTCTCCGGCTCCTCCGCGGAGGCGGACGACCTGGGCCAGGACACCTTCCTGCGCGCCTACACGGCACTGCGGGAGTACACCCCCGCGCGCCGCCGTGAACTGCGCCCCCGTGCGTGGCTCATGACCATCGCGGCGAACGTGTGGCGCAATCACGTCCGCACGCGCACCAGGCGTCCGGCCACCGCCGGGCTCCCCGTGGAGGAGACCATGGACGTCTGGCCGGACCTCAACCCCGGCCCGGAGGAGCGCGCGGCGACCGCGGAGGACCGGTCACGCCTGGTCACGGCCCTGTCGGCGTTACCCGAGCACCATCGCATACCGGTCGTGCTCCACCATGTGATCGGAATGAGCTACACAGAGGTGGCCGAAGTACAGGGCTGCGCGGTCGGCACCGCGAAGGCACAGGTCTCCCGCGGTCTGGCCGGCCTGCGGCGGCTGCTCGCGCCGGAGCCACCGGCACTGAAGGAGGTGACGACATGAACGAGAGCGACGGCGACGCCGTCACGCGGCGTCTGCCGGAACTCACGACCCGGGCGCCGGAGGACTTCGCGCTGCGCGTGTTGCGCCGTGCGGGGATCTCCGAGGACCACTACGACACGTACGTGCGCCTCGACACGGCCGCGGGCGGACTGTTCGTCGCCGCCAGCGCGCGAGCCGTGACGGGCGCCGGCCTGGACTCGGCGGGGCTGACCGCGACGGGCTTCGAGGAACTGCACCGGGCACGCACCGGCCGCTCGGCGATCCCGGGAGGCAGGCCGCTGTCCGGGGTCGTCCCCGCGCTGCGCACCGGCCGGGCCCACCGGCTGCCGATCGACCTGACCGGTCTGCCGGAACAGCAGCGCGCGGTCCTGGAGGCCGTACGGGGCATTCCGGCGGGGCAGCTGCGGCCGCTCAGCTGGATCGCCCGCGAGGCCGGCACCGAGGCCCCGCCCTCGGCCTCCGAGGTCCTGCGCGCGCTGGCGGCCAACCCGGTCGCCGTGCTCATCCCGTGCCACCGGGTCACGCACGACAACGGATCGCCGTGCGACGCCGCGTACCTGCCGAAGTCCGGCGCGGCCCTGCGCCGGGCCGAGCAGATCGACATGCGCCGGGTGGCGGAGCTGTCCCGGGCCGGCACGGTGTTCCTCGGCAGCGACACCACCAACATCTACTGCCACCCGACCTGCGCGCACGCCCGCCGCATCACCCCCGCGCACCGGGTGCACTTCCGCACCGCTCAGGACGCCCGCGAGGCGGGCTACCGAGCCTGCAAGAGCTGCCGGCCCATCACCGTCTGACCGGCGCACCACAGAAAGGTCCCCCATGCGTATCCCCGTCACCGCGGCACTCGCCTCGCACGACACCCCGCTGGGCCCCCTGACCCTCGCGGCCACCGACGACGCGCTGGTGCTGTGCGCCTTCGACGACCGCGAGCGGGCGGAGGCCCGGATCGCCCGCGCGGGCCTCACCGCCGTGGACGCCGTGGACGCCGTCACCTCCGCCCAGCTGCGGATCCTCCAGGAGACGCGCCGCGAGCTGGACGCGTACCTCGGAGGCCGCAGCCGCGCGTTCACCGTGCGCATGGACCTGCGCCTGGCCACACCGTTCAGCCGCACGACCATGGAGCGGCTGGACGGCATCCTTCCGTACGGCGAGACGAGCACCTACGCCGAGCTGGCCGCCGCCCTCGGACGGCCGCGGGCGGCGCGCGCCGTGGGCACCGCGCTCGGCGCGAACCCCCTGTGCGTGGTGCTGCCCTGCCACCGGGTGGTCGGCTCGGGCGGTCGCCTGACCGGTTACGCCGGCGGGGTCGAGGCCAAGCGGTTCCTGCTCGACCTGGAGTCGGGCCGCACGCCCTCCCCCTCCCTCTGAACCGGTGGGCGCCGGAGCACGACCCCGCATCCGGCGCCCGCCCCCGAACACGACCGCGGAGCCGACGCTGACCAGCTACGACACCCCTCACCTGCCGGGCCTGGAACACGCCCGCACCGCCACCGCACGCGACGCCGGCGCCGGCGCCGGCGACACGATCGCCCTGCCCGCCGTGGACGCCCTGGACTGGCCCGCGCTGACCGCGGCACTCGACTCCGAGGGCGTCGCCGTCACCCCGCCGCTGCTGTCGCCGGGCGACTGCGAGGAGGTCCGTGCCCTCTTCGACCGGGACGACGTGTTCCGCAGCACCGTCGACATGGGACGCCACCGCTTCGGCAGCGGCCGCTACCGCTATTTCGCCGCCCCCCTGCCCCCGGTGGTGACCGCCCTGCGCAGGCGGCTGTACCCGCCCCTGGCCCGGATCGCCAACCAGTGGGCGGAGCGCCTGGACCGCCCCCGGTTCCCGCCGACCCACGCGGAACTGACGGCGGCCTGCGCCGCGGCCGGCCAGCTGCGGCCCACCCCCCTGCTCCTGCGCTACGGCCCGGACGACTACAACTGTCTGCACCAGGACGTCTACGGCGAGCTGACGTTCCCGCTGCAGGTGGCGGTCATGCTGGACCGCCCCGACGTCGACTTCACCGGCGGCGAGAGCGTCTTCGTCGAACAGCGCCCGCGCGCCCAGTCCCGTCCGCTGGTGAAGCGTCCGGGCCAGGGCCAGGCGCTGATCTTCGCGGTCCACGACCGCCCGGTCCGCTCGGCGCGGGGCTGGAGCCGGGTCGTGCTGCGCCACGGGGTGAGCGCGGTGCACGACGGCCGGAGGCACGTCCTCGGCGTCATCTTCCACGACGCCCCGTGACCGCCCGGGCCGCCGCCGGCCGCGCGAAGGGGGACGGCACAAAACCGTGACCGGCGGCTCGTGCCCGGAATTCGCCCACCACTCACGGCGGCCGGCTTTGATCTTTTCCTGTTGAAAGTGCGGACCGTTCTCCTCCACCAGGAGTAAATACAGTCGGCGGAACGGGCGTCGTGAGGGGAAGGGCCGCGAATTCATGCCCTGAAAAGGCGAGGGAATGACCGGGGCGGAGCATCTCCGCCGTTTCCGCTCCCGGGTCGGAAAAGCCGTGCGGGAAGGCCCGCACGGCCGGGATCCGGAAGCCGCTGGAAAGGGGGGTCAGCCGGTCGCGCCGTGGCCCTCCGGAGGGACGAGGGCCTGTGCCGGCGCCTCCGGTTCCGTCTCCATGGTCATGCGGGCGACGTGGAGCGCCAGGTAGGAGACCTCGTCCTCGCTGAGCCGCGTACCCAGGCGCAGCTCGACGACCGTCGCCAGCTGCTGCGCGGTACGGGTCGCCTCCGGGTAGTGGCGGCGGATGCCCTGGCCGATCGTGGACTCGTGGCCCTTCAGCTGCCGGTGCTGCTGGATCCGTACGAAGAGGTAGCGCACGTGGGTGATGAACCGGGCCGCGCTCATCGACTCCTGGGAGACGGACAGCCCGTGCCGTTCCCTGACGACGGCGAGCATCTGGTGGATGACGCCGGTCATCGTGTACGTGAAGGACAGGTCGCCCGAGGCGAAGCCCGCGTTCACCAGGTGCAGCGTCAGCGCGATCGCCTCGGAGGGCTCCAGGGGCGGGTCCACGCGCTCGTTGATGGCCGCGAGGAGGCGCTGGGCCTGGGCGTACTCGGTGGCGTACAGGGCCTGGACCTCGGCGCGCAGCGGGTACTCGACGGCGATGCCCCGCGCGGCCCGGTCCAGCGCGCCGGCGACGTGGTCGGCGAGGGCGATGGCGAGGGTCGGCCGGGTGGACTCGCGCCCCTCGATGCCGGACTCGTCGAGGGCGATCACGACGGCGCGCAGGATCTCCTCGTCGATGAGGGCGAGGGCCTCGCTCAGGTGATCGGGGTCACGGCCGTCCGCCGGCACGAAGACGCGGACGATCAGCGCCGGGTCGACCGGCTTGCCCTGACGGGAGCTGAAGCCGATGCCGCGCCCGGTGAGGATGACCTCCTGGCCGTTGTCGTCGCGCGCGAGGACCACGTTGTTGTTGAGGACACGCAGCGCCTTCACAGCCCGCTCTCCTTCCCTTCCGCGGTCCGTTTCCCACCCCATGATCCCGCATGCTCCGCGAACGCCGCGCCGGGGCCGTACGGGCGGCCCCTCCGGCGCGGACCGGCCCCGCGCGGGCACGCGCCCCGCGGGGTGCGCGTACCCGTGGGGGGGCCGGTGGCCGCCCGTCACCGCCGTACGGTCACCACGGGGGCGCCGGCGGCGACGTCCTGTCCGGTGTGCGGCTCGACCGAGGCGAGCTCCGCGGTGTTGGGGACGGTCATGAGGGTGACGGTCGGGTGGTCCGCCGCGCGCACGGCGTCGAGGTCGACCTCGACGAGCAGGTCGCCGGTGCGGACCTGCCGGCCGGCCTCGGCCCGGACGTCGAAGCCCTCCCCCTGCATCTGCACCGTGTCGATGCCGACGTGGATGAGGACCTCGACGCCTTCGGGGGTCCGGATGCCGAAGGCGTGGCCGGTGTCGGCGACGACCATCAGCTCTCCGTCGACCGGGGCGACGACGCGGCCGTCGGCCGGCTCGATGCCCACGCCCTCGCCGAGCGCGCGGGAGGCGAAGACCGGGTCCCCGACCTCGTCGAGGTCGACCACGCGGCCCGCGACCGGCGCGGCGAGCTCGACGCCCTGCCCCGCGGTGGCGACCTCGGCCGGACCGGGGGCGGGGGCGGGGGCGGCGGGCACCGTGGCCGGGCCGGCCGCGGCGCTCGTGGGAGCGCCGACGGTGACGAGCTCGCGGTCGTCGGCCGATGCGGTCTCCTGGGCGGCCGCGTCGGCGGCGTCGCGCTCGGCGTTGGCCCGGGCGCGGTCCTGCGGGGTGCGGAAGTCGGAGAAGTACACGAGTGCCATGGCGGTGAAGAAGGACGCCGTGATGGCGATGGCGTAGACCGGCATCGGGTCGAAGACCGGGATGGTCAGCAGCGAGGTGAAGGCGAAGGCCCCGGTGTCCACGCCGCCCAGGACGCCCACGAGGACGCCGCCCACGAGGCAGCCGACCAGCATGCGCGGGTAGATCCGCTTGAAGCGCAGGTGGATGCCGTACAGCGAGGGTTCGGAGATGCCGCCGAAGAGGCCGGCGGCGAGGGCGCCGGTCGCGGTCTGGCGCATCTCCTTCTCGCGGTGGCGCACCGAGAGCAGCAGCACGCCGGCGGTGGCGCCGAAGCAGGCGAAGTTCCACGCGCCCATGGGGCCCTGGATGAAGTCGTAGCCGAGGGTGTTGATGTTCTGCAGCATGAGCGCGTTCAGCGGCCAGTGCAGGCCCAGCGGCACCAGGAAGGGGTACAGCAGCGGGATCATGATCGCGAAGACGAGCGGCGCGTTGTCGTTCAGCCAGGACAACCCCTCGCCGAGGCCGTTGCCGGCCCAGATGCCCAGCGGGCCGATGAGGAAGGCGGTCACAGGGATCATGATCAGCATGCTGAAGAACGGCACGAAGACCATGTGCACGCTCTCGGGGAAGACGCGCTGGAGGCCCTTGTAGACGAGGGCGAGCAGGGCGACCATCAGCAGCGGCACGAACACCTGGCCGCCGTAGTCGTTCAGCTGCATCGGCAGGCCGAAGACGTGCGCCACGGACTCCGTGGTGCCGAGCGTCTCGTTGGTGGTGGTGGTGACGCCGGGGATCTTGGAGTTGATCAGGCCCGTGAAGTTCGGGGTCATCACCGCGGCCATGACAGTGGCGCCCACCCAGGGGTCGATCTTCAGCTTCTTCGCCGCGTTGTAGGCGACGAAGACCGGCAGGAAGTAGAGCACCGAGCGCCACATGGCGTCGACGAACACCCAGGTCGCGGACTTGTCCGCGGCGCGGAAGTCCACGATGCCGAGGGCATCGAGGACGGAGGCGATCGCGATGATCAGCGAGGAGCCGAGCAGCACGCCCATGAGCGGACGGAAGGAGTCCGAGAGGTACTCGAAGAAGTTGTCGAGCCAGAGGTAGCGGCCGCGGCTCCTGGCCCGCGCCTCGGCCTTGACGTCGGCGTCCGACTTCCGCGGGGCCGTGCCGCCGTTCGTCATCGACGGCAGGTCCATGATCTCGGAGTAGACCCGTGCGACGGCTCCGCCGATCACGATCTGGAGGCGGTCGCCGGACTGCGGCACCGTCGCCATGACACCGTCGAGGGCGTCGAGCGCGGTCGCGTCGGCCTTCGCCCCGTCGTGGAGCTGGAAGCGCAGCCTCGTCGCGCAGTGCGTGAGGCTCTCGACGTTCTCGGCTCCGCCGACGCCGCGGAGGATCCGCTCCGCCAACGTGCCGTGACCGGTTGCGGGTGTGTTCATGATGCTTCCTTGCATCCTCGGGCTGTCGCCGTCCTGCTTCTGTCCGCGATCTCTCACGCCCGGATCCGGGCAACAAAAAAGGCCCGGGTCGCGCACACGGCGCTACCCAGGCCTTGCCTTCCCTCGGGCGGCGCACCGCCATGACGTCGCGTGGGCGACGAAGGCGGAGGCCTCGGGAAGTAACAATCCTGCGATCGAGATCGATCCGACGATACTTTAACACCAGGACGCGTCGGCCCGGGCGAAGCCCGAGCGGGGCCGGCACGGGCGGGGCCGGCACGGGCGGGCGCCGGCACGGGCGGGCGCCGACGGCGGCAGCCGGAAGGGCGGCGCCGGAGCGACCGGCAGATCTCAGGACGGGACCTCCAGCTCCGCCCAGATGATCTTCCCGGCGGGGGTGTACCGCGCGCCCCAGCGGTGGGACATCTGAGCCACGAGGAAGAGGCCCCGGCCGCCCTCGTCCGTGCTGCGGGCGTGTTTGAGGCGGGGCGCGGTGCTCGTGGCGTCGGTGACCTCGATGGTCAGGCGGGCGTCGCACAGGAGCCGCACCTGGACGGGGGGCGCGCCGTGGCGGAGGGCGTTGGTGACCAGCTCGCTCACGATGAGCTCGGTCTGCATGGCCAGGTCCGTCAGTCCCCAGCGCCTCAGTCGGCGTGTCGCCCAGGCCCGGGCCCCGGCGACGGCGGCCGGGTCGGCGGGGACGGTCCACGACGCGACCCGGTCGTCCCCCAGGGTCCGGATGCGCGTCAGCAGGAACGCGATGTCGTCGGGCTGCGGGTCGGGGACCAGGGACCGCACGGCGGAGGCGCACAGGGTGGCCAGGTCGCGTTCCGGTCCCGCCAGGACCTCGCCGAGGCGGGCCATGCCCCGCTCCACGTCGCGATCGTCGCCTCGGACGAGCCCGTCGGTGTACAGGCCCAGGAGGCTGTTCTCGGGCAGTTCGATCTCCGCGGCCTCGAACGCCATTCCGCCCAGGCCCAGCGGGGGCCCGGCGGGAAGGTCCGGGAAGAAGACCCGGCCGTCGGGGGTGACGACCACGGGCGGCGGATGACCGGCCCTGGCCATCGTGCAGCGTCGGGTGACCGGGTCGTAGACGGCGTACAGGCAGGTGGCGCCGAGGACGGCGGTCGTGCTGCCGCGGGAGGCGTCGCCGCCGGTCTCCTCCTCGCTCAGCCGGAGCACGAGGTCGTCGAGGTGGGCCAGCAGTTCGTCGGGGGGCAGCTCCAGGTCGGCCAGGGTCTGGACCGCCGTGCGCAGACGGCCCATGGCCGCCGCCGCGGTGATGCCGTGCCCGACCACGTCGCCGACGACGAGTCCCGCGCGGGCGCCGGACAGCGGGATCACGTCGAACCAGTCGCCGCCGACCCCTCCCGCCTGGTCCGCCGGGAGGTAGGAGGAGGCCACCTCCAGGGCCGTGCCGCCCGACAGGGCGAGCGGCAGCAGGCTGCGCTGCAGGGTCAGCGACGCCGTGTGTTCCCGGGTGTAGCGGCGGGCGTTGTCCACGCACAGCGCCGCCCGCGCCACCAGCTCCCGGGCGAGCAGGACGTCGTCCTGCCCGAAGGGGACCGGGTTGAGCGACCGCACGAACGTGGCCAGGCCCAGGATGGTGTTGCGCGCCCGCATCGGCACGGAGATCAGCGAGTGCAGTCCGAACTCGCGGATCCTCTCGGCCCGTTCGGGCTGCTCCGCGAGCCACCGCCCGTCGGTCGGGTCGAGGACCGGGAGGAGGACCGGCTCGCCGTCGACGAGCAGGCGCGCGTCGTGCGACGGGGGACGGAAGTCCACCCGGTCGCCGGTGCGCGCCACGGCCTCCGGGCAGCCGTCCCGGACCGAGCGCATGCCGGCCCGGCGCATGCGGGGCCAGGCCGGCTCCGGTCCGCCGTCGACCGGCCGGACCGCGGGCCCCTGGGGGTCGAGCACGTGCTCCAGCAGGTCCACGACGACGAAGTCCGCGAAGCGGGGGACGGTGAAGTCGGCCAGCTCCTGGGCCGTGCGCGTGACGTCCAGGGTGGTGCCGACGCGCAGGCCGGCCTCGTTGACCAGCGACAGCAGGTGGCGGGCGTACCAGCGCTCGGTGATGTCGAGGACCATGTAGCAGACGCCGGTGATCCGGTCGTCGGCGTCCACGAGGGGGAAGAACGACGTCGAGTAGGCGTGCTGGCGGTGGGGATCGGCCCAGCTCCATCCCAGGTACTCGTAGTCGGTGACCGGGATGCCGGTCCGCAGGACCTTGTTCATCAGGCCCTCGATCGTCTCCCCCTGGAGCCCGGGCAGGAGGTCGCTCAGGCGTTTGCCGAGGCGCTGCTCACGGGGTACTCCACCGAAGCGCTCCAGGGTGTCGTTCAGCCACACGTAGCGCAGCCGACGGTCCATCACGGCCATGCCCACCGGCGAACGGGTCAGGAACCCGTCGAGCACGGACCGGTCCACCGGCCATCGCACGCTCCGCTCCCGCGCCGACACCAGGAAACACTCGCCGGCGTCCAGCCGGAAGGACGCGGAGACCCGCAGGTCGACTTCGAGCGGACGGCCGTCGGCGTGCCGCACGGAGATGACGCCGCTCCACCCCCGCCCGGCCCGGCACCGGGCCGCGATCGCGGCGGCGCGGGCGGGATCCGCGGGCATCGCCAGGAGGCGGGCGACGGGGCGGCCCACGACGTCCGACGCCGGACGGCCGAGGAGCTCCTCGGCGCCCCTGGTCCATCCGGTCACGACACCGGACGCGTCCACCACCGCCGCGGCGTCGGTGGACGCGTCGAGGGCATCCGGAGGCCCTGGGGCCGCGGGCGTGCCGGGTGCCTTTCGCGCAGGATCCATGAGTCCGTCCTCTACACGACCATGGTGCCCCGTGTCGGGCGGACGCGCACGGCGCCCGTGCGCGCGGCCGTGCCGGGTCCTGGCTCCGCTCCGTCCCGCCGCCGGGGTCCGTCGTCGATCCGGCCCGTGCGGCGACGTCGGCGGTGGTGTACCCGCCGGGCCGGCCCGGGAGGAGGACGGCGGTCGCGGGACGGTGCGGCGGGCCGTCCCGCGACCTCACGGGGGTGAGCGGCCCGGGGGCGGCGTTCAGCCGGGCACCGCGCACGGCCGCTCACTCCGTGCCGGCGCCCAGGAGCCGGGCGAAGGCGCTTCCCGGTCGGGTGGTGAGCTCTTCCCAGGTGCCTTCCTCGGCCACGCGGCCCGATTCCAGGACCGCTATGCGGTCCGCCCGGCGGATGGTGACGGGGCGGTGGGCGATCAGGAGGGTGGTGCGCCGCTCGCGGGTCCTCGCCAGGACGGTGGCGAGTTCGGCGTCGCCGGTGTTGTCCAGGTGGGCGGTGGTCTCGTCGAGGACCAGGATCCGGGGGTCGGCGAGCAGGGCGCGGGCCAGGGCGATGCGGGCGCGCTGGCCGCCGGAGAGGGTGGCGCCGCGTTCGCCGATCACGGTGTCGAGCGAGGCGAAGCGGTCGAGGCCGCACAGCGCCGCCGCTTCGGCCAGCCGGTCGTCGGCGGCGTCGGGGGCGGCGAGGCGGAGGTTCTCCGCGAGGGTCCCGTGGAAGAGGGGGGTGTCCTGGCCGACGACGGCGACGGCGCGGCGCAGGTCGGCGTCGGTGAGTTCGCGCAGGTCCACGGGGTCGCCCGATTCCGGCACGAGCTCGATCGCGCCCTCGTGGGGGTCCCAGAACCGGGCCAGCAGATGGGCGCAGGTGGACTTGCCCGCGCCGGAGGCGCCGACCAGGGCGAGGGTGCGGCCCGCCGGGAGGTCGAGGGCGACGTTCCGCAGGACCGGCCGGTCGTCGTAGCCGAAGCCCAGGCCGCGCAGCCGGACGCCGAGCGGGCCGGGGGGCAGGGGACGGGCCGTGGCGGGTTCCGGGGCGAGGGCGGGAGCCCTGATCCCGGCGTCGACCCTCGCGGCGGCGGCGCGCAGGCCCATCGCCTGGCTCAGCGACCTGGCGGATTCGGCGACCGGGCCGAGTACGGACAGGGCGAGGGTCATCGTGGCCGGGGCCCAGACGGCGTCGAGGCGCCCCGTGTCGACGGCCCGGGCGGTGGCGGCCACCACGGCGAGGACGGCGAGGACGATGAGCAGTTCGCGCAGCGAGGCGGCGAGGGACTCCCTGGTGACTTCCGCCCGCTGCGCCTCCCCCAGCCTCCGTCCCTTCGCGCCGAGCCCGTTCCGGCGCTCGGCCAGGGCGCCGAACGCCAGCAGTTCCCGCAGTCCGTCGACCGTCTCGACCGTGTCGGCGGACAGGTCGGCGGCGGCGCGCCGGGTGCGCGCGCCCCGGGCCGTACGCCCGGCCGCCTCGGCGAAGGGGGCGACGACCAGCAGGAGGGCGACCGGCAGGAGGGCGGCGAGGAGCCAGGGTTCGAGTCCGGCCAGGACGACCGCGCCGCCGGTGAGGACGGTCGCCGAGGCGAGGAGCTGGGCCGTGGTGTGCGCGTAGAAGAACTCCAGCGCTTCGACGTCGGCCATGGCGGTCGCGGCCAGGTCTCCGCTGCGCCGGCCGGCGACCCGGGCGGGAGCGCTGCGCGCGAGCCCGTCGAAGACGCGTACGCGCAGCTCGGCGAGGACCCGGTAGGCCAGGTCGTGCGAGAGGTCCATCTCCCGCCACGTCATCAGGGCGCGCAGGACGACGAGGAGGGAGAAGGCGGCGACGGTCGTGGCGGAGGGCGCGCGTCCGGTGGTGATCGCGGTGCCGACCGCGTGCGCGGCCAGGGTGACGAGGGCGACCAGGGAGGCCTGTTCGGCGAGGGCGGCGGCGCAGGTCCGGGCGATCATGGCGCGGTGTCCGGCGAGCACGGGGAGCAGGGCGCGCAGGGCGCCCCGGCCCGGGAGAGCGGGGTCGGTGGGGCTCACGCGGCGAGTCCTTCCCGGTCGGTCCGGCCCGCCGCGGCGAGCTCGGCGTAGAGTCCGCCGGCGGCGACGAGGGCGCGGTGGTCGCCGACGGCGTCGACGCGTCCCCGGTCGAGGACGACGATGCGGTCGGCGTGCCGGACGGCCGCGAGGCGGTGGGCGACGACGAGGACGGTCCGGCCGCGGGCCGCCGCCGTCAGGTCGCGGACGATGTCCGCCTCCCTGCGTTCGTCGACGGCGCTGGTGGCCTCGTCCAGGACGAGGACGGGGGCGTCCGCGAGGAGGGCGCGGGCCAGGGCGAGGCGCTGGCGCTGGCCGCCGGAGAGGGTGGCGCCGCGTTCGCCGAGGACGGTGGCGTAGCCGTCGGGGAGCGCGGTGATCTCGTCGTGGATCCCGGCCGAGCGGGCGGCGCGCTCCAGCTCTCCGTCGGTGGCGCCGGGGCGCGCCAGGCGGAGGTTCTCCGCTATGGGGGCGTGGAAGAGGTACGTCTCCTGGGAGACGACGGCGATGCCGCGGCGCAGGGAGTCGAGGGTGTACGCGGCCGTTCCGCGGCCGTCGACGGTGACCTGGCCGTGCCCGGGGTCGTGGTGGCGCAGCAGCAGGCCCAGGAGGGTGGACTTCCCGGCGCCGGAGGGTCCGACGATCGCGGTGGTCCGGCCGGCGTCGGCGGTGAAGGTGACGCCTCGGAGCGTGGGCTCCTCGGCGCCGGGATGGGTGAAGACGACATCCTGGAAGCGGATCTCGGGGGCCCGGTCCCAGTCGGCCGGTTCCGTCCCGTGGTCGGCGACGGCGGGGGCGGCGGTGCGCAGGGCGGCGATGCCGTCGGCGGCGGAGACGCCGAGGTAGCCGGCGTGCCATTCGCGCGCCAGGTCGCGGACGGGCCGGAAGCACTCGCCGGCGAGGAGGAGGGTGAGGTAGGCGCCGGTCGGGGTGGTGGATCCGGTCGCGGCGGACCAGCAGGCCAGCAGCGCCGCGGCGGCGGTGCCGCCTTGGATGGCGAGGTCGGTGATGCCGGTGTCGACCAGGGAGACGCGGAGTTTGGCGACGGTCGCGCGGTGCAGGTGCGCCGAGCGTTCTTCGAGGCGTCGCCGGGTGCGGCCGACGGCGCCGGCCGCGCGCAGCGCGGGCATGCCCTGGAGCGCTTCGAGGTAGTCGGCGCCGAGGCCCTCATAGGTGTCCCAGTGCTCTTTGCCGCGCTGGGCGAGCAGTCGGTCCCAGGCGCGGGGGCCGGCGAGGGCGAGCAGGAGGGCGGGGACGAGCCCGAGCAGGGCGAGGGGTTCGACGAGGGCCACCGCGGCGAGGAGGAGGGGCGGTGCGGTGAGGGTGACGATCAGTTGGGGGAGGTAGCGGGAGATGTAGGCGTCGACGCCCTCGACGCCGTCGACGAGGGTGGTGCGGACGGCTCCGGTGCGGGCGGTGGTCAGGTGCGCGGGGCCGAGTCGGCCGAGGTGGGCGAGGAGTTCGTCGCGCAGGCGGATCCTGACGCGTGCGCCGGCGCGGGCGGCGGTGCGCCGCTGGGCGAGGCTCAGCCCGGCGCGGACGACCACGACGGCGGCGGCCGCCGCCAGGAGCGCGGGCAGCGGTCCGGTCTCGCCGCGGGCGATGGCGGCGAGGGCGAGGGCCAGCAGCACGGCCTGGGCGAGCCAGCCGAGCGTGACGGCCGCCTGGAGGCAGGTGGCCGCGAGGAGCGTGCGGCGCGCGTGGCCGGCGGCGCGGCGCAACTCCGGGTGGATGCTCACGAGTTCCCCTCCTCGGGTCGGCCCGCGGACCCGGTGCCGAGTGCCAGGCCGTGGACGATCCAGTTCCGTTCGGGTGCGCCGCCCAGGGCCGCGCCCAGGTCGGCCCGCTGCCAGGAGCCGACGGCCCGGGCGGCGAGGCCGCGCCGGACGGCCGCCGTCTGGGCGCGCCCGACGGCGTATCCGGCGTGCAGGTGGTCGCGGCGGATGCGGCGGGCGTCGGCGTCGGACGGGCAGCCGTACGCGAGGAGCACGGCGCCCACGCGGGCGATCCAGGCCTGTCCGGCCGCCCAGGCGGCGAGTGCGGGCCGGGCGTCTCCGGCGGCGAGGCGCCGGAGGGTGCCGTCGGGCGCGGCTTCGACGAGCGCCGGTGCGGGCCCGCCGACGGCGGCGCACCAGCTCAGGTGGCCGTTGCCCGCGGTGCGGGCGAGGGCCAGGAGGGCGTACAGGTCCGTGGCTTCCGGTGTGCCGGTGAGCGGCGGTTCGGCGCTGCGGCGGGACAGGAGGTCGGATGCCGTGGCCGTCTCCGGGTCGGGCGGGGCGGGGCCGGCGGCCGGTGGCGGGACGTGCAGGGAGGCCTGCGGCCGGTCGGTGGCGCCGTCGAGGCGGAGGGCGGCCGGGCGGCAGGCCAGGGCGAGGGCGGCCAGGTGCAGCGCGGCGGCGGCGTGCCCGGTGTCGAGGAGCAGCAGGGGCCAGGCGCGGTGGCCGTAGTGGCTCGTGGTGCGTCGCGGGGTGACGGTGAGTTCGACGGTCGCTCCGGGGGCGGCTGCGAGGGGGGCGGGAGACAGGTGGTGGACGCGGTGGCGCAGGGGGTCGTAGCCGTACCGCCCCGGTGGCAGGGAGCAGCCGTCGCCGACGACGAGGGTGGCGTCGACGGGGTGCAGCGCGCCCGCGGACGGGGTCGGACGGAGGCGCCCGGTGGGGTCGGCGGCGGCCAGGGACAGGCGCAGCAGGCCGTCCAGGTCGAGCGGTCCGGGGCGGGGGGCCGGGGGCAGTGCGCGTCCGGGGCCCGGCCAGTCGGGTACCGGGCGGCCGGCGGGGGTGTCGGGGCCCGGCGGTTCGGTCCCGCGGGCGCGGGCGAGGGCGGTGACGAGGTCCATGGGGGCTCACATGTGGGGCGGCGGGGCGAGCGTGAAGTCCTCGGGGGCGTGCGGTGCCGTGGTGCGCCAGCCGCGGGCCGCGGCGACGTCGGCGAGGCGGGGGCAGCCGAAGTACCCGAAGGCGGCGGGGGCGTTGGGGAGCAGTCCGGAGACGAGGACGCGGGCGACCCGGAGCGCGGTCTCGGCGACGTCCTCCGTGGTGAGGTCGAAGGTCATGACCCGGTGGCCGCCCCGTTCCAGGGCGTGGTCCATCCGCTCCCGGCTGCCGGACGGGACGGCGTCGAGCGGTACGGTGCCGAGCGCGGGCTCGGTGAACCGCCGCGCCTCGGCGGCCATCCGGGGGTCGAGCCACACCTGCACGTGGGCGCCCAGGTCCCTGACGTGCTCGAAGCGGTCACCGCAGGCGTCGAGGTAGCGGCGGTCCTCGCGGTGGTCGAGGTAGAGGCCCTTGGCGAGGAGTCCGGCGTCGACGGCCTGGAAGACCCAGCCGTCGGGGTCGGTGAGTCCCTGGGTGAAGACCCAGGTGTGCACGGCTTCGAGGACGGCCTTGCGGGCGGCTTCGGCCGGGTCGTACTTGCAGGAGAAGCCGGCCGCGTACAGGTCGAGGCGCGGGTCGTGGACGAGGGCGGCCACGCAGGGGGCGAACTCGGAGGGCATCTCGACGAGCCACACGCGGAGTCCGGAGCCGGCGAGGTCGTCGGCGAGGCCGGGCACGGTCCGCGGGTCGATGCCGCGGGCGGGGCCGTCGAGGTGCCACCACAGCTCCAGGGCGTCGCGTTCGGCGATCTCCAGCAGGCCCCGTTCGACGGCGTCGTCGAGGCCCTGGCCGGTGGCGATGCCCGCGTAGTTGAGGTGGTGGGTGCGGGGCAGGGAGCGGAGTTCGCCCTGGCGCCAGTTGAGGTGGGTGAGCGCCACCGGGGCCCACACCTCGTCGGTCGCCCCGCCGGGCAGGCGCTCGGTGCCGCGGGTCCACAGGGCGGGGGTGTCGTCGGTGAGGGGGCGGTAGGGGAACCCCGGCCGCGCGTACTGCCAGTCGGCGTACGAGGGGAGCCGGTCGGGTCCGTAGATCCGCAGGCCCCGGCCGGTGAGCGCGGCGGCGGTGGCGCGCAGGGGCGCGTCGGGGTGTCCGGGCGGCGGGACGCGGTTGCCGCAGTAGCGTTCGACTCCCTCGGCTATGGCCGCGACGCGGGCGGTCTCGGGGTCGCCGAAGGAGGTGCCGAGGGAGACGCGGTCGGCGGGCCAGAGTCCGAGGCGGCGGGCGTCGGCGACCTCGGCCGTCATCGCCGTGTAGCGGGGAGGCGCGCCTTCCGGGTGTTCGACGGGCTTGACCTTGCGGACGATCCCGCAGACGGGATCCACCAGGGTTTCCAAGGGCAGCGGTGTCATCGCAGGATCTCCTCCACGGGATCGGTGGGGACGGGACGGGTGCGGAGCGCGCTCAGCACGAGTGCGGTGGCGGCGGGGTCGATCTCTCGCCGGGAGGCGAGGAGCCGGGTCGCGGTGACGGGGTCCTCGCCGGTGTGCGGGTTGCGGGCGTGTGCCGGGAAGTGGTGGCCGGTGATCTCCAGTCGGAGCCGGGTGCCCGCCGTCAGGCGTCGCGCGAGCCGGCCCAGGGGGACGGTGAACTCCGTGGTGTGTCCGGGTGGTTCGGTGCGGCGGACCGCTCCGACGGCGAGCCGCTCGCCCCGTCCGTCGGGGCCGAGGGCGACCAGGCGCGCGAACCAGTCGGCGGACGGGGTGTCGGCGCGGGCGCGCAGCCGTAGCCGCGCGGGGCCGAGGAGGTCGAGCGGCCGGGGCAGGGGCGGGGAGACCAGGACGCAGCGGTCGCGCGGCCCGCCGGCCGGCACGGTCAGTCCGGCCGAGGAGGCGGGGCGTTCGGGGTCGGCGGTGAAGCGGACCGGGGGGACGGAGCGGTCCGGGTCGGAGAGGGAGCCGGCCGGGGACGCGAAGGGGGCAGGACCGGAGGGGGAACCGGTGGCGCCCGGAGGGAGCAGGCGGGGCTCGTGGGGGTCGCCCTCGACGTCGGCGGCCGTCCAGAGCGGGCTGCCGCCGAGGGCCACCGCTCCGGCCCGGCCCGGCCGTAGGGTTCCGGCGAGCGCGGCGGACGCCCAGCGGGCGTAGAGGTCGCCGAGGCGTACGCGGTGGGAGGGGGTGGCGTCCGGGCCGGGGGCCGCGACGAGGCCGTGCCCCCAGGGTCCCGTCAGCAGGCGGGCCGAGGGGCCGCCCCAACGGCGCCACAGGGCGAACGTCTCTTCGGCGAAGTGGTCGTGGTGGCCGCCGACGGCGAGCAGCGGCACCGTGGCCCGCGGGGCGTGGGCGAGGAGGCGTCCGCGGTCGTGGCGGCGCCACACCTCCGGCCAGGAGGGCAGGGCGCGGCCGAGCCGCCGCGGCAGGTCGAGCAGGGGGAGGTGGGCCAGCGCCCCGGGGTCGGCGGCGAGGGCCTTCGCGAGCGCCGTGTCGTCGGAGTCGGCGCGGTCTCCGTGCGCCGCCCACCAGCCGGCCCGGGTCGACAGCCTCTCGACTCCGGTGGGTTCGCGGGCGGTGTCGGCGACGCCGAGGGCGGGCACGGCGGCGATGACGGCGTCGGGGCGCGCGTCCTCGGGCGCCTCCAGGGCGAGGGTGAGGGCGCAGTGGGCGGCGTAGGAGGAGCCGACGGCGACCAGGCGGCCGTCGCTCCACGGCCGGTTCCGGATCCAGCGGGCGGTGTCCGCGCCGTCGGGGGTCTCGTGGGCGTAGGGCCGCCACTCCCCCGGCGAGCCGTGGCGGCCCCGGACGTCCTGGGCCACGGCGGCGAATCCTCTGCGGGCCCAGCCCTCCAGTTCGGCGCCGTGGGCCCGGCGGTCGTAGGGGGTGCGGATCAGGACGGTCGGGAAGGGGCCGGGGCCCTCGGGCAGCCGGACGTCGGTGGCCAGGCCGTTCACGGTGGTGGTGCGGGTGGTCACGGGTGCGGCGGATCCACCCGGAGCGCCGGGTGCGGTGGGGGTGGTGGGCGTGGTCACGGGGTGCCCGTCGGTGCCGGCGTGCGCGCGACGTCGGGGACGGGCAGGACGGGGTGCTCGGTGACGGTCAGGGTGCGCAGGTCGACGCGGCGCAGCCGGCGGCGGGCGGGGAGCGCCCCGGTGTCGGGTGCGTCGGTGGCCCAGCGGGCGAGGTCGTCGGCGAGGAGCGCGGCGAGCAGGCCGGTGGCGGCCGCGGTGAGGCGTACGGGTACGCCGTGGGTGCGCGGTCCCCTCCAGTAGGCGGCGAGTTCGCGGTGGGCGGGGGTGACGGCGAGGCGGCGGGCCCGGACGTGGGCGGAGGTGACGTCGCCGGGGGCGGCGGCGACGGGTTCCAGGTACGCCTGCCAGCCCTCGCGGTGGCACCGGAGCCAGGCGGTGCCCCGTTCGGGCAGCCGGTCCGCCTCGTCCCACAGGCCGTCGGGCACGGGTCCGTCGAGGCACCAGACGACGGCGGCGGCGTCGGGCCGCGTCCTCACGTCCTCGGGCGTGCCGGTCCGCGGGGACGCCCCGGCGGCCCGCAGCTGCCGGGCGAGCGGCTCGGTGAGGACCGGGTCGCCGAGGAGGAGGACGGGGCGGCGTCCGGCGGGCCAGGCCGGGGCGGCGTCGGCGGCCCGGTCCTCCGTGGCCGGCCGGCCGCTTCCGGTGAGGTAGCCGGCCTCGTCGAAGGCCGAGACGAGCCGGTCCAGTCCGGCGTCCGGGTCGGTCGCGGGTGCCCCGGCCAGGCGGGAGCGGAGCGCGTTCCCGTCCACGTCGCCCGTGCGGACCCGGAGGAACTCGCCGTCCGCCGTGCGGACGGCGAGCCCGTTCCCGTCGACGGCGACGATCTCGACGCCGGGTGCGAGCTGTCTGTGGGGCACGGGTTCTCCTACGGGTCGGGGCGGAACGGGCGCGGGCCCGCCCGGGTGGGCGGGCCCGCGGGAGTCGGGGGAGGACCCTCGACTACTCCTCGGTGTCCTCGAACGGGTTCTCGACGAGGGCGTTGGAGTGGGACGCCGAGTCGTGGGCCAGCTGGCCCGGGTCGACGATCGGAGAGAAGACCTGCTCGTTCTCCATGAACGTTCCTCCTTCACAGGGGAGTTGTGGCGCTCGGTCGAGCGCCGTGAACCGAACATTAATGAATATGATTATCGTTTTCCTAGAGGGTCAGAGGGTGATCTGGGTAACACACCGGCCAGCCGCCCTCGGGATCGCGGCCGACCCGGCCGGACACCTTCAGGACGTCGGCCAGGAACGCCGGCGTGACCACGTCCTTCGGCGTCCCGTCGGCCACCACCCGGCCGTCCCGCAGCGCCACGATCCGTTCGGCGAACCGGGCGGCGTGGGCGAGGTCGTGCAGCACCATCACGACGGTCAGTCCGCGCTCCTCGCGCAGCCGCACCACCGTCCGCAGCACGTCGAGCTGGTGGTGCAGGTCCAGGTAGGTGGTCGGCTCGTCGAGCAGCAGGACGCGGGTGTCCTGCGCCAGCGCCATGGCGAGCCGCACCCGCTGCCGCTCCCCGCCGGAGAGCGCCTCCACGGGCCGCTCCGCCCACTCCCCCACCCCGACGTCCTCCAGCGCCCGGCGGGCCACCGCGTCGTCGCCCTCGCGCAGCATGCCGAGCGGGCCGCGCGCCGCGTACCGCCCCTGCCGGACGAGTTGACGGACCGTCATGCCGGGCACCGCGGGGGCGGACTGGTGGAGCAGCGCCACATGACGGGCGGCGGCGCGCCGGGAGAGCCGGGCCAGGTCGTGCGGGCCCAGCAGCACCCGCCCCTCACCGGGCCGCAGCAGCCCGGCCGCGAGCCTCAGCAGGGTCGACTTGCCGCAGCCGTTCAGGCCCACCAGCGCGGTGAGTTCGCCCGGTTCGACGGTCAGGTCGACGCCGCGCAGCACCGGCCGTCCCGCGTATCCGAAGTGGACTCCCTCGACGTGGATGCCGACGGGTTCGCTCATCATCTGTCCTTCACATCCGAGTGCGGGAAGCGCCGGCCGGGCCGCGAGCCCGGCCCGGCCGGCAGACCCCTAGGAACTCCGGCTCGCCGTACGGCGCACCACGACCAGCAGGAGGACGGCGCCGGCGCACGTGGTCAGCGCGCCGACGGGCAGCGTGATCCGGTCCGCGTCGTCCCCGGCCAGCGCCAGCAGTCGCGACGCCCCCTGGGCCGCCGCGTCGGCTCCGCAGACCACGACCGCGCCCAGCAGCGCGGCGCCGGGCAGCGCGAGCCGGAGGTCGGCGCCGAAGAGCGCCACCGCCAGGTGCGGGACGAGCAGCCCCACGAACCCCAGCGCGCCCACCGAGGCGACGGCACCCGCCGTCAGCGCCACCGCGCACAACAGGGCGAGCGTCCGCGCCCGGGCGACCGACAGGCCCGCCGCGGAGGCGAGTTCGTCGCCGCAGCGCAGCAGGGTCAACGGGCCCGTCATCAGCCACGCGCCGAGGAACCACGGCAGCGCCCAGGGCCACAGCAGGTGCCAGTGCTCCCAGACCCGGCCCTCGGTGCTGCCGACGAGCCACTGCACGACGCTGCCGAGCTCGCCCGGCGCGACCAGGAGGACCATCGCGGTGAGCCCGCCGAGCACCGCCGAGACGAGCACGCCGTGCACCACGGTCTGCGCGGGGTCGCCCCCGCCCCGTCCGCTGAGCAGCCACAGCAGCCCCGCCCCCGCGCAGCCGCCCGCGTACGCCGCGACGACCACGGCGAACGGCGACTGCCAGCCCGCGAGTCCGAGCCCGGTCGCGGTGACCGCGCCGAGCACCGCGCCCGGGGTCACGCCGGTGACCTCGGGGCCGGCCAGCGGATTGCGCAGGGCCGACTGGAGGACCAGTCCGGCCGCGCCGAGACAGGCCCCCGCGCCGAGGGCCACCAGCATGCGCGGCAGCCGCAGCCGGAAGAACACGTGGCGGGCCAGGGCGTCTCCCCCGCCCGTCAGCACGTCCACCACCGCGCCCAGGGAGAGGGCCCGGCCGGCGAGCAGCGAGGCACCCGCGGCCAGGACGAGCAGGGCGGCGAGCAGGACGTACCGGCGTACGGTCTTCGCCGGTCGCCTTACGGGTGGCGCCGTCCGGCGCTCCGTCGCCCCGGTCCCCGGACGCTCCGTCCTCGTGGGCTTCACACCCTTCGTCATCGTCGCCTCCGCAGGAGCGCCACCCCGGCCGGGACGCCGAGCAACGCCGTCCAGGCGCCGGCCGGTGTCTCCACCGGCGCCAGGGCGAGCCGGGCCGGCACGTCGGCGACGGCCACGACGACGGCGCCCCAGGCCGCCGACCAGGGAAGCCAACCCACCGCGTCGGAACGCGGGTTGAGGCGGCGGGCCAGGTGCGGGGCGAGGAATCCGACCCACGCCACGGGGCCGCACACGGCGGTCACCGGGGCGATGAGGACGACGGAGACGGCGAGGGCCGTGAACCGCGCACGCCGCACGCGTACGCCGAGCGCCTCCGCGTCGTCGTCGCCGAGCCTCAGCACCGCCAGTACCGGTGCGCACAGGACGAGGGCGGGGACCGCGACGAGCAGCCACGGCCACAGGCCCGTCACGTCCTCCCACGTGCGCGCGGAGAGCGAGCCGAGGAGGTACCGGTAGATCAGCTGGAGGTCGAGCTGGTCCGCCATCACCATGAGCACGAGCAGGGCGGCCTGGAGGGCGGCGGCGACCGCCGCCCCGGTGAGCAGGACGGCGGACGGGCTGCGGCCGAGTCCGGCGGCGAGCAGGGTCAGCCCGCCGCCGATGGCCGCCCCGCCGATGGCCAGCAGCGGCTCGACGGCGGCGGGCACCGACACGGCGAGGACCAGGGGCGCCGCCACTCCGAGGGCGGCGCCCGAGGAGACGCCCAGCATCTCGGGGACGGCGAGGGGATTGCGCAGCGCCTCCTGCAGCACGAGTCCGGCGGCCCCGAGACAGGCCCCGGCGACGAGCGCGAGCACCAGCCGCGGGACCCGGAGTTCGGTGACGACGATCCGGGCGATCTCGTCCTCGCCGCCGAAGAGCCGGTGCGGCGGTACATACGGCGTGCCGAGGCACAGGGCGCACCACGCGGCCCCGGCGAGGAGGGCCACGAGCACGGCCGGCTGCGCCCAGGCGCGTGCCGCCACCGGTCCCTCCCGAGGGCCGGCGGGGGGACGGGCCGCCGG
Organism: Streptomyces roseolus; assembly: GCF_014649855.1. Lineage (GTDB taxonomy): Bacteria > Actinomycetota > Actinomycetes > Streptomycetales > Streptomycetaceae > Streptomyces > Streptomyces roseolus. The sequence goes on along the minus strand of NZ_BMTV01000035.1, from coordinate 47,793 downwards.
CGCCTCGGTCTCGACGGGCCCGCTCACCTCAGCGCGGCCGTGGCCTCGTCGAGGACGAGGCCCAGGGAGCGCGTGCCGCGCCCCTTGGCCCACACCTCGGAGTCCACCTCGTGGACGTCGCCGTTGCGGACGGCCGGGATCTTGCCCCAGAGCGGGTTCTTCGCCAGCTTCTCCGACAACTGTCCGTCCGGCGGGCCGAAGCTCATCGTCTCGACGAAGAGCACGTCCACGCCCTGCGCCAGGATCTCCTCCAGGCTGTAACTTCCCTCCACGCCACGCGACTTCCAGGGATAGTCGGCGACCTTGGGGAACAGGCCCGCGACCACGTCGGTGCCGGGGGTGGCGACCCCGAAGTTCTCGTCGCTGCCGTAGATGATCAGCGCCGTCCTGTCGCTCCTGGCCCGCTCGGCCTCGGCGAGCTTGGTGCGGAAGGTCCGCTCCGCCTTCTCGCCCTGCGCCGTGCGGCCGGTGAGGGCGGCGACGTCCCGCAGGTAACCGACGCTCTCCTGCCAGGTGGTGGGCTGCACGGGCCAGAAGGTGGTGGCCCCCTGGAGGGCGGGGGCGAGCTTGCCGTGGGTGTCCTGGAGGCCGATGACGAGGTCGGGCTCGTGGGAGAGGATGGCCTCGACCTCGGGGGCTATGAATCCGCCGGGGACGACCGCCACCTTCTTCGCCTTCTCCTTCCCCAGGAAGCTTCGGTGGGCGAGGAGTCGGCTGTTGGTGGCCACGGGCACGATGCCCAGCTCGGTCAGGATGTCGTCGCAGAGCGCCACGAGGCAGACGATGCGCTCGGGCTTCCGCTTCGGCGCGACGTCGACGCCCCGGGCGTCGGTCAGCCGGCGGGTCTCCTCGATGGGCTTCACCGTGACCTCGGTGACGGCGGCGCCCGCCCCTCCGGCCTTGGCCTCGCCGGCCGGGGACTCCGCGGTCGTGCCGCACCCCAGCAGGACGGAGCCCATGACCAGTGCGGCAAGTCCGCTTCGTGTGCGTCTGAGGAGTGAACGCGGCATCGGTGCCCTCGCTTCTTGTCAGGATCGGGAAACGCACCGACCATACATGATAATCATTTTCATCATGCTTCAAGACGCCCACGGAGGACCCCCGATGACCACCGACCCCCTGCTCCTGGTCTCCGACCACGTCGACGGCGCCGTCCACCTCGTGTCCGTGCGGGACGGCACCGTCGCCGGACGCATACCGGGGCGCCACCTCTCCGAGCACGCCGGGTTCCTGCCCCTGCCGGGAGGCCGGGTGGCCTGCGTCGACGACCGGCGCGGCGAACTGCTCGTGCTCGACCCGTACGGCCGGGAGCCGGTGGAGTCCACGGTCCCCGTGGCCACGCCGGCGGAGCACCTGGCGAGCGACCCCTCCGGTCGGTGGGTGGCCGTCACCACCGGCCTCGGCAAGAACGCCGCCCCCTGGTCCGACCTGCTCACGGTCGTGGACCTGGCGACGGGGGACGCCGCACGGGTCCGCACCCGCCCGGGAGAGCCCGGCGTCACGGTGCTGGGCTCCGACGAACCGCTCCTCGTCCTGCGGCACCGCGAACCGGGGGCCCTCGCGGTCCACCGCTTCCCCGAGCTGCTCGCCGCGCCGCCCGGCTGCCCCCCGGTCACGCCGGTCGCGTCCCACTCCCTGCCGGACGACGGACACGGCGACGCCCAGGACCCTTCGGCCCAGCGGGTGTTCGCGGCCACGGGCGGGGGCGTGCACCGGGCGCGACGGAAGGGCGAGGACCTCGTCGTGGAGGAGCCGATCCCGTGGGGGGCCGCCGCGCGCGGCTGGTACCTCCGGCTGGATCCCCGCCGGCGCGCCCTGTGGTCCACCCTGCGCGGCGGGACGGCGGATCCGCTGCGCTGGCCGGAGTGGACGAACCAGGCCTGGTGCCACCACCTGGACACCGGGACCACGACCCTGACGGAGCTCGGCCCCGGACTCGTCTTCCGGCTGGCCCTCGCCCGCACCGCCACCGCGTTCGCCCGCGTGCACCCCGACGGTGACGAACTGGTCCTCCTGGCCGGCGATGCGACGGTCCGCCGGGTGCCCCTTCCCGCCATGGAGGGAGCGCCGGGCCGCGGCCACACGCCCTGGGAGGGCGTGCAGCGCCGTGCGGTGGCCGCCTCCCCCGACGCGGACACGGTGGCCGTGACCCGGGGCGGCCACGGCGAGGTCCACCTCGTCGACACGGAGACCGGGGAGGAAGCCGGCCGGGTGAAGCTGGACTCCCCCCTCCACCACGGCGGCCACATGATCCTCCTCCCCCAGCCCGAAGGCCCGGACCGCGACACCGTGGGACGCTGAACGCGCCCGGCCCCCGCCGCCCGGCGGCACACGGACGGCCGGGCGGCGGACCAGGCGGTCGAGCCGCGCGCCTACGGGGACGCCGCCTGGCGGCGACGGGCATGGCAAGGCCCGCAGACACCGACGAGCTCGACGGTGTGCTCCACCGCCGTGAACCCCCGCTCGCCGGCCACCCGGACCGCCCAGCGCTCGACGGAACGCGCGTCGACGGGCCGGCTGACGCGGCAGAACCGGCAGATGAGGTGGTGCCGGTGGCCTTCCACGCCACGCAGCCTGAACAGCCGTTCCCCGCCCTGGACCTGGACGACGTCGACGCGTCCCTTGGCCTCCAGGTACCGCAGCACGCGGTAGACCGTCGTACGCCCCACACCCGCCCCGGCCTCCGAGAGCACGCCGTACAGATGCCGGGCGGAGACGAATCTCAAGGACTCCGTCAGGGCGGCGACAACCGCCGCCCGCTGCCGTGTCGACCTCTCGGCCACCTCGTACCACTCCTTCCACAGGTGACGGCACAGAGCGTATGCGCTCATGAAATTCATGTCCATGTGCGGCCGGTGACGCTCCTTCGACGGGGCGATCCGGCCGCGGATGCGGGGAGAGCCGGCCATTCCGGCCCCGGCTCGCCCACCGCGGGGCACAGCGGGTGCCAGGCTGCGTACGCGGCCCGGCCGAAGGGTGCGGGACGGGCGGGCCGGAACACGACACGTCCACGGGGGGAACTCATGGCGTTGCGCACGCGCGGGCACGGCCCGCTCACCGCGGCCGTCACCGTCGCGCTGCTGGCGGTGGCGTCCGGGACCGAGGCGGCGGCCGCGGAATGGCGGCCGCGGCCGGGCATGGTCTACCTGTCCGACATGCCGAAGGACGGGACGACCTGGTACGGGGCCCCGGCCGTGCGCGGCTGGAACAGCCTGACGGCCTGCTTCGGGTTCTGGCCCGGGGATCAGGCGCCCGAGGTGAACGTGTGGAGTCGTGAGGTGGCCACGTCCGAGACGGCGGCCGGTGTGCAGAACACCATGGTCTTCGAGACGGAGGCCGAGGCGATCGCGTTCGCGGCCCGCGCCCGCCAGGCGTACGCCGACTGCCCGCGCGCCTACGAAGGCCCCCACAGCGTCGTCACCGCGTACGACTACGGAACCGTGGACGTCGAGGAGGGGGCCGCCGTCCTCGGCATGCGCGAGGAGGCCGCCGGGGACAGCGGCGTCTACCACAACCACCTGTTCGGCGTGGGCCGGGACGGCGACACGGTCACCCTCATCGAGTGGCAGAGCAACTGGAGCGCCCCGCCGGTCGATTACTTCAAGAACACCACGGTGAAGAACGTGGTCAACCGCCTGTACTGAGTACCGGCCTGCGGCGCGGCGTCCGTCGTTCCTCGCGAGCGGGCCCTCGGGGCGGCGAACCCGCCGCCCCGAGGGCCCGACCAGGACGTGGTGCGTGTCAGTCCGCCGGCGTCAGTGCCACCTCCGCGCTGCCCGAGAGGGACGGCAGACCCGCCGGAGGGGTGTCCCTGTACGAGGCGTTGAAGACGGCCTTCAGGTTGTCCGCGCCCGAGTGGCCGCCGTCCACGAAGGTGCGGAACGAGCCCGAGCAGCCGGTGCTGGTCGACAGGGGGTGGCCGTGGGAGTCGTGGCCGAGGACGAAGGAGACGGTGACCTTCGCGCAGTCGACCGGCTGGTCGTCGGTGACGTCGACCTTCCAGGTGACCGTGTCGCCCCAGTGGAACGCGGTGCCGCCGTGCGGAGCGGGGTCGGTGGTGAGGGAGACGACCGGCGCCTTGTTGCCGACGACGACCTGGACGGCGGTGGCGGCGGAGCGGCCGGTGCTGTCGGTGACGTTGAGGGTGGCTTCGAAGACGCCGTTCGTGGTGTACGTGTGCGTCGGGTCGGCCTGGGTGGAGTCCACGGTGCCGTCGGCGTCGAAGTCCCAGGCGTAGCGGAGCGCGTCCCCGTCGGCGTCCCGCGTGCCGGCGGCGGAGAAGCGGACCGTCAGCGGGTTGACGCCGTTGACGGCGTCCGCCGTGACCTTGGGTTCGGGCGTGCGGTTGCCCCGGACGTAGTCGATGCGGGCGAGCTGGGCCTCGGGAAGTTCGGCGAAGTAGCCGGTGCCGTACTCCAGGACGTAGAGCGCGCCGTCGGGTCCGAACTCGGCGTCGATCGGCCCGTCCGTCCGGATCCCCGGAACGGCGTCCTCGATCGCGAGGACCTCGTTGCGCTTGCCGAGGGTGAGCGCCTTCATCTGGTCGCGGGTCCACTCGTAGAAGAGCGGCTTGCCGGCGAGGGAGGCGGGCCAGCGGTTCTCGGCGGTGTTGCGCTTGTCGTAGCGGTAGGCCGGTCCGCCCATGGGACCGATGCCGCCCGTGCCGAGCTGCGGGAACTGGGCGGAGGCGCCGTAGCCGTAGATGATCTCGGCGTCCTCGACCGGGGGCAGCCGGTCGAGGCCGGTGTTGTGGCGCGAGTCGTTGACGGGGGCGGCGCAGTCGAAGGCGCCGCTCGACTCCTTGGTGGCGAAGTCGTAGTCCTGGTACGGCAGGTCCTGGCTCACGCAGAACGGCCAGCCGTAGTTGGCGGGGCGGTCGACGACCATCCAGCGGCCGTGGCCGGCGGGGCCGCGGTCCGGGCTGGCCTTCTGGGCGTCGGGCGAGTAGTCGCCGACGTAGACCTCGCCGGTCCGCTTGTCCACGCCGAAGCGGAAGGGGTTGCGCAGGCCCATGGCGTAGATCTCGGGGCGGGTCTTCGGGGTGCCGGGCGCGAAGAGGTTGCCGTCGGGGACCACGTAGCCGCCGTGGCGCTTGACCTTGATGCGGAGCACCTTGCCGCGCAGGTCGTTCGTGTTGCCGGAGGTGCGGCGGGCGTCGTAGGCGGGGTTGCGGTCGGGGCGGTCGTCGATCGGGGCGTAGCCGTCCGAGGAGAAGGGGTTGGAGTCGTCACCGGTCGACAGGAACAGGTTGCCCCGGTGGTCGAAGTCGATCTTGCCGCCGACGTGGCAGCAGAGGCCGCGGTCGGCGGGGATGTCGATGATCTTCTGCTCGGAGGCGTAGTCCAGCTTGTTCCCCGTGAGCTTGAACCGGGAGAGCCGGGTGTAGCCCTTGTACGGGGCGAAGTCCTCGGGCGTGCCGGTCTGCGGGGCGTCGCCCTCGTTGACGCCCGGGGTGGCCGGGTCGTCCATGGGGGTGGTGAGGCGGGGCGAGTAGTAGAGGTAGACCCAGTGGTTCCTGGCGAAGTCGGGGTCGACGGCGATGCCCTGGACGCCCTCCTCGTCGTGCTGGTAGAGCCCGGCGGGGCTCTTCTTCATGTCGGCGGCGAGGAAGTTGACGCCGCTCTTCGGGTCGTGGACGCGGATCTCGCCGGTGCGCGCGGTGTGCAGGACGCGCAGGTCGGGCAGGACGGCGAGGGCCATGGGCTCGCCCGGCCGGTCGTTGAGGGTGACCTTCTGGAAGGCCGGATCGGCCGACGCGGCGGACGCGGCCGCGTCCGGTGCGGGAGTGGCCTGGACCGGGGCCAGGGGCAGCAGCCCGATGGCGCCGGCCAGGGCCGCCGTGCCCAGGAGGGTGACGATCCGTCTGTTGCGCACGCGGAGCTCCTTCGCTACTGGTTCGGGGCGGTGCGTCGTGGTCAGCGGTGGGCGCGGAGGGCGGCGAGGTTGTCGTAGCCGATGCGGGCGTACTCCAGCGACTGGCCGGGGACGGTGGTGCTCGGGGCGGTGTCCTGCTCGACCATCGGGTGGTGGCGGTTCTTCGCGCCGACCCGGGTGAAGAACCGCCGGTAGTCGATGTCGCCGGTGCCGAACGGCACCATGTCGTAGCCCAGGCCGCTCTGCGGGTTGATCACGCCGTCCTTGGCGTGGAAGAGCGGGAAGCGGGGCGTGTGGCGGACCACGAGCCCGGCCGGGTCGAAGATCCGCTCGTGCCGGGAGCCGTCGTGGGCGGTGTACGTGTGGAACTTGTACTGGGCGACGTGGGCCCAGAAGACGTCCAGCTCCAGGTAGACGCTTCTGGGGTCGCTGACCTGGAGGAAGTACTCCAGCTTGCGGACGCCGGAGCTGCGGGTGGGCCGGCCCCGGTCGTCGAGCGGGCCGCCGTCGAGGAGGAAGTCGTAGGCGCTGTCGTGGTTGTGGGTGTAGAGCTTGATCCCCTCGCGGGCGGCGAGGGCGCCCAGGGTGTTCCACTTGTCGGCGGCGGCGTCCCAGTCGGCGCGGTAGGGGCTGCCGGTCGGGTCGCCGCCGGTGCCCATGTGCTCCATGCCGAGGATGTTCGCGATCTCCAGGGCCCGCCGGAACGCCTCCAGGTCGGCCGGGGTGAGCGGCCAGGAGCCCGGGATGAAGCCGTGGCTGCCCTGGGCGCGCAGCCCGTGCTCGTCGAGCCAGGAGCGCATCAGCCGGGCGCCCTCGACGGTGCCGAGGTCCGCGCCGCCGGGGGCGTTGGCGTGCTGGCGGTACCCGGCGAACTCGACCTGGCGGTAGCCGTACCGGGCCAGCTGCCGGAACACCTCGCGGAAGCCGGACGGCAGGTCGGAGGCGAGCGGGTCGCGTGCCACCGCGTCCCGGACGGTGTAGAGGATCAGTCCGCGCTTGTCCGGGGGGACGAGGGCGGAGCGGCCGCGGTCCCCGGACGGCTGCCGCTCGGGCTGCGCCAGGGCCGGTGAGGAGCCGAAGACGGGGGCGGCGATCGCCACGGCCGCGGTGGCCGTGCAGGTGCTGAGGAAGCGGCGGCGGCTGACACCGAGCGTGCGGCGCAGCGCGTCGCCGGCGGTGGTCTCTTCGGGGGACACGGTCACGGCTTTCTCGCTTTCGTTGTCACGGGGTGCGGGTGCGTCCGGGCGCCGGAGGGCTCGGGACCGAGCGGCGGAGCGGCCCGGCGGAGGACGCGGCGGTTCGGGGGGTGGCGGTTCTGGGGGGGGCGGCGCGTGCCGGGTCAGGCGAGGCCGGCGAGCCGCAGGAGGAGCGGCTTCACCTCGGTGGCCGCGGTGCGGCCGGGCAGGACGCCGGGGGCGGAGCAGAGGACGAGCGGGCCGTCCGCGTCGTCGGTGGGCAGCCGGCCGTGGCTGCCGCGGACGGGTGACGGGTCCAGGGGCACGACCGCCACGCGGTAGCGCAGACCGGCCTTCTTGCGGGCCACGGCGGCCGCGGCCTTGAGCCGTACGTACGGGTCCTGGGGGTCCATGAAGAGTTCGGCCGGGTCGTAGCCGGGCTTGCGGTGGATCTCGACGAGCCGGGCGAAGTCGGGGGCGCGCGCGTCGTCCAGCCAGTAGTAGTACGTGAACCAGGCGTCCGGTTCGGCGACGGCGACCAGTTCGCCGGAGCGGGGGTGGTCCAGGCCGTGCGCCTTCTTTCCCTCGTCGTCGAGGAGTCGCTCGACGCCGGGCAGGTCCCGGAGGGCGGCGCGAACGGCCGCGAGGTCCTCGGGGCGGCGGACGTAGACGTGGGCGAGCTGGTGGTCGGCGACGGCGAAGGCCCGGGAGGCCATCGGGTCGAGGTACTCCATGCCGTCCTGGGTGTGGACGTCGAGGAGCCCGGTGCGCCGCAGGGCGCGGTTGATGTCCACGGGGCGGCTGACGCGGGTGATCCCGTACTCGGACAGGGCGACGACCGTGCGGCCCTCGGCGCGGGCGTCGTCGAGCAACGGGCCGATGACGGCGTCGAGTTCGGCGGCGGCGCGGAGCGAGCGCGGGTCGTCGGGGCCGTATCGCTGGAGGTCGTAGTCGAGGTGCGGGAGGTAGCAGAGCGTCAGGTCGGGGCGGCGGGTGCGCATGATGTGGCGGGTGGCGTCCGCGATCCACCGGCTGGAGGCGAGGGAGGCGCCCGGACCCCAGAACCGGAAGAGGGGGAACGTGCCGAACTCCGCGGTGAGTTCGTCGTGGAGGGCCGGAGGGCGGGTGTAGCAGTCGGGTTCCTTGCGCCCGTCGGCGTAGTAGACGGGGCGGGGGGTGACGGTGATGTCGGTGTCGGCGCCCATCGCGTACCACCAGCAGATGTTGGCGACGGTGTAGCCGGGATGGGCGCGGCGGGCGGCGTCCCAGATCTTGTCGCCGGCGACCAGGCCGTTGTGCTGGCGCCACAGCAGGACCTCGCCGAGTTCGCGGAAGTACCAGCCGTTGCCGACGACGCCGTGCTCGGCTGGGAGGGCGCCGGTGAGGAAGGTGGACTGGGCGGCGCAGGTGACCGCGGGCAGCACGGTGGTCAGGGGCGCGCGGGAGCCGGAGTCGGCGAGGGCGCGGAGGCGGGGCATGTGGTCGAGGAGCCGGGGGGTGAGGCCGACGACGTCGAGGACGAGGAGGGGGGTCGGGCGACCGTCGGCCGGGGGTTTCGCATCGGTCACGGGAGTTCCTTCAGGCCGAGGTCGGTGAGCAGGTCGCGGGCGAGGGTGAGTTCGGCGGCGATGCCGTCGGCGAGGCGGCCTCGGGTCCGGGGCCGCGCCCCCGGCGGGAGGGCCTGCCAGGTGTACGTCTCGACCTCCAGGTGGCGGGTGCGGGGGTGGGCGCCGCCGACCAGGTGGGTGAGGGCGTCCTGGAGGACGGGGAGGGTGGAGGTGAGCGGCGGGGCCGGCGGGGCGTGCAGGGGGACGTGGAAGTGGGCGCGCCAGGGGGCCGTGGCGGGCAGGGTGTCCCCCGCGAGCGCCTCGGGCAGGTCGTCGGTGCCGCGCAGCCCGTCGGCGGTGACCGTGCGGGTCTGGTGCAGGAAGCGCGGTTCGGCGTAGGAGGCGAGGGCCTCGCGCACCTCGGGCCGGTGGGGGTGCTCGGCGTGCAGGGCGGTGGAGAGCTGGGCCTTGGGGACGCGGACGCCGGCGGCGTCGAGTGCGGCGAGCGCCGTGGCCGGGTCCTCGAAGGAGGTCGCGAGGTGGCAGGTGTCGACGCAGACGCCGACGCGGTCGCCGGGCAGGCCGGTGAGCGGTCCGATGGCGTCGGCGGTGGTCTCCACCACGCAGCCGGGTTCGGGTTCGAGGGCGATGCGGACGGACTTGCCGGTCAGCTCCTCCAGTGCGTCGAGCCGTTCCGCGAGGGTGATGAGGGCGGACCGGGCGGTGGCGGCGGCGTCCGCGTCGAAGCGGGTGCGCCAGGCGAGCGGCAGGGTGGAGACGCTGCCCTCGGCGACGTCGTCGGGGAGCAGGGCGGCGAGGAGGCGGGCGAGGTCGGTGGTGTGGGCGAGGCGCTCCGGCTCGGTCCAGTCGGGGCGGTAGACGCGGTGCTTGACCGCCTCGGCGCCGAAGCCCTCGTAGGGGAAGCCGTTGAGGGTGACGACTTCGAGGCCGCGGCGGTCCAGCTCGGTCTGGAGTCCGCGCAGCGCCACCGGGTCGTCGACCAGGGCGTGGGCGGCGCCCTTGGCGAGCCAGAGGCCGATGCCGAGCCGGTCGCGGCCGAGGCGCCGGCGCACGGGCTCGCAGTGGTCGCGGAGCTGGGCGAGGACGCCGTCGAGGGTCTCGGCGGGGTGGACGTTGGTGCAGTAGGAGAGGTGGACGAGGGTGCCGTCCGGATGGCGGAAGCGCACGGTCCCCCCCCCTCATTCCCCGCCGCGGAGCACGGAGTTGCCCTCGTGCAGGGCGTCCGGGACCGGGACGTCGAGCCGGAGCCGGCCGCTGAGGCCGTAGAAGGCGACGGGGTTGCGCCACAGGACCCGGTCGACGTCGTCGTCGGTGAAGCCGGCGGCGAGCATGGCGTCGGCGACCTCGCGGGTCTTCAGCGGATCGCTCCTGCCCCAGTCGGCGGCCGAGTTGACGAGGATCCGCTCGGTGCCGAAGGTCCGCAGGACGGTGACCATGCGGTCCGTGTCCATCTTGGTGTCGGGGTAGACGGAGAAGCCGAGCCAGCAGCCGCTGTCCGCGGCGGCGGCGACGGTCGTCTCGTTGAGGTGGTCGAGGAGGGTCCGCTCGACGGGCAGGGCCGACTCGCGGACGACGTCGAGGGTCCGGTGGAGTCCGGCGAGCTTGTCCCGGTGCGGGGTGTGGACGAGGGCGGGCAGGCCGTGGTCGGCGGCGAGCTGGAGCTGGGCGGCGAGCGCGGTGTCCTCGGCGGGGGTCATCGCGTCGTAGCCGATCTCGCCGACGGCGACGACGGAGTCCTTGACGAGGTAGCGGGGCAGCTCGTCGAGGACGGGGGTGCAGCGCGGGTCGTTGGCTTCCTTGGGGTTGAGCGCGAGCGTGCAGTGGTGCGCGATGCCGTACTGGGCGGCGCGGAACGGCTCCCAGCCGAGCAGCGCGTCGAAGTAGTCGAAGAAGCTGGCGGGAGAGGTGCGCGGCTGACCGAGCCAGAAGGCCGGCTCGACCACGGCGCGGACGCCCGCCGCGTACATCGCCTCGTAGTCGTCGGTGGTGCGCGACGTCATGTGGATGTGCGGGTCGAAGATGCGCATCACGGCTCCTCGGTCGGTACGCCGGTCAGGGTCAGGGCGTGGCGGAGGTCGCGGGAGAGCTCCCGGCCCGCGGCGGTGCGTTCGGCGGCGTGCGCGGCGAGCATGCGGGCGAGCTCCGCGTCGCCGGCGGCCCGCCGCGCCAGGTCCGCCACGGCGGTCAGCGGCACGCCGGTGAAGAGGCACTTCAGGACGGCGTGCCGCCAGGCGTGCGGGGTCAGGTGGGCGGCGGCGTACGGGCCCACGGCGGCGGCGATCAGCCGGGTGTCGTGCGTGCGCAGGGCGTCGTCCACGAGGGGGGTGGCCTGCGGGCCGTCGACGAGGGAGGGCAGGGCGAGGAGCACCGCGCGTCGCTCGGCGGCACTGCCTTCCCGGTACAGACGCGTCAGCGTCTCGGTGTCGGCCCGGGCCTCGATCAGCAGCAGGGCCCGTACGGCGTCCGCGGCGTCCTGGCCGCAGTGCCGGCCGGCGGTGACGAAGCGGAGCTGCCAGGCGGGGCGGGGCGCGGGCGGTGCCTGGGCGGGCGGTGCCTCCCGCGCCGTCGCCGCGCGGGTGGCGTCGGCCAGGGCCTCGGTGAACCAGGCGCGGGCCTGGTCGTCGGGCAGCCGGGCAGCGACGTCCGCGCGGGTCCGGGGCGGTGGCGGCGTCAGCATGCCGGCGTCCCCTTCGCGGCGGTCGCGGCCGCGTCGCGGAGGAACGCGACGGATTCCGCGGCCAGTCGCGGGCCGGCGTGCGCGTGGCGGGGCAGTTCGACGACGGTGAGGCCCTGGTAGCCGGTGGCGGCGAGGGCGTCGAGGACGGGCGGGAAGTCGATCTCGCCCTCGCCGAACGGCAGGTGCTCGTGGACACCGCGCCGCATGTCCTCGATCTGCACGTGTCGCAGCCAGGGCGCCGCCGCGCGGACGCACGCGGCGGGCGGCTCCGTCTCCAGGCACTGGCAGTGGCCGATGTCGAGGGTGAGGCCGAGGGGCGCGGGGTCGCCGAGCGCGGCGCGCAGCCGGTGGAAGTCGTCGAGCGTGGCGAGGAGGTGGCCCGGTTCGGGTTCGATCGCGAGCGGCACGCCCGCGTCGGCGGCGGCGTCGAGCACGGGCGCCAGCGCCTCCGTCAGGCGCCGCCAGGCGGTGGCGTCGTCGGTGCCCGGCGGGGTGACGCCGCTGAAGCAGTGCACGGCGTGCGCCCCGAGGTCCGCCGCGACCCCGACGGCGGTGAGCAGCAGGCGGACCCGGGCGGCGCGGCCTCGCGGGTCGGCGTCGAGCAGCGAGGGGCCGTGCTTGCGGCGCGGGTCGAGCACGTACCGGGCCCCGGTCTCGACGGTCGCGGTGAGTCCGAGCGCGCCGAGCCGGCGGGCGACCCGGGCGGTGCGGGCGGCGAGGCCGGGCGCGAGCGGGTCCAGGTGCATGTGGTCGAGCGTGAGCCCGACGCCGTCGTAGCCCAGGTCCGCGAGCAGTCCGAGGGCGTCGTCGAGGCGGAGGTCGGTGAGGCCGTTGGTGCCGTATCCGAGGCGGAGTGGCCGCCGTTCGCTCATGTGGCGCTGACCTTCCGTGCGAGGGTGCGGGCGAGGGGGGCGAGCCCCAGCACGCCGAGTCCGGTGCCGACCGCTCCGGCGCGGGCCGCGAGGGCGGCCTGGAGCGGGATCATGGCGCGGATCCCGGCGCCGACGGCGCGCCGCGTGAGGGGCGGGGACGGGTTGAGCGCGGCGTGGAGCAGGGGTGCGGCGGCGGTGCCGGCGTAGAGGGCGGCGGGCAGCAGCGGTACGAGCGCCGCCGCGTCACGCGGCTTCCGGAGCGCCCGGTGGGCGGTGACGGCCCCGAGCGCGGACGTGGCGGCGAGGGCTCCGAGCGGGGCGAGCGTCGAGCCCCCCTGCGCCTCGTGCCGGGACACGGCGGTGACGGCGTACGTGTGGACGGCGAGCGCGCCGGCGGGCGCCGCGACCCGGAGGACGGCGGGGGCCCGGCGCGGTACGGGGCCGGTGGCCGCGGCGCCCAGGACGAGGTCGAGGGCGCGGGCGGCGGCCATGGCGGCGGGGGCGGCGGGCGTGTGCTTGAGGCGGAGGTCGTAGGCCCATACGGTGCCGGCCAGGGCGGCGGCCACGGTGAGGGCCGGGCGGCCGGCGCGGGAGGCGAGGGCGAGCCCGGCGGCGGTCAGGAGGCCGGCCGCGCCCAGCGCCGCGGCCGGTGCGATCCGGCCGGAGGGCAGGGGGCGGTGGGGCCGGTCGACGGCGTCCTCCTCGCGGTCGGCCCAGTCGTTGAGCGCCATGCCCGCCTCGTACAGGCAGAGCGACGCGCCCACCGCGTACGCGGTCCCCCGGCCGGGCCGCAGACCGACGGCCGCGGCCCCGGCGAGCGCGTCCCCGGGCACGCTGAACAGCGCGGAGACGCGCAGCAGCTCGGCCCAGGCCCGGATCCGGCCTCCTTGCCGTCCGGTGGGGTCCGGGTGGCGGGGGCCCGTCACTTCGCCTCCCGGAGCCGGTCGGCGAACGCCAGCAGCTCGGCGAACTGTTCCGCGAGGCCGGCGGGGCCGCCGTCCGGGTCCTTGAAGTAGAAGCCGAGCTGCGGGAGCGGGCCGGAGAGGCCGGCCTCGTGGGCCCGGGCGACCAGGCGGGCCAGGTCGAGGACGAGGGGCGCGGCGAGCGCGGAGTCGCAGCCCTGCCAGATGGTCTGGAGGACCATCCGCGAGCCGAGGAAGCCCTCGAAGGCGATGTGGTCCCAGGCCGTCTTCCAGTCGCCGAGCGCGGGGACGTCGTCGATGTGGACCCGGCCCTCCGGCCGGTGGCCGAGCGTCTCCGTGAGGACGCGTTCCTTGCCGGCGTTCTTCGCCGCCGCGGCGGCGGGGTCGGCCAGTGTCGCCCCGTCTCCTCCGCCGAGCAGGTTGGTGCCGGACCAGGCCCGTACGTCCAGGGCGCGCTGGACGAACATCGGGGCGAGGACGGAGCGGAGCAGCGTCTGGCCGGTCTTGCCGTCGCGGCCCGCGTGGGGCAGTCCGGCGGCGGTCGCGGCGGCCGTGAGGTCCGGGGTGCGCAGCCCGGTGGACGGGGTGAAGTCGACGTACGGGCAGCCGGCCCGCAGGGCCGCGGCGGCGTAGAGGGAGCTGGGCGGCAGGCGTTCGGCGCCGGGCGCGGGCGGCGGCTCCGTGCAGGAGACGTTGACGACGACCACGCGTGCCAGGGCGTGGCGGGCGCGGAAGGACACGAGGTCGGCGGCGAGGTCGGCGATGAGTTCGGCGTCGGTGCGGGGGTCGTCCGGGAGGGGGCCTCCGGTGCGGATCTCCTCGTCGGCGGCGGCGAGTTCGGCGTGGACGGCGGCCGCGAGGCCGTGCGGGAGCACGCCGGCGCCGGTGAGGAGTTCGGCGCGCTTGGGGAGCGGGCAGGACACGATGTCGTGGCCGCCGAAGACGAGCGCGGCCAGCGACGGCAGTCCGCTGCCGGCGAACGCGGACGTCTCGGTGACCATCCCGGTCGCCGGGTGCAGTCCGGTGCGGGCGGCGGCGCATCCGGCGACGGCCGTGGTCGCCACGGAGCCGCGTGCTCCGGCGAACCAGACTCCGGTGCGTGCGTGGGTGTCAGTCACGGGCTGCCTCCTTGCCGGTCGTTGGGTGCGGGGGGTGGAGGGCTGGGGGCGGGGTGCCGCGGCGGCGCCCCTGCCTGCGGGCGGAGCGGGGGCGGGGCGGGCCGCCCTGCGGCGAGGTGCGAGGGGCGGGGGGCGCTGTGCGGTGCGGGCCCTCGCCCGGTCCGGAGGGTTCCGGGAGGGGCCGGGCGGTTTCCGGGTGGCCGGTGGGGGCCGGGCCGTTTCCGGGTGGCCGGTGGGGGCCGGCGGTCCGGTGGGGCCAGGGGCCGTGGTGGTGATCTGAGGGGACCGTAGCCCCGTTCGTCCGTGACGGAAAGCCCTTGCGCAGCAGATCGGCCAAACTTTCTCCCGCGTCAGGACAAAGACGGGTGCGGGCAGGCCGGACCGCCCGGTGGCGCCCCTCGCCACCGGGCCTGACCGGGGGTCCTACCGGTCGCCGCCGGAGAACGCCGCGTCGAACGAGGCGGCCGGCGGGTCGAAGTCGAACCGCTTCAGGTGGGCGAGTGCCTCGGGCGCGCCGGTGAGCCGGTCCATCCCGGCGTCCTCCCACTCGACGGACACGGGGCCCCGGTAGCCGATGGACCGCAGCATGCGGAAGACGTCCTCCCAGGGCACGTCCCCGTGTCCGGCGGACACGAAGTCCCAGCCGCGCCTCGGGTCGCCCCACGGCAGGTGGGAGCCGAGCCGGCCGTTGCGCCCGTCGAGGCGCTTGCGCGCCTCCTTGCAGTCGACGTGGTAGATCCGGTCCCGGAAGTCGTACAGGAAGCCGACCGGGTCGAGGTCCTGCCAGACGAAGTGACTGGGGTCGAAGTTGAGCCCGAAGGCCGGCCGGTGGTCCACCGCCTCCAGGGCGCGGCGCGTCGTCCAGTAGTCGTACGCGATCTCGCCGGGGTGGACCTCGTGGGCGAAGCGGACCCCCTCGGCGTCGAAGACGTCGAGGACGGGGTTCCACCGCTCGGCGAAGTCCTCGTACCCGCGCTCGACCATCCGTTCCGGCACGGGCGGGAACATCGCCACCAGGTGCCAGATGGAGGAGCCGGTGAAGCCGACGACGGTGTCGACGCCGAAGGCGGCCGCGGCGCGCGCGGTGTCCCGCATCTCGGCGGCGGCCCGCCGCCGCACGCCCTCGGGCTCGCCGTCGCCCCAGATCCGGGCGGGCAGGATGCCCTGATGGCGTTCGTCGATCGGATGGTCGCAGACCGCCTGGCCGACCAAGTGGTTCGAGATCGCCCAGCACTTCAGGCCGTACTTGTCGAGCAGGGCGTGCCGGCCCGCGAGGTACGACGGGTCGGCGAGGGCCTTGTCGACCTCGAAGTGGTCGCCCCAGCAGGCGAGTTCGAGGCCGTCGTAGCCGAAGTCGCGGGCGAGCCGGCAGACCTCCTCCAGCGGCAGGTCGGCCCACTGGCCGGTGAACAGCGTGAACGGACGCGGCATGAAGCCTCCAAACGGCGGTGTGCGTGCCGGGTCCCCTACCGGACCCCGGCCGACGCTTCCTCGACGGGTGTGTAGACGGCGTTCTTCCGGGCGCTCTCCTCGACCGCGGCGAGCACCCGCTGCACCCGCAGCCCGTCGGCGAAGGACGGCGACGGCTCGGTGCCGGCTCCGATCGCGACGACCAGGTCACGGGCCTGGTGGGTGAAGGTGTGCTCGTAGCCGAGGGTGTGGCCGGGCGGCCACCACGCCTCCAGGTACGGGTGATCGGCCTCGGTGACGAGGATCCGCCGGAAGCCCGAGGTGGCGGCGGGCTCGCGGTGGTCGTGGAAGGAGAGCTCGTTGAGCCGCTCCAGGTCGAAGGCGAGCGAGCCCCGCTCCCCGTTGATCTCCAGCCGGAGCTGGTTCTTGCGGCCGGAGGCCATCCGGCTGGCCTCGAAGGCGGCGAGCGCCCCCGAGGCGAGCCGTCCGGTGAAGACGGCCGCGTCGTCGACGGTCACCGGCCCGAGCGGGGCGCCGGCGGCGGCCTGTCCGGACGGCGCGGACAGGCCGGCCGCCGCCGCGGCGAGCCGGGGCCGTTCCCGTACGAAGGTCTCCGTCTGGGCGGACACCCCGACGATCGGCTCCCCCGCCAGGTACTGCGCGAGGTCGACGATGTGCGCGCCGAGGTCGCCCAGCGCCCCCGACCCGGCGTGCTCGCGCTCCAGCCGCCAGGTCAGCGGGAAGTCGGGATCGACCAGCCAGTCCTGGAGGTAGCTCACCCGGACGTGGCGCAGGGTGCCGAGCCGGCCCTCGGCGATGAGGCGGCGGGCGTACGAGAGGGCGGGCACGCGCCGGTAGTTGAAGCCGACCATCGCCACCTGGCCGCGGGCGCGGGCCGCCTCGGCGGCGGAGGCCATGGCCTCGGCCTCGGCCACCGAGTTCGCGAGCGGCTTCTCGCACAGGACGTGCTTCCCGGCTTCCAGCGCCGCGATCGCGATCTCCGCATGGCTGTCCCCCGGGGTGCAGATGTCGACGAGCTGCACGTCGTCCCGGGCGATCAGGGCGCGCCAGTCCGTCTCCGCCGCCGCCCAGCCGTGCCGCTCGGCGGCGGCCCGGACGGCGCCCGCGTCCCGGCCCGCGACCGCCGCGAGGACGGGCCGCAGCGGCAGGTCGAACACCCGGCTCACATTGCGCCAGCCCTGTGAGTGCGCGGCACCCATGAACGCGTACCCCACCATGCCGACGCCCAGTCCGGGCGGCGCGGTCGCGTCGCTGTCCCGCTGTTCCATACGGTTCCTCCTGGTCGGAGAGTCACTGACTCGTCGGTGTGCTGCGAAGCCGGGCATCCCCCCGGGAGCCCGGACCCGGTCAGTTGAAGCCGGTGGGCAGGTAGTCGTCGACGTTCTCCTTGGTGACGACGGCGGAGTAGAGCGTCAGCGAGGACGGGATCTCCAGCTCCGCGAGGCCGCCCACGCCCTTGCCCTGACCGAGCGCGCGGGCGAGGTCGATGGCGGACGCGGCCATCGTCGGCGGGTAGAGGACGGTGGCCTTGAGGACGCCGGTGCCGGCCTTGATGGCGTCCATCGCGGACTTCGCCCCGGCACCGCCGACCATCAGGAAGTCGTCGCGGCCGGCCTGCGCGATGGCGCGGAGCGCGCCGACGCCCTGGTCGTCGTCGTGGTTCCAGAGGGCGTCGAAGGCGGGCTGCGCCTGGAGGAGCTGGGCCATCTTCGCCTGGCCGGACTCGACGGTGAAGTCGGCGGCCTGCCGGGCGACCTTGGTGATGTTGGGGTAGTTCTTCAGGGCGTCGTCGAAGCCCTGGGTGCGCTGCCGGGTGAGTTCGAGGTTGTCCAGGCCGGCGAGTTCGACGACCTTGGCGTTCGGCTTGTCCTTGAGCTGCTCGCCGATGTACGTGCCGGCGTTGAGCCCCATGCCGTAGTTGTCGCCGCCGATCCAGCAGCGGTACGCCTGCGGGGAGGCGAAGACGCGGTCCAGGTTGACGACGGGGATGCCGGCCCGCATCGCCTGGAGGCCGACCTGGGTGAGCGCCTTGCCGTCGGCGGGCAGGATGACGAGGACGTCGACCTTCTTGTTGATGAGGGTCTGCACCTGGCCGATCTGGGCGGCGGTGTCGTTGGAGCCCTCGGTGATCTCCAGGGTGACGTCGGAGTACTTCGCGGCGCGGGACTTGGCGTTCTGGTTGATGGCGTTGAGCCAGCCGTGGTCGGCCTGGGGTCCGGCGAAGCCGATGGTGACGGGCTTGCCGGGCTTGTCGTCGGCGGCCGGGGTGTTGCCGGCCGGCTGCTCCTGCTGCTTGGGCTCGTTGCTGGTGCAGGCGGTCAGCAGCGCTCCGGCGGAGACGGCGGCGGTGCCGAACAGAAGTCCTCTGCGACTGGGGGCGGTTCGGGACATGGCGGATCAACCCTTCGGCTGGGCGGGGCGGGTCGGCTCGGTTCGGTTCGGGTGGACGGGAGGGAGGGTGCGGGGGGGGAGGAGGCGGTCAGGCGTCGCCGCCGCGCAGGGTGCGGCGCTGGACGAGGACGGCGGCCACGATGATCGCCCCCTTGGCGATCTGCTGGACCGCCGTCTCCAGGTTGTTGAGGGCGAAGATGTTGGTGATGGTCGTGAAGATCAGGACGCCGAGGACGGAGCCGACGATGGTGCCGCGCCCGCCGCTGAGGAGGGTGCCGCCGATGATGGCCGCGGCGATGGCGTCGAGTTCGTACAGGTTGCCGTTGGTGTTCTGGCCCGATCCGGCGAGGACGATCAGCATGAACGCGGCGATCCCGCAGCACAGTCCGGACAGCAGGTACAGGTACAGGCGCTGCCGGCGGACGTCGATGCCGGCGAGCCGGGCCGCTTCCGCGTTGCCGCCGACGGCGACGGTGCGGCGGCCGAACGTGGTCCGGTTGAGCAGCAGCCAGCCGACGACGGTCACGGCGGCGAAGACGAGGACCAGCGGCGGGACGCCGAGGACGTAGGCGTCCTTGACCCCGAGGTCGAGGACGTCGGTCACCGTCACCATCTGGGTCCTGCCGTCCGTGATCTGGAGGGCGAGCCCCCGGGCGGACGCCAGCATGGCCAGGGTGGCGATGAACGGCACCAGGCCGCCGTACGCGATCAGCAGCCCGTTCACGAGACCGCAGCCGACGCCGACGAGCACCGCGGTGAAGAGGATGCCCGCGAAGCCGAATTCCTGGGTGGCGACGGTCGTCGCCCACACGGACGCGAGGGCCACGATCGCGCCGACCGACAGGTCGATGCCGCCGCTGGTGATGACGAACGTCATGCCGACGGTGACGACGCCGATGACCGAGGCCTGGGTCAGGACGAGTTGGAGGTTGCTGGTGGCGAGGAAGGAGTCGGGCTGGGTGATCCCGCCGACGGCGACGAGGACGGCGAGGACGCCGAGCAGCGACAAGCTGCGCACGTCCCACCGCATCAGCGCCGGCCGGTGGATCGGCTTCCCGCCGGTGTCGGAGGTGGCGGCGGACGTCGGCGCGTCCTTCCGCGCCGCGGAGGCCGGCTGCGTCATGGCGTCGGGTTCCCTTCCATCACGAGATCGAGTACGCGGTGCTCGTCGAGCTCCCGGGCCGGCGCCGTGTGCACGACGGAGCCCTCGCGGAGCACCAGCACGCGGTCGGCGAGCCCGAGGACCTCGGGAACCTCGCTGGAGACGAGCAGTACCGCCAGTCCTTCGTCGGCCAGCCGGCGGATCACGGCGTAGAGCTCCGCCCGGGCGCCGATGTCGACGCCCCGGGTCGGCTCGTCGAGGAGCAGCACCTTGCAGCCGCGCAGCAGCCAGCGGGCGAGCACGGCCTTCTGCTGGTTGCCGCCGGACAGCGTCCTGATCGCCGCGTCCGGGTCGTCGGGCCGCAGCGACAGTTCGCGCACCGCACGGTGCGCGGCGGCGCGCTCGGCACGCCGGTCGAGCCAGCCCGCGCGGGAGTAGCGGGAGAGGGTGGAGACCGAGACGTTGCTCCCGACGGACTCCAGCATCAGCAGGGCCTGCGCCTTGCGTTCCTCGGGGGCCAGTCCGATCCCGGCCCGGACGGCGGCGCGGACGCTGCCCGGGCGCAGCGGGACGCCGTCGACGAGGACGCGGCCCGCGTCGGACGTGCGGGCCCCGTAGATCGTCTCCAGGATCTCGCTGCGTCCGGAGCCCACGAGCCCGGCGAGGCCGACGATCTCGCCGGGCCGCAGTTCGAGGTCGAGGGGGGCGAACTCGCCGCTCCGGGTGAGCCCCTCGACCGTGAGGACGGGGTCACGGGCGGCGGTGCCGTCGGTGTCGTCGGGGCGGTCGGGGCGTTCCGGGAAGACGTGCTCGACGGTGCGGCCGGTCATCAGGGCGACGATGTCGCGGGTCGGGGTGGTGTCGGCGGGCAGTCCTCCGGCGACGGAGCGGCCGTCCTTCAGGACCGTGACCCGGTCGCCGATGCGGCGGATCTCCTCCAGCCGGTGGGAGATGTACACGACGGCGACGCCGTCCGCGGTGAGTTCGGCGACGATGCGGAAGAGGTTGTCGACCTCGTCGGGGTCGAGCGCGGCGGACGGCTCGTCCATGACGATCAGCCGCACCTCGTGGGAGAGCGCCCGGGCCATGGAGACGATCTGCTGCTGGGCGGCGGACAGCTCGCCGACGAGCCGGGCCGGGTCGATCTCCGGGTGCCCGAGGCGTTCGAGCAGCCGGCCGGCGGCCGCGCGGGCCCGGCCGCCGCGCACGACGAACCCGGCGGAGGTCGGCTCGTTCCCGAGGAACACGTTCTCGGCGACGGACAGCCCGCCGACCAGGTCCAGCTCCTGGTAGATGGTGGCGATCCCGAGCCGCATGGCCGCGGTCGGAGAGCTCAGGGAGACCGGCTCGCCGGCCCACGTGATCTCGCCGTCGTCGGGCCGGTGGGCTCCGGCGAGGACCTTGATGAGGGTGGACTTGCCGGCGCCGTTCTGACCGAGGAGGCAGTGGACTTCGCCGGCGTGGACCTCGAGGTCCACGCCGTCCAGGGCGCGGACGCCGGGGAACGACTTGGTGATGCGGTTCATCGTGAGCAGCGGTGGGCGTGTGGCCATCGGGATCCCCTCGGCGGATGCGGCCGTGAGCGGGCAGGGCGGAGCGGGGCACGGTGAGCGGCGTGGGACGGGACGGAACGGGCGAAGGGCTCGGGGACCCGCGGCCTCGGGCGTACCGGCGCGTGCGGGATGAGCGGGCGTGGCCGACGGCCACGGGACCGTTGCGTGGTGCGGTGGTGCGGTGAGTCGGTGGTGCGGCGGTGCCGGGCCGTGAGGCCGTACGCGCCTCGGCGTGCGGCGTCACGGCTGCTGGAGGAGGGGCGGGGCCGGGCGGGGTGCCCGGCGGGGGGTCAGGCCGGTGAGAAGACGTGGTCGCTGATGAGGCGGGCCGCGCCGATGACTCCGGCGGTGGGTCCCAACTCCCCCAGGACGATGGGGAGGTTGCCGGTCGCGAGCGGCAGCGACTGGCGGTAGACCTGGGTACGGACGCTGGCCAGCAGGGTGTGGCCGAGCCCGGTGACACCACCGCCGATGACGACGAGTCCCGGGTTGAAGAAGCTGACGAGCCCGGCGATGACCTGGCCCAGCCGCTGTCCGCCCTCGCGGATCAGCTCCAGGGCCACGGTGTCCCCCGCCGCGGCGGCAGCCGAGACGTCGGCGGCGGTGAGCTCCCCGGCCGTCTCCAGCCGCGCGGCGAGGTGCGCCGACCGGCCCGAGCGCGCCGCGTCCTCCGCGTCGCGGGCCAGCGCCGCGCCGCTGAAGTGCGCCTCCAGGCACCCCAGGTTGCCGCAGGCGCAGGCCCGTCCGTCCGGCTGGACCTGGATGTGCCCGATGTCGCCGGCGCTGCCCGTCGTCCCGCGGTAGACCTGGCCGCCGATCACGATGCCGCAGCCGATGCCGGTACCGATCTTGACGCAGAGGTAGTCGCCGACGGAGCGGGCGACGCCCGCGTGCTGCTCCCCCATCGCCATGAGGTTCACGTCGTTGTCGACCATCACCGGGCAGCCGAGGTCCTGACTGAGGGCCTCACGGACGGGAAAGCCGTCCCAGCCGGGCATGATCGGCGGGGCGACGGGCACGCCCTCGGGGAAGCGGACGGGCCCGGGGACGCCGATGCCGGCGCCGTCGAACCCCTCCGCGACCCCCGACGCCTTCAGCTTGTCCGCCATGGCGAGGACCCGTTCGAAGACGGCGACGGGCCCTTCGCGGACGTCCACGGGCTGGTTCAGGTGTCCCAGGACCTCCAGCTCGGCATTGGTGACGGCGACGTCGATCGAGGTGGCCCCGATGTCGACGCCGAGGAAGCGCAGCGCCGGGGCGAGCCGGAGGTTGTGCGAGCGGCGTCCGCCGCGTGAGGCGGCGAGCCCGTCCGCGACCACCAGTCCCGTCTCGAGGAGCCGGTCCACCTCGACCGCGAGCTTGGAACGGGACAGGTCCACCAGATCGCCCAGCTGCGCGCGGGAGTTGGGGCCTCCGTCGCGCAACAGGCGCAACAGGCGCGCCTGGTGCACGTTCGCGGGCCGAGCAGTCATCCGTCTCACGAATCCCTCCCCTCCCCCGCCTCCGGCTGGGGGCCCGATTGCCTGTGCGCGGCGGCCGATCCGTCGGGCTTTCGAGAGGAACGTAGCAGCGCTCCACCGGCCTGGGAACTACTTGCGCAGGAAACAGGCGGGACTTCTTCCACTGTCGGGACAAAGACCTGGTGTCGCGGGGACGACGAACGGCCCCCTCCGGGAGAAGGGGGCCGTCGCGCAGCGGGAAGCGGGGTGGGTCAGGGGGTGATCTTCAGGAGCTTGTTGACGGTGCCGGAGGTGGGGTTCTTGATGGCGTCGGCCGTGGCCGCTCCGGTGAGGGCGGCGGCCGTGTCGGCCGGGGTCGCCGCCGGATGGGCGGCCAGGTGGAGGGCCGCGGCGCCGGCGACGTGGGGTGCGGCCATGGACGTACCGGAGATCGTCTTGACCTCGGTGTCGCCGCCGTTCCACGCGGAGGTGATCTCGGAGCCGGGGGCGTAGACGTCCACCACCGCGCCGAAGTTCGAGAAGTCGGACTGCTCGTCGTCCTTGGTGCTGGACGCGACGGTGAGGGCTTCGGGGACCCTGGACGGCGAGCCCTGACCGGCGTCGGAGGACTCGTTGCCGGCGGCGACCGCGAAGGTGATGCCGGCGGCGATGGCGCGCTGGACCGCCGCGTCGAGCGCTTCGTCGGCGCCGCCGCCGAGGCTCATGTTGGCGACGGAGGGCCCGGTGTGGTTCTTCGTCACCCAGTCGATGCCGGCGACGACCTGTTCGGTGGTGCCGGATCCGTTGTCGTCCAGGACGCGGACGGCCACGATCCTGGCCTTCTTGGCGACGCCGTGGGAGGTGCCGGCGATGGTTCCGGCGACGTGGGTGCCGTGGCCGTTGCCGTCGTCGGCCGATGCGTCGTTGTCGACGGCGTCGAAGCCGTGGCTCGCCCGGCCGCCGAAGTCCTGGTGCGAGACCCGGACCCCGGTGTCGATCACGTACGCCGTCACGCCCTCCCCGCCGCCGTCGGGGTACGTGTACTTCTCGTCGCCGGCGGTGTCGGCCTGGTCGATCCGGTCGAGACCCCAGGACGGGGGCTTCTCCTGGGTCTCGTTGATGGTGAAGCGCTTGTTCTGGACGACCGTTCCGACGGCGGGGTCGGCCGCGAGCCGCTTCGCCTCCTGGACCGTGAGGCCGGAGGCGGAGAAGCCGTTGACCTCCGAGCCGTAGGCGCGGTCGAGCGTGCCACCGTACTTCTTCGCCAGCGCTTCCTTGTTCGCGGATGCGTCGAGGATGACGACGAAGCTGCCGTCGACGGCGCCGGGTGCGCCGAGTCCGTGCACGGTTCCCTCGGCGGGAGCGGAGGCGCCGGCGAGGTTGGCGGCGAAGAGCGCCGCGGCGGCGGAGCCCGCCACACCTGTGACTATGGCCGCGTGGCGAAGGCCGCGGGATCGCTTGTGAGTTGCCATGAAGGGAGATCTCTCCTCGTGTTGACGTGTGGGGCGTCAAACGTTCGAGAGAACCTTGTGTGGATTGGCAGGAGCAAATCAAGTCCAGTCCATGACAAGTCGTTGTTCAACAAGGTTTCTCAAAACCCTCTCCGCATCCCCTCCACGACGTTCACGCCTTCCCCCGGCCCGCACGCGGTCGACGGCACCGGAGCCGACGCCGACCGCCCTCCCCGTCGCGGTGCGCGGGAAGGGCGGTCGGGCAGGTGGCTCAGTACCGGCGCGTGCAGGTCGGGCTTCCCCCTGCCCGTCGTACTCGAGGCCTCCCTCCGGTCGCGCTACGCCTTCGGGGCGGCCTCGTGGGCGAGTGAGCTCGGCCACCAGACCTTGGGGCCGATGTCGCGCACCAGGGCGGGGACCAGGAGCGACCGCACCACGATGGTGTCGAGGAGGACGCCGAAGGCGACGATGAAGGCGATCTGGGCCAGGAAGGCGAGCGGGATGACGATGAGGGCCGCGAAGGTCGCCGCGAGGACGACTCCCGCCGACGTGATCACCCCGCCGGTGGCGATGAGCCCGCGCAGCACGCCCTGCCGGGTGCCGAGCCGCAGGGTCTCCTCGCGGACGCGGGACATGAGGAAGATGTTGTAGTCGACTCCGAGGGCCACGAGGAAGACGAATCCGTACAGGGGGACGGAGGCGTCCGTTCCGGAGAAGCCGAAGCCGTGCTCGAAGACCAGCCCCGCGATGCCGAGCGTCGCCAGGTAGTTGAGGCCGACGGTGGCGACGAGGAGGACGGGCAGGAGCAGGGAGCGGAGGAGGACGACCAGGATGACGAGGATGATGGCGAGGACGACGGGGATGATCAGGTTCTTGTCGTGCTCCGCGGTGCGCTGCGTGTCGTACTGCTGCGCCGTGTAGCCGCCGACCAGGGCCCCGGCGTCGGCGGCGTGCACGCGCTCGCGCAGCTTCTGGACGGTCCGCTTGGCCGCGTCGCTGTCGGGGGCGTCGGCCAGGGTGGCGTCGATGCGGACCTTCCCGTCGACGACCAGCGGCGGTCCGCCCGGGGTGCCGGTGGTCACCCGCGCGTCGGCCACTCCGGGCGTCGTGGCCGCCGCTTCCCGCACCGCGTTCCGGTTCGCGGCGTCGGTGATGACGACCGCGGGCTGGCCGGAGCCGCCGGGGAAGTGCCGGCCCAGGGTCTGCTGGGCGGCGACGGACGGGGCGTCGTTGACGAAGACCTCGTCCAGCGGCACGCCCTTCGACTGCAGGGCGGGGAAGAACGCCGCGCCGACCAGCAGGACGGCGGTGGTGACGATCCACAGCTGCCGCGGACGGGCGTCGACCCAGTGGGCGACGCGACGCCAGACGCCGTGACCGCCCGTCTCGGCGTCGGCCGACTTCGGCTTCGCCGGCCAGAACGCGGTCCTGCCCATCAGGGCCAGGACGGCGGGCAGGAACGTGAGGGTCGTGAGGACGGCGCAGACGACGCCGATCGCCCCGACGGGTCCGAGAGCCCTGTTGTTGGTCAGATCACTGAGGAGGAGGGCCAGCAGGCCGAGGGCGACGGTCGCGGCGCTGGCGGTGATGGCGCCGAAGGACCCCCGGGTCGCGGCCCACGCGGCCGCGAAGCGGTCACGGCCGGCGGCGATCTCCTCGCGGAAGCGGGCGGTGAGCAGCAGCGCGTAGTCGGTGGCCGCGCCGATCACCAGGATGGACAGGATGCCCTGGACCTGGCCGTCGACGCGTACGACGTCGTGGTCGGCGAGCACGTACACGATCGCGCCGGCGACTCCGAGGGCGAAGACGGCGCTGATGATGATCAGGAAGGGCAGCAGGACACTGCGGTAGACGAGCAGGAGGATGAGCAGGACGGCGGCCAGCGCCACGCCGAGCAGAAGCCCGTCGATTCCCGCGAACGCCTCGCCCAGATCGCCCTGGGTCGCCGCGGGCCCGGCGAGTTGGGCCCGAGCGTCCGGCACCCGGGCCGCCGCCTCCCCGACCTCGTCGAGAACCGCCTCGAGTCGTTCCCCGAGGTCGGGTGAGAGGGGGACGACGCCCTGCAGGGCCTTTCCGTCCTCGGAACGGAAGGCGGGCGAGGGCGCCCCGGCGACGCCGTCGGTGTCCGCCAGCGACCGCAGGGCGGCGGTGGCCGCCTTCTGCTGGGCCTCCGTCACGTCGGCGCCGTCGGTCGCGGTCCAGACGACGATGACGGGGATTTCCTGTCGGCTGAAGGCCTTCTGCTCGGTGATGACCTTCGTGGACTCGGCGTTCTGCGGCAAGAAGGCCGCCTGGTCGTTCGTGGAGACCTCGCCGAGCTTGCCCGCGTAGGAGCCGAAGGCTCCTCCGAGGCCGAGCCAGACGACCACGAGGACGAGGGGGACCAGCCAGCGGACTGGTCGGCGCGCGCTGTTCATCGACTCCCTAACGGGGGCAGGGGCAGAGGGGACGAGCAAAGGTATCTCAAAGAGAATGTATCTCAATAATTGAACAATCTTATACTCGACCCATGCAGCCCACACCGTCGCCGGACTCCGCCGACCAGCCGAGCGACCTGTTCGCGTACGCCGTCCTGCTCCGCACGCTCAACCGGGAGCTGAACCGGAGCACCCTGGACTTCGCCCACGAGAACGGGCTGCACGCGACGGACATCCACGCCCTCTCCGTCATCATGGATTCCTCCGCCGGCGGCGACGCGCCCGTCACCCCCACGCGCCTGAGGGAAGAGCTGGGCCTGACGTCCGGGGCCGTCACCGCCTGCCTCGACCGGCTGGAACGCTCGGGCCACGTCAGCCGGGTCCGCGACAGCGCGGACCGCAGGGTCGTCCACGTCGTCTACAACTCCGAAGCCCGTGCCCTGGCACGCGAGTACTTCAGCCCCCTGGCCCGGGCCACCGAGACCGCCCGCGCCAAGTTCACCCCCGCCGAACTCACGACGGTCGCCGCCTTCCTGCACGCGCTCAACACGGAACTCGCCGCGGAGCGCCAGGGGTGACGGGCCCGGGCGCGGTGCGCGCCGCGGACGTGAAGAAGGGTGCCCGGTACGGGATTTCCCCGGCCCCAGGCACCCTTCGTCGTGTCAGCGGAGGCCGAGCGCCACCACCTGGGTGATGGCTTCCTCGGCGAAGTTGTCGTCGCTGACGAGGATCAGCAGGCGCTCGCCGGAGGGCAGGTCCGGGCCCCACGTCATGCCCTCGGTGTTGTCGACGGCGGAGAGGCCGAGGGTGTCGAAGTCCGCGACGAGCCGCTTGCGCATCGGCGTCACGGCCTGCCCGGCCAGCGAGTCCTTCTCGCGCACGTCGGTCGCCCCGCGCGTCGTGGCGTCGAAGAGACGGATCTTGTAGCCCGCGCCGGCGACCCAGGTGCGCTCGAGCACGAGGTAGCGGTGGGGCTGGTCCGGGAAGGCGAGGATGGAGGGGACGCCGGTGTCCGGCCCCCAGGGGCTGTTCGGGTCGCTCTCGGCGAAGATCTTCTCCAGCGGGTAGGCGAACTGCCCGAGCACCCGCCCGGCGCGGTTCTGCTGCGTGACGCGGATCAGCGCGCCGTTCTCCGGGTCCGGCTCGGGGCCGTCCTGGAGGAGCGGGCCTTCGATCGCGCTGGTCACCACCTTGCCCCGGGAGCCGAAGGTGATCGCCTCGATCGCCTGGTTCCGGCGCGGGCCGCGCTCGTCCATCGTGATCTCGTAGTTCGCCGGCAGCCTCAGCTGCCCGAGGTGGTCGCCGGTGGCGGAGGCGTACTGGATCGACGGCTGGACGACCGGCGGACCGGCCACCTTGGGCCGGTCGCCCTCCTGCGCCCACCAGTAGGCGCAGCTGCGCGGGTCGACCCTGATCTCCTCCGGGTCGACGGCCTTGCCGTCGCCCGCGGTCGGGGCCGGGTGGACCGAGCCGTCGGGCTGGCGGAAGGGGTGGGTGCCGGTGAAGTCGACGGCGTGCACGCCGCCGGCGTCCACGTCCAGCTTCGCCGTGTAGAAGCGGGCGGGCTGGAGGTAGGAACGGTCGTCGCTGATGAACACGTACTCGCCGGTGCACGGGTTGCGGTCGATGCCGGAAAGGCCGCCGACCGTGGTGTCCTCGAAGGGGAGCTTGTGCGGAACGGTCTTTTCGCCGAGCAGGCGGGCCTGCACGGCGCGCCCCGGCCCTTGCCCGGAGTCGCCCGGTCGGGCGGCGGCCACGGCGGGAGCGAGAGTCGAGGTCAGGAGCAGGGCTACGGCGCACGCGCGGCGCGTCAGGGAAGAACTCACCGGATGATCTTGGCCTCTGACGTGCCGGAGCACAGTCGCCCAATCGGGTAAGGCTCCCGGACGCCGTTCGGCCGGCGTCCGGGAACGGCCGCGGGCGGCGCCCCGCGCGGGGGTGCCGTGCCGAGCGGGCGCGGCTCAGCCCCGGGCCTCCACCCGGGTGGCCAGGAAGTCCAGCATCGCCGCGTTGAAGAGGTCGGGCTGCTCGGCGCCCGGCAGGTGGCCGGCGCCGTCGATCACCGTCAGGACGGCCTGGGGGACGAGGTGGTGGATCGCCTCGGCGGCCGTGACGGGGGTGTAGACGTCGTCCGCTCCGACGATGATCAGCACCGGCTCGCGGACGGCGGGCAGCGTGTCACGGTAGTCGCGGCGTTCGGCCCGTCCGCGGAGCGCCGCGGCGGCGCCACGGGGGTCGGTGGCGCGCATCATCGCCAGGACGCGCTCGGCGACCTCCGGCATCGCGGTCACGTTGTACGCGGCGAGCATCCTGTCGATCACCTCGTCCGCGTAGCCGGCCATCCCTTCGGCGAGGAGCCGGTCGGCGAGGCGGTTGCGGACGTCCTTGCCCTCGTCGGTCTCGGCGGGGGCCGAGGTGTCGGACAGGACGAGGGCGCGCACGCGTCGCGGGTGGCGGTGGTGGAACTCCATGGCGATCTGACCGCCCATGGAGACGCCGCCGACCACCGCCCGTTCGATGCCCAGGTGGTCGAGGAGCGCGGCGAGGTCGTCGGCGAAGTCGGAGAGGAGCACCTGCCCGGGGGTGACGCCGCTGCGGCCGTAGCCGCGCAGGTCGGGAGTGACGACCCGGTAGCCGGCCGCGGTCAGCGCCGTGACCTGGGGCGCCCACATGGTCCGGTTGAAGGGGTGGCCGTGGATCAGCAGGACCGGCGGTCCCGCCGACGGCCCGAAGTCGTCGTACCGGAGGGTGACGCCACGCAGGGTTACGGTGTCCATGCCAGGCACCTTAGCTCCGTGATCGCCGGGCGTGCAGCGGTGTTTCGCGGGGCCGTCGGGGACCGGTTCCCGGTGGGTGCGCCCGCTCATGCGGACCGCCTCGGATCCGGGGTCTGCGCGCGGCGGTCGCCGGCCGGGCGGGCGGAGCGGGTGGGCGGGGAGAAGGAGAGAAGCGACGACAGGGGGCGCAACACGCCCTCCAGGCCCGGGTGCGGGGGTGTCGGTCGGCTCGACGAGGAGGCGTCCCGGGTCGTGCGCATCCGGTTCGGACGGCGTTCGAACCCTGCGGGCAGGCGAAAGGAGGTTCGTTCCCTGCACATCGATCCGTGCGGGACACGGATCGCTGCGGAGACCCGGCGCGACCGAAACGCCGATGCCGCGAGCGCGCGACGCTAGCCTCGGGACCCATGACGATCGCATGGATCAACGGCACCCACGGCGTGGGCAAGACGACGACCGCCGCGCTCGTGCGGCAACTCGTGCCGGGCTCACGGGTGTTCGACGCCGAGAAGGTCGGCGAGACGCTCATGGACATCAGGCCGGGGCTGCCGGCGACGAGCAACTTCCAGCACTGGCCGCCGTGGCGACCGCTCGTGGTGGAGACCGCCCGGCACGTCCTCGCCTACACGGGCGGCACGCTGGTGATCCCCATGACGGTCCTGTTCGAGGAGTACTGGCGCGAGATCAGCGCGGGCCTCGCCGGGCACGGGGTCCCCGTCCGGCACTTCGTCCTCCACGCCGACCGGGAGACCCTCCGCGCGCGCATCGCGGGCGACACCGTCACCGGCCCCGACTCCCCGTTCCGCCTCCGGTACCTGGAGCCGTACGCCGAAGCGGCGCGCACCTGGCTGCACGCCGAGGCCGAGGTCGTCGACACCACGCACCTCACCCCCGCCCAGGCCGCCCTGCGGATCGCGGAGTCCGTCGAGGGCTGACGCGGTTCACCCCCTCCCGGCCTCGTCGTCCCCCGCCGGTCCGCCCCCGTCGGTGAGAGCGGGAATGCGCGGTGCCGGTCCGTTGTTGTGCGGTCATGGGCCGTACGCGCCGTGCTGCCGCCGCCTCCGTCGCCGCCACGGGGGTGCTCGTCCTGCTCGTGGGGTGCGCCTCCGCCTCCCCGTCCGGCGGCGTCACCGCTCTCCCGCCGGTGCGCGTCGCGGAGGCGGCCGAGCCCGGACCCGTCAGCGTTCCGCCCAGCCCCAGCCACAGTCCCAGTACCACCCCCGCACCCACTCCCAGCCCCCGGCCGCGGGTCGCCGAGATCGACATCCCTTCGATCCGGGTGTCCGACCTGCGGGTCGTGCCGTACGAGGGGAAGACCGACGACCGGGCCGGCACCCGGATACAGGACCGGGGCGTCGCGGCCAGCCCGTACGGCGATCAGGGTGGCGTCGGGCCCGGTGACATAGGCAACTACCAGGTGACGGCGCACCGGCTCTCGGCCGGAGGGCCGCTTCGCGACCTGCCCGAGGTCGAGGTCGGCGACCTGGTGCACGTCACCGCCGGTGGCGCCACGTACACGTACCGGATCGTCGAGACCCGCACCACCTCGTTCCGCTCCGCGCGTTCCCTCGCCGAGCAGCGGGCCGCGGTCCCGGGGGCGCCCGGCGAGCGGCCCACCCGAGCCATGATCACGCTGTCCACCTGCGCGACTCCGGAGGACGACGCCGCGGGGAACTTCTGGCGGGACGCGCAGGGAAATCCCGAGCACCGGATCGACAAGATCGGCCTCCTCACCACGACCCGGCCCGCGGCCGGACCCGGATCCGCGCCCGGGTCCGGCTGAACCCGGGCCTCCTACGGTCCGTCGTCCGGGGCTCCGCCGTCGGCGCAGAGGGTCGTTCTCAGGAGGGGCTCGTCCGAGGAGGGCGGCAGGCCGTGGGCGCCGCGACGCGGAGCCGGCCGCTCGCATCTCGCGGCGTCCGGGCCGCACGCCGTGAAATCGGCCGTGGAGCCGCCGCAGTCCTCCGGCGGAAGGGCCGGGGCCGGGGAGACCGCCGTTCCGGTTCCGGTGCCCTCGGGCGTCCTGCCGGTGTCCAGGGCCTCGGTCGCGGCGTGGCCGAGCGCGGCGACGGCCACCGCGGCCGCCAGGAAGAGCCGGGCCGCCCGGGAAGCGGGCGCGGCCGGTGAGGACCTGCGGTCGTCGTCGTCCGTCATCGGTGTTCCTCGGGGCTCCGGTGCCGTGCCCGGGTGGTCACCCGGACGTCACCCCGGCCCGTTCGCGCCGAGGACACCGCTTCGGCGGAGCGCATTGCGGTGATGTGTGCGGCATCCGTTGGAATCCTCGGGAATGTGCTGGCCCGAGATCGTTTCCGCGTGGTGCCCTCCCGGCATGAACACACGTACCAGACTCGCTCTCGCGAGCGCCGTCGTCGCCGCCCTGGCCCTCGCCGGGCCGGCCGCCACCGCCGCGGGGTCCGCCCTCGCCCGGGAGACCGGCACCGCGCCGGATCCGGCTCCGGCGCCGCTCGTGACCGCCGCCAACGCGGTGCCCGGCAAGTACATCG
Organism: Streptomyces roseolus; assembly: GCF_014649855.1. Taxonomy (GTDB): domain Bacteria; phylum Actinomycetota; class Actinomycetes; order Streptomycetales; family Streptomycetaceae; genus Streptomyces; species Streptomyces roseolus. Next base: position 16,521 of record NZ_BMTV01000035.1, on the reverse strand, counting down.
TGACCCTCGACAAGACGGTCGACGCGGCCGCGGCGGCGAAGAAGCTGGGGCTCGAGCCCACGTTCGTCTACGAGAAGGCGCTGAACGGCTTCGCGGTGCCGCTGAGCGCGGTCCAGCTGGACCGCGTGAGGAAGACGCCCGGGGTGGCGTCCGTCGAGGAGGACGCGGTGGCCCTCGCCCCGCCGCATCCCGTCTCGCCCGCCGGCACCCGCGCCCCGGCGGCCACCTGGGGGCTCGACCGGATCAACCAGTGGAACCTGCCGCTCGACGACGACTTCACCACGCTCGGGAGCGGTGCCGGCGTGACCGCGTACATCCTCGACACGGGGATCGACTACGCCCACGACGAGTTCGGCGGCCGGGCCTCGTTCGGCTTCGACGCGATGGGCGACGGGCGGGCCGGGCAGGACTGCAACGGCCACGGGACACACGTGGCGGGCACCGTCGCCGGGAAGACGTACGGCGTCGCGCGCAAGGCCGCCCTGGTGAGCGTGCGGGTGCTGGGCTGCGACTCCCGGGGGTCGTACTCCGGGATCATCGCGGGGATCGACTGGGTCGCCAAGAACGCGAAGCAGCCGGCCGTCCTGAACGGCTCGCTGGGCGGGGACAAGTCCGTCGCCGTCAACAACGCCACCACCGCCCTGTACTCGGCGGGCGTCCTGCCCGTCATCGCGGCCGGCAACTCCGCGAAGGACGCCTGCGACGTCTCGCCCGCGTCCGCGGCGGGCACGTTCACGGTCGCCGCGTCCAACGTGTGGGACCAGGAGACGTCCTTCTCCAATTACGGCCGGTGCGTCGAGATCTTCGCGCCCGGCCAGGACATCGTGTCGGCGAAGCTCGGCGGCGGTTCCGTCGCCCTGAACGGCACCTCCATGGCCGCGCCGCACGTGGCCGGGGTCGCCGCGCTCTACAAGGCGCAGCACCCCACCGCCGGTCCTGCCGAGGTCGGCCAGTGGCTCGACGGCAACTCGACCAAGGGCCTCCTGACCAACCTCAGCAACAACACCCCCGACAAGCTGCTGTACACCGGCGGCCTGTAGCCCCCGCCCCCGCCCTCCTCACACTCCGCCCCGGGCGTTCGGCGACGCCGGGGCGGGGGCCGCGGGGGGCGGGGCGGTGCTGTTCCTGACGACGAGGCTGGTCGCGAGTTCCAGGCGGGTGACGGAGGGTTCGCCCGCGCGCAGCCGGAGCAGCATCTGGACGGCCTCCTCGCCCATCTGGCGGAGGGGCTGGTGGACGGTGGTGAGGGCGGGGCTGGACCAGCGGGCGGGCATCACGTCGTCGTAGCCGACGACGGAGAGGTCCTCGGGGACGCGCAGCCCGCAGACCCGGGCCGCCTCCAGGACGCCGAGGGCCTGGAGGTCGCTGCCGGCGAAGATCGCGGTGGGGCGGTCGGGCAGACGGAGCAGGTCGAGGGCGTGGGCGTAGCCGCCCTCGACGTGGAAGTCGCCGAAGCGGACGAGTGCCGGATCGCTCTCGAGTCCGGCCATGCCGAGGGTCGAGCGGTAGCCGTCCAGGCGGGCGAGGGAGCAGAGGACGTCCTCGGGGCCGGTGATGATGGCGATGCGGCGGTGGCCCAGGTCGACGAGGTGACGGGTGGCGGCGACGCCGCCGGCCCAGTTGGCCGAGCCCACCGACGGAACGTCCGGCTCCGGGTCTCCGGCGGGGTCGACGATCACGAAGGGGATGGAGCGGGCCCCGAGTTGGCGTTTGACCTCGGCGGGGAGCGAGGAGAAGACGAGGACGACGCCGATGGGGCGGCGCTGCAGGACGCCCTCGATCCAGTCCGGTCCCGGCGCGTGCCGGGTGCCGCTCTCGGTGAGGACGACGCTCGCCTGGTGGGCCTTGGCGAGGTTCTCCACTCCGCGGATCAGCTCCATCGACCACACGCTGTCGAGCTCGTGGAAGACGAGCTCGATGAGCGGGGCCTCGCCGGCCGCCCGGGTGGTCCGCCGGTAGGAGTGCGCCTCGAGGAGCGCCTCGACCTTGCCGCGGGTGCGGGGCGAGACGTCCTGGCGTCCGTTGAGGACTTTCGAAACTGTCGAAAGCGAGACTCCGGCCTTCTCAGCCACCTCGGCCAGGGTGATCCGCCGGTTCTCCTCGTCATCACGCATCCGAGCAGCATAAAGCACCGGCACCCGGCGACCGGATGTCACGTTTCCATAACGCGGCGACAGAGGGTTGACCGGTTTCGCGACGCCGCCCTAGCGTCCCGCCCATGAAGTTTCGGAAACAGTTCCGAAACTCTTTCGGATCGAGGCGGTGCGATGAAGCGGCACATACGGCTCCTGAGAACGGCGGTCGTCGGCGGGGCGTCGCTGGCCCTGACCCTGTCCCTGGCCGGCTGCGGCGGGTCGGGGGACGGGGCGGGCGGCGACTCGGACACGATCCGCGTCCTCGTCTACGGGGACGCGACGAACAAGGTCGAGAAGCAGCTCGTCGACACCTTCAACAAAACCTCGAAGGTCAAGGCGGTCCTCGACACCATCCCCGGCGCCGACTACCAGTCCAAGCTCCAGACGATCATCAGCGGCAAGCAGGCCCCGGACGTGTTCTTCAACTGGGGCGGCGGCAGCATCAAGCCGTTCGTCGACGCCGGACTCCTGATGCCCCTCGACGACTTCATCGCGAAGGACCCCAAGCTCAAGTCCGACTTCCTGCCGTCGGTCTTCGACACCGCGGTCGTCGACGGCAAGCCGTACGGCGTCCCGATGCGCGGCACCCAGCCCGTCCTGCTCTTCAGCAACGAGAAGGTGCTCGAGGAAGCGGGCGTCACCGCGCCGCGCACCTGGGACGAGCTGCTGGCCGCGGTCAAGGCGCTGAAGGCCAAGGGCGTCACCCCGATCGCCCTGGGCGGCGGCGACAAGTGGCCCACCCAGATGTGGTTCCAGTACGTCTACGACCGGGTCGCCGGGCCCGAGCTCTTCGCGAAGGCCGTCAAGGGCGACAAGGACGTCTGGGCGAGCGCCGACAGCAGGAAGGCGCTCGGCATGCTCAAGGAGCTGATCGACGCCGGCGCCTTCGGCACCAACTACGACTCCGTCAAGTTCACCGACGGCGGCTCGCCCGCGCTGCTCGCCACCGGCAAGGCCGCCTTCGAGCTCATGGGCTCCTGGGAGTACTCCACCCTCCAGGACGCCTACCCCGACTTCGTGAAGAGCGACCTCGGCTACGGCGCCTTCCCGGCCGTCACGGGCGGCAAGGGGAACGGCGACAACATCGCCGGTAACACCAACAACTTCTACTCCGTCCTCAAGAGCACCGAGCACCCCGAGGCCGTCGCGGAGTTCCTGAAGCTCATGTACTCCGACGAGTTCGTCAAGGCGCAGCTCGCCATCGGCAACCTGCCCACCACCACCAACACCCCGAAGTTCCTGGACACCGCCGCCAACCCGGAGTACTCGAAGTACCAGTACGACCTGGTGAAGAAGGCCCCCGCCTTCCAGCTCTCCTGGGACCAGGCGTTCCCGCCGGCCGCCACCACGACGCTCCACCAGGCGGTCCAGCAGTTCTTCAACGGACAGTCGGACGCCGACGCCTTCATCGCCGCCATGCAGAGCCTGCCCGCGGCCTGACCCCCGGGACTTCCGACATGACCCCTGCCACCGGTGTGGGCCGCCCGGGCTTCGCCTGGGCGGCACCGGCCGCCGTCTTCTTCGGGCTGTTCGCCCTCGTCCCGCTCCTCCTGGTCGTCGTGCTCTCCTTCACCCGCTGGAACGGCCTCGGCTCGCCCGAGTTCGCCGGCCTGGAGAACTGGAGCAAGCTGCTCGACGACCCCGTGATGGTGAAGAGCCTCTGGCTGAGCCTCGTCCTCACCGTCCTCGGCGTCGTCGTCCAGACCCCCATCAGCATCCTGCTCGGCGTCTGGGCCGCCGGCCACCAGCGCAACCGCGCCGTCCTCTCGGCGATCTACTTCGTCCCGCTGCTCCTCTCCATCACCGCCGTCTCCGTCCTGTGGCGGGCCGTCCTCGACCCGAACTTCGGCGTCCCCTCCCAGGCGACCTGGCTGTTCGGCGACGGCAACCTCTTCGGCGTCCAGGCCAGCGCGCTCGGAGTCCTCGTCTTCGTCAGCACCTGGCAGTTCACGCCCCTGCACACGCTGCTCTACCAGGGCGCCGCCCGGGCCGTCCCCCAGGTGCTCTACCAGGCGGCGCAGATCGACGGCGCGGGCCGGGTGCGGCAGTTCTTCCACATCACCCTGCCGCAGCTGCGCAACACCGTCGTGACCTCGACGATCCTCATGGTGGTCGGCGGCCTGACCACTTTCGACACCGTCCTGATCCTCACCCAGGGCGGCCCCGGCACCGACACCACGAACAGCGCCTACTACATGTACCAGAAGGCCTTCAAGAGCTTCGACTTCGGCACGGCCTCCGCCATCGCGCTGTTGCTCGTCCTGGTCGCCAGCCTCGTCTCGCTGGTCATGGTCCGCCTCAGCGGCTACGACAAGATGCGCAGCACCATGGAGGGCGTGTGATGAGGAAGCGCCCCAACTACCTCGCGGGCTTCGGCTCGCTGGTGTGGCTGTTCGTCGTCGGCCTGCCGCTGTACGTCATGCTCGTGGCCACCTTCCAGACCCGGACCGAGTACGCCGCGAACGGCCCCCTCGGCTTCCCGGAGAACTTCACGCTCGACAACTACGTCAACGACCTGAACGACGGCTTCGCCCAGTACTTCCTCAACACGGTCGTCGTCACCGTCGCCGTCGTGGGGATCGTCCTGCTGCTCGTGCCGCCCCTGGCGTACGCGATCGTGCGCAGCGACGGCAAGGCCGCGGGGAGGGTCTTCCGGCTCTTCCTGCTCGGCCTGGCCATCCCCTCCCAGGCCGTGATCGTGCCGATGTTCTACCTGATCAACGAGGCCGGCCTCTACGACAACCTCCTCGGCGTCATCCTGCCGACGGCCGCCTTCGCCATGCCCGTCTGCGCCCTGATCCTCACCGGCGTCATGCGCGACATCACCTCCGAGCTGTACGAGGCGATGACGGTGGACGGCGCCTCCTCCTGGCGGATCTTCCTCCAGCTGGTGCTGCCGCTGTCCAAGGGCGGGCTCTCGACGGTCGTCGTCTTCTCCGCGCTCCAGGCGTGGAACGGCTTCCTCTTCCCCCTCGTGCTCACCCAGTCCTCGGAGAACAAGGTCATCACCATGGGCCTCTACGACTTCCAGACCGAGCACGGCGTCGACATCCCCGGCCTGCTCGCGGCCGTCGTCCTGTCCATGCTCCCCATCCTGTTCGTCTATCTGTTCGCCCGTCGCGCCCTGGTCCAGGGCCTGATGGGAGTCGGAGGAAAGTGACCGCCCCCATGACCACGGCGTCGCCCGACACCCCTCCCACCCCCGGCACCGGCCCCTTGGCCGGGCCCTGGCGGGACCCCTCACTGGATCCGGAGACCCGCGTCGACGCGCTCCTGCGCGCGATGACCCTCCCGGAGAAGATCGCCCAGCTCTTCGGCGTCTGGGTCGGCGCCTCCGACGACGGCGCCGAAGTCGCGCCCCACCAGCACGACATGGAGGAGGCCGTCGACCTCGACGCGCTGCTCCCTGACGGACTCGGCCAGCTGACCCGCCCCTTCGGCACGGTCCCCGTCGACCCCGCGCTCGGCGCCCTCTCGTTGATGCGGACGCAGGCGAGGATCGCCGCCGCCAACCGCTTCGGCATCCCCGCCGTGGCGCACGAGGAGTGCCTGGCCGGCTTCGCCGCCTGGGGAGCCACCGCGTACCCGGTGCCCCTGTCGTGGGGCGCGACCTTCGACCCGGAGCTGATCCGGGAGATGGCCGGCGCGATCGGGCGGGACATGCGCGCGGTCGGCGTCCACCAGGGCCTGGCCCCCGTCCTCGACGTCGTACGCGACGCCCGCTGGGGGCGCGTCGAGGAGACCATCGGAGAGGACCCCTACCTCGTCGGCACCCTCGCCACCGCCTACGTCCAGGGTCTGGAGTCCGCGGGGATCGTCGCCACCCTCAAGCACTTCGCCGGCTACTCCGCCTCCCGCGCGGGCCGCAACCTCGCCCCCGTCGGGATGGGCCGGCGCGAGCTGGCCGACGTGATCCTGCCGCCGTTCGAGATGGCGGTCCGGGAGAGCGGCGTACGGTCGGTGATGCACGCCTACACCGACACCGACGGCGTCCCCGCCGCCGCCGACGACGAGCTCCTGACCGGTCTGCTCCGCGACGCCTGGGGCTTCACCGGCACGGTCGTCGCCGACTACTTCGGCATCGCGTTCCTCAAGACCCTGCACGGCGTCGCCGGAAGCTTCGGCGAGGCCGCCGGGGTGGCGCTCGCGGCGGGCGTCGACGTCGAGCTGCCCACGGTCAAGGCCTATGGCGGGCCGCTGCTCGACGCCGTCGAGGACGGGCGCGTGCCCGAGTCCCTCGTGGACCGCGCGGCCCGGCGGGTCCTCCTCCAGAAGGTCCGCCTCGGCCTGCTCGACCCCGACTGGAGCCCCGTCCCCCCGGCCCTCGAGAACGCCGGCACCACCACCGACCCCGAGCTCCTGCGCGGCACGATCGACCTCGATCCCGCGTCCAACCGGGAGCTCGCCCGCCGGGTCGCCGAACGGGCCGTCGTCCTGCTCCACAACGACGGCACCCTGCCCCTCGACCCCGCCGTGCCGCGCCGGATCGCGCTGATCGGCCCCACGGCCGAGGCCCCCACGGCCGTCCTCGGCTGCTACTCCTTCCCCGTCCACGTCGGCGGACAGCACCCGGACGTGCCGCTCGGCATCGAGCTGCCGACCCTCCACGAGGCGCTGCGGGCCGAGTTCCCCACCGCCGACATCGTCGTCGCGCCCGGCACCGGGATCGACGACGGGGCCACCGACGGGATCCCCGAGGCCGTGGCGCTCGCCCGCGGCGCCGACCTCGTCATCGCCGCGCTCGGCGACCGCGCCGGGCTCTTCGGCCGCGGCACCAGCGGCGAGGGCTGCGACGCGGAGTCCCTCAGCCTCCCCGGCGCCCAGCAGCAGCTCCTCGACGCCCTCCTCGACACCGGCACCCCCGTGATCAGCACGCTGCTGGCCGGACGGCCGTACGTCCTGGGGCGGGCGACCGAGGAGGCGGCCGCGCTCGTCCAGTCCTTCTTCCCCGGCGAGTCCGGGACCGGCGCCCTCGCCTCCGTGCTCAGCGGCCGGACCGCGCCCAGCGGCCGGCTCCCCGTCAGCGTGCCCCGGCACCCCGGCGCCCAGCCGTCCACCTATCTGGCCGCCCGCCTCGGCCACGCCAGCGAGGTCTCCAGCATCGACCCGGCACCCGCGTACGGCTTCGGCCACGGCCTGGCCTACACGAGCTTCGCCTGGTCCGGCCTCACCGTGGAGGCGGCCGAGGCGCCGACGGACGGCACCTTCCGCCTCTCCTTCACCGTGGAGAACACGGGCCCCCGCGCCGGCACCGAAGTCGTCCAGCTGTACCTCCACGACCCGGTGGCCTCGGTGGTGCAGCCCGTGCAGAGGCTCGTCGGCTACGCGCGGCTCGATCTCGCCGCGGGCGAGCGGAAGCTCGTCCGGGTGGACGTCCCCGCCGACCTCGCCTCGTTCACGGGCCGCGACGGGACGCGGAGGGTGGAACCGGGCAGTCTGGAACTCCGCCTCGCCGCCTCCAGCACCGCGCCCCGCCTGACCGCGCACGTCACGCTCACGGGTCCGGTGCGCCCGGTCGACCACCGCCGGCGTCTGCACGCCGGCTTCCGGGTCACCCCGTCCGCTCCCTCCCTCCCCCCGGCGCCGTGATCACGGGGCGATCCTGATGAAGAAGGGGTCGCCGTCGAGGATGCGGTCGCGCTGGTACCAGGCGCCGAGGGCGCCGCCCGCACTGCTGTTGTCGGCTCCCGGTACGTACTTCACGGAGAAGTCGCCGTACGGGGCGGCCGGGCGGTACGCGGGCAGGCCGGCGCCCTCCAGGCTGGAGGCGAAGGGGAACTCGTCGCACTCGGGCCTCGGGACCCCGGGTTTGATCAGCTTGGCGCACTCGGCGCGTACGGCCTTGCGGTTGTCCCGGACGCGCTGGGGGTTCTTCTTGCGGACGAGGCGGTGGAGGGGCGACTCGGCGGACCCGCCGGGGATCCGCTTGGGCGGATCGGTGCGGGCGGGGACCGTGGCCGCCGGGTCCTCCAGGGCGGTGCGGATGTGCTCGGCGACGGCCGCCTCCTTGCCGCTGAGCCGGTACACGAGGTGGGGCACGGTGTTGTCGAAGACGGCGCCGTCGACGAGCTCCGGCCGCTGCTCGGGCTCGTCCCGTCGGCCCGCGGCCCGCGTGGGCTCGTCGTGGGCGTCGGGTTCCGGCTCGGGACGGGCGATGTAGTCGGTCGTGTCGAAGCGGACGGTGCTGCGCGGCCCGTCCTTCAGCTGGGCCGAGCTGCTGCCCGCCTTGGCCCACATGCCGAAGGAGAAGACGGCCTTGACGACGCGCTCGTGCTCGGCGCCCGCCGTCGCGGGAGCGTTCGCCGTGAAGCGGGCGGGGGCCACGGCCCAGGTGGCCAGCGGGGTCAGGGCGGAAGCGGAGGAGGAGTCCTCGCACACGTCCCCGACGACGGCCGCGTACGTGCTCACGCAGTCGAAGTCGAGCCCGAACCGCGGGTCGCCGGGGAAGCCCGACATGTCGACCTCCGAGCCCTGGGCGGTGTAGTCGACGCGGCGGCCGTCGGCACGGCCGTTGCCGAGGAAGGTGAGCAGCATGGAGGAGGTGCCGATGGGCACCGGGATCGTGAAGGGGCCGACCTTGTAGTAGTGGGCGATGACCACGACCTTGACGGCGCACCAGGCGTAGTGGTTCTTGACCCAGCCCTCCGGCAGGCCGGACCGGCCGCCGCGCCGGAAGTCCGCCAGGCACTCCTCCTGGGTGACCGGGTCGTAGAGGTCGCGGGTCGTGGCGGCGGCGTCCGCCGCGTCCACGCCGTAGGTGGAGGCGGTGGTCCGGCGGAACTCGGCGACCTCCTCGGCCGTCCTGGGGACCTTGGGCAGTTCGCCGTAGCCGAGGGACCGGAGCGTGGCTCCCGCCTTGAGCTCCTGGAGGATCTCCTCGGCGGTGCGGGAGGCGTCGTTGCCGATCCCGATCCGCACGGACGACTCCCCGTCGCCGCCTGGTTCGGCGAGGCCGTTCGAGGGGTACGGGCGGGTCGCCGGGGGCACGGGGGTCTCCGCGTGCGTGGGGGTGAGGCCGGTGAGGGCCATCGCCGCGGCCAGGGACAGGACGAGCGCGGGCCGCCGCAGGCGCGGGGGCATCCGTCACGCCTCCGTTCCGGGAGCGGCGCCCGCGGTGAGCCGGTACGAGCAGCCCGGGCGGGCGCACGGACCGTCCACGTCCTGGCCGAGCGAGATCAGGTCGCCGTCCTTGATGAGCGTGTACCGCACGGTCCAGGAGGCCTCGGGGGCGTCCTCGCACCGGTCCGAGAAGGGATCGCAGCGGGTGAGGGAGACGTCCACCCCGAAGCGCCGGTGGGTGCCGCCGATGACCTCGTCGCGTACGGCGGTGTCGACCCGCCAGCGGAAGCCGTGGTGCTCGGCGGGACGGGGGGCGTCGGCGCGTACGGTCCACTCGTCCGGCATCCGCCACGCGCAGGCGACGATGCCGACGTCGACCCGGGCCAGCGGCTCGTCGGCGGCCCAGTGGCGCACGGTCAGCTGCTGCGAGGGCGCGCAGCGGGCGAGGCCTCCCCCTCCTCCGCCGGTCGCGTGGGCGGGGGCGGCCACCGACAGGAGGGAGACCAGCGACAGCACGGCCGCGCCGGCGGCTCGTCGCAGGGGGCGCCGTGGTCGGCGGGGCGGGAGGGCGTGGGAAGGTGCGTGGGAAAGGAGCGGCATGCGTGCTCTCGCTTCGATTTCTCGTACGAAGTACGAACGGACACGTGATCGAGTCCATCCTCGGGAGCCCGAGCCGCCGGAAGGCCGTGGCCCGCCCACGCGCCCCGGAAATCACTCTCCCGCCCGCGGACCGTCACCGGGGCGGGGGTGCGCGCCCGGCGGGGAGGGGATCCCGCTCCCCGCCGGTGGCCTCGGCTCAGGAGTCGAGCAGGCGCGCCACCCAGTCGTCGCGTGCCGCGGTCGCGGCCCGGGACACGGCGGTGTGCGGGGCGAGCAGGTCGAAACCGTGGAAGCCGCCGGCCCACACGTGGAGTTCCGTCGGTACGCCTGCCGCCCACAGGGCCGTCGCGTACGCGACGTCCTCGTCGCGGAACAGCTCCGCGGAGCCGCAGTCGACGAACGTGGGCGGCAGTCCGGCGAGGTCCGTCGCGCGGGCCGGTGCCGCGTAGACGGAGACGTCCTCGGTCCCGCGCCGTGCGCCGAGGAGCGCGGTCCAGCCGACCCGGTTGTTGTCGCCGTTCCAGGTGCCGGCGTCGGCGTACTGGTACGTCGAGGTCGTCCGCCCCCGGTCGTCGAGCATCGGGCAGATCAGCACCTGGCCCAGCAGCGCCGGCCCCTGGCGGTCGCGGGCCAGCAGGGCGGTGCCGGCGGCGAGACCTCCTCCGGCGCTGGCACCGGCGACGACGATCCGCTCCGGGTCGATCCCGAGATCGGCGGCGTGCTCCGCGGTCCAGACGAGACCCGCGTAGCAGTCCTCCACCGGGTACGGGTCCGGGGACTCGGGGGCGAGCCGGTACTCGACGGTGACGAGGACCGCGTCGTGCTCGACGATCCAGGGCAGCATCTGGACCACGCCGAGCAGCCGGTCCCCGACGACCATGCCGCCGCCGTGGATGTGGTAGATCCCGGGTCCCGGTCCGGTGTGGTCGCGGCGCGAGATCACCGTCGCGGCCAGCTCCGCGCCCTCGTGCCCCGGGACGGTGACCTCGCGGCGTACGAGCCCCTCCGACTCCAGTTCCCCGTCGGTGAGTCCGCCCGCCATCGGCAGCTCCCGGAACTGCGGGACGGTATCCAGCGTCAGGGTCGGCAGCTGTTCGTCGATCACGGACAGGACTGCCTCCAGTTCCGGATCGAACGGCGGCCTGGCTGTCTCCGGGCTCGGCATCATGACCCCTCTTCCTCGTCACGTCTCCGTGTGCCTCCTCGCGCCCCTCGCGCTCCTCGCGAGGCGTCGCGGCGAAGACCCCCACCCTGTCCGCCGGCCGCGGACCGCGACAACCGCCGTCCGCGACGGGACGCGGGCGTCGCGCCCGCCGCTCGTCGGGGCGGCGGCGGGCTGACGTGCCGGGACACCGCGAGAACGGGGCCGCCCCGCCGCGGCCGGCACGCGGCGGGCAGTCGCACACTTGATCACGGGACGCGGAGCGGAGGAGGGCGCGGAAGCGGCGTGCGGGGAAACGGCGCGGTCGCGGCGGGGGCCTGCTCTCCTGGGACCACGGCCCCGCCCTCACCGCCGACGGCGCCGCCTGGCTGAGGAAGCCGGGGATCGCCGACGAGCCCACCGGCCCGCGCCCGCGCGTCCGCACGTCCGCACCTGCGTCGACTGGAGCGAGCAACGCATCCACCTGGCGGGCGGCTTGGGAGCTGCCGTCTTCCGGCACGCGGTCGAGGAGTCGTGGCTGATCCACACCGGCGACAGGCGCGTGGTGCGACTGACGGACGCCGGGCTGAGGGACGACCGGGCGGTGCGGGGTCGGGTCCCGTACGGGAGCGGCAGCGGCAACGCCGTGCCGGGCGCGGCGAGCCGGGGGCGGGACGGTCCGCCACGCCCCTCACGGACCGTCCCGCCCACGGACGCCTCGGCGTTGCCGTGGTCGCGGGCCTGCCGCGCCGAGCCCCGCTCCCGGGACGCGGGCTCGCGGTGGCGCGTCGCGCCCGGGCGTCCCCCGGCCGGGTTCGTCAGCGGCTGGAGTACGGCAGCAGGGCCATCTCGCGGGCGTTCTTGATGGCGGTGGCGAGGGCGCGCTGCTGCTGGGCGGTCACGCGGGTGACGCGGCGGCTGCGGATCTTGCCGCGGTCGGAGATGAACGTGCGCAGCAGGTCGGTGTCCTTGTAGTCGATGTACGTGACCCCGGCCGCGTCGAGCGGATTGGGGCGGGACTTCACGGGCTTGCGGGGGTCCTGGCGTCGAGCCATGGCGGCGTCTCCTGGGATGTCGGGTGGGGTGTCCGGTGGGTGCGGGAAGTCGGGGGTTCCCGCGGGTCGGCGGTCAGGCGGCGGTGTCGAGGAGGGAGTCGAACGCGGCGGGCAGGTGCTTCCAGGCATCGGGCCCGGCCGCGTACTCGGCGTCCGTCAGAAGACAGGATTCGAGGAGCCGTTCGAGTCCGTCGCGGTCGAGGCCGGGCGAGGTGAAGACGAGGTGCTGGCAGCAGTCGCCGTGTTCGGGGTGCCAGTCGAGCGCGGCCGCCGCCCGGCGCACGGGAGGGATCAGCTCCCAGGCCGCGTCCGGCAGGGACGCCAGCCACGGGCCGGCGTTCTCGACGCAGAGCGCGCCGCCGGCCGCGTCCCAGGCGAGCAGGGTGTCGGGGCGGTCGGCGAGCCAGAACCGGCCGCGGCTGCGGGCGGCGGCGCAGCACAGGTCCTCGAGGGCCCGGTAGAGGCGCTCGGGGTGGAACGGCCTGCGCCGGTGCCAGACGAGCGTGGTGACGCCGGCCTCGTCGGCTTCCTGGGGAAGGAGCGCGCACGCGGGGTGCTGGGCGGCCGCGGCGGCCTCGACGTCGAAGCCCGCGAACGCGGCCCGGGCCAGCTCGGTGGAGGCCGCCGGCACCTGGCGGGCGGTGGGGTGCAGCTGGGCGAGCAGGGCGCGGTCCTCGTCGTCGGCCTCGTCGTTGTCGACGACGGCGAGGACCGGGGCGTACTCGAGCTGCCGCGCCCAGGTGTCGGCGACGGTCCGCCGGTCCGTGGGCGCGGCCGCGAGGCCGGCCTCGGCGAGGTCGTCGCCGTTGCCGAGGTACGGCAGGACGAGCGCCGGGTCCACGGCGGTGATGACGCCGGTGAGGGCGAGCCGGCCGCGGCCGTGCGCGGCGATGACCTCCGCCATGGCCTTGGGTTCCACGGAGTCCCACAGTTCCACGACGGCGAGCCGGGTCAGCCCGCCGTCCGCCAGCCGCTCCAGCTCCGGGACCAGGTCCTCGCGCAGCGCACAGCAGGCGCAGTCGTCGACGAGCGGCGTCTCGCCCCGGGACAGGGTGCCGGTGGCGTCGCGGACGAGCCGGAGGACGGTCCCGCCGGGAGCGTCGGACAGGTCGTGGTGGAGCGCGACGCTCCCGGGGACGGTCCGCAGGAGCTGGTCGACGACCTCCCGCCTGGCCTCCGAGTGGAGGCCGGCGACGACCACGACGGGCAGTTCACCACCCGTCTTCCCCGTGCCGCCCGCGCTTCCCGTGTGCCCCGTGTTCCCCGTGCTCATCGGCCGCTTCCGTAGCGACGCTCGAAGCGCTCGACGCGGCCGGCGGTGTCGAGGACGCGGGCGGTGCCGGTGTAGAAGGGGTGGCTCGCGGAGGAGATCTCGACGTCGACGAGCGGGTAGACGTTGCCGTCCTCCCACTCGACCGTCTTGTCGCTGCTCATCGTCGACCGGGTGAGGAACGCGGTGCCGGAGGCGGAGTCGCGGAAGACGACGGGACCGTAGGCGGGGTGGATTCCGGGCTTCACGGCAGAAACCTTTCGGGGATGGGGATGGGGTGCGGAGTCGGAGGCGGGGTGGACGGGGTTGTCGTCGCGGCTTCAGCGGTCCTCTCGGAAGTCGACGTGCCGCCGGGCCACGGGGTCGTACTTGCGCAGGACGAGCCGGTCGGGGTCGTTCCGGCGGTTCTTGCGGGTGACGTAGGTGAAGCCGGTACCGGCGGTGGAGCGGAGCTTGATGACCGGGCGGATCTCGTTGCGCGCCATGGGGCTAGTATATGGGAACGGTTTTCATTTCCAAACATTCCTCTTCGGAGAAAGGCGGCGACATCCATGTCGGCCCACTGCCAGCTGACCGGCGCGAAGCCCGGTTTCGGCAACACCATCTCCCACTCGCACCGGCGCACCTCGCGCCGCTTCGACCCCAACATCCAGCGCAAGCGCTACTGGCTGCCCAGCGAGGGGCGGCACGTCCGCCTCACCCTGAGCGCGAAGGCGATCAAGACGGTGGACGCGATCGGCATCGAGGCCGCCGTGGCCCGGATCCGGGCGCGGGGAGGGAAGGTCTGATGGCGAAGAAGAGCAAGATCGCACGGAACGAGAAGCGCAAGGAGGTCGTCGAGCGGTACGCCGCCCGGCGGGCCGAGCTCAAGGAGATCATCCGCCGCCCCACGTCCACCCCCGCCGAACGCGACGCGGCCCAGGCCGAACTGCGGCGCCAGCCGCGCGACGCCAGCGCCACCCGCGTACGCAACCGCGACAGCGTCGACGGGCGCCCCCGCGGCTACCTCCGCAAGTTCGGCCTCTCCCGCGTCCGAACCCGCCAGCAGGCCCACGCGGGCCACCTGCCCGGAGTGACCAAGTCCTCCTGGTGAACCCGGCCGTGCCCCCGCCGGACCTCCCGGCGGGGGCACGCGCACGCGGTCCGCCGGGCGACGGCACGGGCGTCCCGCCTTCGCGGGCCCGGAGGTTCGAGCTCCGGCCCGGACCCGCGCCGCCGGCGGAATGCGTCACGGACCTTCCCGGCGACCGAGACCCGACGACACGCCGCGCGGCACCGCGCCCGCCGACGACCGTCGGCGCCTCGCCGTCCCCCTCGGCGCAAGAACGCGCGGGACCACGCGGGATCCCCCCAATTGATAATGAGTACCGTTTTCATATAGCCTCGGCGCGTCACCCTCCCCCACCGAGACCGAGGAGCCCCGATGGCCGTCCCGAAGCGGAAGACGTCCCGCAGCAACACCCGCCACCGCCGCGCCCAGTGGAAGGCCAGCGTGCCGCAGCTGGTGGCCGTCACCGTCGACGGCGTCGTCCACCAGGTGCCGCAGCGACTGGTGAAGGCGTACGAGCGCGGCCTCGTCCGCCCCGAGGGCTGAGCAGTTGTCCTCCTACGAACGTCTGCCGGTGACGGTGCTGTCCGGGTTCCTCGGGGCGGGGAAGACGACCCTGCTCAACCATGTGCTGGCCAATCGCGAAGGCCTTCGGGTCGCGGTGATCGTCAACGACATGAGCGAGGTCAACATCGACGCCGCGCTCGTCCGGGGCGGTGAGGCGGCGCTCTCCCGGACCGAGGAGCGCCTGGTCGAGATGACCAACGGGTGCATCTGCTGCACCTTGCGCGACGACCTGCTGGAGGAGGTCGAACGGCTCGCGCGCGAAGGGCGGTTCGACTACCTGCTCATCGAGTCCAGCGGCATCTCCGAGCCGATGCCGGTCGCCGCGACCTTCTCGTTCCCCCGGGACGACGGCGCCACCCTCGGCGACCTGGCCCGGCTCGACACCATGGCGACCGTCGTGGACGCCGCGAACTTCCTCCGGGAGCTCGACGGAGGCGAGGAACTCGCGGCCCGCGGCCTCGCGCCGTACGAGGACGACGAGCGCACCGTCAGCGATCTCCTGGTGGACCAGGTCGAGTTCGCCGACGTCATCGTCCTCAACAAGCTCGACCTGGTCGACCCCGACGAGGCCCGCCGGCTCCGGGCGGCTCTGTCCCGGCTCAACCCGGAGGCGCGCGTCGTGCCCGCCGTACGCGGACGGGTGCCCCTCCGGCACGTCCTGGGCACGAGGCTGTTCGACGTCGAGCGGGCCCAGCAGGCCCCGGGGTGGGTGAAGGAGCTCAACGGCGACCACGTGCCGGAGACGGAGGAGTACGGCATCTCCTCCCTGGTCTTCCGCGCCGATCGCGCCTTCCATCCCGGGCGGCTGTGGACCCTGGTCACCGAGGGCCTGGACAGCGGCGCGTACGGGAGGATCCTCCGGTCCAAGGGCTTCTTCCGGCTCGCCAGCCGCCCCCGCGTGACCGGCCTCTGGTCACAGGCCGGCGCCGTCGCCCGGTTCGAACCCGCCGGCGCCGGCGGCCCGGAGACCACGCAGGGCCAGGAACTGGTCTTCATCGGCACCGGCCTGCGCCCCGAGCCCCTGCGTGCCGCACTGGACGCCTGCCTGCTGGCCCCGGGCGAACCCGTACCCGCCGAGGACGACTTCCCGGAATGGGAGACGTACGGCATCGACGACGCCTGCGCGCACGAACTCGGAGGCGAGCACGGCCACGAGGCCGGGCGCGGGCACGCATACGTGGCCTGACGCGTCAGGCCGGAAGAATCCGGGTCGGACGGTGGTCGCAGCCACGGCACCGTCCGACCCGGTCCCCGCCGGGCCGCCGGGCCCCGGACGCGACAGCGGCGCGCCCGCCCCGACGCCACGGCGGCCGAGGCAGCCGGCGGCTGGGCGAACGCCGAGGGGACCCGTGTCCTTCTTCGCGAGGACGGAACGCCCCTTCTGGAGAACCTCGACGGGAGCCGGCATCGCGTGACGGCGCACCCCCGCCGCGCCCTGGAGCACCATCCGGACCGTCGGGCCTCACCTGCCCGCCGGTCGGGCCGCCAGAGGTGGCGGGCGGGGCTTCCGTCAGCCAGGAGCCGTCCCCGAGGAGTGGGGATCGTAGCAGTGCGCCGCCTCGATGGGCGCCGGCTAGGGTCTGTTGCGAAAGTGGATCTTGTTCGTTGATGATCACGTCCTGTGGGACGTGGGGATCTGACGAACG
>NZ_BMTV01000034.1:42303-75368 GCF_014649855.1 Streptomyces roseolus | reverse complement strand
ACCATCTCCTGGCACGACCCGAAAGAACCCACAGAACATCCGATCCCGGGATGAAACATCGGGAGAAAACGACCTCTTAGGGCGACCTGTAAACCGGCGAGGCTCAGGAACGCCATACGGCCCGCCACCCGCTTTCCTGGCGGCGGACCGTGTAGACCTCTCAGGCGGCTCAGGCGCCCGCAGAGTCAGGCGCCGCAGCCCATCGCACGATCACCCGGTCCCTCGTGTTCGCGTTCCGGCCCCTGCCGACGGACTTGGTGATCCTCACGGAGTCGATGAAGAGCGCCAGGAACTCCCGTTTCTTCTCAAGGTCCCACGCCGCCCATGTCGAACGCTCCCCGATGGGATCTCCGTCCACGCTCGTCCACTCGTTGGGGATCTGAATGCTTCGGTTGCCGGTCGCCTCCAGTTCCGCCAGCCGTTCGGCCATCCGCTCCTCATGGGCAGCCAACCGCGCCATGGACTCCCTGAACATCTGCGCACCGGTCTCGTCGGCGTAGACGCCGGCCAGCCGGTCCACGTGGAGGATGCGGCGGGACTCCCGCACGTGTTCCAACTCGGCTCGCACCGCCGCGCGTTCCGCGTCCCGCTGGGAGGTGTCCTGTTGGCGGGCGAAGCGCCGTGACGCCTCGGCCAGCCATTCGAGGTCTTCCGGGTCGTCAGGGTCCATGGCCATGAGACGGGCCCACACCCGCCCCGCCGTCTCGCTGTCCGCCGCGTCCTGGCCGATGACGAGACCACCGTGGCCCGGGACCACTCCCCCGGCCCGGTTGCACTTGTAGTAGAGCTTCCCGGCCCGTCGGTCAGTCACCATCACCGAACCGCAGACGTCGCAGAACAGCAGTCCCTGTCCGGCCAGCAAAGTAGGGACACGTCGGCCCGCTCGTACGACCATCTGCGTCCGGCCGTCCAGCACGTCCTGGAGCTTCCACCACTCCTCCGCTGGGATCAGCCCTTCGTGTGACAGGACGGGCTGCCCTTCGTCGTCACGCAGGATGACGCGCTTCCCCGTCTTGCAGGGGACGGGGTTTCCATCGGCGTCCTTGGTCGCCTGTACCCGTCCCTGCCACTCGATCGCGTACCCGGCAAGGCGCGGGTCCCGCAGGATGCGCAGGACGGTGGACGACACCCACGCGGGCCGCTCCACGGCTTCCGAGACTCCGCGCGCACGGCGCGAGGCGAGGCGCTTGGCGCCC
Organism: Streptomyces roseolus; assembly: GCF_014649855.1. GTDB lineage: Bacteria > Actinomycetota > Actinomycetes > Streptomycetales > Streptomycetaceae > Streptomyces > Streptomyces roseolus. The sequence continues at coordinate 74,172 of NZ_BMTV01000034.1, read as the reverse complement.
GACTCCCCCAGGGACTCCGCCTTCGTGGGCACGCCGTCCTCATTGAGTCGCTTGGCGATCTGCGAGGCGGACACTCCTTCTGCCGCCCACTTGGCCATGTCACGGACGTGCGGGGCTTCCACCGGGTCCGGGACGAGTCGGACGACGGACAGCTTGCCGCTGGTCGTCCTCTCCGACGTGAAGCCGTACGGGGCGACGCCGGAAACATGGCTACCAGCCCGCCGCAACGTGTCCTTGGTGGCAGAGACGTAGGCCGACTTCATGTCGGACTCCTGCTGTGCCAGGCCCGCGATGATCGCGAGGATTCCGACACCGACCGGCGTGGACGTGTCGAGGTACGGCTCCTCGACGCTCACCAGCCGGACGCCGTGCGTCTCCAACTCCTCGATGATGCGCATCGCTTCCAGCGCGCCACGGCGTGTCAAGCGGGACAGCGAGAAGACCACCACGGCGTCCACGTGCCCGCCGCGCACGGCCGTCATCATCTCTTCGAACCCCGGGCGGTGGATGCTCGGGTCCCACCCCGACTTGCCCACGTCCTCGAAGTGGCCCGCGTCGCTCCACCCCTTCGACGCGATCAGCGAGGCGCATCGTTCGCGCTGCGCCACGGGCGACGCCTGCGAGTCGTCCTCACCGCTTTGACTGGCGGATGTACGAGACTGCACGTACGTGATCAAGGCTCGGCGCAGCGCCCGGCCTGTGCTTCCTGAGAGGTGTCATGTGCCTAGTGTGGTAAAGATCAACGTCCTGACCGTGCCCGCCGAGCAGCGGGAGGTTCTCGAGCAGCGGTTCGCCTCGCGGGCCGGTGCCGTGGAGGGCTCCGACGGGTTCGAGTGGTTCGAGCTGCTGCGGCCGCTGGAGGGCACCGACCAGTACCTGGTGTACACCCGGTGGCGCAGCGAGGAGGACTTCCAGAACTGGATGAACGGTTCCATGAAGGCGGCCCACCAGGGCACCGCCGGCGGCGAGGGCGGCGGCGAGCGTCCGAAGCCGGCCGCCTCCGGGTCGACGTTGTGGTCCTTCGAGGTCGTGCAGCAGGCGGCGCCGAAGTAGCCGGAGCGGGGGCCGGGGCCAGAGCCGGGGCGGGGCCGGGGCGAAAACCGGCGGCGGCCGTGGTCGTGCGGGCCGCAGAATGGCCCGCATGACCTGGACCTTCTCCTCCGAGCGCGTCGACACCCCGGACGCCACCTCGCTCCGCCGCGACTACTTCGGCGACGTCGCGGGCCGCTACTACGGCCGCGTCCTGACCGAGGACGAGTACGACGAGGAGATGATCGACGAGGGGCTCGACCTGCTCGCCCCGCCCGCCGGGCAGTTCCTGGTCGGGCGGTACGACGGGAAGGCCGCCGCGTGCGGCGGCCTGGTCCTCCTCGACGCCGAACGGGCCGAGCTGACCCGGGTGTTCGTCCGTCACGCCTTCCGCGGCCTCGGCGGCGCCGACCTGCTCGTGAGCGGCCTGGAGGAGGCCGCCCGCGCGCTCGGCGCCCGCCGGGCGGTGCTCAACACCCGCCTCGACCTGGTCGAGGCGCGGGCGCTGTACGTGCGGCACGGGTACGGGGAGATCCCGGCGTACTGCACGGGGCCGTACACGGAGATCTGGTACGGCAAGGAGCTCTGAGACGGGTCAGGCCGGTTCGCCGGCCCAGACGACGACGTCGAAGGTGGCGTTCGTGTCGGCGGCCTGGCCCGCCATGTCCCTGACGGTCATCCGGAGGAGCTTGCCCTCACCGGTGCGGCCGCAGACGGTGAGGCCGGTCTTGATGCGGATGTCGTTCGAGGTGGCCTGCGTGCCGACGACGCCCGCGCAGTCCGCGTAGGTCGGCGCCTTCGCGCCCTTCCACACGAGCGCCTTGGCGCCGTTGTCGGGGCGCAGCATGTGGTCGCCGAACGGGTAGACGGCGAAGTCGTTGTCGCTGTTGATCTCGGACATGACGTGCGGCGCCGCGTCGAGGTCCTTGTCCTCCACGTACGTGATGACGAGGGTGCCCTGCCAGTGGACGCTGTCGGGCGCGGGCCCGGCCGGGGCCGCCGAGGTCGTCTCCGGGGCGGGGGCGGTGGCGGCGTCCGCGGTCGGCGTGGCGTCCGCGCCGGGGGTGGCGTCCCGGGTCGGCCGGTCGTCCGCCGCCGGGCTCGCGGTGGTCGGCGCCGGGGCCGGCGCGGCGGCCGGGGCGTCGTCCTCGCCGCTGCTCACCAGGTACGTGCCGACGACGCCGATCACGGCCGCCACCAGGGTGGCGGCCGCGCCGATCCAGGCGCCCCGGTGCGACGGCGGGCGGGTGGGCGGGGCCGCGTACACGACGCCGTACGCGGGTCCGTCCGGGTGCTGTCCCGGGGCGTGTCCCGGCTGCGGCGGCCGGTTCTGTCCCGGCTCGTGACTGCTCATCCTGTCCGTCCCCCTGCGACTGGAAGTCGATCTTCGGCTGGACAGGGCACCGAGCCGGGCTGAGCCGTCGTCAGGCGCGGTGGTCCCGGGGCGGTTCCGGCGCGCGGGGGCGTTCCGCGTCGGAGCCGCAGAGCTCCGCGTTGAGCTCCTCGACCAGCTGCACCAGGTCCGTGGGGCGGTCGGGTCCCCACCAGTCGCCGAGGAGTTCGGCGAGGGACTCCTCGCGGGCCTCGGCGAGGCGGGCGGCGGTGGCGGCGCCCTCCTCGGTGAGGACGAGGTGGAGCCCCTCGCGGCGGGCGAGCCGCCGCTCCTCGACCTCGCGGGCGGCCTCGGAGACGACCCGGAGCGGCACGGGCACGGTCTCGGCGAGCCGGGCCGGCTCGACGGCGCCGTGGCGGCGGATGCGCAGCAGCAGCCAGCTGGAGGCGGGCCGCAGGTCGAGCCCGGCGCGGGCGGTGATCCGCTCGTAGACCTCCTTGCGGCCCTCACGGGAGCCGAGGACGGAGAGCGCGCGGGCGGCCTCCTCGTAGGAGGAGCGCTCGACCGGGTTGGAGGCGAGGGTCTGGCTGGTGTCGGGCGCGGTCACGGAGGCGCGCAGCGGGTCCTCCCTGAGGAAGCAGGCGACGACGAAGGCGACGAGGACGACGGGGGCGGCGTACAGGAAGACGTCCGTGATGGAGGTGGCGTACGCGTGGAGGACCTCGGGCCGCAGCGCGGCGGGGAGCCGGCCGATGGCGCGCGGGTCGGCGGCGACGTCGCCGGGCCCGACGCCGGGCGGCAGCTCCGTGCCCTCCTGGGCGACCCGCGCGAAGACGTCCTCCAGCTTGTGGGTGAGCCGGTTGGTGAAGACGGTGCCGAAGACGGCGACGCCGAAGGACGCGCCGATGGAACGGAAGAAGGTCGCCCCGGAGGTGGCGACGCCCAGGTCCTCGTATCCGACGGCGTTCTGCACGACGAGGACGAGGACCTGCATGACGAGGCCGAGTCCGGCGCCGAAGACGAAGAAGTAGAGGCTCATCTGCCAGGTGGGCGTCGTCTCGGTCAGCTCGTTGAGGAGGAGCAGGCCGAGCGCGGTGACGGCGGTGCCGGCGACCGGGAAGACCTTCCAGCGGCCGGTCCGCGACACGATCTGCCCGGAGGCGGTGGAGGTCAGCAGCATGCCGACGACCATGGGCAGCATGTGGACGCCGGACATGGTGGGGCTGACGCCCTGCACGATCTGGAGGAAGGTCGGCAGGTAGGTCATCGCGCCGAACATCGCGAAGCCGACGACGAAGCTGATGACCGAGACCAGGGCGAAGGTCCGGATCCGGAAGAGCTTGAGCGGCAGGACGGGTTCGGCGGCGCGCCGCTCGACGCGCACGAACCAGACGAGCAGGACGGCTCCGAGCAGCGCGAGCCCGATGATCTGCGGCGAGCCCCAGGCCCAGGTGGTGCCGCCGAGGGAGGCGACGAGGACGAGACAGGTGGCGACCGAGGCGATGAGGAAGGTGCCGAGGTAGTCGATGGTGTGGCGGGTGGAGCGGACCGGGATGTGGAGGACGGCGGCGATGACGAAGAGGGCGACGACGCCGACGGGAAGGTTGATGTAGAAGACCCAGCGCCAGGAGAGGTGCTCGGTGAAGAACCCGCCGAGGAGCGGGCCGAGGACGCTGGTGGCGCCGAAGACGGCACCGAAGAGGCCCTGGTACTTGCCGCGCTCCCGGGGCGACACGAGGTCGCCGACGATCGCCATCGACAGCACCATGAGCCCGCCGCCGCCGAGGCCCTGGACCGCGCGGAAGGCGATGAGCTGCGGCATGTCCTGGGCGATGCCGCAGAGCGCCGAGCCGACGAGGAAGAGGACGATCGCGCCCTGGAAGAGCTTCTTCCGCCCGTACTGGTCGCCGAGCTTGCCCCACAGGGGCGTCGCGGCCGTGGAGGCCAGCATGTAGGCGGTGACCACCCAGGAGAGGTGCTCCATGCCGCCGAGCTCGCTGACGATCGTGGGCAGGGCCGTGGAGACGATCGTCTGGTCGAGCGCGGCGAGCAGCATGCCGAGCAGCAGCGCGCCGATCGCGACGAGCACGGTGCGGCGGCTCTGTCCCTCTCCGAGCTGCGGTGGGCTTGTCTCCTGGGCCATGGGCGCCTCCCTGCGCGAACGTGTTCTCCATCCTGAGTCGAATGTCCGGATATGGCCTGCGGAGGGGCACGCGTGTTCACCCGGGTGCGGGGGGCCGCCTGCATAATCACTGCCAGTTGCGTTGGGGAGGGGACACATCATGACCGGACACGCATGTCCTGATTGCGGTGGTCGGAGACCGGGCTGCGCCTGCGCCCGTACGGCGGAGGCGGCGGCGGCCGAGGACTTCGACCCGCTCCGGATCAGGCCGTACGTGACGCTGGACGCGCCCGCCGACGAGGCGGGCGACCCGCCGACGGCGCAGCTGAGCGCGGTACGGGTGGGACCCGGGGGCACCGGGGGACCTGAGGGGTACGGCGGGTCTGGGGGCGCCCGTGGCCCTGGTGGTCACGGCGGCCGCGAGGGGCACGGCGGCCCCGGCGGCCCCGGCGGCCCCGAAGGGTACGGCGGCCCCGAAGGGTACGGCGGCCCCGAAGGGTACGGCAGGCCCGGAGACCACGAGGGGTACGGCGGCCACGAGGGGTACGGGCCGCACGACGACGGCTTCTCTCCCGCTCCCCCGCCGTACGGCTCCGGAGGCGGGGCCGACGCGACCATGCCGCTGCTGCTCGGCGGGGCCGGCGGCGCGGGGGGTGCCGACGACTCCTGGGCGGGCGGGGCGCCCGTGGCGGCCGGGGCGCGGCAGGAGCGGTCGCGCCGGCGCCGGAGCGGTGCCCTGGTCGCGGGCGTCGCGGCGGCGGCCGTGGTCGGCACGGCCGCGCTGGCCGCCGCGGTCTTCGGCGGCGAGGAGCCCGAGAACCGGGCGATCGTGCCCGAGGTGACCACGAGCGCGTCCCTGAACCTGGCCGTCTCGGAGGAACCGTCCCCGTCCTCCGACAGCCCCACGCCGAGCCGGACCCCCTCGCGGAAGCCCTCGCCCAGCTCGTCGTCCCCGACCCCGACGGCCTCGTCGGCGTCCCCGTCCCCCTCGGCCGCCCGGACGACGGCCGCGGCGCCGACCGCTTCGCCGTCCGCGACCGGCGCCGCGACCCCGCCCAGCCCCGCTTCCTCGGCGCCCGCGGCTCCCGTGGCCCCGACGACCGCCTCGCCCGCCCCCACCCGCACGGACGCCCCCGAGGGGGCCACGCTGAGCCTCGGGGACACGGGGCCGGAGGTGGAGGAGCTCCAGACGCGGCTGCGGCTGCTGTGGGTCTACCCGGGCGAGGCCGACGGGGTCTTCGACGAGGGGCTGCGCTCGGCGCTGATCCAGTACCAGAGCCGGTTCTGGCAGCTGGGGGACCCGGAGGGCGTGTACGGCCCGGACACCCGGCGCAAGCTGGAGCGGGAGACCAGGAACTCCTACCGCTGACGCGCCCGGGAGGGAGGGCCCCGGGGGGCGGCGGAGGGGTCGGCAGGGCGTCGGCGGAGGGGTCGGCAGGGGCCGGGTGGCCAAGACGGCCCACGGTTTTGTATCGTGAAGAAACAAAGTGGCCCCGCCCGTACTCCCTGACCGGCGGGCGGGACCGCTTCGTTCTCCGCACCACCCCCTGGAGACCCCATGGCCGCCATCCCGGCAACGCTCACCGCCCGCGCCCTCCTGCTCGACATGGACGGCACCCTGGTCAACTCGGACGCCGTCGTGGAGCGCTGCTGGCGCCGCTGGGCGGACCGGCGGGGGCTCGACGCCGGCGAGGTGCTGAAGGTGGTGCACGGCCGCCAGGGCTACGCCACGATGGCGCTCCTCCTCCCCGACCGCCCGATGGCCGAGAACCACGCGGACAACGCCGTGCTGCTCGCCGAGGAGACCGCCGACGTCGACGGCGTCGTGCCGGTGCCCGGCGCCCCCGCCTTCATGGACGCGATCACGGACTTCCCGCACGCCCTGGTGACCTCGGCGGACGAGGCCCTCGCCCAGGCCCGGATGGGCGCGGCGGGCCTGCGGATGCCGGCGACCCGGGTGACCGCCGAGCTGGTCGGCGCGAGCAAGCCGGACCCGGAGGGCTTCCTCAAGGGCGCCGCCGAGCTCGGCACGGCCCCGGCGGAGTGCGTGGCCTTCGAGGACTCCGAGGCCGGCATCCAGGCGGCGAAGGCGGCCGGGATGCGGGTGGTGGGCGTGGGCCCGCGCGCGGCGGCCTTCGCGCCGGACCTGTACGTGCCGGACCTGACCCGCCTGCGGCTGGACGCGAACGGGGACGGGACGATGACCCTCGGAGTCGTACCGGAGTAACCCCCGGACTCCCGCCCCGCCGACCCACCCACCGCGGCACCACGGCACACGGCACACGGCACACGGCACCGCAACACACCACGACACACCACGACACACCACACGACTCGCCACCGCGCGCGGCCGGACGACCCGGCCGCGCGCGGTGGCGTCTGCGCGGGCGGCCAGGCGGGCGTCGCGCGGGGGGCGGCGCGGGCAGGCACCGCGCACACGGACGGGCGGGCGGGCGCAAGTCGTGCTCGCGGTCATGCTCGCGGTCGTACGCGAGGACATGCGCGGCGGCGGTGAGCGCGGGCGCGTGCGGCGGGCGCGTGCGGGCGGTCTTCACGGACGCACTCCCTCCGCCCCTCCCACCGGCGGAATCTGGCGCTCCGTCAGGGCACGTCACACCCCTTGATGTGACGTGTTCATGTCGCCACTCTGTTACCTGGCGCACCCCCTGGCGAAACCTCGCGCCGACACGATGACCGGGCCGCCGCCCGGTACCGCACGGGGCCGGCCGAACCGCCGAGGTCCCACCGAATCAAGGGAGTCCCCCATGCCCATCGGCAAGGTCTACGCGCGTCGAGCCGCCGTGCTCGCCTCCACCGCCGCCCTCGCCCTCACCGGCCTCGTCACCACCGCGCCCTCCGCGCAGGCCGCGATGCCGACCCCGGTCAGCGCCGCCACCGCCCGCACCTACCTGGCCTCCCTCACGGTCAAGGCGGAAGGTTCCCTCACCGGTTACAGCCGGGACCTCTTCCCGCACTGGATCACCCAGTCCGGCGCCTGCAACACCCGCGAGACCGTCCTCAAGCGGGACGGCTCGAACGTCGTCACCGACTCCTCCTGCGCCTCCGTCAGCGGCAGCTGGTACTCGCAGTACGACGGCGCCACCTGGACGGCCGCCTCCGACCTCGACATCGACCACGTCGTCGCGCTCGCCGAGGCCTGGCGCTCGGGCGCCAACTCGTGGACCACCGCCCAGCGCCAGGGCTTCGCCAACGACCTCACCCGGCCGCAGCTCATAGCCGTCACGGACAACGTCAACCAGGCCAAGAGCGACCTCGACCCGGCCGAGTGGCTGCCGCCGCGCACCGCGTACCGCTGCACCTACGCCCGCGCCTGGGTCCACGTGAAGCACCACTACAACCTCAGCGTCGACTCGGCGGAGAAGAGCGCCCTCCAGTCCGTGCTCAACGCCTGCTGACCACCGGCCTCCTGACACACCGTGGGCCGGAGCGGAAGCGCCGGCGCGAAAACGGCGTGAATTCGGCGCGCCTGTGGTCCAGACCTACGGAACTCTTACCGCAGGCGCGCCCCCCACGGCCCCTCACCCGGAGATGTTTGAACTTGCAAGTATTAATGAGGGATGCCTAACCTGGCGGCCGTTCGGTTTCCGTCCCCCACGTCCGCCCCCTCCCCCGGGCGGGCCAGGCCGAAGGAGTTCCCCCACCATGAGCACCCTCACGCACCGCCTCGACCGGGCGCAGCCCTACGCGCTCGGCCTCTTCCGCATCGTCATCGGCCTGCTCTTCGCCTGCCACGGCGCCGCCTCGCTCTTCGGCGTCCTCGGCGGCGCGGCGGGCGGCGGCACCGTCCCCGCCGGCACCTGGCCCGGCTGGTACGCGGCGGTGATCCAGCTCGTCGGCGGCGGCCTGGTCCTCGTCGGCCTCGGCACGCGCGGCGCGGCCCTCGTCTCCTCGGGCTCGATGGCGTACGCGTACTTCTGGGCCCACCAGCCCGAGGCCCTCTTCCCGCTCCAGAACCACGGCGAGACCGCCGCGCTCTTCTGCTGGGCCTTCGCCCTGCTGATCTTCACCGGCCCGGGCGCCCTCGCGCTGGACGGCCTCTTCGGCGGAAGGGGCGCGAAGGGCTCCGCCGCGGGGGAGCCGGACCGGGGCACGGAGAAGCAGAGCACGCCGGTCGCGGCCTGAGGGCCGAGGCCCCGCGGCGACACCGCTCCCGGATCCCCACCGCTCCCTCCGCGTCAGCGCTCGGCGACCACTCCCGCCGGACGCCGACGGCCCCACCCGCCGGACGCCCGACCGTGCCGCCCGCCCCACGGCCGGCGCGGCTCCCGTGCCACCGCTCGCGGCCGGGTCCGCTCGCCCCACCGCTCCGCCCGTCCCACCGCTCCGCCCGTCCCGCCCGGGCTCCCGTCGGCACCCACCCGACGGGGGCCCGGGCGGCGGCGCGTAGGCTCTGGCCCTGTGAATCTGCTCGACAGCATGGGCTCGCTGAGGTCACTGACCGCAGGCCCGTGGATCTATCCGGTGGTGGCGACGTCGATCCTGCTCGACGTCTTCCTTCCCGTGCTGCCGAGCGGCTTCCTCGTGATCTCCGCCGCCACCGCCGCCTCCGCCGCCCTCGGCTCGGCGACCGCGCCCGCGGACGTCCCCTCCCTGTTGCCGCTGCTGCTCACCGCGGCGGCGGCCTCGGCGCTCGGCGACTTCCTCGCGTACCGGCTCGCGCTGCGCGGCGGGCGCCGCATGGACCGGGCGATAGCCCGCTCGCGCCGCCTGACCGTGGCGCGGGAGCGCCTCGGCACCGCCCTGGCCGGCGGCGGCGGCCTGATCGTGGTCCTCGCCCGCTTCGCCCCGGCCGGCCGCTCGGTGGTCTCCCTCGGCGCGGGTGCGGCACGGCGGCGCCCCGAGGAGTTCCTGCCCTGGTCGGCCCTGGCGGCGGTGATCTGGGCCTCGTACAGCGTGGGCCTCGGCTGGCTGGGCGGCCAGTGGCTGGGCGCGACCTGGTTCAGCGCGGGGGTGTCGACCCTGGCGCTGCTGCTCGCCGGCGGACTGGCCGGCTATCTCATACGGCGCCCGGGCGCGGCTCCGGCTCCGGCGTCCTGACGGCGTGGTGGTGCGCTCCTCTCACCTCCAGGGTGGCGAGGAGCCGGGCGGTGGCGTCGGCGATCTCGTCGACGGCCCGGTCGAAGACCTCCCGGTTGTGCGCGGCGGGGGCGCGGAAGCCGGAGACCTTGCGGACGTACTGGAGCGCGGCGGCGCGGATGTCGTCCTGGGTGGCCTCGTGGGACAGGACGGGCGGACGGAGCGTCTTGATGCTGCGGCACATGCCTCCAGTGTGACCCGCCCCACTGACAGCGGGCGGAGCGCCGGAAGGGGACGCGGGGCGCGGGGACGGACCCGACCGACGGAATCCGGCCAGTCACGGACGAGCACGCCAGTCACGGAAGAGCACGCCGACCACGGAGGAGCTACGCCGACCACGGCCAGGCGCGGCCGTATACGACCCCGCGGCCGTACGCGGACCCTGCGGCCGTACGCGGACCCCCGCGACCGTACGCGGGCCCCGCGGCCGTAGGCGCCCCGTCCCGGCCGTGCGCGGCCAGGGGTCAGTTCAGCCCCCGCCGGCTGCGCGCGTTGAGTTCGGCGGCACGGGCGCGGAGCTCGCGCAGGGGCGTGGCGAGCTGGACGTCGCGGGGCTCGGCCTCCCACTCGGCGTCGGGGCCGCCGTGGACGGCGCGGATGAGGAAGCGTCCGGAGGCGCTCCGCACGAAGAAGCCGACGCGCCCCGTGGCGGTGTCGCGGACGAGGTCGCCGACCTCGGGTACAGGTTGCACGCCACCCCTCCGTCCCGGTCCCGATCGCTCGATGGGGACACCCAGGGAAACGCGGAGACCCCGCGCTGTCAACGTATCTCTAGAGATGTCCCCCGATGGATGGATCACGAGGGCAGGACGGCGCACACGTGTGCACCCTGGCCGCGGAGCGCCCCTTAGGGTGTCCCGCAGACGAAGGGAGTGGTCCACTCGTGACCGACCAGGACAGCACTCGTCGCCCCAAGTACCAGCGCATCGCGGATGAGTTGAGAACAGCCATCCAGTCCGGCGCCTTCGCCCCGGGCGACCGGCTCCCCGGCGAGAACGACCTCATGTCCACCTACGAGGTGGCCCGGATGACCGCCCGCCAGGCCCTCTCGGTCCTCCGCGGCGAGGGCCTCACGGAGGCCCGCAAGGGCGCCGGAGTCTTCGTCCGCGCCTTCCGCCCGCTGCGCCGCAGGGGCATCCCGCGCCTCGCGGCGGACGGCTGGGCGGGCGGGCGTTCGGTGTGGGCGGCGGAGGCGGAGAACCGCGACCTGGTCGTGGACCGGATCGCGGTGACGGAGGAGGAGGCGGGCCCCCGGGTCGCCGCCGCGCTCGGCCTGCCGGCGGAGGCCCCCGTGTGCGTCCGCAGCCGCCGCTTCGTCCTCGACGGAAAGCCGGTGCTGCTCTCGGTCTCGTACCTCTCCGCCGACCTGGTCCGCGACACGGCGGTCGCCCGCCCCGACACGGGGCCGGGCGGCACGTACGCCCGGCTGGCGGAGCTGGGCCACCGCCCGGTCCGCTTCCGCGAGGAGATCCGCTGCCGCATGCCGACGGCCGACGAGACCACCCTCCTGACCCTCCCGCCGGGCACCCCCGTGGTCCTCATCGGCCGCACGGCGTTCACGGAACCGGGCCGCCCGGTCGAACTCAACGAGATGACCCTGGACGCCTCGTCCTACATCCTGGAATACGACTTCGACGCCTGACCCCCGACGCCTACCCCTCCCGCGCGGCGGGCACCGCGGCGACGGGCACCGCGGCGGCCCTCCCCTCCGCGTCCCCGCCGACCTGCCCGCCCAGCGTCATCACGTTCAGCGTGGCGGCGTTCTCATTCGCGATGGCCTTCTCCACCCGCGCCACCAGCAACGCGAACGCCTCCCGCTTCGACAGCTCCCGGTACGGCCCGACCCGCGCCTCGAAGTAGACCCGCTCGTGCCCGAGGAGCTGCTCGGTGGACCGGTAGTTCTTCCACTGCTCCCGATACCGGTAGACGCTCTCCAACGACACCGCGGCCACGACGACCACACTCAGCACGGTCGCGGTCGCCCGCGCGAACCCGGCGTCCAGATTCACGAACACCGGCACCAGCGCCCCACCCACCACGGACACCGTCCGCATCCGCAGATGCATCGCCTTCATCCGCGCGGCCTTGACGTCGTACCACTCCTGATACTCCGCCATCCGCGTCCCGATGTACTTCTCCGCCGTCATGTCCCCACCGACGGCCCCCACTTCAGGAGCGTCCCCCACATCAACCATCCCGCGAGTACACCCACCCCCGACATCCCCGTCAACTCGGCGCTCCCCGCGCCGCCACGCGTCCTCCCGCCGGTGCGACCGCCGCGGATCCTGCGGGGCAGCCACAGGAGACGGAGGGACGCGTCCACCGCTCCGGGTACCCCGCCTCGTCGGCCGACCCCCAGCTCGCCACCCCGTCCGGAAACACGAACACGCTGGTGGCCACCTCCGCTCCTCGACGCCGGAGCGACCACTGCGGTTCCATGGGGTCGAGGCCGAACGACTCGCGTCCGCCCGACGAGTCACCCCTCGTCATTGCGCTCCAGAACCAGACCGACGGACCCGCCCTCCAGCCCGTTGCCGTCCTCGAGGTGCAGATGGGCCCCGTCCCGGATCCCGTCCCCCGCCAGCACCAGAAGGTGCCCGGCAAGCGTCCTGAGCCCCGCGGCGTTCGCCTCGATGACGACCTCGCCGCCGAGGTCCCGTACCTCGATCCGGGCATCGGCCTCCCAGGAGAAGACAAGCCCTCCGCCCTCAGCGGCAACCGTCACGCGCGTGCTCTCGACCGGAGCCGAACCATTTCCCAGAGTCATGGTCAGCATGATGCCGCCGCCACAACGACCACGACCACGACCACGACCGGCAGGGGCCGCCCCCAGCCTGCGGTCGTAGGCGCCATACTCATCGCGTGCGAATCGACGGACGTGCCCAACTGGCCCTCCGGTGCGGTGTCTGGATCGGTGCGATCCTCACCGCGCCTGTGCTGCTGGTGGCCGGCGGTCCGGCGTACGACCGCTTGGTACGGCGCGTGTGCCGTGACGACGGTCCGGGGCTTCTGTCCAAGGAGGAAGGCTGGGTGCACCCCGGGTACTGGATCGTGACCAACGGCCTGGTCCGAGCCCTGACCTGGCCGACCCGGCGCGGCGGCCTGTCGGGGCTGCCCCGACGGATCCGCTAGCTCCACCCCAGGGGCCTGTGTGTGGAAATCGAGAAGGTGACGTGTATCTTCCGGGCGCTACCGTCGACGCATGAGCTCAATCAGCCGACACCTCTTGTCCGTTCGCGTGGGAACGGCTCCTGTGCCCGCTCTCGTGGAGGGCGTGCCGGAGCCTCTCGAGCCCGCGCTCCGCACGTGGATCGAGGAGACGGCGGCGCGGAATCCCGGCGAAGCGAAGCATGTGATGGCGCGGTTGGATCTCGTGCTCCCGCAGGCGGATGTGGACGCGTACGTGCGCGAGCGGCGAAGGCGCGACAGGGAGCAGGCGCGGCTCGACGCTCGCTGGGAGGCGGAGCAGGCGGCGCGGCCGGGGAGCACTCGCGGCGGTCGTCCCCGGTTCTCCCGGAGCCTGTCGACCCGTGCGTGCTGCACCTGGCCTGGGGAACGGAGCGGGAAGTCCTGTGGGACGTCGTCGACGCCTTGCTCTTCTTGCTGTGCACCGAACCGCCGGGCCCGGAGAAGCAGCCGATGGTCACCTGGCTCAGCGGCAGGACCAGACGGACCAAGCGGATCGTCGAGCCGCTGAACCGCCTGCTGGTCGAGTCACGGTCGGTGTACGAGGTGACACCGGACCGGCGCGGACTCCAGCGGAGGATGGAAGTGGGCCTCAGCGAAGCGCTGAACACGGCAGCCGATGCCGCGGGGACCAGCGGCTACCTCGCGGCGCGGCGGTCCCTGGACCGGGCGCGCGACAAGCTGATGGCGGTGCACGCCGACCCGAGCGGCTCGTACGTGGACGCGATCCGCGCGGTCGAGGCCGTCGCGTGTCCGACGTTCCTGCCGCGAGACCCACTGCCCACGCTCGGCAAGGTGCGCGATCACCTCCGCGACGCGGACGCCAAGTACGCATACGCGCTGACGGACAAGTCCGGAAAGCCGGGCGACACCCGCGGGGTCGTCGCCATGCTCACGGACCTGTGGGAAGGGCACAGCGACCGTCACGCCGGCGGTCCGCGGGAGGTCCCCGTGACCCAGGAGGCGGCCGAGGCCGCCCTGACCACCGCCACCGCCCTGGTGACCCTGCTGAGCAAGAAGGCGGTGCGGCCGCGTCCCGATGCGGCGACCCAGCGCAGGGAGGCCCGATGACGCTGAACATCCCGGAGGCCCTGTGGAACCGCCCCTACGTCGCCGGCCTGCTCCGCCGGTACTGGGAGCTCCTCCCCGACGGAACACCGGCGTATACCGGTGCGCGGTTCGAGCGACTGGCAGGCGGCGGAGACCGGCCCGAGACGGCTGACCGCTTCACACCGGCGGACTTCATCGCCGTCGCCACACTGAGCGTCGAGATCCCGGCACGAGCAGTCCTCCACGTGCTGGAGCCCCCGGGCCGCAACCCGTACACCCCTCTCCTCTCACGGATTCCCGTAGACCTGGACCTCGCCGCCGCGAACGAGCGGCACATCGCCAAGGACAGCCCTGCGTGGACCCTGTGGCAGAGCCTGCGCGATGTCGACGGCATCGGCCCGGTCGGCGCCGGAAAGCTCCTCGCCCGCAAACGCCCCCGCCTGCTGCCCGTCCACGACTCGGTGATCAAAAAGGTCTTCGAACGCCCACCGACAGACCTGACCTTCTGGTCCGACGTCCGCCACGCCCTCCGCACCGACGACCACAGGCTGATGTCCCACCTCGAGGACGTCCGCAGCCTGGCAGGCATCGGCGAGGACATCGGAGCCCTGAGGATCCTCGACACAGCCGCCTGGCTCCACGGCAAGGACAAGCACCTCTAAGACCCCGGCCCGCCGCCGGTCAAGCCCGATGCAGAACGCGGCATCCCAGTGGCACGCCACCCCTCCGCCACTCCCCCGCCCCCGAAACGAACAAGGCCCAGACCCCGGACAAGCACCGGTGGACTGGGCCTTCGTCGTGCTACCTGCTGGTGGGCGCGGACGGTTTCGAACCGCCGACATCTGCTTTGTAAGTTCGCCCAGTTACGCCGCCGGCCTCACAGCTACTTGTGCAGTCGAGCCTGACCCAGGCGTCAACGAGCTTTTGGGACTCTCCAGGTGCATCGACGTTGCCGTCACGGACTGCCGTCAGGCCAGTACCAAACCTCAGCGCATGCCCGCCCCGCTGCTCGTTGTCAGTGCGTTGATCTACGGTGGCGCCTATGGCACCTTCTGAGATCACTCGGGCTGGCATCCTGCAGGCGATTGCAGAGCATGACGACCTTGGCGCAGACGGCTTCCGAGAAGCCTACGGTTACCGAGCCGCGGTCACCTACGTCCTCATGCACGAGGGCAAGCAGTACGACTCCAAGGCCATAGCGGGGGTTGCTCACAAGTTTGACTTCGGCACTGCTCTCAAGCCGTCTCAGTTGAGCGGCGGTGCCAAGGCTGCAGCGGCGTGGTTGAGGCGTGAGGGCTTCACCGTGAGCGAGCCTCCGAAGTCGTTCCGCCGACGAGTGGGGGATGTGCGCCCGGGACGCAGCAGGTCGGGTACCGCCCTTCATCGCCCGGTACTCCTCCTGTGGTCGCTCGGCCAGGTAGTGGCGGGGGCGCCTCGTGTGCAGTCTTGGTCGACAGTTCGCGATGCGGTGGCGCCTCTGATGGAGAAGTACGCGCAGGTCGAAGATGGGGTAGACGCTGCCCGCTACCCCTTCTGGGCCCTGGTGCGGGACGACCTCTGGACCGTTAAGCACGAGGAAGAGCTGACACTCACCAGTTTGGGCCGGCGGCCGACGGTCGAGTCGCTGAACCGCGTCAACCCGGGTGGTGGACTCTGCGAGGAGGACTACGAGCTCCTGCGCTCCCACCCCGACGAGGCCGCGGAGGCTGCTGCCGGGCTCATCTTGCGATACTTCTATCCTCTCCCTGAGAGCCTGCTGGAGGACTTCGGCCTTCACGACCTGCTCGCCGGCAGGTGGGCGGATCCCCTGCGCCCCTTGCTCGGTGAGACCTTCAAGGACCGGGATGCCATCTGGCGGTCCTACGGCGGCCAGAAGATGGCAGGAATCGGCTGCCTCAACGACGGAATCTTGAGCGTCTTCTCCGACGACAAGGGACCGTACGCCGACGGGCGTATCCCGGACACGAACTGGATTGCATACGTCGGCGATGGCCTCTCGGGAGACCAGACGATCACCGACGGCAACGCCCTTATGGCCATGCACCAGGCCGAAGGACGCCCGTTGCGCTACTGGCACAAGCCGTACGGAGGGCAGTTCAGTTTCGAGACCTGGGCTGTCATCACGCAGCGCAGACGGCGGTGGGGCATCGGCGAGGACAAGAAGTGGCGCCGTGAGTTCCTTTGGGTACTCGCTCCCGTGCCCTCTCCGGACCCTGACACGTGGCCCTCTGATGTCCTCGACGCTCTGGAGGTCGACAGGGACGTCCTCCACGATGACACGAGCGACTACCGCCCAGGTGACGTGGATCCAGCAGAGCGCGACACTTTTGAGAGCGACAAGGACGCGTACCGGCGCCTGGCCGCGAGGGCGGAAGCGAACGCCAAGCGTCGCGGCGAGCGGAAGAAGCCGACCCAGGCCGACCGATACGTCCGCGACCCCAGTGCACGAGCCGCGGTCATACGGCGCAGCAAGGGAAGCTGCGAAAACCCTGACTGCGACGGACACCCTAAGGAACGAACCACCGCCGGCCTGCCGATTCTGCAGGTCGACCACGTTCACGACTTGGGCAAGGGCGGACCTGACATCCCCCGCAACATGATCGCGCTCTGCCCCAACTGCCATGCGCTGAAGACTTATGGAGAGAACAGAGAACGTCTGCGGCGTGCTCTGAAGGCCGTTGCTGAACGCCTCCACGCCCAGGCTCTTTGCTGACAACTCGATCCCGCATGGCGCTCCGCCACCGCCGCTGGTGGGGCGCCATGACGGAGATTGACGGCCCGTTCTCCGCCAGGCTGGGACCGAACCAAGGAACAAGCTGGCACCCTGCCGACAACGCGGGCCAAGGCGTGCAAGGCGCCTCGCTCTGCGACCACTGGCCAGCACGGGAACGCCCCGAGGCCTACGCATTACGAGTTGTCCGACCTTGTGCCGGGGGCGTCCGTGCGCGTCTGCTCGAACCACCGCGCCGCCGGTCAGACGGTTGTGTGACCGCGGGCGAACGCCGGCGGACGCTCCTGGATCGAGGCGAACTGTGACCGTATCGCCTTGCTCTACCGCGAGTTGGCAGGGTGCCGGGGTCGAGGCCCCAGCCGATGCACGTGGGGGAATCCATGTCGATTGCATCGTTTCGTCCATCTCAGCAAGCAACAGCGACTACTGTGCACCTCATGAGGAACAACAACGAGGAGCTAACCAGCACATTCAAATCCCAGGAGGGTAAATACCGCGATCTTTGCAATGAGATCTCTTACTCCCTAAGCAGGGAAATTGGATCTTCAGGAATCAAAATTCACTCCATCTCCACTCGCCCCAAGACGTTGGAAAGTTTCCTAGAAAAGGTAAATCGGAAACAATACGCCGACCCCTTCACTCAATGCGAGGATCTAGGTGCCGCGCGAGTGGTATGCCTTTTCATGTCAGACCTCGTCAAAATCCGCGAAGTAATCGAGAACACGTTTCAAGTCCTAAGTCATCACGACAAAATCCAGGATGGCGACGCATCATCCTTCGGCTACATGTCTCAGCATTACATCTGCAGACTCTCCAGCGAAAACTCTGGACCCCGATATGACCACATCGGCGGCCTCAAGTTTGAGATCCAGGTCCGTACGATCCTGATGGACGCCTGGGCGAACATTTCTCACTACCTGAGCTATAAAAATGAAGACAGCATTCCCCACACCGTAACCAGGGACTTTCACGCCCTGAGCGGTCTCTTGTTCGTCGCGGACCGGCAGTTTGAGTTGCTGGCAGATACCGCACTTCGGTCGGCAGCAAATGCGGAGAACGAAATCGTTCATTCCGGGGCAGAGGTTTCCGACATCAACGGAGACACTCTGACCGCCCTTCTCTTGAAGCTATTTTCCGACCGGGACCCGAGCAGCGCGTTCGACGTATCGGACCTGGTGCAGGACGCCAGGAATTTCGGCTACACAGACCTAAGAGATCTTAGCCGAGATATCGAAGCGGGCCTACCGGCAGCCCTTCAAGATGAGATTGACGATCCGCCACACGCGATTTTTCCCGACGACAAAGATGATGGCCGATACAACCGGGTTGGAATCGCTCGCACCTGTTTGACCCACGCAAAACCCGAATTCTTGACAATGATGCGAAAGAAGTGGGGAACCAGAAACTTCCTGGAACACGAAGCGGAACTAGAGGACTGATCGGCCTCCGGGAGAACGGGCTTCCCGATTGCTCGGACCCTGGTCTGGTCACGGGGGAGGCGAAGGCGGAGGGTGCTGTCCCGCACCCCCCGATTTTCAGGTCGTCCTGGCGAGGCGCGCGCCGGCCGCTGGCGGCGTGGACGGCACGGGCGACCTCGTCGGCGGCTGAGCCAACGGCCCTGCCCGAGGGAGGAATGACGAAGGTCCCGGCCGCTGTGCGGTCGGGAGCTTCGTACGCCCTGCTGTGCGCTGGCGGAGGATACGAGATTCGAACTCGTGAGAGGGTTGCCCCCAACACGCTTTCCAACTGTCCGTATGTCCATTCAGGCGCGTTCGCAGCAGTTCGCCGCACAGGCTACTCGGTGATCGAGTATGGCTGTGAACGGCGGCGAACCTCGGCGTACTGGACAAAGACCAGGACAACGCCTGGCGGTGGCGCAGGGCTCCCGCTCGCCCGTCAATGCAGCTAGGCGGGTTAGAAGAGCGTATCCTCGCCGACCGGCTCATTCACCGTGAAGGGTAGGAACATTACTCCCCCCAGCTCCACCTCTCTCTCCGACCCGTGGCACAAGATCAGGTCGAGAGCGCGCTCCCTGGGCCGGGGGTGTTTGTGATCAGCGACCCGACGAGTATCAGGGTTGACGGCGACCGAACGCCGGCACACGGGGCAGGTGATGCGCGGCCAAGAAGGCATGGTGAAGTTCCCTTCGAACAGGGGGGTGAGGTGGGAGACCTCCGGAAGCGCTGGAGAACCGAGAGCGTATGGGCGGCGAAGCAGGTTGACGAGGGCCCCTCGCAACAACTACTCACCAGCGCATCGCCGCAGGTGAAACGCCGTGTGATGTTACGAAGCGGCAAATCACCGCTAACTCCTGCTAATTCCTGCTAATTCCTGCTAGATCCACTAGTCCAAAGTTGGCCGAATCTCAACCCATGCCATGCTGGCCTCGGCTGAGTTGGTCCAGGAACGGCAAGGCTCCCTCCTGCGAACGACGGCGGATCCAACCTGATGCGGCGAGAGTAGAACCCGAGGCATCGAACCATCGAGCAGTGCAGTCAGAAGGCGCCGAGACCGGTATTTATGCAGGTCACGCCGCTGGCCATCGGAAGGGGTGACCAACTACGACCACACGCCGACCAACGTGCTCCGTACTTCCGGGGGGCAATGTACGGCCGGATTGGCCGATTCTCGTTGAGGCGTTCTACCTCCGAGCGGATTTCGGGCAACGAAGAAGGCTCAGGTCAATGACCTGAGCCCTGGGATGCCACCGAACTCTGTTTCTGTCACTGACAGAAGGCGACGGAGGCATCATCTCCCGACTTGTAACGCGGCCATCGGCGGCCCGTGGGGTCCGTGGCTTCGATTTCCCGGACGCGGTTGATCAGCGCACGAGGCCCACCGGTCCGTAGCGTTGCGAAGACCTCGGACCAGGTCGCCATGCCGTACTCCGTGACGAGACGGGAAGCGCCGTCGGACAACACCGCTGCTGTGCGGATGCCCTCGGCGGGGGTACTGCCGACGATCGCGTGCTCCGCCGCCGTCGGGCTTCCGGCTGCCACCCAGTAGCCGCTTGGTGTGTTCCGCGTCTGGCGCTGCGCGGTCACGAATCGCCGCAGGGCCTCCTCATGTTCCTCCGTGTGGGTTTCGTGCTGTTCGACCTCGGCGCGAAGCTCCGGAAGCACGTCGTCGACGCGCAGGTCTGTGATCACGGTGAAGTCCTGTGGGCCCTCCAAGATGATGGGGGAGTCCGCCAGTACGAGGTGATCGAAGGCCCCTTCCCGCTGGCGCAGGATGGCGACTGTTGCGGACGGGGTCCCAGGGTTGGCCAAGTCGCACTCGGGATGCAGGGCCGCCACTCGTTCCAGGGCGGCGGCCAGGCCGGCCGTCAGCGATTCGTTCGGATTCGCCAGCGCAGCGACAAGGCGACTGCCGAGTTGAGAGACGTACCACGGGACGCCATGGCGGCATCCCGTGTCGAGACCTGCGGTGCTCACCCCGTCCAGCACGATTGCGAGGGAGGGGGTGGCGGCTACCCAGTCCTCGTTGGGGGCCGATCCGCCGGGGTCTGTGTCGATGGCGACGCGCATGATCAGCCTTCGTGTCGGTACAGCGGGGTGACGCGACGACTCTCCAGAACTTCGAGGGTCTTCGGGTCGTAGCGGCAAGAGATCAGCGTGGAGAACCGGCGCGTACGTACCTCTCGGTACAGCTCGGCCAAGTTGTTCTCCAGGAAGTGAATGACGCCGTTCGCTCCGATGGAGTGGATGCCGGCGACGTAGAGAAACGTCCCCTTGCCGTCCAGGCGGGGCAGGCGCCCCAGGTATCCGACATCGCCGGCCGATCCGTCCTCATCCTGGGGGGACCGGTACTCCTTGCCAGCGGTCTTGTCGAGCAGGTGCCATGCGCTGTCCTTGGCGAAGGCAAGGTTGTCGTCGCCTTCGAGGACCTGCGCGATGAGAGGTGAGAGCCGGGGGCCGCAGATAACGACGTGGTTCTCTCGGTTGAGGTTCACCATCCCCGACGGCGGAATCACCTCGTACTGGGCATCCAGCTTCATGCCGCCCAGCAACTTCCGCAGGTGCTCGAAGTTGCCGAGGTCTTCCCGGGTGATCACTTCGCTGGGGAACTCGTCAGGAGCCTTCCCCGCCTCGTACTTGCCGCCGAGCGAGACCGTCACCAGGTCCGTGCCGAAGAAGGCACGCTCAGGCGGCGGGCCGGCTGACGCGAGCTGCCCCACCCGACCGCGGCTGACGCCGAGGCGCTTGGCGATCTCCGCCTGCGTCATGCCCGTGGCCTGAGCTTCCTCGATGGCCTCTCGGCGGATGCGGGACAGCTCGTTGACGTGGCTCTGGTACCGGGCCATCAGGTCGATTGCGGCTTTGGCGCGATCGACGGGGTCCGCTACCTCGGCGACCTTCTCCATCTCGTGCTGCACGATTCTCCTTCGCCTAGGGGGGCTATCAGACTCTATCGCGAGAGGGGGTTGCGCGCAGTCCCGAGTTTGCCTACCGTACCTATCAAGCAAGACGGCAACCCCCCCTAGGCAATGCTTTGGGTGGGCGCCATCTTGTGTTTGACCTGCGTCTATGTCGCCCGGAGGGTCCCCGGAAGGGTCTCGATGGAAGCGCCGGGTCCTTGAGAACTGAACAGCGTGCTGAGGTATCCGCCCCCCTCCAGCGACAAGCGGGCGGCGTACGTGGGTTCTGTCCTCGCGTACGGATCAGCGCAGCTCAACCCCTCCGCACCCGCCTCCTCGGCGGCTGCGGCCGGTTGCCTCCTCCGCCCGTCCGGGCCCCTCGCGGGGTGCCGTACGGGCGGGGTTGAGGGGAGCCGGATGGTTCCAAACGGCGAGAGGCCCCGGAGCGGCTACTCCGGGGCCTCGTTAGGGCCGTTCCTGTGTGAGAGGAACACACCCAATGAAGTCCATCGCTGCACTTCAGGCGGCCGTTACGGCCGTGGCGTTCGACGGTGAGCCGTCGGACGCGGAGCTGGACGCGATCGAGCAGGAACTCCCACTGATCCTGGCGGAGGTCGACCTGCTCGACGCGCAGATCATGACCCTGGACCGCCCGGTCCTGGTGCTGGACGAGCGGCGGATCCGCCGGGCTCGCAACCGGGTCCTGGCCGAGCGCCGAGCCCTGACGAACCGCGCCGGCGTGGCGCAGGCGGGCGGTGCCGCGTGATGGCCACCGCCCCCGCCCCCGAACTCCTTACGGACCACCGGGGCAACCCCAAGCCGTGCAAGGAGTCGACACTCACCTACGAGCAGGCCCGGCTCGGCATGGCCTTCCACGAGGCCGGCCACGCCGTCCTGGCCATGTCCTACGGCTTCCACGTGATGACCAGCGAGGTCATCGCCTGGACGATCGAGAACGACGGCTGGGGCCTGACCGGCAACACCGCCCTGACGCTGGACAGCGTGAACGCCTGGCACTACGCCGCGATGTGCGCGGCCGGCGTGCTCTGCGAGGTGCAGTACCTGATGATCCGCGGCCTGTGGACGCCGGAACGCGGCGCCCTGTGCGCCGCCGAGCACGACCGCGAGCAGGCCATCGACCTCCTCGCCGAGCAGGGCATCCGGATCGGCCGCGACCACGTTCCGGCGGGCGGGAAGTCCTGGGCGCAGGTGCGGGGCATGGCCCGCTGCCGGGTCGGTCACCTGTGGCGGGAGATCCGCACGGTGGCCCATGCCATGAACGAGAACACCAAGCTCACCGGCGAGCAGATCGCCGCCATGACCGGCCTGACCAACACCCCTACGCCGGTAGGGGGTGCGGCATGAGGAAGTCGATGGTGACCGCCGCGCCGGCCGTCGGGATGACGATGGTGTCGATGGTCCTGACGCTGGCCGTGGTCGTGTTGTGGCTCGGCGGTTCGATGCCGTGGCCGATCGCCCTGGTGGTCGGTCTCGGGCTGGACGGTGGCTGGCTGGCCACCCTCGCCTACGAGCGGCGCCTGGCCGCCCAGGGCGACCACTCCACCCCCGTCACCACGGTCGGCTGGGGTTTCGGCCTGGCCGCCACCGCCGTCCTGGTCGCCCACGCGCTCGGCGAAACCTCGCCCGGCCCGTGGCTGGCGGTGTCCTGGCTGCCGCTCGCGGCCAAGGGCCTGTGGCTCGTCCACGGCCTGTGGGAGCGCACCGCCCTCACCCCCGTCGCGCTCGATGCGATCCGCGGCATCCAGCAGGAAGCCCGGGACGAGGCGGCCGTGGCCCGCGCGCGGCTGCGGGCGCAGGCGGGTACGGAGGAGACCCGGCTGACGGCCGTGACCGAGGCCGGGGCACGCGTCGCACGCGTCCAGGCCAAGACCGCCGAACGGCTCTCCGGGGCCTGGGCAACGCTGGAGACGGCCCGGCAGGGCGAGGGCACCGCACGGGCTCTGACCTGCGTGACCGACCGCGTCACACCCACGTCACAGCCTCGCTGGGAACTGCCCGTCTGGGGCCCCTTCGAGCCGGTTCCCGCGCTCGACGCGGCCCCCTCGCTGAGTGACGAGGACCTGGACCGGATCGTCACCGAACTCCGTACCAGCGAGACGCCGCCGCTGTCCTACCGCGAACTCTCGCTTCGCTTCCGCGCGGCCGGCCACAGCGCGAGCGAGACCCGGCTTCGTGCCGCATGGCGCCGCGTCACCGCCACCGCCTCCTGACCACTCCGACCCGCGCCGCCGCGTGAGCGGCACCGAGGAGCTTCCCGTGTTCGCGACCGTGTTCGTGCTGCTCTACCTCGGTCACCTGCTGGCCGACTACCCGTTCCAGACCGACCACCAGGCCGCCCACAAAGCCGAGGGCGGCGCCCAGGGGTGGCGGGCGAACCTGACCCACGCCGCCACCCACGTGACCGCGTGCGGCCTCGCCCTCACCGCCGGCGCCGCCGCCCTCGACGTCACCGTCTCCGTCCCGGCCGCCGCGGCGGCTCTGCTGTGGATCGGGTCGACGCATGCGTTCATTGACCGCCGTTGGCCGGTGCGCTGGTGGATGTCCCGGATGCGGCAGACGTCGTGGGCCGCCCATGGCGGTGCCGCGCACGTCGACCAGACCGCCCACATCCTCGCCCTCGCGCTCGCCGCCCTCGCGCTGGCCATCTGACCCGGGAGAACCCATGTCGAACCTTCCCGAGCCCGCCCCCGTCGTCCGCCTCCCGGACGGCACCTACGCCTACACCGACCAGCTCCCCGCCCCCGTCCAGCCTGCGCAGGTGCCGCAGGTCATCCACCAGCACATCCACCAGGCCCCGCCGGACCGGACCGTGCAGCGGATCGCGCTCGGCTCCGGGATCGGCGCCGGCACGGTAGCCGCCGGGGTCTACTTCGGCCCCCTGCTCGTCGGCGCCCTGACCGCGATCGCCGCGAACCTGGCGCTGCTCGCGTTCCTGGCCGCCGTCCTGGCCTGGGGTGTCGTCACCGTCGTCCGCTCGATCGGCGGCACCGAGGGGGCGAACGCCGCCACGAACCTCGGCAAGGCCCGCAAGAACCTGCGCCGCCGCTGACGACTGCCCGCCCACCCCCAGCCCCTCGCGGTTGGGGGTGGAAGGGGAGCCGGGACAGCCCCGCGCCCACCGCACACCAAGGAGTCCTGGATGTTCACCCGTCGCCGGTTCTTCGACTTCACCCACTGCCCGAAGTGCTTCAAGCCCGCCCCCAAGCCCAACCCGCGCGTCTGCCCCACCCCCCGCTGCGGCTTCGGCCTCAACCCCTTCGCCCGCCGCTGACCCACCACCCCGGAGGAGACCGCCATGGCCGCCAAGCCGAACACCGACTACGACCCCGACCACCCGCCCCTCACCACCAGCGAGAAGGCGCAGTTCGCCTGGTACGTCGCCCGCATGTGCAAGCGCGGCATCGCCGGCGAGAACGTCTACCAGGCCGACCTGGAGAAGAAGGTCGACCGCATCCTCGACCGCGCCCGCGAGCGCGCCGAGAAGAACGCCCGCGGCAAGAAGTAGCCGCGCCCCGGGGCGGCCGACAGCCGCCAAGCACACCGGCCGCCCCGGGCCCTCCCTCCCACTCTCACGAGCAGCAGGAGAACCCCCATCATGACCGAGCCTCTGACCGAGGCAACGGTGGTCAGCCTCGACGACCACCGGGCCGCCCGCACCGACACCCCGCCCATAGACCTCACCAAGCCCACCCCCGCCCCCGCCGAACCGGCCGCCACCGAGGCCGAGTCGGCCGAGGGTACGGGCGTGGACGTGATCGACCTGCCGGGCAACCCGCTCGCGGACTGGCTGACCGTGCCCGACGGGCCGATCCTGCCGGTGTGGGCGCGGTCGGTGAAGTCGCTGCGCGAGAACACCACCGCCCTGTGCCGACTCGGTTGGTGGCACGCCCGCTACCACGCGGTCCGCACCCCGAAGTACCTGTTCAAGACGGTGCTGCTTGCCGCCCGCGGCTTCTACCGCGCCGTGACCGGCATCTGGCCGACCCTCTCCGCGCAGGAGCAGTCCGCGACCGTCAAGGCGCTCAAGGCCCAGCTGAAGGTCCGCCCGGAGGACATCGAGCTCGCGGCCCGTCACCAGGCCGCCTACGCCGAGCGGACCCGCACCCGCCAGTGGCGGTTCGGGATCGCCGCCGTCGGCGTCGCCGCCGCCGCGACCGGCATCATGCTCGCAGACCCCCTCCTGCAGACCGGGATCGGCGCCGCCGTCACCATCCCCCTCGCCCACCTCGGCCGGGGTGCGGAGACGCGGCTGCTGGACCAGGCGGCGCCGCCGATCCGGGTGGACATGTCCGCGCAGCAGCTCAACGACGCACTGCGGGCCGCCGGCCTCCTCAAAAGCGGCAGCGGCAAGGACGAGAAGGACCTTCCGCGCGTGTCGTGCACGATGGGCCCCGTCCGCGACGGGCGCGGCTGGTCGGTGATCTTCGACATGCCCCGGGGCGGAGGCAAGACCGCCTCCGACGTGCTGGCCAAGCGCGAGGTCATCGCCCAGGAACTCGGCGTGGACGAGATCCAGGTCATCATGTCCCGCGTCCGCGCCGCCAACGGCGGCAACGCCGGCCGCGTCTCCATGTGGGTCGCCGACGACGACCCCTACCTCGGCACCCCCAACCCGTCACCGCTGGAGAAGGCCGACAGGTTCTCCATCTGGGAGCCGGTCCCCTTCGGCCAGGACGCCCGCGGCATCCGCATCAGCGTCCCGGTCATGTGGCAGTCAATGTTCTTCGGCGGGCTCCCGCGCCGGGGTAAGACCTTCACCCAGCGCCTGCTGACCGCCGCCGGCCTGCTCGACCCGTACGTGCGGCACTACGTCGCCGACGGCAAGGGCGGCGCCGACTGGATGCCCATGAAGGCCGTCGCCCACCGCCTCGTCATGGGCGCCGAGGACGACGCCATCGAAGCTCTCAAGGCCATGCTCGCCGAGCTGCTGGGGGAGATGGAGCGCCGCTTCGCGCTGCTGCGGGACCTGCCGACGTCGGTGTGCCCGGAGGGCAAGCTCACCCCGGAGATCGTCGCCCGCTACAGCCTCCCGGTCATCTTCGTCACCATCGACGAACTCCAGGAGTACTTCACCGCCATGGAACGCGAGGACCGCGAGCAGGTCATCAACGACCTGTGCCGCATCGCCCGCCGCGGCCCGGCCGCCGGATTCATCTCCAACTTTGCGAGTCAGCGGCCCGACGCCGAGTCCGTCCCCGCCAAGCTGCGGGAGATCATCACCATCCGCTACTCCACCCAGGTCGTCGACCGCACCAGCTCCGACATGGTCCTGGGCAAGGGCAAGGCCGCCCAAGGCGCCGACGCCTCCGTCCTGTCCGAGGACCACAAGGGCGTCGGGGTCCTGGTCACCGGCCCGGCGTCGTACGTGACAGTGCGGGCCGACTACCTCGACGGGCCCACGTTCGCGCAAATGTGCCGCAAGGGCCGGGCCCTGCGCGAGGAGACGGGACAGCTCACCGGCGACGCCGCCGGAGACGTCACCGCCGCCGCCGACGCGGCCGGCATCACCGTCCCGCCGATCGTCTCCGACGTCCTGGAAGTCATGCGCCACTCCCCGCGCATGTTCACCACCGACCTCCTCGCCGGACTCGTCAACATCGACGAGGACACCTACGGCGACTTCAACGCCGAGGCCCTCGCCTCCGCCCTGGAGGCCGCCGGGGTGAAGCGGACCAGCAAGCAGGTCAAGATCAGCGGCGCCAACGGCGCCGGGTACCAGCGCCGCGACATCGAGGCCGCGGTGCCCGCCGAGATCCTGCTGTCGGCCGGCCGGTAGAGGGGTCCCCCTCTACCCACCCCAAGATCACCCACCCCCGCAGGGACCCTCCCGGAGCCTCCGGCAGGGGCCGCGAAGTAGAGGGGGCCCTTTACCCCGGTCATGGGGGCGGTAAGGGCCTCTGACCTGCAAGGTAAGGCCGGTAAAGGGGGCGTGTCCGGCCCCCTCCCGGACCCTCACAGGCCCGGAAACCCGGGCCGCAGCCTCCCAGGGAGACCTCACTCGATGGCCGTCACCGTCTCGCTCATCCTCCTGTTCGGCATCGCCCTGTTCTTCCTCCTGCGCTCCAAGGAACTCAGCCCCGGCGCCGCCTTCACCGCCGCCATGTTCGGCTTCCTCCTCGCCTCCACCGGCGCCGCCACCCCCATCAACCACCTCACCGCCACCCTCGCCGAAGCCCTCTCCAACCTCTGACCCACCCCAGCAAGAAGGGCGGCCCCCGTCTCGCCAAAGCCGGGGCCGCCCTCGTTCCAGACCGCTACCAACGAACTGGAGACACCCAGCATGACCCATGCACACCAGATCCGACGAGACCACGCGGCGGTGGCCGCGTGAACAGCCTCCCCACCACCGCCCTCGGTCTCGCCGAACACGGACTGCCCGTGCTGCCCCTGCTCGCCGACAAGCGGCCCTTCGGCCTCTGCCAGGCCTGTCAGGG
The DNA here is from genome assembly GCF_014649855.1 of Streptomyces roseolus. Classification (GTDB taxonomy): domain Bacteria; phylum Actinomycetota; class Actinomycetes; order Streptomycetales; family Streptomycetaceae; genus Streptomyces; species Streptomyces roseolus. The sequence goes on along the minus strand of NZ_BMTV01000034.1, from coordinate 46,812 downwards.
CCTGGCGTGCGGCGGACGACCGAACATGAAGGCCCCCGGCCCCTGCGTGTGCCCGTGGCCGTGCCACGGTTGGGCCGCCGCCACCACTGACCCGAGCGTCCTCGGCTCCCCGCAGTGGGCGGCGGCCTGGCGGCGGGCGAGGGCGATCGGCTACCACCCCGGCGGCGCCGGCGTGACCGTCGTCGACCTCGACAACGCCGACGCCGTGGAATGGGCCCGGACGAACCTTCCGCCCACCACGACCGTGCAGACGACGCGCGGGGAGCACTGGATCTACTCCGGCGCCGTGCGCTCCGTGAACGCCGTCCGCCCCGGTGTGGACGTCAAGTCGCTGATGTCCTATGCCCGTTGGCTCGGCCCCGGTACCGGCACCATCGCCGACGTCCCTGCCGCCGTACACGACCTGGCCGCGGAGAAGCCCGCCGCCCGGCCCGCGCCCCGGCCCGTCACGGTGCCCGCTCCGGTCGGCGGCGGGCAGTGCCCGCACCGCTCCCCGGTCTACCTGGAGCGCGGGATCGCGATGGCGGAGCAGCGGATCACCGAGGCCGCGACCGGGGTGCACGCGACGGTGTACCGGACGTTTCTGGCGGTGCTGTCCGCGCACGGCCGGTGCGGCTGCCTCACCGACGCCCACATCGGCCGCCTGTTCACCGCCGCGCAGGCCAAGGGCGAGTCCCCGCGGCACTGCACGGACGCCTGGACCAACGCCACCACCGCTCTGGGGATGTAGCGATGTCCGAGGACGAGAAGAACCCGGCCCGCGAGGTCATCACCGACTACGCCCGCGCCCACTTCCGGTACTTCCGCACCGTCGACGGCACCGTCTACGCCCAGCGCAACGGCCACCCCGTCGCCCGCCCCATCCGCTCCCAGGGCACCACCGGCAGCCACCGGCAGGAACTCATGGTCGGTCTGTTCCGCGACGGCCACGGCGTCTTCAACGGAACCGCCTTGAAGGAGGCACTCGACTTGATCGAAGCACTCGCCCTCACCGAGGACGTCCAGCCCGTCCACATCCGCGTCGCCCCCGGCTTCGACGGCGCCACCTGGCTCGACCTCGGCCGCGACGACGGCCAGTCCGTCCGCATCCACCCCACCGGCTGGGACATCACCGTCCCCGACCCCCGCGAGGTCTGCTGGCGCCGCACCCAGCTCACCGGAGAGCTCCCGCTGCCGGTCAAGGACACCAACGGCAAGGGCATCGACCTGCTCATGCGGCTGTGCAACTTCAGCGACGCCCGCGCCGAGTCCCTGGCCCTCGCGTGGCTCGTCGGCTGCCTCGGCCCCGACGTCCCGGTCCCGGCCCCGTTCCTCACCGGCCCGCAGGGCGCGGGCAAGTCGACGGCCGGGAAGATGCTGGTGCGGATCATCGAGGGGATGAGCGGCGACCTGCGCCGGGCGCCGAAGGACGAGGAGAACCTGATCACCGCCGTCGCCGCCGGATGGGTCACCGGCCTCGACAACCTCTCCCACCTCGGCCCCGACCTGTCCGACCTGATGTGCTGCATCGTCACCGGCGCCGAGAACATCAAACGCGCCCTGTTCACCGACGGCGACGTCGTCCGTGCCCGCTACCGCCGGCCGATGCTGCTCACCGGCATCGACGTGGGCGTCATCCGCCCCGACCTCGCCGAACGCCTCCTCCCCCTCCGCCTGGAGCGGCCCCGGGTGCGGCGGACGGAGGCGGAGCTGTGGGCGGAGTTCACCCAGGCGCTGCCCGTGATCCTCGGCTCCGTGCTCGACCTGGCCGTCGAGGTCCGGGCCGCCGAGGCCAACATCCCGACCGACCTGCGGATGGCGGACTTCGCCCACCTGTGCGCGCAGCTCGACACCGCCCGCAACTTCGGCGCCCTGGACGCCTACCGGGCCAGCCTGGACGACCTCAACGACGACGTCATCGAGGGCGACCTCCTCGCTCAGACCGTCCTCAAGCACGCCACCGGCATCGAGCCCGGCACCAACGTACGGATGACGTCCGCGGAGTGGCTGCACGGCCTGACCCAGCTCTACATCGGCGAGGGGGAGTTCCGGCCCCTGCCCAAGGGCTGGCCCACCACTGGCAAGGTCCTCTCCGACCGCCTCAAGCGCCTCCAGCCCGTCCTCGCCGCCCGCGGCGTCCTGGTCGACTGGGGCCGCACCAAGACGGCCCGCTACATCGAGATGGCCCGCCCCATGCCCCCGACCGACGAGCAGCAGCAGCAGGTGTTCTAGACCGCGCCACGCGGCTCCGGCCGCACAGGCAAGAGGAGCACCCCCTCGGCGCGGCGGTGCTCCTCTTGCTCTTCGGCGGCCCGCCGCCGCCCCAAAGGCGTGCCGCTCCGCGGCTCCCCATTCACACCTGAAGGCACGCACAACAACAGAACACAGGCCCCTCTTTTTCCTAAGTAGAAAGACCCTGCGTCACCTGCGTCACCACGGCCCCGAAAAGCGGGCCTGACCTGCGCCAACGAAGGTGACGCAGAGCCTGAATCTCTGCGTCACCCTTCGTCACCTGCGTCACCCCATGACGGACAGCTGCGTCACCGGTGACGCAGCCCGTCACCCCCTGCGTCACCAAAACCAGCAGGTCAACGGCTCGAGTGACGCTGATGACGCGATGACGCAGAAATCCCCACCTCGGACAGATGCGACGCCCCCTCAGCCACTCACCCCTGTGGAGGAGACACCGTTATGACGGACCCAATCCCGACCAGCCACATCGCTGTGACCGTCCCCGAGGCTATGGCCGCCCTGAAGTACAGCCGTGGCAAGGTCTACGACCTCATCCGCTCCCGCGCGCTGCCCAGCTACACCGAGGGCCGCTGCCGCCGCATCCCCCTCGACGCCCTTCGCACCTACATGAACAACCGCCTGGAGGAAGCCGCCTAATGGCACGCAAGAGGAACCCGAACGGCGCCGGCAGCATCTGGCAGCGCAAGGACGGGCGTTACGAGGCTCGCGTGTACGTCCCGCAGCCTGACGGCACCCGGAAGAGAAAGACGGTGTACGGGGCCACGTGGGATGAGTGCGATACCAAGCGGCAGGAGCTCGTCCGTCGAGACCGCCAGGGCATCCCCACCCCGACCCGTTCGGCCAAGCTCTCCGAGTGGCTGCCTTACTGGCTGGAGCAGTTCGTCAAGGACGACCGCAAGAAGACGACGTATGCCAAGTACGAGACACACGTCCGCCTCTACCTGATCCCCAACATCGGGACGAAGCGCCTGGAGAACCTGGGGACGGCCGACGTCCGGCGAATGATCGCCGCCGTCTCCGCCCAGGCGTCTCCAGCTACGGCCAAGGAGTCCCACCGGGTCCTACGGAGCGCGCTGAGCGCCGCCTGTCGGGAGGAACTCATCAGCCGGAACGTGGTCAAACTCGTGCCGGCCCCGCGTGTGGAGCACCGGGAGCTGAAGCCGTGGGACCTGGAGCAGACGACAACCTTCCTGGAGGCGGCGAGGGGGGATGCGCTGTACGCCGCGTTCGTCCTCGCCGTCGCCCTCGGCCTGCGCCGCGGGGAGGTGCTCGGGCTTCGCTGGTCGGACATCGATCTGGGGCGCCGCACCCTCACCGTGCGGAACCAAATCCAGCGGGTGCAGAACGAGCTGTACGCGGACTCCACTAAGAACCGGCGGAGCCGCATCATCCCCCTGCCCCTCATGTGCGTGCCGCCGCTGCGTTGGCAGCGGCTCCGCCAGTCCGCACAGCGGGCCGCGGCGGGGGCGGACTGGCAGGACAGTGACTACGTCTTCACGACGCGTACCGGTCGCACGGTCGAGCCGATGAACCTCAGCCGCTCGTTCCAGCGGATCACGGAGGCTGTGGGGCTCCCCCGGATCCGGCTCCACGACGCCCGGCACGGGTGCGCAACGCTCCTGTTCGCCGCGGGCGTGCCGGCGCGGGTCGTGATGGAGATCCTGGGGCACTCGCAGATCGCCGTCACGATGAACATCTACACCCACGTCTCCGACGAGCGTCGGAGGGAGGCGATGGGGCACATGGACCGGCTGCTCCGCCGGCGCCGTCCCGAGTGAGACTGCCGTCAGTCTCTACCGTCAAAGGCCCCCGCAGCGATGAGCTGCGGGGGCCTTTGTGCTGGTGGGCGCGGACGGTTTCGAACCGCCGACATCTGCTTTGTAAGCTCGTGCGGGACGCTCTCGCCAAGGGCGGATCGCTGGTCACCACCGCCCCGGCGGTTCGTGTGCGACCACCGTCATCCGCAGCCGTTGATGTCAGCTTTAGATGTCAGCCCGCCCCACTCGACGGCCCGCTACCGCTTCTTCCGAAGCTTCTTCATCTTGGCTTCGGCTTCCTTCTTCTTCCGCTGCTCGACCCCGTACGGGGACCACGCCCCCTGATGCTTGGAGCACCGCGAGGTACCCGTCATCGCCTTGTTCCGGCAGCGACCTCCGCTCTGGGTAGGAGCGCTGCACGTCGGCTGGACCATCCTGCCCCCTTCGTCGTCGGACGCCGGAATGCTTCCAGGGCTCGACGCAGAACGGGGGGCGCAACCGCGGCGGACAGCAGCACGCC
>NZ_BMTV01000034.1:0-42278 GCF_014649855.1 Streptomyces roseolus | reverse complement strand
GACAGCACACGCCCCGGGAAATGGGCTCAGACCTCTTCCGCCATGCCGACCGTCCGACCGGATGCGTACTGCCCGTCCGCCGACCGCTCCCCGCCCTCCAGGGCCGCCATGGCCTTTCGCCGCCATCGGCCGACCGCGACGGCCACAACCACCAGCATCACGAGAGCGACAACAGGTGCGCCCCAGATCAGACCGCCGATGGCAAAACCGAGCGACTCCATGACTCCCCCTTGCGTAGTGCTCCGTCAGCGATTGATCGGGATCTCGTAGACGATCTCGCACAGCGCAGCGGGCACGACGATGTCCGCCGTCTCCACGGGCCGGCCCTGGTCGCTGTAGTACGTCCGCCGGATATGCGTGACGAGCGCGGCCTTCTGGATCCCGAGAAGTGAGGCTTCCTCGGCGGTGGCCTGCCGCGGCTCGGGCTGCTCGACGGCATGGCTGACGGTGACGCCGATCTCGGCCATCCGGTTCACGACGCCGGCCCCGGCGTGCGGCCCGCCTTCGGGCAGAACGACAAGAGTCCCGCCGGTCAGGTCGTACGGCTCCCAGCTCGTCGACAACTGCACAGGCCGACCGTCGGCGAGGAACTCATACACGGTCCGGACGCACAGCTCCCCCTCACCGATCCCGAGCCGCGCAGCGATCTCCGCCGGTGCGGGCACCTTCGCATCGGTGCGGCTCTCCCAGCCGCCATTCCGCCCCACGGCCTTCATGTCGGCCCGGAACGGCGACCCGTCCGGCTGCTCGCGCGCCGCAGACCGAACCATCCGCACCCGCCGCCGAGGCTCGGCCACGTAGGTCCCAGACCCGGCCCGCCCCTCCAGCACACCCTGGGAGATCAACAGCTCCTGGGCCCGGCGAACGACGTTCTCGCCCACCCCGCACTCCTGGCCGATCTGGGCCCGAGAGGGCAGCCGGTCTCCAGGAGTCCACTCGTGCTCCGCGATCCGCCGCCGCAGTTCGTCGGCGATACGGAGGTAAGGCGGCTGCTCAGGCATATGGAAAATCTAGTCCACTAGCTCTAATCTAGTTAACTAGCTTCACTCAAAGTGATCGCCGGTGACGGAGGCTGCCCTGTGCCTGCTCCAGAAGTAAGCGCGGAGGCCTTGGCTGCCCGGTTGTCAGCGGTCGGGCTCACCACACGCGTGGAAGGGCACCCGCGGCACACGTCGATCGAAGCGGAGCTACCGGAATCCCTCTCCGCCGAGACATGGCAGGAGGTCCTGGAAGTCGTGGCTGCGGCGGACCGATTCGGTCTCCTGGCCACCAGCCTGGGCGGCCGCACCCTATGGGCCGCCGTGAACAAAGCCGTCCCCGCGACGGGCGATGTCCGGGGACCTGGCCATCAGCGATAGGAGCTGATCAGCATGTTCAACCGTATCCGCCGCGCCAACAGGCGCACCAGAGAGCGGTACGCCCAAAGGACCCGGCACTGGGAGCCCTTAACGTCGACCCGCCCGACGCTCGCTCTCCCCAAACCGCCCGACGAACTGACGCTGTTGCTCCGACAGCTCGGAGACCGCACAAACTTCCTCCTGGGCGAAGAGACGGCCCTCGTCCGCCCGTACGTCCTGGTCGGCGAAGACCGCACCCGACAGAACTCGGCCCCGATTCCGCCCCACTTCCTCGCCCACACCTGGTTCGTGCCGGCGGAGGCCCACGGATGATCCGCATCCCCTCGGCGGCGACCACGCCCTATCGGTCCAGCGCCTGCCAGATCGGCACCCACCACGAGTGCGCGCACTCCTCCCCGGCGACGGCACCAATCGACATCCCCGTCGTCTACGAAGCGTGCGCCTGCCCCTGCCACTCCGCGACCACGTCACCAGAGGCGGCCTCATGAACGGCTATCCCTCGGGCGGTGCACTTGCCTCGCCGGTCGAGATCACCACGACCACGGTGCAGCGCGGCGACGTGATTCAGATCGGCGGCCAACCGTGCCGAGTGGCCGACCTCCGCCAACTGCCCGGCGGTGCCAAGCGCCTCCTTTTCGAATCGGGCGAACTCCTGACGATGCACACCCGTACGCGCCTGATCGCCGTACGAGTGCTCAGAAGGTGGTGACCGCCATGCCGTCTCTCCGCGACACCATCGCCGCCGACCTCCGGACCCAAATCACCGCCGGCCATCTGCAGGCTGGCGCCCGCCTCCCCTCGGAACCGAGGCTCGCCGCCCAGTACAAGGTGAGCACCCCAACCCTGCGTAACGCCCTTGCACTCCTCCAGGCCGAGGGCCTGATCGACAAAATCCACGGCAAGGGCAACTACGTCCGCCACCCCCTCCGCAGACTCACATACGCGGAAGGCCACCTCACCCCGGACGTAGACCTCCACGTCACGATCCGCACCACCAACCTCCGGGCGCGCGGAGACCTCACCTCCCTACTCAAGGTCCCCTCGCACACCCCACTGACAGAGTTCCTCTGCCTCACCCACCAGGGAGAGAGGCCGCACAGCATGGCCCGCATCTACGTCCCGCGCGATCTGGAGCCGGCCGAACTGCCGTGGCCTCGCGCCAGACAGGCGAAGACCCGAGAAGTGGTCGCCGCCCGGCTCCCCACCCCAGAAGAGGCCTCCACCCTCCGGCTCAGCACGACGCTCGCCGTGCTCGCAATCACGCGAGTGTCTGCCGACATCACAGGCCGTGTGATCGAGGTGGCTCGCCTAACGCTCCCTGGTGACCGCACCGAAGCGCTCTTCACCACTCACCACACGATCGAAGAGAGGAAGACGGAAGGATGAAAGCCCACAGCGAGCTCCGCCTCCTCCCGTGGTCGGGGCCGGATGGTAAACCCTGCTACCTGAGCACTGACGACGATAGCAGCCGCCTGTCCCGCCTGGCCGACACTACGGAAGCCGCCCAACTCGACGTCGGACAGGCGCTCCTGGAACACGCCAAGGAGGTAATCGCCGATGCGGAGTCCGGGCCGACGGAACTCCGCCTCCTGGCGGTGGATCTCACGGAAGCCTTGCGGGACACACTCCGCGTGGCCGTAAGTCGCGGCCACCGTCTCCCTAGGCCGAACTCTGCCGCACGCGAGGGAGGAGATGCAGGCCCTCGGCTGCCCGCGGCGGCCTTCGGTTAGCAGCTACGCACCGCCAACGAGTCGAAGCCCCGGACCCAAGTCCGGGGCTTCTCTGCATACGACCTCGGAGAGATCTTGCCCATCAGACAGCGCTGCTGTTTGACGCGATGCTTGCACCCAGCTGAGCGGCACTTGTCCACGGATGGCCCACGCCGCCCTGCTGGAGCCCTGCTTGCTCTGAGTTCTAGCTAGTGCCGATGTGGGGAAAACTGAGGCCATGGCCTCCCCCTTGTCCCCGTCTAGCGCCATTGCCACTCGCATGAGTCGGCAGCGTTGCCGTGATACATCTCCAGAGCTTGCCGTTCGGCGGATCCTTCACCAGGCAGGACTACGCTACCGAGTCCACGTCCCGGTGCCTGGCCTGTCTCGGCGAAGCATCGACATCGCCTTCACCAGACATAAGATCGCCGTACTTCTTGACGGATGCTTCTGGCACGGTTGCCCTATCCACGCGACCAGCCCGAAGTCGAACGCCGATTGGTGGCGGGCGAAGTTGGAGCGCAATGTGATGCGCAATCAGGAGACCACGGAGCACCTGAGCGCCTTGGGCTGGGTGGTCTTGCGCTTCTGGGAACACGAGGCACCGGATGCAGTCGCCGCGCGCGTTCACGACGTGGTGTCGGCCCGTCGGCAGACCGCTGCCCAGTGATTAGGGCGACGGCTGAAGCGGGTTGGCAAGAAGCAGGTGCGCTGATGGGCGACAGTCCGGGACATCGTGGAACCAGGTACGCAACGACGACTGTCAGCGCCGTGATCTAGGGTCCAGGCATGACCGCTAGCGTTGAAGTGATCAACCCCGGCGACGTGCGTACGCGCACCGAGATCCGTGCTGCGTTTGGTGGAAGCCCTCAGGGAGGGATCTGCCCCTCAGACGACATGCACAGCGTCAACCTCTACTCGGACCCGGATGTGGGCGAGAAAGCCGGCTACTACGACGGCTGGTTGGCTGAGGAAGACGAGTTGGGGCCGGTTTTCGAGTACACCGGTGCAGGCAAGTCAGGCGATCAGACCTTCGATGGAGTTGCTGGCTCAGGGAACCGGGCGATCCTGCGACACGCAGAGCAGGACCGTGTACTTCGCGTGTTCACGCGCGTAGGCAAGGTGCCCGGGAGTGACACAAAGACCCACCGGTATCTGGGGATGTTCACCCTGGACGGCATGCAGCCGTACGTCTGGCGTCGAGTGCATGGCGAGGACGGTCAGGAACGCAGCGTCATCGTGTTCCGGCTCCGCCCCGAAGGTGCTGTCCAGCACGCCGCGCAAGACGTGATCCCTGCCGCCGCCGAGACCACAGCTGAGCTCGTTCCCTTCCAACCCGTCACCGCAGCGATGTTCCAGTCCGAACCGGCAACCACCGGCGCCCTGCCGCTCCCTAAGCAGCGCGTCCGCAAGAAGACCGCTGGGCGGAGGCCCGCCCCCAACACGGAAACCAGCGGGACCTTCGTGGTCCCTGAGACTTTCGGTACCAAGCTGAGCATTCGTGCCGCCACGGCTGCTACGGTCGCCGTCCGGCACGAGGCTGAGCTGACGCAGGCCTACAAGGCCCACTTGGAGTCTGCTGGACACCAGACCGGTGCGTTCCAGATCAAGGTGAAGGGCCTCACTTCAACGCTTCGCACTGACCTGTACGACGCAACAGATCACGTTCTGTACGAGGCGAAGGGCTCGAACTCCCGAGAGGACATCCGGATGGCTCTCGGGCAGATCCTGGACTACAGCCGCTACGTCAAGACACCTGTTCATCAGGGCGAGCCTAAGCGCGTCATCCTGTTGCCATCGGCTCCCGCACCTGACATGTACGCACTGCTTGATCGCTATGACGTCGAGGTGGTGTATCGATCTGACGCCGGCCATTTCGTTGGATCGGTCGTTCCCTAGATTGGCCGCGCGCACAAGTTCCTCTCTGTTCGCACCCCTTTAGAACAGAGAGGAACTTATGCTGATCCCCTTAAACCGTCCAACGCTTTGAAATCTGCCCCAATGGCGTAGTTCCCGAATAGGGGACGAGGTCGAGCGGATTCATCCAAGCATCAGAGAAGTGAATATTGAGGTGAAGGGCCAGCGGAAGCAGGATGTCTTGCTCGGGTTCGGCATCGATCTGGTAGAGCGAAGCTCCCGCGTGCGGAGACCTGAAGAGCGAGCCCGTACGGGGGTCTCCCCATTGAAGATGCCCTTTGCCTGCGACCCACACGCTGTCCGGCCACTCAACGGGGTTACGGGCCCGGCACCAGTCCACAAGATGAGCTCCGATAGTCTCAAGTTTGAGGCTGTCGAATGCCACGATCATGCCCGACGTCGGGAAGAAGTCGTGAGTCTCGCCGTATGCCTTGGTGGAACGAGGAATCACGCCGGCGATCGGGCGGTACGCCGACTTGGGCATCCTGCGCATCCGGCTGATCTTACTGCAGGCGTCTAGGAGTTGGGTCCCGTCAAGCTTGGTCTTGACTTCGACCACGCCGTATACGCATTCGTTGGGGATGATGCGGAATCCCTGGAGGGTGGTAAACGGCGGCGTTCCGCGATCGATAAGGACGATGTCGGCTTGCGGAGACACGTCACCATTCGCGGCGATGACCTCTGCATTATGCACTGCTTCGACATGCGTAGGTAAGTACCCGGAAAGAAACTGATGGATGAGCACTTCGCGCGACGTTCCGGCCTCGCCGTTATGGTTAAAGTTCTGAGACTGCTCGAAGTCGGCACGCATTCTTTTCGCCACGGAGCTGAGGATTTTTCCTAGTTTTTCTGTAGTCACCCGTGGATCATACGTTGCGCTCGCAAGCTCGGCCCTGGGTTTGGCGCCTGTGGCCAGAAGCAGAGTCTGCCTGATTCCCGTGAAATGTGAAGCACACGAAGATGATCCGAACCTACTACCATCTCCGTGGCATGCTTAGCCATTCGAAAGTGGGGGATTGTGGCCGATTTCAGATTGATAGACCTGTTTGCCGGAGTTGGCGGCCTGGATCTAGCCGCGGGCAACTTGGGAGTTCCCTCAGTCGGTATCGAATGGGATAAAGGCGCCTGCGCCACCCGGCGAGCTTCAGGGCTGGCAACTGTGGAAGGGGACGTGCGGGAGTTCTCCCCGGCCGACTTCCCAGACGCCAACGTCCTAGCCGGCGGGCCACCTTGCCAGACTTTCTCCGTCGCTGGTCACGGGGCTGGACGACGTGCGCTAGAGAGTGTGCAGCACTTTCTGCAACGTATGACGAACCGGGAGGACGTCTCAACATGTCTAGCCGCAATGGAAGACGAGCGGACGGCCTTGGTATTGGAACCACTGCGTTGGGCCCTGGCTGCTGTGGATGCCAACCGTCCATATGAAGCAATCGTGCTGGAGCAGGTGCCGGCCGTTTTGCCGGTCTGGGAGGCTGTGGGGAAAGCGCTGCGCGCTGAGGGTTACTCGGTCGTGCACGGAGTACTACGTGCTGAGGAGTTCGGCGTGCCGCAGACCCGATCCCGCGCAGTGCTGATCGCACGCAGTCACGGAGTGGCAGTACTCCCTCAGCCGACGCACCAGCGGTATCGCAAGGATCTGTCCGACACTATGGACACCCCAGGACTGTCGCCATGGGTGTCTATGGGCGAGGTGTTGGAGCGTGAAACTCCTTTCGTCTTGGTCTCCAACTACGGCTCCAGTGGGAATCCAGCGGCTCGCGGTAGGCGTCTCTCCGATCAGCCGGCTTTCACAGTCACAGGTAAAGTAGGCCGCAACCGGGTCTTGACAATGAATGGCACCGACCTGCCTCGACTAACCGCTTACGAGGCAGGCCGCCTTCAGGGGTTCCCACTTGACCACCCATGGTTCGGGAGAGACGTGTTCCAACAGATAGGCAACGCAATGCCGCTGCGCTTGGCCGAACACGTACTCGCCGCTGCGCTGGGTCTGGATGCCAAGCCTGCACTGGTCCACCCTGGTGGTTCGCTGTGACCTCTCGGCGTGAGCCAAGTGCCTCATGGTGCGGATCTCTTCGGCATTACTTCTTGCCCTGGTTCTTGGTCCGACCTAGGGCGGGATCGCCCGACGAGACGGGAAGGCTGCGCTGCCGCCACCGACTCATCGGTCTTTCTGGAAGGGGCACCACGGGGAAGATTCCCTGTTGCTGCCGTGGGTGAGCATGGGAGAAGCCCTGGGCCGCTCACACCCCTTCGAGGTGATCAGCAACTACGGCACTGACGTCGACCCCAGGGCGCGTGGGCGCCGAGCATCTGATGAGCCTGTGTCAACTGTCACGGGCAAGGTCAGACGCCTCCGACTCGTAGCGCCTGGTGGTGCTGAGCTACCACGCCTGACCCACGACGAAGCGGGCCAGCTGCAGACCTTCCCCCGTAGCTTTCCATGGGCAGGGCGCGACGCGGCTGAGCACATTGGCAACGCTCTTCCTCCGCTGCTCGGCGCGCACGTCCCGGCTGCTGCCCTTGACCTACCCGCGCCGGCGGATGCGTGGCCCAGAGGCTGACGAGCCCGAACCTTCTGCGAAGCGACGGAAACACCCAATCTTGCCTGACCGCCTCCCCCGGGGTGCGAACCAGTAGGTGAGGGGTCCGCTGACCTGTGCGTTCCCGGATCACCCTCATGGCTGACCTGTCACTGTTGGTCGCCTTCGGTCACTCCTGATCCCCTCGCACGGCCCACAGATGGCCCAGCACGCTCGCCCGAAGCGGAGCCCTGGCAGCACGAACTAGCCCCTCGACCACGCGTCGACACATAGAGTTAGTGACCCACACAGCATGGAGCTCCGAGAGTGCGTGACCTCGAACGTTCCACGGAAGTCGCGACTAACCCGAAAAGGGGGGGTTTTGTTCGAGACGGTGCAGATTTCGACAGAGCAGGTAGAAACGCTCCTTGAGCGCCAAGAGGGGCACTTCATCGACTTCAAAGACAAGCGGATCGCACCGGCGAAGGTAGCTCGGGCAGTGTCCGCCTTCTGCAATGCAGACGGTGGAGATCTTTATATCGGCATAACCGAGACCGCATCTGGATTCCACTGGGATGGATTCGGGGACCCAGAAGACGCAAATCAGCTTGTCCACGCATTGGAAGAAGTCTCCCCTTTCGGGACAGACCTCGAAGGAGAGTTCCTTTTCGCCGACCAACTTCCCGGTTACGTCCTGCACATCAACGCAAGAAAATCTCGATCCATTCGAAAGACTGCCGATGGGAAGATCTATAAGCGCCTCAGCGCTCAGAACGTCCCGGTAGTTTCGGAAGAGTCCCTTACAGCGCTCCGCCGGCAAAAGGGCCTCGAATCGTTCGAGTCCGAGACACTGCCAATCGGCGTAGACGTCGTAACAAACTCGGAAGCGATCATCGAGTACCTCCTCAGTGCGGTGCCAGTCTCAGAACCAGAAACCTACCTGAGAAAGCAACACCTCCTCGTCTCGGGACATCCGGTTGTGGCCGCCGCGCTCCTCTTTGCTGACGAGCCTCAAGCGTGTCTTCCAAAACGGTGTGGGATCAAGATCTACCGGTACAGCAGTGAGGAGCAGTCCAGGGATCGGCTTGTCGAGGACCCCGTGACCATCGAGGGAGCCCTCTACAAACAGATCTACGACGCTGTCGACAAGACTGTCCAGGTCGTATCTGCGGCGGCATACCTCGATGAAGACGGCCTTCGCAACGTCAAGTATCCCCATGAGGCACTCCACGAGATCATCACTAACGCAGTACTTCACCGGGACTACTCGGTAACAGATGACATCCACATTCGAATCTTCGAGAATCGAATTGAGATCCAGAGTCCCGGACGACTTCCTGGCCACATTACAACCAGCAACATTCTCGACGAACGCCTCAGCAGGAACCCGTACCTCGTTCGCCATCTGAATCGATTCCCGAATCCACCGAATAAGGATGTGGGTGAGGGCCTCAACACGGCCTTCGAGTCGATGAAGAAGCTGAACCTTCGCTCCCCAACCATCACTGAAAGCGTTAATTCAGTCCTGGTAACCGTTCGACATGAAAGTCTCGCTTCCCCTGCCCAGCAGGTGGTGGAGTACCTGAACGACAATGATTCCATCAAGAACGAGCAGGCTCGTAAATTGACCGGGATCGGCAGTGAGAGTAAAATGAAGAAAATCTTCGAGACTCTCATTGAGGCGGGCGAAATCGAGCATAAACCCGGAACAGCTGGTCGCGGATACGCATACCAGCTAAAGAAAAAGGGAGACGATCCCGCATAAGACGGCATAGCGGGCCACCGGGCTCTCCCTCGCCCAAAACCCGCCCAGCTCCCATCCCGTCTGCCGTCGACCCACACACCGTGGAGCGGGCGCGGGGCCTGGCGTCCAGGTGGAGCGCGCCACTGTACGAACGACCTGGACGCCAGGCCCCGTGTCTGCTCGGCTCTGCCTGGGTCGATGGCAGACGGGATGGGAGCCCACACCTTCCCTACGACGCTGCCGGCAGACGCACGCGCCCCCTCCCATCCCGGAGCCTGAGCACCCCCGCCGGAGGCATCGTCCTAGCCGGTACGTCACGTACTTGCCTCGGCCGCGCTGTGGTTCTTCCCGCCCATCAACCCGAGCTGTCAGGCGTGCGGACGGCGGCCGGGCTGGAGCGGGGCGTAGACAGGAGCGCAGGCCCGGGCGACGGGCCGCGCGCGCCGCGCCGTGCGCGGCGGGTGCCTTGATGAAGTAGGGAAACTCTTACCGCGCCCGCTGCTGGTGCTCGGCTCGGAACTGGTCGAGCAAGGTGAAGAACAGCTCAATGGGTGGGGTGCCGATCGCTTCGGCTTCGCGCTCGATTCGTGTGGACCAACGCAGGGAGCTCGCAGCGCCGGAGCACTTGTTCAGCCAGCGGTCGAAGGGGGAGTCCTCACCGGGGGTCCAGAAGGGGAAGTCCTCTTCTACGTTGTGCACGGCCATGGCCACTCGGTAGCCGATGAGCATGGAGTCCAGGTGGGCCAGAGAACCACCCGGGAGCCACATGCCTGAGCGGAGGCGGACCTGCTCCAAGACGTCGTCGACGTTCTCGAACTCGTGCAGCGGCTTCGGCTTCGTCATGCGGGCTTCTTCAGCAGGTGGCGGCCGTCGTGGCTGCGGACGTGTGGGCCCTTGTCGTCCAGGGCGTCGAGGAGGCGGATCGCGTAGACCTCGGTCATGCGGGCGGTGATCTCTTCCGGGGTGAGCCACTCGACCGCGGTCGACTCGGCGGAGGTTCGTTCCTCGCCGCCGGCGGGCTTGCAGCGGAAGACCAGGGCCACGACGCCTCGGGTGGTGTTCTTGTAGACGCCGGTCAGCTCTTCCACCTCTACCCGGATACCTGTCTCCTCCCAGACCTCGCGGGTCACGCCGGCTTCGGGAGACTCGGCGAGTTCGAGGACGCCGCCCGGGAGTTCCCAGGTGCCGTTGTCGGCTCGGCGGATCGCCAGGAGGCGGCCGTCTTCGCGTACGACTGCGCCCGCGACGGACACGGAGTGCAGTGGCGTTGACGTCGTCTTCTGGGCGCTGTTACTCATGTACAGGAGCATAGGAGAGTGAAGAGGACTATGGGTACGACTGCAGGGGGTGGCAGGGCGGTACCCCGGTACGTCCAGATCGCCGACGAGATCGTGGAGCAGATCCGGGCCGGCGTTCTCAAGCCTGGCGACCTGGTGCCGAGCGAGTCCGAGCTTGTCGAGCGGTACGGCGTCGCCGGCGGGACCATTCGGAAGGCCATGGTCGAGGTGCGGGCCAGTGGGCTCGTGGAGACGCGGCACGGGAAGGGGTCGATCGTGAAGGACCGGCCGCCCGTGCGGCTGCGGTCGTCGGATCGGTTCCGGGCGTCCCATCGGCGGGGCGGTAAGGCTGCCTATCTGGCCGAGTCGGCCCAGTCCGGGGCCACCGCCAAGGTGAGCGTGCTGTTCATCGGGCCCTTGGAGGCTTCCGGGGAGGTCGCCGCCCGGCTGGGGGTCGAGCCCGGGGCTCAGGTGCTGGCCCGACGGCGGTTGTACTTCCGGAACGGGACGCCCGTCGAGACCGCTTCGTCGTACCTGCCGTGGGACGTCGTGAAGGACATCCCCGAGCTGTTCTCCGAGAACCCCGGGCCCGGGGGGATCTACGCCCGCCTTGAGGACGACGGGCACGTCTTCGAGGAGTTCGTGGAGACGCTCCAGGCCCGGCCGGCGTCGAAGGCTGAGGCGTCCGAGCTGGCGCTGAGTCCTGGTGCTCCTGTCGTTCACCTGCTGCGGAACGCCGTCACCAAGACCGGGCGGGTGGTCGAGGTCTGCGACACCCTCATGGCCGCTGACCAGTTCGTCTTCGAGTACCGGATCCCCGCCGCAGACTGACGCGCGGTCAACTCCTTCCAGCCCGCTCGGACTTCTTCGTCCGGGCGGGTTGACTCATGTATAGGAGTGATGCACTCTTCTTCATGTCACTCATGTACATGAGTGGAGGAGTTCAGGACTTCTAGAGGAGTGATCTTCGTGCGTCAGATTCCCGTCGACACCTCCGCCGCCGCCGTGATGGTGGCCCAGCCCCCGCAGCCCAAGGTGAAGGACCGCCGTACCGGCGAGCGCGCCATGGACGCCGAGACCGGGGCCGCGCTGTCGACCGTGGACGTCATGTTCGCGGCCAACGGCGAGGTGGAGATCCTGAGCGTGACCGTCCCGGAGACCGGCGTCTCCGCTGACCTGACCATGGGGACCCCCGTGGCGATCACGGGGCTCGTCGCCCGGCCCTGGGAGAGCGAGTTCAACGGGCAGCGGCGGCACGGCATCGCCTTCCGGGCCGTTGCCGTCACCTCGCTCGCCGCCGGCGCCTCGATGCCGAAGGCCGCCTGATCATGCGGTGGTTGATCGCCGCCGTGGTGCTGGTCGCCGTCCTCGCGGGTCTCCTGCGGTGGCGGCGGCCCGCCTGGTACTGGCTCTCCTTCGGCGTCACGTTCGCCACGTGCCGGGTCCTCGGCCGGTACCGGGCGGTCATGGACGCCTGCGGGCTCACCGTTCCGCCGCCCCGCTGGCGCCTCGCCATCGCCCGGATGGCGAACCGACCCGTCCCCGAACCGCGGGCGCCGCGCATCCTGCGGCTCCGGCCCACCCGTACCGGACTCGTCTTACGGCTGGGGCTCCGGCCCGGACAGGACGCCTTCGACGTGGCGGCCTCGTGCGACCGGCTCCGGCACTCGTTCGGCATGTTCGGGGTCACCTCGCGGGAGATCCGCTCCGGCGTGGTCGAACTTCGGATGACCGGGTACGACGTGCTCCGGCGGGTTCAGATGCCGGCGCGGGCCGAGCGCTCGACCATGCGGGTTCCGGTCGCCCTCCGCGAGGACGGGGACGTCCACTACCGCGACTACCGGACCACCCCTCACGCCCTCACCATCGGAGCCACCAAGTCGGGGAAGTCGGTCTACCAGCGGAACCTGGTGGCCGAACTCGCCGCTCAAGAAGTTGCCTTGGTGGGGATCGACTGCAAGCAGGGGGTGGAGCTGTTCCCTCTGGCCCGGCGGTTCTCCGCGCTGGCCGACAACCCCGACACCGCCGCCGACCTGCTCGATGCCCTCATCTCGCACATGGAGGACGTCTACCAACTCATCCGCGCCGAACAGCGCATCACCGCCGACACCCCGGACGCCGACATCGCCGCCGACATCTGGGACCTCCCCGACCACCTCCGCCCCGTTCCCATCGTCCTCCTCGTGGACGAGGTCGCCGAACTCGCGCTCTTCGCCACGAAGGACGAGGAGAAGCGGCGCGACCGGATCATCACCGCCCTCGCCCGGCTCGCCCAGCTCGGCCGCGCCGCCGGCATCTACCTGGAGATCTGCGGACAGCGCTTCGGCTCCGAACTCGGCAAGGGCATCACCATGCTCCGCGCCCAGCTAAGCGTCCGTACCGCCCACCGCGTCAACGACGAGACCAGCGCCAACATGGCCTTCGGCGACATCGCGCCGGACGCCGTCCTCGCCACCGTCCAGATTCCCGTCTCCGCTCCCGGCCTCGCCATCACCGGCGACGCGTCGGGCGGCTGGTCCCGCATCCGGACGCCGCACACCTCGCTCCGCGCCGCCGTGGACGCCTGCAACAAGCACGCCCACCTGACCCCGGACCTGCCCGCTCTGGACGCGTTCCGGCCGGTCCTTGCCTTGCCCGCCGTGCCCGTGGCCATTCCCGCCCCGGCAGCCCCGGCCACTCCCTGAGGCTTCCCGTTTTCCTGGCCGGCGCGGCCTCCTCGCGCCACGTCCCTACCCCCGCCATGCCCGAAACGCCCACCAAGGAGGTGCCGTCATGACCAGCAAGCTCCGCGTCGACGCCGTGCTGGTCCAAGCCCTGATCGCAGGTGCGCTGTCCTTCGCCCACCTGCACGACCTGGCCGCCGCTGCCGGACAGACCGGATGGAAGGCGTGGGCCTACCCCGTCTCCGTCGACCTCCTCCTGGTCGCCGCCTGGCGCCGGCTCCGCGCGGACGGCTCGTCCCGCCTCGCCTGGTGCTGGTTCCTGGTCTCGCTCTTCGCCTCGCTCGGCGCCAACGTCGCCACCGCCGGCTTCCTCGACCTCGCCGACCCGCCCGCCTGGCTGCGCTTCGGCGTCGCCGGATGGCCCGCGGTCGCCTTCCTCGGGGGGACGCTCCTTGCCCACTCCGCGCCTGCCCCTGCCCCGGCCGTCACTCCGGAACCTACGGAGCCGGAGGACGTACCCGAGCCGGAGGACAGAGGAGACGCCGGGCCCGTGACTCAGGTGGAGAGCGAGCCGGTCGACGTACCCGCCCTTCCGGCCCCTGAGCCCGACCCCGCTCCCGCCGTCCCGGCCGCGCTCGTCGAGCACGCTCGCAAGGTCGCCGCCGACCACCACGCCCGTACCGGCTCCCCCATCGACACCGACACCCTCCGCGCCCGCCTCGGCGTCCCCGCGCCCATGGCCAGCGCCATCGCCGCCCAACTCGCCTGACTCGGAAGGAGAACGGCATGTCCGCCCGCGACCACTTCCACTCCCTGATGCGCATCGGCCCCGTGCAGATCGGCACCCACCGCGACCGCCACGGCCGCACCAAGTACGCCGCCGTCTGCACCGCCGACCGCTGCGGCTGGTCCGCCGACTACTCCAGCTCCTCGGCCGCCCAGCTCGCCGCCCGCACCCACCGCTGCCGCCCCACCGACTGAACGGAGACCGTCCGTGGACGTCCCGCTCTGGTTCACCCTCCTCGTCGTCGGCGCCCTCGGCATCAAGCTGATCCGCCCGCCCTGGTGGCTCGTCGCCGTGCTCCTCCTCGGCGGCTTCCTCCTCGCCGACAGCCTCCTGGCCCCTGTCATCGACGCCGCCGTCTCCGAGTGACCCGACCCGTACGAATCCGACCCGTCCGGAAAGGAGAACCACCCATGCTCCGCCCCAAGATCCCCACCATGCCGACCCCGGTCGGCGTCACTGCGCCGCCCGCCGTCGTCCAGCCGACCACCGTGGAGCCCGCGCCGCAGACCATGGCCCCTGCCATGGCGGCCCCGGTCGTCCCGACCACCCGGCCCGCCGTCCAGCTCACCCCCGGCAGCGTCCTCGCCGTCGTCGGCGCCGGCACCGCCGTGGTGCTGGTCGTCGGCACGGTCCTGGTCTCGATGCTGCTCGCGACCGCCGTCACCGCGGCTTCGGTCGCCGTCTGCGCCGTCGTCGTCCGCTCGCTGCTCACGTCCCCGAACAAGCGCCGCCGCTGACCGGCCCCCGGGCGGCCTCGATACCGCCAAGCATCCGCCGCCCGGGAGCCGTACCCCTCGCCGATCTCTCGACCGGAAGGAAGACCCATCATGGCCCAGCCCAACGCCGCGACCGCGGCGGGCCTGGACCCGGCCACCCTGCACGACGTCCTCCGCGTGGCCGCGAACCCCGACTTCGACCGCTGGAAGGATCAGGTGCACCGCACCGGCGGCTGCTCCGACCCCGTCCACCTCACCGGCTGGTCCCTCGCCAAGGACCGCACATCCGGTGAGACCCTCCGCCGGTACGCGACGGAGACCGAACCCGGCGGGCGCCTCCGCGTCGCCTGCGGCAACCGCCGGGCCTCCCGCTGCCCCTCCTGCGCCCACACCTACGCCGGGGACACGTACCACCTGATCCGCGCCGGCCTCGCCGGTGACGAAACCAAGGACATCCCCGCGACCGTCCGCGACCACCCTCGCGTGTTCGCGACGCTCACCGCCCCGTCCTTCGGCCCCGTCCACAACCGGCCCGACCGGGGCGCCTGCCGCTGCGGCACCCGCCACTCCGAGAACGACCCCGCCCTGGGCACGGCCCTCGATCCCGACTCGTACGACTACTCCGGCGCCGTCCTCTTCAACAACCACGCCGGACAGCTCTGGCAGCGCTTCACCAATCGCCTCCGCCGCGAACTGGCCGCCCGCGCCGGGCTCACGCAGCGCGCGATGAAGGACGTCCTGCGGGTCTCGTACGGGAAGGTCGCCGAGTTCCAGAAGCGCGGCGCCATCCACTTCCACGCCGTCATCAGGCTCGACGGACCGGACGGGCCCGGCAGCGCCCCGCCCTCCTGGGCCACCGTGCCCCTGCTGGACGACGCGATCCGGGCCGCCGCCGTGCACGCGTACACCACCATCACCATCCCGGCCGCCGGGGACCAACCGCGCCGGCGGTTCCAGTGGGGACGACAGCTCGACGTCCGTCCGGTCAAGGCGTTCGGGGACGGCTCCGACATCACCGAACAGGCCGTGGCCGCGTACGTCGCCAAGTACGCCACCAAGGCCGCCGAGACCACCGGCAGCCTCGACCGCCGGATCGGCAACCGGGAGGTGCTCCACCTCCTCGACGTCCCCGACCACCCCCGCCGCCTCATCGAAGCCTGCCTCGACCTGGCACCGCTCTACCCGGACCGGAAGCTCACCGCCTGGGCCCACATGCTCGGCTTCCGCGGCCACTTCTCCACCAAGTCCCGCCGCTACTCGACCACCCTCGGCGCCCTCCGCCAGATCCGCGCCGACTACCGCGCCGCCCAGGAGGGCCACGCCGACCCGGACACCGTGCTCGTGCTCGCCTACTGGCAGTACGCGGGCCACGGCCACTCCCCCGGCGAGGCCGCCCTCGCCGCCACCATCGCCCGGGATATCCACCTCAACCGCCAGACCGCACGGGAAGCACTCCGTCTGGAAGGAGCCGTCGCATGACCACCGCCACCGCCGAACTCCTCACCGTCCCGGAGGTCATGGAGCGGCTCAAGCTCGGCCGTTCGACCGTCTACGACCTCATCCGTTCCCGCCGCCTGGTCTCGATCACCGTCGGCCGGTCGCGCCGCGTCCCCATCGACGCTGTCCGGGACTTCATCGACCACCAGATCGAGGAGGCCGCCTGATGGCAACCCAGCGCAAGCGCAACCCCAACGGGGCCGGCACCATCACCCAGCGGTCCGACGGCCGCTTTCAGGCCGCCGTCTACGTCCTCCAGCCCGACGGCACCCGCGCCCGGAAGTTCGCCTACGGCAAGACCTGGGCCGAGTGCGACGCAAAGCGCCGTGCGCTCCTCGACAAGGTCGACAACGGCGTTCCCGTCCCGACCCGTTCGATGAAGCTCTCCGAGTGGCTGCCGTACTGGCTGGACAACATCGTCAAGCCGCGCCGCAAGAAGACCACCGCGGCCAAGTACGAGGTGCACGTCCGGCTCTACCTCGTCCCGATGCTCGGCTCCAAGCGGCTGGAATCCCTCGGCGTCGCCGACGTCCGGCGCTTCCTCGTCCAGTTGGAGAAGAAGACCAGTGCCGCCACCGCCAAGGAGTCCCACAGGGTCCTGCGCACCGCCCTCACCGCCGCCTGCCGTGAGGAGCTGGTGAGCCGGAACGTCGCGACCCTCGTCGAGCCGCCGACCGTCGCCGCCCGGGAGCTCTCCCCCTGGTCCCTGGACGAGACGCTCGACTTCCTCGCTGCCGCCCGGAAGGACCCGCTGTACGCCGCCTTCGTGCTCGCCATCGCCCTCGGCTTCCGCCGCGGGGAGGTCGTCGGCCTCCGCTGGGAGAACGTCGACCTCGACAAGCGGGAGATCCGGGTCAGGACGCAGCGGCAGCGGGTGGCTGGCGAGGTGTACGAGGACGACCCCAAGGGACGCCGCCGCAAGCAGACGCTTCCCCTTCCCGCGATCTGCGTCGCTCCCCTGCGGTGGCAGCGTCTCAAGCAGGCCGCCGCCCGCGAGCGTGCCGGGGAGAAGTGGACGGAGACCGGGTACGTCTTCACCACCCGCACCGGCCAGCCCATCGAGCCGCGCAACCTGTACCGCTCGTTCACCCGCGTCGCGAAGAACGCCGGTCTCCGCGTCGTCCGGCTGCACGACGCCCGGCACGGTACGGCGACGCTCCTCACCGCCGCCGGCGTCCCGCCCCGCGTCGTGATGGAGATCCTCGGACACAGCCAGATCGCCGTGACGATGAACGTGTACACCCACGTCGTCCAGGACACGCAGCGAGAGGCCGTGAGTCACGTGGATCGGCTGCTCAGGAGCCGTCCCCGGTCGTGATCGACCGCTCCCGTTGATGTCAGAAGTAGATGTCAAAGGCCCCGGACCATGATCGGTCCGGGGCCTTTGTGCTGGTGGGCGCGGACGGTTTCGAACCGCCGACATCTGCTTTGTAAGAGCAGCGCTCTACCCCTGAGCTACGCACCCGTGGGAGAGCAACAGCCTACATGGCTGACGGGTGGGTGCCGCAAACCGGTGGGCGGGGGCGAACTGATCGGGCCGTGTGTTCGTCCTTGGTGGGTGGGAGAATGAACGGACCGGGCACGGCGGAGACAGCACGGGAGAGGGACGTTGGCGGCGAGCGGCGAGACATCCTCGGGGGACGGCAGGGCGCCCGGGGCCGGTTCCACGGTTCGGCTGGGCCTCGTGTTGCCGTTGCTCCTGGGGGCCCTGTTGCCGGTGGCGTTCGCCGGTGGGGGGACGCGCCGGTGGTTCGGGGGGCGCGGGGAGAGTCAGCGGGCGGAGGCGCAGGCGGCCAAGGACGCGGCGGCCGAGGCGTTCTACGAGCTCGACACGGCGCAGCGGGGGCTGCGGATCACCATGGAGACCATCACCGCCGTCGACGGGTCTCCCGAGGCCCGGCGGGCCGTCGAGCGGTTCGAGGCACTGGGGCGGCGGATCGACGAGGTGTCGCACGCGTACATCTCCGCCGTGGACAGGGTCGATCTGGACCGGGAGGAGATCGACGCCGGGAGCGCCCAGCGGGCCCGGACGGAGCTCACCGCGGCGCGTGAGGAGCTGGAGCGGGTCAAGGGGGAGCTCGACCGGTTCGAGGGCGGGCTCGCGCCGTTGCTCGACCGGGCCGAGACCCAGCTGGCGCGGCTCGCGCCCGCCGTGGAGCGGGCGCGGCAGGCGCTGCGCGGGGCCGGTGAAGCACTCGATTCCGCGCGGGGGGCCGGTCTGCGCGCCGACGATCTCGCCGCGCGGCTCGCCGCGCTCGGGCCCGAGTTGACCCGGCTCAACGAAGGGGCCGGGCGGCACGGGGTCGGTGAGACGCTTCAGCGGGCCGATCGGGTCGTGCGGGACGCGGAGGCGGTACGGGCCGAGGCCCTGCGGCTGCCGGAGCGGGCCGCGGAGATCGACAAGCGGCTGGTGTCGCTGCGGACCCGGGCCGAGGCCCTGGCCACGCGGTCCGAGGCCGTCGAGCCCGTGCTGTCCGAGCTGCGCCGTCGGTACTCCCTCGCCTGCTGGCAGGACCTCCAGCACGTGCCCGAGCAGGCCGCCGAGGCCGTGCGGCAGGCGCGGGAGCGGCTCGCGGAGGCCGTGACGGCCCGGTCCGAGCAGCGGTGGCCGGACGTGACCGCCCTGCTGGCGACCGTCCGCGCGCTGCTCGACACGACCGGGGAGGCCGTCTCCGCCGCCGGCGACCGGCTGCGGCGGCTCGACGCGGCCGCCGAGGACCCGAAGGCGGAGACGGACAAGGCCAGGTTCGCGGTGCGGGACGCGCAGCGGCTCGCCATGGAGGGACGCAGCCGGCCCGATCCGCGGCACGCCCGCCCCCTCGACGAGGCCGTCGCCCGGATCGAGCGGGCCGTGGACGGGCTGGAAGGACGCCACCCCGACTACTGGCACTTCCTGATGGAGCTGGAGGCGGTGCGGGAGGCGGCCGGGAGGGTCGTCGCCGCCATTCGTGAGGAGCGGGGCGCGGGGGCCCACTAGCCTGGTCCCATGCCTCGTTACGAATACCGCTGCCGCACCTGTGGTGACACCTTCGAGCTCAGCCGGCCCATGGCCGAGTCCTCCGACCCCGCCGCGTGCCCCGCCGGGCACGACGACACCGTGAAGCTGCTGTCGGCCGTGGCCGTCGGCGGCTCCGCGGCCTCCTCGTCCGCCCCCGCCCCGAGCGGGGGCGGAGGCGGCTGCTGCGGCGGGGGTTGCTGCGGCTGACCCTCCAGGCCTGAAGGTCCGAGAGTCCGGGGCCTGGCGGCCTCAGCGCCCTCGGGCCTGCGGGCCCCGGTCCCTCAGGAGAGCGCCGCCGCCCTGAAGCGGCGGAGGATCTCCTCGCCCGCCGCCACGCCCCGCTCCGCGAGGACGTCGAGGTGGGGGGCGGACCAGGCGCTGTCGGCGAGTTCGCCGTGGCCCGGGCGCCAGGCCCGGTCCGCGGCGAGCAGCAGATCGGCGTCGAGGAGCGAGTCGCCCGCCGCGAGGGTGAGCGCGGCGCCGGTACGCCGGGCGACCTCGCGGACCGCGGCGCTCTTGGTGAGCGGCTTCGGCACCGCGTACACCTTGCGGCCCTGGAGCGAGACCGTCCAGCCCCGCTCGCCGGCCCAGGCGCCGAAGCGTTCCAGCCAGTCCTCCGGGAGCCGCTCCCGCTCGACGACCAGGTAGGCGAAGAGGTCCTCGGCGACCCGGTGCTTGCGCACCCAGGAGAGGTCCGTCGTGGCGGTGAGGTAGGCGCGGATCTCGGAGAGCGGGGCGCACTCGTCGGCGAGCCTGCGGAGGACGGAGGCGTGCCAGTCGGCGTCGGTGACGCCGTCGACGAGGATGTGCCCGCCGTTGGCGCAGATCGCGTACTTCGGTGTGCTGCCCGGGAGTTGGATGCGCTGGTACTGCTTGCGCGTCCGGGTCGTGGTGGGCACGAAGACGGTCTCGGCGGTGAGCCGGGCGAGGAGTCCGGCGGCCTCCTCCGTCATGTACGAGAGCGGCTTGGACTCGTGGACCTCGACGCACAGCAGCCGGGGCGCCTGCGCGTCCGGCATGCCGAGGGCGAGGGCCGCGGTCGAGTAGATGAGGGTGCGGTCGAGGTCGCTGGCGACCAGGGTCGTACGCGGGGCGGGAACGGTGCTCATCGGGACGCCACCGCCTTCCCGTCGGCGCCCGTCGCGCCTCTCGTGTACTGGGGGTGGATGAGGCCCACGCAGGTGTACGGGAGGCCGTCGACCTCCTCCACGGGGACGCCGCGCTGCTCCGCGAGGAGGCGGACGTGGGCGAGGTCGGCGCCGGCGCCGCGCTTCGCGAGGATCTTCCAGGGGACGCGGCGCAGCAGGACGCGGGTGGTCTCGCCGACGCCGGGCTTCACGAGGTTCACGTCGTGGATGCCGTACTCCTCGCTGATGCGCTCGACGGCCGCCCAGCCCTCCCAGGTGGGGGTGCGGTCGGCGGCGAGGAGGTCCTTCACGTCGGTGTCGACGGTGGCGGCGACCTCGTCGAAGCGGGCCTCGACGGCGTCGAGGAAGGCGTTCGAGACGTCGGCGCCGGACAGGTCGCGGTAGAACTTGGCGCCGTGGAAGTCGTGCGTGCCGACCAGGTCGGCGCGGAGCACCGTGCGCGATATCAGCCCGGAGACGGTGGAGTTGAGGCACGCGGACGGGATGAGGAAGTCCTCGCGGGTGCCGTAGGTGCGGACGCAGGAACCGGGGTCGGCGAGGACCGCGATCTCCGGGTCGAAGCCGGCGAACTCCTCCGACTCCCGCAGGGCGGCGGCGAGTTCGCGGGTGATGGCGCCCTTGCCGGTCCAGCCGTCGACGAAGACGACGTCGGCCGGGTCGTGGTGGGCGGCGAGCCAGCGCAGCGCGTTGGCGTCGATGCCGCGGCCGCGGACGATCGAGACGGCGTAGTGCGGCAGGTCGAGGCCGTGGCGGTGGAGCGCCCAGCGGCGCATCAGGACGCCGACGGGGGTGCCGGCGCGGGCGAGCGAGACGAGGACCGGGCGGGCGGACCTCTCGGCGAGGACGGTCTCGGTGACGGTGCCGACCGCGTGGGCGATGCGGGCGGCGGAGGACTCCAGGGCGCTGTGGAAGAGCTCCTGGTAGCGGGCGCTCGGCTGGTACTCGACGGGCAGCGACTCGGCGTAGTGCGCGCCGCCGCGCTGGATGGCTTCCTCGCGTTCCTCGGTGGGCGCCTCCAGCTCGACGTCCGAGAGGTCCTGGAGCAGCCAGCCGACCTCCTCGGGGGCGTACGAGGAGAAGGCGGGGCCGCGGAGGGGCTCGGGCAGCATGGAGCTCCTTTCGGGAGCTTCGGGCGCGGCCATCGGATCCATGGCCGCCTGCGGTCGCGGCTGCGATCGCGGCCGCGGGGTGTACGACGGGACGACGGCCAGGGCGACGCGCGGGATGTGCGCGGCGAGCTGGGCGAGCAGGCCGTCGGGGGCGTGCAGCTCGGGGGTGTCGGCGGCCGAGTCGACGACCGCGACGACGGCGTCGAAGCCGCCGCCGGCGACGTTGTAGGCGTAGCGGTCGCCGGGGCCGTCGGCCGGGTCGTCGTGGGCGGGGAAGACGAGCCGGGTGCGGATGGCGTAGCCGGGGTCGTCGACGGCGAGGACGGGCGAGCGGGTGGTGGTGGAGTACCGGACGTCGAGGCCCGCGTCCTCCAGGGCGCCGGCGAGCCGCAGCGGCGCGTACATCAGCTCCTCGAAGCCGAGGACGAGGACGCGGGGGGTGCGGTCGGCGCGGTCGGCGCCGTCCGGCGCGTCGGCGGCGAGCGCCTCGGCGAGGGCCTTCGTCATCCCGGGCAGCGCCGCCTCCAGGCGGGCGCGGTGCTCGGGCGTGAACCCGTGCCGGCCCCCGTCGGGGACCCCGGCGGGCCAGTCGAGGGGGACGCGTACGACGGCGGGCGCGGCCGGTACGACGGGCGCGGCCGGTACGACGGGCGCCGCGGGTATGGCCGACGGGGTGGATGCCGCGGGTACGGCCGGGGCGGCGGGCCCGGCCGTCGGAGCTGCGGGCGCGACCGTCGGCGTGGTGGGCGCCGCCGACGGGGCTGCGGGCACGGCCGGGGCGGCGGGCCCGGCCGTCGGAGCTACGGGCGCGACCGTCGGCGTGGTGGGCGCCGCCGACGGGGCTGCGGGCACGGCCGAGGTGGCAGGCGCGGCCGTCGGGGCTGCGGGCCCGGCCGTCGGCGTGGTGGGCGCCGTCGCCGGTGCGGTGGGCTCGTGGCGGGCCACCAGTTCCTGGCCCTTCTCCAGGACGCCGTCCGGGAGGGTGACCGTGCCGGCGGCGAGGGAGAGGAGGTCGACGCGGGCGCCGATCTCGGCGGCGAAGGCGGTGAGGCGGTCGCGGTCGGCGGGGGCGCGCATGTCGACGAGGGCGACGACGACGTACCGGTCGCGGGGGTAGCGCTCGTGGAGGCCGCGGATGGTGTTGAGGACGGTGTTGCCGGTGGAGAACTCGTCGTCGACGAGGACCAGCGGTCCCGGGCCCGCCAGCAGCTCCGGGTCCTCGGGGAGCAGCAGGTGGGAGGTGGCGTGGGAGTGGGACTCCTCGAAACCGCCCGCGGTGGCGACGCCGGGGACGGGGCGGCGGGTGGAGTGGAGGTAGGGGGCCGAGCCGAGGCCGTCGGCGACGGCGTGGCCGAGGGCGGTGGCGGTCTCGGCGTACCCGAGGACGACGGCCCGCCCGGACTCCTCCGCGCCGAGGAGCTCGCGGACGCGCAGGCCGAGGCCGAGGCCGGAGCCGTACACGACGGAGGGGTGCTGCGGCACGTGCTTGCCGAGCACGCTGGAGACGAGCAGGTGGGCGCGCTTGGGGTTGCGGCGCAGGGCGAGGCCCAAGAGGGCCGGCAGCTCCTCGTCGCCGATCAGTTCGACGCCGAGCCGCTCCGCGACCCACGTTCCGGTCCACACCACGTCGCCGCAGTCCTTTCGTCAGCCGGCCAGGCCGGCGGTGAGCAGTTCCACGAAGCCGACGTCCTCGCGGGCGACGCCGAAGGCGTCGGCGCGCAGCAGGGTGCGCTCGGCCCAGGCGCGGTGCGGCTTCACTTCGTTCATCTTGTTCGTATAGGCGGAGCGGAGCACTCCGCCGCCGTCCCGCTCGGGACGGAGGATGTCCTGGGCGTCGCTCCACTCCTCGTGGCTGACCACGGACAGGGCGTGGACGGGCACCACGTGGGTGGGGTGGATGCAGGTCTTGCCGAGGAGGCCGTTGGCGCGGTCGAGTTCGATCTCGCGGAGCAGGCCGTCCATGTCGTGCTCGATGAGGGCGGTGCGCAGGTCCTCGGCGCGGCCCTCCAGGAAGGGGCTGCGGCGCAGCTGGGGCTTGAACATGCGCTCGCCAGGGCGGAAGTACTCCCAGACGGGGCCGGTGATGGTGAAGCCGGTGCCGTCGGCGCGGCCGAGGACGTTGACGACGTCGGCGATGACGTGGGCGACGACCTTGACGTCGTAGGCGGTCATGTCGGGCGAGCGGCGGAGCCCGTAGGCGGAGCAGAAGTCGGTGACGCCGAGGCGGAGGGCGAGGACCCGGTCGCGGTACTTGTCGGTGATGGCGGCGATGCCGGCGAGGGTCTCGGCCCGGGTCTCCAGGTGGAGCAGCTCGGGGGACTCCAGGACGGGCATGGCGTAGAGGCGACGGCCGGCGAGGCGCTCGGCCTGGCCGAGCGCCTCGAGGAAGGCGGCGCCGCGGGCCTCGGTGAACTTGGGCAGGACGAATCCGGACAGCAGGCGGACGGCGTCGCCGAGGCGGGTGGTGAGGTCGGTGATCTGGCGGGGGTCGCGGACGCGGATGAAGAGCAGGGGGAGGCCGGGGCCCTCGGCGGGCCGCCCGTCGGCCGTGCCGCCGTCCTCGGTCCCCTCCGGGGTCTCGGTGGCGAGGCGGCGGAATTCCTGGATCAGGTTGGCCTCGCCGGCCTGGACGTCCTCGTCGCCGATCGAGTCCTCCAGGCAGAGGACCATGGACACGACGCCCCGGGCGGCCTGCTTGCGGATCGCGTCGGCGAGACGGGGCCGGGTGGCCGGGCTGTAGAGCGTGGCGCCGAGGGCGACCGCGAGCGTGCCGGCGGGCGAGTCGGCGGTGAACTCGACCGGCTCGCGGTGGAACAGTCCGTTCCGCACGGTGGACGGAATGTGCCCGAAATGACGCATATAAGTCCCCCGTCTGGTTTCTTTGGCCGGATGACACGTGGCCGGTAATAGTACGTAGGTGCGGGTGTCCATGGTTCCCAGCGCGCGTGAAATCCAGGTAACCCGTCCCCGTCGGATGCCTCCCCTACACCGGATTCCGTCAGGTGTACGATCCCGGTTCCGCCGCTCCGGCCCGGCCGCCGGGCGGTTCGTCGCGCCCCCGCGTTGTCCCCCGGTCGGGCAGGAGGGCAGGATGGCCGTCATGACGCACGCGATGCTGAAGGGCTCCAACGTCCCTCTCGACACCGCGGCCGTACGGGCCGTGCTCCGCTGGACCCCGGGCCCCGGGGTCCCCGACGTGGACGCCTCGGCCCTGGTCCTCGGGCCCGACGGGCGAGTCCGCTCCGACGAGGACTTCGTCTTCTACAACCAGCCGCGCCACCCTTCGGGGCTGGTGCGGCGGCTGCCGAAGAAGCGGGTGGCCGACGGGCTGACGGACACGGTCGAGGCCGACCTCGGGGCGCTCGACGCCGCCGTCGACCGGGTGGTGCTCGCCGCCTCCTCGGACGGCGGCACCTTCCGCGCCGTCACGGACCTGCGGATCCACCTGTACGACGCCACGGCCGCGCCCGACCGGGAACCGCTGGCCAGCTTCGACGTCACGGCGGAGACCGGCGAGGAGACCGCGGTCATCTGCGGCGAGCTGTACCGCCGGGGCGACGGATGGAAGTTCCGGGCGGTCGGGCAGGGCTATCCGACCGGCCTGGTGGGCCTGGCGACGGACTTCGGCATCTCGGTCGACGAGGCGCCCGAGGACGCCGCCGACGCGGCCGGCACCGACGCCTCGGCGTCCGTCTCCGAGGGCTCGCTCGCCGAGACCGCGCTCGTCGACGCCTCCGCCGCCGGCACCGGAGCCGGTACGGGCTCCGCCCCGGACCCGGACCTCGACGCGACCGTCGTCCACACCCCCGTGCCGCCGCTGCCGCCGATGCCCCCCGTGCCGCCGATGCCCGAGCGGGAGCCCGCCTACGGCTACCCGCAGTCGTCGGTGCCGGGCCCCGGGCCCGCGTACGGCTACCCGCAGCCGGTGCACGCCGGGCAGGGCGGCCCCGAGCCGGCCGCGGAGTTCCGGATGCCGCCGATGGGGCCGCAGTTCCAGCGCGCCTGACCCGGGCGCCGGGGGGCCGCCGTCAGGTCTTGGACTTGTAGCCGCGGCCCCACTGGAGTCCCCAGCCGTAGAGCCGGTCCAGCTCGGCCTGGAAGCCGTAGACGAACCGCACCTCGCGCCGGACGATCAGCTCGTCCTTGCTGTTGTCCACCGAGAAGACGGCGCAGGAGCGGGCCTGCGGGGCGCGCTCGTCGAGGTCGATCTCGATGCGCGGGCCGTTGCTCGGATAGAGCGTGATCTTGGCGTGCGTGCGGTCGAAGGCCGGGGTCTGGTCGTAGATGTACGCGAAGAAGAGCAGCCGCTTGATCTCGTCCTTGTGGTCGAGGTTGACGAAGATCGTCTCCCCGGAGGGGGCCCCGAAGCGGTCGTCGCCGCTGAGCTTCACGTACGGGGCGGCGTTGAGGTCGCCGAAGAAGCCGCCGAGCGGCTGTACGACGCCCTTGCTGCCGTCCTTGAGCTCGTAGAGGCAGCCGAGGTCGAGGTCGACGTTGACCATGCCCTGGGTGTGCGCCTGGACGACCTCGGGCTTGAAGTACTGGGCCGGATTGCGCAGCAGCCGGCCGCTCTGCCGGGAACGGCCCTCGATGTCGGAGGTGCGCATCCGCCAGGAGAGGTTGACCCGGAGGTTGCCGGTGGCGCCGCCCTGGCGGGCCAGCGACACCTGGGGGCGCCGCCTGGTCAGGTCGATGGTGTGGGACGCGCCCATCCCCGTGTCGAAGGGCGTCGCGCGCCCCGGAATCAGACTGTCCCAGAAGGCCATCGGCCCCCACCCCCACGATCGGTCGCCTTGTCCGCCCGCCACACGCCTGCGGGGCGACCGGACGGGCCGGCCGCCCCGCAGGGAAGCGTTCCTCATTGTCCCCGGTGTCACACCCCGTGGCGGGGCGCACTCCGGGGAGCAGGGTGTCACACCCCGGAGCTCACCTCGGCCTTGTCGCCGGAGGAGCCGGAGCCGCCCTCCTCGGCCGCCAGCGCGCGGTTGCGGCGGACGGAGGACCAGAAGGACCAGCCGATCAGGACGACGCCGATGAGGCCGGTGATGACCTCGTTGATCTCGTACTGGATGGTGATGAGGAGGAGCGCGGCGAGGGCGCCGATGGCGTAGTGGGCGCCGTGCTCCAGGTAGACGTAGTCGTCCAGGGTGCCCTGCTTGACCAGGTAGACCGTGAGGGACCGGACGTACATGGCGCCGACGCCGAGGCCGAGCGCCATCAGGACGATGTCGTTGGTGATGGCGAAGGCGCCGATGACGCCGTCGAAGGAGAAGGAGGCGTCGAGGACCTCCAGGTACAGGAACATGAAGAAGGCGGCCTTGCCGGCCAGCTGGATCGCGGAGACCTTCTTGCCGCTGCGCCTGGCCTCTTCCTCGGCCTCGTGCTCGCGCTCCTCCTCCTCTTCGAGCTTGTTCTCGAAGAAGCCGGAGAGACCGCCGACGACCAGGTACGTGATGAGGCCGGCGATGCCGGAGATCAGCACCGTCTGCGTCTTGTCGACGTGCATGCCGCCGTGCTGGTGGGCCTGGGTCGCGACGGTCATCGAGGCGACGAGCAGGACGATCAGGGCGATGCAGACCGACAGCATGTCGACCTTGCCGAGCTTGGCCAGCGGGCGCTCGATCCAGCCGAGCCACTTGATGTCACGGTCCTCGAAGATGAAGTCGAGGAAGATCATCAGCAGGAACATGCCACCGAAGGCGGCGATCGACGGGTGCGCGTCGGTGACGAGCTCCTGGTAGCGGTCGGCGTCGTTGAGCGCCAGGTCGACGGCCTCGATGGGTCCGATCTTGGCGCTCACCGCGACGATCACGACGGGGAAGACCAGTCGCATTCCGAAGACGGCGATCAGAATGCCGATGGTGAGGAAGATCTTCTGCCAGAAGGCATTCATCTTCTTCAGGATGCCGGCGTTGACCACGGCGTTGTCGAAGGAGAGCGAGATCTCGAGGATGCAGAGGATCGCGACAATCCCGAACGCCTCCCACCCCCCGTAGAGAACCGCGGCGACCAGGCCGAGCGCGGTGATCGCGAACGACCAGCCGAAGGTTTTCAGAACCACTGCCTACCCCATTGTGTGATAACGCGGCTTTACGAAACGTTGACCCCGAAGTCTAGAGCGATGCCCCGCAGCCCGGACGCGTACCCCTGGCCGACCGCACGGAACTTCCACTCGCCGTTGTAGCGGTAGAGCTCGCCGAAGATCATCGCGGTCTCGGTGGAGGCGTCCTCGGAGAGGTCGTAACGGGCCAGCTCCTGGCCGTCCGCCTGGTTCACCACGCGGATGAAGGCGTTGCTGACCTGGCCGAAGGTCTGGCCGCGGTTGTCGGCGTCGTGGATCGAGACCGGAAAGACGATCTTGTCGCAGTGGAGCGGGACGCGGGTGAGGTCGATGACCAGCGACTCGTCGTCGCCGTCGCCCTCGCCGGTGAGGTTGTCGCCGGTGTGCTCGACCGAACCCTCGGGGCTGCGCAGCTGGTTGTAGAAGACGAAGTATTCGTCACCGAGCACCCGGCCGGCCTGGCACATCAGCGCGCTGGCGTCGAGGTCGAAGGCGGCTCCGGTGGTGGACCGCGCGTCCCAGCCGAGGCCGACGAGGACCTTGGTGAGGTTGGGTGCGGCCTTGGAGAGGGAGACGTTGCCTCCCTTGGCGAGCGTGACGCCCATGGTGTTCGGTTCCTCCCCGGTGGATGCTGCTGCCATGAGGCACGTCCGGCGCCGCACGAGGTGCGGCGCCGGACGTGTGCGTGCGGGCTCGACTCAGACGTTGACGCCGAAGTCCTGCGCGATGCCGCGCAGGCCCGAGGCGTAACCCTGGCCGACCGCGCGGAACTTCCACTCCGCGCCGTGGCGGTACAGCTCGCCGAAGACCATGGCGGTCTCGGTCGAGGCGTCCTCGGAGAGGTCGTACCGCGCGATCTCGGCGCCGCCGGCCTGGTTCACGACGCGGATGAACGCGTTGCGCACCTGGCCGAAGGACTGCTGGCGGTTCTCGGCGTCGTAGATGGACACCGGGAAGACGATCTTGGCCACGTCGGCCGGCACGCCGGCCAGGTTGACCTTGACCTGCTCGTCGTCGCCCTCGCCCTCACCGGTGAGGTTGTCACCGGTGTGCTCGACGGAACCGTCGGCGCTCTTGAGGTTGTTGAAGAAGACGAAGTCCTGGTCGTTGCGCACCTTGCCGGCCTCGCTCACCAGGATGGCGCTGGCGTCGAGGTCGAAGTCCGTACCGGTGGTGGTGCGGACGTCCCAGCCCAGACCGACGGTCACGGCGGTGAGGCCAGGGGCCTCCTTGGTCAGCGAGACGTTGCCGCCCTTGCTGAGGCTGACTCCCACGAGTCCCTCCATCATTGGTTTCCAGGGGCAGCGCCCCCGGTCGTGCGTTGGCATCGGATCAACGACTGGATCCTAGTGACGGGTTCCCCGTCGAAACAGGCGATTCGCCCGGGGAATCGGGGGATGTCGGTTCGCGTCGCCGATTCCGGGGCCGGGCGGGGCGGGCTCAGATGGCCTTGAGCGCCCGCACGTACTCGTCGAGGTCGCGCGCGTCGGGCAGGGCGTTGACGACCGTCCAGCGGACGACGCCCTCCTTGTCGATGATGAAGGTGCCGCGGACGGCGCAGCCCTTCTCCTCGTCGAAGACGCCGTAGGCGCGGGAGGCCTCGCCGTGCTTCCAGAAGTCGGAGAGGAGCGGGTACTCCAGGCCCTCCTGCTCGGCGAAGACGCGCAGGGTGTGGATCGAGTCGTTGGAGACCGCGAGGAGCTGGGTGTCGTCGTTGACGAACGTCGGCAGGTTGTCGCGGAGCTCGCACAGCTCGCCCGTGCAGACGCCGGTGAAGGCGAAGGGGTAGAAGAGCAGGACGACGTTCTTCTCACCGTGGAAGTCGGAGAGCCTCACGGTGCGGCCGTGGTTGTCCTTGAGCTCGAAATCGGGGGCCTTGGTGCCGACCTCGATCGCCATCGCGTACGCATCCCTTCGACGGGGCCCGGCCTCTGGGCCGAACCGGTGAACCCCACCCTACGGCCTGGCCGGCGGCCTCCCGGGCGCGGGCACGTGCGGGCGGGCACGGATGCCGAAGGCCCCCGCCGCGCATGCGGAAAGCCCCCGCCGTGGCGACGGCGGGGGCTTCGCGCAGCAGGGGGATCAGCGCTTGGGAGCGGCCAGGCGGGTGCCCGTCCAGTCCTTGGCGACGCTGATGCTCTTGGTCTGGGAGAGACCAGCGGTCTGCGCGGCATCGTTGATGTCGGACGGCTCGATGTAGCCGTCACGGCCGGTCTTCGGCGTCAGCAGCCAGATGTTGCCGCCGTCCTCCAGCAGACCGATGCTGTCCACCAGCGTGTCGGTGAGATCACCGTCCTCGTCCCGGAACCAGAGGACGACGGCGTCTGCGACGTCGTCGTAGTCCTCGTCCACGAGCTCCTGGCCGATGGTGGACTCGATGCCTTCACGGAGATCCTGGTCGACGTCGTCGTCGTAGCCGATCTCCTGGACCACCTGTCCGGGCTCGAACCCCAGCCTCGCCGCCGGGTTGGTCCGCTCCTCCGCGTGGTCCGCGGTCGCGCTCACGGCTTGCCTCCTGATCATGTAACGGAAAATGCTCGGGCCGCGCGTGCGCGCGGCGCTGGCCGTAGTCCACACGTGACGGGGCGGATCGCGCAAGTACCCGGCCGTGGAGACCGCCGAAACGGTGACGTTTGGGGCCGTCTCACCGCAACTTCCGGCGACTTTCGACAGCACTCCGTGATCAGGGGTACACGATTCGTCCCGCTTCGCGGGTTTCTGCGGTTTCAGTCTGCCGAACACATTGCCGGAACGCATGCGCGGATTGGGCGTAAGGTTGCGATTTGACCATACCGTTCGCGCGGGAGGGCGCGGGGAGGACCGCCTCTCGGTAAAGATGACGCGTGCCGCGGGCCGGGTACACGATGGACGTCCCCGGCCTCGGACATCCCGGCCTCACCGGGGCTCCCCTCCCTCGGGGGATCCCCCCGACCAGCGAAGGAACAGCGTGGCTCCCGGATCCGACCGCAACCCGATCATCATTGGCGGCCTTCCCAGCCAGGTCCCGGACTTCGACCCGGAAGAGACCCAGGAGTGGCTCGACTCCCTCGACGCGGCCGTCGACGAGCGGGGCCGCGAGCGGGCCCGCTACCTGATGCTCCGGCTGATCGAGCGCGCCCGCGAGAAGCGGGTGGCCGTGCCCGAGATGCGGAGCACGGACTACGTCAACACGATCGCCACCAAGGACGAGCCCTTCTTCCCCGGCAACGAGGAGATCGAGCGCAAGGTCCTCAACGCCACCCGGTGGAACGCGGCCGTGATGGTCTCGCGCGCCCAGCGCCCGGGCATCGGCGTCGGCGGCCACATCGCCACCTTCGCCTCCTCCGCCTCCCTGTACGACGTGGGCTTCAACCACTTCTTCCGGGGCAAGGACGAGGGCGACGGCGGCGACCAGATCTTCTTCCAGGGCCACGCCTCCCCCGGCATCTACGCCCGAGCCTTCCTCCTGGACCGGCTGAGCACGGCCCAGCTCGACGGCTTCCGCCAGGAGAAGTCGAAGTACCCGGACGGGTTGTCGTCGTATCCGCACCCGCGGCTGATGCCGGACTTCTGGGAGTTCCCCACGGTGTCGATGGGCCTCGGCCCGCTCGGCGCGATCTACCAGGCCCGGATGAACCGGTACATGGAGGCGCGCGGGATCGCCGACACCTCGAAGTCGCACGTGTGGGCCTTCCTCGGCGACGGCGAGATGGACGAGGCCGAGTCGCTCGGTCAGCTCTCCATCGCGGCCCGCGAGGGCCTCGACAACCTCACCTTCGTCGTCAACTGCAACCTCCAGCGGCTCGACGGCCCGGTCCGCGGCAACGGCAAGATCATCCAGGAGCTGGAGTCGATCTTCCGGGGCAACGGCTGGAACGTCATCAAGCTCATCTGGGACCGCTCCTGGGACCCGCTGCTCGCCCAGGACCGCGACGGCATCCTGGTGAACCGGCTGAACACCACGCCGGACGGGCAGTTCCAGACGTACGCCACGGAGACCGGCGCGTACATCCGCGACCACTTCTTCGGTGACGACCACCGGCTGCGGGCCATGGTCGAGTCCATGTCGGACCAGCAGATCCTCCACCTGGGGCGCGGCGGCCACGACCACAAGAAGATCTACGCGGCCTACGCGGCGGCCAAGGCCCACAAGGGCCAGCCGACGGTGATCCTGGCCCAGACCGTCAAGGGCTGGACCCTCGGCCCCAACTTCGAGGGCCGCAACGCCACCCACCAGATGAAGAAGCTGACGGTCGACGACCTCAAGCGCTTCCGCGACCGGCTGCACATCCCGGTGACCGACAAGGAGCTGGAGTCCGGCCTGCCGCCGTACTACCACCCGGGCCGGGACTCCGAGGAGATCCAGTACATGCACGACCGCCGCAACGCGCTCGGCGGCTACGTGCCGACCCGGGTCGTGCGGTCGAAGCCGCTGGCGCTGCCGGACGACAAGACCTACGCGGCGGTCCGCAAGGGCTCGGGCCAGCAGTCGATCGCCACCACCATGGCCTTCGTCCGGCTGCTCAAGGACCTGATGCGGGACAAGGAGATCGGCAAGCGCTTCGTGCTGATCGCGCCGGACGAGTACCGCACCTTCGGCATGGACTCCTTCTTCCCGAGCGCCAAGATCTACAACCCGCTGGGGCAGCAGTACGAGGCGGTGGACCGCGAACTCCTCCTCGCCTACAAGGAGTCCCCGACCGGCCAGATGCTGCACGACGGCATCTCCGAGGCCGGCTGCACGGCCTCGCTGATCGCCGCCGGCTCGGCCTACGCCACCCACGGCGAGCCGCTGATCCCGGTCTACGTCTTCTACTCGATGTTCGGTTTCCAGCGGACCGGCGACCAGTTCTGGCAGATGGCCGACCAGCTCGCCCGCGGCTTCGTCCTCGGCGCCACGGCCGGCCGCACCACGCTGACCGGCGAGGGCCTCCAGCACGCCGACGGTCACTCGCACCTCCTCGCTTCGACGAACCCGGCCTGCATCGCCTACGACCCGGCCTTCGGTTTCGAGATCGCGCACATCGTCAAGGACGGTCTGCGCCGGATGTACGGCCCCCAGGCGGAGGACGTCTTCTACTACCTGACGGTCTACAACGAGCCGATCCAGCACCCGGCCGAACCGGAGGACGTGGACGTGGAGGGCATCCTCCAGGGCATCCACCTCTTCAAGCGGGCCGAGGCCGGCACGATCCCCGCGCAGATCATGGCCTCCGGCGTCGCCGTCCCGTGGGCGATCGAGGCGCAGCGGATCCTCGCCGAGGAGTGGAACGTCAAGGCCGACGTCTGGTCCGCGACCTCCTGGAACGAGCTCCGCCGCGAGGCGGTGGCGGTCGAGGAGCACAACCTGCTCCACCCGGACGAGGAGCAGCGCGTCCCGTACGTCACCCGCAAGCTCCAGGCCGCCGAGGGCCCCTTCGTGGCGGTCTCGGACTGGATGCGCTCGGTGCCGGACCAGATCGCCCGCTGGATCCCCGGGCCGTACACCTCCCTCGGCGCGGACGGCTTCGGTTTCGCGGACACCCGGGGCGCCGCCCGCCGCTACTTCCACATCGACGCGCCGTCGGTGGTCCTCGCGGTCCTCACCGAGCTGGCCCGCGAGGGCAAGGTGGACCGGGCGGTCCTGAAGCAGGCGGTGGACCGCTACCAGCTCCTGGACGTGGCCGCCGCCGACCCGGGCCCCGCGGGCGGCGACGCCTGACGGGCCGCGGCGGGGCGTAGCACCTGGTGAGGGCGGTGGGACCGGCGGGTCCCGCCGCCCTTCGCGGTGCCCGGCATTCCTTACGATGCCCCGCATGTCCGTGAAGAAGGAGCGCCCCGCGAAGGTCCGCTGGGAAGAGCTCACCCAGACCCCGCTGCTGGTCCTGGCGGTGGCCTTCGGCATCGCCTACGCCGTGCCGATCGTGGCGCCCGGCGCCGACCCCTGGGTGCACCGGCTGTGCTCCTGGGTGGAGTGGGCGGTGTGGGGCGCCTTCGCGGTGGACTACGCCGTCCGGCTGGCGCTCTCGTCGGCGCGCTGGGCCTTCGTCCGCTCCCACCCCCTCGACCTGCTCGCGGTGCTGCTGCCGCTGGTGCAGCCGCTGCGGCTGCTGCGGGTGGTCTCCACTCTCCTCCTCGTCGGCCGGCGGGCCCGGATGGCCCCGCAGATCACGCTCACCACCTATGTGGCGGGCGCGGTGGTCGGGCTGATGATGTTCGGCTCGCTGGCGGTGCTGCACGTCGAGCGGGACGCGCCGGACGGCAACATCCGGACCCTCGGCGACGCGGTGTGGTGGTCCTTCACCACGATGACGACGGTCGGCTACGGCGACCACGCGCCGACGACCGGTCTCGGGCGGGTGCTGGCGGTCGGGCTGATGCTCTCGGGCATCGCCCTGCTGGGTGTGGTGACCGCCAACATCGCGGCCTGGTTCATCGCCCGCTTCGAGCGCGACGACGCGCTGGAACGCCGCCAGACGGAGCTCCTGGAGGCCCTGACCCGGGAGGTCCGCGAGCTGCGCGCCGAGGTCGCCCGCCTCTCCGGCCCGGTGCCGCGGCAGGCGGGGACAGGGCCGGAGGACGTACCGGAGGACGACGCACCGGAGGGCCTACCGGACGGGGTGTCGGCGCCCGGTGGTCCTACCGCTCCCAGAGCTTGAAGGCTCTGACCTCGTAGGGCGTCTGCGGGACCCAGGTGCCCCGGCCCGGGTAGGTCTCGAACTCGCCCGTCTCCGCGCACTCCGGCGACTGGTAGGCCGTCACCGGCCGGCCGGTGCGGACGGCCAGGGACTGGGCCGAGGCCCCCGCCGGCAGGGCGACGCAGCTGTCGAGGTCCGTCGTCGCCAGTTCGTACGTCCACGGCCGGCCCTTGAAGTCGGGCTTCGGCCAGAGGCAGAGCCGCCCGGGCCCGCAGACCCCCAGCGAGGTCCCGGCGGCCGGAGCCGCCGCGGCTGCCGGAGCCGCCGGAGCGGATGCGGCCGGGAGGGTGGCCAGGAGCAGGGCCGCCAGTCCCGTGAGTACGGCCATCGTCTTTGCGTTCATGCAGATCATCCCCCATGTCGTCACTCTCTGTAATCACGAGCATGGAGGAAGTGATCCGCCGAACGGAAGGGGGGCCGCCCCCGTTCCTTCGAACGGGTGACGGCCCCCTAGGGAACCTCAGGGTCCTCGAAGCCCCTCCGGACCCCTTCGGGCCCCCGGGCCTCTCCGGACCCCCCGAGCCACCTCCGGACCCTCCGGGCCACCTCCGGTCCCCCCGAGGCACTCCGGAACCCCTCCAGGCCACTCCAAGGCCCCTCCGGGCCCCGCACGGTCGGGCACGGGCCGGACGCGGGTCAGATGTGCCCGCCACCCATGCCCGCCTGCGCGTTCTCGCCGCGCTTGGTGAGGGTGGCGACCAGGGCCGCGACCACCGCGACGACACCGGCGACGGTGAAGGCGAGGCCCATGCCCTGCAGGAAGGTGTCGTGGATGACGTCGGTGATCTTGGCGAACAGGTCCGGGGTCATGCCGGGCGCCTTCGCCATCGCCTCCGGGGCCATGCCGAACTCGGCGGCCTCCTCCAGGCGCGGGTCGACCGGGACCGGGATGCCGGCCTCCTTCCAGTTCTCCGCGAAGGAGCCGGCGACCTTGGAGGACATGACCGCGCCGAGCACCGCGGTCCCGAGCGCGCCGCCGACCTGCATGGCGGCCTGCTGGAGACCGCCGGCGACGCCGGAGAGCTCCAGGGGCGCGTTGCCGACGATGACCTCGGTGGCGCCGACCATGACCGGGGCGAGACCCAGGCCGAGGAGGGCGAACCAGAGGGACATGGCGAGCGTGCTCGTGCCGGAGGAGAGCGTGATCATGCCGAACATCGCGGCGGCCGTGCAGACCATGCCGCCGACCAGCGGCACCCGCGGGCCGAACTTGGTGATGAGCGCGCCGGCCAGCGGCGAGGAGACGATCATCATCGCGGTCAGCGGCAGCAGCCGCAGACCGGCGTCGATCGGACCGAGGCCCTTCACGCCCTGGAGGTAGAAGGTCACGAAGAAGAGGCCGCCCATGAAGGCGAAGGCCATCAGGACCATCAGCACCACACCGGCCGAGAGCGGCACGGAGCGGAACATGCCCAGCGGGATGAGCGGCTCCTTGACCTTCGTCTCCCAGACCGCGAAGACGGCGAAGAGGACGATCGAGCCGATCAGGCAGCCCCAGGTGTTGCCGCTGGCCCAGCCCCAGTCCGCACCGGCCTTGATGAGGCTCCAGACGAGCAGGCCCATCGCGCCGGAGAGCAGCGCGATGCCGAGGACGTCGAAGGAGCGCGGGGCGTTCTCGGCGCGGTGGTCCTTGAGGATCACCAGGCCGAGCACGAGGGCGAGGACGCCGACCGGCACGTTGATGAAGAAGACGGACTGCCAGCTGACGTGCTCGACGAGGAAGCCGCCGAGGATCGGGCCGCCGGCGGTGGAGGCGCCGATGACCATGCCCCAGATGCCGATCGCCATGTTCAGCTTCTCGGCGGGGAAGGTCGCGCGGAGCAGGCCGAGCGCGGCCGGCATCAGCAGGGCGCCGAAGAGGCCCTGGAGGACGCGGAAGGCGATGACGGCGGCGATCGAGTCGGAGAGGCCGATGGCGCCCGACGCGGCGGCGAAGCCGGCGATGCCGATGAGGAAGGTCTGGCGGTGGCCGAAGCGGTCGCCGAGCTTGCCGGCGGTGATCAGGGCGACGGCGAGCGCGAGCAGGTAGCCGTTGGTGATCCACTGGAGCTGGTCCAGGGTGGCGCCGAGATCGGCCTGGATGGCGGGGTTGGCGATGGCGACGATCGTGCCGTCGAGCGCGACCATCATCACGCCGGCCGCGACGGCGAACAGAGTCAGCCAGGGGTGGCCGCGCAGGCCCTTCGCCGGGCCCGGTACGGGTTCCCGGGCGCCCCCCTGACCCTGCGGGGTCTTTTCCACGGTGGTCTGACTAGTCATGAGAACGAGGCTAGTGACAGTCACTGACAATTGACAAAGCGATTCACGCGTCGGTAACTGTCACGTAGCTCACAGGTACGCTGATCAGGGAGAAGCTCCCGCAATCCACCGAAAAGAGACTCCTTTGACCGTGTCCGCGCCCGGCCTGCGTGAGCGGAAGAAACAGCGCACCCGCGACGCGCTCATCAAGGTCGCCCTGGAGCTCTTCACCACCCAGGGGTACGAGCGGACCACCGTCGACGAGATCGCCGAGGCGGTGGAGGTCTCCCAGCGGACGTTCTTCCGCTACTTCGCCTCCAAGGAGGAGGTCGCCTTCGCCCTCCAGCGGATCGTCGAGGAGGAGTTCGTCCGGGCGCTGGCCGCGCGCCCGCCCGAGGAGGGGCCCTTCGACGCGATGCGCAACGCCGTGCTGGCCTCCTGGGACGGGGTGGGCGACGCGATCCACGAGGTCGTCCCCGTCGAGCTGTACCTGCGGAACTTCCTCATGATCGAGTCGACGCCGGCGCTGCTCGCCGCGCACCTGCGCCGGTCCAGCGAGATGGAGGAGACCGTCGCCCGGCTCGTCGCCCGCCGCGAGGGGCTCGACGTGGACGCCGACCCGCGGCCCCGGATCGCGGTGGCCGCCTTCTGCGGCGTGATGCGCGTCACGGGACAGATGTGGGGCAAGGGCACGGACCGCACCCTGGAGGCCATCCGCGCCCTCACCGAGCGGTACCTCGACCACCTCGGCCCGGCGCTCTCCCTCCACTGGCGGGAGCCCGGCACGCGGGACTGACGCGCGGCCCCGGGCAGACCCCGCGCCCGACCCCGAACCGGGCCGAAAACCAGGGCGGTTCACGGCCGGCGCGAGTCCGGATCGAGGCGGACACCAGCCCAGCACGACTCCGGCCCGAGTGCGGCACGAGGCCGCCACGACGTCGGCACGAGGCCGGACGTCCGGTCGCGGCGCCCCGCCGGGCGGGGCTCCCGCACGGGCCGCTCCCGGCCGGTCCGTCATCTCGGCCGTCTAGGGTGTGCGCCCGTGACCTCCGCCGACGTCCCGCCGTCCCTCGCCGTCCTGCGCACGCTGCTCGCACTGGCCGTCGTCCTCGTGATGCTGGCCACCACCGGGT
This sequence comes from Streptomyces roseolus, assembly GCF_014649855.1. Lineage (GTDB taxonomy): Bacteria > Actinomycetota > Actinomycetes > Streptomycetales > Streptomycetaceae > Streptomyces > Streptomyces roseolus. The sequence continues at coordinate 4,748 of NZ_BMTV01000034.1, read as the reverse complement.
GGACCACCGCCCGGCAGCGGCCCGCGGCCGGTCCGTCCATGGAGGCCGCGCTGGCCGCCTGGGCGCGGGAGCGGACGGCGGACGTCCCGCCGCCGGATCCGGCCACCGCCCCGCCGCGGACGGTCGCCGCCTGGTTCGCCGCCCTCGGGACGGCCCGCGCCGAGGACCTCGCCGAGCGGCACCCCTTCGTCGTCGGCAATCTCGACGGGGCACCACCGGCCCTGCGCTACCGCGCCAACCGGATCGGCCTCGCCCGCGCGCTCGCGGCCGAACGGCCCCGCGTCGACGACCCCCGCCTCTCCTCCGAGGGCCGGCACGAGGCCCGCCGGCGGGTGGACCGCCTCCGGTCCCTCCTCGCCCCCGACCGCCGGATCCTCGCCTTCGACCCCACCGGTACGGGCCGGGTCGCCGAGGTCCTGGGCGACCTGGAGCGGGCCCGGCGGGTGTCGGTCGTCGTGCCCGGCGTCGACACCCATCTCCTCACCTTCCAGAAGACCCACGGCCGGTACACCGCCCCCGTCGGCATGGCGCGCGCCCTGTACGAGGCCGAGCGGCGCACCGCCCCGGGGGCCAGGGTCGCGGTCATCGCCTGGGCCGGCTACACCGCGCCCGCCCGCGTCGGCGTGGACGCGGCGACCGGACGGCTCGCCGCCACCGGCGCCGACCGGCTCGTCCGGCTCGCCGAGGGACTGCCGGGAACGGCGCGGGTGGCGCTCTTCTGCCACAGTTACGGCTCCGTGCTCTGCGGGATCGCCGCGCCGCGGCTGCCCGAGCGGGTGACGGACCTGACCGTGGCCGGCAGCCCCGGGATGCGGGCGGAGACCGCCGCCGAGCTGGGCACGAAGGCGCGGATATGGGCGATGCGGGACGCGGAGGACTGGATCGCCGACGTCCCCCACCTGGAGGTCGGCGGGGTCGGGCACGGGGCGGACCCGGTGGCGCCGGAGTTCGGGGCGCGACTGGTCTCGGCGGCCGGAGCGGCCGGGCACAGCGGTTATTTCGAGCCGGGGACGGAGAGCCTCGGGAACTTCGCGGCGATCGGCGCGGGAGCCTTCGGCCGGGTCGTCTGCGCACGTGCCGACAGCGCTTGCCACGGGGGAATCTCCGGCGGCACCGAGCTCTGACGCGCGTAGATCACGGAATTTCCCCATAGTTCCGAGGGGCGACGCACGGCCACGCGCCGCTTACGATGAGGCGTATGGGTGATGTGCTGGCCGGAATTCATGCCACCTGGGAGTTCGAGAGCGACGCCCTCGTCATCCGCTTCGAACGGGGGATCCGTACGCCGAGGCTGTTCCAGGCGCTGCGCGAGCGACGCGTGCCGTACGAGGCGCTGTCCGCGGCGACGCTCGCGCCGGGCAGGCGGGGCACCGTCGTGCTGCACGCCGTGCCGCGGCCGGGCGCCGATCCGCTGATGGAGGCGGCCGCGGGGCAGTTGAAGGAGACCTGCGACCCGTACCGCCTCGCGCTGCCCGCCGACCGCGAGGAGCTCGCCGCCCGGCTGCGCGACGAGCTGGCCGCGGTGATCCCCGCGGGGCCGCCGGACCCGCTGGATCCACTGGACCCGGTCGATCGCTGGGACTCCGGCTTCCTGGTGGCGCCGCCGCAGGGGCCGATCTCCTTCAAGGCGTACGACGGGAAGGCGACGTTCGACGGGACGTCCGAGGTCACCTTCCGCTGGTCGTCGACGATGGCCACGTCGGAGAAGTGGAAGACGGGGGACCAGGTCTTCCCGGTGCGGGAGCTGAGCGGGGTCGAGTGGCGCACCCCGGACTCCCCCGGCGGGTTCCTGCGGCTGCTCCCCCGGGGCGGGACGCCCCGGCCGGAGCGGCCGGACCACGATCCGGCGTCGGTGGTCTTCGGGCTCGGGTACGGCCCGGTGCACGACTCCCTGCCGTTCGCGGCGGCGGTCCTCGCGGCGATCCGCGCCAAGGACCGCGCTCCCGTCCCCGCGGGGGTGCGCAGCGCGGCGCACGGTGACCCCGGGGCCATTGCTGAAAGGATTCGGCACCTCGGCGAACTGCACCGGGCGGGCCTGGTGACGGACGAGGAATTCGCGGCGAAGAAGACGGAACTGCTCGCCGAGCTGTAACGCCGTCCCGGCCCCGGGCGGGTGCCGCACGCCGCCCCGGCCCGGACGGACGTCCTGCGCCGTCCCGACCCGGCGGACGTCCTGCGCCGCCCCGGCCCGGACGGACGTTCTACGCCGTCCCGACCCGACGGACGTCCTGCGCCGCCCCGGCCCGGACGGACGTCCTGCGCCGTCCCGACCCGACGGACGTCCTGCGCCGCCCCGGCCCGGACGGACGTTCTACGCCGTCCCGACCCGGCGGACGTCCTATGCCGTCCCGACCCGGGCCGACGTCATACCAGGGTCCGATCCGGAATCGACCCCCCTGGTACGACGACGGGGCCGGGCCGCGAACCTAGGCTGACCCGACATGAAAGCGTTCGAGAAGCGACCGCGCCCCGGCCCGCTCGCCGTGCGGCTCCAGAGCTGGTCACGGGCGGTCCTCCAGGCCCTGGAGGCCACCTTCGCCACCCCCGCCACCCCGGGCGCCGCCCCCTTCGGCGGCGCCTCGGCCCGGTGGACGCGGCTGCTGCCGTACGCGTTCGGGGTCGCCCTCGTCGCCTCCCTGCTCCCGGTCACCGTCCACCTGCTGATCACCGACTACGACGTGCCCGGCGCCCTCGCCGGGGCGATCGCCACCGCGCAGACCGCGCCGCTGCTGCTCGCCACCACCCGGCCGCTCCAGGCCTGGTGGGTCGTCCTCCCCGCCGACATCGCCGGGGCGCTGGTCCAGCTCGCCTCCGACGGGCCGCAGGCCCGGCTGTGGCCGTGGACGCCGCCGGCGGTCGTGGGCTACTGCGCGCTGATGCTCGCGCTGGGGCTGCGCGAGCCGCGCCGCACCCTCGTCGGGGTGTGGCTGGCGACCGGCGCGGCCGGCTACCTCCTGGAGCTCGTGCGGCCGTACGGCCAGTCCGGCGTCACCACACTGCTCTTCGTGCTGAGCGGCGTGCTGCTGCTCCTGGCCTCCTCGCTCCGGGCCCGCGGCGAGGCCCAGCGCAGGCTCGCCGAGCAGGAGACCATCAGCGAGGCCGAACGGGCCCGGCGCACGCTCCTGGAGGAGCGGGCCAGGATCGCCCGCGAGCTGCACGACGTCGTCGCGCACCACATGTCGGTGATCACCGTGCAGGCGGACTCCGCGCCGTACCGGATCCCCGGGCTCCCGGACGCGGCCCGCGAGGAGTTCACGTCGATCGCGGGCAGCGCGCGGGAGTCGCTGGCCGAGATGCGGCGGCTGCTCGCGGTGCTCCGCAGCGACGGGAGCGAAGGCGAACGGGCCCCGCAGCCCGGGCTCGACCGGCTCCAGCAGCTGGTGGAGGCGACCGTACGGGCCGGGGTGCCGGCCGAGCTGTCGCTGGCGGCGGAGCTCGTGGACGGGCGGACGGAGGTGCCGCAGGCGGTGGGCCTGTCCGCGTACCGGATCGTGCAGGAGGCCCTCGCCAACGCGGTGCGGCACGCGCCGGGCGCGCCCACCCGGGTGTCGGTGCGGGAGGACGGCTCCGGCCTGCTGACGGTCCTGGTGGTCAACGGCCCCGCCACGGAGCGGGCCGCGCCCCTGGAGGGCGCGGGCACCGGACACGGCCTCGTCGGCATGCGCGAGCGCGTCCGGCTGACCGGCGGCACCCTCGACACCGGCCCCCTGCCGGACGGCGGCTTCCGCGTCGCCGCCCGCCTCCCCCTCGCACCGACGGGCGCGGAGACGGCACCGGGTCCGGATCCGGGCCGGGGCCCGGCCGCGAACTAGGCGTGTCTTTCGGATCAGGCCGGATCGGCTCGCGGCGCCCGGTGCCGTGCGTCGCAAGGCGGAGGGGGAGTCCCTGCGGTGGGGGCGCCTCCCAGCGGTAGCCGGGGAGTCACGAGCCCGGCATGATCCGGAAGACACGCCCTAGAGTCGGGCGGACGGGGAAACGTCTCGCAGACAAGGGTGCCGTGTGACCATTCGGGTGATCATCGTGGACGACCAGGCCATGGTGCGGGCGGGATTCGCCGCGCTGCTCGCGGCCCAGGCCGACATCGACGTGGTCGGGGAGGCGCCGGACGGGCGGCAGGGCGTCGAGGTGGCGCGGGCCGTCCACCCCGACGTGGTGCTGATGGACGTGCGGATGCCGGAGCTGGACGGGCTCGCGGCGGCCCGGGAGATCCTGCACCCGCCGGCCGGGGTGGTGCACCGGCCCAGGGTGCTGATGCTGACCACCTTCGACGTCGACGACTACGTGTACGAGGCGCTGCGGGCCGGGGCGTCCGGGTTCCTGCTCAAGGACGCGCCGCCGGCCGACCTGATCGCCGCCGTCCGGATCGTGGCGGCGGGCGACGCGCTGCTCGCGCCGTCCGTGACCCGGCGGCTCATCGCCGACTTCGCGGCGACCCGCCCCGCAGCCCGCAAGGACGTGACGGCGCTGCGGCTCAACGGTCTGACGCCGCGTGAGACCGAGGTGCTCGAACTGATCGCCCGGGGGCTCTCCAACCAGGAGATCGCGGAACGGCTCGTGCTCGCCGAGCAGACCGTGAAGACGCACATCGGTCGGGTGCTCGCCAAGCTCGACCTGCGGGACCGCGCGCAGGCGGTGGTCTTCGCCTACGAGTCGGGCCTGGTGACCCCCGGGGGCTAGGGTCTGTTGCGAAAGTGGATCTTGTTCGTTGATGATCACGTCCTGTGGGACGTGGGGATCTGACGAACGGC
>NZ_BMTV01000033.1 GCF_014649855.1 Streptomyces roseolus | reverse complement strand
CCGCTACGAAGCGACCGTGCTGGTCGCAGCCATCAACGAGTGGCTGTGACCAGCACTTTCACAACAGACCCTAGCCGGGCCGCCCGTGCCTTCCGGCGCGGCCTCGTCGGCACTCGCTCCGCCCTTGGGGCCGTCGTCCACGACGACGTGGTGTGCCGGGCGGAGGCGTGCGACGGGCGGGCGGCCGTCCGCGGAGGACGGTCACCCGGCCGTGGAGGTCGCGGGTCCCCGCGCGGCGAAGGGGCCGTACAGGGCCGCCCATTGCAGGAGCAGGATGGTCTTGCCGTCGGCGATGCGCCCGTCGTGGGCCATGGCGAGGGCCTCGGTGAAGGGCAGTTCGAGGACCTCGATGTCCTCGCCGTCTTCCTCCAGCCCTCCGCCGGCGCCGGTTCGGTCGGCGGGGGTGTAGGGGGCGGCGAAGAAATGGAGGCGCTCGGTGACGGACCCCGGGCTCATGTAGGCGTCGAGCACGGGGACGAGCGTGCCGAGGTCGACACCGAGTTCCTCCGCGCTCTCACGGCGGATCGCGGTGAGCGGGTCGTCCGCGTCGAGGAGTCCCGCCGCCGCCTCGACGAGCATGCCGTCGGGGTGGTCGTTGACGTAGGCCGGATAGCGGAACTGGCGGGTCAGCAGGACGCGGCCGCGCTCGGCGTCGTAGGGCAGGACGACGGCGCCGTTGCCGCGGTCGTACGTCTCGCGCTGCTGGGTCTCCCACCGGCCGTCGCGGCGCCGGTAGTCGAAGGTCGTGCGGCGCAGGACGTGCCAGCCCTGGGAGGTGAGCTCGACGTCGCGTATCCGTACGTCGGGGTTGCGGTCGAGCTCGCGCCCGGCCAGGTGGAGACCGGTGCGCCCGCGGTGATCGGGGGTGTCGACCCCCGGTCGGCCGGTCATGCCCGCCCCGGCGCGGCGAGGCGCGGCATCCCGGCGCCCTCGCGGGGGACCGGCAGAGAGCGGCGGTGCGGGGAGGCACCGGCCGGGTCGGTGCCGGGCAGCGGCGGCCCGGCGATCGGGAGGAGCTTCGGCTCGTCGTTCATGGCCGTTAAGATACATGCATCATCGTGCAAGAACAGGAAGGAACGTGCATGCTGGCTGCCGAACGGCGCGCGCACCTGCTCGAACTGCTCGCCCGCACCGGGAAGGTCGTGGCCAAGGACGTCGCCGCCGACCTGCGCATCTCGGAGGACACCGTGCGGCGCGACCTGCGGGACCTCGCCGCCGAGGGGCTGTGCCAGCGGGTCTACGGGGGCGCGCTTCCGGTGTCCCCCGCCGTGGTGGACTACGACGCCCGCCAGGCGCTGGCCTCCGACGGCAAGCGGAAGGTCGCCTCGGTGGCCGCGCGGCTCGTACGGCCGGGAGGGTCGGTGATCCTCGACGGCGGGACGACCGCCCTCGCCGTGGCGCGGGCCCTCCCGCGGGACCTCGCCTGCACCGTGATCACGCACAGCCCGACGATCGCGACCGCGCTGATCGGCCATCCGCGCGCGGAGCTCTTCCTGATCGGCGGCCGCGTCTTCAAACACTCGGCGGTCGCCTGCGGCGCCGCCGCCGTCGAGGCGGCGCGGAACGTCTCCGCCGAACTCTGCCTGCTCGGCGTCACCGGGGTGCACCCCGAGGCGGGACTGACCACCGGGGACGCCGACGAGGCGGCGATGAAACGCGCACTGTCCGCACGGGCCGCGGACACGTACGTCCTCGCCTCCTCCGAGAAGATCGGTACGGCCTCGCCGTACCGCGTCCTGCCCTGGGAGTCGATCACCGGGCTGATCACCGACGCGGACCCCCGGGACGCGACGGTCGGCCGACTCCGGACGCTCGGTGTGGACGTCCTCGCGGCGGACTGACCGCCCGGCTCGTCCGAGGAGCCCGTCCTGTTGCCGTTTCGGCAACGGGACTGGCCCCGCGAGGACGGGCCGGGCGACGCTGGCGCCATGGCCGACGACACCGCAGCAGAAGTCCTCCCCTCCGACAGCCCGTCCTTCGCCGACGGTTACATCGGCGACCGCGCCGTGCGCGACGAGTGGGACGAACGCTATTCCGAGCGCCCGCAGCTCTGGAGCGGACAGCCCAACGGGGCGCTCGTCGCGGGGGTCGCCGACCTCGCGCCCGGGCGCGTGCTCGACGTCGGCTGCGGAGAGGGCGCCGACGCCATCTGGCTCGCCCGCTCCGGCTGGGACGTCACCGCGGTGGAGGTGTCGGGCGTGGCGCTGACCCGGGCCGCCGCCCACGCGCGGGAGGCCGGCGTCGGCGTGCGCTGGGTGCACGCCGGTCTGACCGAGGCGGCGCTTCAGCCCGCCTCCTTCGACCTGGTCTCCGCGCAGTACCCGGCCCTGCTCCGTACCCCGGGTTCGACGGCCGAGCGTGCCCTCCTCGACGCCGTCGCGCCCGGCGGCGTCCTGCTGTTCGTCCACCACGCGGGCGTGGACGAGCACCACTCCGGCCAGGACGGTGCCTTCGACCCCGCCGACTACGTCTGGCCCTCCATGGTCGCCGCCCTCCTCGGCGACGACTGGCGGGTCGACGTGGACGAGGAGCGGCCCCGCGTGCTGCCCGAAGGCGGCGCCGGCGCCCACCACACCCACGACGTCGTGCTGCGGGCCCGCCGCCTGCGCTGACGCACCGGAACGACGGGCCCCGGCAGCCGCGGTGCGGACCGCCGTCGCCCTGCTCGCGCACCCGCCCGCGGCATCGGCACCGGCTCGGGTCCCAAGGTGTTCCGCCGCCCCGTCACCCCCCGGCTCCGCCCTTCGGCCCCGTGGCCGGGACGGAGCCGAGGGCGAGGAGGGGGAGCGCGCCCAGGAGCAGCCACGGGAGGGGACCGCCGAGGTCGAGGAGCGCGCCGGCGGGGGCGCCGGCGGCGAGTACGGCCAGGCCGGACAGGGAGGAGAGGGCTCCCGTGAAGAGTCCGAGGTGCCGGTGGTCCACGAGGTCGGGGAGCATGGCCCGGGTGGCGGGCAGGATCAGCAGTTGCCCGAGGGTGAGCAGCACCGTGAAGGCGAGGGCGGCCCACACGCCTCCCAGCGGGCGCAGGAGTGCTGCCGCGAGGAAGGCTCCGGCGATGACGAGGAGGCCGGTCCGTGCCGCGCCGCGATGGTCCAGGCGCGCGGCGGCCAGCCTCTCGACCGGGCCGGAGCCGCACACGACCAGCGCGGCGGAGAGCGCGAACAGCCAGCCCAGCACGGCCTGCGAGCCGGTGGTCCGTTCGAGTTCGGCCGGCAGCGCCAGGTAGAGCTGGTTGTACGCCAGCAGATAGACCGCGTACGCGGCGACGAGCCGCAGGAAGCGCCGGTTGCCGAGGACGAGCCGCGCCGCCGCCGGCCCGCCCTCGTCGCCGGACGGAGTCCCCGTCCCGCCTCCCTTCCCCGGGGGCGGCAGCACGGTGTGGGCCACGAGGACGAGGAGGAAGACGGCCGCTCCGGTGAAGCACGCCGAGCGGAAGGCGCTGTCACCGCCCCAGGCGAGGAGGAGGGAGCCGACGGCCGGGCCGATGAGGGCGCCGGCCTGGCCGCCGACCGAGAACCGGGCGAGGGTCCGGGTGCGGCGGGGGCCTCCCGCGTGCTCGATACGCAGCGCCTCGCGGGTGATCTCGGACTCGACCGCCGGGGAGAACAGCGCGGCGGCGAAGCCGACGAGGGAGACGGCCCCGATGACGGTGCCGACGCCCGTCGCCTCCGCCAGCCAGCAGAATCCGGCGACCCGCAGGGCGCAGCCGACGAGGACCACGGGGCGCGGCCCGTACCGGTCGGTGAGCATGCCTCCGACGACGAAGAGGCCTTGCTGGCTGAAGGTCCGCAGCCCGAGGACGAGGCCGACCACGGCTCCGCTCAGGCCGAGCGTTCCGGCCAGGTGCTCGGCGAGGTACGGCAGGACGGCGAAGAACCCCACGTTGAAGGCGAACTGACTGCCGATCAGAAGGCGGCCGAGTGGAGTCATGGGATGAGCCTGCCGTCGCGCATGGTCAGGACGCGGTCGCTGACGTGCCGGACCGCCGCGTGGTCGTGGGAGATGAGCAGGAAGCCGACGCGCAGGGAGGCCCGCAGGTCCATCAGGAGGTTCAGGATCTCCGCGCGCAGCGAGGGGTCGAGCGCGGAGGTCGGCTCGTCGAGGACGAGGAGTTCGGGACGCGTGGCCAGGGCGCGGGCGATGACGACGCGCTGGCACTGCCCTCCGGACAGTTCGTGCGGGAGCCGGAGCCCGTGGGCGGGGGAGAGCCCGACGCGTTCCATCAGTTCGTCCACGCGGGCCGGTCCGTCCGCCCGGGACCAGCGGCCGTGCACGCGCAGGGGTTCCGCGATCTGGTCGCGGATCCTGCGGCGCGGGCTCAGCGCCCCGTGGGGATCCTGGAAGACCGGCTGGAACCGGGGCCGCAGACGGCGCAGCTCGCGCTCCGGCAGGTGGGTGAGGTCGACCCCGGCGAAGCGCACCGTGCCGGCCGCCGGCTGGAGCAGCCGCAGCACCGCCAGCGCGGTCGTCGACTTGCCGCAGCCCGAGGGGCCGACCAGACCGACCGCTTCCCCGGCACCGACCGTGAAGGACACCCGGTCGACGACCTGCCGCGTTCCGTACCGCACGACGAGGTCACGCACGTCCAGGAGGGGAGTCACGCCGCCTCCCCGGACGGGTGGTGGCAGGCGACGGCGCGGCCGTCCACCGCGCGGAGCACCGGCTCCTCGCGTCGGCAGAGGTCGTCCGCACCCGGGCAGCGGGGTGCGAAGCCGCACCCCCCGCCGACCGCTCCCGGCGCGGGCGGGGCGCCGGCGAGGACGGGGAGGCGCGTCCGGCGGGGGAGCCCGGTCCGCGGGAGGGAGGCGAGCAGCCCTCGGGTGTACGGGGCGACCGGCCGTTCCAGTACGGGCTCCGCCTCGCCGAGTTCGGTGATCCGCCCGGCGTACATCACGGCCACGCGGTCGGCGTCCCGCCGTACCGCCGTCAGGTCGTGGCTGACGAGCAGCAGGGTGGCCCCCGTGGCCGCACAGCGTTCGCGGAGCAGCGTCAGCACCTGTTCCCGGCGTTCGGGATCGAGCGCGGTGGTCGGCTCGTCGGCCACGACCAGCGCCGGTCCGTTCACCAGGGCCAGCGCGATCACGGCACGCTGCCGCATCCCGCCCGACAGGGCGTGCGGATACGCGCCGGCCGCATCCGGTCCGAGGCCCACCGCGGCGAGCGCGCCGCGCGCCGCCGACAGCGCCTCGCGCCGCCCCGCACGCGACACCGACCGCACGGCGAAGGCGAGTTGGTCCTCGACGCGGTGCACCGGCGAGAGGGCGGACATCGCGTCCTGGGGGATCAGGGCGACGCGGCGGCCGAGATGGGCGGGGGTGACCGGACCGCCGTCCAGCAGCACCTTCCCCCGTACGGTGGCCACGCGCGGGACCATCCCCAGCAGCGCCCGCGCGGTGAGGGACTTGCCCGCCCCCGACTCGCCGACGAGGGCGAACACCTCACCGGCGGTCAGGTCGAAGGAGACTCCGCGGACGGCCTCACCGTCGGGGAAGCCGATCCGCAGACCGTCCACCTGGAGCAACGGAGCGTGAGCACCGGACGGAGGGAGAGACGGGGGAAGGTGCGGGGGGAAGGACACGGGGGCGGACTTTCATCGAAGCGAGCACGGAACCGGGGGAGCGCGGGCCGGTGCGGCGGGTCGTGCCGAGGGACGACAGGCAGACCGCGAGCGCGGCGAGCAGCGCGAGGGCCACGGCAGGGGCGAGGGCGGGGACCGGTGCGCGCTCGACGTAGTCGGCCGACTCGTCGAGCAGCAGCCCCCACTCGGGCGACGGGGGCCGGGCGCCGAGCCCCAGGAAGCCCAGCGACGCCAGGGCGAGCGCGATGCCGGGCAGGCGCAGTACGGCGTGCCGGGCGACCGGGCCGGCCACCGACGGCAGCACGTGCCGCGTCCACACCCACAGGGGGCCGGCGCCGATCGCCCGCTGGGCCGACAGGAACCGGGAGGCCCGTATCTCCTGCACCAGGGCGGCGGCGTGCGCGGCGAGCGGCGGCCAGGACACCAGCGTCACGGCCAGCGCGGCCGTCCCGCTTCCCGGACCGGTGACCGCCGCGACCAGCATCCCGGTGAGGACCGGCGGCAGCGCGTTGGCGACGTCGGAGAACCCGGCCGCCACCCCCGGGACGAAACCGAGCACGAGCGCGATCAGCCAGCCGGCCGCCGTCACGGCGGCGGCCGTGCCCACCGTCGCCGCCGCACCGTGCCCCAGGCGCGCGAGCACGTCCCGGCCGAGCGCGTCCGCGCCGAGCGGATGCGCGCGGGACGGCCCCGCGAGCCGGGCCGCCACGTCCACCGCGTACGGATCGCGCAGCAGCCCCCACCAGACCGCCCCCGCCAGGACCACCGCCAGTGCCACCGGCACGGCGAGCGGGATCCGGCGCGGACGCGGCGCGGGAAGCGCGAGCCCGGCCTCCCGCAGAGCGGGTCCCAGCAACCGGCGCCGGACGAGCGCCGCCGAGGCCCCGGCGAGCAGCCCCAGACCCAGCAGCGCGAGGACGCACCCCTGGAGCAGCGGCAGGTCCTGCGAGGTCGCCGCGCCCAGCGCCGTACGTCCGATCCCGGGCACGGCGAACACCGTCTCCACCGCCACCGCTCCGCCGGTCAGACCGACGGCCACCATCCCGAACTGGGCGGCGAGCGCGGGCATCGCGCGGCGCACCGCCGCCCCGGTGATCCGCCACCGGCCGATGCCCGCCCCGCGCCACGCCTCCACCCACCGCTCCTCGAACACGACGGGCAGCGCGTCCGCGACCAGCCGGCCCAGGAGCGCACCGGCCGGCACGCCGAGGGCCACGGCCGGCAGCGCCAGGTGCGACGGCCCCGTCCAGCCGGACGTGGGCAGCCATCCCAGCCACACGCCGACCGTGAGCAGGAGGACCAGTGCGAGCAGGAACTCGGGCACCGCCGCGAGCACCGCGGCCGGCGTCCCGCCCGTGGCCCGCCCCCGCAGGAGCGCCGGGGCGGCGAGCAGCGCCCCCACGAGGAGGGCGACCGCCAGGGCGGACGCCATGAGGGTCAGCGAGACCCCGAGCCCGGAGACGACCGTCGCCGACACGTCGGTGCCCGACACCCAGGAGACCCCCAGGTCGCCGTGGAGCAGCCCGGCGAGCCAGCCGCCGAGAAGCCCCGCGGGACCCGCGTCCAGGCCGAGGTCGGCCCGGATCGCGGCGAGCGCCTCGGGCGTCGGCGCCTGCTCGGCGGACCGGGCGCGCAGCAGCGTGAGCGCCGGATCCCTGCCGGAGAGCCACGGCAGCAACCCGACCGCGGTCATGACGGCGGCCAGGGCGACGAGCCGGGCGGTGCCCGCCCGAACGGCCGCGGCGGAAGGCGTACGCAGAGCGAGGACGCGTTTCCCCGAAGGCCCGTGCAGGCCGAGGAAGCGGTGCCTCGAAGGAGCGCGCGAGCCGAAGGAACGTTGCCTCGAAGACGTGCGAGGGCCGAGGACGCGGCGCCTCGGAGGCGCGCTCCCGCCGGTGCGGCGGTCCCGTCCCGCGCGTCGGCCGGGCGCCCTCACCGTACGTACGTGTCGAGGGTGATCAGCTCACGCTCGCGGGGATCGTGCGCGGCGCCCACCACGTTCTCGGCGTCGCCCTGGATCACCCGCTCGTGCAGGAGCGGCACGGCCGCGTCGGTGGCGAGCACCGCGGCCTCGGCCGTGACGACGGCCTTGCGGCGGGCCTCGCCCGTCTCCGTCGCCGCGGCGGCGGAGAGCGCGGAGTCGACGGCGGGATCGGAGAGCTGGGAGATGTTGAAGGAGCCGTCGCCCGCGAAGTCGCTGTACAGGTACGCCGCCGGGTCGCCGGAGTCGAGCACGGTGGCCCGTGACAGGACGAAGGCGTCGAACTTCCCGGCCAGGGCGTCGGCTTCGATGTGCGCGTACTCCCGCACGTCCAGCTCGACCTCGAACCCCGCCCCGCGCAGCTGCTGCTGCAGCAGCTGCGCGACCTCGGGCAGCTCGGCCCGGTCCGAGAACGTGCCGATGGTGATCGCGGCGCCCTTCGGGTCGCCCGCCGCGGTGCGCCGCGCCGGGGTGCGCAGCTTCGCCGCCCAGGGCAGCGCCGGTCCCAGCAGTCCGTCGGCCCGGTCCGCGCGCCCCTCGTACACCCCCGCGACGAGGCTCCGCGCGTCGACGGCCTCACGGGCGGCGGCCCGCAGCGCCGGGTCGCGGAAGGCGCCGCGCTCGGTGTTCAGGTACAGGGTGTTGGTCCGGGGCATCGGCACCTCGGTGACGAGGGCCGGGTCCAGCAGGCCGGCCTGGGAGACGGGCACCGCCTCCACGACGTCCGCCTCGCCGCTGCGCAGCGCGGCGGCCCGGGCGGTCCCGTCGGGCACGTAGCGGACGTCGATGCCCGAGGCCTTCGCCCGGCCGCCCCAGTAGCGGTCGTACCGGTCGAGGGTCGCCGACGAGGTGCCGTCGGCCCGTACGAGGACGAACGGTCCGGTGCCGGCGCCGACCGGGTCCACGCTCCTGCCCCGGTACGCCTTGGCGGACAGGATCGACAGCTGGGGAGAGCTGAGCCGCTGCGGCACGAGGGGGTCGGGCCGGGAGGTGGTCACGGTCACCGAACGGGGGCCGGCCGCCCGGACGGTGAGGTCGACGCCGTCGAGGATCCGCGGCTTGGGGGAGGCACCCGCGGCGGCGGAGAGGGAACGGACGACGTCCGCGGATGTGAGCGGGCTGCCGTCGTGGAAGGTGACGCCCTCGCGGAGGGTGAACGTCCAGGTCCTGTCCCGCTGACGCCAGGCCGTGGCGAGGGAGGGAAGGGCGTCCCCGGCGGCGTCCAGCCGGACCAGGGTCTCCGCGGTGGACCAGCGCGACAGCTTGAAGGCGTCGTCGGAGAGGGGGGAGAGCCCCGATCGCGGCGGCTGCATCATCGCCACCCGTATGCGTTCGTCGCCGTCCCCGGCCCCTCCGCCGGCCTGGCCCCCGCCGTCTGCGAAGCAGCCGCTCAGGAGGGCCGAGGCCGTGGTGGCGGCGACGAGGGCGGTCGCGCCGCGGCGGGTGCGGCGCGCGTTTTCGGAGGGGCGAGACATGCGGATCCTCAAGGGTGCGGTGGTGAGGGTCCAGACCTTAACAGAATGAAAATCATATTCGTTAACGGGGCCGAGAGGTCCGGCCGGCCGCCCGGATGCCGTCCCGCACGCGGCCGGTGGAGGATCCGGCCGGCGCGCGGTCAGGCGGCTCGCAGCTCCCGTGCCGCGTCCCTCGAGAGGCCGACGCGGACGAGCGCCGCGGCGAGCCTCGCGTGGTCCTCCGGAGGCACGTGGCGCCCGAGCCCGCCAGGTGTGTGCGGAAGGCCGAGGTCCCGCGCCACCCGGCACGCGCGGTCGTCGAAGTACGGGCGCAGCCACGGCCAGACCGCCTGGACCTCCCGGCAGAAGATGTCCGCGCCGACCGGACCGATCCGCGGAACCTCCTGGAGCAGCCCACGCAGGGCGTCCGGGTCGCCGTCGGCCTCGTCCCGCAGCCGGCGGAGGTCGCCGTGCCACCGTTCGAGCACGAGGCGCGCCCCGTCGCCGAGGGCCGTGGCGGTGCTCTCGTCGTACCGCACGTAGTGGGCCCGGCCCAGGGCGTCCACGCGGTCCTGCCGGCGGGAGCGCGCCATCGCCCGGGGCGTCCGGAACCCGGCCCCGGACAGCTCCCGCGCCGCCGCGACGGCCGTGTCGGCGCCGATCCGGATCGAGCAGAGCACCGTGAGCACCAGGAGCCGGTACAGCGGGGAGGGCTCGTCGCGCAGCGTGATGCCCGCCTGCCGCGCGTACGTCCGCCCGTACCCGGACAGCAGCCTGGAGGTCATCGTGTCGGCGGTCATCGCCCGCGCACCTCGCCTTCGTACGCCGGAGTACGTCGTCCCGTACGCCTCCCTCCGGGCGCCTGCCCCACGGCGGCGCCGTCACACCGCGCGTGTCTTCACCGGGCTCGCGGGTAGTCGCGGGAACGGGAGAGGAGGAATGGCGCCGACCGGCGCCGCCTCCGCCGCAGGGCCCGCGCGACGACAAGCCCCCACCGACGTCATCCGCGCAGGAAGGACGCCATGACCAGCACCGACATCCGCGTGAGCGGCCGGACCGTCGAGATCAAACGAGCGGGGAAGGAGCTCTTCCCCGACGACGGCATCACCAAGGCCGACCTCGCCGACCACTACCGCCGGGTCGGCCCGCGCATCCTGCCGCACCTGCGCGGACGCCCGCTGATGCTGGAGCGGTACCCCGACGGCATCGGCGGCGGCCGCTTCATGCAGAAGGACACCCCCGACCACTTCCCGGACTGGATCCACCGCGCGGAACTGCCCAAGGAAGGCGGCACCGTCACCTACGCGGTCTGCGACGACCTGGCCTCCCTCCTCTACCTCGTCGGCCAGGCCTGCATCACCCCGCACCGCTGGCTGTCCAAGGCGGACCGGCCCGACCACCCCGACCGCCTGGTCTTCGACCTCGACCCTCCCGGCGAGGACTTCGCACCGGTCAGGCGGACCGCCGCCCGGCTGCGCGAGCTGCTCGACGAACTCGGGCTGCCGGCGGCCCTGATGACCACCGGCTCGCGCGGTCTGCACGTCGTGGTGCCGCTGGACCGCCGTACCGCCTTCGACGAGGTACGGGCGTTCGCCGGCGACGTGGCCGAACTGCTGGCCGCCCGGCATCCCGACGAGCTCACCACCGCGGCACGCAAACAGGCCCGCGAGGGCCGGCTCTACCTCGACATCCAGCGCAACGGCTACGGCCAGACCGCCGTCACCCCCTACGCCGTCCGCGCCCGCCCCGGCGCCCCGGTCGCCACCCCGCTGAGCTGGGCCGAACTCGACGCCCCCGACCTCACCCCGAGGCGCTGGACACTCGCCGACATCCATGAACGCCTGGAGGACGACGACCCCTGGAAGCGGGAGCTGCCCCGCGGCCGCTCCCTGAAGGCGGCCCGCGGACGGCTGGAGAAGCTCACCCCATGAGGTGGTGCGACCATGCGGACCGACATCCGGAGGACCGGGCCCCCGACCCGTCCGACCCCGCCGAAGCCTGACGACCCGACAGGACCCGGGGGCCCGCCGGATCCGTCGAAGCCACACCCCGCGCCCCCGACGAACCCCTTCCCGCCCGGCCGACCGGTGCCCCGGCCCAGCCCCGGCCCGGTACCGGCCCCGGGTGCGCGTCCCCGCCGGGCGGCCGCGGGCACTCCGCCCGCCCGCTGACGCCGGCATCGGGGAGCCGTCCGCATCGGGGAGCCGTCCGCTCGCCGTCGTCTGCGAGCATCGCGGCATGACCACGCCTGCTCCTCCTCCGTCCGGCGCGCCCCGCCCGACCACGCACCCCGCCTCGGCCGTGACCGTCCTCGTGGCGCTGCTGGACCGGTCGGTGGAACGGATGGCGGAGGCCGCCGCGGACGTCCGCCTCTTCGACCGGGAAGCGATCCGCGAGGCCGCGGACGTATGGGACAACAACCTGTTCCCGCTGTTCTGGGCCGTGAGCGCGGCGAGGGCCGGGGAACGCGAGCGCCGGGCGGCGGCCGTACTGGAGTGGATGGCCGGACTCGGCGAGCGGCGGCGCGCGTGGATGACCGAGCAGGCCGCCGTCGCCGGGTACGACGCGGCGGCGTTCCTGCCGGCACCGGACGAGCCGTACGCACCGGGCCGGGACTACCGAGGGCACGTCATGGCCCCGCAGGGCCGGCTCACGCGCGAGAAGGCGGAGGAGCTCGCCGCCGACTACGACCTGGCGACGGCGACCGTGCGCCACCTGAGCGTGGAACGTGCCGGCAGCCGGCTGACCGCCTTCCTCGAAGTGGTCGCCGACCGCAGGTTCGCCGTCGAAGAGCCCGTGCCACCCGCCCTGTTGGACGTGTGGCTGGACGGCGTCACGGACGCCGACTTCGCTTCCCCCGGCGACGGCGGGGTGATCCTGGACGTGGGACCACCGGGGATCGGGATCGTCCTGGGCGGCGGCCGCCTCCGCGCCGCCCGAGGCCTGTACCACCCGGACGACCGCTCGTGGCACCTGTCGGCCGCCGCGCGGACGCGGTCACCCCTCCCCGCGCCGACGGGCCGCGGCGGCCGCGTCGCGCGCCGGGCGGAGCCCTGGGACCCGATGCGCACGCCGCCGCCACGCTCCTGCACCGCGCCATGCTGGAACTCCGGTCGGTGCGGTACGCCGCACGCGCGGATCACGTCCCCGTCCTGGCGCTGTGCCGGGCGTTCTCGGGGGCGGGCACGGCGGTCCTCGCCGCCGGGTCGCAGGTCTTCGCACGCCGCCGGGAGGCGGCCTTCCGCGAGGTGATCCGAGGGTGGGCCGACCGGGGCGGCCCGCGGCTCGCCCGCGGTTTTGCCCGCGTCCTCGAGGCGGAGACGGGCCGAACGGACCTCATCGAGACGCCGGGGGCCGCCGACCGGACGCCGCCGTCCCCCGCGGACGGCTCACCCGTGCGCGGAGCGCCCTCCCGGGCGGCGCTCGTCATGGCCTCCTGGACGGCCGCGCACACCGACCACGGGACGGAACGACCGGCCGCCGCCCGACTCCAACTCGCCCTGCCGCCCCGCCCCGACGACACCGCGCCGGGACGCTGGAGACTCCGTACGGTCAGCTGCGCGGACCCGGAAGCCTTCCGCCTCCGCGCCGCCGCGTTCGAGGGGGCGGGACCGCTCGTCCAGGTGGGGGCGCCGACCGCGGCCCGCGGTCTCGATCTGCACCGAGGGGCCCTGTACGTCGCCGCCGGGGATGGCTGGAGCGCGTCCGTGAGCTGACGGCGGGGAGCGCGCTCACCGCAGCGAGGACCTGTCGGTCGGGACGAGCCGCAGCCGTCGCGGCGCCCTGGCCCAACGGTCCGAGAGGCTCGGCAGCACCTCCTCGCGCCAGCGTTCCGCCTGTTCGAGCCGCCTCAGGTGCCGGTCGAGCCCGCCCGCGTCGGCGAAGCGCGCGAACCAGACGAACACCTCCTCGTCCAGCCGTACCGGCAGGGCGGGGAAGGTGTTCGGAGCGTGTTCCGACCGGAGGTACGCCAGCGGCTCGCCGCCGGTCTCGCTCAGGACGGGCCGCACGCGCTGCTGGAAGAAGTCGACGAAAGCGGCGTCGAACGGGCCGTGCCCGTACCAGATCGTGGCGAGGAGGAGCGATCGCGGCGGGGGAGCCGGCTCCCCGGGGGCGGGCCGGGCACCGACCGGGGCCGGGAAGCCGCCGCCCGCAGAGGCCGGCCGCAACAGCAGCACGTCGTCGGAGTCGATCATCGTCGCGTTCGCCTCGTCACGGTGGGCCGCCCAGACCGGCCCGCCGTAGAAGCCCTCCAGGGCCTCGGCACGACGGTCCATGTCCTCGAAACCGCGGAGCCAGACGAACCGGTCGGGGTCGTCCAGGTCGCGGAACTGCCCCAGGACGGTCGCGCCCACCGCCTCCTGGGACTCGACGAACTCCCGGTCGAACAGGTCGATCAGCACGTCCCGGCCTCCCGGACGCAGCGTGTACTGCCGCAGTTCGACGACGGGACAGCGCAAGGCCTCCACCACTGGTGCTCCTGGTTCGATCGCTGGAACGGAATGTGTGACGACGAGCGGCACGACGCGCCGGCCGGGTGACGGCCTGACCGGCCGCCCGCACCGGCCGCCCGCACCGGCCGACCGTCCGCGCCGGTCGACCGGCCTACCGGCCGGCGGGCTCCTGTCGGTTCGCCAGCGACTCGCGCAGGACGTCGGCGATCGACGTGGCCGCCAGCTCCTGCCGCAGGGCGTGCTCGACCCGGCCGTAGACCCCGCTCAAGGCGGGGCGGATGCCCCGGCCGATGGGGCACTCCAGGTTGGGCTCGGTGCGGTGGAGGCCGAACGGCGGCCGCGCGTCGACGGCGTCGTACACCTCGAGCAGGGTGATCCGCTCGGGCTCGCGGCTCAGGCTCCAGCCGGCACCGGCGCCGCGGCGCACCTCCACGAGGCCGGCGCGTCGCAGGTCGCCGAGGCTGCGCCGGATGACCACGGGGTTGGTGTTGACGCTGGCCGCCACCTGCTCGGACGTGAGCACCTCCTGGCCGCGGCGCCGCGCCAGCGCCAGCCAGGCCAACGCGTGCGCCGCGATGGTCAATCGACTGTTCGCCGCCATCACCCCTCCCTGTCGCAACAGCTTCTGTTACATCCGGTTCTCCTGTCAACGGCCTCCGTCTAAGGGAAAGTTGGCGCCACACGACGCGTTCTGGAATTCTGTTCCACACGCAACCGATCACCACCGCCCCGTCCACCGCGCCCCGCGGCCCGGACGACCGGCACCCAAAGGGCTGACCCCCGCCGCACCGCCCGACGCTCCGACCCGGGCACCCGTCGGCTACTTCCTGGCGGCGGCCCTGACCGACGTCGGCGCGGCCCTCCTGCTCATGGCCACCGGATACCTCCCCCACTGAACCCTCCCGCGACCCGGGACGCGGGAGGGTCACCGGGCGGTCGGTTAAGGCGGCTCTCATGTGGGGGGCCTAGCGTGCGCCGCATGGATACGAAGACGACCGAGAAGACCGAAGAGGCGGCGGTACGCCCGGACAGCGAGAGCACCGGGGGCGCCGCCGTCACCGATGGCGCGGACCTGACCGCCGAGCGCGGTGCCGACCGCGACGCCGAGGGCGACGACGAATCCGCCCGGGACGAGGCGGCGGTCGTGGCCGCCGGCCCGGAGGGCACCGGTGTCGGTGCCGCCGCCGCTGCCGTCGTCTCCGCCGCCCTCTCCGTCGTCGCCCTCACCGGCACCTGGACCGGCAGGGTCGTCGCCGAGCGCGAGACGCTCGTCGGCCAGATCAAGACCTCCGGCACCGGCACCCCCGCCCAGCAGATCAGCGAGATCTACGGCGACGCCTGGCACAGCACCGCCCTGGTCAACGGCGTCTTCGCCCTCCTCGCCGTGCTCGTCGCCGTCCTCGTGCTGGCGCTGCCCCGGCGTCCCCTCCGGGTGCGCGCGATCGCCGTCGCGGGCGCGGTCCTCGGCGGCCTCGGCCTGCTCCTCTCGGCCGGCACCTACTTCGACCTGTTCCTGAGCCTCCCGACCGCCGGCTCCTGACACCCGCCCGGCGTGACCCGACCGCGCGGCCACCGGATCACGCCGCACGCGCCGGCGCCGGGAAGGGCCCCTTCGGGCCCCTTCCGGCAGCGCGCCCGAGAGGCGTGAGCGCGTGCGGCACCGCCGTCCCCGCGCGGACCGTGTCGACCAGGCCCGCGCCCCGCAGGACCGCCGCGCGCCGGCCGGCCACCGCGAGGGACACCGAGGCGCGTTCGGCGAGGGCGGCCGCGGCCTCGGGCCGCCGGAGGAGCGGCCCTCAGGCTCCGGCGGTCGCCGTCCGCGCGATGCGGGCGAGGGTGGTGCGCATGCCCGCCCGGTTGAGCGCCACCCGGCGGGCGGGAGTGGTCCCCGCGAAGACCGTTCCGAGGAGTTCGGCGGCCCGGGCGCGGAGCCCTTCCGTCCGCAGGTCCTGCCAGAACTCGGTGACCCGCGTGCCCGAGCCCTCCGGCTCGAACCGGTAGCCCCAGCGCGCGATCGGCAGCCCGAAGGCGCTGACGTCGAAGACGAACTCGCTGTCCGGGCGGGCCCGGGTCACGCGCCCCACGGTCGGCCAGAGGAACGGCCCGCGCCGGTTGAAGCCGACGAACCGGGAACCGGTACGGGCCGGGGGCCGCGGCACCCACACGGCCCGGCACTCCGGACTCCACCGCCCCATGTTCCGGAGGTCCGACACCAACCCGTAGACGACCGCGGGCGGCACGTCGATCACGACGCTCTCCTCCAGGCTCCACCGCCGGTCCATGGCCCGCTCCCTCCGCACCGCGCGGCACCGCCGCCGCCCACTTCCTACTCGCGGGTACGTTAGTGGGTGCGGCCGCCGGCTTTCCCCGGTTCCCGGCCGCGCGGGCGGTTCGACCTTCCGCCGGCGAAAGGAGATTCACATGACCGAGGCCTGCGTCATCCTCGACATCGGCGGCGTGCTGGAGTTCACGCCCGACACGGGCTGGGTGCAACGCTGGGAGGAACGGCTGGAGTTGCCGCGCGGCACCGTCAACGCACGGATGCACGACGTATGGCGGGCCGGGAGCGTCGGAAGCATCGGCGAGCGGGACGTGCACGAACAGGCGGCGGCCCGGCTGGGGCTCGACGCGCCGCAGACCGACGCCTTCATGGCCGACCTCTGGACGGAGTACCTGGGGACGCCGAACGACGAGCTCATCGCCTTCCTCCGAGGGCTGCGCGGACGCTGCCGGCTGGGCATCCTGAGCAACAGCTTCGTCGGCGCCCGGGAGCGGGAGACGGGCCTGTACCGCTTCGACGAGCTGGTGGAACGGATCGTCTACTCGCACGAGATCGGCATCGAGAAGCCCGACCCGCGCGCCTTCGACGCCGTGTGCGCCGCCCTGGGCGTGCGGCCGGAGGACTGCCTGTTCGTCGACGACGTCGCCGTCCACGTCGAGGCGGCGCGGGCGACGGGCATGCAGGCGCACCTGTTCGAGGACAACCCCCGGACCATCGCGCGGATCGCGGCCCACCTCGACGCGAGCCCGTTCCCCCGGGCCGAGCCGCCTGCCCCCGGCCGAACGTGAGCGGGACGGCGGCCCCGTCGACGCGGCGGTACGACCGGCCCGCGCGAGGGTGCCGGCCGGCCCGGTCCAGGACGGACGGAACGCCCCGTGCGTCGTCAGTCGATGCGGATGGCCAGCATGCAGGCGTCGTCGTCGTGGCCGGACTGCTGCTCGGGGTCGGCCAGGATCGTGTCGATCAGGACCTGGGGCGACGGGTCGGGGATGCCGGCGACGAGGTCGGCGAGGCGTTCGATGCCCTTGGTGACGTCCTCGCCCCGTCGCTCCACCATGCCGTCCGTGTAGAGCAGCAGCAGGTCACCGGGGTGCAGACGCGTCGTGGTGGTCTGGTACGCGTACCCGGGCAGCGCACCGAGCAGGGGGCCGCGTTCGCTGGTGTGCAGGGGCCGCGCCCGCCCGTCGCGGAGGAGGATCGGGGCCGGGTGACCGGCGTCGGCCCAGCGCAGATCGCGGGCGTCGTCGATGTGGCCGGTCACGACCGTGGCGGTCTGCTCGGTGGGGTCGCTGCAGACCAGCTCGTTGAGCCAGGTCGTGATCTCGCCGGCCGAGGCGCCGGTCTGGGCGAGGCCGGCCAGGGCGTGACGCTGCTGCGACATGCGGGCCACGGCGTCCAGGCCGTGGCCCGAGGCGTCGCCGATGGCGATCAGGACCCGCCCGTCGGGCAGCAGCCGGCACTTGTACCAGTCGCCTCCGACGGCCGCGTCCGGTTCGGCCGGCCCGTACGAGGCCGCCACGGTCAGCCCGACCGCCGCCAGGGCCTCGGAGTGGGTCGGCAGCAGGGCCTCGCGCAACGCGTCCGCCACCCGCCGCTCGGCCCGTGCCTGGCGCCGCAGCCGGTCGGACTCCCGCTCCGTCTCGGCGAGCCTGCGACGGCTGCGGATCTGCGGCGTGAGGTCGCGGGCCACGAGGTTCACCGCCCAGGGCCGGCCGTCGGTCCCGGCGACCGGCCTCCCGAGGAGGTCGAGCGTGCGGACCTCCCCGAGGATGAGGAAGCGGATGCGCGTCCAGGCGGGTTCCTCGCCGGCGAGGACCGAGGTGAGGAACTCCGAGAACGCGGTGAGGTCGTCCGGGAGCAGGGCGTCGCAGAGCTGTTCCAGCGACCAGGGCATCCGGATGTCGGCGTGGAAGATCCGGGTCAGTCCCTCCGACCAGGTCACCTTCCCGGACAACAGGTCCCAGTTGCCCCACCCGAGGGAGGCGAGGTACTGGGCGTCGATCGTCAGGAGCTCGGTCTGGCTCTGCACCGGCCGCCAGGTCGCCAGGACCTGCTCGCCGCAGCGCGCGGCCGAGTAGAGGAGCGGGGCGCGGTGCAGCCGCCCCAGCCGCAGCTCGGTGTAGTCGACGACGCGGCCCTCCAGCGGACCGCCGCCCGCGACGACCTCCGCGAGGCTCGCGAGCAGCCCGCTCGTCGCCGCCCCCGGCCGGGCCTCCAGGAACCGTTGCCCGACCTGCTGATGCGGCGCCTCCAGCCACTCGGCGGACCGGATCCTGTTGCCGGCGACGATACGGAAGTCGCGGACCGCCCCGGTCTCGTCGTGGATCGCTTCGAGGAGGACGGCGGACGCCGGGATCGCGTCCAGGACGGAGCACGTCCCGGTGGCGCCGGGGTCGTGGGTGCCGCAGAGGCAGCCGCCCGCCGAACCGTCCCGCGTGGGCAGGCTGGGGGTCTGCGAGAGCGTCTGCACGGACGCGGTGACCTCCTCGCCGGGCGCCGGAGCGGCAGGCCGGTCGGTGGTCCGGCGGACGGCCGACCGCAGACCGGCCACCTCCTCGCCGATGAGGATCTTGAGCTCCTCGACGGTGTCGGGCAGCGGAAACCCCATGATCGCCTCCCGGCCGGTGGGCACCGTCGAGCCGACGGCCCCGGCCCT
This sequence comes from Streptomyces roseolus, assembly GCF_014649855.1. GTDB lineage: Bacteria > Actinomycetota > Actinomycetes > Streptomycetales > Streptomycetaceae > Streptomyces > Streptomyces roseolus. Next base: position 62,576 of record NZ_BMTV01000033.1, on the reverse strand, counting down.
GCCGCCACCGACTCGCTCTCGTCGGGCCCCTGCCCACCCCGTGGGACACCATGCGCGGGGCCGGCAGCGCGGCACAGCCTGCCGTCGCGAGCCGGGCGTGCGGGGGCCTCCGTACCGCGTCCGGGGCGGTCGCTTCCTCGCTCGGCGATGACGGAACCGCACGCCGGGTGACCGCCGGCCGCTGCCGGAGCGTGCGCTCCCGGCCCGGGGCGGGCCGGTGCGTCGAGGCGGCGCACCGGATCCCCGCGACGGGAGTACGGAGCGATCCCCGGGGGCCCGGCTCGTGGACGCCGTCGACGACAGGCGACACCTGTGACACTCCGCGCCCTGCCCGGCATCCTCGGCGGCACGCCGGAAGGCGGTCTTCCCCGGCCCCACCGGCCCAGGCGTCACCAAGGCCGTCCTCCGCGACACCGAGGGCCCCGTGGGCCACGCCCAGCAGATCCTCACCCTCCGCCTCCGCCGCACCGACCACCCCCGAACGAAGGGATTCCCCACGCCTCCCGTCCCCGCCGCGCCACCGCGCACGTACAGTGACAGGACGACGTCCCCCCTGGAGGTGCCGATGAGCGCGGAGCCCGACCACACCCCCTTCACCCTTCACGCGCCCGCGCCCGGCGCGCCCGCCGAGCTCCTCGCCCGGCTGCGTTCCAGCGACCGTGCCGAGCGGTGGGCGCCGGCCTTCGAGCGGGAGTGGACGGCGGCGCTGGAGGAGTCCCGCCGGACGTTCTCCCTCGCCGGGCTGTACGAGGTCGTCCAGGAGTGGCAGGGCCGTCTGGCCCACGCCTCGGCGGTCGACGCCTTCATCACCTCGGGCTACGACGACAGCGACTCCATCGACATGGCGGAAGTGCGGCGACGGCGCCCGTGACCGGCGCCCCGTACGCGGTCCGCCTCTCCTCCACGGCCGCCAAGGTGCTCGACACCCTGCCCGATCAGGTCGAGGACACGGTGTGGGACGTCCTGGACGCCGCCGCGGCCGACCCGTGGGGCTTCCGCCAGTGGAACGCCGACGACCCCGAGGGCCACGACGTCCGCTACGCCTCCGTGGGCCGCCTGTCCCTCACCTACTGGGTGAACCGGCCCCTGTGCCACCTCACCGTCCTGAACATCGTCTGGCTCGGCTAGGGACCCTCCGGCGGGCCACGTGGCCGCGGCTCGTGGCCCTCTCGGTCCCCGCGGATGCGGTGCGCCTCGGCCACGAGTCCCCGGGACAGCTTCGGCGCCGCACACGCGTGGTCGATCAGCAGGTTCCGGCGGGCGGTGTCCGGGACCGCCGGCGCCAGGGCGATCAGGGCCTTGAGGTCGTCGGCCGATCCCGCCCTTTCCGACGGGCTGACCGGCCGGCGGACGGACCACGGGCCGCTCGCCCCCCGCCACCGGCCGCACCGGATCGACCTGTTCCCCGCGCAGGAGGCGCACGAGGGGAACAGGTTTCCGGAAGCGCGCTCTTCCCGGCCGGGCGGACGGGGCGGGGCGTCGGCCCGAGCCGTCGAAGGCCGTGCGGCTACCCGGCGGCGGCGTCCGTGCCGCTCGCGTACCGGTCGTGCGCCTCGGCCGGCACCCGTTGCCCGGACGACGGCAGGAGCTGGGGGACGCCGTCCACGATCGGGTAGCGGAGCCGCAGCCGGGGGTTATAGAGGGCGTCCCGGTCGGCCGTCGGCGTGAGCGGGCCCTTGTCGAGGGGGCAGGCCAGGATGCGGAGCAGGGTGTCGTCGAGCGCCGGGGGAGGGGTGGACGGAGTGGGAGACACGGGGGTCCTCGCTGTTCGACGGGTGACGGCGCCGCCTTCTGCGGCGCGGCCGGGGGGACGGGGGTCCCGGCGCCCGGGCGGGCGGCGGGTCGTGGCGGGGCAGGAGGAGCAGCACGAACAGGGCCAGGGCCGTGCCCGCGGTACGGAGGACGAGCAGGAGCGGATCGTCCGGTAGCCGCTCCCCGTAGGCCAGCGTCCCCACCACGGCGGTGAACAGGCACGTCACCGTGGTGCAGACGGGCACGATCAAGGTGGCACGGCAGCGCTGGAGCGCCGTCTGGGACATGACGAGCCCGGCGCCGGCGGTGAACAGGAGCAGGTACGGGTACGGCGAACCGAGCAGCGCCCCCGCCGCACCGGCCGCGTCCGCGGCGGCGAGCCGCACCGACACGCCCTTGACGGCGAGCGAGCTGACGCCGTAGAGGAGGCCCACGGCGACGCCGTACCCGATGCCGTTCGTCGGGACGCGGTGGCGGCGGCGCGCCCGCCGCTCCACCTGCCCGTACAGGGCGACGCCGGCCGCGAGCGTCGGCACGGACACCGACAGCGCCACGCCCCAGGGCACGTCCCCGCTCGCCACCTCGTCGTCCTCGCGTACCGACGCCACGACCATCAGCAGCGCCACCAGCACGGCGCCGACCGCCCGCCGCTCGCGGCCCGACGGACGCTCGCCCAGGACCGAGGACGACAGCAGGAGCAGCAGGACGAGGCCGGAGACGAAGACGCCCTGGGCGGCGGCGATCGGCAGCGCCCGGTACACGAACAGCTGGGCGGCGAACCCGGCGGCCAGCGCCAGCGCGCCCGCCGTCCACAGCGGGCTGGTGAGCAGCGCGGCGACGGCGCGCACCGGCCGTCCCGCCGAGAGGGCGGGCAGTCCTCCGAGCGCCCGCTTCTCCAGGACGAAGCCGACGCTGTACAGCACGTTGGCCGTCAGCGCCGCCGCCACTCCCCACCACACGCCGCTACCTCCGCCGGGCGTGCGCCAGCAGGATGGACGCCGCGGACGGCACCGCGCAGGCCGCGCGGTCGACCAGGCGCAGCCCGCGCGGGACGCCGTGGAACGGCGCGCCGGAGATCCGGACGTCCTCGAATCCGGCCGACGTCAGGAACGAGCGGAGCGCCCGAGCCGTGAAGAGCCTGAGGTGACCGACGACTTCGGTGCCGGGCCGCCCGTGGATGCCGCGCAGGCTCACCTCCGAGAACACCGGCTGCCGGCCGGCCAGCAGCAGCGCCCGGTTGTACCAGGCGGCGAGGTTGGGGGTGGAGAGCATCAGATGACCGCCCGGGCGCAGCACGCGCCGCAGCTCGTCCAGGGCGCTGTCCGGGTCGACCAGGTGCTCGACGACCTCGCTGAACAGCACCGCGTCCGCGCAGCCGTCCGCGAACGGCAGGCCCCCGCCGTCCAGTTCGCCCCGCACGGCGGCGCTCATCCGCGGCCGGGCACGGCGCAGCGCGTCCTGCGACCAGTCGACGCCGACGATCCGGTGCCCGGCGAGGAACGGGCCCGCCGTCGCCGCCGCGGTGCCGTCGCCGCAGCCGACGTCGAGCACCAGCGCCCCGGGCCGGTCGAGCGCCTCGGCCAGCAGCCGTGCCTGACGCCGGCTCCGGGCGTCGCCGGACGCGACGGGGACGGCGGGGTTCTCGTAGAAGTCGCGCAGCCCGCCCGAGGCACCGGCGCCGGAAGCGCTCGTGTCCCGCCCCGCGCCGCCGGCCGATGCGGTGCCCGGGATCGTCTTCCGCTCCTCGTCGGTCGGTGCGATGACCGGGATCGTCTGTCGCGCCTCCCCGGCCGGTGCGGTGTCCGGTACCGGCCGCCTCGCCCCGGCGGCCGTCGATGCTTCTCCCCGGTTCACAGCGCCTCCCCGTCGGTCGCCGCCAGCCGGTCGGCGAAGGTCTCGGTGATCAGGCGGCCGTCCTCGTCCCCCAGGAGGGCCCGGGACCACCGCACCACCAGGTGCAGCCGGCCGCCGGTCGAGGCGGTCGTGAAGGTCAGGCCGCGCGGCATCGCGGCCGGCGCCGACACCCACACCGCCGTGGCCCGTCCCGCGTCGCCGAAGTCCATCGGGTAGGGGATCCGGCCGATGTTGCTGAGCAGCGTCGTGGAGATCCACCGGGCCCCGAGCCGCCGCGCGCCCCGGGCCAGTACCGCGCGGGCGGCGACCGGGACGACCGGGGCGGTGAGCAGCTCGGCCGCACGTCCCAGCTGCGGCCGGTCGAGGGACTTGAGGGCGCGGGTGCGTCCGGCCGTGGCCCGGAGCAGCGCGCCGACGTCGGTGTCCGGCCGGACCTCGGCGGCCGCGTAGTCGACCTCGACGAGCCGTGTGCCGTTGCCGATCGGCATCGCCGGACCCCGGTCGCGGTCGTCGACGGGCATGGTGATGCGCAGGGGGCGTTCGGGCGCTCCCCGGCGGCGGTTCCAGTCGGCGACGGTCAGCGCCGTGGCGACCATCAGCTGGTCGTTCACGGTGTGCGCGGCGCCGGACGGGCGGCGCGGCACCGGCAGTTCGGTGACCAGCATCGCGTTGCCGGGAGCCGGCCCGGGGCGTCCGGCCGCGACACGGGCGACCGCGGCGCCCCGGCCGGGGCGCCGCGGGGCCGCGCCGGCCGGGGGACGGGCCGGCGGGGCGGCCGGCGGGGCGCTCCGGCCGCCGTAGAGTTCGGCGGCCGTCGCGACGACGCGCAGGCCGGCGGGCCCGTCGAGTGCCGTGTGGTGCAGCGTGAGCAGCAGGACGCAGCCCTCCCGGTCCGGCTCCTCGACGACCTCCAGACGCAGCGGCGGCGGGGCCGTCAGCGACGGCGGTTCGGCGAGCGCCCGGTGCCGGGCCCGGGCGAGCGCGCCCGGCTCGCACGGCGGGAAGACCACCACGTCCGCGCGGGCGCGGTCGGCCAGCTCCCATTCGTGGCGCCGGGCGAACGGACCGCGCCGCCGCTCCCGCATCAGCACCCGGGGGTGCCGGGCCAGCGCCTGCTCGAACGCCTCGCGCAGCCGGTCCCGTGCCACGCGACCCGGCAGATGGAGCTCGAGGTGCACCGTGTTCGGCTCGCGGGCGTCGGCGCAGTGCCGGGCGATCTCGTCCGCGACGGTGAACGGCACCCTCGGCAGTGGCTCCCGCGCGGACGGGCCCGCGGCCCGCGTGCGGTGGTCGGTGGCCATCAGTCCCTCTCCTCTCCGGGCCGGGGGCCCGGTCCGTACGCGCCGGTACGCGGGCCGGGCGACCCGGCCCGGTGGGCGCCGGTGCCGGAGCCGTAGCCCCGGCGCGCGGTCACGAGCGCGGCGAACAGTGCGGTCACGGCGAGGAGTTGGGCCGTGGCCCCGTACGCGCCCCGGTCCAGGACGGCCGCGCCGCCGGTCAGGGCGGCGACCCCCGCGCCGGTCATCGCCGCGAAGGCGAGCGGCGCGAGCAGCGCCGGACGGAGCCTGGCGAGCACCGCGAGCACGGGCACGAGCGCCGCCACCGGCCCCGCGATCACCACGCCCACGAGGGTCAGGACCACGGTGCCGAGCAGCAGCCCGGGCGCGGGCGGCTCGGCCGCGACGCCGGACCCGCTTCCCGTACCGACCCCGGTACCGCTCCCGGCGTCGTCCGTCCGGCGCCGGACGGGCAGCGCGAGCCCGGCGAGCACCAGCAGCGACACCGCGGCGACGGTCAGCCCGGCGGTGTAGAGGCGGGACGGCTCGTAGACCAGCGTCACGGTCCCGCCCGCCCCGGCGGGGACCAGCCAGGCCTGCTGCCAGCCGTCGACGCGCAGGGGCGTGAGCTCCCGCCCGTCGAGCACGGCCGTCCAGCCCGCGTTGTGGTTCTCGTGCAGTTGGAGGTACGAGGCCTCGCCCGCGCCGACCCGCACCGTGCGCCGGTCGCCGCCGCCGGAGACGGCCTCCACCTCGCGCGGCGCGGTCGCGGCGGCCCGGGGCGCACCGCTCGTCAGGTCGACGCGGGTGACCGCGAGGGGGCCGGTGTCCCCGGCCTCGACGGTGTGGGTGCTGCGGGCGAGCGGGACCTTGCCGCCGTCCGTGCAGAGGGAGACGGCGATCGGACGGCGCTCGGTGAGGTCCCGGATCCGGCCCTCGGCCCGCGTCTCCAGGAACCGGCCGTCGACCGAGACGACCGGGCCCTTCCCGCACGGCAGCGTGAACCGCTTCGCCGGGTCCGGCTGCGGCGCCCGGTACTTCTCCAGCGCCGGGACGTGCAGCTCGCTCAGCCCCACCGGCAGCTGCAACTGCCGGTCCGCCACCGGATGGTGCAGGGTCAGCGGCGCGACCCGGGAGAAGGCGATGTCCATCCGGTCCGTGGTGATGGCGGCGAACCGCGCCACCCCGTTGTCGTCCACGGACGCGATGGCCGCGCCGTCCGGCGAGCTGATCCGCAGCTGCTCGGGCCGGGTCGCGAGACCGCCGGACGAGGCGAGCACGATCTCGCCGACCGCGGTCTTCTCCGGCCAGGAGAGCCGGAGCACGGGCCGGTCGCCGGCCACCCACGCCGTGGTCAGGTCGCCGTCGGTGAGGTTGCGCGGGCTCAGGTTCGTACCGAGCCGCGCGGTCGAGTCCGCGCTCACCACGATCTGCTCCCGCCGCCCCGTGAGGGCGAACAGCAGGTCGTCGAGTTCCTTGCCCGGTACGGGCAGGGCCGTGGCCCGCACGGTGTAGTCACCGGACGCGGCGGCGGTGAACTGCCGGTGCAGCCCCACCTCGGCGGGCACGGCGGACAGACCGCCGGGGTCGCTGCCGCGGTTCAGCGAGTACGCCACCGGTCCGTTCACCTCCGGCGGCGCGTCGGCGGGCAGCCGCAGCATCCGCGTGACCCGCACGCCCGGCACCGCCACCTCGGCGAACCCGGCGCCGGTGAGCCCCGGACGGCCCTGCTGGGAGCCGAGGATCGTCAGCTTCAGCCAGTTCGCCCCGCCCCGCGGCGCCGCGACCCGCTGGGTGCTGCCGTCGGGCCGCAGCGGGCTGACCACGCTGCCGCGGTCGGTCTCGACCTCCACCAGGGTGGGCGCCGCACGCACCTCGCCGCTGGGCAGCGGGGTCAGGTCCAGCGTCGCCGGGATCGCGGCCGGAGCGTCGAAGTCGATCCGCAGCCACTCGCCGCGGGGCGCCCCGGGGGAACCCTCGGCCCAGGCGGTGTCCGGGTTTCCGTCGAAGGCGTTGACCGGGTCGTACTGGGGCAGGTGGAACAGCCAGTTCCCGACCGAGGACGCGGTCACGGACCGCGCGCCGCGCAGGACCGCGGTGGTCTGCCGGGCGCCGTCGGACGTGGGCAGGATCTGGCGCGGCTCCGCGCCCGGGTCCTGCACCGCCTCCGCCGCGTTGCGCTCCTCGGCCGTGTACGTGTGGGACGTCCCGGAGTTCACGAGACCGAACCGGGTGTCGGCCCGGCGCAGCCCGTCGCCGGCCGCGTACAGCGACGGCGCGTCCACCCCCGGGTGCGCGTCGCCGGCCAGCACCGTCGGCCGGCCCGTCACGGCGCCCGAGGCCGACAGGGGCAGCAGGGACTCGGGCCCGCCGCTGACCACCGCCGTGTCCGCCGCCGGCGACATCCGCACCGGCCCCGGACGCGCGGTGCCGGCCGGCGGGGCGTAGATCTCGACCGCCCGCTGACGCGGGTACAACCCCTCCACCTGCAACGGCGTGCCGTCCGGGATCCGGCCGTCGGTCAGCAGCGGACCGAAGCCGGTGACCCGGCGGTAGCCGGACGCCTCCAGGCTCCGCTTCACCGTCGTCGTGGGCACGTGCCCGACCTGGTCCGGGTCGAGGTCGTTGCGGACGACCACGTGGTACAGGCCCGCCCGGGCGAGGTACGCGGCCAGGCCGGGGACCTCGCCGCCGGACGCCAGCGCCTGCTCCACGGCGTCCAGGACGCGCCGGTTGCCCGGCGTGCCGAACGGCACGTAGTCGCGCTGCGCCCAGGGCGACCGGGCGAGGACGTCCAGGGGCTGGTCGATCGGCGATCCCCAGGTGTAGATGCCGTGCGCGGTCGCCGGCACGACCAGGGCGCGGTCCTCCGGGGCGTGCTCGGCCAGCCAGTCCGCGGTCGCCTCCCAGTGCGAGGGCAGCTTCCGGAAGGAGCCCGGCTGGAGGATCGTGCCGTTGAGGTACGGCCAGGCCAGCCCCGGCAGGACGACCACGGCGGCCACGACGGGCGCCAGCCGCCGCAGCCGCACCGGCACCGCCCGGGGGAGGGCCACCGCCGTCAGGTGGGCCAGGCCCAGGGCCAGCGCGAGCGCCGCCCCCGTCTGGAACTTGTAGACGTTCCGGAACGGCACCAGCGGCCCGTCCAGCCACGTCCGCACCGTCTCGTGGAAGGGGCCGCCGAGCGCGCCCCCGTAACCGGCCAGCGTGATCAGCGCGGTGACGGAGACCGTCAGCACCAGCCACCGCCGCTCCGGCACGTCCCGGCGGGCGAGCCCCGCCAGGCCGAGCGCCGCGGCCAGCGTGGAACCGGCCACCACGACGGCCGAGGTGGCGACCGTCCAGCCGGCGGGCAGCCACGCCTCGCCGAAGTGGAGGTAGCCCACCCAGTTCCCCGCGCCGCGCAGCACCTCGGTCGCCGACATCGTCGACGTGGTCGTACGGGCGGTCTCCACGTACGGCATGAAGTTCTCGCCGTACGCCCCGAGGAGCAGCAGCGGCACGATCCACCACGCGGTCGCGAGGATCACGCCCGGCGTCCACCAGGCGATCAGCGCCCGCTTGCGCGGGCCGGCCGGCCGGGACAGCAGGTACAGGCCCACGGGCAGCAGCGAGGCCAGCGTGGAGGCGGCGTTCACCCCTCCCATCAGCGGGACCAGCAGCGCCGAACGCGCCGCGGCGAGCCGCGGGCTCGTGCCCGGGCGCGTCAGCGGCAGCAGCACCCACGGCAGCAGCGCGCCGGGCAGCGCGGCGGCCGAGGTGGAGCCGACGACGATCGTGTACGTCGGCCACAGCGCGTACACGGCCGCGCCGGCCGTCCGCGACGCAGACGAGCCCACGCCGAACCGCTCCGCCAGCCGCAGGGCGCCCCAGAACGCGGTCGTGACCACGACCGACAGCCAGAGCCGTTCGGCCAGCCAGACCGGCAGCCCCACCAGATCGGCCGCCGCGTGGAACGGCAGCATCGGGATCGCGTAGCCGACGTACTGGTCGGCGATCCCCCCGAACCCGGCCCGGTCCTGCCACAGCCGGCCCAGGTCCGCGAGGAACCCCCACGGATCGGTGACGACCCCCAGCTTGGTGTCGAAGGTCATCCGGCCGGGCGAGACCGCCAGGAAGGCCGCGAACACCGCGGCCCAGAAGCCGAACAGCCACCGCCGGGAGGCACGGCGGGGGCCGGGCGCGGCGGCCCCGGCCCCGGAACCGGGACCGGGCGGCGCCGGCGGACGGACAGGAACGAGGCTGGTCATGAACACCGCCGAAGAAGAAGGAGAAGGTTCCAGGTCGCGAACTCGCGGACCACCGGGATCCGGGTGACGGCCCCGGGCAGCACCGGCCAGTAGCGCGAGCGCGCGGAGAGGATCTCGACGTCGTCCCGTCCCCTGACGTGACGCAGGGTGGGACCGACGCCGACCGCGAACAGGTTCTCGCCGAGCCGGTGCTTGGCCGCCCGGCCCGTGCGCCGCTCGTAGCGGGCCCGCGCCCGCTCGGCGCCCAGGTAGTGCCAGGGCGCCCACTCGTGGCCGCCCCACGGCGAGAGCCAGTTGGTGAACGAGACGTAGATCAGGCCGTCGGGCCGCGTCACCCGCACCAGCTCGCTGAGGAAGGTGCCGGGGTCCCGTACGTGCTCCAGGACGTTGGACGAGAAGCACACGTCCGCCGCGCCGTCGGCGAGGGGCAGGAGGTAGCCGTCCGCGACGACGGCGGTCCCGCCGGAACCGGCGGTCTCTCCGGAACCGGTCCCCGTCCTCCCGGAACCGGCCGCCGTCCCGCCGGAACCGGCCGAAGCGGGCACGGACCCGGCAGGCCCGAGCTCGGCCGGGTCGGGCTCGAACAGGTAGCCGTGCGCACCCCGTCGGCGGAACTCCCGGGTGAAGTACCCGCGCCCGCCGCCGACGTCCACGACGACCCGGCCCTTCAGCGGCACGAGCCGCTCGATCTGGTCGGCCGCGTCCCGGGCGAGCAGTTCGTACGCCGCGTCGGGATCGTCCTGCTCGCGGAGGAAGGCCCGGAACAGGGCCAGGGAACGGCCGAAGGACGGATCTCTCATCGGCGCGCGCCTTCCGCCCGCCCGACCCGGCCCGAGGACGGCCCGGCCCGCTCGACGGCCTCCGACGCGATGGCGCGGAACCGGCGCACGGTCCTGCTCCACCGGTACTCGGCGGCGAGCCGGGCCGCGGCCTCGCCCATCGCCTCGCGCCGGCCGGTGTCCAGGGCCAGGGCGCACCAGGCGGCGGCGAACGAGGACTCCCCGCGGGCCAGGACGCCCGTGACGCCGTCCCGTACGGAATCCCGGAGTCCGGACACGTCGAAGCCGAGCGTCGGCGTGCCGCGGGCACCCGCCTCGGTGACGACGAGGCCCCAGCCCTCGACGGCCGCGGGGTGCAGCAGGAGCCACGCCTCGCACAGCAGCCGGTGCTTCTCCTCCTCCGACACGTGGCCGGTGAACTCGACGCCGTCGCCCGCCAGTCGCCGCAGCCGCTCGCGTTCGGGCCCGTCGCCCACGACGACCAGCCGGCCGCCGGTGACCGGACGGACCCGTTCCCACAGGCGCAGCAGCAGGTCGACCCGCTTGTAGTCGACCAGCCGGCCGAGGGCGAGGAACACCGGCTCCGGCGACCGCGCCGTGCGCGGCGCCGGTTCGTGAACGCCGTTGTGGACCACGCGGATCCGCTCCGGGGGCACCCCGATCGCGTGCAGCGCCGCCTCCGTCGAGGGGGAGACCGCGACCAGGAGGTTGCCCCGGTGGGCCCGGGCGAGCGCCCAGTGTTCGAGCAGCCGGCCGGTACGGGCCACCGGCCGGGGGAACCGCATCCCCCACAGCTCCGTGTGGACGTGGTTGACCAGGCACACCGTCGGGCCGCGGTGCCACAGCGGCGACAGGTACGGCATGCCGTTGCACACCTCCACGAGCAGGTCGCACGAGCCGACGTGCCGCCGGAAGGCGGACCGGGCCGTGACGAAGTGCCCGAACGGGCCTCCGGCCGACACGACCCGGTACGGGCGCTCCGCCGCGGTCCCGCCGCACAGCAGCGTGACGTCGTGGCCGAACCCGGTCAGCCCGGTGGCGATCTGGTCGATGAGGAGTTCCGAGCCGCCCGCGGCGGGGTTCCCGACGCCGCGGTGGGCGAGGAAGACGACACGCCGCGGCGGTTCGCTCCGGCGGGCGCGGCTCTGGACGCGCCCGGACGGGGCCGGGGGGAGCGGGGGCGGCGGGGCGGGGGTGAGCTGCGGGGGCGGGACGTGCTGGGGCATGCGTGCTCCAACTCGCGTGCGGGTGCGGGGAAGCGGCGGGGGACCGACGGGAAGGGAGTCGGTGCGGCCGGGGAGGCCGGAGAGGGACGGGAGGGGATCCGGCCCTGGGAGGCCGGAGCCGAGCGGAACGGGGACCGGCGGGAAGGGCCTGAGGAAGGCCGGCCGGGGACGGGCCTGGGAGAGGCCGCCCTGGGACGGAACGGGGACGGTGGAACGGGCAGGGACGGATACGGGCAGGGGCGACCGGGACGGGGCCGTGCTTGATGGGGAACGCCAGTCTTCGTCAGGCGATCGACCCGGGGCTACTCACCGGTATGACAACTTGGCGACCGCTCAGGCGCGGAGATGCGTCGACAAGTGAGCATCAGTCGCGCGCCACCGGGCGGACGCGCCCGCGCGCCACCAGGATCCCGCCGACCAGCGCGAGCAGCGCACCGAGCAGCCCGGACACCGCCGGGACGACGCTGCCGAGCAGCTTGAGCCTCTTGCCGTCCGACGCCGCCAGCTCCACCTGCCGGCGCTGGGTCGCCTCGGTGAAGGCGATCTTGTCACTGGCGAGCAGGACGACGGCGTCCTCGTCCGCCTCCGGGGCGCGCAGCGTCTTCCGGGGCCCGATGGCCGCGTACAGGATCCGGCCGGTGGGCTGGTCCACCACCAGCTCGATGCCGGTGTTCTCGTACCACTCCTCGGCGAGGACCTGCGGCCGCTCCGGCAGGCCGACGAGCTTCCCCGGGACCTGGCGCACGCCCGTGCGGGTGGCGGGGACGGTGCCGGTGAAACGCAGCCCGCGATGCCCCTGCACGGTGCCGGGGCCCGTGTGACGGAGGAGGACGACGCCGCCGAGCGTGCCGTCCCACCAGCGGTAGTCACGCCGTTCGACGTCGAAGGGGAACTTCAGGTACGCCTCGCCGTCGAAGACGGGCGACTCGCCGCAGCAGTGCGCCGGCTCGTTGGTCCGCCGGTCCGTGACCCAGCGTTCCAGGGTCCACTGGAGCGAGTCGCGGGTGTCGGTGGCGGGCAGGGTGGCGTCGGTGTCCACCGACGTGGACACGTCCCACACGGCCTTCCCGCCGCGCACGCCGTCGGCGACGTCGCCGCGGACCTGTCGGGTGATGGTGATCCGCCGGTCGTCCACGGTCTCCAGCAGCGCGGTGTCGAAGTAGCTGCCGGTGCCCGTGAAGACGGTCGTCGTGTCGACGTCGAGCGGAGTGCGTTTCGCCTCCGGCAGGACGTGCGCCACCAGCAGCGGCGCGAGGACCAGCAGGAAGACCCCTGTTCCCAGCAGGATCAGGGACAAGGGCGAAGCGGTACGGCGCATCCGGGACTCCAGTTTCGAGAACGCTCACGGAGACGCACGGACCCCAGGACCCGGTCGAGGTCCTTGTGGCCGAAGACGCTAGGCAGCACTTGACGAGATGTCAATGTACTGTCAACACTGTCGGTCGGCGTGGGGGCCGGCCGGGAAGGGGACGTCTCCAGCGAGGAGCTGACCCGACACCATGCGCAGACTGATCGCAGCAACAGGAACCGTCGTGATCGCCGCGATGTGCGCCGTGGGCGCCTCCTTCGGGATCGTGTCCCTGCTCGACGGCGTCCCGGAGCAGCCCAACGTCCCCCTGGTCACCTACGAGACCACCCCGGCGAGCCGATGACCCGACTCGCCTGGAGTGAGGTGCCCCAGCCGCAGATGGACCGGTTCGCCGACGTCGCCCTGGCCGAATCGTCCGCCCTGGCCCACGAGATCCTCCGCGCCATTCGCCAGGAGTTCCCCGAACTGCGCCTCGTCGAGGGGGAGTCCGGCGAACCGAAGGCCCTCGTCGGGATCCGGCGGGCCATCGAGGGCTTCGTCCACCACCTCGCGTCCGGCGCCGCCGACCCGCGCGTGCCGTCCGAGGTCTTCCAGGAGTTCGGCCGCGGCGAGGGCCTGAACGGACGCAGCCTGGACTCCCTCCAGGCCGTCTACCGCCTCGGCGTACGCCTGGCCTGGCGCCGGTTCGCCGAGATCGGCCAGCAGGTCGACATCGCCGCACCCGCCATGTACGAACTCGCCGAGTCCGGATTCAAGTACCTGGACGGTCTGGTGGAACAGTCGGTACGCGGCTACGCCGAAGCGGCGGCCCGCCAGGAGGGCGAACGCCTGCGCCTCCAGCGCAGGCTGATCGACCGGCTCCTGTCCGGCCCGCACGCCGACCCCGCCCAGGCCCTCGGGGAGCGCGCCGCGCGGGTCGGCTGGGAGCTTCCGGCCACCGTCGCCGTCGGGCTCCTCATCCGGCCCGCGCGGGAGGCCGTGGCCCCCGCCCTCGGCCGGGGGGTCCTCCTCGACATGGAGAGCGAACAGCCCCGCATGGTCATCCCCGACCCGGACACCGCCGGCCGCGTCGACCACGTCCGCCACGCCACCGCCGGCTGGTCGGGGGCCATCGGTCCGACCGTGCCCCTCGCCTCCGCCGTGGCCTCCCTGCGCTGGGCGGAGACCGCCGTCGCCCTGACGGAGGAGGGCCTGCTGCCGCACGGCGAGGTGCAGCACTGCACCGACCGCACGGAGGAACTGCTCCTGCTCCCCTCCCGCGACCTGATCGACGCCGCGGCCGCGCGGTGCCTCACCCCCCTGAACGACGTCGCCCCCGCCCAGGCCCGGCGCCTCGCCGAGACCCTCCTGGCCTGGATCGAGACCTCCGGCGGCGCCCCCGAAGTGGCCGGCCGCCTCGGCGTCCACCCCCAGACCGCCCGCTACCGCCTCCGCCAGATCCGGGAACTGTGGGGCGACGCCCTGGACGACCCCGACCGCCGCTTCGAGCTCCTCCTGGTCCTGCGCTCCCGGCGACTCCGCGACGCGCTGCCAGCGGGAGGCACCCGATCGGGTCCTCGTTAGACGGCGGACGAGGCACCGCGGCCGGGGCGGGCCCGGAACGGGAGACCGCCTCGCGCCGCCGAGCCACGGCGGTCCGCCGCAGGACCGGCCGGGGGTCAGGCGGGCGCGCCGAGCGGCGGGTGGTCCAGCACGCGCGGCTTGTACTCGACCAGCTGGATGCGGCCGTCGAAGGTGCGGTGGTCGGTCATCTCCAGGGCGACGTCCGGATAGCCGTCGTAGATGCGTTCCTCGCCGGTGGCCCCGGTGATCACCGGGAACATCACGACCCGGAAGCGGTCGACGAGACCGGCCCGCAGCAGGGACCGGGAGAGGCCGAGGCTGCCGATCGTGCTGAGGAGCCCCGAGCCGGTCGCCTTCATGGCGCGGACCGCCTCGACGGCGTCGTCGCGGACGAGCGTGCAGTTGGACCAGGTCAGGGGCTCGTCGAGGGAAGAGGAGAAGACCACCTTGGAGGCTCGTGTGAGCTCGTCGACGGACGCCTCCTCCTCGGGCCGGAACTCGTCCTGGCCCGCCGGGACCTCGCCCGCCGCGAAGCCCGACATCAGACGGTAGGTGTTCGCTCCCATGAGGTACGTGGCCTCGGGCTGCTCGCCGAGCCACGCGAGGTACTCCGGACCCTCCAGTCCCCAGAAGCCGGGCCACCCCTCTCCCGACGCGTAGCCGTCGAGGGAGGTGATGAAGTCGACGAGAAGCTCCGACATGGCGGTGTCCTTCCTGCTGGGGGTGTCACGAGTGTGGACCGCCCGCACGCCGCGAACTCATCGGCCACGCTGGGAAACGACGGGAAAACCCAGGACGCGGCGGCCACCGGGCCGACGGCGCGGCCGCGGGCTCGGACGGGGTCAGGCGAGCTGGTCCTTGTCGGACGGGAGCCAGACCGTCATGGTGGCCGGGTCGACGGGGATCGAGACGTGCTCGTGCGTGATCGACCAGGTGCCGCCGGACTTGCGGAGGCAGACGCTCTCCCGGACCCATATCGAGGCCTGGAGCCCGCCCTTCCGCTCTCCCGAGTCGCGGTGGAGCATGTGCGCGAACGCGGTGTCCCCGCCGGTCACGAGGGTGAGGTCGTGCGTCTCCAGGCCGATCCCGCCGACGTACCCGTCGAACCAGCGCAGGAAGTTCCGCCGGATCTCCCCGGTTCCCGTGAACCGCAGGGGCGGGACGACGTCGTAGTAGACGGCGCCGGAGGCGTAGAACGACATGAGCCGGTCGATGTCCTTGGACTGCTGGGCGTCGGCACGGCTCGCCAGAAGAGCTCGGACCTCGGACTCGCTGGTGGTGGTCATCGTGTACTCCTTCGGTGAGGGTGTGCTGCGGGAAGGGAGGCGGGCGGCGCGGCCGGCCTTGAGCACGGCGGCTTCCATGGCGTACGACCTCCGCCCGCTTCCGTCGCGTTCCTTCACCGGGTACGACGGGACGGCCCGGCGGAATGTGAGGCGGGCCGCCTCACATTCCGGGGCGCTGCCACGTCATCACGGTGAAGGAAGATCCGACCGAGGAGCCTCAGGACGATGACGTACCGCGCGACCGCGCCCCAGGACGGCCGACAGGACTCGACGACGAGGGCGCTCGCGGCCGAGCGCCGCCGGCTGGTCAACCTCGCGTACCGGATGCTGGGCTCCCTGGCCGAGGCCGAGGACGTCGTACAGGAGACGTACGCCCGCTGGTACGCGATGCCGGCGCGGCAACGGGAGGCGGTGACGTCCCCGGGGGGATGGCTGACCAAGGTCGCCGGCCGCATCTGCCTCGACGTGCTGCGCTCGGCCAGGGCACGACGGGAGCGTTACGTGGGGGAGTGGGTGCCCGAACCGCTGCCCGCGCACGCCGAGTGGCCGGCCGGCAGCGCGCACGACGGTACGGCCGATCCGGTCGACCGCGTCACGCTCGACGAGTCGGTCGGCATGGCCTTCCTCGTCGTGCTCGAATCGATGACGCCGGCGGAACGCGTGGCGTTCGTCCTCCACGACGTCTTCCGCTACCCCTTCGGTGAGGTCGCCGACATCGTCGGCCGCACACCGGCGGCCTGCCGCCAGCTGGCCGCCTCGGCCCGGCGCCGTATCGACGCCTCACGGGCACCCCTGTCGCCTTCGGCCCAACGGGCCGGTGTCGTCCGAGATTTCAAGCTGGCGTGGCAGGCCGCGGACATCAGCGCCCTCATCGGCCTGCTCGACCCCGACGCCACCGCGGTCGGGGACGGCGGCGGACTCGTCACGGCGCTGCTCCATCCGATCGAGGGCGCCGAACGGATCGCCCGCTTCTTCGCCGAGCGGACCCTTCCGGGCCGCCTCGCGCTCCGGGAGCGCACGGTCAACGGGCAGCCCGGCCTGGCGGCCCACCTGGACGGCACGGTCGTGTCGGTGTACGCGTTCGACATCGCGGACGGCCGGATCCGCCGGATCTGGGCCGTGCTCAACCCCGAGAAGCTCAGGCCGTGGAGGACGGAATGACGCGGTGACCCCGGTGGCCTGACCGCGCCGCCCGGACGGCCGGCTCGGCGCACCGGGAGCGGATCAGTCGGACGGGGCGGTCGAACGCGGGTCGGACGTGTCGATACGTCCGACGAACCGACGGACCTGGTCCTCGACGGGTTCGTTCCCGGTGACGGCCAGGGTGAAGCGGCGGTACGCCGTCGCGAGGAACGAATCCTCCACGCGGAACCGCATCGTGACGCGGGCCTTCTCGCCCCGGGCGCCGACCGAGATGCCGAGGCCCCAGGGCGGCGGCAGGTGGTGTCTGCCGACGCGCCCGCCGGCCGTGGGGACCGCACCACCGGCCCGCGGCCGCCGGGCTCGCAGGCGCCGGCGTCATCGCGCGTCCGTGCCTCGGCGTCGGGTGCCGCCGGAGTCACCTGCCGTGCGGGTCAGGCGGCGCGGCTGATCCACCGCCGGAGCGCGGCGTGGGTGGTGTCGTCCAGCCTGCACAGCGCCTCGATGGCGTCGAGATCACCGGGCCGGGGCGCGATGCCCGCGGTGGTGAGGGCGGCGTGCAGTTCGAGGCGACGATGGTCGGCCGGCTCGAGGGGCGAGAACAGGCGGCCCGCGGGGTCGGGTGCGGGCGGAGAGGTCGTGCCGGGCTCCATGGCGCGGCAGGCGGTCGACGCCGGCTCCGGCAGGTCGTCGACGAGTGCGGCGGGGAAGCGGTACGGGTCGAGGTCCATCAGACCCGCGGTGCTCGAAGTGAAAGCCTGAAAACCAGTCACAGGTGCCTCCTTGGTCGTCATGCCACTGCGGCAGACGACTACGGGTGCGCCACGGTCGGTTGCGGCTCAAGACGGACGCCACCCGAACGTCCCCTATGACATCTCGTCACACAACCGATGAGCCGACCGACCACCTGCCCGCCCCGGAGAGCAGTCACCACAGTGCCCCTGCTGTTCGGTCACGTTCCCCTGCGAGTGAATCAAGCCAGGTCAGGGACGCTGCTCCCCGCGTACGTCGGGCCCGGACGGGGGCGGCCCGGCCCGGGGCAGCCGCGGTCACGGCGGCCTGCGGCGTCGCCTCGGCCGGGGACACGGGACACCGGGCTGCCCGAGACCGGATCGCGCCGCACGGCGCAGCTCGGGAGACTTCCTCGACCATCTTTCACCGGCCCGGCAACCTTTCCGTCCCCGGTGGCGACAGGAGGTCGACCACTCCCTCCACGGAAACGGACAGTGCACATGACCTCCCACCACCGCGCCGCGCGTCACCGCAGGCCCCGCAAGGCTCTGGCGCTGGGGCTGCCGATGGCGCTGGCCGCTGCCGGCGTTCTGGCCTACGGGTCCGTGTTCGGCCTGGGACCGGGCGAGGGCGACAGGGCCGTCGCGGCCGAGGTGCCCGCAGGGGCGGCCGACGCCGCCGACGGCTTCGCCTCGGTCGACGCCCTCGGGCAGAACGGTACGTACGGCGGACGGAACGGAAGGACCGTCACCGTCACGTCGCTCGCCGACCTGGAGAAGTACGCGACCGCCGCCGAGCCGTACGTCATCGTCGTCGCCGGCGCCATCACCGTGGCCCCCGTCGGCAAGGAGATCAAGGTCGCCTCGGACAAGACGATCATCGGTTCCGGAACCTCCGGGCACATCGTCGGCGGCGGGTTCTTCCTGGGCCAGGGCGTGCACAACGTGATCATCCGGAACCTGACCATCCGGGACTCGTACCAGGGCGTGTGGAACGACAAGGAACACGACTTCGACGCCGTCCAGATGGACGGCGCCCACCACGTGTGGATCGACCACAACGATCTCCGGCACACCGCCGACGGCCTGATCGACGTCCGCAAGGACAGCACGTACGTGACGGTCTCCTGGAACAGGCTGAACAACGCCAACAAGGCCTTCGGCATCGGCTGGACCGAGAACCTGGTCACCGACATCACCGTCCACCACAACTGGATCCGCGAGACGGAGCAGCGCAACCCGTCGACGGACAACGCCGCCCACGCCCACCTCTACAACAACTACCTGGAGGACGTGGCCGGCACCGCCATCACCTCCGCCTACGGCAACTACGCCCGCGGCCGGACGCGGATGGTCCTGGAGAACTCGTACTTCCAGGGCGTCCGCAACCCCGTCATCAAGGACGCCACCGCCGCCCTGGTCCAGCGCGGCAACCTCTTCTCCGGCACCAGCGGCCGCAACGAGAGCGGCGGGACGGCCTTCGACCCGAAGGCGCACTACGCCTACACGGCGGACGCGGCCGCCGACGTACCGGCACGGGTGAAGGCGGGGTCCGGCCCGAGGGCGGCCGTGGGCAAGGTCGCCACCGCCGCCGAAGCGGCCGCCGCCACCCTGACCGTCGCCAAGGACGGCACCGGCCAGTACCGGACGGTCCAGGCCGCGGTGGACGCCGTACCCGCCGGCAACACCGGCCGCGTCGTCATCTCCGTGAAGCCGGGCACGTACCGCGAGACGGTGAGCGTTCCGGCGAACAAGCCGCACGTCACCATCCAGGGTTCGGGCGCGAGCCGCAAGGACACGGTCATCGTGTACGGGAACGCGGCCGGCATGCCCAAGCCCGACGGTTCGGGGACGTACGGCACTCCCGGGAGCGCCACCGTCGCCGTCCGCTCGGACGACTCCCACCTCCGCAACCTCACCGTCTCCAACGACTTCGACGAGGCCGCCCACCAGTCCCTGACGGGCCACCAGGCGGTGGCGCTGCTCACGACGGCCGACAGGATCGTGCTGGACAGCCTCATCGTCACCGGTGACCAGGACACCCTGGAGCTGGAGACCGCGGCGAAGGACAAGCCCGGCCGCGTCTACATGACGAACTCCTACGTCGTCGGCAACGTCGACTTCGTCTTCGGCCGTGCCACCGCCGTGATCGACCGGTCGGTCATCACCCTGAAGAAGCGCTGGGACGGCACCTCGGCCGGGTACGTCACCGCCCCCAGCACCCCGGCCGGCCGCAAGGGCATCCTCATCAACCGCTCCACGATCAACGGTGACGTGACCGCGGGCTCCTTCCACCTCGGCCGCAACTGGCACCCCGGCGGCGACACCACGGCGGACCCCCAGACCACCGTCCGCAACTCCGAGCTGAGCGCGGCGATCAAGCGCACGCCCTGGACCGACATGGGCGGGTTCTCCTGGAAGGAGGACCGCTTCGCCGAGTACATGAACACCGGCCCGGGGGCCGGCCCGCAGAGCTCCGACCGCCCCCACCTGACCGCGGCCCAGGCCGCCTCCCAGGAGGTCGCGGACTGGCTGGGCGACTGGACCCCGTAAGTCCTTGCGCCGCCCCTCCGGCGGCGCTCGTCCGGCGCGCTGCGACGAGGCCGCGCGGTACCGGCCGCGGCCGGGGAGCGCGGGAGGGTTGACTTCTCCGATGATCTCGCGGTGACCGTCGAGCAGGGCGGCCGCCCCGGAGAGCGGAGTCGACTCCTGTACCGCCGAGGTGGCTGAAGTGAGAGACGTGGACGGGCGTCGTCCGGTGGCCGGCGGCAGGCACGACGGGGAGCGGACGGCGCCCCGGCCGCCGGCGGTGACCGCGTGAACCGGCCGGTGCGCGGGACACTGCACCACGTCGAGATCCGGGTGCCCGACCTCGACCGCGCTCTCGCCTCGCTCGGATGGTTGCTCCGGACGCTCGGCTACACGGTCTCCCAGAGCTGGGACACGGGCCGCAGCCGGCTCCTCGGGCCCACGTACCTCGTCATCGAGCAGTCCGCCGCTCTCACCGCCGACCGGCACGACCGCCGTCGCCCCGTGCTCAACCACCTGGCCTTCCACACCGAGGACGCCGCTGCCGTCGAGAACCTGGTCGCCGAGGCGGCCCGGCACGGCTGGAACCTGATGTTCCCCGAGCCGCACCCGTACGCCGGCGGCGAGCAGCACTACGCGGCCTACCTGGAGAACGCGGACGGCTTCGAAGTGGAACTCGTCGCGTTCACCCCGCCCCGGCCACGGTGAGCCCGGCGGCCCCGCGGGGGCGACCGACCATGCGCCGCCGGTGCGTCGCGTGCCACGGCGGCCCACCTCCGCGGCGGCGGCCCGCTCACCCGTCCGCCACGTGGCGTGCCGCCGCCGGCCGCGCGGCGGGGGCCGCTGGTACAGACTGGAGTCATGGGCGAGACCTCCGCCCCGGCGGCGAACTCCCGCCGGTTCCCTCCGGTCCCGGAGAGCGTCGCCCGGGCCCGGCGGTTCGTGCGGGCCGCCCTCGCCGGCACCGCGCCGGAGACGGTGCCCGGTCTGCCGGACACCGCCGAGCTCCTCGTGAGCGAGCTGGTGACCAACGCCCTGCTGCACGCGCGAACCGAGATCGAGGTCTCCGCGCGGGTGTCCGGGCACCGCGTGCGCGTCACGGTCGGGGACCACCGGCCGTCGCGCGCCCTGGTGCCGCAGGACTGCCCTCCGTACGCCGGTACGGGACAGGGGCTGGTACTCGTCGCCCGGCTGGCGTCACGGCACGGCGTCGACACCGGCGACGGCACCAAGGCGGCGTGGTTCGAGCTGTGGCCCGACGGGAGGCCGCCTCCCTCGGTCTGGGAGCTTCCCCCGCCGCCCGCCGAGTCGGCGCGGACGGTGACCCTCGTCGACGTACCGGGCGCGCTGTACTCCGCCGCGCAGCAGCACCGGCACCTGCTGCTGCGGGAGCTGGAGCTCGCCTCGGCCGCGGGCGAGGACCTCGTACCGCCGCGCGACCTCGCCACCGCCCACGACATCAGCAATGTGATCAGCGGATGCGTCACCGCGGCCCTGCGCCACGAGTCCGCCGAAGGGGAGATCCGCTCCCTGCCCCTGGCCGTGCCCGCCGACGCCGCACCGGCGGTCGAGACCCTGCGCCACGTCCTGGACGTGGCGGAACAGGCGGCCCAGGACGAGCGGCTGCTCGCCCTGCCGGCGCTGCCCCGCAGCCGGGTCTTCCAGCAGTGGCTGCTCGACGAGATCACCGGCCAGCTCGCCGGCGCACCCCCCACCGCGTGGACCGTGGTGCCGCGCGAGCCCGGCGCCGGACCGGCGGAGCTCGTGCCGTGGGACCCCGCGCACATCCACTCCCACAGGGCGCCGACGCTCGCCGCCGACGAACAGAACCGCATCATCGCGGCGAACGGCCCCGCCGCCGACCTCCTCGGCTGGCACGCGGACGAGCTCGTCGGACAGCGGCTCACCGCCATCATCCCGGAGCACCTGCGCGCCCGGCACATCACGGCGTTCACGTCCCTGCTGCTGAGCGGAGAGCCCCGCATCCTGGGCCGCTCCGTCCCGCTTCCCGCGCTGCACCACGACGGGACGCTCGTCCCGGTCCGGCTCTTCATCCAGACGCAGGAGACGGCGGACGGCCGCACGGTGTTCGTCGCCCGGCTCTCCCCCCGCGCCGCCGTGTCCAGCGGTTCCGGGCCGCGCCGCCCCGGCGACAGGCGGGCCGCCGCTTCCTGGGAACGAGCCGGAAGGCAGCGCCTCGAAGCGGTCCCGCCGTCACCGCACCCGGTGTCGCTCATCGCGGAGACCGGAGCGGCGATCAGCAACGCCCACGGCCTGGACGACGTCCTCCAGCGGGTCTGCCAGGTCCTCACCGGCCGGCTCGGGGACTGGTGCGCCGTCGACCTCCTCACCGAGGACGGGCGCGTCGAGCGGGCGTGCGTGGTCCACCGCGAACCCCGTGGGACGCGCGCGGAGGACTTCGAGGGCACCTTGCCGCCGCTCACCGACGAGGCGCGGGGGCCGCTCGCCCGGGCGCTCAGCGGCGCCGGCCCGCTGCTGCTCACCGAGCCCCCGCCGGCCGACGCGGGAGGCCCGCTGGACGCGGACTTCGGGGCCCTGTTCGAGCGGCTGGACGCGCGCAGCGCCGTCGTCGCCCCGCTGCGCGCCCGGCGGGAGACCATCGGCGCGCTGACCGTGGCCCGTACGGGACGGGGCCAGGCGTTCACCGAGGAGTACCTGCCGCTCGTCGACGAACTGGGCCGCGCCCTGGCGCTGGGCGTCGACAACGCGCGCCTCTACCAGGACACCCGGAACATCGCCGAACGGCTTCAGCGGTCGCTGCTGCCCGTCCTGCCCGAGGTCCGTCACCTCGACCTGGCGGCCCGGTACGCCGCGTCGTCCGCGACCGCGCAGGTCGGCGGTGACTGGTACGACGGCTTCCTCCTGCCGAGCGGCGACACGGCGCTGGTCATCGGCGACGTGACCGGGCACAACCTGGACGCGGCGATCGCCATGAGCCGGCTCCAGAGCATGCTGCGCGGCATCGCCGTCGACCGCCAGGAGCCGCCGGAGACGGTGCTGCGCCGTCTCGACATGGCGAACCACACCCTGCACCAGGAGGCGACCGCGACCTGTGTCTACGGTCTGATCAAGGGCCCGGCGGAGGGCCCGTGGGAACTGGTGCACTCCTCGGCCGGGCACCTGCCGCCGCTGCTGGTCACGGATGACGGCCGCACCCGTTTCCTGGAGGACGGTTCGGGGCTGCTCCTCGGCATGGACCCGGACGTGCCCCGCCGCAGCGCGTACGACGCCGTGCCCGCGGGCGCGACGGTGCTGCTGTACACGGACGGCCTCATCGAGCGCCGGGACGAGTCGCTGAGCGACGCCATGGAGCGGCTCCGTCACCATGCCGCCGGGCTGGCCCGCGAGCCGCTCGACGTCCTCTGCGACGAGCTGCTGATCGGGCTCGGCGCCGACAGCACCGACGACATCGCGATCCTGGCGGTGCGCCCCACACCCTCCTGAAGCGTCCTCGCCGAGGCTGTTCCGGCACCGCGAGGTCACCGGCCGGCGCTGACGCGCGAGCCGGTGACCGAGCCGATGCGGGGAAACGAGGGCCGTCCGGTCCGGGGCCGCCCACCGGACCCGGACGGGTGTCACGCCTCGCGGGCGCCTTCGTACATGGCCTCCACCAGGTCGGCGTACTCGCGTTCGACGACGGGGCGCTTGACCTTCAGGCTCGGGGTCAACTCGCCGTGCTCGACGTCGAGGTCGCGGGGCAGGACGGCGAACTTCTTGATCGTCTGCCAGCGCTGGAGGCCGCTGTTGAGGCGTTGGACGAAGCCGTCGACGAGGGCGTGGACCTCCGGGGAGGCGACGACCTCGGCGTAGGAACGGCCGCCGAGGCCGTTCGCGTCGGCCCAGGGCATGATCACGCTCTCGTCGAGGGCGATCAGAGCGGTGCAGTAGTTGCGGCCGTTGCCGATGACCAGGATGTTGCCGGCGAAGGGACACATGGCCTTGAAACGGCCTTCGATCTCGGTCGGGGCCACGTACTTGCCGCCGGACGTCTTGAACAGGTCCTTCTTGCGGTCGGTGATCCGGACGTAGCCGTCCGCGTCGATCTCCCCGATGTCCCCCGTACGGAACCAGCCGTCGCTCTCCAGGACTTCGGCGGTCTTGTCGGGGAGGTTGTGGTAGCCGCGCATGATGCCCGGGCCGCGCAGAAGGATCTCGCCGTCCTCGGCGATACGGACCTCCGTCCCGGGCAGGGGCCTGCCGACCGTGCCCACCCGGCTGTCGTCGGCGGGGTTGACGGTGCAGGCCGCGCTCGTCTCCGTGAGGCCGTAGCCCTCCAGCACGGGGACGCCGGCACCGGCGAAGAAGTAGCCGATGTCGGGGGCGAGCGCGGCGCTGCCCGACGCGCTGCCGCGCAGTCGGCCGCCGAAGGCCGCGCGGATCTTGCCGTAGACC
Organism: Streptomyces roseolus; assembly: GCF_014649855.1. Lineage (GTDB taxonomy): Bacteria > Actinomycetota > Actinomycetes > Streptomycetales > Streptomycetaceae > Streptomyces > Streptomyces roseolus. The sequence continues at coordinate 38,470 of NZ_BMTV01000033.1, read as the reverse complement.
AGCTTGTCGGCAAGGGCGTGCTGGAGGGTCAGGGACAGCGGGACGGCACGCCGGCCGGTGGCGGCCCTCTGCTCCTGGCCGGTCCTGGCGTAGTCGCGGGCCACCTTCGCCGCCCACTGGAAGATCTTGTACTTGGCTCCGCCCTCGGCGCGGGCCCGGGCGGCGATGCCGTTGTAGACCTTCTCGAAGACCCGCGGCGCGGACGCCATGATGGTGGGCCGGACGACCGGCAGGTTCGTGATGATGCGGTCGACCCGGCCGTCCACGGCCATGACGTGCCCGGACCGCACCTGGCCGGCGATCAGGGCCTTGCCGAAGACGTGGGACAGCGGCAGCCACAGGAACTGCACGTCGTCGGGGAGGACGAGGCCCGTCGACTCCTGGGCGACGCCCTGGTACGACCAGCAGTCGTGCACGAGCCGCACGCCCTTCGGGCGGCCGGTCGTGCCGGAGGTGTAGATCAGCGTGGCGAGCTGTTCCGGGCCTATGCCCCGGACCGTCGTCTCGACGGCGTCGGGGTGCTTCGCGAGGTACTCGGTGCCGCGCCGCTCCAGCTCGGCGAGGGTGAGCACCTCCAGTCCCTCGACCGCGGCCGCATCCGGTGCGGGGTCGATGAGGACCGCGTACCGGAGGTCCGCCAGCCCGCTCTTGTGCGCGGCGACCTTGGCCAGCTGCTCGGCGTTCTCCACGAAGACCGCGCGGCTGCCGGAGTCGGCCAGGATGTACGCCGTCTCCTCGCCGTCGGTGCTGGGGTAGACGGCCGTCGCCGCCGCACCCGCGCACATGACGCCCATGTCGGCGAGGATCCACTCGATGCGCGTCGACGAGGAGATCGCCACCCGCTCCTGGCTCCGCAGTCCCAGGGCGAGCAGCCCGGCCGCGATCGCCTTCACCCGCCGCGCCGCCTGCGCCCACGTCAGCGAACGCCATGCCTCGCCGCCGCCGTCGACGGCCGCGGGATACCGGTATGCCTCCCGGTCGGGCGTGGCCTCGACCCGTGACAGGAACAGGTGCGCCACGGAGTGCGGGCGGCTGCTGAGAAGGGACTGCGTGGAACTCATGTCGGCCTCCGGGCCCGAGGGCACCCATCACAGATTGCTTAACTGGCAAGTAACTTGGGGCAGTGCCGAGGCTAAGGCGTAAAGCCCGCTCTGTGTAGAGGAGTTCAACCACGAATTCGTTTCCCGGATTTCCTTGCGGCGGCCGCACCGGACTTCGAGAACCAGGTGCTCAGGGGCCGTTCGGGCTCGTTCTGGCGGTGCGGGAATTCCCCGGTGGCAGCACGAGCGGGGGAGGCGGCCCGGAAGTGGCGCGGATCATGCGCGGCGGGCTTGAACCCGGACCCCACACCAGGTTCTAGCCTCTGCCCATGCCCATCACGCAACGGACCGAACCGATCTTGCTGAGCAGCGGTTCTCTGGCCCGATCCGCCGGACTCACGGTCGACGCCCTGCGCCACTACGAGCGCATGGGTCTGCTGGCCCCGCCCGTCAGGACCAGCGGAGACCACCGCCGCTACCCCCCGGAGGCCTTGGAGCGCCTCACGTTCGTCCGGGTGGGGCAGCGGCTCGGTCTGCGCCTGGACGAGATCAAGGAGCTCCTCGACGCGTGCGAGGACACCACCGACTGCCCCGTGGGCACCACCGAACGCGTGCTTCGCCGGCGCATCGCCGAAGTCGACGAACAGATCGACCGGATGAGGGCCCTGCGTGACCGGCTGACGCTCGCCGTCAGTCGGATCGAGACGCACAGCGGTGACATCACGACGATCCTCGACGACCCCGCGCCATCGCTGCCGCGGCACTCGCGCCGCCCTGCGACGAAGGATCCGCACTCATGAGCACGGCAGAACCGGGCACTCGTATCCGCGTCGACGGCCGGCCCGGCACCCGGCCCGACGTCCGCGTCGACACCGAGGCCGACACCCGGGCCCACGACCGCGCCGGACTCGTCGGCGCAGCGCTGACGCTCGGCTGCGCCCTCGCCTTCCAGGTGCTCTCCCTCACCCACCCGGGCGTCCACCTCCAGCCCACGGACCTGCCCCTGCCCACGGCCGAATTCCTGCTGCCCCTCACGCGCGAGCCGCATGCGGTGATGCTCTGGACGGCCTTCGACTTCCTCTTCGTCCTCGGCTACATCGCCCTGTTCGTCGGGGCCGTCCGCCTCACCCGCGCGCCGGTTCTCGGGGGCGTCGCTCTTGGCGCGATCCTCACCGCGGGAGGTCTCGACGCCGTTGAGAACGCGCTCCTCGTGACCTACGCGGCCCAGTCCGCCCTCGGTGCTCCGATCGACGGCGCACCCGTGACGGCGCTGTACGTCGTCGCGGCCCTCAAGACCGCGGCCGCGACGACCGCGGCGGGCTCTCTCGCCCTGGCGCTGCCGACCACGACCCGGGCACAGCGCGCCATGGTCGCCGCGGCGGCCGCGTTCGTCCTGGTCAACGCGGCGGGGACGGCGTTCCCCGCCCTGGGGCCCGTGGAAACCCTGCCGATCGCGGTCCTCACCCTTCTCCTGCTGGCCGCCTTCCGCTCCCGTCTGCGCGCCCCGCGTACGGCCGTCGCCCCTTCGTCCCCGACCGCGCCGACGCCCGACCTCGGCAAGGATCTTTTGACATAGGTATTCATGCATATCTAAAATCGCGCCATGCCCCCGCACAGCGCGTCCGAACAGGACATCGACCGCCTGGCCCTCGGCCTGGCGGCGTGCCTGCCCGCGCTCGCCCGGGCCCTCGAACGGCATGTCGACCAGCACTACCCGCACCCCAGGCCCTCCGACGCCCAGCTCACCCTGCTGCGGTACGTCGAGACGCACGGCGGCACCACGGTCCGTGAGGCCGCCGAAGCGGTGCGGATGAAGCCGAACAACGTCAGCGCGCTGGTCACGCAGCTCACCGAGCGGGGACTCCTCGAACGCCGCCAGGACGGTGCCGACAAGCGGATCGCCCACCTGCACCTCACCCCCGCCGCACGGCAGCGGGTCGGCGAGGTCACGCGGCTCATGGGAGACCGGGCCGCGCGGATCCTGCGGACGATGACCGACGGCGAGCTCGACGCGCTCGGCTCCGCCCTGGGGTCCCTCCAGTCACTCGCCGAGCACCTCCACACCGCGCGCTGAACGCTTCCCGTCCGGCACGCGCATCGGGCACACCGTCGTGTGCCCGACGCGCGTGCCGCGGCCCTTCGCGCCGCTTCCTCCCCGCCAGTCGCAGCCGGCCGCCCCCAGGGCGCCGTGCGCCGGCTCGGCGTTTTCTCACGACGAAAGAACCCACGCATGCCCTCCGCCGGCACCCTGGCCGAACCCTCCCACTCCCCGCCCGCCGCGACGGCGAGCGACCGCCGCTCCCGCCCGTGGCTGACCCTGGTCGCCGTCGCCTTCGGCCTGTTCATGGTCGGCCTCGACGGCTCCGTCGTCTCGATCGCCAACCCCGAGATCGGCCGGGACCTCCACGCGTCCACCTCCGACCTGCAGTGGGTCACGAACTCCTACCTGCTCGCCCTCGCCGCGGCGCTCATACTCGGCGGCAAACTCGGTGACCGCTTCGGCCGCCGCACCTTCTACCTGGTGGGCGTCGCGGGCTTCACCCTCGCCTCGGTCGCCATCGGCCTGGCCGGTTCCATCGAGGGCGTCATCGCCTTCCGGGCGGTGCAGGGCTTCTTCGGCGCCCTGCTGATGCCCAACACCCTGGGTCTGCTGCGCGCGGTCTTCCCGCCGAAGAAGTTCGGCATGGCCGTCGGCATCTGGGCCATGGTCTCCTCGGTCTCCACGGCCCTCGGCCCCATCGTCGGCGGCTTCCTCGTCCAGCACGTCAGCTGGGAGTCCGTCTTCTACATCAACGCACCCATCGGCGTCGTCGCCCTCCTCTTCAGCGCGGCCGTCCTGCCGCAGAGCCGGAACGAGCACGCCGCGCGGGAGAAGTTCGACGTCCTGGGCGTCGTCCTGCTCGCCGCGGGCCTCCTCGCGCTCGTCTTCGGCGTGGTCAAGGGCGAGACCTGGGGGTGGACCTCCTCCGGCACGCTCGGTGCCATCGGCGCCGGCCTGCTGCTCCTGGTGCTCTTCGGCTGGTGGCAGACCCGGATCGCCGCACCGCTGCTGCCCATGCGCCTGTTCCGCAACCCGGCCCTGGCCATCGGCACGGTCATCACCGCGCTGAACTTCTTCGTCCTGCTCGGCGTGATCTTCTTCGTCATGATCTACCTGCAGAACGTGCGCGGCTTCACCCCGGTCGAGGCCGGCGTCCGGACCCTGCCCCTCAGCCTCGCCTCCGTCGTCGCCTCCCCGCTCGGTGCCGCGCTCACGGACAAGTACGGCCCGCGCCTCACCATGCCCCTCGGCATGGCCCTCCAGGCCGTCGCGTGCTTCGCCATGCTCACCTGGGACGCCCACAGCGCCTACGGCCTCATGTGGCCGCCGTTCATCGCCCTCGGCCTCGGCGTCGGCATGGTCATGGCCTCCTCCTCCGACGCCATCGTCGGCAACGCCCCCGTCAAGGACGCCGGCGTCGCCGGCGGGCTGCAGGCCACGGCCCTCCAGATCGGCGGCGCCCTCGGCACCTCCGTCCTCGTCTCCCTCATCGCCGGCCGGGTCGGCACCACCCTCACCGGCGAGCTCACCTCGGCGGGCGTCCCCGCCCCCGCGGCGACCGCACTGCTGGAGGCCGAGGACGCGGTGGCCATGGGCGTCGCGCCCGTCGCCGCCGACGCACCCGCGCAGCTCGGGTCGGCGATCGTCGAGGGCAGCCACCACGCCTTCATGAACGGCGTCCACACCGCCGTCCTGACCGCAGGCGTCCTCTGCGTGGCGGGCGCGGTCCTCGCGGTCATCGGCGTCCGGCGGACCCCCGGCCACGCCCACCCCTAGAAGAGCCCCCGGAAAGGGCCGGTCGTCCACGCGGCGCCTCGGCACCGGTCGAACAAGGACGGCCGGCCCTCCCTCGTGAACGAACGCGCCCTCGGACAAAACCCCCTGGACCAGGAGACCCCCCACACCGCGCTCGTCGGCCTTCGCGGTGGAGGTGTCACGCGCCCACGGCGCACGGCGACGCCGGTGCGCCCGCGGGCGTCCTCGACGGTGACACCGATGGCGGGTGACGCGCCGTCAGGAGTGTCGGACCGCGCGGCCCGGGAGACGTCCTGCGCCAAGAAGGTCGCCGCCTGCCACCGACGAAGCTCCGGCTCGGCTCACTGGGAGACGGCCGGCTGCCGGCCGGCCCGCTCCGCCTCGTTCTCCACGAGCAGGGAGAGGAGGGAGGCCAGGGGGAGGCCGGCCTCCGCCGGGTGGCGCAGCGCCTTGCCCGGCTCTATGCGGTAGGTGTTCGTCCGTCCTTCTCGCGTGTGGGAGAGGTAGCCGTCCTGTTCGAGGTCGGCGATGATCCGCGACACGGCCCGCTCGGTGAGGCGGCAGCGGGCGGCGATGTCACGGATGCGGGCGTTCGGGTTGTCCGCGATGGCGGCCAGTACGCGGGCGTGGTTCGTGATGAACGTCCATCCGGTGTGGGATTCAGGGACTCCAAGCATGTCCTGGATTTTACGCGACGCGACTTGCCAGAACGAGAATGCATGACATAAATTTCCTGCATTCGGCGTCTCATTTCCCTCTCGTGGAGGGATCACCGGAGGGAGTCCCCGTATGCCTTGGGATGATGCCGCCGCCATCGAACTCCTGCGGGGGGCCGGCAACGAGCCCTCCAGGGGAGAGGCGGAGGAGGCGTGCCCGCAGGGCGTGGTCCTCCGGTACGAGTACCGCGGGGCGCAGGTCGTCGAGGCCCGCGGCGACTACGACCTGCACTCCCTCGGACCGCTGGCCGATGCGCTGAAGACCGCGACCGACACGCATCCGAAGGTGATCCTGGACGCGTCGGGGGTCACCTTCGCGGACTCGTCCTTCCTGAATCTGATGATCCTTGTCCACCGGACGGGAAAGCTGCGCGTCGCGGCACCGTCGGCGCCGGTCCGGCGCCTGTGCGCGATCACCGGCGTCGACGACGTCCTGCAGATCCGGGAGACGCTCTCCGGCGCCGTCGGCGTGGAGCGCTGACGGCCGCCCTCCGTCGGACCGGCGGGCAAGGGCGGCCGCGCCTCCGCGTGGTGGAGCTCACCCGCCTCCCGCCCCCGGACACCTGCCGACGGCCGTCGTCCGGCCCCGCACGCGGCTCTGACCTGCGAGACGTGCGTACGGGCCGGTGGAAGAGGATGGTGGGGGATACCGGACCGATCCGGGTTGCCGCCGGCGTTCCACCTTCCCGCCGGCGGCGATGTCGTCTCGAAACCGGGCTTCGACGCCTGGGATCCCGCGGAGGTCAGCGGGAGCACTCTGCCGGAGGGCTCTGCTCACGGATCGAGGCGCATCCCCGTGATACCCGACCGACCCCAGAACGACGCAACCCGCACCCGTCTGCACCTTGTCGACGGCGCACCCGCCTGGCGCCCGACCCGCGGCGACGCCCTCGTCCGCTACACCTCGTGCGGCCGTCCCACCACGGCCCTCCTGCTGCTGAGCGGCGACTTCGACGCCGAGACCGTCCCCTGCCTGCGCGAAGCCCTCGACGCGGTGCGCACCCCGCAGATCGAGCTGGTGCTGCTGGACCTGGCGGGTGTGAGGTTCGGCGACTCCGCGCTCGTGCACGAGCTGACCGACGCCCGGCGCCGCCCGCAGCGGCACGTCCTCATGGGCCCCCTCACCGGCCAGGTCGCCCTCCTCCTCGACGTCACCGGCACCCGGCACGCGCTCGACATCGCCCTCGATGACGCGCCCTGAAGGACGGCGTACACGTGAACGTGCCCCTTTCCTGATCTCCTGAGGTTCCACGGGGGCAGCCTGCTGCCGGCCTGGTCGGACGTGGTCCCGCGGTGATTTCGGCTCGCGCGGGAACCCTGGGGCGGGTGCCGGACACGAAGAGGACATGGAACTGAACGACGTCGGTCCCGCCGCATCGGCCGAGGAGATGTCCGACCGGGAGTTGTGGGCGGCGGCCGTCGGCGGCGACCGGGAGGCGTTCGGCCGGATCTTCGACCGTCACGCGAAGGCCGTCTACAACCACCTCTTCCGCCGAACCGCCGACTGGGCGGAGGCCGAGGACCTCACGTCGACGGTCTTCCTGCACGCCTGGCGGCGGCGGTCGGAGGTCGTGCTGGACCGCGATTCGGCCCTGCCGTGGCTGCTGGGCGTCGCCGACGGCCTGTTGGCGAACGCCCGCCGGAGGCTGAGACGGGCCGAGGCCCTCTTCCGCCGACTCGTCTCCCACGACGAGCCGGTACGCGATCACGCGGACCGGGTCGCCGCCCGGGTCGACGACGAGAGCCGCATGTCGCGGATCCACCGTGCTCTGGCCCGGCTGCCACGTCATGAGCGCGACGTCGTCGAGCTGTGCGTGTGGTCCGGTCTGGATCACCAGGCGGCCGCCGTCGCCCTGGGCATCGCGGTCGGAACGGTGAAGTCCCGCCTGCACCGGGCGCGCCGCAGACTGGGCGCCGACCTGGTCGACACGGGCGCGGCGACGGCGTCGTTCGGTTCCACCCGTCCCGTCCCCTCGGAGGAAGTCGCACGATGAACGACGACCAGGGCATTCCCGCGGCTCCTTCTGACCGTGATCTGCCGGACCACCGGCGGATGCGAGAGGAGCTCCTGATGAAGATCGGCACACAGGACGGCCAGGAGGCCCCGGAGCGCCGCGCACCCCTGCGGCGCGGCTGGCTGGTGCCGGCGGGCGCCGCCGCGGGCGTGGCGGCGGTGGGCGCCGCGGCCGTCGCCGTCCTCGGCACGGGAGCGGACGCCCGGCCGCCCCTCGGAAGCGCTGCCGGGAACCCGCCCCGCGCCGCCGACGCGCCGGACCCGCAGCCCACGAAGGGCGCCGACCGGTCCCGGCCCACGGCCGGCGAGCAGTCCGCCCCCGGCACCTTCACCCTCACCAGCACGCGGACGACGCCCATGGACACGCCCACGGTGACCAAGATCCTGGCGACATGCCTGGGCGCGGACGCCCCCCGGTACCGGGCGGTCGTCGCGGCACGGGCCCCCCTCGCTTCGCCCGCACGCGACGGCCTGGTCGTCGCCGTCGACTCCTCCGGCAGGTACGTGCAGTGCCACTCGAAGGGCGACAAGGGCAGCAGCCAGAACTTCCCGCCGACGTTCATCAACGACCGCCTGTGGGGGACCGGCCGGTTCGTCGAGTACTTCGACTCGCTGGGTGAGGTCGCCGGCAAGGGCCAGTACCTCATGACCGGAGCCGGGCACTACACCGCCGACGTCGCCAGGATCACCATCAGCTACGGGGACCAGGAGAAGGAGTACCCGGCGGTGATGGCCGACGGGGCGTTCGCCTACGCCGCGGCTCTGACCCCTGACGCACCTCCCGGCCCCTCCTACGTCGGTCCGTCCCCCTACGTCCACGCCTACGACGCGGCGGGGAAGAAGATCTACAGCCAGCGGACGGACCCGCAGTTCACCGACCAGCCGTAGCCGGCGCGCCCGTCGGCGCGGGGGACCCTCGGCGTCCGTCCCCCGGGCATGTGGGTGACGGCCCGCCCTGCGGGGCGGAGGCCGCCGCCGCGCCGACGGCGCCCGGAAAGCGGCGGACCGCCGCCGAGACCGGTCAGCGGCTCCCGGGCACAGCGGTCCCCGCGCCGAGGACGAGGCCCACCGCCTCGGTGCGAGCGGGTGCGCGAGGTCTGCGGCGACCCGACGGCGGCCGGACGTCCCGGCCCGTACTCCCGGCGCTCGCGGGGAAGCCGCCGACGCCGTACGGGTTCCCGGCCTCCGCCTGGCTCCCGGCGCGGGCCGGCCTCCCGTGCTGCCCAAGCCTCAAACGGATAGATCATCCGGATGTGTGCTACCGTCCGGACTGAAGCGGATGGTCCATCCGGTTCGATGGGGTCACGGGCGGGTGGAGGGGCGTATGAAGAGGACGGCAGTGGTCACGGCCGGGACCGCGGGCATCGGCCTGGAGACGGCGCTGGGGCTGGCCGCCGCCGGGTTCGCGGTCACGGTGGTCGGGCGCGACCCCGGGCGGGGGGCCGGGGCCGTCGAACGGATCGACGCGACGGGCCCGGCGCACCCCGCCCGGTTCCTGCCCGCGGACCTCGCCTCGCTCGACCAGGTGCGTGCGCTCGCCCGGACGATCGCGGCCGACCACGCCGCCTCCGGAGAGCCGCTGACGGTGCTGGTCAACAACGTCGGGGCGATGTTCGCCGAGCACCGGACCCGGGGCGGCGTCGAGGCGTCGTTCGTCCTCAACCACCTCTCGCCCTACCTCCTGACCGAACTGCTGCTGCCCACGCTCACGGCCGGCGCGCCGAGCAGGATCGTGAACGTGACGTCGGGCGCGGTCACCGTGGCCAAGCGCGTGTTCGACACCGTCGAGCCGCCGGGCGGCTACTACGGCTTCCACTGGTACGGTCGCGCCAAGCTCGCCAACCTCGCCTACACCCTGGACCTGGCGGACCGGATGGACGGCACCGGCGTCTCGGTCTTCGCCGCCGATCCCGGAGGGGCCGCGACCGACATGACCAACGGCACCATGACCGACCCGAAGATCGTCTCGCCCGCCCTGCGCCTGCTGTGGCCCCTGGTGCGCCGCACCTTCGAGCGCTCGACCTCGGGTCCGGCGTCCGCGGCGGCCAGGCCCTCCGTCGTGGCCGCCACCGACGAGACGCTGTCGGGCCGAACCGGCATCGTCATCGGCGCCCGGGCGCGCCCGGTCGCCCCGCACCGGGCGGCGGCCGACCCCCGTGTCGCCGCGGCCGTACGCCGGCTCAGCGAACGGCACGCGCCGATCGCCCCCGCCTGAGCGCCGCCCGCGCGGCCCGGCACCACGGGTGCCGGGCGAACGGCGGAACCATCCGGATGAACCATCCGATTAGCATGGCCCCATGACGACGCCCCTACGCAAGGACGCGGCCCGCAACTGGCAGCGGATCGTCTCCGTCGCCCGCGAACTGGTCGACGAGGGCACACCGTTGCAGCTCAACGACGTCGCACGCCGGGCCGGGCTCGGGGTCGGCACCGTCTACCGTCACTTCGCCACGCCCGAGGCGCTGCTGGAGACCGTCGCCGCCCCGTGCCTGGAGGCCCTGGCCGCCCACGGCCGGCGGGCGCTGACCGACGCCGACCCCTGGCACGGTCTGACCGGCTTCCTCTTCCGCACCGTCGAGGCACAGGTCACCGACGCCGCCCTGCCCCCCGTCGCCGCCGCGGCCACGGACGCCGTACCGCGCACCACGGAACTCAAGCAGGCAGTGGCGACGGCCGGAGCCACCCTCCTCGCCCGGGCCCGCGACGCCGGAGCGGTCCGCCCCGACCTCGCCGCCACCGACCTGGTCCCGCTCATGTGCGGCATCGCCCACGCCGTGAGCGTCCACGGCGGCACCCCCGCCGAGCGGGTCGACGCCGCACACCGCTACCTCGCCGCCCTCCTCGAAGGCCTGCGCACGACACCGCCGAGCGCGTGAGCGAAACGCCGATGAGGGGCGCGCCGTCCCGGGGCGGAACGCGTCACCGCCCCACCCCCCTTCGCGTATCGGCGGGCACGGCGGCGGTGACGCGCCCCAGGCGGGACGGGGAACCGGAAGCGGCTCCGTCCGATCTCCTTCCCGCTCTCCGGCGTTAGGCTGCGCCCGCGACCCACCGGCCGGAACGAGGAGGCGGCACCGTTGCGAGAGAGCGTGGAGGAGCGGCACGGCAGGATCCTGCGGCTCGTCCGCGAGCGGGGGAGCGTGCGCGTCGGTGAACTCGCCGCCGCTCTCGGGGTCTCGGTGGAGACCGCCCGACGCGACGTGGCCGCGCTGGCCGCGGTGGGACGCGTGCGGCGGCTGCACGGCACCGTCACCTGGCCGACCGCGCCGCTCAACGCCCGCGACGCCCGTCTTGCCCGCCGTACCCCGCCGAACGCGCCGGGCGGCCTCCTCCTGGGCATGGTCGTGCCCGTCTCCGACTACTACTTCCGGTCGGTCATCCAGGGAGCCCGCCGGGCCGCCGCCGACTCGGGGGTCCGCCTGCTCGTCGGCGTCACCGGCTACACCTCGGCACGGGACCATCAGCACGTCGCCACGCTGCTCGACGCCGGCGTCGACGGCCTGCTGCTCGCGCCGAGCTGGGCGGTCGACGGCCCCGACGAGGCGGAGGCGGCGCCGTTCGCCGAACCTCCGGTCCCCGCCGTGCTCGTCGAGCGGCGGATCCCCCTCGGCGTGCCCGGCTCCCACCTGGACCGCGTGGTGTCGGACCACGCCGGCGGAGCGGCGCTCGCCGTGCGGCACCTGGTGCAGCTCGGGCACCGGCGCGTCGCGCTGCTGGCCCGGCACACCCACACCAGGCCGGCGGTACGGGAGGGCTACCTCTCGGCGGTCCGGGCGCTCGGTCTTCCCGACGACGACCTCTCACCCGATCCGGCCGGCCCCGGCGGCCACCCCGACGACATCGGCGGGGGCCGCCTGCTGGAACTCATCGGCACCGGGGAGGTCCGCGCCGCGCTCGTCCACACCGACATCGACGCGGTCGACCTCCTGCACCGGCTCCGCGCCCACGGCGTGCGCGTCCCGGAGGACTTCGCGCTCGTGTGCCACAACGACGAGACGGCCGCGCTCGCGGACGTGCCGCTGACCTCCGTGAGCCCGGCGACCTTCGCCGTCGGCGAGGCGGCGGTCCGGTTGCTGGTGCGCCGCCTGGAGGACCCCGACGCCGCGCACTCCGCGGTCGAGTGGCTGCCGCGGCTGGTGGTCCGGGACTCCTGCGGAGCCGGTCGGGCACCCGCGCGCCACGACGTGCCCGAAGGACGCCGGCGGTAGCGCCCGTCCGCCCACCCGTCCCCACGACTCGGGCGCCGGCTGCCGCGTGCCCTCCGACTGACCGAATACTGCCCGAGTCGCCCTCGTCCCTTGACGAGGAGAAAGCGCTTGCACAGGCTGCCGTACAGGCACCGTCCCCACGCCCGAACCCCCCGCCACGACTCCCCGCGAAGGCTGGTCCGCCATGTCCCCATCCTTGCGCCGCCGCGCCCTCCTCCAGATGACCGCCGGCACCGCCCTGGGCCTCGGCGCCGGCCTCGGCGCCGCCGCGGCGGCGACCCCGGCCGCCGCCGCGGTCGCCGGCCCCCAGGAGTTCGCCGCCCTGCGCTCCAAGTGGCGCGAGCTCCTCCTCGGTACCGGCTTCAGCCCCACCGCCGAGCCCTTCAAGAGCCTCCTCGCCGACCTCGGCAGGACCGCCCGGGCGCACCTGTCCACCATGGCCCCCGCCGACGGATCGCTGTGGCCCGACGCGGTGTGGCGGGACCCGGAGCCGGACACCGACGCGGAGTCGTACGCCTTCTCCGCGAAGATGAACGACAGCTACAACCGGCTCGCCACCCTCGCCCAGGCCTGGGCCCAGCCCGGCACCGGGCTCACCGGCGACCCCGCCGCCCTGCGGGCGGTCCTCGACGGCCTCGACCACCTCCACGCGCAGGTCTACAACGAGACGACCGTCCGCTACGGCAACTGGTGGAACTGGCAGATCGGGGCCCCGCAGGCGCTGATGGACACCTGCGTCCTCGTCCACGGCCACCTGACGGCGGAGCAGATCGCCGCGTACTGCCGGGCCGTCGACCACTTCGTACCCGACTCGGTCTTCGACGCGTACACCGGCACCTCCACCGGCGCCAACCGCGTCGACCTGTGCCGCAGCGTGATCCTGCGTGCGATCGTGGGCGAGGACGGCGGCCGGATCGCCCGCGCGGTCGCCGCCCTCGACCCCGTGTTCCCGTACGTGACCGGCGGCGACGGCTTCTACGCCGACGGCTCGTTCATCCAGCACCGCAACGTCCCCTACATCGGCGGATACGGCTCCGTCCTCCACGACGGCGTCGGACGCCTCATGGCGCTGCTGCGCACGTCGCCGTGGCCGGTGGCCTCCCCGGACGCACAGCTCTTCCTGGACACCGTCGACCACGCCATCGCGCCGTTCGTCCACAACGGACTGATCATGGACAACGTCTCCTCCCGCGGCATCAGCCGCGCCGGCACCTCCGACCACACCAGGGCACACGCGCTGCTCGCCACCATCGTGCTCATCGGCCAGGGCGCGAGCGAGGCCGAGAACGCCCGCTGGCGCGCCATGGTCAAGGGCTGGATGCGGCGCGACTACCACGCCCCGCCGCTGAGCAACCCCAAGCTGAGCCTGGCGCGCGCCGCCCTGCTGCAGTCCCTGCTGGACGACACCTCGGCCGTACCGGCGCCCGAACCGGTCCAGCACCGGCTGTTCCACCACATGGACCGGGCCACCCATCGCCGCCGCGGGTGGTGCGCCTCGGTCTCCATGGCCTCGAAGCGCGTCGCCCACTACGAGTACGGCAACGGCGAGCACGCGCGCGGCTACCACACCGGCGCCGGCTGGCTCTCCTGGTGGGGCGACGACTTCGGCCTGGAGCAGTACTCGGACGCGTACTGGCCGACGGTCGACCCGTACCGCCTCCCCGGCATCACGGCCTCCCGCAAGCCGCTCGCCGACGGCGAGGGCGGCAACTGGGGCCAGCCCGTGCCGGACGCGGCCTGGGTGGGCGGCACGACCGACGGCGAGTTCGGTGCCACCGGGCAGCATCTCGTGGGCCTGTCCTCCACGATGAACGCGAAGAAGTCGTGGTTCTGGCTGGACGACTCCGTCGTCTGCCTGGGCGCCGGCATCTCCTCCACCGACGGCCACACCGTGGAGACCACGGTGGACAACCGCGCCCTGAAGGCGTCGGAGGCTCCGGCGCTCACCGTCGACGGCCGGGTGCAGCCCGACGGGCAGGGCGAGCGGCGCACCCTCGAGAACGCCGGCTGGGCGCACATCGCCGGTCACGCCGGCTACGTCTTCCCCCAGGGCCTGAGGCTCGGCACCGTACGCGAGGAACGCACCGCTGCCTGGCGGGACATCAACGCCGGGGGGCCAGCCGACCCGCTCACCCGCCGCTACCTCACCCTCTTCACGGACCACGGCACCGATCCGACGGACGCCGACTACGCGTACGTGCTGATGCCCGGCGCGAGCCTCCGCACGACGGCCTCGCGAGCCGCCGACAGGGGGTGGCTGCACCTCCTCGCCAACACCGGCGCGCAGCAGGGCGTCCGCGTGCCCCGCCTCGGCCTCGCCGCCGTCAACTTCTGGGCCGCGGGCACCGTCGGGGGGCTCTCCGCCGACGCGCCCGCGTCCGTCCTCGTCCGCGAACACCGTGACGGCACGGCGACCGTCGTGGTGTCCGACCCGGCCCGCCGGGCGGCCTCCCTGCGGATCACCTGGAACAAGCGGGTCTCGTCCGTGATCTCCAAGCCGCCCACCGTGACCGCCGCGACCACCACCGGCTCGGCCCTGAAGCTCACCTTCACCGGCCTGGACCGAGCCGCCGGCGCGCCGCAGCGGGTCCGGGTCCGGCTCGCCTGAGGGGACACGGCCCGCCGGGAGCCGTCCGCCGCCGTGCTCACCAGGGCCCCTTCGCCGGGGCGGGGGAGGGCGCGGGGCGGCCGGGGGGAAGCCCGTCGGCCCCGTGTCTGCGAGGGACGCGAGCGGGCACACGGAGTGCGTGACCGTTCACAAGAAGAGCGTCCTGGTCCTCGACAGCACCGATCCCGAGCCCCTCGCCCGCTTCTACGCCGCCTTGCTCGACGGCACCGTCGAACCGAGCGGCGCCGACCACGACCCGCTGCTGATCTCCGGCGCGGACGGAGTCGTCCTCGGCATCCACCGGGACCCCGGCCACGCGCCACCGAGCTGGCCCCGGCCGGAGGACTCCCAGCAGTCCCACCTGTGGATCCTCGTCGCTCCGGAAGCGCTCGACGAGGCCGAACGCGAAGCGGTCTCCCTGGGCGCCCACCCGGTGACCGCCGAACACAACGGCAGCCGGACGGACCGGCGTACCGACGTGCGCCGCTTCATGGATCCGGCCGGACACGCCTTCGTGCTCGCCGCACGCGACGCTTCACCGTGACCGGCGCGGACACGCGCCCCGGGACGACGGCGGCGGCCCCGCCTCCGGCACCGGAGCCGGAAGGTCCGGAGGCCCGCTGGACGAGGCCGCTCGTCGACGGGCCGTCGCGGAAAGCCTTCGGTCGCGTCGCGGTGGAGCCCGTGGGCCCCGTGCGAGAGGGCGTGGGCCTTCCCCGAGGGCCCGAGGACCGGTTCAGAGCAGACCCCGCACACCCTCGACCACGAGGAAGGCCCCCAACGCGGCGACCGGGGGCGTCATCCAGAGCTTGAAGGCGATCACTCCCGTGCGCTCGGCCTTCCAGGGCTGTTCGGGGGCGTAGCGCACCGGTATCCGGGAGCCGACCCTGGGGCCGGGGAAGGTGACCGCGGAGCTGACGACGTCGAACGTCCGGCCGTCCTCGGTGGTGACACGGAAGACCGTCGAACGCCGCACCGTCCCGGGGCGCGACGAGGCGTCCGCCCGCTCCACGACCAGGGCCGTCGTGCCGATCAGACGGGAACGCCCGCGCAGGTGCTCCACCGCCTCGCTGAGAACGGCCCACGCCACGTAGGACCCGAACAGGATCGCGATCACCGACCGGATCACGTCCACGGCACCCCCTTTCCTGTGAACGGCCTTGCCGAGGCGTTCTGTTCACAGGAGAGGAGGGAGCGGCAGGCCGTTCGGTTCCCGTCAGCGCGGGGTCGCCCCCTGGTTCACGGGCCGACCATGGCGTCGATGCGGGCCAGTTCCTCCGCGTCGAAGTCGAGGTTCCCGATGGCCGCCACGCTGTCGTCGAGCTGGCGGGTGCTGCTGGCACCGATCAGGGCCGAGGTCACGCGGCCCGCGCGCAGCACCCAGGCCAGGGCGAGTTGCGCCAGGCTCTGGCCACGCTCCTCGGCGAGCGCGTTCAGGGCGCGCAGCCGGGCCACCCGGTCCTCGGTGACGGCCTCCCGCTCCAGGAACGGGCTGTCGCTCGCGGCCCGAGAGTCGTCGGGGACGCCGTTCAGGTAGCGCCCGGTGAGCAGGCCCTGCTCCAGCGGGGAGTAGGCGATGGATCCGACCCGGAGCTCGTCGAGCGCGTCCAGCAGGCCCTCGGTCTCCGGGCGCCGGTCGAGCATCGAGTAGCGCGGTTGGTGGATGAGCAGCGGCGTGCCCAGTTCGCCGAGGATGCGGGCGGCCTCGCGGGTCTGGTCGGCCGAGTAGTTGGAGACGCCGACGTAGAGCGCCTTGCCCTGCTGGACCGCGGAGTGCAGGGCGCCCATCGTCTCTTCCAGCGGGGTTTCCGGGTCGAAGCGGTGGGAGTAGAAGACGTCGACGTGGTCCAGGCCCAGGCGGGTCAGGCTCTGGTCCAGTGACGACAGCAGGTACTTGCGCGACCCCCATTCGCCGTACGGGCCCGGCCACATCAGGTAGCCGGCCTTGGTGGAGACGACCAGCTCGTCGCGGTGGGCCGCGAAGTCCGTGCCGAGGAGGGCGCCCAGGGCGGACTCGGCGGCGCCGGGCGGCGGGCCGTAGTTGTTCGCCAGGTCGAAGTGGGTGATCCCGAGGTCGAAGGCACGGCGCAGGATGGCGCGCCTGCTCTCGTCCGTGCGGTCGGGGCCGAAGTTGTGCCACAGGCCCAATGACAGCGCGGGCAGCTTGAGGCCGCTGTTCCCGGCACGGCGGTAGGGCATGTGGGCGTATCGGTCGGGGTGCGGGGTGTACAACACGGCTCCAGGAGGTCGAGGGGTGCCGGCCGCCGCCGGCGGGGCCGGACGGGTCCAATCTGCACCCGACCGGGAGCATCGGTCCAACAGGCGAATCCGATGGGATTCAGCGGATACGCTTCTCAATCATGGAACTGCGCCACCTCCAGCACTTCGTCGCCGTGGCCGAGGAACGGCACTTCACCCGGGCGGCCGAACGGCTGATGGTGTCCCAGTCGGGCCTGTCCGCGTCCGTCCGGGCGCTGGAGCGGGAGCTGCGGGCCCCCTTGTTCGTGCGCACCACCCGCCAGGTGACCCTGACGGAGGCGGGCCGGGCGCTGCTGCGCGAGGCCGAGCGGATCCTCGCGCAGGTGCGGACCGCGCGCGAAGCGGTGGCGGCCGTGCAGGGGGTGCTGCGCGGAACGCTGGCGCTGGGCACCGAGCAGTGCGTCGCCGGCGTGTACGCGGCGGGGCTGCTGGCCGCGTTCCGCCGGCTCCACCCGGACGTGGAGATCCGGCTGCGCCAGTCCGGCTCCCTCGACCTGGCCGAGGAGGTCTCCGGCGGGCGTCTCGACCTGGCCTTCGCCTACCGCACGCGCGCCGACTCCGACCGGCTGCGCTCGGTGCCGCTGGCCACCGAGCCGATGACCCTGCTGTGCCACCCCGCGCACCCGCTCGCGACGGCCGGAGCGGCCCTCCTGCCCGACGACCTCGCCGCGGAGGTCTTCGTCGACTTCCACCCCGACTGGGGCCCGCGCCGGGCCACCGACGCCGCCTTCGCCGCCGCGGGCGTACGGCGCACGGTGGCCCTGGAGGTCAACGACGTCCACAGCCTGCTCGACCTCGTCGACGAGAACCTGGGCGTGGCGGCCGTCCCGCGGCACTTCCGGCAGAAGCGCGAGACCCTGCGGGCCCTGCCCGTGAAGGGCGTGGGCGAGACCGTCTACGAGACGGTGGCGCTGCTGCCGCCCCCGCAGGCCACCAGCCCCGCGGCCCGCGCCCTGATGGCGCTCCTCGAACGTCCTGAGGCCGGGGGGCCGTCCCGCTAGAGGCCTTCTCGCGACGGGGCGCCGGCCCCGGGGCCCGCAACGGCCGGACCGGCCCCTGCCTTCGCCTCCGCTTCCTCCTCCGTCGTCGGCGGAAGCGGCGTCGGCCGCCGTGCACCACACTCGTAGGAGAGAGGACGACGCGCCCGGCGCGATGGCCGAGGGGAGTGTGCCGGCATGCTCGAGGTCCCGATATGGCTGTGGGTGGCGTTCGCCGCGACGGTGGTGGTGTCCCTCGCGGTCGACCTGCTCGCCCACCGCACCGCGCACGTGATCGGTTTCAGGGAGGCCGCCGCGTGGAGCGGTCTGTGGGTGGGCCTCGCGCTCGTCTTCGGCGCGGTCGTCTTCCTCGTCCTGGGGACGACCGCGGGCACCGAGTACACGACGGCCTGGCTGCTGGAGAAGAGCCTGTCGGTCGACAACCTGTTCGTCTTCGCGGTGATCTTCGCCTATTTCAAGGTGCCTCGGGCCTACCAGCACCGGGTGCTGTTCTTCGGCGTCATCGGCGCGCTCGTCTTCCGGGGGATCTTCCTCTCCCTCGGAGTGGCCGTCGTCAGCCGCTTCACCGCCGTGCTGTTCGCCTTCGCGGCGGTGCTCTTCTACAGCGCCTACAAGCTCCTCAAGGACGAGGAGGAGAGCTTCGACCCGGGCAAGAGCCTCGCCGTGCGGATGCTCCGCAAGGTGATCCCGGTCCGGGACGACTACGCCGGCGCGAAGTTCTTCGTCAAGGAAGCCGGCAAACGCGTGGCCACCCCGCTCCTGGCGGTGGTGGCCGCGATCGAGGCGGCCGACCTGATCTTCGCGGTCGACAGCGTTCCGGCCGTCCTCGCGGTCAGCGACGACGCCTTCATCGTGTACACCAGCAACGCGTTCGCCATCCTCGGCCTGAGGGCCCTGTACTTCATGCTCGCCGGGTTGCTGGACCGCTTCCACTACCTCGGCAAGGGCCTGGCGATCATCCTCGCCTTCATCGCCGTCAAGCTCATCCTCCAGGCCTCCCACAAGATGATCAGCCCCGCCGTGCCGGAGATCCCCTCGCCGGTCAGCCTGGCGGTGATCGTCGTCGTTCTCGCCGGTTCCGTCGCGCTCAGTCTCAGGAGGCCTCCTCCCCCGGAGCCGGGGGAGCCCTCGGAGCCGGGGGAGCCCTCGGGGCCGGGGGAGCCCTCGGAGCCGGGGGAGCGGGAGGCCGCCTCCGAGTCCCCCGAGCCGACCCCGGAGTCGGAGTCGGAAACCCTGGACAGGGACCCGTGACTGTCACGGCCCCCTGTCACGGCCACGTCCGCGGGGCTCCACGACTTCCCTAGGGGCGAATAGGGGCATATCGTAAAGAAATGGTCAAGAAGAAGCGCAAGGGCGACCCCTACGTCTGCCCGACCTGTCAGCGATCCGTGCCGATGAAGCTCCACCGGCACAAGACCCTCGGCGTGTTCGTACCCGTCGCGGGCCCCGGCGCCTGCCAGAACCGCGACTGCCCCGACTACCGACTGGAGCCCAACCCCTCGGCCGCCCGGTGACCCGAACGGCACGCGGGCCGGAAAGGGCCCCGAGCGCGCCGCCTCCGCGCGTCGGCGGAGCACCGCCCGCCAGGGCGTCACCTCGCCCCGGCGGGGCGCGTTCCCCGAGCGTCAGCCCGCGTCCGTCAGACTCCGGTCGAGGACGCCGGTCAGCCGCGCCCCCGCGCGGTCGGTCCCACGGCGCCCCCGCCTCGCTCCGGCCGAGGCCCTCTCCAGCCGCAGCCGCGCCGTGCGCCCCCGCAGGGTCAGCGTCATCAACTGGTTGCCGAACCACGGCCCGCCGGTGCGCTCCCACCGCACCGCCGGCCGCGCGACCCGTCCGTGGCGGGCGAGGAGATGCCCGATCCCCTTGGCGAACCGGCTCCAGCCGAACCGGAACGCGACCCGTATCGCCGCAGGCACCGAGTTGTGCAGCGGAGAGCAGGTGAACTGGAAGACGCGCGAGCGCGGCTGCCGCCCGGAGGTCCAGAAGGGCTCCGCCACGTACGCGTGGTGCACGTCCCCGGAGAGCACGCACACCGTCGCCGGGGCGGCGTCGGCCCGCCCCACCTCGGCGACCGTCTCCGTCAGCCTCTCGAACGACGAGGCGAACGCCGCCCAGTGCTCCAGGTCCGCCCGCCGACGCAGCCACTCGCCGAACCGCGCCCAGCGCGGCCCGTGGTCGCCCCGGCACAGCGCCGCGTGCCAGCCCTCCGCGAAGTGGACCATCGGCGGCAGCAGCCACGGCAGCGAGGTCCCGACCAGCAGGTGGTCGACGCCGCCGAGGCCGTCGAGCGCCTGCGCCCGCAGCCAGGCCGCCTCCTCGGCGTCCAGCATCGCCCGGCGCCGTTCCTCCAGCACCCGCGCGGCCCGGGTGTCGACCATCAGGAGCCGGGTGCGGCCGAAGTCCTTGCGGTAGCTCCAGCGCACCGTCACCGGGTCGGCGTCGGCGCGCTCGGCGAACGCGCGCAGCACCTCCGTGCCGTCGCCGGCCGCCAGCACCGCCGCGTACAGCTCGTCCTCGGCGAGTTCGTCGGGGGAGAGGTTCCCGAGGTGCTGGTAGACCCAGTACGACATCAGCCCGCCGATGATCCGCTCGTGCCACCACGCCGTCGCCCGCATGTCCGCCACCCAGGCGGCACTGGTGTTCCAGTCGTCGATGACGTCGTGGTCGTCGAAGATCATGCAGCTGGGCACGGTCGAGAGCAGCCAGCGCAGCTCGGGATCGCCCCAGGACTCGTCATAGAGGCGGGTGTACTCCTCGTAGTCGGCGACCTGGTCCGGCGGGGCGGCGGAGCCGGTGCCCGTGGTCCGCCGGTGCCGGGCGATCCAGGCGCGGGTGTCGGCGGACGTCTCGTCCGCGTACACCTGGTCGCCCAGGAGGACGAGGACGTCCGGACGCTCGGCGTCCGGGTCGGCGGCGAGCCGGGCGGACAGGGTGTCGAGGACGTCGGGACCCACCGGATCCGACTTGCCCGCGGCAGGCGCCGCCCATCGGCACGACCCGAAGGCGACGACCACGTCCGTCGCCGGGACGGCGGGCGTGCGGATGGTGCCGGCCGGCTGGGACGAGTCCGCGAGGGGCCACACCCGCTCGCCGTCGAGCAGCACCTCGTACGCGGTGACGGTTCCCGGGGCGAGGCCGGTCACGACCACCAGCGCGTAGTGGTGGCCGGCGACGCGGAACGTGGGTGCCGAGCCGCCGGCGCCGCCCGGGCACCGGACCTCCGCGGTGCACGCCCGGTCGGTCTCGACCCACACCGTCGCCCTCGTGCCCGACTCCCAGTCCACGTGCCGCAGGAGCGGACCCAGTCTCAGACCGGCCACGGTGAGCCCCCTTCCGGCGCCCGCACGGTACGGAACCGTCCCTCCGTACGCTACTCGCCCACGACCGAAACAGCGCCGCCGCGCCGTACGCCCCCGCCCGCACCGGCCCGGCGCCGGCCGACGCGGCGCCCCCTCCCTGCGGAAGGCCCCGTTTGCGTCCGGTGTGCGGGGTGAAGAGATCCGTGTCCCGAGGGGGACGACGGACGCCCCCGCCCCGTACGACAGAACAGACGAGATCCCATGCCTTCCCGCTCCGGAGACGCCGACGCGCACCAGCCGCTCCGCCAGGTCCTCACCACGCGCCTGCTGTACTTCTTCATCCTCGGTGACGTCCTCGGCGCGGGGGTGTACGTACTGATCGGGGAGGTGGCCGCCGAGTCGGGCGGCGCCGTGTGGGTGCCGCTCACGTGCGCGCTGCTCCTGGCGCTCCTGACCGCCGCCTCGTACGCCGAACTGGCGACGAAGTACCCGAGAGCCGGCGGCGCCTCCCACTACGCCACGCGCGCCTACGGACCCGCCGTGGGGTTCTTCGCCGGTTACTGCATGCTGGCCGCGGGCATCGTGTCGGTCGCGGCGCTCGCCCGGGGTTTCGCCGGAGACTACCTCGCCGCCCTCGTGTCCGTGCCGGTGCTGCTCGTCGCCGTGGTCTTCCTCGTCCTGCTGGCGCTGCTGAACGCGCGCGGCATCCGCGAGTCCACCCGGCTGAACACCCTCGCCACCCTGGTCGAGACGGGCGGGCTGCTGCTCGTCGTGGGACTCGGCGCGTGGATCGTCCTCCGGGGCGACGGCGACGTGGGCAGACTGACGCGGCTCGGGACGGAATCCGCGTCGCCCACGGCGGCCGTGCTCGCGGGAGCGGTACTCGCCTACTACTCGTTCGTGGGCTTCGAGACGTCCGTGAACGTCGCCGAGGAGACCCTGGACCCGGCCCGCTCCTACCCGCGGGCCCTGTTCGGCGCGCTCGCCACCGCGGGGCTCATGTACGCCGCCGTCGGCGCGGCGGCCTCCGCCGCCGTGCCCACCGCCACCCTCGCCACCTCCGACGGCCCCCTGCTGGAAGTGGTCCGGGCCGCCGGAGCGGTACCGCCGCGGCTGTTCGCGTTCATCGCGCTGGTCGCGGTGGCCAACGGGGCCCTCCTGACCGGGATCATGAGTTCCCGGCTGGCGTACGGGATGGCCAGGGAGGGCCTCCTCCCCGCGTTCCTCACCCGCGTCCTCCCGAACCGGCGCACCCCCTGGGCCGCGATCGCCGCGACGACCGTCGTGTCCGCGCTGCTCGCCGCGACCGGCGAGGTCGACGTGCTGGCGGGCACCCTGGTGCTGCTCCTTCTGGTCGTCTTCTTCACCGTGAACACCGCGGCCCTGGTCCTGCGGCGCGATCGGTCCGCCCCCGCCGACCACTTCCGCGCCCCCACGGTCGTGCCCGTGCTCGGCGCCCTGTCGTGCGTCGTCCTGGCGACGCAGATCGAGGCCGGCGTCTGGGCGCGCGGGCTGGTGCTGATGGCCGTGGGGGCCGGCCTCGGCGTCCTCATGCTGCGGCGGCGGGGACGGCGGCCGGCGGCCGGCCGTGCCCACCACCCGAGCGCCCGCTGACCGGCCGCTCGGACCACTGGTGACCCTTCGCCGTCGTCGCCGGGAATGGGGAGAAGCGAGCTGGGTACCCGTGGGGTCGGCGGGCCACCGGGGCCCGCCGGCACCGCGGGACCGACACGGAGGACCGACCATGAGCGAGCAGACACCGTCCCAGGCCGAGGGCGAACGGGAGCCGGGGACGACCGGCGTACCGCCGAAGCCGGAATCCTCCGACGCACCGCGTACGACGCCGTCCCAGGCGGAGGGCGAGCGGACGGAGGACGACGACGCCGGGTCCGAGGGCTCGGCCGGGGACTGACGCGGGGCCTCGGCGCCGGGGGCCCTCGTGGAAGCC
Source organism: Streptomyces roseolus (assembly GCF_014649855.1). Lineage (GTDB taxonomy): Bacteria > Actinomycetota > Actinomycetes > Streptomycetales > Streptomycetaceae > Streptomyces > Streptomyces roseolus. Next base: position 15,584 of record NZ_BMTV01000033.1, on the reverse strand, counting down.
CACCGGTCGGCCGGGCGGCCGGGCGGCGATCGAGCCGGAAGAGGGGTTCGGGCCTTGAGCGACGACGACCCGTCCCGGGCGGTGGGCCGTCCCGTACGGCTGCTGCTGGTCTCGGACACCCACGTGCCCCTTCGCGCCAGGCGGCTCCCCGACGAGCTGCTGCGCGAGACGGACCGGGCCGACGTCGTCCTCCACGCCGGGGACTGGGTCGACGTGGCGACCCTGGACCTCCTGGAAGGACGCGCACGGCGCCTGATCGGCGTGTTCGGCAACAACGACGGCGCGGAACTGCGCACGCGGCTGCCGGAGGTGGCCCGCGTCGAGCTGGGCGGCCTGAGGTTCGGCGTCGTCCACGAGACGGGGCCGGCTCGTGGCCGGGAGGCGCGCTGCGCCGCGCTCTACCCGGACCTCGACGTCCTGGTCTTCGGCCACAGTCACATCCCCTGGGACTCGGAGGCGCCCGGCGGACCGCGCCTCCTCAACCCGGGGTCGCCGACGGACCGCAGACGACAGCCCCACCGCACGTTCATGACGTGCGTGGTGGCGGACGGGGCACTCGGCGAAGTCGTCCTGCACCGCCTGCCCGTACGCTGACCGTCCGGCCCACGGGCCGCCCGGCCGAGCGGGCGAGGGACACGGAGCGGCCGACCGCGGCGGAACTCCGCAGAAGACGCGGCCACGATCCGCCGACGACGTCGGACAGCCCCCGGACACGGGCGACGGCGAGGGGGCGAGCGCCTACGCGTCGCGGGCCGGCCGGCGTGCCCGCCGCGGCTCCGCCGCCCCGCGGCCCTGGCGGGATCCGGCGTAGGCGGCTTCGCGCAGGGCACGGAGACGATCGGTGGGCGGCAGGTCCGCCAGGCTCGCCGCGTACGGGTCGAAGGCGACCGGCCGTGCGGCGGGACCGGGGTGCGCGGTTCGCACGGAGAGGGTGGCGAACTGCCTCCACCGCTCCCCGCGGGCCGCGGCGCAGAGCCGGAAGCGCGCAGGTCGTCGGGTCAGCGCCGCGGCGAGCTCCGACGGGCGCGCGGGAAGCCCACGGCCGGGTTCGTCGGGGAAGGCGGCGACGACCCGGACCCGGTCGGGGAAGCGGTAGCCGCTCAGGGTGGAATAGGGGCCGCCGAGGGCGTCGGTACGGGGCAGGGGCAGGTGCCGGGCGAGGGGGCCGCTGCCGCTGGAGGTGAGAAGCAGGTCCAGCGGGCGGTCCGGGCCCGCGGCGTCCCGCACCTTCAGCGCCAGGCCCAGCCCGTCGGGGAGCCGTTCGGGCAGCCCGGCGGCCCGCGACCAGCGCACGGTGACGTCGTACCGTCCTCCCGCGTCCAGCCACGCCACGCCCCAGGGCCGGTCACCGGCCGGGAGTACGTCGAGCACCCCCGACAGGAGGAGACCGTCCGGATGCAGGGCCGGCCGCCGGCCGCGGTGCCGGGCCAGACCACGGGCCAGTGCCCGGAGCGAGGGGCGGGAAGCGCTCATCATCGCCTCCGCGCGGGCGGCGCCGGGCGGAAGGCGCCGCCGGAGCGCCGTGCCGCCCTTCCGCGGGCCTCGGAGTGAACGGACATGGTTCCGCCTCCTCACGCACGTGTGCTCCCGCGCCTACCCCCCCACGCCGCCACCGACACGAGGAGGGGGGCCGCCTTCCCTCCGGGAAGGGGGGAGGGGCCGCCGTGCCGGAGGGCGTAAGCGGATCATCAGCGGGACGTGAGGAGCGCTGTCGAGGACGGGGGCCGCCGATCTTTCGTGTCCCGCTCCGGGGAGTCCGCACGTGCAGAAGCACGAGGGCACCGTTGTGGCCGCCGCGGCTCGGCGCGGGCCGGACGTCACGGGGTAGGAGAGGGGAATGGACACATCCCTCTGGCTCACCGTGGCGGTGGTGCTCGCGCTCGCCGCGGCGGGCACCGCGGCCGTTCTGCTCGTACGCGTGTTCCGCGCCCGCAAGATGCTCCTGGACGCGGGTGTCCCGCTGAGATCCAAGGCCCTGTTCTGGGCGGCCGTGGTCTACACGATCTCTCCGCTCGACCTCGTTCCCGACCCGGTCTACCTGGACGACATCGGCGTCCTCCTGGTCGCCCTGCGGGCACTGCACACGGCGGCCGCGCGGAGCGGGGCACTGCCGGAGGCCCCGACGGAGACGCCGGACCTTCTCGGCGAGCGGCGCGGCTGACGGCTTGCCGGAGGGGCGCGAGGACCGTCGCCGCCCCGCCTCCTGATTCGCGGCGCGCGGTCGGGGCATGCGAGGGGTCCGGACGAAGGCGAGGAAAAGGGGGGAGCCGACATGACCACCGTCGGATCGTCGTGGGCCGCCGCGAGGCGAGCGGCTCGGGGAGACGTCGTGCGCACGGGTGCCCGGGCCGGTTTCGCGGCGCGCGGTGTGCTGTACCTGCTCGTCGGAGTCCTGGCGGTGCGCATCGGCCTGACGGGCACGAACGAGCAGGCCGACCGGGGCGGGGCCCTCACCGAGGTCGCCGCGACGCCCTTCGGGGCCGTCCTGCTGTGGGCGCTGGGCGTCGGACTCGCCGGAATGGCGGTGTGGCGCCTCTCCGAGGCGCTGTTCGGCTCGGCGGGGCCCCAGGGCGACGGCGCGGGCAAACGCGCGCTGTCCGGCGCGCGGTTCGTCTTCTACGGGGTCTCGTCGTTCCTCGTCCTGGCCTTCGCGGCCGGCGACCGGGGCAGCGGGGCCGGCTCCACCGACCGGCAGAGCCAGGACATCACCGGACGCCTCCTCGCCCTGCCCGGCGGCCAGTGGTGGGTGGGCGCCGCGGCCGCGGGGCTCCTCGGCGCGGGACTGTGGATCGCCGGCCGGGCGGCACTGCGCACGTACCGCAAGCACCTCACGTGGGACCGGATGTCGAAGGGCCGGCGGCGGTTCATGGACGTGACGGGCATCGCGGGAGGCGCGGGACGCGGACTCGTCTTCGGCGCGGTCGGCTACTTCGGTCTGAAGGCGGCGGTCGCCTTCGACCCGAAGGAGTCCAAGGGCGTGGACGACGCCCTCCGCTCCTTCGCCCAGACACCCGTGGGGCCGTGGCTCCTGGTCGCCGTGGCCGTCGGACTCGTCCTCTTCGGCGTCTTCTCCTTCGGCCAGAGCAGGTGGCGCGACGTCTGAGCCCCTTCAAGGCCGTACCGGGGAGCGGCGCCGTGCGGCAGCGGGGCACCGCCGGGCCGGTGAACCCCTGTCGCGGCCGGCCGCCCCGTCGGTCCGTCTGCGGAACGGGGCGCGGGCCCGGTGTGAGGATCCGTTTTCCGGGTAGACGGGCCGCGCACGGAGCACGAGCGCGGGGAGAGGGACAGGATGCCGAGGACAGCAGGCGGTGTGGACGGACGTCCGTTGATGACGGACGTCCTGTCGGTGTCCGGTCTCTTCGAGGGCGGCGAGGACATCGCCGTCGCCCGCGAGCTGGCCCGTGCCTTCCTCGCCGACGCGCGGGCGGCGCACGGCGTCGTGGTGCCCGAGCGCGCGGCGGACGGCGTGGAGCTGGTGGTCAGCGAACTGGTCACCAACGCCCGCAAGCACGCCCCCGGTCCCTGCCTGCTGACCCTGGAGGTCGTCGGGGACGCGGTCGAGGTGAGCGTGTGGGACAGCAACCCCGTCCTCCCGGCGGTCCACGCACCTGACCCGACCCGGATCGGGCAACACGGGCTGGAGATCGTGATGGCGCTCGGTCAGAGCTTCGCCGTGCACCGCGAACCGGTCGGCAAGCGCGTCACGACGGTGATCGCGCTTGCCGACGGCATCCCCGGTGCCCCGGCCGGCCGCGGGGAGCCGCGGAAGGACGAGGAGCGGGCGGGATCTGCGCTTGGCGCGCCTGATCACGGGCGCTAGGGTGCCGGGCGTGGAGATGCGGACGGTCATCGAGGAATTGACGGACGAGGCCGAGCGGCAGCTGCGTCATCGGACCTGGGTTCCGACCCCGGCCGACCGCACCGTCGCCGAGAAGGCCGCCACCGAGTTGTACGCCGCCGTCGGCGCCCCGCAGTCCCAGCAGGCCCTGTCCGACGTCGACCGGCTGGCCCGCCTGCGCGAAGCCCTCGCCGCCCTCGCCATCGCCCTCGCCCACGTCCACGGACGCCTGGCCTGGTTCCTGGGGGCGGCCGTCACCGCCCTCACCCCGATCCTGCACTGGCGCGCCCTGCCCTCCGGCGACGGCCTCACCTTCGGAGCGGTCCAGCCGACCCTTCAGCAGTACGCGGAGGCCGAGGACGCGGTCCGACGGCTCCGTGCCGCCCTCGCCGGCATCGTCACCGCCTGACCCCGCCCCGTCCGGGCGGGGCGCCGACGTCCTGCCGCGCGGCCCGGAAGCACGGTGAACGGCGGTCCTCGCCGATCAGCGGCTGCGCAGGAGGAGCAGCGCGGTGTCGTCCGTGCGGGTGTGCCGGAGGCCGGCGTGGTGGAGGAGGCTGTCGGCCAGGTCGTCGAGGGGCAGGCCGGCGTTCGGCGCGAGCTGACGGACGAGTGCGGCGATGGAGTCGGTGATGTCGGTGCCGGGGGTTTCCACCAGGCCGTCGGTGTAGAGGGCGAGGAGGGCCCCCGGGGGCAGGGCGGCGGTGGTGAGGGGGTAGTCGGCTTCGGTGCACGCGTGGATGCCGAGGAGGGGCCCGGGCTCCACCTGGAGCGCGAGGGTGCGCGGTGCGGGGCCCGGGGTGTGCAGGAGCGGGGGCGGGTGGCCCGCGCCGGCGAGGCGGAGGCGTCCTTCGGCCAGGTCGATGTGGACGTAGAGACAGGAGACGAACAGGTCGGTCTCCAGGTCCATCAGAACGCGGTTGGTGCGGGCCAGGACTTCGCCGGGCGCCGCTCCGGCGGTGGCGCGGACGGCGGTGCGGACCTGGCCCATGAGGGCCGCGGCCTTGATGTTGTGGCCCTGTACGTCTCCGATGACGGCGGCGGCCGCGGTGTCGCCGAGGCGGATCAGGTCGTAGAAGTCGCCGCCGATGTCGACGCCGTGGCTGGCCGGCAGGTAGCGCGCGGTGACGTCGAGGCGGGGGACGGGAGGCAGGGCGGCCGGCAGGAGGGCCTGCTGCAGCCCGTGGGCCAGGTCGTGCTTGGCGTCGTACAGCAGGGCCCGGTCCATGGCTTGGGCGATGAGCCCGGCCAGGGAGACCAGGACGGCGCGGTCGCCCGCGCCGAAGGGGCGGGGGCGGTCGTAGGACAGGATGCAGCAGCCGACGCGGCGCTCGGAGACCATCAGGGGCAGGAACGCCCAGGCCTGTTTGCCGCTGAGCGCGGGTGCCCGGGGGTGGGTGGCGGTCATCTCGGCGGGGTCCGCGTAGAAGGCCGGGACTCCGCTGCGCAGGACGCGACCGACGGGGGTGACGTCGGTGTCGAGGGGCAGGCCGTCCAGGCGGGCGACGTTGCGGGGGTCGTAGCCGCGGTGTCCGATGATCTTCAGGCGGCCGGCGTCGGCGGCGGAGACGACCATGCCCTGGGCCCCGAAGGCGGGCAGGATCTGGTCGGCCACCGTGTCGACGACGTCGGCCACGGTGACCGTCTGGCTCAGGGCGGCCGCCAGGTGGAGCAGCTGGTGGATCCGCCCTGTACCGGGGGTCTGCGGAGAGGGGGCCGAAGCCGCGGTGACGTGCGGCGGCGGAGCATCGGCCGCCGGCCCGCGGAGGCTGGGGGAGAGGAAAGCGGTGATGCCGCTGTCACCGGGGTAGAGCCGGATGTCGAACCAGCGGTCGGAGGGGCCCTGCGCGGTGTAGCCGACGGGCTCGCGGCCGAAGACGGCGGCGCGGTAGTGGTCCTCGTGGACCGGCGCGTCGAGCCAGGGCACGGCCTGCCAGGGCAGGGTGCCGAGGAGGCTGTCGGCGCTGCGGCCGAGCAGCCGGGCGGCGGCGTCGTTGAGGTAGGTGATCCGGCCCTGAAGGTCGAAGCCGAGGGCGCCGACCGGCAGTCGTTGCAGCAGGTCGTCGGCGGCGAGCCCGGTCCGCGCCGGATCAGGCCCGTGCCCCGCCACGGGCACGGTGCGCGGCTCCGCGGGGATGCTCCAGGCGGTGGGGGACCGGTCCAGGATCCGGGTGATCCGGTTGGCGGTGGACAGGATGTGCCCGCGTTCGCGCCGGGTCAGCGAGGGCGGGTGGCTCTGGGGCCACATCAGCGCCAGGGCCCCCCATCGGCGGGCGCCGTGCAGGGGAGCGAAGGCCAGCGCGAACTGGTAGGGCAGTCCGGCCGCCGCGTTCGGATACAGCCGGGCCATGTCCTCCTGCCGCCCCACCCAGACGAGGCGGTCCTCCCGCACCGCCTCGGACAACGGACCGGCGGCCGACACCGCCACCCTCCACCACGGGGCCACGGTCCTCGTCGGCAGCCCGCACAGCGCCATCAGCCCCAGCACCGGTTCGCCCGGCGACAGCAGGTACACGCCCGCCGCCACGGCCCCCGTGCGCCGCACGGTGCCGCTGAGCGTCTGTTCCAGAGAGGCCCAGTCGGCAGACGTGACGCTGTCATCACCCACATGACAAGACATTACGGCGTCGGAGAGGAAGAGGTGCGACCACGGACGAACACGGGCGCTCCGCGGAGGACGTGCGAGCCGCGGGACGCGTGCGACGCCCCCTTGTCCTCCTCGTGCCCCCGCCCCGGGGCCGGGGCACAGGCCGACGCGGTGGCAGTGGATCATGGGGCTTGCGGAAGCGGGAGCCGTCACCGATAATGGTTGAAATTGAAACTAAAACTGGAGGAGGGGTCGGAGATGGGCGACGCGAAGGTCGAGATCCTCACGCCCCGGGACGTCCCGCTGGGCGGCCCGCGCGCCATGACCGTACGACGCACGCTGCCGCAGCGGGCCCGCACCCTGATCGGCGCCTGGTGCTTCGCCGACCACTACGGCCCCGACCCGGTCGCCGAGACCGGCGGCATGGACGTCGCACCCCACCCGCACATCGGCCTCCAGACCGTGAGCTGGCTGTTCAGCGGCGAGATCGAGCACCGCGACAGCCTCGGCAGCCACGCCGCCGTGCGCCCCGGCGAGATCAACCTCATGACCGGCGGCCACGGCATCGCCCACTCCGAGGTCTCCACCCCGGACACCACCGTCCTGCACGGCGTCCAGCTCTGGGTCGCGCTCCCCGACGCCCACCGCGACACCCCGCGCGACTTCGTCCACCACGCGCCCCGCCCGGTCCGCGTCGACGGCGCCGAACTCCGCGTCTTCCTCGGCACCCTCGCCGGCGACACCTCTCCGGTCGCCACCTTCACCCCCCTCCTCGGCGCCGAACTCCTCCTCGACCCCGGGGCCGCCGTGACCCTCGCCGTGGACCCCGCGTTCGAGCACGGCCTCCTCGTCGACGAGGGCGACCTCACCCTGGACGGCACCCCGCTCCGCCCCGCCGAACTCGGCTACACCGCCCCCGGCCGCGCCGCCCTCACCGTCACCAACACCACACCGCGCCGGGCGCGCGCGATCCTCCTCGGCGGCCCGCCCTTCGAGGAGGAGATCGTCATGTGGTGGAACTTCATCGCCCGGAACGACGCCGAGATCCGCCGGGCGCGCGAAGACTGGGCGAACGCCTCCGACCGCTTCGGCGCCGTCCCGGGCTACCCCGGCGACCGCCTCCCCGCCCCCGAACTCCCCACCACCCCCCTCAAGCCCCGCCGCAACCCCCGCTGACGGCCCGGCCGCCACGCACGCCGAACCGGCGCCACCACCCCGGGCGGTGACGCCGGCTCGACAGGCACCGGCCCCTCAACGGGCCGTCGTCACTTGCCGATCCACGCGTTGCGGATCGACAGCGTCGAGGTGTTGCCCTGCTTGTCCGTGACCTCGGCGGCGAGCGAGACGCCCGCGCCCTTCGCCGGGTTCTTCACGAGGATCCGGCCGCCGACGACCGGCACGGCCTGCCACGTCTTCCCCGTGTCGTAACTGACCTTCACGGTCATCGACTTGAGGTTCTTGCCGGCCGCCGAGCCCTGCACGGTCACCGGGACCGAGACCCACGCCCGCTCCGGGGCCCGCGTCTCCAGGTCCACCGGCGCCGCGAAGCGGACCGTGGACACCGGCAGCGACGTGGTCTCCGCGACCTGCCCCGACCGGAACGCGAACGAGGTCTCGACCCGGGTGGACACCCCGGCGAGCTCCGCCGGCCGTTCCACCGAGGTGACCAGGCGGTACGCGGCGTCAGCGCCGTCGACCGCGAAGGTCTCCCCGCCGCTCAGCGGATCCTCGTTCGAGGCGACCTTCTCGCCGTCGCGGTAGAGCGTCGTCGTGGCCGAGGAGTACCGGGTGGAGCCCGTGTGGCCCCTGCCGTCGGCCAGCAGCGGCACCGCGCCGACGAGCCCCTGCTCGCCCGTCACCGGATCGGGCGCCGTACGGAAGACCCCCATGCCCTCGCCCAGGAGCGGGCCGAAGACACCGGAGTTGAACCGCTCGCCGTACGTCCGGCCGGCCTCGTACCGCTTCGGCGCGGCCATCTCGTAGCTGCCCTCGAAGGCCGGGTAGCCCCACTCGTCGGGCGCGCCCAGCTGGTTGAACCGGGTCAGCCAGCGGACGCCGTCCGCCGTGGAGACGTGGAAGGCGCGGATGCCGGGCGCCGGCTGCGGGGCGGAGAAGCCGTTGCCCTCCGGTGCCCCCGGCACGTGCGCGTACGGAGAGGCGAGCGCGGACTTCCCGGGCGCGGAGGCGCCGAGCTCCACCTTCAGGGTGGCGAACTCCTCCGCCTTCGCGTGCCGGGTGTAACCGGTCGCGACCGTCTCCGTCTTCCCGCCGAAGGCCACCGCGTACTGGCTGGTGGCGTCCTTGAGGAAGTGCGCGTCCCAGGTCTGGAGCAGCGAGCCGTCGGTGACGGCCGGGCCCTGGTGGGCGGTCCGGAAGCCGTCGAAGCCGCGCAGCACCCAGCCGTTGCCGACCCGCCCGATCTCGGTGTTCCGCTCGTAGTAGGTGCCCGCGTAATCCGCCCGGTCGATCCCCGGCACGGTCAGCTCCACCGGCTTCGTGGTGCGCGCGTCGACCGTGACCGTGGTGTCACCGGAGACGTCGAGCCTCGGCTGCGCGATCCAGTCGGTGCCCTTGGTGTAGTCCGAAGGGTCCTCGTAGACGGCGGTGTTGAGGGTGTACGACCCCTTGGGCACGCGCAGCGTGTGGCTGCCCGGCTCGTTGTCGATCCGGGTCTGGAAGCCGGCCGCCGGACCGGCGACGCCGGTCAGGGTGTTGGCGAAGTCCCGGGCGTCGGCGCCGTCGCGGCCGAGCGTGCGGACGGTGAGGTCGTACGACTCCGCCTCCCGCACGGCCACCGCGGCCGTACGCACCGACAGGCCCGCGCCCGTGGCGGTGACGTACCCGGTGAAGGTGCCGTCGGTCCCGCCCACGCGGGTGTCGGCGGTGAGCTCGACCTCCGCCGTCCCGCCGGCCGGCACGGTGACCCGGGAGGCACCGAGCGCGAAGAAGCCCTCCGGGGCGGGCTCGCCCGCCGGGTCCAGGCCGGAGACCGACAGGTCGAGGGTGACGTCGGACGTCCCGAGGTTGCGGTAGCCGACCTTCCGGGTGACCGGCTCGTCGTCGGCGTGCGGCCACCGGGCGGTGCCGAAGTTCAGCGACACCGGCCCGGGGATCACGGTCCCGGCCAGCGCCCGGTCGACCTGGACGCGGCCGGTGCCCTGCTGGAAGGCGGTGAGGCCGGCGCCGCCCTCGGCGGCCCCGGTCAGCGCGCCCTTGAGTTCGGCGGCCGACCAGTCGGGGTGCCGCTGCTTCAGGAGCGCGGCCGCGCCCGCCACGTGCGGGGTCGCCATCGAGGTGCCGTCGATCTGGAGGTAGCCCGGCGCCGGATGAGGAGTGCCGGGACGGGTGTCGATCGCGCTGCCCGGCGCGGCGGCGGCCGTGATGGCGACACCGGGCGCGGTCACGTCCGGCTTGACGGCGCCGTCGCCGAGGCGCGGGCCGGTGCCGGAGAAGGGGGCGAGCCGGTCGTCGTGGTCGACGGCGCCGACGGTCAGCGCGGCGTCCGCGCTGCCGGGCGAGCCGACCGTCGAGGCGCCGGCCTCGCCGTCGTTGCCGGCGGCGACGGCGAAGAGGATCCCCTTCTCGGCGGAGATCCGGTCGATCGCCGCCTCCAGCGGGTCGACACCGGGGCTGTCCGGGCTGCCGAGGCTGAGGTTGACCACGTCGGCGCCCTCGGCGACGGCCCACTCCATGCCCGCGAGGACGGCGGAGTCGTCGCCGTACCCCTCGTCGTCGAGGACCTTCCCGCTGAGCACCTCGGCACCCGGCGCCACGCCCTTGAACCGGCCGCCCGACCGCGCGCCGGTACCGGCGGCGATCGAGGCGACGTGGGTGCCGTGGCCGACGCGGTCCGCCGCGTCGGGGGAGCCGGAGAAGTTCTTCTCGCCGACGACGCGGGTCCGCAGGTCCTCGTGGGTCTTGTCGACGCCGGTGTCGAGGACCGCGATCCGCACGCCGGTGCCGTCGAAGCCGGACTCCCAGGCCCGGTCGGCGCCGATCTGCCGGACGCTGCGGTCGAGGCTCGCGCCCCGCACCCCGTCCAGCCAGACCGTGCCGATGCCGGCGGCCGCGGCCCGGGCGCCGCCCGCCCGCCGGTCGGTCAGCGCCTCCCAGACCCGGGCCAGGTCGTCCTGGGAGGCGAGCAGGGCGTCGGCGCCGAGCGTCGGGAAGGTGCGGAGCACCTCGGTGTCCCCGGCCGCGCTGAGCGACGCCCGCGCGGAGGCGGCGCTCCCGTCGTACCGGACGATCAGCTTCAGCCCGGAGCGGTGGCTCGCCCGCAGCCGGGGGTCGGTGAGCACGGAGAGGTCGAACAGCCGCTGGTCGAGCCGGCCGTCCGCGATCAGGGGCCGCGCGTCGGCGGGCACCACGAGGGTGCGGTCGCCGGCGCGCCGCACCTCGACGGGTATGCGCTCGCGGCCGGGAGCGGCCTCGAACCGCACCATCCGGCCCTCGGCGTCCACCACCACCCGGTCGCCGGTGACGAGCGGGATCCGCTGGTCACCGCCGATCCGGGCCGGGTGCGGAGCGGAGGCGTCCGAGGTGCGCGGGGTGGTCGGAGCGGTCGCGACGGCCGGGCCGGTCATGCCCGCCACGAGGGCCACCGAGGTGGCCGCCGCGATCGTGAAGGCGCGTGCTTTCTGCACGGGTGCGCGCAAGTCTCCCCCAGGAGCTTGGGATGAGGTCGAATGGTCGAATCCGGCCAGCGGCGCGAACGGCGCCCGCGGTCGGTCAGCGCAGTATCCGAGGTCATCGACGTGGTGATCAACGGCGGTGGGGGAGCGGGGCTTTGGAACATATGCATTCCGGCCACGGCGGAGGGGGTGAGTTCGATGGGGCGACGACGGGTGTGTGACGAGCGTGTGACACCTGTGCGATGCCTGTGCGACAGCGGCGCCGGACGGACCGTCGGCACCCCAGGTGCGGGAGGGTTTTCCGGGTGCGGCGCCGCCCCGGGCGGAGCGGCCCTCTCCGATTGGCCGTATCCGGGCCGCGGGAACCCGGCCCCGTCCGGGCCGTCGGCGGTGGTGGTTCCGTCGGCGCGAGCGGCGCGAGGCCGCTGCTGTGGATCCCCCGTCCGCACGGACGTGGGAGGGGAGCCGTTCGTCGCGAATGATGGCCCGCCGCCTCGTGGGCGCAGGCGGACGGTCCCGGTGGAGACCACCGAAGCCGAGGACCGCGGTGAGCGGGCGCGGGAGCCGATCGCCCCGCACGTCGAAGTCGCACGCCGAGCCCGTGACGAGGGCAGGTGGGACCCCTCCCGCGAGGGTGAGGGCGAGGGTGAGGGCGACAGGGTGGCGGGGCGGGCGGCGGAGGTGGACGCGGACGGTCTGCGGGGAACCCGTAGAGGCAGGGGCGGTGCGCCCGCCTCCCTCGCGGGCCGGTCGCGTCACCGCCGTCACCGCCGGCGCCCTGCCGAGGGCTTCGTCAGTGGGGGAAGGTGAAGTAGAGGGCGTCGCTGTAGAAGGACGCGAAGTGCTTCTGCCAGTCGATGCGGATCGAGGCCAGCCAGTCGTCGTTCCGGCCGGCGACCGCCGCCTCGGCCTCGGCGACGGCGTCAGGGATGTCCTCCGACACCAGATCCCGCACGCTCGCCGCCGGATCGTCATCGGTCATCGAGACGATCTCCCCGGTCTCGAGGACGAAGTACTTCGCCCGCTGCTTGTCGAGGTGGGCCGTCGTCCTGGCGACGCAGTCGGCGAACTCGGCATCGCCCTCCAAGCCCTTGCCCACCGCGCCCAGGAGGTCGCGGAGCAGGGCCGCCCCGCCCGCGTAGTCCGCGGCGATGCCGATCGGAGGGTTCCAGATCATGGAGGGGACGATCGACGTCCCGCGCCCCACCAGGAGCTTGTGCGCGAGCGGGACGTCCCAGTTGTGTTCGGACACGCAGAGGATCCGCTGGGGGATCCCCGTCTCGTTCGGCATCGAGTCGGCGGAGTAGAGATACGAACGGTTTGCCATGGCGGTGACGCTAACACCGGGGTCCGACAACGCCGGTGCGCCGCGGTCCGCCCGCACGGCCGACGCCGACGGGTCCTGTGCGGGGGCGGGGCGCGTGGCCGGGGTCAGACGTCCCGCTTCTGCGGGCCCAGGTCGCACGTGAGGTGCGGGGCGAGGGCGTGCAGGAAGTCGGAGGCGTCGAAGATCTCGCCGGCGGAAGCCACTCCGAGGGTCTTGGTGCGGCCGGTCAGGACGCGTTCGAGGGCCTCGGCGACGAGGGGCGCGGTGACGGCGTAGATGTCCTGGCCGCCGGCCGTGGCCCGGCGTTCGGTTCCGCCGGAGCGGACGACAACGTCGACGAGGAAGGTCTGGTCCGAGCGCCCGTGTTCGTCGGTGGCGGTGGGGGCCGGCGTGTGAGGGGCGGCGACGTCCCGGGCCGCCCCGGCGCTCATGTAGGTGGTCACATCGGGGATCGAGAGGTGCTGGGGGACGGTGACGACGTCCGCCATCGTGAACTCCCCGATCACCGGCCGCGGTCCGATCGGCTCCGGGAAGGTCCACTCCAGGGTCGGCGCGGCGTCCGTGCGGCGCTGCCACCGCCCGCCGCTGTAACGGAGCCGGTGGTCGCCGCGCCGGGCGCGGGAGACCGCGCCCGAGAGCCGGGTGCCCGCGGTGGGGTGCCAGTTGCTGAGCGCGTAGGCGATGTGCGCCTCGTCGGCTTCGGTCCAGTCGCCCATCGCCGCGGTGGTCAGCAGATCGCCGAGGCCGCCGAAGAAGGCCATGGCCGGCACGATCACCGCTCCCGCGTCCCGGGCCCGCTCGCGGTAGTGGGCGAAGGTGTCGAGGTTGGCCTCCAGTTCGGCGGCCACGTCCAGGTAGGGGATCCGCGCACGGAGCGCGGCCTCGATGACGGGGCCGGTGGTCGAGGCGAAGGGGCCCGCGCAGTTGATCACCGCGGCCGTGCCCGCCAGGGCCCGGTCCAGCGAAGCCGGGTCGTCGACCGACGCCACCCGGGCCTCCAGCCCGTGTGCGTGCGCCATCTCTTCCAAGGCCCGTGCGTCGCGCCCGGACAGCACCGGGGCGAACCCCCGCGCCGCCAGCTCCGCGACCACGAACCGCCCGGTGTGACCGTAGGCACCGAACACCGTCACCGGCCTGCCTGACCCCATGAGACTCTCCCCTGCATCCGAAGGACGCCCGCCGCGGAGGTGATCCGCCGCGGCCCGACACCTCCATCCTGTCCGTCCGTCAGCACCCCGCACGAGCGTCGGAAACGACATGCCGCGTACAGTTTCGGACATGCCCGCCGTTGCGCTGGCCGTCACCGACGGCATGCTCCACTACGAACTGTCCGTGGCCGTCGAGGTCTTCGGAGCCGACCTGACCCACCTCGTGGATCCCTGGTACGACTTCTCCCTGTGCGGGAGCGGTCCGGTGGACGTCGGCCGCTTCCGCCTGGAACCCGACCACGGACTCGACCACCTCGCACGCGCCGACACGGTGATCGTCCCCGGCTGGGCGGACACCGACCGCGACCCGCCCGTCGAGCTGGTCGAGGCGGTACGCGCGGCCCACGCGGCCGGCGCCCGCGTGGCCTCACTGTGCACGGGCGCCTTCGTCCTCGGCGCGGCGGGACTGCTCGACGGCAGGCGTGCCACCACCCACTGGGCCCATACGCGGGAACTGGCCCGGCGCCATCCGGCGGCCGCCGTCGATCCGGACGTCCTCTTCGTCGACAACGGCGACGTCCTCACCTCCGCGGGCAAGGCCGCCGCCATGGACCTGTGCCTGCACCTGGTCCGCCTCGACCACGGCTCCGCCAACGCCAACAAGATCGCCCGGCGCCTGGTCGTCCCGCCGCACCGCGACGGGGGACAGGCCCAGTTCATCACCACCCCCCTCCCCGCCCGGGGCAACCACCCCCTGGGCGAGCTCTTCCCCTGGGTGCTGGAACGGCTGGACCAGCCGCTGACCGTGGAGGACCTGGCCCGCCAGGCCCGCATGAGCTCACGTCACCTCGCCCGGCACTTCAAGCGACTCGCCGGCACCACGCCCCTGCAATGGCTCCACGCCCAGCGCATTCGCCACGCCCAGGAACTGCTGGAGACCACCGACGCCACCGTGGACACCATCGCCGCGGCCACGGGCATGGGAACCGCCACCACTCTGCGCCGCCACTTCCACCGCAGTGTCGGCGTCCCACCCGACGCCTACCGCCGCACCTTCCGTCCCTGAACGAGCACCAGGGCCTGGCGGCACATCGACCAGGCCCCAGGGAGGTGCCCGGTTCGCCCGCCCCTTCTCGCGAAGAGGGAAGCCGAGGGGCGGCCCGCGTCCCGGGCGCGGCTCCGACCGGACCACGTCCATGACGCGCCGCACCGGGGCGGAGGGCTCAGGCAGGCATGTTCATGAGGAGGAGGGGGGCGGTGGTGGGCCGGGGGGAGCCTTCGGAGGGTTCCAGGGTGAGGCCGAGGGCGGTGGCGTCGGCGGGGTCTCCTTCGACCAGGACGGTGCCGTCCTGGTGGATGAAGCCGGCGGGTCGCATGGTGTCGTCGTGCTGGAGCCACAGCTGGTAGGTCCGGCCCGGGGCGGGCGCGGGGAGACCGGTCGCGGTGAAGACGGCCTTGTTCTGGCGCGTGGAGGTGACGACGGTGGTGAGCGCGCCGTTGGTGGCCTTGCCGTGGATCGTCCGGGCGTCGGGCGCGGCCAGGACGCCGCTGAGGGCGTCGAGGTTCTGCTGGGCCTGCTGGGTCTGTTGCCGGGCCTGGCGGGCTTCCTGGTGCTGCCAGACGGCGAGTCCGGCGAAGGACGCGGCGGCGACGAGGCCGGCCGCGAGCCCCAGGGGCAGGATCTTGCGGCGGAGGCGGTCGCCGAGGCTCGTCGCCGTGGGCGGTGCGGTCAGCCGTGGGGGAAGCTGCCGTACGCCGTCGACGGCGTCCAGGGTGCGCTGCTTCAGCGCGGCGGGGGGCTCCTTGGCCGTGGCGCCGGCGAGGCGGGCGGTGGTGGCGTGGAATTCCGCGACCTCGCGTCGGCAGGCCTCGCACTGCTCGAGGTGGCGGACGAAGGCGTTCGACTCCTCGGCGTCGAGGGCGTCGAGGGCATAGGCGCCGGCGAGGGCGTGGATGTCGGTGGCGTGGTCGTTCACGTGGTCACCCCCATGCAGTCGCGGAGCCGGATGAGCCCGTCGCGCATGCGTGTCTTGATGGTGGGAAGAGGCGTGCG
>NZ_BMTV01000032.1 GCF_014649855.1 Streptomyces roseolus | reverse complement strand
CCGTTCGTCAGATCCCCACGTCCCACAGGACGTGATCATCAACGAACAAGATCCACTTTCGCAACAGACCCTAGGCGAGCCGGCGCTTGAGGTACCGGCTGAGCGGGGTCTCGTCCGGATTGCGGGCCCGCGGGGCGGGTGAGCTCCCCCGACCGACAGCCATCGCCCTTGAGCGCCGGAGAGCTTCCCTGTCGCGATGAGCGCTCACGAGCGCTCATGAGCCCGAAGATCGCCGCGATCGCGGACGCGGGACTCTCCCCCGACACGAGCTTCCTGCTTCACGAGGGTCATCCGTTGCACGGTCCTCGCCCGCTCCCCTTCCGCCCGGATCCCATCAATGAATAAGTGACCTGCGTCACACCACGTCACAGCCGTCGCCCGCCCGGTGTCCTGTGCTCGAACCCCTGAAGGGGGCCGGCCCGGGAGAGATCCGGGGCTCGGCCCGGGACGAAGGAGACGACGCCATGGGCGGGAACACCGAAGTGGTCGTGATCGGCGGCGGGTACGCCGGCGTCATGGCGGCCAACCGGCTCAGCGGACGCGCGGACGTGGACGTGACGGTGGTCAACCCCCGCCCGACCTTCGTCCCCCGGCTCCGCCTCCACCAGCTGGTCGGCGGCAGCCACCCGGCGGTCGTCCGGTACGAGGAGGTCCTGGCGGAGCGCGTCCGGCTCGTCGTGGACTCCGTGGCCCGGATCGACGCCCACGCGCGCGTGGTCACCCTGGAGTCGGGCGCCACGGTCGGATACGACCGGCTCGTCTACGCCGTCGGCTCCACCGGCGCCCGCCCGGACGTCCCCGGCGTCGCCGACCACGCCCACCACGTCGCCGAGCTGGAATCGGCCGAGCGGCTCCGCGCCGCCGTCGCGGAACTGCCCGCCGGGGCCCCGGTCACCGTCGTCGGCGCCGGCCCGACCGGCATCGAGACGGCCGCCGAGATCGCCGAGGGCGGCCGCCCGGTCACGCTGGTCTGCGGAGGCGTCCTCGGCCCGTACCTGCACCCCAGGGCGCGGCGCTCGGCCGCCCGCCGGTTCGCCGCCCTCGGGGTCGCCGTGCTCGACGGCCCCGGCACGAAGGTGACCGAGGTCACGGCGGAGGAGGTCCGGCTCGCCGACGGCCGCGTGGTGCCCGGCGGGCTCACCGTCTGGACCGCCGGCTTCGGCGTCCCGGACCTGGCGGCGCGCAGCGGACTGCGCACCGACGCCGTCGGACGCCTGCTCACCGACGAGACGCTCACCGGCGTGGACGACGAGCGGATCGTCGCGGCCGGGGACTGCGCGGCCCCCTCGGACCTGCCGTTCCGGATGAGCGCCTACGTGGCCGGCTGCCTCGGCGCGCACGCGGCCGACACGGTGCTGGCCCGGATCGACGGCCGCCGCCCCGAGCCGGTGGACGTGGCGTTCCACGCGATGTGCCTCAGCTTCGGCCGGCGCACGGCGATCTTCCAGATCGCCCACAAGGACGACCGGGCGATGGGAATCTACGTCGGCGGACGCGCGGGGGCGAAGCTCAAGGAACTCGCCTGCGCGTTCAGCGTCAAGCACCTGACCGAAGAGGCCCGCAAACCCGGTGCGCACTCCTGGCCCAAGGACGGCAAGGCCCGGCCCCGGCGGCTGCGGGAGCGCGCGGTCCGCACGACGGACACCTCCGGGCACGCGGTCTGATCCGGCGGAACGGGAACGGGGAGACGGAGACATGAGCGGCGAGCACACCACGGACCCGGCGACCGAGACCTTCGTCGCCCACCGGAACCTGCTGTTCACGGTGGCGTACGAGATGCTCGGCTCGGCCGCCGACGCCGAGGACGTCCTCCAGGAGACCTGGCTGCGCTGGACCGGCGTGGACCCGGCGCAGGTCCGCGACCAGCGGGCGTACCTGGTCCGCATCACCACCCGCCAGGCCCTCAACCGCCTGCGGACCGTGCAGCGGCGGCGGGAGGCGTACGTCGGGCAGTGGCTGCCCGAGCCGCTGCTCACCGCGCCCGATGTCGCCGAGGACGTCGAGCTGTCCGAGTCGGTGTCGATGGCGATGATGCTGGTCCTGGAGACGCTCACGCCGACCGAGCGGGCCGTCTTCGTGCTCCGCGAGGTCTTCGAGGTGGGGTACGAGGAGATCGCGGCGGCCGTCGGCAAGACGCCGGCCGCCGTCCGCCAGATCGCCCACCGGGCCCGCAAGCACGTCGACGCCCGGCGGCCCCGCACCACGGTGTCGGCCCGGGAGGCGCGGGCGGTCGTGGATTCCTTCCGGCGGGCCCTGGAGACCCGCGACCCACAGGACTTCCTGGCCCTGCTCGCCCCCGACGTCGTCCTCGTCAGCGACGGCGGCGGGATCAAGCGGGCCGCGCTCCGGCCGGTCGTCGGCGCCGACAAGGTCACCCGCTTCTACCTGGGCGGCACCCACAAGCACGACGTCACGGTCACCACCGAGCCCACGGTCGTCAACGGCGCCCCGGCGCTCGCCGTGCGCATCGACGGCGAGCTGGACGGCGTGATGGCGCTGCGCGTCGAGGACGGCCTGATCAGCGGCCTCTACTACGTCCGCAACCCCGAGAAGCTCTCCCACGTCCTCGCCGAGACCTCCCTCACCCTCCGCTGAGGCCCGCCCCCCAGCACCGGTAAGGACCCGGAGATGCCCGCACGGACCACCCCCGCGACCACGAGCCCCCGCCCCGCCTTCCACCGGACCGTCAGGGCCGCGCTCGGACTCCAGACGCTGGCCCTGTTCTTCCAGGCGGGCACCGCCGGAGCCCTGCTCGTCTCCCCGACGGGCGCGCTCCTGCACGACGCCGGCTCGCGGGTGATGTACGGCGCCTCGATGCTGTACGTGGTGGCCGCAGTGGTGGCCTGGCGGCCGGGCGGCGCCGGCCCCCGGCCGATCCTGTACGCCTCCGGGCTCCTCGTCCTCGCCTCGGTCCAGGTCGTCCTGGGCATCGCCCACCTGCCGGCGCTCCATGTGCCGCTGGGCGTCGCGATGGTGGTCCTCAGCACCCTGGACCTCGCCCGTGTCCTGACGGGCCCCGCGGGAGCGAGAGGGGCGAGGTCGCGCGGGGAGGCGCCCCGGCCCGCCTGACCCGCTCGACGCGAAAAAGCCCCTCCTGCCGGTGTTTCCGCCGGCAGGAGGGGCTTTTTCCTCGGGTGGAGCCTAGGGGAGTCGAACCCCTGACATCTGCCATGCAAAGACAGCGCTCTACCAACTGAGCTAAGGCCCCGGAACGAGGACAGCGTACCGGTTCTCCCCCGGTGCCGGGCAAAAGGAGGGGACTCCCGGTGAACGACCACGCTCCGTAAGATGCTGACCGGGGTTCGCAGTGGCGAACCAAGGGATGGGGAGAAGTGATGGACGCAGCGCAGCAGGAAGCCACGGCAAGAGCCAGAGAGCTTCAGCGCAGTTGGTACGGAGAGCCGCTGGGGGCGCTCTTCCGTCGGCTGATCGACGATCTCGGGCTCAACCAGGCCCGGCTGGCCGCCGTGCTCGGTCTCTCCGCGCCCATGCTGTCCCAGCTGATGAGCGGCCAGCGCGCCAAGATCGGCAACCCGGCCGTGGTCCAGCGCGTCCAGGCCCTCCAGGAGCTCGCCGTGCAGGTCGCCGACGGCAGCGTCAGCGCCGCCGAGGCCACCGACCGCATGGACGAGATCAAGAAGTCCCAGGGCGGCTCGGTCCTGACCGCCGCCGGCAGCGGCCAGTCCGTCAACGGCTCGGGCGCCCCCACCGTGCGCCGCGTGGTCCGCGAGATCCAGTCGCTGTTGCGCTCCGTGGCCGCCGCCGGGGACATCATCGACGCCGCCGACTCCCTCGCCCCGGCCCACCCGGAACTGGCAGAGTTCCTCCGGGTGTACGGAGCCGGGCGCACCGCGGACGCGGTCGCCCACTACGAGTCGCACCAGAACTGACACGGCACACGCACGACGGACGACGGACGGGGAGCGGCGCAGCGCGATGGGTGAGGTCTTCGCCGGCAGGTACGAGCTGATCGACCCGATCGGGCGGGGCGGGGCCGGCGCGGTCTGGCGCGCCTGGGACCACCGCCGCCGCCGCTACGTGGCGGCCAAGGTGCTCCAGCAGAGCGACGCGCACACCCTGCTGCGCTTCGTCCGCGAGCAGGCGCTGCGGATCGACCACCCGCACGTCCTCGCCCCGGCCAGCTGGGCCGCCGACGACGACAAGGTCCTCTTCACGATGGACCTGATCGCCGGCGGCTCGCTCGCCCACGTCATCGGCGACTACGGACCGCTGCCGCCCCGCTATGTGTGCACCCTCCTCGACCAGCTGCTCTCGGGTCTGGCGACGGTGCACGCCGAGGGCGTCGTCCACCGGGACATCAAGCCGGCCAACATCCTGATGGAGGCCACCGGCACGGGCCGTCCGCACCTGCGCCTGTCGGACTTCGGCATCTCCATGCGCAAGGGCGAACCCCGGCTCACCGAGACCAACTACGTGGTGGGCACGCCGGGTTACTTCGCTCCGGAGCAACTCCTCGGCGCCGAACCCGACTTCACGGCCGACCTGTACGCCGTCGGGCTCGTCGGGCTCTATCTGCTGCACGGCACCCGGCCGGACTCGCAGGCCCTCGTGGAGCACTTCCTGGCCCATGGCACCCCGCCGGCGCCGGAGAGCGTCCCCGAGCCGCTGTGGCAGGTCCTGGCCGGGCTGCTGCAGCCCGATCCGCAGGCCCGCTTCCGGACGGCCACGGGTGCGCGGAAGGCGCTGAACGCCGCCGTGGAGATGCTGCCCGAGCCCGCGGCCGGCGAGGAGCCGGTGGAGATCCTCGACCAGCTCGGCCCGCTGCCGGCCGGCTTCGGCCCCGAGGGCCCGCTCGCCCGCCCGGCCCAGGACGCCCCGCCGGTCCCGGCGGCCCCGCCGGTCCCGGCGGCAGGCGCGCCCGGCCCCGTACCGCCCGCGCCTGCCCCGCAGGCGTACCGGCAGACCTACCCCCAGCCGGCCCCGCAGCCGTACCGGCCGGTGCCCGCCGCCTCCGAGACGGGCAGCTTCCACCTGCCCCCGCCGGTCGCCCGGCCCGCTCCGTACACCGCGGCGAACCCGTACACCGCCCCGACCGTCCCGGCTCCCACGCCGGCGCGGACGGTCCCCGTACGGCGGCCGGGGCCGCCCCCGAAGGTGGCGGTCCCGGTGCTGCTGCTCGCGCTGGTGTCGCTGGCGGTCGGCTTCTGGGCCCTGACCCGGGTGTAGGCCGCGTCCGGGGTCAGGGGGCCGCTCTGCGGGCCAGCAGCGTCCAGGCGCCGAGGCCGACGAGCAGGACGGTGCCGAGGCCCAGGCCGCCCGCCGCGACGACGGCCATCGTCGGGTCGTCGGCGGCCTCCGCGCCCGTCGCGCCGCTCGCCGCGGCGTCCCGGTCGTCGGTGGTCACCTGGAAGATGCCCGGGTCCCCGGCGTAGTCGGGGCCGGGCTGCTTCGCCCCGGTCACGTCGACCCGCAGGATCAGCGGCAGGGGCTGGTCCCCGTACTCCTCGGCGATCTCCGGGCTGAGGGTGACGCTGAGGTAGTACCAGCCGGCGAACCGCATGCCGTTGGTGCCGTCGTCGTA
This sequence comes from Streptomyces roseolus, assembly GCF_014649855.1. Lineage (GTDB taxonomy): Bacteria > Actinomycetota > Actinomycetes > Streptomycetales > Streptomycetaceae > Streptomyces > Streptomyces roseolus. The sequence continues at coordinate 80,618 of NZ_BMTV01000032.1, read as the reverse complement.
CGCCGAGCGGTTCTTGTGGTCGACCGGCCGCAGCGGGTCGAGGGCGACCCGGGCCGGGTCGCCGCTGTAGCTCTGCGTCTTGAGGTCGACGTGACCGCGCGCGGGGTTGACGAGGCCGAGCGCGAGCGCGCTGCCGACCAGGTCGTCGCCGGCGTCGCTGCTGCCCAGCTCGGCGGTGGTGAAGAGCTGCTGGCCCCAGTCGACCGGCACCCGCCAGAAGAGGGTCTGGCCGGGCCGGATGTCCGCCCGCCACTCGCCCTTCTCCAGGGAGACGGCGTCGTGCAGGCCGTTCCCGCCCTGCCGCCTCTTCTGCTCGGCGGCGACCGGCGCGGGCGTCCCGGAGGGCCAGGACTCGGGCAGCTTGTCCGGCCCGTTCTTCTTCAGCAGCGGCTCGGTGACGTGCTGGAGCTCCAGCTCCCAGTCGTCCGGGGAGGAGGCGGCGTCCGACTCCCGCTCGACGACCACGTAGTACGTACCGGCCTCCTGGCAGCCGGAGGCGTCCGGGTCGACGGTCCGGCGCGCGTAGGCGGCCAGCGGCCGCACGTGGTCGCCGGCCCCGAAGTTGACGTCCTGGTAGCCGCACTCGATGCCGGTGCCGTCCTGGACGGAGATCCGGAAGCCGTCGCCGTACGCGGCCTTGCCGCCCGGCTCGGGCACGGCCACGGCGGAGACGTACGTGTTCTTCGACGTGTCGAGGTTGAGCCGGTAGTAGAGCTTGCCGTCCTTCTTCAGGGTGTCCCGGTACGTCCGGCCCGGCTCCAGCGGCTGGGCGTCGGCGCTCGTGCCGGCGCCCGCGATCCGCTGTGCCGAGGGGTCGAAGGAGTACGGGGGCAGGGGGGCCGACCCGTCCGCCCACGCGGGCAGCGCGGTGACCGTGCCGACCGCGGCGGCGGCCGTCAGGAGCGCCGCGACCTTCCGCGCCCGGGCCGCGGTCCTCCCCCGACGCCCGGACCGGCGCCCGGCCCCGTTCCCGGTCGTGGCCCCCGCCTGCCTGCTCACGCGCTTCTCCTCGTCGTGTCCGTCACCGCGCCCCGCCGCCGGCCGCCGGGGCCGTCGTGCCGGACCATCCTGCCCCGCCGGCGGCTCCGGTGTCCGCACCGGGGCCGGATTGATCCGGGCCGCGCACGATCACACGCCCACCACGCATCTTTGCAAGAGCAAGTCATTTGTTCACTTGCGTGAATCCGGAGGAACGCCGAAGGTCCCGGCCGCGCGCGAGGCGCGGCCGGGACCTTCGGACTTCAGATGGGGTGGGTCTCAGACACCGGAACCGGACGGCACGGAGTCGGTCGCCTCCGTCCACAGGTCCTGCTCGGCGCGATCCGCCTGGATCTGGCGGTACACGAGGAGCCCGCCGATGGCGGCCAGTGCGACCAGGAGCAGCTTCTTCACCGCGCGACCTCGTCTTTCGTTGACGTAGGAGACTTCTGACGCCCACTCTACACATCGACCGATACCGATCGGTGACCTGTGCGAGCGCCAAACCTCACACAACGAGATCGACCCGGACGGAGGAACCGTCCGGGTCGATCTCTTCTGTGGGGCTAACAGGATTTGAACCTGTGGCCTCATCCTTATCAGGGATGCGCTCTAACCAACTGAGCTATAGCCCCGCCGCGCTTCGCGGGTTCGTTCCCCGTCGCGCTGACTCCTGAACATTAGCGCACGTGGGGGCCAGTCCCAAAATCGTCCGGAGCCGGAGGCTCCCGAGGACGCGCGGACCGGCCCCCTCGCGTGCTACTCGTCCTCGGCCAGCGTCAGCTCGACGCCGCCGACGAAGCCGGCGGACAGGTTGTAGATGAACGCGCCGAGGGTCGCCAGGGCCGTCATCAGGACCACGTCGATCACCGCGATCACCGAGGTGAACATCAGGACCCGCGGCAGCGACAGGAAGGACTGCAGGTCGAAGCCGTTGGACTCGTTCGAGCCCGTGGCCTCGCTGATCGTCCCGCCGACCGTCGAGAAGACGCCCATGGCGTCCATGACCATCCACAGCACCGCCGCCGCGACGACCGTGCAGATGCCCAGCGCGATGGAGAGCAGGAAGCTCACCTTCATCACCGACCACGGGTCGGCCTTCGCCACCCGCAGCCGCGCCTTGCGGGTGCGGGGCGTGGTCCGTGCCCCGGTCCGCGGCCGGCGCACGCCGCCCGCGGCCCCGCCGCGCGCCTGACCGCCCTGTGTCGGGGCGCCATAGGCCTGCGGCGGGTGGTACGGGCCCTGCTGCTGCCCGCCCTGCCGCTCGCCGGGCAGCGGCCCGCTGTAGGCCTCGTAGGGGGGCTGCTGCCCCCGTCCGTCCGTCACCGCACCCCCCTGGGAGTCCGTGGCCGAGCCACGGGCGCCGTACGCGCCGGCACCTGCAGAAGCTCCGGCAGCCGCCGAACCGGCGCCCGTGGCTCCACTCACGCTCTACTCCTCGTGATCCCCGGTCGCAGGCTCCATGCCCTCGACCGATCCCTCGGCCTCGACTGCCTCGACGGCACCCTCGGCGTCGACGACGTCCTCGCCGTCCTCGTCCTCGCTGCCGGCCTCGGCGTTGCGTGCGATGCCGACGACGGCATCGCGCTTGCCCAGGTTGATCAGCTGGACGCCCATGGTGTCACGGCCGGTCTCCCTGACTTCGTTGACTCGCGTACGAATCACACCGCCGGAGAGCGTGATGGCGAGGATCTCGTCGGTCTCCTCGACCACCAGCGCGCCCACGAGCGAGCCGCGGTCCTCCACGATCTTGGCGGCCTTGATGCCGAGGCCGCCGCGGCCCTGGACGCGGTACTCGTCGACGGGGGTGCGCTTCGCGTACCCGCCGTCCGTCGCGGTGAAGACGAACGTACCGGGCCGGACGACATTCATCGAGAGCAGTTCGTCGTCGGCGCGGAAACTCATGCCCTTGACACCCGAAGTGGCGCGTCCCATCGGACGCAGCGCGTCGTCCGTGGCGGTGAAGCGGATCGACTGCGCCTTCTTCGAGATCAGCAGCAGGTCGTCCTCGGCGGATGCCAGCTCGGCGCCGATCAGCTCGTCGTCGCCGCCGTCTTCCCGCTCCCGCAGGTTGATGGCGATGACACCGCCGGAACGCGGCGAGTCGTAGTCCTTCAGCGCGGTCTTCTTCACCAGGCCGGAACGGGTCGCGAGGACCAGGTACGGCGCGGCCTCGTAGTCGCGGATCGCCAGGATCTGGGCGATCTGCTCGTCCGGCTGGAAGGCCAGCAGGTTGGCCACGTGCTGGCCGCGGGCGTCCCGGCCGGCGTCCGGCAGCTCGTACGCCTTGACCCGGTAGACCCGGCCCTTGTTGGTGAAGAAGAGCAGCCAGTGGTGGGTGGTGGAGACGAAGAAGTGGTCGACGATGTCGTCCTGCTTCAGCTTCGTCCCGCGCACGCCCTTGCCGCCGCGCTTCTGCGAGCGGTAGTCCTCGGTCTTCGTCCGCTTGACGTAGCCGCCACGCGTGATCGTGACGACGATGTCCTCCTCGGCGATGAGGTCCTCGATGGACATGTCGCCGTCGAAGGGCACCAGCTTGGAGCGCCGGTCGTCGCCGAACTTCTCGACGATCGCGGTCAGCTCCTCGCTGACGATGCCCCGCTGCTTCTCCGGGGAGGCGAGGATCGCGTTGTACTCGTTGATCTTCGCCTGGAGCTCGTCGTGCTCGGCGACGATCTTCTGGCGCTCCAGGGCGGCGAGCCGGCGGAGCTGCATCTCCAGGATCGCGTTGGCCTGGATCTCGTCGATCCGGAGGAGGGTCATCAGGCCCTCGCGGGCGATCTCGACCGTCTGGCTGCGCCGGATGAGGGCGATGACCTCGTCGATCGCGTCCAGCGCCTTGAGGAGGCCGCGCAGGATGTGGGCGCGCTCCTCGGCCTTGCGCAGCCGGAACTTCGTCCGGCGGACGATGACCTCGATCTGGTGCGTCACCCAGTGGCGGATGAACGCGTCGAGCGAGAGGGTGCGCGGCACGCCGTCGACGAGCGCCAGCATGTTGGCGCCGAAGTTCGTCTGGAGGTCGGTGTGCTTGTACAGGTTGTTGAGGACGACCTTGGCGACCGCGTCGCGCTTGAGCACGATGACCAGGCGCTGGCCGGTCCGGGACGAGGTCTCGTCGCGGACGTCGGCGATGCCGCCGATCTTGCCGTCCTTCACCAGGTCGGCGATCTTCTGAGCGAGGTTGTCCGGGTTGACCTGGTAGGGCAGCTCGGTGACCACCAGGCACTGGCGGTTCTGGATCTCCTCGACCTCGACGACCGCGCGCATCGTGATGGAGCCGCGACCGGTGCGGTACGCCTCCTCGATGCCCTTGCGGCCGACGACGAGCGCGCCGGTGGGGAAGTCGGGGCCCTTGATCCGCTCGATGAGCGCGTCGAGGAGCTCCTCGTGGCCGGCCTCCGGGTGGGCCAGGTACCACAGGGCGCCCTCGGCGACCTCGCGGAGGTTGTGCGGCGGGATGTTGGTCGCCATGCCGACCGCGATGCCGGCGGAGCCGTTGACCAGCAGGTTCGGGAAGCGCGCCGGGAGGACCGTCGGCTCCTGGTTGCGGCCGTCGTAGTTGTCCTGGAAGTCGACGGTCTCCTCGTCGATGTCCCGGACCATCTCCATCGACAGCGGCGCCATCTTGCACTCGGTGTAGCGCATGGCGGCGGCCGGGTCGTTGCCCGGGGAGCCGAAGTTGCCGTTGGAGTCGACGAGCGGCATCCGCATCGACCAGGGCTGGGCGAGGCGGACGAGCGCGTCGTAGATCGAGGTGTCGCCGTGCGGGTGGTACGTGCCCATGACGTCGCCGACGACGCGGGCGCACTTGTAGAAGCCCTTCTCGGGCCGGTAGCCGCCGTCGTACATCGCGTACAGCACGCGCCGGTGGACGGGCTTGAGGCCGTCCCGGACGTCGGGCAGCGCGCGGGACACGATGACGGACATCGCGTAGTCGAGGTACGAGCGCTGCATCTCGGTCTCGAGCCCGACGGGCTCGATCCGCAGCTGCGGGCCCTCTTCTTCTTCGGTGGTCACAGGGGGGTTCTCGTCGGCCATTGCTGGTCGTCGGTCCTTTCGTACGGTCAGCTGAGGCCGACTCAGATGTCGAGGAAGCGAACGTCCTTGGCGTTGCGCTGGATGAACGAACGGCGCGCCTCGACGTCCTCGCCCATCAGCACCGAGAACAGGTCGTCGGCCTGCGCGGCGTCGTCCAGGGTGACCTGGCCGAGGACGCGGTGCTCGACGTCCATGGTGGTGACGCGCAGCTCCTCGGCGTTCATCTCGCCGAGGCCCTTGAAGCGCTGGATCGAGTCGTCCTTGATCCGCTTGCCGTTCCGCTTGCCCAGCTCGACGAGCGCGTCGCGCTCGCGGTCCGAGTAGGCGTACTCGAAGTCCTCCCGGCCCCACTTGATCTTGTAGAGCGGCGGGCGGGAGAGGTACACGTGCCCGTGCTCGATCAGCGGCCGCATGAAGCGGAAGAGGAAGGTGAGCAGCAGGGTGTTGATGTGCTGGCCGTCGACGTCGGCGTCCGCCATCAGGATGATCTTGTGATAGCGGAGCTTCTCGATGTCGAAGTCCTCGTGGACCCCGGTGCCGAAGGCCGAGATCAGCGCCTGGACCTCGGTGTTCTGGAGGATCTTGTCGATCCGGGCCTTCTCGACGTTCAGGATCTTGCCGCGGATCGGCAGGATGGCCTGGTACATCGGGTTCCGGCCGGACTTGGCGGAGCCGCCGGCGGAGTCGCCCTCGACGATGAAGATCTCGCACTTGGTGGGGTCGTTCGACTGGCAGTCGGAGAGCTTGCCCGGGAGGGAGGCCGACTCCAGGAGGCCCTTGCGGCGGGTGAGGTCGCGGGCCTTGCGGGCGGCCACGCGCGCGGTGGCGGCGGTGATGCCCTTGCGGATGATGTCCGCGGCCTCGTTCGGGTTGCGGTCGAACCAGTCCGTCAGGTGCTCGTGGACGACCTTCTGGACGAAGGTCTTCGCCTCGGTGTTGCCGAGCTTCGTCTTGGTCTGGCCCTCGAACTGCGGCTCACCGATCTTGATCGAGATGATCGCCGTCAGGCCCTCGCGGATGTCGTCGCCCGTGAGGTTGTCGTCCTTCTCGCGGAGCAGCTTCTTCTCGCGCGCGTACTTGTTGACGAGCGTCGTCAGCGCGGCGCGGAAGCCCTCCTCGTGGGTACCGCCCTCATGGGTGTGGATCGTGTTCGCGAAGGAGTACACGCCCTCGCTGTACGACGAGTTCCACTGCATCGCGATCTCGGCGGAGAGCAGGCGCTCCTTGTCCTCGGCCTCGATGTCGATGACGGTCGGGTTGATCAGCTCGCCCTTGCGCGAGTTGAGGTACTTCACGAAGTCGACGATGCCGCCCTCGTAGTGGTACGTCACCGTGCGCGCGGCCGGCTCGGCGGCGGCCTCGGCGTCCGGGTCGTCGGCGCCGACCGTGGCCTTGGCGGACTCGCGCTCGTCGGTGAGCGTGATCGTCAGGCCCTTGTTGAGGAAGGCCATCTCCTGGAAGCGGCGGGAGAGCGTCTCGAAGGAGTACTCGACCGTCTCGAAGATGTCCGGGTCGGCCCAGAACGTGACCGAGGTGCCGGTCTCGTCGGTCTCCTCGTGCTGCGCGAGGGGCGCGGTGGGGGCGCCCATCTTGTAGTCCTGCGTCCAGCGGTGGCCGTCCGTCCTGATCTCGACGGAGACCTTCGTGGACAGGGCGTTCACGACCGAGACGCCGACGCCGTGCAGACCGCCGGAGACGGCGTAGCCGCCGCCGCCGAACTTTCCGCCCGCGTGGAGGACCGTCAGCACGACCTCGACGGCCGGCTTGCCCTCGGACTCGACGATGCCGACGGGGATGCCGCGGCCGTTGTCGACGACGCGGACGCCGCCGTCGGCCAGGATCGTCACGTCGATGGTGTCCGCGTGACCGGCCAGGGCTTCGTCGACCGAGTTGTCGACGACCTCCTGCACCATGTGGTGCAGGCCGCGCTCTCCGGTCGAGCCGATGTACATGCCGGGGCGCTTGCGCACCGCATCCAGGCCCTCGAGGACCTGGATGTTGCTGGCGGTGTACTGAGTGTTCTCGTTGGGGTTGCCGGAATCGGCCACGAAGCGCCCTTTCTGGCACAGCACAGGCCGTGCTCCGGGCATAGGGGAGCCGGCTGCGTCGTTCGACAGTTCCGCAGTGTGGCGGGATTGTCTTCCAGTCTACCGGTACCACCGACACTCATGGGGGTTTGCCGGTACCTGAATGCGCATGTGCCGCCCTCGGCGGCCCCGAGACGACTCCCCATATCCGGACAGGGGCTCCAGGGGCCCCTGACGGCCACCCAGCGCTTCGGGCGGTGACCGCTCGTGGCACCCCGTCGCGGGCGGGAGCCCGCCGTGGCCACGGGGACGCGTCCGCACCCGTCGCGGGCGTGCGCGGCACGGGGGCGGAGCGGGTGGGCGCGGGCCCGCTCGGCGGGCGCCCGTGCATTCGGTGCCTGCGCATTCGGTGTCCGTGCGACGGCGTCCGTGGGTTCGACACCCACGCGACGGCCCCGCGCCCGCTTCGACGGCCCCGCGCCCTCGGGTCCGTGCGGATCCCGCCGCTGTCTATCCGTACGTGTCCCCGGGCCCCACGGACCCCGGCGCCCGCAGCGGTCCGTGGCGCCGCGCTCCCGCGCCCGGCCCCAGCACCTTGATCATCCGCACCGTCCCGTGCCCCAGGTCCTCGTTCAGCCGGGCCACCAGCGTCGGCGCCAGCAGCCGCAGCTGCGTCGCCCAGGCCGTCGAGTCGCACTGCACGGTCAGCACGCGCGCGTCCGGCTCGTCCTCGTACTTCACCGGTACGCAGTGTTTGGCGAGGTCCTCGCCGACGATCTGCGGCCAGCGCCCCATGACCCCGCCGACGGCCGCCGGCGTCTCCCAGCCGCGCTCGGCGAGCAGCCGGTTGATGGCGGCGCCGAGCGCCAGGGGATCGCGCCCGTCGGCGCGCGCGCCGGAGCGCAGGCCGCCTCCGCGCCGGGCCTGCTTCTTCTGCTGCGCGGCCGCCCCACGCGCGCGTGCCTGCTCCTTGGCGGCGCGCAGCGCGACCCGGGCGAGGTCCACGCCCGAGGGCTCGGGGGGCGCGGGCTTGTCCACAGGCTGTGGGGAAATTTTCTCGGTGTCGCTCATACCCGCTCCACTGTTCCTCCGGCCACCGCGTACCGCGTCCCCTTCAGGACGTCCGGCACGTCGTCGTCGACCGCCGCCGTGACCAGGACCTGCTCGCCGTCGGCCACCAGCTCCGCGAGCCGTTCGCGCCGGCGCGCGTCCAGCTCGGCGAAGACGTCGTCGAGGACGAGGACCGGCTCGTTGCCCTCGGAGCGCAGCAGGTCGTACGAGGCGAGGCGGAGCGCCAGCGCGTACGACCAGGACTCGCCGTGGCTCGCGTACCCCTTGGCGGGCAGCTCGCCGAGGCGCAGCAGCAGCTCGTCGCGGTGCGGGCCGACGAGGGTGACCCCGCGCTCGATCTCCTGTTTGCGGGCCTCGGCGAGGGCGTCGATCAGCTGCTCGTACAGCTCCTCGCGGGTCTGTCCGGCGCCGGGCGCGGACGGCCGGTACTCCAGCAGAATCGGTCCGCCTCCGGGCGCGAGCTGTTCGTACGCCTTGTCCGCGAGCGGCTGGAGGGTGTGGACGAGGTCGAGCCGCTGGGCGAGCAGCTCGGCGCCGGCCCGGGCCAGGTGCTGGTCCCAGACGTCGAGCGTGGAGAGGTCCATGCCGCGGCCGCCGTGCCGGCGGGCCATGGCGGCCGACTTCAGCAGGGTGTTCCGCTGCTTGAGGACGCGCTCGTAGTCGGAGCGCACGCCCGCCATGCGCGGCGCGCGCGCCGTGATCAGCTCGTCGAGGAAGCGCCGGCGCTCCCCCGGGTCGCCCTTGACCAGGGTCAGGTCCTCGGGCGCGAAGAGCACGGTCCGCACGATGCCGAGCACGTCACGGGGCCTGACCTGCGAGGACCTGTTGACGCGGGCGCGGTTGGCGCGGCCCGGGTTGAGCTCCAGCTCGACCAGCTGGGAGCGCTCGCCCTGGGTGACGGCGGCCCGGATGACGGCCCGGTCGGCGCCCGTCCGCACCAGCGGGGCGTCGGAGGCGACGCGGTGGCTGCCGAGGGTGGCGAGGTAGCCGACGGCCTCGACGAGATTGGTCTTGCCCTGGCCGTTCGCCCCCACGAACGCGGTGACGCCCGGGTCGAGGGGTACCTCGGCCCGGGCGTACGAGCGGAAGTCGGCCAGCGAGAGATGCGTGACGTGCATGGTGGGCGCCGGCCTTCCCCCGGTCGCTGTGCACCGGGTGGTGCACAGCCTGTGGATTGCTACTTCTTCTCGACCGCGTGGCCGCCGAACTGGTTGCGCAGCGCGGCGATCATCTTCATCTGCGGCGAGTCGTCCTGGCGGGACGCGAACCGCGCGAACAGCGACGCGGTGATCGCCGGCAGCGGTACGGCGTTGTCGATGGCGGCCTCGACGGTCCACCGGCCCTCGCCGGAGTCCGACGCGTAGCCGCGCAGCCGGTCCAGGTGCTCGTCCTCGTCGAGGGCGTTGACCGCGAGGTCGAGCAGCCAGGAACGGATGACCGTGCCCTCCTGCCAGGAGCGGAAGATCTCGCGGACGTTCTCCACCGAGTCGACCTTCTCCAGGAGCTCCCAGCCCTCGGCGTAGGCCTGCATCATGGCGTACTCGATGCCGTTGTGGACCATCTTCGCGAAGTGGCCCGCACCGACCTTGCCGGCGTGCACGGAGCCGTACTCGCCCTCGGGCTTGAGCGCGTCGAAGATCGGCTGGACCTTGGCGACGTCCTCGGCGGAGCCGCCGTACATCAGGGCGTAGCCGTTCTCCAGGCCCCACACGCCACCGGAGACGCCGCAGTCGACGAAGCCGATGCCCTTGGCGGCGAGCTCCTCGGCGTGCTTCTCGTCGTCGGTCCAGCGGGAGTTGCCGCCGTCGACCACGATGTCGCCGGGGGAGAGCAGCTCCGCCAGCTCGTCGATGGTGGACTGGGTCGCCGCGCCCGCGGGCACCATGACCCAGACGACGCGCGGACCCTTGAGCTTGTTCACCAGCTCTTCGAGGCTGTGGACATCGGCGAGGTCCGGGTTGCGGTCGTATCCGATGACGGTGTGGCCTGCGCGGCGGATGCGCTCGCGCATGTTGCCGCCCATCTTGCCGAGACCGACGAGACCGAGCTCCATCAGAGTGTTCCTTAAGCGTCGTGTGCGGTTGCTACCCGGGTCCGAGCCTACGCCCGGACCCGGCCGCACACCTGTGGGGTCAGCCGCTCAGCCGTACCCCCCAGGCCCCCGGCGAGGAGGCGTCAGCCGCTCAGCCGCACCGGCATGATCAGGTACTTGTAGGCCTCGTCCGCCTCCGCGTCCACGGCCGGGCGGCCGCTGAGCAGCGCCGGCTTGGTGGAGGTGGTGAAGGAGAGCTGGGCGACGGGGGAGTCGATCGCGCTCAGGCCGTCCAGGAGGAAGGTCGGGTTGAAGGCGATCGAGATGTCGTCGCCGTCGAGCTGCGCGTCGACCCGCTCCACAGCCTGTGCGTCGTCGCTGGAGCCGGCCTCCAGGATGAGGACGCCCTGCTCGAAGCTGAGGCGGACCGGGGTGTTGCGCTCGGCGACCAGGGCCACACGCTTGACGGCCTCCACGAAGGGGGCGGTCTCGATCACCGCGACCGAGTTGAACTCGGTGGGGAAGAGCGTGCGGTACTTCGGGAGGTCGCCCTCCAGGAGGCGGGTGGTGGTGCGGCGGCCCGCACCCTCGAAGCCGATCAGGCCCTCGCCCTTGCCGGAGCCGGAGAGCGCCAGGGTGACGGTGTCGCCGCTGGTGAGCGCCTTCGCGGTGTCCAGGAGGGTCTTCGCCGGCACCAGGGCGACGGCGGAGGCGTCCGGGGACTCCGGCTTCCACAGGAACTCGCGGACCGCGAAGCGGTAGCGGTCGGTGGAGGCCAGGGTGACGGTGTCGCCCTCGATCTCGATGCGCACACCGGTGAGGACGGGCAGCGTGTCGTCGCGGCCGGCCGCGATGGCCACCTGCGCGGCGGCGGCGGCGAAGACCTCGCCGGGGACGGTGCCGGTGGCGGTGGGCATCTCCGGCAGCGCCGGGTACTCCTCCACAGGGAGGGTGTGGAGGGTGAAGCGGGAGGAGCCGCAGACCACGGTCGCCCGTACACCGTCTGTGGAGATCTCCACGGGGCGGTTGGGGAGGGCGCGGCAGATGTCGGCGAGGAGGCGGCCGGAGACGAGGACGGTGCCGTCCTCCTCGACCTCGGCCTCGACGGAGACGCGGGCGGAGACCTCGTAGTCGAAGCTCGAGAAGCTCAGCGCGCCGTCCTCGGCCTTCAGCAGAAGGCCCGCGAGTACGGGAGCCGGCGGACGGGCCGGAAGGCTGCGGGCCACCCACGCCACCGCCTCCGCGAGTACATCGCGCTCCACCCGGATCTTCACCGGAACCGCCTCCTGCTTGTTGCTGGCTCTTCGTCGACTGCGGCATCCAGTCTGACGTACGCCGCCGACACTCGGTGCGGCTCGGGGTCAAGTCGTGACGAGAGCGCGTCGGGGCTCCGGCGCCGAGTTGTGCACAGGCCCCGCTTCAAAACGATTCCCGGGCTAACTATGAGTGGAAGTAGTAGTAGGGCCTGTGGAAACCGTGGATAACGTCGTCCACGCAGGTCAGGACCGGTTTTTTGTCCACTGCCCCTGTGGGTGGAACCAGTGGAAAACCACGGTTCTCTGTGGACACCGGAAAGTTCTGCACACCCGATACACAGGCAAGGGGTAGTTCTCCCCAGTGCTGTCCCCAGCTTTCCCCAGGTTCCCCACAGCCCAAACGTCTCCCTTGGTGTGACGCCTTTCACTCCAGAAGGTGAGAAGGGGTGTTGCGTTGCCGAACAGTGGACAGCGGTGTGGAGAAGCTGTGGGCAACCCATCCCTCCCTGTGGGTAGCCGGTGGACAACTCTCCGGAGGCCCTGTGGACGAAAGTTTTATCCACAGGCTGTGGAGATCGGTTGCCAACAAATCCACACCCCCCTGAGCTGGAGCGATGACCTGCCCTCCCCTCCCCCTGTGGACACAATCCGGATAACTCGGCAGTCCCCACCCTGTGGACGGGTGATCATCCCCCAATCTGTGGAGAACCCGCCACCGGAGCGGGGTAATCGAACAGAGCCCTCCCGGCCAGGACGCTCCCGTGGCGTCCGAGCGCCACTCCCCGGCCCTCCCGAGGGCCTTCCGACCGCCTCCCGAGAGCCTTCCGACGGCCTCCCGAGGGCCTTCCGACAGCACTGAAGGGCGCCCCGGGAGGTGTTCCCGGAGCGCCCTTCGGAGGTCGTACGGCGGTGTGTCAGCCGTTCTTGATGCGGTTGGTCAGCTCGGTGACCTGGTTGTAGATGGAGCGCCGCTCCGCCATCAGGGCGCGGATCTTCCGGTCCGCGTGCATGACGGTCGTGTGGTCGCGGCCGCCGAACTGCGCGCCGATCTTCGGCAGCGACAGGTCGGTGAGCTCCCGGCAGAGGTACATGGCGATCTGGCGGGCCGTCACCAGGACCCGGCTGCGCGAGGAACCGCAGAGGTCCTCCACCGTCAGCCCGAAGTAGTCGGCCGTGGCCGCCATGATGGCCGGCGCCGTGATCTCCGGCGAGGAGTCCTCGCCTCCCGGGATCAGGTCCTTGAGGACGATCTCGGTGAGGCCCAGGTCCACCGGCTGCCGGTTGAGGCTCGCGAAGGCCGTCACCCGGATCAGCGCGCCCTCCAGCTCGCGGATGTTCCGCGAGATCCGGGAGGCGATGAACTCCAGCACCTCCGGCGGGGCGTTCAGCTGCTCCTGCACCGCCTTCTTGCGGAGGATCGCGATGCGCGTCTCCAGCTCCGGCGGCTGCACGTCGGTGGTGAGTCCCCACTCGAAGCGGTTCCGCAGCCGGTCCTCCAGGGTCACCAGCTGCCGGGGCGGCCGGTCCGAGGAGAGCACGATCTGCTTGTTCGCGTTGTGGAGGGTGTTGAAGGTGTGGAAGAACTCCTCCTGCGTCGACTCCTTGCTCGCGAGGAACTGGATGTCGTCGACCAGCAGGATGTCCACGTCGCGGTAGCGCTTGCGGAAGGCGTCGCCCTTGCCGTCGCGGATCGAGTTGATGAACTCGTTGGTGAACTCCTCCGAGCTCACGTACCGCACGCGCGTGCCGGGGTAGAGGTTCCGCGCGTAGTGCCCGATGGCGTGCAGCAGGTGCGTCTTGCCGAGCCCCGACTCGCCGTAGATGAAGAGGGGGTTGTACGCCTTCGCCGGAGCCTCGGCCACCGCGACCGCGGCCGCGTGGGCGAAACGGTTCGAGGAACCGATCACGAAGGTGTCGAAGAGGTACCGAGGGTTCAGCCGCGCGTGCTGTTCGCCGGGGCCGCCGGAACCGGAGCCCGCGCCCGCGCCCGCGCCCGTGCCGCCGAGCGAGCCCTGGCCGAGGCCGGGCCCCACGCCCTGGCCGCCGGGACCCGGGCCGGGGCGCGGTCCCGCCCCCGGCGGCTCGGGAAGCTCGGCGCGCTCGGGCCGCTGCGGCTGCTCGTAGCCGCGGGGCGACTCGTCGTACCGCGGCCGTCCGGACGGATCGGGGGAGGCCGGCCCGGTGTACGGGGCGCGCTCCGGGAAGCCGCCGAGGCGCGGCTGCTGCCAGGAGAGGTCCTCCTGGGAGCGCGGCCAGGCGCCCGGCTCGGGGCGCGGCGGCTGCTGGTAGTCCGGGTAGGCCGGGCGCGCGGTGGGCAGTCCGTCGTCGGGGAGCGCGCGGTGGCCGTAGCCGTCGTACTTCTCGTACGGCTCCGGCTGCGGGCGCTCGCCGTAGTGCGGCTGCTGCGGGGCGTGGCCCGGGGAGGGCGCCGGCGGCTGCTCGCCGACGGAGTCGTCGACGGTGATCGCGATCCGGATCGGGCGGCCGCACTCGCGGCTGAGGGTCTCGCTGATCAGAGGGGCCAGCCGGCCCTCCAGGACCCGCTTGCCCCATTCGTTGGGGACGGCGAGCAGCGCCGTGTCGGCGACCAGGGCGAGCGGCTGGCAGCGCTCGATCCACTGTTTGTCCTTGGGCTCGATGCCCTGCTGTCCTTCTCCGAGCAGCTGATCGAGCACGCGTGGCCACACTGCGGCAAGATCGGCAGGTACGTCAGCCACAGGGCACGCTTTCTCGCAGGTCCCACGAATGTGTGCTTCTCGGGACGATAAGAACAGAACGGAAGAGATAGTCGAGTCCAGCCAAGGTAGTCGCGGCGGCTGACGTCGTTCAAGTTGTTGTCCACAGCCTGTGCACAAGCGGCCCCGCCGACGGGTCGGTTTGACCGGATGGCGTAATCGCGCGTACCGTAACCAGGTCGAGTTGTCGATGGCTGCTGCCGCCTGCCTCCGATGGGCAAAGACCACCTTGTGTGGTCGCGTAGCGGTGCACTCGAGCGTATGCGAGCTACTCGTGGGCGCACGGTGACAGCCAGGCGATGTCCCGCCACCACCCGAATCATTTCTGGAGCCCCCGAGTGAGCAAGCGCACCTTCCAGCCGAACAACCGTCGTCGCGCGAAGACCCACGGTTTCCGCCTGCGCATGCGTACCCGTGCCGGCCGCGCCATCCTGGCGAACCGCCGTGCCAAGGGTCGCGCGAGCCTGTCCGCCTGATCCACCTAAACAGGTCATGACGTGCTGCCTACCGAGAATCGGCTGAGGCGGCGCGAGGACTTCGCAACCGCGGTACGTCGAGGACGCCGGGCCGGTCGCCCGCTCCTCGTCGTCCACCTACGTAGCGGTGCAACGGACCCGCACGCGCCTGGGGAGAGCGCTCCCCCGACGCGTGCGGGTTTCGTCGTGAGCAAGGCCGTGGGCGGTGCGGTCGTCCGCAACCAGGTGAAGCGTCGTCTGCGCCACCTCGTCCGCGACCGGCTCTCCACGCTGCCCCCCGGTAGCCTGGTGGTCGTACGGGCGTTGCCCGGAGCCGGTGACGCCGACCACGCCCACCTGGCCCGCGACCTGGACGCCGCCCTTCAGAGGCTGCTGGGAGGGGGTACGCGATGAAGTACCCGTTCCTCGCCCTCATCAAGCTGTACCAGTGGACGATCAGCCCGCTCCTGGGCGACGTCTGCCGGTACTACCCGTCGTGTTCCCACTACGGATTCACGGCCATAGACCGGCATGGCGCGATCAAGGGCATCGCCCTGACCGCCTGGCGCATCCTGCGGTGCAATCCGTGGTCGCCCGGCGGAGTGGACCATGTCCCTCCGCGGAAGCGACCGCGCTGGCACGAGATGCTCAGGAACGCGCTGCGCGGCGACAAGGGCGGGATCTCCGCCGAGACGAGCCCGGCCGCAGAGACCTCGCCCAATGCTCAAGGAGCCTGATTAGTGGACACGATTGCCAGTCTGTTCAGCTTCATCACCTGGCCCGTTTCCTGGGTCATCGTCCAGTTCCACAAGCTGTACGGGGCGATCTTCGGCCCCGACACGGGCTGGGCCTGGGGCCTGTCGATCGTGTCCCTCGTGGTGCTGATCCGTATCGCGCTGATCCCGCTCTTCGTGAAGCAGATCAAGGCGACCCGGAACATGCAGGCGCTCCAGCCGAAGATGAAGGCGATCCAGGAGCGCTACAAGAGCGACAAGCAGCGCCAGTCCGAAGAGATGATGAAGCTGTACAAGGAGACGGGCACCAACCCGCTCTCCTCGTGCCTTCCCATCCTCGCCCAGTCGCCGTTCTTCTTCGCCCTGTACCACGTGCTGTCCAACATCGCGTCGGGCAAGAAGATCGGTGCCCTCAACCAGGAGCTGGTCGACAGCGCCCGTGAGGCGCACATCTTCGGTGCCCCGATCGCCTCGAAGTTCATGGACTCCCCCGAGGCGGTCGCCGCCCTCGGCGCCTCGCTCACCGACGTCCGCATCGTCACCGCGATCATGATCGTCCTGATGTCGGCCTCGCAGTTCTTCACCCAGCGCCAGCTGATGATGAAGAACGTCGACCTCTCGGTGAAGACCCCGTACATGCAGCAGCAGAAGATGCTCATGTACATCTTCCCGGTGATCTTCGCCGTCATGGGCATCAACTTCCCCGTCGGTGTCCTCGTCTACTGGCTGACCACCAACGTGTGGACCATGGGCCAGCAGATGTACGTGATCAACCAGAACCCGACCCCGGGCAGCAAGGCGCAGGACTCCTACCTCCAGCGCCTGCTGAAGAGCGTCACGCACCACGGTGAGATCCGCAGCCGTCGCCACAAGGCCGTCGTCAAGGCGATCGTCGCCAAGGGTTCGGACCGCAACGAGAACGAGCGCCGCTTCATCGGCGGTCTCGCCAAGGCCGGCTTCGCCGCCCAGGCCGACGGCACCGTGGTGAAGAGCGACGCCGCCGTCGCCGAGGCCGAGGGCACCGCCGCCCCCAAGCGCCAGCAGCCCAAGCGCCAGACCAAGGCCCAGCGCCAGTCCGGCGGCCAGCAGGCCAAGAGCGAGGAGACCGTCGAGGAGACGGCCGAGGAGTCCACGGGCGAGGCCGCCCAGGACGCCCGGCCGAAGACCTCGCTGGAGAAGAAGCCCGAGACGCCCGCCAAGGGCGGCGCGCAGGGCGGCGGCCGCAGCCGCGCGAACTCCGGCGGCTCCCGCCAGCGCAAGGGCCAGCAGCGGCCCAAGCACCCGTCCTCCAAGAAGTAGAAGCGTCCACGTAGCTAGAAGGAGTCCATCCGTGACGGAAGGCACCACCTCCGCCGCCGCCGAGGGTGGCGACACCCTGACCCGCCTTGAGCAGGAGGGTGAGATCGCGGCCGACTACCTTGAGGGTCTGCTCGACATCGCCGACCTCGACGGCGACATCGACATGGACGTCGAGGCGGACCGGGCCGCGGTCTCGATCATCAGCGACTCCGGCGGCCGCGATCTGCAGAAGCTCGTGGGCCGCGACGGCGAGGTGCTGGAGGCGCTCCAGGAGCTCACCCGCCTCGCCGTGCACCGGGAGACCGGTGACCGCAGCCGCCTGATGCTCGACATCGCCGGCTTCCGGGCGCAGAAGCGCACGGAGCTGGCCCAGATCGGCGCCAAGGCCGCGGACGAGGTCAAGGCCTCCGGTCAGCCGGTCAAGCTGGACCCGATGACCCCGTTCGAGCGCAAGGTCGTGCACGACGCGGTCGCCGCCGCCGGTCTGCGCAGCGAGTCCGAGGGCGAGGAGCCGCAGCGCTTCGTCGTCGTCCTCCCTGCCTGACCCGTCTCCTCGCGTCGGCCCCGTCTGTTCGCAGACGGGGCCGATCTTTGTCAGCCTGATAGTTCAGCCACTCAGCCACCACAGCGCGCTCGCACGGTACGCGTGCGGTATGGAAGGACGGTCCCCGTGACGGAGGAAGCGGAGCTCCCCGAGGCGCCGGAGCAGGCACGCAAGGTCTTCGGCGAGTACTTCCCCGAGGCCGTGCGCTACGCCGAGCTGCTCGCGGACGCCGGCGTGAAGCGCGGGCTCATCGGCCCGCGCGAGGTCCCGCGACTGTGGGAGCGCCACCTGCTGAACTGCGCCGTCCTCTCCGAGGTCGTCCCGGAGGGCGTCACGGTCTGCGACGTCGGCTCGGGCGCCGGCCTGCCCGGCATCCCGCTGGCCCTGGTCCGGCCCGATCTGAAGATCACGCTCCTGGAGCCGCTCCTGCGCCGGACCAACTTCCTCACGGAGGTCGTGGAGCTGCTCGGTCTCGATCATGTGACCGTCGTCCGTGGCCGCGCCGAAGAGATGCTCGGCAAGGTCCCGCAGGTCCACGTCGTGACCGCCCGCGCCGTGGCCCCCCTCGACCGGCTCGCCGGCTGGGGCGTGCCCCTGCTCCGCCCCTACGGCGAGATGCTGCTGTTGAAGGGCGACACCGCGCAGGAGGAGCTCGACGGGGCCCGCGCCGCGCTCGCCAAGCTGGGCGTGGTGGAGACCTCGGTCCTCCAGGTCGGCGAGGGGATCGTCGATCCGATGTCCACCGTGGTCCGGGTCGAGGTCGGGGAGAGCCCCGGCGGTGTGCGCTTCGCGGCCAAGCGGGCCAAGGCGGCGCGGACCAGCAAGACCCGTCGGCGCCGCTGAGCGTCGCTTTCGTCCGCTTTCACGGAGTGTCGGACGGTCCCGGCACGGGTGCGGGGGCATCGTGTTTCACGTGAAACGTCGCTCACTGCTCCAGGGGATCATCAGCCGCGGGCGCGCCGCAGTCACCCCCCGGGACCACCGACCCCGTGTGAAGCCACCCGCGAGGGTTACGGAGTTTTCCACAAAGGTGGATTCACCCACAGATCCACCGACCTCGCTGGTTCAGGACCCCGAAGGCATGGCAGGCTCTTCCCATCGCGAGCTTGATGCCGAGGAGAGTGAATCCTTGCGGTCCGACGCCAACATCGCGGGACCGATGACCGATCCGGTCCCCGGTCCCCGAACCGAATCGGCCGGGGAAGACGTTTCACGTGAAACGCTGCCCCCGGTGGATGACACCCCCATTGGCCGTGCTGCCCAGCTGGCCGTAGAAGCCCTGGGCCGCGCCGGCGAGGGACTGCCCCGTCCCGAGCAGACCCGCATCATGGTGGTGGCCAACCAGAAGGGCGGCGTGGGCAAGACGACCACGACCGTCAACCTGGCCGCCTCGCTGGCCCTGCACGGCGCCCGGGTCCTGGTGATCGACCTGGATCCGCAGGGCAACGCCTCCACGGCACTGGGCATCGACCACCACGCCGATGTCCCCTCGATCTACGACGTCCTCGTCGACAGCAGGCCGCTCTCCGAGGTGGTCCAGCCGGTCCTGGACGTCGAAGGCCTCTTCTGCGCCCCGGCCACGATCGATCTCGCCGGGGCGGAGATCGAGCTGGTGTCCATGGTGGCGCGCGAGAGTCGTCTCCAGCGTGCGATCCAGGCGTACGAGCAGCCGCTGGACTACATCCTCATCGACTGCCCGCCCTCCCTCGGACTGCTCTCGGTCAACGCCCTGGTGGCGGGGGCCGAGGTACTCATCCCGATCCAGTGCGAGTACTACGCCCTTGAGGGGCTGGGACAGCTCCTCAAGAACGTCGATCTGGTCCGTGGCCACCTCAACCCGACGCTGCACGTCTCGACGATCCTGCTGACCATGTACGACGGCCGCACCCGGCTCGCGTCGCAGGTCGCCGAGGAAGTCCGCAGCCACTTCGGGAAGGAGGTGCTCCGGACCAGCATTCCGCGGTCCGTCCGCATCTCCGAGGCGCCCAGCTACGGCCAGACGGTCATCACCTACGACCCCGGTTCCAGTGGAGCCCTGTCGTACATCGAAGCAGCGCGCGAGATCGCCTTCCGCGGCATCTCGGTCCATTACGAGCCCCATCAGCACGGCCGCGTGGGGCACCAGAACAACCAGCACAGCATGGCGGAGGAACTTCAGTGAGCGACCGACGTAGGGGACTGGGCCCGCGGGGGCTCGGCGCGCTGTTCGCCGGCACCCCTCAGGACCAGCAGGCGCCGGAGGCCGGCGCCGTCTCCACGCTCCCCGGGAGCGGTGCGGCCCGCCTGTTCCCCCAGAGTGTCCCGCAGCCCGAGCCGGTGACGGAGCCGGTGGAGCCCGAGCCGGCGCTGGTCGCCGGGGCGTACTTCACCGAGATCCCGCTCGACGCCATCACGCCCAACAAACAGCAGCCGCGCACGGTCTTCGACGACGAAGCCCTCGCCGAGCTCGTCACCTCCATCAAGGAGGTCGGCCTGCTCCAGCCCGTGGTCGTCCGCAAGACCGACGCCGACGCCTATGAGCTGATCATGGGTGAGCGGCGTTGGCGGGCCTGCCGCGAGGCCGGCCTGGAGTCCATCCCCGCGATCGTCCGGGCGACCGACGACGAGAAGATGCTCCTGGACGCCCTGCTGGAGAACCTCCACCGGGCCCAGCTGAATCCGCTGGAGGAGGCCGCCGCCTACGAGCAGCTGCTCACGGACTTCGGCTGCACCCACGACCAGCTCGCCGACCGGATCGGACGCTCCCGCCCGCAGGTCTCCAACACCCTGCGACTCCTCCGGCTCTCCCCGCCGGTCCAGCGCCGGGTCGCCGCCGGAGTGATCTCCGCCGGCCATGCCCGCGCCCTGCTCGGCGTGGAGGACCCGGAGGCCCAGGACCAGCTGGCGTTCCGGATCGTCTCCGAGGGCCTCTCGGTGCGCACGGCCGAGGAGATCGTGAAGCTCATGGGCCTGGAGGAGCCCGCTGCGGCGAAGGCCAAGAAGCCGCGGGCCGGTGCCCGGGTGTCGCCGGTCTTCTCCGATCTGGCGACCCGCCTCTCGGACCGTTTCGAGACCCGGGTGAAGGTCGACCTGGGGCAGCAGAAGGGCAAGATCGTCGTCGAGTTCGCCTCGGTGGAGGACCTCGACCGGATCCTCACCACGCTGGCCCCCGGCGAGAACAAGGTCATGGACCAGCTGAAGGCGGACCAGGAGGGGGAGCAGGGCGAGGAGTAAGCCCTCCCGAAGGCCTCTAGGGCGGGGAGCGTTCCGGGTGACACCGGGAGGCTCCCCGCCCTTTGCCTGTGTGCGGTGTCGTCGCGCGGGCTCGCTGGTTACGATTCCGAGAGCCGTATCCGTGCTCGGTGGCCGTGCGACGGCCAGGGAAGCGAGGGCAGCCGTGGGGCGTCGGCTCGTACCGCTCACGCTGGACAATCTTCCGGATCTGCCGAAGCGCTGTCGTTCCTGTGTGTTCTGGGAGCTCGATCCGGTGAGCGGCGAGGCGGCCGTGAAGGCGGGCCGCGCGGAGGTCGAGAAGGAGGCGTGGATCTCCGCCGTCCTGCTGGAGTGGGGCTCCTGCGGCCGGGTCGTCTACGTCGACGAGGTGCCGGTCGGGTACGTCCTCTACGCGCCCCCGGCCTATGTACCGCGCTCGACCGCCTTTCCCACAAGTCCCGTGGCGGCGGACGCCGTCCAGCTGATGACGGCCTGGATCATGCCGGAGTACCAGGGACAGGGGCTGGGCCGGGTGATGGTGCAGACGGTCGCCAAGGACGTGCTCCGGCGGGGCTTCAAGGCCATCGAGGCCTTCGGCGACGCCCGCTGGAAGGAACCGGCCTGCGTGCTGCCGGCGGACCATCTGCTCGCGGTCGGCTTCAAGACCGTACGTCCGCACCCCGCCTTCCCCCGGCTCCGACTGGAGCTGCGGACGACGCTCTCCTGGAAGGAGGACGTCGAGATGGCCCTGGACCGGCTGCTCGGCGCGGTCCAGAAGGAGCCCGCGCTCCGACCCCTGTGAACCCGGAACCGCTCCGGACGGAGAACGAAAACGGCCCGCCCCCTTCCGGGGACGGGCCGTTTCACGTGAAACAGCGTGGGCTCACTTCGCGTCGACGAAGGGCTCCAGGTCGCGCAGGATGGCGGCCTTCGGCTTGGCGCCGACGATGGTCTTCACGACCTCGCCACCCTGGTAGACGTTGAGCGTCGGGATGGACATGACGCCGTACTTCGCGGCCGTGGCCGGGTTCTCGTCGATGTTGAGCTTCACGATCTCGATCTCGCCGTGCTCGGCGGCGATGGCCTCCAGCGACGGGGCGATCTGACGGCACGGGCCGCACCAGGCAGCCCAGAAGTCCACCAGAACGGGCTTGTCGCTCTTGAGGACGTCCTCTTCGAAGGAAGCGTCGGTCACGTTCTTCAGGGCGCCGGCCACGGCGGCCTCCTTAACTTCGCGGGGTGTGAGGTGAAGAGAGCTCGGGTCAGACCGCGGGGGTCTCGGCCAGCTTCTCGCTGTCGGAGAGAGCGGCCAGGAAGCGCTCGGCGTCGAGCGCGGCGGAGCATCCGGTACCGGCGGCCGTGATGGCCTGGCGGTAGGTGTGGTCGACGACGTCACCGGCGCCGAAGACGCCCGTGAGGTTGGTGCGGGTCGACGGGGCGGCGACCTTGAGGTAACCCTCCTCGTCGAGGTCCAGCTGGCCCTTGAACAGCTCGGTCCGGGGGTCGTGGCCCACGGCGATGAAGAGACCGGTGGCGGCCAGCTCGCGGGTCTCGCCCGTCTGGGTGTCGCGCAGGGTCAGACCGGCGAGCTTCTGGTCGCCGTGGATCTCGGCCACCTCGCTGTTCCAGGCGAAGGAGATCTTCGGGTCGGCGAAGGCACGCTCCTGCATGGCCTTGGAGGCGCGCAGGGTGTCACGGCGGTGGACGATGGTGACCGACCGGGCGAAGCGCGAGAGGAAGGTCGCCTCCTCCATCGCGGTGTCGCCGCCGCCGACGACGACGATGTCCTGGTCCTTGAAGAAGAAGCCGTCGCAGGTGGCGCACCAGGAGACACCGCGGCCGGAGAGGGTGTCCTCGTTCGGCAGGCCGAGCTTGCGGTGCTGCGAACCGGTGGTGACGATGACGGCCTTGGCACGGTGCACGGTGCCGGCGGTGTCGGTGACGGTCTTGATGTCACCGGTGAGGTCCACGGCGACGACGTCGTCCGGAACGAGCTCGGCGCCGAAGCGCTCGGCCTGCGCCCGCATGTTGTCCATGAGGTCCGGGCCCATGATGCCGTCACGGAAGCCGGGGAAGTTCTCGACCTCGGTGGTGTTCATCAGGGCGCCACCGGCGGTGACGGCACCTTCGAAGACCAGCGGGTTCAGCGACGCCCGGGCCGTGTAGAGCGCGGCGGTGTAACCCGCGGGCCCGGAGCCGATGATGATCACGTTACGGACGTCGCTCACGGGTTTCTTCCTCGTCTCTGCAGACTGCCTACTGCCTATGGGGGCGGTGTCTCGGTCTCTCTCCACCCCACCCAACGGATCCTAAGGGGCGCGCATTCCCGAGAGCACCGCGCGGCACGTGCGTGAGACGGACAGGGAGACGGCATCGGGGCGGCGGCGGGCGAGGAAGCGGTCAGGGCTTCGGGTACGAGGCGGTCGTCAGCAGCTTCCCCGGAGTGTTCCCGGTGCAGGAGGCGTCGACGACGTACGCGTCCACCCGGCTGCTGTCCGCAGGGTCGGGGAGCACGAGGAGATAGGCGGGGGCGCCCTCGTACTCACCGCGCTCGGACGCGAGGACCGCGTCCTGGCGACCGGTGCCCGCGCGGACGCACTCGGGGAGGGCTCCGTCGATGTTCCGCTGGGCGAGTCCGGCGCTCTCGGTCGCCTCCGCCGAGAGCGACTCGGGCCGGTCCCCCTTCGGGGCCCGTGCGGCAGGACCGTTCCCTCCGAGGAGGCTCTCGACCCTGTCCTCGACCGATTCTCCGGAGAAGGCGCTCAGGGACGAGCTCGCGGCGTCGGCCGCGGTGCCGTCCGTGTCCGCGCCGTTCTGCGTGAGCGCATAGAGACTGACGGCACAGACGGCGGCGACCAGGGTCCCGGCGAGTCCCGCGAGGGCGGCGATCCGGCCGCGGTGACGGGTGCGCCCCCGCCCGGGGCCGGTGGCGCCCCGGGACGCAGGCGGGCGACCTTCGGCGGGACGGCCGGCCTGTGCGCCGGGGTGGCCTGTTTCACGTGAAACAGCCGGAGTGGCCCTAGTCGAAGGCGTGTCCCCCGAGACCGTGGTTTCACGTGAAACAGGCCGGGGCGCGTCGGGGGCGGTGGCGTCGAGGAGCGCTTCGGCGGCGAGAGCGGCGTCGATCCGGCCGGCGATCTCGGCGGGCATGCGCGGAGGGCCCGGAAGGGTGCCCAGGAGCCCCCGGATCTCCTCCAGGGAACTCCGGACGTCGGCACAGAGCACGCAGCCGTCGAGGTGCCTGCGGACGGTCGCGGAGCGGCTCGGGGAGAGCAGCCCCTCGGTCAGGTCGGAGATCTCCGAGACGTCCGGGTGCTGTGCTGTGTCGGCCTTGTCGGTCGTGGTCACGCGCGCCCACCTCCGCCCTTCACAGCAGTTGGATCGGTCGGTCCTGGTTCCGTCGGCTCCGACACCGGTGGGACGGATGCCCCCGGCGTCCGGTTCCTTCCCCCCTCGGGGGGCTCGTTACCCACGGTGTCGGCGCGCAGATGAGTGAGCATCGGCAGCAACCGGGCCCGACCGCGTGCACAGCGGCTCTTCACGGTGCCGGTGGGGACGCCGAGGATACGGGCGGCCTCGGCGACGGGATATCCCTGCATGTCGACGAGGACGAGGGCGGCGCGCTGGTCGGGGGCGAGGGTGGCGAGCGCCGCGAGCAGCTGCCGGTGGAGGTCCTCGCGCTCGGCAGGGGCCTCGGCGGACTCGTGCGGTTCGAGGAGCTGCTCGAAGCGGGCGGTGTCGTCCACGGGCGAGGTCCTGCGGGTGGCGCTCTTCCTGAGGCGGTCCAGACAGGCGTTCACGGTGATGCGATGGAGCCAGGTCGTGACGGCCGACTGGCCCCGGAAGGTGTGGGCGGCCCGGAAGGCCGAGATGAGGGCGTCCTGGACGGCGTCGGCGGCCTCCTCGCGGTCCCCGAGGGTCCGGAGCGCCACCGCCCACAACCGGTCGCGGTGGCGCCGTACGAGCTCACCGAAGGCGTCCGGGTCCCCGGCGACATGACGGGCCAGGAGTTCCCGGTCGTCTGTGGCGTCTATCGGACGGTCCAACGGTGAGCCCCCTCCCCTGTGGTCGTCAGCCCATGACCTTGACTTCGGACAGTTGGCCGCGGATCTGGCCGTCGGTGAGAGGCAGCTCCGTCAGCCAGACCAGAACGTAGCGGGTCGTGACCGGCTTGGGGAGCTTCAGCTTCAGGTCGTCGCCGGCGTCGGAGACCTGGGTGGTGAACCCGTCGGCGGTGGACGGTGCCGAGGAGGCGCCCTCGGGTGCGGTACGGATCTCGACCGAGGTGCGTCCCACGAACGACAGGTCGACCGAGCTGAGCTTCTGCTCCGAGCCCAGGTCGAGCACGATCCCGACGCCGGGCTTCAGATTGCCGAAGTGCGTGGTGGTGTAGTTCTTGGTGTGCCAGACGGTGCCCGGATCGCCGTCGTAGGCGTTCTTCACCGCCTCCGGGTACTCCTCGCCGTTGCCCCCGGGGAGCGGGTCGAAGTCGTCCGCCGACTGGATCGTGATCGGCTTCGGCGGTGGGGGCTTCTCGTCGGTCGTGGGCTGGACGACCGGCGTCTCCTCCTTGGGCTCCGGCTTGAGGAGCCGGTCGGCGATCTGCCAGCTGCCCAGGCCCAGGGCCGCGATGAGGAGGGCGCCGACGGCCCACTTCAGTGCCTTGCCCGTGCGGCTCTCCAGCGGGGCCGGCGGGACCGGGACGGGCTGGGTGACCACGGGGCGCGGCTGGGGGCGCCCGTAGGTGCCCTGCTGGTACGTGGTGCGCTGGTACTCGGCGGGAGCGGGGAACTCCGGCTCCGGCGGCTTGACGCGGGGCATCGCGGCGACGGCCTTGGCGAGTTCGTCCGGCGTGGTGCAGGGCGGCTCCTGACGGGACGCCGTGGCCCCGTCGTTGGCGAGGGCGCGCATGGCGATCTCGGAGAGGCCCCGGTGGACGCCGGCGCGGACCTGGTCCGGCGGGATCAGGCCGACGCCCTTGGGGAGGCCGGAGAGGCCGTGGGCGTCGCTCTCGTACGGCCAGCGCTGGGTGAGTGCCGCGTAGAGGAGGGCGCCGATGGCCTCGGTGTCGGTGCGCTGGGGGCGGTCGGCGGTGATGCCGCGCAGGGCGGCGTTCACGGCGAGGCCGCGGATGCGGTACTGGCCGGTGGAGCTGCGCAGGACGGCGCTCGGCGTGAGGCGCAGGTGAGCCAGGCCCTCGCGGTGCGCGGCGGCCATGGCCTGGGAGACCTGGGAGACGAGCTGGTAGGCCTCGTGGGCCTGGAGCGGACCGTCCGCGAGGAGTGCGGTCAGCTCGGTGGCGTCGGGAAGCCACTCGTGGACGACGTAGACGAGGTCGTTCTCCTCGACCGCGTCGAGGACCTGGACGAACCGGGGGTCGCCGAGGAGGGCCGCCGAGCGGGCGGCGGCCAGGACGGAGCGGGCGCGGGGATGGTCGGCCGGCAGCAGGTGCACGCCGACGGCCCGCCGCAGCTTCTCGTCGACGGCACGCCAGCTGCTGAAGCCGTCCAAACGGGTGACGCACTCCTCCAGCCGGTAGCGCCGGGCCAGCTTGTGACCGCTGTGCAACTCGGGTGGAGCGAGGGAGGGCTGTTCGCCGTTCTTCCGTTCGACCGCCTTCTGCTCGGGGGCCGCTGAGGGCGCCTCCGACGTCTTCCGTTCTTCCGCCACCCCGTCGGTCGCGGCCGTGTCCGCCTGCGCGGTCAGCGGGTCGTCACCGCTGTTGTCGGCCACGTCGACGGCAGCCGTGCTACGTTCCGCCACCGTCGTTCCTGCCTCCCCATCCGTTGCGCCACATCCAACAGCCAAGCCAATTGTGCCCACAGTCGGACGCCATGCACGACACACGGGTCCCCCCGAAGGTTGTCCCGGAGGACGGGATCAGCGTCCGAGACGGCCCCGCACCATGCCGACGAGGGTGTTCAGTTCGGTGATCCGCATGCGGCGCGCGGCGACGAAGAAGACCCCGAGGAGCACCGCACCGCCGACGACGAGAGCGACCAGCGAACCGAGGGCGCCCTCGCCGAGCAGCTTCAGCAGACCGAAGCCGACGGCCCCGGACAGGACCGCGGCCGGCAGGGAGGCCATGCAGAGGCGGGCGTAGGTGCGCATCACGTGGGCGCCGTCCAGGTCGCCGCCGAGACGGTTGCGCAGCCGTCGCCAGGCGATGCCGACGCCGACGGCGTAGGCGAGGCCGTAGGAGGCGGCCATGCCGACGACGGCCCACTGGGCGGGGAGCAGGACGTAACAGAGGGCGGAGGCCGCCGCGTTGACGGCCGCGACGATGACCGTGTTGTAGAAGGGGGTGCGGGTGTCCTCGTAGGCGTAGAAGCCGCGGAGGACGACGTACTGCACGGAGTAGGGGATCAGGCCGAGGCCGAAGGCCATCAGGATGAAGCCCATGCCCTGGGCGGCCTGGACGCCGCTGGAGGCGTACAGCAGGGTGCACATCGGGACGCCGAGGGCCAGGAAGGCGAAGGAGACCGGGACGATGGCGACCGCGGAGTTGCGCAGACCCTGGGAGATGTCGTCGCGGACGGCGCCCGGGTCGTCGTCGCTGGCGGCGCGGGAGATCCGGGGCAGCAGGGCGGCCATGACGGAGACCGTGATGATGGCCTGCGGCATGCCCCAGATCAGCTGGGCGTTGGAGTAGGCGAGGAAGCCGGCGCCGTTCTTGCCGGACTCCTCGCCGGCCGCGGTGGCGAGCTGGGTGACGACCAGGACGCCCGCCTGGTTGGCGAGGACGAAGAGGACGGTCCACTTGGCGAGCTTGACCGTCTTGCCGAGGCCGTGGCCCTTCCAGTCGAACCGGGGCCGGAAGCGGAAGCCCGTCTCGCGCAGGTAGGGGATCATCGCGAGCGCCTGGACGACGAGGCCGAGCAGGGTGCCGATGCCGAGGAGGCGGATGCCCTCGTCGGGGATGGTCTGCACACCCATGTGGGACTCGGCGGAGGTGCCGTAGACCCAGATGAACAGGCCGAAAGTGACGATCATGACGATGTTGTTGAGGACCGGGGTCCACATCATCGCGCCGAACTTGCCGCGGGCGTTGAGGATCTGGCCCATCACCACGTGCACGCCCATGAAGAAGATGGTGGGCAGGCAGTAGCGGGCGAAGGTCACCGCGACGCTGTTGGCGGCGGCGTCGTCGGCGATGGTGTTCGACATCAGCCGGATCAGGACGGGTGCCGCGAAGACCGCCGCGACCACGATCAGGCCGAGGGCCACCATGACGAGGGTCAGCAGGCGGTTGGCGTAGGCCTCGCCGCCGTCCTCGTCGTTCTTCATCGAGCGGACCAGCTGCGGCACGAAGACCGAGTTGAGCCCGCCGCCGACGGTGAGGATGTAGATCATCGTCGGCAGGGTGTACGCGATGGTGAAGGTGTCGCCGAGCAGCGCGGCACCGAGGGCGCCGGTGATGACCAGCGAGCGGACGAAGCCGGTGAGCCGGGAGACGAGGGTGCCGGCGGCCATCACGGCGCTCGACTTCAGCAGCCCGGAGGCACGGCCGCCCTTCTTCGGCGGGGCGGGCAGCGGGTCGGGTTCCGCGGCGGGGGCGGGCACCTGGCCCTGCTGGTCCCGGTAGAGGTGGGCGAAGGCGTCCTGCTCGGGCCGCTCGTCCTCGCTCGCCCGGGTCACCAGGTCGTCGACGCCGGTGAACTGCACCGTGCGGGCGTCGTCGCCGTAGGGGAGGTGGCGGGACGGGCCGTCGGGCTCGGGCGCCGGGGTCTGGGCCCATACCCGCGGGTCCGGGGCGTGCTGGGGCGCGGCCGGCTGCTGGTAGAGCGCCTGCGGGTCCTGGTACGTGCCCGGCGGGGGCGGCGGGTGGGCGGCGCGGTCGTAGAGCGCCTCGCCCACCGGGTCCTGCGCGGACAGGTCGCGCGCCCGGTACGGGTCGTGGGCGTAGGCGTCCTGGACGTAGGGGTCCTGGGCGTAGGGGTTCTCGGAGTGGGGGTGCCCGGGCTGTCCGGGGTACGCGGACGGGTCCTGCGGCTGCGCGCCGTAGGGCTCCTGCGCGTACGGGACCTGTGGCGGGTACCCGGGGTGCTGCCCCTGCGGGAGCGGCTGCCCGTCCGGCCCGACGGGGGGAACGGGCATGCCGCCGGACGGTGCGGCGCCGCCCGCTCCCTGGCCGCGGTCACCGTCGTACGGCGCGTTCATGGTTACCCCACCTCATCGTCCCCGGCCGACCGGCCACGACATCGCTCAACGGTCCACTTTCTCACCCGGGCCCGACGGGTCGCCGCTTTCGGAGCCGGTGTCCGCGTCCGGGTCACTCGGCTGCCCGGCTCGGTCCGCCGTGGCGCTCGTGGCCCCGGCTTCGCTCGCGGTCTCGGTACCGGCCGCCGGCCCGCCCGCGATCGGTGCGCCGGTTTCGGCTTCGGTTCCGGTTTCGGCGTCGGCGTCGGCGGCGCGGGCGGCGAGGCGCTTGCGCTGGCTGTACATGCGGACGCCGGCGAGGACGAGGAGCAGCACACCGCCGGCGATGACCAGCATCACCGTCGGGGTCATCTCCGAGACCTTCACGGAGAAGGTCATCGGGGAGCCGTAGGGCGTGCCGTCCACCGTGTACAGCTGGGCGGTCATCGAGACCTGGCCGTTGGCGTTGGCCGAGGCGGGGAACTTCACCGACTGGCTGTGCCCGGCGCGGACCGTGAGGGGCAGGTCGGCCGAGGTCTCTCCGTCGACCTTCAGCCGGGTGCCGTTGCTGGAGGTCAGCCGCAGGACGAGCCCCTGCACGTCCTGGAGGAGCTTGTTCTGCACCGTGACGGGGATGGTGGCGCTGCGGCCCGACAGGGTCAGGGCGGACTTGTCGACGAGCACCACGCTCTTGGTGAGGCGTCGGAGGACGTCCTGGACGTCGACGCGGTAGATCGCCGCCGCGGTGGTCCGCCCGCGCCAGGAGGTGGACATCTCGCGGTTGATCGCGGCGAGCACCGGCGGCACGACCCGGTCCTGCCTGCTGAGGATGACCTTGAAGTCGCTCAGCTCGTCACCCGTGGTCTTCATGTCCCGGAAGGCGTCCACCGGCAGCTCGCCGTCACGGAGCTTCTTCGGGTACTGCGAGGCGCGCGGCACCCTCGTGGAGGCGTCGGGGTCGGGCTTGGCCGCCGCCGCGGCGACCAGGTCGACCGGCTCGGTCCAGCGCTTGGCGCCGAGCCCGCGCACGGCGGCCGCCATCGCCTGGGCCTGGGACACGCTCGGCTGCCGCTGCGGGGCGACGACGACGCTGCGCCGGTCCTGCGGCTGTTCCAGGGTGATCGCGAGGGTCTGCGCCAGGAACTCCTGGACGGCGAGCGTCGACGTCTCGGCGCGGACCATGTCGCCCTGGAAGGCGGTCGAGAGTTCCGCGTCGCTCACCACCGCCGTGGCGCCGCCGCCGATGGGGCGGGCCGCCGTGGGGGTGTAGGAGAGGTCGTCGTCCCGGATGCTGTCGCTGCGGGCGATCACCTTGCGGGCGCCGGCCGAGGTCGCGACCGCCATGATCGAGGGATCGACGGCGCCCTCGACGGGCCAGGCGAAGTCGGTGGCCGGCTGGACGTGGAGGACCGTCTCCACGGTCGACCCGGCCAGCGCCGTCGCCGACTGGAGGTGCCCGAGGGAGCCGGGCACGGCCTTGCCGCGGTGGGCGAGGGAAGCCAGGTCGGGGTCGGCGAAGGGCAGCGCGACGACCTTGCGGCCCCGCACGGCCTTCTCCAGCTCGCCGAGCCAGCGCTCGGCCAGCTTGCGGTTCGCCTCGGTGCCCGCGATGTGCCCGGTGCCGTCCTTGACCCGGTAGCCGTTGGCCATGGCGTCGACGGAGGCCAGCAGGTCCGGATCGATCACCCAGGTGACCGGGAGGTCCTTGCCCAGGGTGACCATCTGGTCGAGCCGGCCGCCGGGTCGCAGCTCCTCGACGAGCTCGTCGTCCTGGAAGACAGGCGTCTGCTGGTCGTCCGCGGCGGTGTCGGCCGAGACGTGGGCCGAGGAGATCAGCGGCCAGAGATAGGTGAGCTGGGTCCGCTTGGCGGTCGGCTCGGGCTGGTACGGCAGGAAGGTCCGCTCGATGCCGAGGACGCGGTCCCACTTCGCGTCCGAGGTCTGTCCGGTGAGGGAGACGCCCAGCTGGTACACGCCGCCCTCGTCGCCGAGGTCCAGATCGGCGACGGGCACGGAGATCCGGAAGTCCTGGGGGACGCCGGCGGCCAGGCGCGCGACCTTGATCTCGGGGGAGTCCAGCGGCTGGGGGTCGCTGTCGGAACGGAAGCCCTTGCGGCGGGCGACCTGGTCGATCTCGCTGCGGCTGTCCATCCGCGGACCGACCCGCAGGTTCACCGTCGCGTCGGTGATGGTCCGCTTGCCGCGGTTGGTCAGCGTGCCGGTGACGGTGACGGTGTCCCCTTCGACCGGGGCGCTCGGCGTCAGCGTGTCGATGGACACATCGACCGTCCGGGAGGCCGGGGCCTCCTCGGCGGTCCCGGCCGCCGAGGGATTCTGGAGCAGACCGGCGAGGAGGGGTGCCCCGACGGCTACGGTGAGGGTGCGCCGCAGCCACCGGCGGGCGGGTGAGGGACCGGTTCCCTGGAAAGCTGCCGCCTCAGCCACGCGTTCGCCCGTCCTCGTCGTTGTCGGTGGTGCCCGTGATGCCAGTGGTTCCCGGTTGCTGTGTCCAGGCATGGTAACGAGGCATGGAGGGGCCGAGTGCCGGGGAGTCCTCCAGCCGATGACGCCGGACGAGGCCCTTTTCACAAGAAGCTCACAGACGGCTCCCGCCCGGACGGGGCGGCCACGGGAAAACGGGGGCGCTGGGGCGGAGCGGGGCACGTACCCTTTTCTGTTGTGCCGAACGCCAACGAAGACACCTCGACCGAGCTGAGCCAGGTGCAGCGCCGCGCCGTCAGCGAACTGCTGCGCGTGGCCCCTGTCGCCGACGACCTCGCCCGCCGCTTCCAGGAGGCCGGATTCCGCCTCGCCCTGGTCGGCGGCTCGGTACGGGACGCCCTCCTCGGCCGGCTCGGCAACGACCTGGACTTCACCACGGACGCCCGCCCCGAGGACGTCCTGAAGATCGTCCGCCCCTGGGCCGACGCCGTCTGGGAGGTCGGGATCGCCTTCGGCACCGTCGGCTCGCAGAAGGACGGCTACCAGATCGAGGTCACGACGTACCGCTCCGAGGCGTACGACCGCACCTCCCGCAAGCCCGAGGTCTCCTACGGCGACTCCATCGACCAGGACCTCGTCCGCCGTGACTTCACCGTCAACGCGATGGCCGTGGCCCTCCCCGAGAAGGAGTTCATCGACCCGCACGGCGGCCTGGAGGACCTCGCCGCCCGGGTCCTGCGGACCCCGGGCACGCCCGAGGAGTCCTTCTCCGACGACCCGCTGCGCATGATGCGGGCGGCCCGCTTCGCGGCCCAGCTCGACTTCGAGGTCGCCCCCGAGGTCGTCACCGCGATGACGGAGATGGCCGACCGGATCGAGATCGTCTCCGCCGAGCGTGTCCGGGACGAGCTGAACAAGCTGCTGCTCTCCGCCCACCCGCGGAAGGGCCTCGGCCTGCTCGTCGACACCGGCCTCGCCGCCCACGTCCTCCCTGAGCTGCCCGCGCTGCGCCTGGAGAGCGATGAGCACCACCGGCACAAGGACGTGTACGAGCACTCCCTGACCGTCCTCGACCAGGCGATCGACCTGGAGGAGGACGGTCCGGACCTGGTGCTCCGTCTCGCCGCGCTCCTCCACGACATCGGCAAGCCGCGTACCCGCCGCTTCGAGAAGGACGGCCGGGTCTCCTTCCACCACCACGAGGTGGTGGGCGCGAAGATGACCAAGAAGCGCATGACCGCGCTGAAGTACTCGAACGAACTGGTCAAGGACGTCTCGCGGCTCGTGGAGCTGCACCTGCGCTTCCACGGTTACGGCACGGGCGAGTGGACCGACTCGGCCGTGCGCCGCTATGTCCGCGACGCCGGGCCGCTGCTCTCGCGGCTCCACAAGCTGACCCGCTCGGACTGCACCACGCGCAACAAGCGCAAGGCGTCGGCGCTCTCCCGGGCCTATGACGGCCTGGAGGAGCGCATCGCCCAGCTCCAGGAACAGGAGGAGCTGGACTCGATCCGGCCCGACCTCGACGGCAACCAGATCCAGGAGATCCTGGAGATCAAGCCGGGCCCCGCCGTCGGCCAGGCGTACAAGTTCCTCCTGGAGCTGCGCCTGGAGAACGGTCCGATGGAGTACGAGCAGGCCGTCGCCGCGCTCAAGGAGTGGTGGGCCGCGCGCGACTGAGCCCGCGCCCATGTTTCACGTGAAACACCCTGGACGGTGTTTCACGTGAAACGTCACCGTTCCCGGCCGGCCCCGCGCAGGAGCAGTGTGATGCCCGCGTATCCGCCGGCCACCAGCACGATCAGCAGCGGTGAGCGGCCGTCGGGCGGCAGCATCAGGGCGGAGACCCCGGCCGCCGCAACGAAGGCGACGTTGAAGAGCACGTCGTAGAGGGAGAAGACCCGGCCGCGGTAGGCGTCGTCCACGCTCGTCTGCACCACGGTGTCGGTCGCGATCTTCGCTCCCTGGGTGATGAACCCCAGGACGAAGGCGGCGACGAGGAACGGTGTCGGCCTGAAGGACACGGCGAGCGCCGGGACGAGGACGGCGGCCGCGGCCGAGCAGAGCCTCATCCAGCCGAAGGGCCCGAACCGTCCCACCGCCCAGGGCGAGAGGACGGCGGCGGCGAAGAAACCGGCGCCCGAGGCGGCGACGGCGATCCCCAGGAGTCCGAGCCCCTCGGACTCGGTGGTGCTCCAGGCGTACCGGCAGAGCATCAGCACGGTCACGAGCAGGGCGCCGTAGCAGAAGCGCATCAGCCCGACGGCGGTGAGCGCCCGGGCGGCCCGTCGGCGTGCGGCGAGATGGCGCAGTCCGGCGGCGAGGCCCCGGGCGGTGGAGGCGATGGCCGTGGAGAGCCGGTCCGGCACCTGGTCCGGGTCGGGACCGAGCAGTGCCCGGGCGATCCGCAGGGAGGCGAGGGCGGCGCAGAGGTACAGCACGGCACCGAAGGTGACCACGGCGGCGTCGGACCCGTCGGCCAGCAGCCGGACGCCGAAGGCGAGCCCGCCGCCGACGGTGGCGGCGAGGGTGCCGGCGGTGGGCGAGAGCGAGTTGGCCACGACCAGCCGTTCCTCGTCGACGACCCGGGGCAGGGCGGCCG
The DNA here is from genome assembly GCF_014649855.1 of Streptomyces roseolus. GTDB lineage: Bacteria > Actinomycetota > Actinomycetes > Streptomycetales > Streptomycetaceae > Streptomyces > Streptomyces roseolus. Next base: position 47,074 of record NZ_BMTV01000032.1, on the reverse strand, counting down.
AGAGCCCGGCGAGCACGAAGCGGTTGACGGCCGTGACGGAGAGGGCGGAGGCGTAGAAGAGCCAGTCGGGGACCGGGGCGAGGATCAGCACGGCGGTCCCGCCGGCGAGCAGGGCACGGAGCAGGTTCCCGTAGAGGAAGACCTGGCGGCGCTGCCAGCGGTCGAGGAGGACGCCGGCGAAGGGGCCGACGAGGGAGTACGGGAGCAGCAGCACGGCCATGGCGGAGGCGATGGCGGCGGGGGTCGCCTGCTTCTCGGGGGAGAAGACGACGTACGTGGCCAGGGCGACCTGGTAGACCCCGTCCGCGCACTGGGAGAGCAGCCGGACGGCGAGCAGGCGCCGGAAGTCCCGCAGGCGCAGCAGTACGCGCAGATCACGTGCGACGGACATGGCAGCAAGACTCACATACGGCGAGGGTCCCCGGGCAGTGCCGCGGGGACCCTCGTCAGGTGAGACGCATCGGACCTCGGAGGGTCAGCGCTCGACCTCGCCCTTGATGAACTTCTCGACGTTGGCCAGGGCCTCGTCGTCGAAGTACTGGACCGGCGGGGACTTCATGAAGTAGCTCGACGCGGAGAGGATCGGGCCGCCGATGCCGCGGTCCTTGGCGATCTTCGCGGCACGCAGGGCGTCGATGATGACACCCGCGGAGTTCGGGGAGTCCCAGACCTCGAGCTTGTACTCGAGGTTCAGCGGGACGTCACCGAAGGCGCGGCCCTCGAGGCGGACGTACGCCCACTTGCGGTCGTCCAGCCAGGCCACGTAGTCCGACGGGCCGATGTGGACGTTCTTGTCGCCCAGCTCGCGGTCGGGGATCTGCGAGGTGACGGCCTGCGTCTTGGAGATCTTCTTGGACTCCAGGCGCTCGCGCTCGAGCATGTTCTTGAAGTCCATGTTGCCGCCGACGTTGAGCTGCATGGTGCGCTCGAGACGGACACCGCGGTCCTCGAAGAGCTTGGCCATCACGCGGTGCGTGATGGTGGCGCCCACCTGGGACTTGATGTCGTCGCCGACGATCGGGACACCGGCCTCGGTGAACTTGTCGGCCCACTCCTTGGTGCCGGCGATGAAGACCGGGAGGGCGTTGACGAAGGCGACCTTGGCGTCGATGGCGCACTGGGCGTAGAACTTCGCCGCTTCCTCGGAACCGACGGGCAGGTAGCAGACGAGGACGTCGACCTGGCGGTCCTTGAGGATCTGGACGACGTCGACCGGCGCCTCGGCGGACTCCTCGATGGTCTGGCGGTAGTACTTGCCGAGACCGTCGAGGGTGTGGCCGCGCTGGACGGTGACGCCGGAGGCGGGCACGTCGCAGATCTTGATGGTGTTGTTCTCGCTGGCGCCGATGGCGTCCGCGAGGTCCAGGCCGACCTTCTTCGCGTCGACGTCGAAGGCGGCGACGAACTCGACGTCACCGACGTGGTAGTCGCCGAACTGGACGTGCATCAGACCGGGCACCTTGGTCGCCGGGTCGGCGTCCTTGTAGTACTCGACGCCCTGCACCAGCGAGGCGGCGCAGTTGCCCACGCCGACGATGGCTACGCGAACCGAACCCATTCCGGTTGCTCCCTGTTGTGATCGTGGAAGCCCTGCTGAAGCAGGGCTTCACTTGGTGGTGTCATCGGACGGATCCGGCCGGGTACTGCCCCCGTGCCGGGGCAGGCCGCCCGTCTCTCCAGAATCGTTGTCGTGCGGAGCGTCGGTGCCGGGCCGCTGGTCGCGTCCCGCCCGCTCGCTCTCGATGAGCTCGTTCAGCCAGCGCACTTCGCGCTCCACGGACTCCATTCCGTGGCGCTGGAGCTCAAGCGTGTAGTCGTCGAGTCGCTCGCGCGTCCGGGCCAGCGAGGCGCGCATCTTCTCCAGGCGCTCCTCCAGCCGGCTGCGGCGGCCTTCGAGGACCCGCATCCGCACCTCGCGCTCGGTCTGGCCGAAAAACGCGAAGCGGGCGGCGAAGTGCTCGTCCTCCCAGGTGTCCGGGCCGGTGTGGGAGAGGAGCTCCTCGAAGTGCTCCTTCCCTTCGGGCGTCAACCGGTAGACGATCTTGGCCCGGCGTCCTGCGAGTGACGAGGCGAGCGCCTCCTCGGGGGCGCTGCCCGGCTCCTCGATCAACCAGCCGTTGGCGACCAGCGTCTTGAGGCAGGGGTAAAGCGTCCCGTAGCTGAACGCTCGGAAGATGCCGAGCGAGGTGTTGAGGCGCTTGCGCAGCTCGTACCCGTGCATCGGGGCTTCGCGCAGCAGGCCGAGAACGGCGAATTCGAGGATGCCGGAGCGTCTGCTCATCCGTCGCCCTCCTCCGCTCTGCGGTCGGTGTCCGAAACACTTATGCCGTGCTGATGTATCGACTCGATACATCAGCACGATAGAACGGCCCGAGAGGTCCGACAAGTGGGGGTGTGGTGACCGGCGTCACATCGTCAATTCACAGCGTGCGACTTGCCTGATTTGGGGTGAACTCCGGTGCAAGAGGGGTTTTGGCCGTGCGTAGTCTGTGCGGCATGCACACCACCGGGAACCAGGAGCCGCGCTGGGGCGTCAGTGCAGCGGGTGACCGGCTGCGGTACGAAAGGGGCCTCCGATGGGCTCCGGTCGTACGCATTTCGGGGGGACCGGAACTCAACTGCCGCTTCCAGGCGTACGCGCCTGCCCGAGGAGTAGTCGTTCGATGAGCGAGCACCGTCGCAGGATGCCGTCGCAGGAGCCGCCGACGGGCGGCCGCGCGGCGGCACGACGCGCCGCCCAGCAGCCGGCCGGCCGCAGGTCGGCCCCGGCCCAGAACCCCGGTGGCGGGACGCCCCCGTACGGATCGCCGGCCCCGTACGGGTCGTCCGCCCCGTACGGGCCGTCCGGTTCCCACGGGGCGCCCTCCTCCCCCGGGGAGGAGGCACGTCCGTACGGCGGCCGCGCGGAGGCCCGCCGGGCCGCCCAGCGCGGCGGCCGCCGGCGCGCGCCCGCGGCCGGCCCCGGCGGACCGAACGGTCCCGGCGGCGGTGGCCGCCGGGGCGGAGGAGGCGGTGGCGGCGGACGCGGCGGCGGCCCGGGCGGCCGTCCGCCGGGCAAGAAGCGGCTGATCGACTACCCGCGGCACGACAAGGACGGCTGGCGTCGCTGGATGCCGTCCTGGAAGCTCGTCACGGGCGCGTTCCTGCTCTTCGTGGGCCTCCTCATGGGCGTCTCCGTCTTCGCGTACACCCAGGTGGTCGTCCCCAACGTGGCCGAGGCCGCGACCTCCCAGAACAACATCTACTACTGGAGCGACGGCTCGCGGATGGTCGCCACCGGCGCCGGCGCGAACCGCCAGATCGTCGGCATCGACCAGATCCCGAAGGTCATGCAGGAGGCCGTGATCTCGGCCGAGAACAAGACCTTCCGGGACGACTGGGGCGTCGACCCCATGGGCATCGGCCGCGCCGTGTGGAACATGGCGAAGGGCGGCGAGACCCAGGGCGGCTCGACCATCACCCAGCAGTACGTGAAGAACGGCCTGCTCAACGACCAGACCCAGTCGCTCTCCCGGAAGGTGAAGGAACTCTTCATCTCCATCAAGGTCGGCAACGACCTGGAGAAGAACGACATCCTGGCCGGCTACCTCAACACCGCCTACTACGGCCGCAACGCCTACGGCATCCAGGCGGCCTCCCGCGCGTACTTCGAGAAGGACTCCAAGGACCTCAACGCCTCCGAGTCGGCGGTGCTCGCCGCCGTGCTGAAGGGCGCGACGTACTACGACCCGGCCGGATACCCCGAGTACGACCCCAACGCCACCGCCGAGAAGAACCTGGCGCGCCTCACCGAGCGCTGGTCCTGGATCCTCGACGAGATGGTCAAGGACGGGAAGATCGCGGCGGAGGAGCGGGCGAAGTACACGACCCTGCCGAAGATCCAGAAGCGGAAGACGGACGCGCAGCTCAGCGGCCAGATCGGCTACCTGGTCGCCACCGCCAAGGCCAACTTCCGCAGCAAGTACGACATCAGCGAAGAGGCCCTGAACCTCGGCGGGTACGAGATCCACACCACCTTCGACAAGAAGAAGGTGGACGCGATGTCGGACTCGGTCAAGAAGGTCTACGACGAGTACATCGACGAGAAGAAGCGCCCGAAGGACGACACCCACGTCGAGTTCGGCGGCGCCTCCGTCGACGTCAAGACCGGCGCCATCGTCGCGATCTACGGTGGCCAGGACGCCACCAAGCACTACACCAACAACGCCGACACCACCGGTGCCCAGGTCGGTTCGACGTTCAAGCCGTTCGTGCTCGCCGCCGCGATGAAGGACGGCGTGCGCGACCCGGAGGGCCCCGCGGACCAGGGCCCCTCCACGCGCACCCTGGTCGACCCCGACAAGAGCCGCTACAGCGGCAAGGACGACCTCAAGGTCCGCAAGTACAACGGCGAGATCTGGCACGACGAGAACGGGAACGAGTGGGAGCAGGACAACGAGGGCGACCGGAGCTACGGCAATATCAGCCTGCGCCGGGCGATGATCGTCTCCGCCAACTCCCCCTTCGTACAGCTGGGCATGGACGTCGGCATCGACAAGGTCCGTGAGGCGGCCGTCGAGGCCGGTCTGCGTCCTGACTCCCTGGTCAAGGGTGAGGTCCCGTCCTTCTCGCTCGGCATCTCCAGCCCCAGCGCGATCCGGATGGCCGGCGCCTACTCCACCTTCGCCAACCAGGGCGTGCGCAACGAGCCGTACTCGGTCACCAAGGTGGTCAAGGGCGGCCGGGTCATCTTCAAGCACGAGGGCAAGTCCGAGCAGGCGTTCTCCTCGGCCATCTCCTCCAACGTCACCGACGTGCTCCGCAGCGTCGTCGAGGACGAGGACGGCACCGGCAACAACGCGGCCATCCCCGGCCGCGACGTGGCCGGCAAGACCGGTACCACCGACGACAACATGTCGGCCTGGTTCGTCGGCTACACCCCGCAGCTCGCGACGGCGATCGACATGTACCGCTTCGACGACGACGAGACCAAGGAAGGCCGCGAGTTCCTGGAGATGTACGGCACGGGCGGCCAGAAGTCGATCCACGGTTCGTCCTTCCCGTCCCAGATCTGGAACGACTACATGACGGACGCCGTGGCCGACCTGCCCGTCGAGAAGTTCCCGAAGCCGGAGAAGCTCGCGGACGCCAAGGCGGTCTACGGCGGCGGCGCCACGCCCAAGCCGACGGCCACCCCGACGCCGACCGCGACGCCCACGCCGACCGAGACGGCCACCACCGCCCCCCCGACGACGACTCCCCCGGCGATGCCCACCGACAGCGGCCGTCCGACGACCAAGGAGCCGAAGCCCGGCAAGACCACCTGCAGCATCTGGGACAGCTGGGACTGCAACGACACGGGCGGCGGCGACGGCGGATCCACTCCGCCGACACCGACCGGCAGCACGGCGCCGACCCCGACGAACACTACGACGGACCCGGCGGGTCCCGGCAACGGGGGCAACGGGAACAACGGCGGCAGCGGCGGAGACCCGACCGACAGCTCCACCGGGGGCTTCTTCGACTGAGGCGTCCGACTCGGAGGACCCGCCGGGCGACCGGCCGGGACGACCCGCCGGACGACCGGCGCGGCGAGGGCCGTCGCGCCCGCCCCGTACCCACGCGGTACGGGGCGGAGCGCGGCGGCCCTCCGCGTCATCGCCCCGGGCACGGCCGGATTCCCGGGGGCGTACGGCAGGATGTCCCCCATGCCGAGCCTGAAGAAGACGAACGGCCCCCCCGACGACGCCCCTGTCGACGCCGCCCCCGTCGTCGAGACCGTCGTCGCCCCCACCCGGCGCGACGAGGTGGCCGCCGCCGGCAGCGCCCTCATCGGCGGGCGCCACGGCCGCCGCGCCCTGCCCGGCAGCGGGCCCGGGGGCGGGCAGTTCACCCCGGTACGGGTGGTCGCGCTCGTGGCCATCGGCATGTTCGCCCTCGGCATGGTGCAGAAACTGCCCTGCTACAACTGGGCCTGGTTCCGCGGCACCACCTCCCAGTACACCCACGCCTGCTACTCGGACATCCCGCACCTCTTCGCCGGGCGCGGCTTCTCCGAGGGGCTGGTGCCCTACTTCGACCGGCTCGCCGGCGACATACCGTTCCTGGAGTACCCCGTCCTGACGGGGCTGTTCATGGAGGTGGCGGCCTGGATGACGCCCGGCGGCGACCTCCAGGCCAGCGGGCAGGCGTACTGGCTCGTCAACTCCGGCCTGCTGATGGTCTGCGCGGCCGTCCTCGCGGTCTGCGTGGCCCGGACGCACCGCAACCGCCCCTGGGACGGCCTGCTCGTCGCCCTGGCGCCCACCGTGGCCCTCACCGCCACCATCAACTGGGACCTGCTCGCCGTGGCCCTCACCGCCGCCGCGATCCTGATGTGGTCCCGCTCCCGGCCGCTCGCCGCCGGCATCCTGCTGGGCCTGGCCGTCGCCGCCAAGTTCTACCCCGTGCTGCTGCTGTGGCCGCTGCTGCTGCTCTGCCGACGGGCCGGCCGGATGCGCGCCTTCGGCACCGCGCTGCTCGGCGCGGCGGGTTCCTGGCTGGTGGTGAACCTGCCGGTGATGCTCCTCGCGCCCGAGGGCTGGAAGCAGTTCTACCTCTTCAGCCGCGACCGGAACGTGGACTTCGGCTCGATCTGGCTGCTCGTCAGCCAGCGCGCCGGGCAGACCATCCCGCCCGAACGCGCCAACCTGTACGCGCTGCTCCTCCTGCTGCTCGCCGCCGGCGGCCTCGGCTGGCTGGCCTTCGCCGCGCCCCGGCGGCCCCGCCTCGCCCAGCTGGCGTTCCTGATGGTCGCCGCGTTCGTCCTCACCAACAAGGTCTACTCGCCGCAGTACGTCCTCTGGCTGGTGCCGCTCGCCGCGCTCGCCCGGCCGCGCTGGCGGGACTTCCTGATCTGGCAGTCCTGCGAGGTCCTGTACTACCTCGGGATCTGGATGTACCTCGCGTTCACCGGCAGCGGCAACAAGCAGGGGCTGCCGCTGGACGGCTACCACTTCGCGATCGTGCTGCACCTGCTGGGCACGGTCTACCTGTGCGCCGTGGTCGTACGGGACGTCCTGGCGCCCGAGAAGGACCCGGTCCGCCAGGACGGCGCCGACGACCCCTCGGGCGGCGTCCTGGACGGCGCCCGGGACGTCTTCGTGGTGGGCGCGGCCGCCCGGCCGGCCCGCCACGCGGCCCCCGCGCCCTGCGAGGGGGAGCTCCTCGTGACATGGGGAACCCCCGGGGCCGAGGGCTCCCGGGGGTGATCCGACGACGCGGGGACGACCGGCTCAGCGCTCCACGAGCCGGTCGAACTGCGTCGTGGTGTGCCGCAGGTGGGCCACCAGCTCGTCGCCGACCTGCGGCTCCTGGGCGTCGGCCGGCACGAAGAGGATCGACACCTGCATGTGCGGCGGCTCGGCGAACCAGCGCTGCTTGCCCGCCCAGACGAACGGCGACAGGTTCCGGTTGACCGTGGCCAGACCGGCCCGGGCCACGCCCTTGGCCCGCGGCATCACGCCGTGCATCGCCTTCGGCGCCTCCAGGCCCACGCCGTGCGAGGTGCCGCCGGCGACGACGACCAGCCAGCCGTCCGAGGCCGCCTTCTGCTGGCGGTAGCCGAAGCGGTCGCCCTTGGCGACCCGGGTGACGTCCAGGACCGAACCGCGGTACTCGGTGGCCTCGTGGTCGCCCAGCCAGAGGCGGGTGCCGATCCGGGCGCGGAAGCGGGTCTGCGGGAACTGCTGCTGGAGCCGGGCCTGCTCCTCGGCCCGCAGGTGGCTCACGAACATGGTGTGCAGCGGCAGCCGGGCGGCGCGCAGCCGGTCCATCCAGGAGATGACCTCCTCGACGGCGTCCGTGCCGTCCGGGCGGTCCAGCGGCAGGTGCAGGGCGAAGCCCTCCAGGCGCACGTCCTCGATCGCGGAGGCGAGCCGGCCGAGCTCGTCCTCGCGGACGCCGTGCCGCTTCATCGAGCTCATGACCTCGATGACGACCCGGGCGCCGACCAGCGCGTGCACGCCGTCGACGGAGGAGACGGAGCGGATCACCCGGTCCGGCAGCGGCACCGGCTCCTCACCCCGCCGGAAGGGGGTGAGGACCAGCAGGTCGCCGCCGAACCAGTCCTTGATCTTCGCGGCCTCGTACGTGGTCCCCACCGCGAGCATGTCGGCGCCGAACCGGGCCGCCTCCTCGGCGAGTCGCTCGTGACCGAAGCCGTAGCCGTTGCCCTTGCAGACCGGGATCAGACCGGGGAACTGGTCGATCACGGACTTCTGGTGCGCCCGCCAGCGAGCGGTGTCGACGTAGAGGGAGAGCGCCATGGCCGGCCCGGAACCTTTCTGATGGCTGCGGTGGGGGGTTTCGCAGGTGTGTACGAGACTCGTGGAACTACGAGGTTACGCAAGCCCCGCGCGGTGCGTCAGCGGCGCGACATGTAGATGTCGAGCGCCTTGTGCAGGAGCTTGTTCAGCGGGAAGTCCCACTCGCCGACGTACTCCACGGCCTCGCCGCCGGTGCCGACCTTGAACTGGATCAGGCCGAAGAGGTGGTCGGTCTCGTCGAGCGAGTCGGAGATGCCGCGCAGGTCGTAGACGGTGGCGCCCATCGCGTACGCGTCGCGGAGCATCCGCCACTGCATGGCGTTGGACGGCCGGACCTCGCGGCCGATGTTGTCGGAGGCGCCGTACGAGTACCAGACGTGGCCGCCGACGACGAGCATCGTCGCCGCGGAGAGGTTCACGCCGTTGTGGCGGGCGAAGTAGAGGCGCATCCGGTTGGGGTCCTCGTTGTTGAGGACCGTCCACATGCGCTGGAAGTACGAGAGCGGGCGCGGCCGGAACTTGTCGCGGACGGCGGTGATCTCGTACAGGCGCTGCCACTCGGCGAGGTCCTCGTAGCCGCCCTGGACGACCTCGACGCCGGCCTTCTCGGCCTTCTTGATGTTGCGGCGCCACAGCTGGTTGAAGCCCTTGAGGACGTCGTCGAGCGAGCGGTTGGCCAGCGGGACCTGGAAGACGTAGCGGGGCTGCACGTCGCCGAAGCCGGCGCCGCCGTCGTCTCCCTGCTGCCAGCCCATCTTCCGCAGCCGGTCGGCCACCTCGAAGGCGTGCGGCACGACCTCGGTGGCCTGCACGTCCTTGAGGCGCTTGACGTCCGGGTCCTGGATGCCGGACTTGATCGCGGCCGCGTCCCAGCGGCGGATGACGACCGGCGGGCCCATCTTCACGGAGAAGGCGCCCTGCTGCTTGAGGTGGGCCAGCATCGGCTGGAGCCACTCGTCGAGGTTGGGGGCGTACCAGTTGATGACCGGGCCCTCGGGGAGGTACGCCAGGTAGCGCTTGAGCTTGGGGAGCTGGCGGTAGAGCACCAGGCCCACGCCGACGAGCTCGCCGTTCTTGTCGAACCAGCCGAGGTTCTCCGAGCGCCACTCGGTCTTCACGTCCGCCCACGCCGGGACCTGGCAGTGGCTCGCGCCGGGCAGGCTCTGGATGTACGCCAGATGCTGCTCTCGGCTGATGGTCCTCAGGGTCAGGCTCATGTCGGGGCGCTCCTCGGCAGGTGTGTCCCCATCGGTCAGGGGCTCCGGCTCTCGCGCCGAAGCCTACTGCGACCGGGGAGCGCCCCGAAGGGCCACGGGGGCCCTGACGTGCCCGGTGTCAGTTGATCACCCCGGTGAAGAGCCCGCCGTGAGCCATGCCGAGGTAGAAGCCGACGGCCGCGGCGCCGAGGCCGACGATCAGGAAGAAGCGTTCGCGGGTGGTGACGGAGATGAACTGCCCGTAGGCCCCGGTCAGGATGCCGATCAGGCCCGTCCACGAGCTGAGCAGGTGCAGGCTGTGGAACTGCGCCGTGACGAAGGACAGGATGCCGAGCACCAGGGTCACCGCGAGCAGCGTGTCCTGGAGCGGGTGCGGCTTGCCGTCCGTCGCGAAGAGGGAGTGGCCGGGGTCGGGTCGCATTGCCTGTGCCATGGGGCACCTCCTGGCGTGCCGAGCGGAGGGCGGCGCATCCTAGCGCCGCCGACGTCCGATGTGTACAGATTGCGTCCCCTCCCCGCCGGATTTCAACCGCAAGGCGTTGTGCGGGTACTCTGTACGGTCTGCGCCGGTGTCTGCCCTGGTCCTGCCAGTCTGGACGCCGTCGCTCACGCATCACGACCCTCCTGCCACGGAACGACCGTGGCCGCTGAGTCCAAAGGAGGTGGGTTCCACATGCGTCACTACGAGGTGATGGTCATCCTCGACCCCGATCTCGAGGAGCGCGCTGTCTCCCCGCTGATCGAGAACTTCCTCTCCGTCGTCCGTGAGGGCAACGGAAAGGTCGAGAAGGTCGACACCTGGGGCCGTCGTCGTCTCGCCTACGAGATCAAGAAGAAGCCCGAGGGCATCTACTCGGTCATCGACCTGCAGGCCGAGCCTGCGGTCGTCAAGGAGCTCGACCGCCAGATGAACCTGAACGAGTCGGTCCTCCGGACCAAGGTCCTCCGTCCCGAGACCCACTGAGCTTCCGCTCAGAGGTAATCGGGTCCGAGTAGCAGCAAGCAGCCAGAAGCAACGCCGAGAGGTTCACCCATGGCAGGCGAGACCGTCATCACGGTCGTCGGCAATCTCGTCGACGACCCCGAGCTGCGCTTCACCCCGTCCGGTGCGGCGGTCGCGAAGTTCCGCGTCGCGTCCACTCCCCGCACCTTCGACCGTCAGACCAACGAGTGGAAGGACGGCGAGAGCCTCTTCCTGACCTGCTCGGTCTGGCGTCAGGCGGCGGAGAACGTCGCGGAGTCCCTTCAGCGCGGCATGCGTGTCGTCGTGCAGGGCCGTCTGAAGCAGCGGTCCTACGAGGACAACCAGGGCGTCAAGCGCACGGTCTTCGAGCTGGACGTCGAGGAAGTCGGTCCCAGCCTGCGCAACGCCACGGCCAAGGTCACCAAGACCACCGGCCGCGGTGGCCAGGGTGGCGGCGGCGGCTTCGGCGGCGGCGGCCAGCAGGGTGGCGGCGGCTGGGGTGGCAACTCCGGCGGCGGCCAGCAGCAGGGCGGCGGAGCTCCCTCCGACGACCCCTGGGCCTCCGGCGGCTCCTCCTCCGGCGGCCAGCAGGCCGGCGGCGGTGGCGGCTGGGGTGGCAACTCCGGCGGCGGCTACTCGGACGAGCCTCCCTTCTAGGGCCCGGCCCCGGAAGCAGCTCGTACCCCACACTTCTTGATCACACAGGAGAAACACCATGGCGAAGCCGCCTGTGCGCAAGCCTAAGAAGAAGGTCTGCGCGTTCTGCAAGGACAAGACCGCGTACGTGGACTACAAGGACACGAACATGCTGCGGAAGTTCATTTCCGACCGCGGCAAGATCCGTGCCCGCCGCGTGACCGGCAACTGCACGCAGCACCAGCGTGACGTCGCCACGGCCGTCAAGAACAGCCGTGAGATGGCGCTGCTGCCCTACACGTCCACCGCGCGATAAGGGAAGGGTGACCGAAAAATGAAGATCATCCTCACCCAGGAAGTCTCCGGCCTCGGTGCGGCCGGCGACGTCGTCGAGGTCAAGGACGGCTACGCTCGCAACTACCTGGTCCCGCGTGGTTTCGCGATCCGCTGGACCAAGGGTGGCGAGAAGGACGTGGCGCAGATCCGCCGCGCCCGCAAGATCCACGAGATCGCGACCATCGAGCAGGCCAACGAGATCAAGGCCAAGCTCGAGGGCACGAAGGTCCGTCTGGCCGTTCGCTCCGGCGACGCCGGCCGTCTCTTCGGCTCCGTGACCCCGGCCGACGTCGCCACGGCGATCAAGTCCGCCGGTGGCCCCGAGGTCGACAAGCGTCGCGTCGAGCTCGGTTCGCCGATCAAGACCCTGGGCTCGCACCAGGTGCTCGTGCGTCTGCACCCCGAGGTTGCCGCGAAGCTCGGCATCGAGGTCGTTGCCGCGTAACGCTGCGCTCAGCAGTACGGATGGGCCGCTCCCCGCTGGGGGGCGGCCCATCCGCCGTTTCACGTGAAACAGGCGCTTGTGGCTCTTTGCGGCGTTTCACGTGAAACACCGCCCCCGGTCAGCGAGTGGCGCCCGTGACGATCCAGCGGCCGGAGCGCATCCGGAACCAGAGGGTGGCCAGCCGGACCGTCATCATCAGCGTCATCGCCCACCAGAGTGCGGTCAGCCCGCCGCCGACCACGGGCACGAGCAGGGCGACCGGTGCGAAGACCGCCAGGGTGAGCAGCATCGCCCAAGCGAGGTAGGGACCGTCTCCCGCGCCCATGAGGACGCCGTCGAGGACGAAGACGACGCCGGAGATCGGCTGCGACAGGGCCACGACGAGCAGGGCCGGCAGCAGGGTGGACCGGACGGCGGGGTCGCCGGTGAAGAGCGGGATGAAGAGCGGGCGGCTCAGGACGAGCAGCAGCCCGAGGACCACTCCGGAGACGACGCCCCACTGGACCATCCGGCGGCAGACCTGGCGGGCGCCCTCGGCGTCGTCGGCACCCAGATAGCGACCGATGATGGCCTGGCCCGCGATGGCGATGGCGTCCAGGGCGAAGGCCATCAGGCTCCACAGCGAGAGGATGATCTGGTGGGCGGCGACCTCGGTGTCGCCCAGACGGGCGGCGACGGCGGTGGCGATCATCAGGGCGGCGCGCAGCGAGAGCGTACGGACCAGGAGGGGGACGCCCGCCTGGGCCGAGGCCCGGATGCCGGCGGCATCGGGCCGGAGCGAGGCTCCGTGGCGCCGGGCACCCCGGACGACCACGAAGAGGTACGCGGCGGCCATGCCGCACTGGGCGATGACGGTGCCCCAGGCGGAGCCCGCGATGCCGAGCCCGGCGCCGTAGACCAGTCCGAGGTTCAGGGCGCCGTTGGCCGCGAAGCCGCCGACGGCCACGTAGAGCGGGGTGCGGGTGTCCTGGAGCCCGCGCAGGACACCGGTGGCGGCCAGGACGATCAGCATCGCGGGAATGCCCAGGAGGGAGATTCGCAGATACGTGGTCGCGTGGGGCGCCGCGGTGTCGGAGGCGCCGAAGGCCTCGACCAGCCAGGGGGCCAGGGGGAGGGTGACCGCGATGAGGGCGAGCCCGAGGAGCAGGGCCAGCCAGATGCCGTCGATGCCCTGCCGGAGGGCGGCGGGCAGATCGCCCGCGCCGACCCGTCGGGCGACGGCGGCCGTGGTGGCGTAGGCGAGGAAGACGAAGACGCTGACGAAGGTGGAGAGCAGGGCGCCGGCGATGGCGAGGCCCGCGAGCTGTGGGGTGCCGAGGTGCCCCACGATGGCGCTGTCCACCATGAGGAAGAGCGGCTCGGCGACGAGGGCGCCGAAGGCCGGCAGGGCGAGCGACAGGATCTCGCGGTCGTGCCGGCGCAGCGTGGCCTTGGAGCTCGTGGGGGCCTGGGTCATGAGGGCCAATCTAATCGTCCACAGGTAAGTGATGCAATGGATTAGTGATCCTTACTTTCAGAGGGATCGGGACTTCGGGTGTGGGCTGTTTGTTCTGTTCGTGGTCCCCGCGCAAAAGTTTTTCTCCCCCACAGCCCGTGGATGGAAAAGGTGCAGGTCAGAGCCGCATCGAGGAGGGGGCTATGAGTTTGTCCACATGCCTGTCCCCCGGTCCGTGCACAGGATCCGGCGGCTTATCCACAGCATTGGGGCCTTCACCCACAGGGCCTGTGGATAACCAGGTTGGCTGACGCCCCTCCCGGGCCTACCGTGGACCGGCGCCCGACGCGTCAGAACCGGACGCAAAGCCACTCTTTGACCAAGGCCGTGGCGTAAGAAGGAGTGGCACGGCGAGGTCCGCTGAGCGGACGGGAAGAGGTGGCGGGTGAGCGTTCCCGAGCCCATGGACGACCCTTGGGCAGACGGCGGACCGAGCGACCGGCTGCCCGTCCGCACGCGGAGCGAAGGGCGAGGCGAGGGCCGCGGGCGCGGCCGGAGCCGTGAGGAGCAGCACGAGCGCGGCAGCGACGGTCCCTGGGACGGCGGCCTCGTCGGCTTCGAGCGGGTGCCCCCGCAGGACCTCGACGCCGAGCAGTCGGTGCTCGGCGGCATGCTGCTCTCCAAGGACGCCATCGCCGACGTCGTGGAGATCATCAAGGGTCACGACTTCTACAAGCCCGCGCACGAGACCGTCTTCGGCGCGATCCTCGACCTCTACGCCAAGGGTGAGCCCGCCGACCCCATCACGGTCGGTGCCGAGCTCACCAAGCGCGGCGAGATCAACCGCGTCGGCGGCGCCTCCTACCTGCACACCCTCGTCCAGTCGGTGCCCACCGCGGCGAACGCCTCGTACTACGCGGAGATCGTCCACGAGCGGGCCGTGCTGCGTCGGCTCGTGGAGGCCGGAACCAAGATCACGCAGATGGGTTACGCGGCCGACGGCGACGTCGACGAGATCGTGAACTCGGCCCAGGCGGAGATCTACAAGGTCACCGAGCAGCGGACCACCGAGGACTACCTGCCGCTCGGCGACATCATGGAGGGCGCGCTCGACGAGATCGAGGCGATCGGCTCCCGCAGCGGCGAGATGACCGGTGTGCCCACCGGCTTCAGCGACCTCGACTCGCTCACCAACGGCCTCCACCCCGGCCAGATGATCATCATCGCGGCCCGGCCCGCCATGGGTAAGTCGACCCTCGCCCTGGACTTCGCCCGGGCCGCCTCGATCAAGCACAACCTGCCCAGCGTCATCTTCTCCCTCGAAATGGGCCGCAACGAGATCGCGATGCGCCTGCTGTCCGCCGAGGCGCGGGTCGCCCTGCACCACATGCGCTCCGGCACGATGACCGACGAGGACTGGACCCGGCTCGCCCGCCGCATGCCCGACGTCTCCCAGGCGCCGCTCTACATCGACGACTCCCCGAACCTGTCGATGATGGAGATCCGCGCCAAGTGCCGCCGGCTCAAGCAGCGCAACGGCCTCAAGCTGGTCATCATCGACTACCTCCAGCTGATGCAGTCCGGCGGTTCCAAGCGGCAGGAGAGCCGTCAGCAGGAGGTCTCCGACATGTCGCGAAACCTCAAGCTCCTCGCCAAGGAGCTGGAGCTCCCGGTGATCGCGCTCTCCCAGCTGAACCGTGGCCCCGAGCAGCGCACCGACAAGAAGCCGATGGTCTCCGACCTCCGTGAGTCCGGTTCCATCGAGCAGGACGCCGACATGGTCATCCTGCTCCACCGCGAGGACGCCTACGAGAAGGAGTCGCCGCGCGCCGGCGAGGCCGACATCATCGTCGGCAAGCACCGTAACGGCCCCACGGCCACGATCACCGTGGCCTTCCAGGGCCACTACTCGCGCTTCGTGGACATGGCACAAACCTGATCGTGCCGCGGCGGGGCGCCAAGGCATGATCGTTCGCATGACCTCAGCCTTCGAAGCCCTTCTGCCCACCACCGAGCGTTCCCTGCTGCACCGCGTGGCCCGCGCCCAGAGCGAGGGCCGCGCGCCGTCGTTCGTGGGCGCCGTAGCCCGCGGGGGAGCGATGGTGTGGAGCGGCTCCCGCAGCTGTGTCGACGGCCATGCCCCGGACGCCGACACGCAGTACCGGATCGGCTCGATCACCAAGGTGTTCACCGCCGTCCTCGTCCTCAGGCTGAGGGACGAGGGGCTGCTCGGGCTCGACGACCCGCTGGAGAAGCACCTGCCCGGCACCGGAGTGGGCGAGGCGACCATCGCCCAGCTGCTCGGCCACACCGCGGGACTCGCGGCGGAGTCCCCCTCGCCCTGGTGGGAGCGGACACCCGGGTCCTCGCGGCCCGAGCTCTCCGACGTGCTGGGGGAGACGCCCGTGCTCCACCCCGCGGGCCGCACCTTCCACTACTCCAACCCTGGCTACACCCTGCTCGGCGCGCTGGTCGAGGCGGTGCGCGGGGTCTCCTGGGAGGAGGCGCTGCGCACCGAGATCCTGGAGCCGCTGGGAATGGACCGGACGACGGGGGAGCCCGTCGCCCCGCACGCCGGGGGCTGGGCGGTGCACCCCTGGGCCGATGTGATGCTTCCGGAGCCTTCCGAGGACCTCGGGGTGATGGGCGCGGCCGGCCGGCTGTGGTCGACGGCGGCGGACCTCTGCCGGTTCGGCGTCTTCCTCGCGGAGGGCGACGAGCGGGTGCTGAGCGCCTCCTCCGTCGCCGAGATGCGGGTCCCCGTGGGTCCCCCGGCGATCGGGGATCCGCTGATGGGGTACGGCCTCGGTCTCCAGGTGGCCCGGAAGGAGAGCGGCACGCTCATCGGACACGGCGGTTCGCTGCCGGGCTTCGTCGCGGGCCTCTGGGTGGACGTCGAGGAGGGCCTGGTCGGCGTGGCGCTCGCCAACGCCACGAGCGGCCCGCAGCCCGGGCTCGTCGCCACCGACCTCGTACGGATCGTGGCGGAGGCCGAGCCGCGGTTCCCCGAGCCGTGGCGTCCGCTGCCCGAGGCCGAGGTCGACCAGGAGCTCCTGGCGCTGACCGGCCCCTGGTACTGGGGGACGTACTCGTACGGTCTGCGGCTCGGCGCGGAGGGCGGGGTGGCCCTGGAGCCCCTGCGCGGGCCCGGCCGCGGCGCCCGCTTCCGGGCGCTGCCCGAGGGCGGCTGGATCGGGCTCGACGGGTACTACGCGGGGGAGCGGCTCCGTGTGGTGCGGCGTCCCGACGGCAGCGTCAGCCATCTCGACCTCGGCTCCTTCGTCTTCACCCGGGAGCCGTACGAGCCCGGGGACGCGGTTCCGGGCGGGGTGGACGAGCAGGGGTGGCGGGGGCTCTGACCCGGCCCCACCCGGCCCGGGTGACCCGGCCCGGAGGGCCCAGGCCAGATGACTCGGCCCAGGTGACTCGGATGCCAGTGTTTCACGTGAAACACGGGCATCCGCCGAGAGTCAGAGCGCGAGCTTGAAGCCCACGTGGCTCGCCTCGAAACCGAGCCGCTCGTAGAAGCGGAGCGCGTCGGTGCGGGTGACGTCGGAGGTCAGCTGGACCAGGACGCACTCCAGGCGCCGGGATTCCTCGACGGCCCACTCGATGAGCCGGGTGCCCAGGCCGCTGCCGCGCTCGTCGGCGTGGATCCGCACGCCCTCGATCAGCCCGCGGGTGGCGCCGCGCCGGGAGAGCCCAGGGATGATCGTCAGCTGGAGCGTGCCGACGACCCTTCCGTCGCGCGCGGCCACCACGAGGTGCTGGTTCGGGTCCTCCGCGAGCCGGGCGAAGGCGGAGAGGTACGGCACGGGGTCGTCCGGGGACTCCCGCTGGGCGCCGAGGGGGTCGTCGGCGAGCATCGCGACGATGGCCGGCACGTCCTCGGCGGTCGCGGGACGGATCTCAAGATCACTCATGCCCGCAGCGTACGGCGAGGCCGATCGTCAGGCGCCGACGGTCTCGCCTTCGAGGACCTGGACCAGGGGAGCGAGCTCGGGGTTCTTCGCGGCCTCGTCCAGGGCCTCGCGCAGGGCCCGGTCGTTGGTGGGGCGGGCCTCCGCGAGCAGCTTCTGGCCGGACTCGGTGACGTCCGTGTAGATGCCGCGCCGGTCGGTGGCACAGAGGTAGCGGGTGAGCAGGCCCCGGTCCTCCAGGCGCGTGACCAGCCGGGTGGTGGCGCTCTGGCTGAGCACCACGGCGTCGGCGACCTGCTTCATCTGGAGGTGTCCGCCGGGTCCGTCGTGCTGGCGGCTGAGGACGTCGAGGAGCGAGTACTCGCGGGCGCTCAGGCCGTGCCCGGACTCCAGGGCGCGCTCGATGTGGGACTCGATCCGGCCGTGCAGCAGGGAGAGGGCGCACCAGCGCTGCGCGAGTGCGGTGAGGGCGGGATCCGTCGCGGTCATGGTCTCTCCTCGTACCTCTCCTGGTCGGTCGGGCGGCTCGGGATCCAGAGTAGACGATGGCTCGCAATAGTGCGCGTCTGCAAGCATGTGGTCCCAGGGTGGCCGCTCGGCCCCGGAGGTCAGCCCGCCGCGACGGTCAGCGGGGCGAAGCGGCGGGAGATGTCGCCGGGGAGGCCCGGGGCGGAGCGGATCATCACCGCGTTCTCGATGATCGGGTCGAGGCCGTTCCCCTTGAGCCAGTCGAGGAGCTCGGTGTGGCGGACGTCGACGTCGGTGCGGAGCGGACGGTCCGTGGCGGCGGCCAGCGAGGCGACGAGCGCCTGGGCGGTGGCGGTGTCACGGGCGATCAGCGGCCCGACGACATGGGTGTCCATGTTGGGCCAGGCGGCGGCGAAGCCGGTGATCGCGCCGTCCTCGACGGCGACCCGCAGATGGTCGGCGAAGGCCGGGAGCCGGGTGATCAGCGGAGTGCGGTCCAGGCCGAAGATCTCGTGGTCGAGGCGGAGCACTTCCTGGAGGTCTTCCGCGGTGGCCGGGCGGACCGTGATCCCGGGCGCGGGCACGGTGGCGGAGAAACGCCCCTTCACCATCTCGGCGCGGCCGATCTCGGTGAAACCGAGTCCCTCGTAGAGCGGCTGCCCGTTCGGCGTCGCATGGAGGGTCAGCGGGGTTTCCCCGGCCTGCTCCACGACGTGGCGCATCAGCCGGCGCCCCACACCCTGTCGGGCATGACGCCGGTCGACGAGCACCATGCCGATGGCCGCGAGGCCGGGGCCGTAGGAGGTGACCACGCAACAGGCGAGCAGACCCTCGCCGTCCGGGGAGTCGATGCCGTACCCGGTGCCCGCGGCGAGCAGCAGGCCCCACTTGTGCTCCTCGCGCGGCCAGCCGCGGTTCTCGGAGAGATCGGCACAGGCCAGGAGATCGGCGGAGTCGAGACGCCGGATGGGGAGCTCGGCGAGAGCGGTGGGGGAGATCGGCATGACGGCCAGGGTCTCCGACGCGGTGATCTTCCGTCCAGGGGTTTTCCGTCCTGCCAGGAGTTTTCGGCCCTGGGATTCCGTCGTCGTTTCACGTGAAACACCCGAGCGCGCCGAAAGAGTGGAGCCTAGTCCGCAACCCCGCCCTTTGGCCCGAGAACACCGCTTTCCGCCCGAAGTCCCTCCGTGGGCCGCCATGCTGCGAACACGGAAGCCGGCTGCGTGAGGCGAGGCACATGATGGATGGTCCGACCAGTACGACGGGCGGGACGGGGGCCCGAATACCAGAGCCCTCCCCCGACGCGGTGCTCGTCCGTCGCACCCTCGAGGAGATCGCACCGGTCGCCGACAAGGTGACCTCGTACTTCTACGCCCTGCTCTTCCTCCGGACCCCGGCCCTGCGCGAGCTGTTCCCGGCCGCGATGGACACCCAGCGGGACCGCCTGCTCAAGGCCCTGCTCACGGTCGCCGAGCGGATGGACGACAGCGCCTTCCTCGTCGAGTACCTGGGTCATCTCGGCCGGGGACACCGGAAGTACGGCGTCGAGGCCGCCCACTATCCGGCGGTCGGCGAGGCGCTGATCGGCGCGCTCGCGCGGTACGCGGAGCGGAGCTGGGACGGGGAGACCGAGGCGGCCTGGGTCCGGGCGTACACGGCGATCTCGCAGATCATGATCGACGCGGCCGCCGAGGACGAGACGCGGGCACCGGCCTGGTGGCAGGCCGAGGTGGTCTCGCACGACCTGCGGACCCCCGACATCGCGGTGCTCACCCTGCGGCCCGACGCGCCCTACCCGTTCCTCGCCGGGCAGTTCACCACGCTGGAGACGCCCTGGTGGCCGCGCGTCTGGCGGCACTACTCCTTCGCCTCGGCGCCCCGTCCGGACGGACTGCTCACCCTCCATGTGAAGGCGGTCCCGGCGGGGTGGGTCTCCCGAGCGCTGGTCCACCGTGCCCGGCCGGGGGACGTGCTCCGCCTCGGCCCGCCGACGGGCTCCATGACGGTCGACCACGCCACCGACTCCGGGCTGCTCTGCCTGGGCGGCGGGACCGGCATCGCGCCGATCAAGGCGCTGGTCGAGGACGTCGCCGAGCACGGCGACCGCAGGAAGGTCGACGTGTTCTACGGCGCTCGCAGCGGCCAGGACCTCTACGACATCGACACCCTGTTGCGGCTCCAGCGGACCTTCCCGTGGCTCGCCGTCCATCCCGTCACCGAGGCGCAGGGACCGCTGCCGCAGGCCGTCCGGGCGGCGGGCCCCTGGACCGAGCGGGACGCCTATCTCTCGGGACCGCTCGGCATGGTCCGGGAGGGCATCGACGTGCTCCGCGGCTCGGGGGTCCCCACCGAGCGGATCCGCCACGACTTCCTGGCGGAGCTCGCCACGGTGGGGGCCGGGTCAGCCGAGGTCGGGGGCGTGCATGGCGCGGACGCCCTCGATGTTGCCGTCGAGGTAGTGGCGCAGTGAGAGCGGCACCAGGTGGACGGCGGCGATCCCGACGCGGTTGAAGGGCACCCGGACGATCTCGTACTCGCCGACCGGTTCGTCCACCTCGGGGCCGTGCCGCAGGCTGAGGTCCATCGATTCGAGCCGGCAGACGAAGAAGTGCTGGACCTTCACGCCGGAGACCCCGCCGTCGACGATGTGCTCGACGGTGTCGACGAAACAGGGGACCACGTCGACGATCTTGGCGCCGAGCTCCTCGTGCACCTCGCGGTGCAGGGCTTCGACGACGGTGGAGTCGGAGGGCTCGACGCCGCCGCCGGGCGTCACCCAGTAGGGATCCATCCCCGGCTTGGTGCGCTTGATGAGGATGAGGTCGTCTCCGTCGAGCAGGATGGCGCGTGCGGTGCGCTTGACCACGGGGCGTTCGGGCATGGGAAGAAAATGGCCCGTTCCCGTCGGGCTGAAACGCCCCGCTCCCCCGCGATCCGGAACCGGCCCGGTGCTCCGTGAGATACGCGCGCGGTGAGGCCGGTCCCGGTTCCGGGCCGAAGCGGGCGGCTAGCCGACGGCCTTGCGCGCCGCGTCGAGGGCCCGCAGCACGTCGGCGATCAGGTCCTCCGGGTCCTCCGCGCCGACCGAGAAGCGGATGAAGCCCTCCGCGACGGCGTCCCCGCCCCAGCGGCCGCGCCGCTCGGCCGAGGAGCGCACCCCGCCGAAGCTGGTGGCGTCGTCGACCAGACGCAGTTCCTCCAGGAAGCGTTCGGCCCGTGCGCGGTCGGCGAGCTCGAAGGAGATCACCGAGCCGAAGCGCCGCATCTGCCGCGAGGCGATCGCGTGCGAGGGGTCCTCCGGAAGACCGGGGTGGCGCAGACCGGTCACGTCGGGGTGCTCGGCGAGGACGCGGGCGAGCTCCAGGGCGGTGGCGCACTGGCGGTCGATCCGGAGCTGGAGCGTGGCCAGTGAGCGGTGGGCGAGCCAGGCCTCCATGGGCCCGGGGATCGCGCCGACGATCTTGCGCCAGCGGCGCACCTCCGCGGCCCGCTGCGGGTCGCGGCAGCTGACGTGGCCGAGCAGCACGTCGCCGTGGCCGGTCATGCCCTTGGTGTCGCTGGCCACCGAGAAGTCCGCTCCGAGTTCGAGGGGGCGCTGGCCGAGCGGGGTGGCGAGGGTGTTGTCGACGGCGACGAGTGCTCCGCCGGCGTGTGCCGCGGCGACCAGCCGGCGGATGTCGCAGACGTCGAGCCCGGGGTTGGAGGGGGTCTCGATCCACAGCAGCCTGGCGCCGTCGAGCACGTCGAGCTGGGCGTCGCCGCCGGTCGGCGCGGTGCGCACCTCGATCCCGTACGCGCGCAGCTGTTCGTGGAGGAGCGGCAGGGCCTGGTAGCCGTCGGCCGGCAGGACGACGGCGTCGCCGGCGGAGAGCTGGGAGAGGAGCACGGCGGAGATGGCGGCCATGCCGGAGGCGAAGACCACGGTCTCGACGCCGGACTCCCCGGGCGCCTCCAGGGTGCCGATGGCCCGCTCCAGATGGGTCCAGGTCGGGTTCTCGTCACGGCCGTAGGTGTACGGGCCGGTGGGCTCGCCCGGCAGGTGGAAGTGGGCGGCGAAGACCGGCCCCGGCAGGGTCGGTTCGTGCTTCACGGGCTCGGGCAGTCCGGCCCGTACGGCGAGCGTCCCGTCGCCGGGCCCCTCGCCGGGGTGGTGCCGTTCCTGAGGGATCAACGGGTTCACGGGGTCCTTTCCATGGTCTCGTCCCCCTGATGTCTTCCCCCGATTCCGGCCCGGACGGCGGCGAGGAGGCCCTCGCTCGCCGCCTCGGCCATCTCCAGGCATTCCTCGAAGCCCTCACGCCCGCCGTAGTAGGGGTCGGGGACGTCGAGCGCGTCCCCGGCGGCGGGGTCGTACGAGCGGAGCAGCCGGATCTTCGCCGCCTCGTCGGGGGTACGGGCGAGGCGGCGGAGCTCCCGGACGTGGCCCTCGTCGAGCGCGATCACCAGATCGAGTTCGGCGAACCAGGAGGTGCGGAACCGGCGGGCGGTGTGGGCGGAGGTGTAGCCGTGCTCCTCCAGGACGGTGACGGTGCGCGGGTCCGCCGGCTCGCCCTCGTGCCAGCCGCCGGTGCCCGCGCTGTCCACCTCGACCGCCCCACCGAGGCCGGCCTCCTCCACGCGCGCGCGGAAGACGTGCTCGGCCATCGGGGAGCGGCAGATGTTGCCGGTGCAGACGAAGCAGACGCGATAGGTCATGGCGGTCGCTCAGTCGCCGTCCGGGAGGAGCACGTTGAGCGCCCACGAGACGACGGAGATGACCAGGGCGCCGAGGACGGCGGTCCAGAAGCCGTCCACGTGGAAGCTGAGGTCGAACTGCTCGGCCAGCCACGAGGTGAGCAGCAGCATCAGGGCGTTGACCACCAGGGTGATCAGGCCGAGGGTCAGGATGAAGAGGGGCAGCGTCAGCAGCTTCACGATCGGCTTGACCAGGAAGTTGACGAGGCCGAAGACGAGGGCGACGAGCAGTAGGCTGCCGATCGCCTTGCCGGTGATCTCGTCGTCACCGGTCAGCGTGATGCCCCCGAAGAGCCAGATGGCCACGGCTAGGGCGCCCGCGTTGGCGAGCGTCTTGACTACGAAATTCTTCATGTGTCTGATCGTGGCAGAGACCATCGGGCCGAGGGCAGGGGCGAACGTCAGTGAAGGCATTCCGGCTGGACGAACTCGAGGCGGAGCGCCTCGCCAACCAGGGGGCGTACCTCCAGTTCCTGCGTGAGCGGAACATGTCGGTGGGGCTGTACGCGCTCGACGCGGGCGAGCTGGACCCGCAGTCGCCGCACGGTCAGGACGAGGTGTACTTCGTGGTGTCCGGGCGGGCGGCGATCACCGTCGGGGAGGAGACGACGCAGGTGGCGCGGGGCAGCGTCGTCTATGTGCCGGCCGGGGTGCCGCACCGCTTCCACCACATCAGCGAAGACCTGCGGGTCCTGGTCGTCTTCTCCCCGCCGGAGGCGTGACGGCACCGGCGGACTCTCGGGGCCGGACCCCTGGTTCCCCTAGGGGGTGGATCAGGGGAGAGCCCGGGCTTCCGGGGCCCCGCCGGGCCGGGGCCCCCGCCTAGCCTTGAAGCGTCGGGGACGGAGGGTTCCGGACAGGGCGTCGAGAGCGAAGGAGCGAGCCATGGCCGTACAGGAGATTCTCGCGGGACTGCCGTGGTGGGTGAAGTGGGTCGCCATACCCGCTCTGGTCCTGCTCGTCTTCGGCGGAGTCATCACCAGCGTCCTCACCTTCGTGGTCAGTCTGCTGTTCAAGGTGCTGCTGTTCGTCGCGCTCGTGGCCGGACTCATCTACGCCGTACGGAAGTTCGGCACTCCGTCGAAGTCGGACCGCGACTGGTAGCACAAGCTACTCATCGGTATTCGGCGGCTGCGGGGCGTTAGCCCGGCAGGGGGAACGCGCTGGTGGAAACAGGGTGGGGGGCCAGGACAAGCCACTAGAGTGGCAGATCTCCGCCGAGTCGGGGACTACGGGCGTAGATCTCCGGCAGACCAGCGGTTTCCCGCTCGTCCCTGAGGGGCCCGTCCATCGGGCCCCATAGGCGTCCCAGGCCCGGCGGGTGCGCGGGGGCGGCCCCCGCGAACGGATGCAGCGCATCCGTTGTCACGCCTGGGGGTGACCTTTGGCCATGGCCACGCAGACAGCTGCGCCGACCCTGATCGGCTCGGTGCAGCGGGCGCTGAGACTACTGGAGGCCGTGGCCTCCCACGCGGACGGTGCCCCCGCCAAGCAGCTCGCCCGGGAGACGAACCTCCCGCTGCCCACGACGTACCACCTTCTCCGCACCCTGACGCACGAGGGCTATCTGCTCCGCGACAAGGGTGCGTTCTATCTGGGCGAGGCAGTCGCCCGGTTGGCCGGCGGCGGGGCTGTGCAGAATCGTCGCATCAAGATCGAGGACTCCCTTGCCCGCTGGCGGGACGAGATCGGTGTACCCGTCTATTTCGCGCTCTACCGCGAGGGCGAGGTCGAACTGGTCTCCGTGGCGGACACTCCCAACTCCCCCGCGGTGGAGGAATGGGCCGACTTCCGGGAGACCGGGCACGCCCACGCGATCGGGCAGTGTCTGCTCAGCCAACTCGATCTGAAATCTCGTCAAGACCACCTCGACCGGCACCCCGTGGAAGCCATCACTCCGTACACGGTGCGTAACCGGCGGATGCTTTTGGAGCGTTTGGGCGGTTTGGGGCGAATGGAGCCCCTGGTGGAGCGGCAGGAATATGCGCTCGGCACGGTTTGCGCCGCCATCCCCATCACGGTGGGCGACACAGCGGCCACTCTGGCCATTTCTCTCCCCCTTCACCAGGAAGAACGGTTGCTCCCAGCAGTCGAGCGGCTACAGACGGAGATCGGAAAGCTCTTCAGTTCGTTCGCCTTCTCTATCAGTATCTGAAAAATCACTCCTTGTGATCCGCTAGCGCGTACAGCACGATTGCGTCAAGAGGGCCACGGGGGATCATTCCTGGCCGTTTCGGTCACAGCTTTCAGCAGCTGTGTTTACACAACTGCTCCATCTACTGCGGGGTACATGATGCGAGAGTCGGTTCAGGCCGAGGTCCTGATGAGCTTCCTCGTCTCCGAGGAGCTCTCCTTCAAGATCCCAGTCGAACTGCGATACGAGACCCGGGATCCCTACGCGGTGCGGATGACCTTCCACCTCCCCGGAGACGCGCCCGTGACCTGGGCGTTCGGCCGGGAGCTGCTGCTCGACGGGATCAACCGCCCGAGCGGCGACGGCGACGTCCACATCGCCCCGACCGACCCCGAGGGCCTGTCGGACGTCTCCATCCGGCTCCAGGTGGGCGGCGACCGCGCCCTCTTCCGCGCCAGCGCCCCGCCGCTGGTCGCCTTCCTCGACCGCACGGACAAGCTGGTGCCGCTCGGTCAGGAACAGACGCTGGGCGACTTCGAGGACAGCCTGGAGGCCGCGCTCGGCAAGATCCTCGCCGAGGAGAGCGCCGGCCCCGCCTGACCGAGTCCGCTCCGTACGCCCGACGCCGGCACCCCTCCCGTACCGCCGACGCCGGCCCCCCCTCCCGTGCGACCGCCGCAGGCGCCCCGCTCCGTACGGCCGTCGACGCGGTCCGCCCCGTACGGCCGCCGCGCGCGCGTCACTTCGCGCGGCGACGCCGTCCGCCGCCGCCCGCCGCCCTGCCGCCGGCCTCCGCCGCCGAGGGACGGTCGGCCGAGACCACGAGCGCCGCGAGGGCCGTCGTGACCGGCACCGAGGCGACCAGACCGATCGAGCCGACCAGCGTCCGGACGATCTCCTCCGCCACCAGCTCGCTGTTGGCCACCGTCCCCATGCTGCTGTCCGCGATGGTGAAGAGCAGGAGCAGCGGGAGCGCCGCACCGGCGTAGGCCAGGACCAGCGTGTTGACCACCGAGGCGATGTGGTCGCGGCCGATCCGGATGCCGGCCCGGTACAGGGCGCGCGGACCCATGCCGGGATCGGCCTGGTGCAGCTCCCAGACGGCCGAGGTCTGAGTGACGGTGACGTCGTCCAGGACACCGAGCGAACCGATGATCACGCCGGCGAGCAGCAGGCCGGACATGTCGATCTCCGGGTAGAGACCGTGGATCAGCCCGGTGTAGTCGTCGGTGTTGCCGCTGAGCGAGGCCCAGCCGATGAAGAAGGAACCGAGCAGGCCGATCAGCAGCAGCGAGATCAGCGTGCCCAGGACCGCGACCGAGGTCCGGGCCGACAGGCCGTGGCACATGTAGAGCGCGAGCAGCATGATCGCGCTCGACCCGACCACCGCCACGATCAGCGGGTTCGACCCCTCCAGGATCGCGGGCAGGATGAAGAGGGTGAGCACCAGGAAGCTCACCGCGAGCGCGACCAGTGCCATCACGCCCCGCAGACGGCCGACGAGCACGACCGCGAGCGCGAAGATGCCGGCGAGGACCGCCATCGGCACCTTCCGGTTCACGTCCGTCACCGAGTACTGGAGGTCCTTCGGGGCGTCGGGCGCGTAGGCGACCACCACGCCCTGGCCCTCGTCCAGTTGGCGCGGTGCGTCCGGCTGCACGATCTCGGTGAACTTCCGGCCCTGGTCCGGACCGCTCGTGACCTCGATCGTCGCCTTCTCGCACTGCCCCTGCTGCGCGTTGACCGCCTCGCGGCCCTGCGGGGTGGAGGTGTCGCCGGTGGGCGGCACCTGCGCCGCGTTCACGTCCTTGCAGTCCACCTGCTCGACCGCCACGACCTTGCCCTGCTCGGTCTGCCGGTCGAAGCCGACGCCCGTCCGCTCGTGCGCCGGCGTGCCACCGGGCCAGAGCACCGCGAGGCCGACGACCACGGCGGTGGCGAAGGGGATGAGGACCGCCGCGATGACTCTTCGCAGATGGCGCGAGACGGGCGCGGCGGGCCCGTGGCCGTGGCTGTGCCCGTGGCCGGAACCGTGGTCCGGACCGTGCCGGCCGAAACCATGCCCGTGCTCGTGGCCGTGCGGATCGGGGGTCTGCTGGGGGGAAGTCACCGACCGATCATCGCAAGAACGGCGGGGGCCCACTGTTCAGCACGCCCGGGAGGGCGCTAGCCTCGTGACACCTTTGCACACGCGGGAGCTCGGAGCACCGGGCTGAGAGGGCGCTGATCACCGTACGCACGCGTACGGGAGGAGGCTGCGCCGACCGCCGAACCTGTTACCGGGTAATGCCGGCGTAGGGAGATTCGGTCACATGACCCTTCAGGATGCACGCACGCCTGCCTCCAGCCAGGACGAGCGCACGCCGGGCTGGCACAAGGGATACGTCGAGGGCTCCCGCCCCGACCTCCGGGTGCCGGTCCGCCGGGTGCACCTCACCAACGGCAAGGACGTGACGCTGTACGACACGTCCGGCCCGTACACCGACCCGGCCGTCGACACCGACGTGCGCCGGGGCCTCCTTCCGCTCCGCGAGAACTGGATCATCGCGCGCGGCGACACCGAGGAGTACCCGGGGCGCCCGGTCCGCCCCGAGGACGACGGCATCAAGCACACCTCGCCGCGCGGCGGCGGGCTCAAGAACCTCGACGCCGTCTTCCCCGGCCGTCCGCGGCTGCCCCGCCGGGGCCGCGCCGGGCAGGCCGTCACCCAGCTCGCGTACGCCCGCCGGGGCGAGATCACGCCGGAGATGGAGTACGTGGCGATCCGGGAGAACGTCTCGCCCGAGGTCGTCCGCGAGGAGATCGCGGCGGGCCGCGCGGTGCTCCCGGCCAACGTCAACCACCCGGAGATCGAGCCGATGATCATCGGCAAGCGGTTCCTGGTGAAGGTCAACGCCAACATCGGCAACTCCGCCGTCACCTCCTCCATCGAGGAGGAGGTCGAGAAGATGACCTGGGCGACCCGCTGGGGCGCCGACACGGTCATGGACCTGTCCACCGGCCGCAACATCCACACCACCCGCGAGTGGGTGCTGCGCAACTCCCCCGTGCCGATCGGCACCGTGCCGCTCTACCAGGCCCTGGAGAAGGTCGACGGCAAGGCCGAGGAACTGACCTGGGAGATCTACAAGGACACGGTCATCGAGCAGGCCGAGCAGGGCGTGGACTACATGACCGTGCACGCCGGCGTACTCCTGCCGTACGTGCCGCTCACCGCGCGCCGCAAGACCGGCATCGTCTCGCGCGGCGGCTCGATCATGGCCGCCTGGTGCCTCGCGCACCACAAGGAGAACTTCCTCTACACGAACTTCGAGGAGCTCTGCGAGATCCTCGCGGCGTACGACGTCACCTACTCGCTCGGTGACGGGCTGCGCCCCGGTTCGATCGCGGACGCCAACGACGACGCCCAGTTCGCGGAGCTGCGCACGCTCGGCGAGCTGAACACGATCGCCAAGCGGCACAACGTGCAGACGATGATCGAGGGCCCGGGCCACGTCCCGATGCACAAGATCAAGGAGAACATCGACCTCCAGCAGGAGATCTGCGAGGAGGCGCCGTTCTACACCCTCGGCCCGCTGACCACGGACGTCGCGCCCGCCTACGACCACATCACCTCCGGCATCGGCGCGGCCATGATCGCCTGGTGGGGCACGGCGATGCTCTGCTACGTCACGCCCAAGGAGCACCTGGGCCTGCCGAACCGCGACGACGTGAAGACCGGTGTCATCACGTACAAGATCGCGGCGCACGCGGCGGACCTGGCCAAGGGGCACCCGGGCGCGCAGGAGTGGGACGACGCGCTCTCCGACGCGCGCTTCGAGTTCCGCTGGGAGGACCAGTTCAACCTGGCCCTCGACCCGGACACCGCCCGTGAGTTCCACGACGAGACCCTGCCGGCGGAGCCCGCGAAGACCGCCCACTTCTGCTCGATGTGCGGTCCGAAGTTCTGCTCGATGAAGATCTCCCAGGACATCCGCCGTGAGCACGGCGGGGACCTGAAGAAGGAGGAGATCGAGGCCGGCATGGCCGAGAAGTCGGCGGAGTTCGCCGCCTCCGGCAACCGCGTCTACCTGCCGATGGCGGAGTAGCGGCCGGTCCGACGAGACCCGCCCCGGCCCGCGGTCCACGGGGGGATCGCGGGCCGGGGCGCGTCACGCGGAGGGTGGTGCCGGGTCCCGGTCGGGGTCGGTCGGCGTGGCCGTGAGGGCGGCCTGGAGGAAGGGGATGACGCCGCGCTCCAGGAGGGCGTGGCGCCAAGCGGCGCGGGCCAGGGCGAGTTCGTCGGGGGCGCCGGTCTCGGCGGGGCTGTTGCGGAGGGCGGTCAGGACGAGTCCGGCGCCCGCGCAGAGCAGCCCGGCGGCGGCGAGGGCGCCGAAGACCAGGCCGGCGGTGAGCAGCGTGGTGCCGAGGGCGGCGCCCGGGGCGAGCCAGTGGACCACGGCGCCGACCAGGAGGAAGATCGCGGCGGCGGTCCCGGCGAGGACCGGGACGAGGACCGTGAGGACGGCGACGGCGCCCGGGGACTCGTCGGGGGCGTGGCTCCGGGGGCGGTTGGAGGCGGCGCGGCCCGCTTCGCGGACCTTGGTGAAGTGCTCGTACTCGCTCGCCGCCGCGGCGGTGATCAGCGCTGTCGCGTTCAGAGCCATCGCGCGGAGCTGACCGGTGGTCAGCCGGGTGCCCGCTCCGGCGAGTTCCGGCCGTTCCGGAGCGGTACGCAGTGCGTCGTCGAGGACCCGCTCGTACTCGGCGCGGTCCTCGGTCAGCAGGTGCGGAGCCACGTTCATGTGCATCCCCCGATGCTCGATGGGCCGGGACCGGCCGTGCAGAACGGCGGTCCGGGCGGAAGCGGAGGAGAGCCTGCCTAACTGGGGAGACCGATGGTAGGGCCGTGACCGTGCGCGCTGACAGGGGGTTTCCGGAATTCGCCCGCTCCGGATGCGTGGAGTGAGGGTCAGTCCCCCAGCGGGAGTTGGACCACCAGCAGCTTTCCGGCCATGGTGACGCCGCCGTCCATGGCGATGGCGAGGCCGTCGGCGTAGACGTGCGGGCCGTCGACGACCGGGCGGGAGTCCTCCTCGCCGTCCTCCGTGCCGACCTGGCCGAGGAGGTACGGGATCGGGCTGTGGCCGTGCACGACCCGGGAGCCGCCGTAGGTGCCGAGCAGCTCCTGGACGGCCTGCGGGCCGCCGTCGTCGCGGAAGGCGAAGCGCTTGGTGAACTTCCGGAAGAGGTCCCAGACCTCGTCGGCGTCGTTGCGCGTGAGGATCTCGTGGACGGTGTCGTTGACGTCCTCGATCGTCCCGCCGTAGTCGAGGTACGCGGTGGTGTCCGAGTGCAGCAGGAGGTGGTCGTCCTCGCGGACGACGGCGTCGAGCCGGGACATCCACTGGAGGTGGACGTCCTGGAGGCGGTCCATGTCGTGCTTCTGTCCGCCGTTGAGCAGCCAGGCGGCCTGGAAGGTGGCGGTGCCGGCCCCGGAGTTCACGGGGGTGTCGCCGAAGCGCTTGGCGCCGATGAGGAGCAGCTCGTGGTTGCCCATGAGCGCCTTGCAGTAGCCGCCGGCGGCGGCGGCCTCGGCGGAGAGCCGCATGACGAGGTCGATGACGCCGATGCCGTCGGGGCCGCGGTCGGTGAAGTCGCCGAGGAACCAGAGGCGGGCGTTGCCCGCGGCCCAGCCGCCGTTCTCGTCGACGAGGCCCTGGGCGCGGAGGGCGGCGACGAGTTCGTCGAGGTAGCCGTGGACGTCGCCGACGACGTAGAGCGGCCCGGGTCCGTCGCCGGTGGGCGCGGGCGCGGGAGCGGCGGCCGGGGCGACCGGGACCTGGAGCGTGTCGCCGCGCTGGATCACCGGGAGGTCGCGCTCGGTGGGCGTGTAACCGTCCGGGAAGTCGTCGGGGAAGCCGCCGCTGCCGGGGTGGGCGGTGGCGGCGACGGGGTTGGCCGCCACGGGAGCGGCGGCCAGGGGGTGGGCGGTGCCGGTGTGCGCCGCGGGGGTCTGAGGCTCGGGGTACCCGGCCGCTTCGGGACGCGCGGGGGCCTCGGGGTAGGCGGCGGGCTCGGGGCGAGCCGGGGCCTCGGCGTACGCCGGCTCGGGGTGGGCCGGGGGCTCCGTGTACGCCGGTGCGGGGCGTGCCGGGGGCTCCGGGAACGCGACCGGCTCGGGGTACGCGGCCGGGCGGGTGCCCAGGTGGAGCGTCGGGTCGGCGGGTGGCACGGGAGGCTCGCCCGCGTGGCCCTGCACGGGCACCCGGGCGTACGGGGGTACGCGGAAGTCACGCAATGTCGCCGTGCGTTCCACGGGATCCTGCCCGGCCCCCTGAGTCATCGACCCCTCCACCACCGTCGCGATGCCCTGCACATCGCGGACCGGCCTGGTCGGGGGGTCCGCGGTGTCGTGCGCCCATCATAGGAATGAGGGTCCGCCTGTGTGACGCACCAGGGGTGGTGAATCCGGGTTCGCTCCGGGTTCACCGGTTGTTTCGCCCGAATTGAGAAGGTCCAGTCCAGGGTCGGGTCCGGTGGGGTGCCCGGTTTCGCCGTCACCGCCCACGGGCAGGGACGGGACGGCGCTCGTTCTCGGGGTCGTACCGGCTCGTGCCGGATCGTGCCGGGACGGGCTCGCTTCGTGCTGCGCGCCTCGCCCCTGGGCCGTACTCGGGTCGTGTTCGGTGCTGCTCGGTCGTGCTCGGTGAAGCCCGAACCCGCCCGGTCGTGCTCGGTCGTGCTCGGGTCGTGCCCGTCCCGCTCGGGTCGTTCGTCCGGCCGCTCTTTCGGCGCGGCCGGAGTCCGGAGGGTGTGCCGTCGGTCGTCCGGGCCCGCGGCCCGTCAGTCCTTCGCGGGTGAGCGCGGCGGGCTCACCGTCGTCCGCGGCGACCGGCGCTGCGAGGAGGTGCGGACGATGAGCTCGGTCGGTATCACCTGTTCGAGCGGGCCGTCGCTCTCGATCCCCTCGATGGCGTCGATGAGGAGCTGGACGACGGCGGTGCCGATGCGCCGCGGTTTGAGCGAGAGCGTCGTGATGGGCGGTTCGGTGGTGGCGTAGACGGTGGACTCGCTGCAGCACACGATCAGCAGGTCGTCCGGGACGCGCAGCCCGTAGCGGCGGGCGGCGGCGAGGAGGTCGGTGCCGTTGGGGTCGAAGAGGCCGTAGACGGCGTCGGGACGGTCGGGGCGGGCGAGCAGCCGGTCGGCCGCGACGGCGCCCGCGCACGGGTCGTGCGCCGGGTAGGCCTCGTAGACGGGGTCCTGTCCGACCCGCTCGCACCACTTGAGGTACGCGGTGGTGGAGAGGCGGGTGTAGGTGTCGGTGGTGGTGCCGGTGAGGAGGCCGATCCGGCGGGCGCCGGCCTCGGCGAGGTGGTCGAGGAGGCCGAGGACGGCGGCATCGTGGTCGTTGTCGACCCAGGCGGTCACCGGGAGCGTGCCGGCGGGGCGTCCGTCGGAGACGACGGGGAGGCCCTGGCGGACGAGCTCGGTGACGACCGGGTCGTGGTCGGAGGGGTCGATGACGACGGTGCCGTCGAGGGCGACGTTCGACCAGACGTCATGGCGTGAGGTCGCGGGGAGGATGACGAGGGCGTAGCCGCGGGCGAGCGCGGCCGACGTGGCGGCCCTGGCCATCTCCGCGAAGTAGGCGAACTCCGTGAAGGTGAAAGGTTCATCCCCGTATGTCGTCACGGTCAGGCCGATGAGTCCCGACTTGCCGGTGCGGAGCGTGCGGGCCGCCGCGGAGGGGCGGTAGCCCAGCCGGTCGGCGACCTCGCGGACGTGCCTGCGGGTGGCGTCCGGGAGTCGTCCCTTGCCGTTGAGCGCGTCGGAGACAGTCGTGATGGAGACCCCGGCGGCGGCGGCCACGTCCCGGATGCCTGCCCGGCCCTGCCGGCTTCCCCGGGTCTGTGCCCGGCTCACCTGGTGCTTCCCTGCTGCTGTCATGGCGAGCCGATAGTAGGGCGATGTGGGGTGAGCGAGACGGTCGCATATGCAGGCGTTGACAGGCACGTTTCTGCATGGTCGAACAGGCTCAAATTAAGGAGAATCAAAGGTAGTTGAGGGTTTCTCCATGCGACTTGATGCCGTCGGACGGGATGGGCCTGGTGTGGGGGCGAGGTCTCGAAGAGGTCTCAACTCACCTCTACGGGGGATGCGCGCCACGGCGCTCGCCACCGGCGCACGCCACCCGTCCGTGCGCCCCCTTGCATGGAGAGGGCCGGAGGACCGGGTTTTCCACAGCGTTGCAGGGCTGTTGTCCACAGCCCATTCGCAGCGGGCCGGAATCCTCATAAGGTGAGAAGCATTGGCGGTACGGACGGTCGAGGAGGCCACACTGTGAGCGAGACCAGCGGGACGAGCACGTCCACCCCCAGGCTGCGCGCCGAGCTGGACGGCATCCCCACCTACAAGCCGGGCAAGCCGGCCGCGGCGGGCGGCCCCGTCGCCTTCAAGCTGTCCTCCAACGAGAACCCGTACCCGCCGCTGCCGGGCGTGATGGAGAGCGCGCTGGCCGCCGCCGCGAGCTTCAACCGGTACCCGGACATGGCCTGCACCGCGCTCTCCGCGGAGCTGGCCGACCGCTTCGGCGTCCCGGTCTCCCACATCGCCACCGGCACCGGCTCGGTCGGCGTCGCCCAGTCGCTGCTCCAGGCGACCTCGGGCCCGGGCGACGAGGTGATCTACGCCTGGCGCTCCTTCGAGGCCTACCCGATCATCACCCAGATCAGCGGGGCCACCTCGGTGCAGGTGCCGCTGACCGACGGCGAGGTGCACGACCTCGACGCGATGGCCGCGGCGATCACCGACCGCACCCGCCTGATCTTCGTCTGCAACCCCAACAACCCCACGGGCACCGCGGTGCGCCGCGCCGAGCTGGAGCGCTTCCTGGACCGGGTGCCCTCCGACGTCCTGGTCGTGCTCGACGAGGCGTACAAGGAGTTCGTCCGCGACACCGACATCCCGGACGGCATCGAGCTCTACCGTGACCGGCCGAACGTGGCGGTGCTGCGCACCTTCTCCAAGGCGTACGGCCTGGCGGGGCTCCGGGTCGGCTTCGCGATCGCCCACGAGCCGGTGGCGGCGGCGCTGCGCAAGACGGCGGTGCCGTTCGGCGTGAGCCAGCTGGCACAGGACGCGGCGGTGGCCTCGCTGCGCGCCGAGGACGAACTGCTCGGCCGGGTCGGCTCGCTGGTGGCGGAGCGCGAGCGGGTCCGCGCGGGGCTCGTGGCCCAGGGCTGGACGGTGCCGGACGCACAGGCGAACTTCGTCTGGCTGCGGCTCGGCGAGCGGACCATGGAGTTCGCGGCGGAGTGCGAGCGGCACGGTGTGGTGGTGCGGCCGTTCGCGGGGGAGGGTGTGCGCGTCACGATCGGCGAGACCGAGGCGAACGACCTGTTCCTCAAGGTGACGGAGGGCTTCCGGCAGGGAGCCTGACGGCTCGGGGAGGCGCCCTTCGTGGGCCTGACGGCCCGGGGGCGCACCTCTCAGGCGAGTTCCACGCGGATCGGGTCGCCGTCGCGGACGGTGGCCAGGATCCGCGGGTCCCCGTCGAGCGAGCCCAGCAGATTGCAGGGGCTCGCCAGCCGGCACTCCTCGCCCCGTGAGATCGGGGTCGGCCCGTAGGGGAGGGCGAGGGCGTCGCCGTCGGTCCAGAAGGCCACCGTGCCGGGGTCGACGACCTGACGCGCCCCCTCCTCGCGCGGCACCGAGACCGGAGTGTCGAAGTAGACCTCCTCGCCCCACGTGCGGGCGGTGGAGACGATCGGCAGAGCCCCCAGGAGCGCCGTGCTCGTGGGGGTCTCGTCGAGGGTGGCCGTGGTGTGACCGGCCGGCCAGCTGAGGCGTATCCGAAGGATCATGCGCCGAATTCAACAATATGTTGAAGGCCTTGGGAAGGTGTGACCTTCGGTACAGGCCCCCGCTCTCCAGTACGGATTTCGTATGAGTCATAATTGCTTGTGAATGTGAACGCGTTCACAAGCGTGTCCCCGTTCGTCCCGTAAGGGCGGGATTAAAGGGGCAAACCGCCGATGTGACCACGGCGATGTAAGGAGAAGACGACGTGGACCTCGCTCTGGCGCCGGAGACCTTGGCGCGCTGGCAGTTCGGCATCACCACCGTCTACCACTTTCTCTTCGTCCCGCTGACGATCTCGCTCGCCGCGCTCACCGCGGGGCTCCAGACCGCCTGGGTGCGGACCGAGAAGGAGAAGTACCTCCGGGCCACCAAGTTCTGGGGGAAGCTCTTCCTCATCAACATCGCGATGGGCGTCGTCACCGGCATCGTGCAGGAGTTCCAGTTCGGCATGAACTGGTCGGACTACTCCCGCTTCGTCGGTGACGTCTTCGGCGCCCCGCTGGCCTTCGAGGCGCTCATCGCCTTCTTCTTCGAGTCCACGTTCATCGGCCTGTGGATCTTCGGCTGGGACAAGCTGCCGAAGAAGATCCACCTCGCCTGCATCTGGATGGTGTCGATCGGCACGATCCTCTCCGCGTACTTCATCCTGGCCGCCAACTCCTGGATGCAGCACCCGGTCGGCTACCGCATCAACGAGGACCGCGGCCAGGGCGCGCGCGCCGAGCTCACCGACTTCTGGGCGGTCCTCACCCAGAACACCGCCCTCACCCAGTTCTTCCACACCATGACGGCGGCCTTCCTCGTCGGCGGCGCCTTCATGGTCGGCATCGCCGCCTTCCACCTGGCGCGCAAGCGGCACGTCCCGGTGATGCGGACCTCGCTGCGGCTCGGCCTGATCACCCTGATCATCGCCGGCCTGGGCACCGCGATCAGCGGGGACATGCTCGGCAAGGTCATGTTCAAGCAGCAGCCGATGAAGATGGCCGCCGCCGAGGCGCTGTGGGACGGCGAGGCGCCCGCGCCCTTCTCGATATTCGCCGTCGGCGACGTCGACAAGGGCCACAACAAGGTCGCCATCGAGGTCCCCGGGGTGCTCTCCTACCTCGCCAACGGCGACTTCCACTCGTACGTCCCCGGCATCAACGACATCAACAAGGCCGAGCAGGAGAAGTACGGGCCCGGCGACTACCGGCCCAACATCCCCGTCGCCTACTGGGGCTTCCGCTGGATGATCGGCTTCGGCATGGCCTCGCTCACCCTCGGTTTCATCGGGCTCTGGCTGACCCGCAGGAAGTTCCTGATCGCCCCCGGCCTGCGGACCGGTGAGGACGAGGTGCCGAACCTCGTCCTCTTCAAGAACAAGGCGCTCAGCCCGAAGATCGGCAAGTGGTACTGGATCGTGGCCCTCTGGACCATGCTCTTCCCGCTGATCGCCAACTCCTGGGGCTGGATCTTCACCGAGATGGGCAGGCAGCCCTGGGTGGTCTACGGCGTGATGAAGACCAGCGCCGCCGTCTCCCCCGGCACCTCCCAGGGCGAGGTGCTCACCTCGATGATCGTCTTCACCACGCTCTACGCGATCCTCGCCGTCATCGAGGTCAAGCTCATCGTGAAGTACGCGAAGGCCGGACCGCCCGAGCTCACCGAGGACGACCTCAACCCGCCCACCAAGATCGGCGGGGACACCCGCGACCCCGACCGGCCCATGGCCTTCTCGTACTGAGGCTCAGGAGATCGAGGCATGGAACTCCACGACGTCTGGTTCGTACTCATCGCCGTCCTCTGGACCGGCTACTTCTTCCTGGAGGGATTCGACTTCGGGGTCGGCGTCCTCACCAAGCTGCTCGCCCGGAACCGGCCCGAGAAGCGGGTCCTGATCAAC
This sequence comes from Streptomyces roseolus, assembly GCF_014649855.1. GTDB lineage: Bacteria > Actinomycetota > Actinomycetes > Streptomycetales > Streptomycetaceae > Streptomyces > Streptomyces roseolus. The sequence continues at coordinate 10,772 of NZ_BMTV01000032.1, read as the reverse complement.
ACCATCGGACCCGTCTGGGACGGCAACGAGGTGTGGTTGCTGACCGCCGGCGGTGCGACCTTCGCCGCCTTCCCCGAGTGGTACGCGACCCTCTTCTCCGGCTTCTACCTGCCGCTGCTGGTCATCCTGGTCTGCCTCATCGTCCGCGGTGTCGCCTTCGAGTACCGGGTCAAGCGGCCCGAGGAGAACTGGCAGCGCAACTGGGAGCAGGCGATCTTCTGGACCTCGCTGATCCCCGCGATCCTGTGGGGCGTCGCCTTCGGCAACATCGTCCGCGGCGTGAAGATCGACGGGGACATGGAGTACGTCGGCAACCTCTGGGAGCTGCTCAACCCGTACGCCCTCCTCGGCGGACTGGTGACGCTCGCCCTCTTCACCTTCCACGGCACGGTCTTCGTGGCCCTGAAGACGGTCGGTGACATCCGGGTCAGGGCCCGGGCGCTCGCCCTGAGGCTGGGGCTGGTCACCGCGGTGCTCGCGCTCGCCTTCCTGATCTGGACCCAGGCCGACTCCGGCGACGGCTGGAGCCTCGCGGCGATGCTCGTCGCGGCGCTCTCGCTGGTCGGAGCGATCGGCGCGATCAAGGCGGGGCGCGAGGGCTGGTCGTTCGCGCTCTCGGGCGTGACGATCGCCGCCGCGGTCGCGATGCTGTTCCTGGCGCTCTTCCCGAACGTCATGCCGTCCTCGCTCGACCCCGCGTGGAGCCTGACCGTGACGAACGCGTCGTCGAGCCCGTACACGCTCAAGATCATGACCTGGTGCGCGGCCGTCGCCACGCCGCTGGTCCTGCTCTACCAGGGCTGGACCTACTGGGTCTTCCGCAAGCGGATCGGCACCCAGCACATCGCCGACGCCCACTAGGGCAGCCGCCGACGCCGTCGTCGCCCGGGTCCGCGAGGGCCCGGGCGCTCATCCAGAGGGGCATGTTTCACGTGAAACCGATCGACCCGCGTCTCCTCCGGTACGCCCGGGCGACCCGCGTCTTCCTCGTCGCGGTCGTCGTGCTCGGCCTGGTCGGGGCCGGCCTGGTCATCGCCCAGGCCATGCTGATCGCCGAGATCGTGGTGGGGGCCTTCCAGCAGGGCCTCTCGGTTTCCGCGCTGTCCACTCCCCTGCTGCTGCTCGCCGGGGTCGCGGTGGCACGGGGCCTGGTCTCCTGGCTGACCGAACTCGCCGCCCACCGGGCCAGTGCGGCGGTCAAGTCCGAGCTCCGCGGCCGGCTCCTGGAGCGGGCCACCGCGCTCGGGCCCGGCTGGCTCGGCGGACAGCGCACCGGCTCGCTCATCGCGCTCGCCACCCGGGGCGTGGACGCGCTCGACGACTACTTCGCCCGCTACCTGCCCCAGCTCGGCCTCGCCGTCGTCGTCCCGATCGCGGTCCTCGCGCGGATCGTGACCGAGGACTGGGTCTCGGCCGCCATCATCGTCGTCACCCTGCCGCTCATCCCGATCTTCATGATCCTGATCGGCTGGTACACCCAGGCCCGGATGGACCGGCAGTGGAAGCTGCTCTCCCGGCTCTCCGGCCACTTCCTCGACGTCGTCGCGGGCCTCCCCACCCTCAAGGTCTTCGGCCGGGCCAAGGCGCAGGCCGCGTCGATCCGCGCCATCACCGCCGACTACCGGCGGGCGACCATGCGCACCCTGCGGATCGCCTTCCTCTCCTCCTTCGCCCTGGAGCTGCTCTCCACCCTGTCGGTGGCGCTGGTCGCCGTCACCATCGGCATGCGGCTCGTCCACGGCACCCTCGACCTCTACACCGGTCTCGTCATCCTGGTCCTCGCCCCCGAGGCATATCTGCCGCTGCGCCAGGTCGGCGCCCAGTTCCACGCCGCGGCGGAGGGCCTCGCGGCCGCAGAGGAGATCTTCGAGGTCCTGGAGACCCCGGTGCGGAGCGGCGGCGGGCGGGCGGTGCCGGCCGGGACACGACTGGAGCTCGACGGGGTGACGGTCCGCCACCCGGGGCGGGCGGAGCCCTCCTTGGACGCGGCGAGCCTCACCGTCGAGCCGGGGGAGACGGTGGCGCTCGTCGGGCCGAGTGGCGCCGGGAAGTCGACCCTGCTCGACGTCGTCCTCGGCTTCACGGAGCCGGCGGCGGGCAGCGTACGGGTCGGGGACGTGGACCTGGCGAAGCTGGACCCGACGGCCTGGCGCGAGCGGATCGCGTGGGTGCCGCAGCGGCCGTACCTCTTCGCCGGGACGATCGCCGAGAACGTACGGCTCGCCCGGCCGGGGGCCGGTGACGAGGAGGTGCGGGCGGCGCTCCGGGACGCCGGGGCGGACGGCTTCGTGGACGCGCTGCCGGACGGGGCCGGGACCGTCCTCGGCGAGGACGGGTCCGGGCTCTCGGCCGGGCAGCGGCAGCGGCTCGCGCTGGCGCGGGCCTTCCTCGCGGACCGGCCGCTGCTGCTCCTCGACGAGCCGACGGCGGCGCTCGACGGGGAGACGGAGGCGGGGATCGTCGACGCGGTGCGGCGACTCGCCGCCGGACGGACGGTGCTGCTCGTGGTGCACCGGCCCGCGCTGCTCGCGGTGGCGGACCGGGTCGTGAGGATCGGTACGGACGCGCCCGTGGGCGAGGTCGCCGGGGGCGCGGAAGAGCCCGTGGCGGCGGCCCGCGCCGCCGTTCCGCCCGCGGCCGCGTCCGTGCGGCAGGAGGCCGCACCGGTGTCCACGGGCGAGCGGGGCGTGCTCGCCCGGGTGCGGTCCATGGCCGGGGAGCTCAAGGGGCGGATGGGGCTGGCGCTGCTGCTCGGCAGCCTCGCGCTCGGCTCGGCCGTGGGGCTCATGGCCGTGTCCGGATGGCTCATCTCGCGGGCCTCGGAGCAGCCGCCCGTGCTGCACCTCATGGTCGCCGTGACCGCCACCCGCGCCTTCGGCATCGGACGGGCCGTCTTCCGGTACACCGAGCGGCTGGTGTCGCACGACGCCGTGCTGCGGATGCTCGCCGAACTACGGGTCTCCGTCTACTCCCGCCTCGAGCGGATCGCCCCGGCCGGACTGAGCCGCGTCCGGCGCGGCGATCTGCTCGCCCGGCTCGTCCACGACGTCGACGCCCTCCAGGACTACTGGCTGCGCTGGCTGCTCCCGGCCGGTGCCGCGCTCGTCGTCGGGCTCGGTTCGGTCGGCTTCACCGCCTGGCTGCTGCCGGAGGCGGGCGCCGTGCTCGCGGTGGGCCTCCTCGTGGCGGGCGTGCTCGTGCCGCCGCTGGGCGCCGCGCTGGCCCGCCGGGCCGAGCGGCGGCTCGCCCCGGCGCGCGGGGCGCTCGCGACCGCGGTCGCCGATCCGCTGCGCGGCTGCGCCGAGCTGACCGTGGCCGGGGCGCTGCGGGACCGGCTCGACCGGGCGCGGGCCGCCGACCGCGTCCTCACCGGCATCGCCTCCCGGCAGTCCGCCGCGGCCGCCCTCGGCGCCGGGCTCTCGGCCCTGGTGTGCGGTCTGACGGTGGTCGCCGCGGCCTGGGTCGGCGTCCAGGCCGTCCGGGACGGCAGGCTCGACGGCGTCGCGCTCGCGGTCGTCGTCCTCACCCCGCTCGCCGCCTTCGAGGCCGTGACGGGGCTGCCGCTCGCCGTGCAGTACCGCCGACGGGTCCGGCACAGCGCCGAGCGGGTCTTCGAGGTGCTCGACGCGCCCGTCCCCGTACACGAGCCCGCGGTGCCCGCGGCTCCCCCGGCCGGGCCGTTCCCGCTGGAGCTGACCGGGCTCTCGGCCCGGTACGCCGGACAGGAGCGGCCCGCGCTCGACGGGTTCGCGCTCACCCTCGACGCCGGGCGGCGGGTCGCCGTCGTCGGCGCCTCCGGCTCCGGCAAGACCACGCTCGCCCAGGTGCTGTTGCGCTTCCTGGACACGGAGGCGGGAACGTACCGGATCGGCGGGGTGCCCGCGGCGGAGCTCGACGGCGACGACGTGCGCCGCTTCGTGGGCCTGTGCGCGCAGGACGCGCACCTCTTCGACAGCTCCCTGCGGGAGAACCTGCGGCTCGCCCGGCCGGACGCGGGCGACGGGGAACTGCGGGAGGCGCTGCGCCGGGCCCGGCTGCTCGACTGGGTCGACGGGCTGCCCGACGGGCTCGACACGCTGGTCGGCGAGCACGGTTCGAAGCTCTCGGGCGGCCAGCGGCAGCGGCTCGCGCTGGCCCGCGCCCTCCTCGCCGACTTCCCGGTCCTCGTCCTCGACGAGCCGGCCGAGCACCTGGACCTGGCCACGGCCGACGCGCTCACCGACGACCTGCTCCGCGCCACCGAGGGCCGTACCACCGTCCTCATCACCCACCGGCTGCACGGACTCGACGCGGTCGACGAGGTGGTGGTCCTCGACGGCGGCCGGACCGTGCAGCGCGGACCGTACGCCGAGCTCGCCGCAGAGGACGGGCCGCTGCGGCGGATGCTGGAGCAGGAGCGGGCGGCCGATCTGCTCCTCGCCGGTGGCGGGCCGACGCCGCCCGACCGTCCGACTTTTCTCTCCAAATAGGACTAACTAGGCTCGGGGCCATGACCGCCGCCACGCCCGATTCCCCGGACCCCCTGGTCGCCGCCACCGAGGCCACCCGCAGTCTCCAGGGGCTCTCCACGGAGCTGACCGCCCGCGTGCCGCAGCTGCTCGAAGCGATGCGGTCGGTGGGTACCGGGCTCGAACTCCACACCACCCTCGACCGGATCTGCGAGACCGCGGCGGAGCTGGCCGGCGCCCGCTACGCGGCCATCGGAGTCGTCGACGAGGAGGGCAAGGGCCTTTCCGACTTCGTCACCCACGGCGTCGGCGAGGACGTGGCCCGGCGGATCGGACGCCTCCCCGACGGGCACGCCGGGCTGCTCGGCGCGCTCATCCGCGAACCCCGGACCATCCGGCTCGCCGACCTCGCCTCCGATCCGCGCTCGGCCGGCTTCCCGCCCGGCCACCCGGTCATGCGGAGCTTCCTCGGCGTCCCCATCCGCGTCCAGGGCGAGATCTTCGGCAACCTCTACCTCGCGGAGAAGCGGAGCGGCGAGGAGTTCAACGACTACGACGAGCACATGGTCCGGGTGCTCGCCACCGAGGCGGGCATCGCCATCGGCAACGCCCGCCTCTACGAGGCGGCCCGGCAGCGCGAGCGGTGGATCGACGGCTCCGTCGCCGTCACCACCGCCCTGCTCTCCGGCGGCGATGCCGACGACGCCCTGTCCGTCGTCGCCGAACAGGCGTGCAGGCTCGCCGACGCGGACGCCGGGATCGTGCTGCTGCCCGCCGAGGAGGGCGGCCTGGAGATCGTCGCCGTCTCCTCGGCCCGCGCCACCAAGGCCCTCGGCATGGTGATCCCGCCGGAGAGCCAGGTCGTGGAGCTCCTCCTGGAGGGCGAGGCGGTCTTCGTCCAGGACGCCTCCACCGATCCGCGCATGCTCAGCCGGCTGACCTCCCTGTACGGGCCGAGCATGCTGCTGCCGCTGCAGAGCGGCGGCCGGGTGCTCGGCGCGCTCGCGATGCCCCGGGCCCGGGGCGCCCGGCCCTTCTCCGAGGCGGAACGGACCCTCGCCACCCAGTTCGCCTCGCAGGCCGCGCTCGCACTGATGATGGCCGAGGCCCAGCGCGACCGGGAGCGGCTCGCGGTCTTCGAGGACCGCGACCGGATCGCCCGCGACCTGCACGACCTCGTCATCCAGCGGCTCTTCGCCACCGGGATGATGCTGGAGAGCGCCCAGCGGAAGGCGATCGTGCCGGCCGTCCAGGAGGGCGTCGGCAAGGCCGTGGACGAGCTGGACGTGACCATCCAGGAGATCCGCACGGCGATCTTCGCCCTCCAGCAGGGCCCGGCGGAGGCCCCGTCGGGGCTGCGCACGCGCGTGCTGCGGGAGATCAACATGGCGGCGGTGCCGCTGGGCTTCAAGCCCGCCCACCGCTTCCTCGGCGCGATCGACGCCACCGTCGGCGAACTGACGGGCAAGAACCTGATCGCCGCGCTCCGCGAGGCGCTCTCCAACGCCTTCCGGCACGCCTCGGCCGGCCGCATCGAGGTCGTCGTCGACGCGACCGTGACCCTGCCGGACGGATCGCCCGGGGTGCGGCTCACGGTCGCGGATGACGGCGTCGGCCTGCCCGAGGGCGGCCGCCGCAGCGGTCTGCGCAACCTCGCCCGCCGCGCCGAGTCCCTCGGCGGGGCGAGCTGGTGCGGCCCGGGCCTCGCCGAGGACGGCGGCGGCACGTCGGTGGTGTGGGAGGCGCCCCTCTAGGGTCTGTCTGACCATCGGCGTCGGATCAGGCCGGGTTGTTCGGTGCGTGTGATCGGCGTGCGGCAGGGGCGTCCTCGCAGCGGAGCTACTTGGGCGTTTCTGCCGTGCGGCGAGCGTGCGTGCCGGGCGGGCCGGACCGACGGGGATGGTCAGACAGGCCCTAGGGCAGGTCCCCGGCGCGCTGCGCCGCGACCGCTTGGGCGACGAGCTGTTCGATGACGACGGCGACGCCGTCGTCGTTGTTGCCGACCGTGCGGCCGGAGGCGGCGGCGACGACGTCGGGATGGGCGTTGCCCATGGCGTACGAACGGCCCGCCCAGCTCAGCATCTCGATGTCGTTCGGCATGTCGCCGAAGGCCACCACCTCGTCCGGAGAGATGCCGCGCTGTTCGCAGCAGAGGGCGAGCGTGGACGCCTTGGAGACGCCGAGGGCGCTGATCTCGATGAGCGCGGTGGGGCTGGAGCGGGTGAAGGACGCCAGGTGGCCGGCGGCCTCCCGGGCCGTCGCCAGGAACACGTCGGGGTCGTGCTCGGGGTGCTGGGCGAGCAGCTTGAGGACCGGCGCGGCGGCGTCGGGCACCTCCTCGTACAGCAGCTTCTCTGCGGTGGCGACGGTGGCGCCGGGGTCGAGGAAGAACGGCGGGTACAGCGGCTCGTAGTGGATGCCGGTCGTCATCTCCACGGCGAAGCTGGTGCCGGGCGCGGCGGCCCGCAGGGCCCGTACGACGTCGAGCGCGGCGGGCCGGGGCAGCGGGCGCACCTGCTGGAAGGTGCCGCCCGCGTGCAGGTCCACGACGGCCGCGCCGTTGGCGCAGATGGCGAGGCCGTGGCCGTGGACGTGGGCGCTGACCACGTCCATCCAGCGGGCCGGGCGGCCGGTGACGAAGAAGACCTCGATCCCCGCCCGCTCGGCCGCGGCGAGGGCGGCGACGGTCCGCTCGGAGACGGACTTGTCGTCGCGAAGGAGGGTGCCGTCGAGGTCGGTGGCGACGAGACGGGCGGCGGGCCGGACGGCGGCGGAGCCGATGGGAGAGTCGGTGGAGCGGGCGCCGGCGGGGCCGGCGGACTCGTCGGCGGGACGGGGTGAGGGTCGGGGAGAGGTCACCTCCTCATTGTTCCGCACCGGCCGCACGTGCGTGCGGGTCACTGCACATCTGAGTGAGGCAAGCGGTGGGGTCGCGTCATGCGGAGGGCGAGGAGGACGTGGGTCACTCGGTGTGGCTGTGGGCGGTGGGGCACGTGGTCCGGACGGGGAGGGGCCGGCTTTCGGCCGCGGTCGGTGTTTCCCCGCCGTCGGCCCGGGCGTCGGGCCGAGCCGGAGGGGATCGGCACGCGGTGTGAGGGGCCGGGGCGCGAAGCGAGGACATCGACACGCGGAGTGAGGGAATCAGCGCCCCGGGACCGGGAAGACGCCTGCCATGGGCGACATTCTCGTCGGCGCGTGCTCGTGGACGGACCGGGAGCTGCTCTCCAGCGGCTGGTACCCGGAAGGCCACCGCGGGGCGGAGGCCAGGCTGCGGTACTACACCGCCAGGTTTCCGCTGGTCGAAGTGGACGCCACCTACTACGGCCTGCCCAGTACGCGGAACAGCGCCCTCTGGGTCGAGCGCTCTCCGGCCGGTTTCCGGTTCGACGTGAAGGCGTTCTCGCTGCTGACCGGGCACCCGACGCGCCCCGGCGCGCTGCCTGCCGATCTGCGGTCGGCTTCGGCAGGGCGGAACGGCCGGACGGAGGCGGATCCCGAGCTGCTCGACGAGGTGTGGCGCCGTTTCAGCGGAGCCCTCGAACCGCTGCGCCGAGCGGAACGCCTGGGCACCGTCCTCTTCCAGTTCCCGCCCTGGCTCGCCCCGGGCACGTCGGCGACGGCGATATTGCGCCGGTGCCGGGAACGCACGGAGGGCTGGCCGGTGGCGGTGGAGTTCCGGCACCCCGACTGGTGGCGGCCGGACCGTTACGCCTCCACCTTCGGCCTGTTGGCGGAACTGGACCTGACCGCCGTGGCCGTGGACATGGCACAGTCGCTGCCCACGTCCATCCCGCCGGTCACCCCGGTCCCCTCCGCCCGGCTCGCCGTGGTGCGCTTCCACGGCCGCAGCCCTGCCTGGGGGACGGGTTCGAAGGAGGATCGGTTCCGCCACCGGTACACGCCCGAGGAGCTGTCGCCCTGGACGTCGGCCGTCCGCGAGATGGCCGACCGGGCCCGCGAGGTGCACGTCCTGTTCAACAACTGCTGCGGTGACGCGGCCGTCCGCGCCGCCGAGACGATGAACCGTCTTCTCGGCACGCCGTGCGGAGCCGTGCAGGCGGACGACACCACCGACTCGGCGTTCCTGTTCTGAGCGGCCGGGAGACGGCGTTCCGTTCTGGCGTTCCCGACCCGGCTTTCCGTTCTGGCGTTCCCGCCCTGGCGTTCCCGTCCGGGTCGGCCGGAAGGATTCCGCGGGGTCGACGGCATGCGACCGAGCACGGCGGTCCTCCCCGTCCACCGGTGGAGCGAGGGGGGGGCAGAAGACCTGGCAGCGCGCCGAGGAGCCCGGCTTCCACGCCGCGTACGCCTACGACCACCTGTCCTGGCGCGCCTTCCGGGACGGCCCGTGGTTCGGCGCCCTGCCGGCGCCCACCGCCGCCGCGACCGCCACGGACCGGCTGCGCCCGGGCACCCTCGTCATCTCAGTCGAGCCTCGTTCACCCATTGCGGCCTGACCTGGGGAAACACACGTCAGCGGCGTCTTGGTACCGAACGAAGCGGATCGGATCCCGATGAGGCGGACGCGGTTACCGCACAGCTCGGTCATGTCGTCGACCTCCGACGCGATCATGGCCACCGGGCCTGGCCGGCGGAGCGCGAGCTCGGCGACGGTGACAACGATCGCGTACATGCGGCCGTGCGGTCCGGCCTCTTCCAGCAGGTCGGCGGCGTGCGGTCCGACCTCTTCCAGCAGGCCGGCGGCGGCTCCGGCCGTCTGCCCACCGGTCGAAGCGGGCAGCGGCAGCGGCCCGCATCACGACGTCGGCGTGGCTTCCCGGATCTGCTCCGTCGGCATATCCGCGACAGCGGGAGGCCCGCGTATCGTCGAGGTCATGCGTCTGAGCACGGTGATCCTCCCCATCCACCGATGGGCCGAAGGGCAGAAGATCTGGCGGCGGGCCGAAGACCTCGGCTTCCATGCCGCGTACACGTACGACCACCTGTCGTGGCGGTCGTTCCGGGACGGGCCGTGGTTCGGCGCCGTCCCCACGCTCACCGCCGCAGCGGCGGTCACCCAGGGTATGCGCCTGGGCACCCTCGTCACCTCGCCCAACTTCCGGCACCCGGTGACGCTGGCCAAGGAGCTCATCGCGCTCGACGACGTCTCGGGCGGCCGGATCACCCTCGGCATCGGGGCGGGCGGCAACGGCTTCGACGCCACCGCGCTCGGCCAGGAGCCGTGGACGCCGAAGGAGCGGGCCGACCGGTTCGCCGAGTTCGTCCCGCTGCTCGACCGGCTGCTGACCGAGGACGCGGTGACGGAGCGCGGCACGTTCTACTCGGCCGAGGAGGCCCGCAACATCCCGGGCTGCGTGCAGCGGCCCCGGCTGCCCTTCGCGGTCGCCGCGACCGGCCCGCGCGGGATGCGGCTCGCCGCCCGGCACGGGCAGGCGTGGGTGACGACCGGCGACCCGAAGCTGTACGAGTCCGGTACGGCCGCCGAGTCGGTGGAGGCCCTGCGCGGCCAGGTCGAGCGGCTCGGCAAGGCGTGCGCGGACACCGGACGGGACGTGGCCGGGCTGGACAAGATCCTGCTCACCGGCTTCACCCCGGAGAAGAACGACGTGCTCTCCTCCCTGGAGGCCTTCGTGGACTTCGCGGGCACCCACCGCGACCTCGGCTTCACCGAGATCGTGATCCACTGGCCGATCCAGGACTCGGTGTTCGCCGCCGACCCGGCCGTCTTCGAGTCGATCGCCACGGACGCCATGGCGCGCCTGGGCTGACCGGGTGCCGCATCCGTCAGCGGACGCGGCCGCTCAGCCACGGGGTGAGCGTCATCATCGGAACGGGCTCCTTGTACGTCTCGCCGCCGGGCACCGGGACGACCAGCCACTGGCCGGGCGGGAAGAACCGTCCCTTCACATGCGCGAGACCGGTGTGGAGCGCCCGTACGAAGCCGGGAACGGCGTCCCTCGGCACGTCGGCGAACTCGACGCCGTCCACCAGGATCCAGGCGTCGTCCTCGGGATGGAGCCGCACGGAGACCGAGGGGGAGCCGCCGAGCTCGATGAAGGCCTCGTGCGGCAGTGAACCGTCCTCGTCCAGCACGCTGAAGGCGCCGGAGGCGGTGCGGCGCGAGGTCTGGTCGGCGCCGATGTCGTCGGTCACGGTGATCTCCAGGCCGAACTCCTCGGCGAGCGCGCGAACGGCGTCGACGGCGGCCTGGGTGCTGGGCAGATGCGGGTGCGACAAGACCCGATCATGCCCCAGCGGCTCAGCGGCTCAGCGGCTCAGCGGCTCAGCGGCTCGGCGGCTCGGCGGCTCGGCGGCTCGGCGGCTCGGCGGCTCGGCGGCTCGGCGGCTCGGCGGCTCGGCGGC
>NZ_BMTV01000031.1:1311-97330 GCF_014649855.1 Streptomyces roseolus | reverse complement strand
CCGCTACGAAGCGACCGTGCTGGTCGCAGCCATCAACGAGTGGCTGTGACCAGCACTTTCACAACAGACCCTAGCGGTGGCCCACCATGCGGAGCACGAGGTCGGCATAGAGCGCGCCGACCTCGTCGGGCGTCCGGCGGCCCTCGGGGTTGAACCAGCGGGCGACGTCGATGCAGAGCGAGAGGACGGCGACGGTGGTGCCGGCCACGTCGGCCTGGTCGAACTCGCCGGCCGCCACGCCCTGCTCGATGATCCGGCGGACGCTCGCGTCGGTCTCCCGGCGCAGCTCCACGATCTCGGCGCGGTGCTCGGGGCCGAGTGCGTCGAGCTCGTACTGGACGACCCGGGCGGTGGTGTGGTGCTCGGCGTGCCAGCGGACGAAGGAGCGCACGGCGTCGGCGAGCCGCTCGGACGCGGCGCCGCCGCCGGACTCGGCGGCCCGGAGAATCTCCAGCGCCTTGTCGTGACCGATGCGGCTGATCCGGTGGAGCAGCTCTTCCTTGGTCTTGTAGTGGATGTAGAGCGCGGCCGGGCTCATGCCGGCCCGCCCGGCGATGTCCCGGGTGGTGGTGGCGTGGTAGCCGCGTTCGGCGAAGGCCTCGACGGCCGCGACCAGCAGCCTCCGGGCGGCCTCGGGCGTGACCTCGCCCCAGGGCACGTCCTCGCCCTCGGGCGTCTGCTCCGCCGCGCTCATCCCACACTCCTCCTCGGACCGGTCGGGACGAACACCATACAACGAAGCTGAGCAAGCGCTTAGAGCCGTCCGCGCCCCGGGGGCGGCCCGGACGCGCTTCGGGGACCGCTCAGAGCTTCTGCTGGAAGGGGTCGTGCTCGGCGAGGAGCTTCTCCAGACGGGCCTGGTCCACCCGGCTGACGATCCGCTCCGACTCCTGCCGGTCGCGGACCACCTTGGCGAGGGTGAAGGCCGAGGTCGTGAGGTAGAGGACGGAGACCGCGAGGAAGGCGCGCACCCAGGCGCCGGCCTCCAGCTGGTAGATCCCGACGGTGACGGCCGCGAGGGCGATCGCGAAGGAGATGACGGCCTGGGCGTGGTAGGCGCTGGTGTTCTGCTGCTTGACCTGTGACTCGCTCATGGGGAGAGCTTCCGGCGGATGTGGCGGGCGCCACATCCGCACGGGTACTCAGGACCGGCTGGGGTCCGGAGCTCAGAAGGCGGAGACCCCGGTGAGCGACCGCCCGATGACGAGCTTCTGGATCTGGCTGGTGCCCTCGTAGAGGGTCATGACGCGGGCGTCGCGGAGCAGCTTGCCGACGGGGTACTCGTCGATGTAGCCGTAGCCGCCGAAGACCTGGAGGGCGTTGTTGGCGGAGCGCACGGCGGCCTCGGAGGCGTACAGCTTGGCCTTCGAGGCGGCGGTGGCGAAGTCCTCGCCGCGGTCGACGAGATCGGCGACCCGCCAGGTCAGCAGCCGGGCCGCGTCCACGTCGACGGAGATGTCGCTGAGAAGTTCCTGGACGAGCTGGTACGAGGCGATGGGCTTGCCGAACTGCTCGCGCTCCCCCGCGTAGCGGACGGCGGCGTCGAGGGCGGCCTGGGCGATGCCGACGCAGCCGGCGGCGACCGACATCCGGCCCTTGGCGAGGGCGGACATGGCGACGGTGAAGCCCTTCCCCTCCGGGCCGAGCATCGCGGAGGCGGGGACGCGCACGCCCTCCAGGACGAGTTCGGCGGTGGCCTGGCCGCGCAGCCCGAGCTTGCCGTGGACGGCACGGCGGGTGAGGCCGGGGGCGTCGGCGGGGACGAGGAAGGCGGAGACGCCCCGGTGGCCGGGGGTGTCGTTCGTGCGCGCGAAGAGCAGCACGACGTCGGCCCAGGTGCCGTTGGTGATGAACATCTTGGAGCCGTCGATGACGTAGTCGCCGCCGTCGCGCACGGCCCGGGTGCGCAGGTTCCCCGCGTCGGAGCCGGTGCCGGGCTCGGTGAGGCCGAAGCAGCCGAGCGCCTCGCCGGAGGCGAGCCGGGGCAGCCAGGCGCGCTTCTGCTCCTCGGTGCCCCAGGAGGCGAGGGTCTTGGCGACCAGGCCGAGGGAGACGGAGACGATCCCGCGCACGGAGGAGTCGCCGCGCCCCAGCTCCTCGGTGACCAGGCAGTACGCGAGGTGGTCGCCGCCCGAGCCGCCGTACTCCTCGGGGATCGTGAGCCCGAGGAAGCCGACGGCGCCGAGCTTCTTCACGATGCCCCGGTCCACCTCCTCGGCGCGGTCCCACGCGACGGCGTGCGGGGCGACCTCGCGGGCGACGAAGTCCTCGGCGAGCCGGCGTACGTCCTGCTGCTCCTCGCTCAGCGCCAGATCCACGGTGCCACCTCACCCATCCCTTTAATTACCACTGCTAGTTTTATTGGTGCGGCCTACTATGTGCGCCATGGCCCGACCGCGCAAGCCCCTGCTCAGCCGAGACCGCATCGTCGAGAAGGCGGGCGAGCTCGTGGACGCGGAGGGCCTGGCCGCCCTCTCGACCCGGCGGCTCGCGGCGGAGCTCGGCGTGAGCGGACCCTCGCTCTACAACCACTTCCGCACCAAGGACGAGATCCTGGACGCGGTCGCGGACGCGGTGAGCGCCAAGATCGACCTGTCGATGTTCGCGCCGGACGACCCGCGCGACTGGCGCACCGCCCTCCACGACTGGGCGCTCTCCTACCGGGCCGCCCTCGCCGACCACCCGCACGTCGTGCCGGTCCTCGCCCAGGGCCCCGGCCGCCGCCCGGCGGGCCTCAAGGTCGCCGACGCCGTCTTCGGCGCCATGGTCAGGGCCGGCTGGCCGCCCGCCCAGGCCACCCACATCGGCGCCCTGATGCGGTACTTCGTCACCGGCTCGGCCCTCGGCTCCTTCGCCCGGGGCTTCGTCGACGACGAGACGGCGTACGACCCCGCCGACTACCCCCACCTCGGCCAGGCGCACCTCCTCGCGGAGCACCGCGAGAAGGTCGACGAGGGCGCCTTCGCGACGGGCCTGCGGGCCCTGCTCGACGGCCTGGGCGCGCAGTACGAGGTGCTGGGCGCGGGGAACGGCGGCCCCGGCACGGGGGACGGGCGGCCGGAGGCGGGAAATGGGCGGGAGGCCCACGTTTCGGACGCGGCCGAAGCGTGAGCGGGCGATCCTGGGCCCATGGGAGCCAGTGAACTCGCCGCCTTCGCGGCGCTCTTCGCGGAGGAGAGCCGGGCCGCCATGGTGCTCGCCCTGCTCGACGGCCGCGCCTGGACGGCCGGGGAACTCGCCCGGCACGCGCGCGTGGCGCCGTCCACCGCCACCGAACACCTCGGGAAGCTCGTCGCCGGCGGGGTGCTCACCGAGGAACGCCAGGGCCGGCACCGGTACGTGCGGCTCGCCGGCCCCGGGATGGCGCACCTGGTGGAGGAGCTCGCCGGCCTGGCCGGGCCCGGGGCGGACGCGGCGCCCCGCTCGCTGGCGGCGGCGAGCGCGGGGAGGGCGATGGCCCGGGGCCGGACCTGCTATGACCACCTCGCCGGACGGCTCGGGATCGCCGTCACCGACGCGCTGACCGCGCGCGGACTGCTGCGCCAGGACACCGGGTTCGCCCTCACGGAGCAGGGCCTGGCGTGGTTCGCGGGCCTCGGCATCCCCCTCGCGCCGAAGGGCCGGCGGCCCCTCGCGCGCGCCTGCCTGGACTGGACCGAGCGCCGCCCCCACCTCGCGGGCCTCGCGGGCGCGGCGCTCTGCGCGCACGCGCTGGACAGCGGCTGGTGTGTACGCATCGGCTCCGAGCGCGCGGTGAAGGTCACCCCGGCCGGGGAGCGCGCGCTGCGGCGCGAACTCGGGATCGAGGCCGACGCGGTGCGGTGAGCGGCGGCGCCGGGAGGCGTCGGCGGGGCCGGGGGCATCGGCGGGGCCGGGGGCGCCGGGGGGCCGACGGGGCCGGGGGTCCGACGGGGCGCGTCGGCGGGTTCCGGGTGGGTTCCGGCGGGGAGCTCCGGTCGGGGCCGGTCGAGGGGTCGGCCGGAGGCTCCGGCGGGGGATTCGACGGGGGCGCCTGGAGGCTCCGGTGTGGGGGCCCGACGGGGGGCGGCTGGAGGCTCCGGTGGTGGGGGCCGGCGGGGGCGGCTGGAGGCTCCGGCGGTGGGGGCCCGGCGGGGGCAGCCGTGGGAGCGCGGGATATTGCGGTGTGGACCGAAGGGTGCGGGTCCTACCGTCGGGGCATGCCGAAATCCGTCTCCTCCGCCCGGCTCGCGCTCGCCGCCGCCGGGGTCACCGTCGTCCTGTGGGCGTCCGCCTTCGTCTCCATCCGCAGCGCCGGGGCCGCCTACTCCCCCGGCGCGCTCGCGCTCGGGCGGCTGCTCGCCGGGGCGCTGGTCCTCGGGGCCGTCCTCCTGATCCGGCGCGAGGGACTACCGGCCCGCGGCGCGTGGCCGGGGATCCTCGTCTCCGGGCTGCTCTGGTTCGGGGTGTACATGGTCGTCCTGAACTGGGGCGAACGGGAGGTCGACGCCGGTACCGCGGCGATGCTCGTCAACGTCGGCCCGATCCTGATCGCCCTGCTCGGCGCCCGCTTCCTGGGCGAGCGGCTGCCGCCCCGGCTGCTCGCCGGCATGGCGGTGTCCTTCGCGGGCGCGGTGGCCGTGGGCCTGTCGATGTCCGGCGAGGACGGCCACGCCTCGGTCCTGGGCGTCGCGCTCTGCCTGCTGGCGGCGGTGGCGTACGCGGGCGGGGTCGTGGCGCAGAAGCCGGCCCTGGCGCACGCGAGCCCGCTCCAGGTGACGGCCTTCGGCTGCGCGATCGGCGCCGCGGCCTGCCTCCCCTTCGCCGGACAGCTGGTGACGGAGGCGGCGCGGGCGCCGCTCGCGGCGACCGCGAACATGGTCTACCTCGGGGTGTTCCCGACCGCGCTCGCCTTCACGACCTGGGCGTACGCGCTGGCGCGGACGACCGCGGGACGGATGGGCGCGACCACGTACGCCGTGCCCGCCCTGGTGGTCCTGATGGCCTGGGCGCTGCTCGGCGAGCTGCCGGGGGCGCTGACGCTGGCCGGCGGCGCGCTGTGCCTGGCCGGGGTGGCGGTGGCGCGGTCCCGCCCGCGCGGGTCCGCCGCCGCCCCGGCGCCCGGCGCGGCCTCCGTCCCGGAGGAGACCGCGGACGCCCCGTGACGGCCGCGGTCTCCTCCGGGACGGGGCTCAGAAGACGACGAGGGCGCGGCCGCCCTTGCCCGCGACCATGGCGTCGAAGGCGCCGGGGATGCCGTCGAGGGTGATCCGCTCGGTGACGAGCGCGCCCAGGTCGAAGCGGCCGTCCCGGATGTGCGCGGCGATGACCGGCAGGTCGACGGCCGGGTCCGCGTTGCCGTACACGCAGCCGGCGAGGGTGCGGCCCCAGTGGAAGATCTCCAGGGCGTGGAAGGAGACCTGCTGGTCCTTGCCCCCGATGCCGACGACGGTGGTGCGGCCGCCGCGCCGGGTGGACTCCCAGGCGGTGCGGATGGTGACGGCGCGGCCCACGCACTCGACGGCCACGTCGACGCCGTGCCCGCCGGTCAGCGCCCGGATCTCGCGGGCGGTCCTCTCGGAGGCCACGACGTACTCGGTGGCTCCGGCGGCCCGTGCCAGCCGTTCCTTCTCCGGGGAGACGTCCACGGCGACGATCGTGGAGGCACCGGCGATCCGGGCGGCCTGGAGGGTGGCGAGGCCGACGCCGCCGACGCCGAAGACGGCGACGGTCTCGCCCTCCCGGACGCGGGCCGCGTGGTGCACGGCCCCCCAGCCGGTGAGGACCGCGCAGCCGAGCAGGGCGGCGTCGGCGAGCGGGACGCCGTCCGGGACGGGCAGGACGCACTCCGCGCCGACGACCGTCTCCTCGGCGAAGGCGGCCACGTTGAGGCCCGGGTGCAGCTCGCGGCCGTCGGCGGTGCGGGCGTGCACGTTCGCCGCGCCGCTCAGGGCGTTGTCGCAGAGCCACACCTCGCCGAGCGAGCAGGGGTGGCAGGCGCCGCAGGACGGCGCCCAGTTGAGGACGACGCCGTCGCCGGGGGCGACGTGGGTGACCCCTTCGCCGACGGAGACGACGGTGCCCGAGCCCTCGTGGCCGAGGACGGCCGGGACCGGGACGCGCATGGTGCCGTTGGAGAGCGACAGGTCGGAGTGGCAGACGCCGGCCGCGGCGAGCCGGATCCGGACCTGGCCGGGGCCGGGCTCGGGCAGCTCGATGCCGGTGATCTCCAGCGGGGCACCGACGGCGGGCAGGACGGCGGCACGGATCACGGGAGGCTCCCTTTCTGCGGGTTCGGGACGGGGCGCGGGACGGAGCGCGGGCCGGGGCTCAGAACTGCAGGGACCGGGTCTGGAGGTACTCGGCGAGACCGTGCGCGCCGAGCTCGCGGCCGATGCCGGAGCGCTTCCAGCCGCCGAAGGGGGCGAGCGGGTTGAACCGGCCGCCGTTGATGTCGACCTGGCCGGTCTCCATGCGGCGGGCGAAGGCGACGGCCTCGGCCTCCTCGCCCCAGACGGCGCCGCCGAGGCCGTACTCGGTGCCGTTGGCGATCGCCAGCGCCTCGTCCTCGTCCTCGTACCGGAGGAGGGAGAGGACCGGTCCGAAGATCTCCTCCCGGGCGATGGTCATGTCGGGCGTGACGTCGGCGAAGACCGTCGGCGCGACGTAGTAGCCGGTCTCCAGCGGGGCCTCGGCGCCGCCGGCGACGAGCCGGGCGCCCTCCTCGATCCCCTTCTCGATGTAGCCGCGGACGCGGTCGCGCTGGCGGGCGGAGACCAGCGGGCCGAGGCGCTCGCCGGGGGTGTACTTGGCGGCGGCCTCGGCGGCGAGCGCCACGGCCTCCTCGTAGCGGTCGGCGGGGACCAGCATCCGGGTCCAGGCGCTGCACGTCTGGCCGGAGTTGGCCATGACGTTGCCGACGCCGACGGCGACGGCCTTGGCGAGGTCGGCGCTGGGCAGGATGACGTTGGCGGACTTGCCGCCGAGTTCGAGGGCGACCCGCTTGACCGCGCCGCCGGCGAGGGCGCCGATGCGGCGGCCGACGGCGGTGGAGCCGGTGAAGGAGACCAGGTCGACGCCGGGGTGCTCGACGAGGGCCTGGCCCGCGACCGTGCCGAGGCCGGTGACCAGGTTGAAGACGCCGGCCGGGATGCCCGCCTCGTGGACGGCCTCGGCGAACAGCTGGGCGGTGAGCGGGGTGTCCTCGGCGGGCTTGAGGACGGTGACGCAGCCGGCGGCGAGGGCCGGGGCGACCTTGGCGACGATCTGGTGGAGCGGGTAGTTCCAGGGGGTGACGGCGGCGACGACGCCGACCGGCTCCGCGTAGACGGTGGAGTTGCCGACCTTCTCCACGAAGGGGTGGGTGGCGGCGAGTTCGGCGTACGTGCCGGCCACCGCGACCGGCAGTCCGGCGTGCACGGCCGCGGCGATCTTCGCCGGGGCGCCGAGTTCGGCGGTGACGGTGGCGGCGATCTCCTCGGCGCGGGCGGCGAGCGCGTCGCGCAGGGCGGCGATCCGGGCGGCCCGCTCGGCGGGCGGGGTGGCGGACCAGCCGGGCAGCGCGGCGCGGGCGGCGCGCACGGCGGCGTCGACGTCCTCGGCCGTGCCGGCGGGGACGTGGGCGATGACCTGCTCGGTGGCGGGGTCGACGACCGGGATCGTCCCGGAGCCGGCCGCGGGCCGCCACTCCCCACCGATGTACATCGCGTCGTGGGCCTTCATCAGCTTCCCCATTCCCTCTGCACTCGACCGCTCGCCTGCGGCGGGGCCGATCTGCTCGGCTCCGCCGCCCCTAAACTAGCGACGTTAGTTTTAGGGCGCCAGGGGGTGCCGGAGTGGGGCGGATCTCATCGCGCGGCGGACCGTCCCGCGGCGGCGCCGGGCGGACCCGCGCGTCGGCCCCGGGCCGGGGCCCACCGGGGCCGACGGTACCCGACCCGGGGCCGGCGCCGGTCCCGGTCGTTCAGATCGTCTTGTCGACACCGGTGAGGTGGGCGAAGACGACGATGTTCGCGTCGTAGCCGGAGCCCCGGTCGTAGGCGCCGCCGCAGGTCAGCAGGCGCAGTTCGGGGCGGCCGGTGGAGCCGTACACCTCCTTGTCGGGGAAGGCGGACTTCCGGTAGGTGCGCACCTTGTCGACGGTGAAGACGGCGACCCGCCCGTCGGCGCGGGCCACCCGGACGGTGTTGCCGGGGCCGAGCGAGCCGAGGTCGAGGAAGACGGCGGGCCCGGTGAGGGTGTCCCGGTGGCCGACCATCACGGCCGTGCCGCGCTCGCCGGGCGCCGGGCCGCGCGCGTACCAGCCGACCTTCTCCGGGTCGTCGACCGGGGGCACGCCCAGCTGCCCCTTCCGGTCGAGCGCGAGGTCCAGGACGGGCGCCTCGATGGTGATCGCGGGCACGGCGAGGACGGTGGGGCGCGAGCGGGAGAGCGGGGCGGGGGGCGGCGCCGGTTTCGCGGGCCGGGCGGGGGGTGCCGAGGCGGGGGGACGGGCCTCGCCTCCGTCCGCGCGGCTCCGGGCGCCGTCCTTCGGGCCGGCGCCCCGCTCGCCGCCGTCGGCCGCCGGGGCGTCGGCGGCCGTGGGGACGGACTTGGCGTCGGCCCCGGCGACGGGCGTCCGGTCGGCGGGGTCTGCGTCCCCGCTCCACCACACGCCCCCGGTCACCAGGACCGCGGCCAGTGCCACGGTCCTGGCGAGCCGGAGGAGCCGCCGCTGCCGGCGCGTGAGACGGGCCTTACGCCGCGCCATTGCTGCGGCGGCGCGAGCGGCGGATCAGCACCACGCCGGCGAGGCCCGCGAGGCCGGCGGCGGCCGCCGCGCCGACGCCGAAGGCCGAGGAGTCCTGCTCGGCCGCGAGCTGGGCGGCGCCGCCGCCGCCGGCGCCGACCGGGCCGTGCGGGGGCTTGTGGTGGCCGTTGCCGCCGTTGCCGTTACCGCCGTTGCCGTTCGGCGGGTTGGTGAAGTGGTCGCAGTCGACCCGGAAGACCTTGCTCTTCTTGGCGCCCATCTGGCCCGTCCAGGTCCACTCGACCTTGTACATGCCGTCGGGGAGCTCGATGTCCGGGGTGTAGCCGTTGCCGGCGGGGTCGACCATGATGGCCCCGCTCTTGACCGTGCCGCCCTTGGGGGGCTGGGGCGCGATCGTCCAGTTGAGCGTCTGCAGCCCGTCGAAGCCGAGGGCCGAGATGTAGAACGTGCAGACCTTGGGTTCGTTGCGCTGGTCGGTCTCCGGCGTCCGCGGCGGCTCGTCGGCGCGGCCGGCGTGGTGGATCTTGACGTCGCCGTTGTCACCGGGGGCGGCGTACGCGGCCGGGGCGCCGGCGAAGACCAGCCCGCCGAGGACTGCGGAGACGGCGGCGGTGCCGACGAGGGGACGGAAGGTACGGACGGACATGCGGATTCCTCCAGGATGAGCATGAGCGGTCATCTTTGGCGATAATCCGACTATCCGTCACCGACTCGACACGAGCCGTAGCGACATGCCCACGCCGCGCCCAAGTCGCCCGTCCGGCTCAGACGATGCCGAAGAGCACCCCCGCCGCGAGCACCACGAGCGAGGTGAGGGCGGCCCACTTCACGGTGAAGCGGGTGTGGTCGCCGAACTCCACCTTCGCCATGCCGACCAGCACGTACACCGCCGGGACGAGCGGGCTCGACATGTGCAGCGCCTGGCCGGCGAGCGAGGCGCGGGCGATCTCCAGCGGGGAGACGCCGTGGGCGGCGCCGGCCTCCGCGAGGACGGGCAGGACGCCGAAGTAGAAGCCGTCGTTCGACATGAAGTAGGTGAGCGGCAGGCTCAGCACCCCGGTGACCAGCGCCATGTGCGGGCCCATCGCGTCCGGGATGGCGCCGACCAGCCAGTCGGCCATGTGCTTGACCATGCCGGTGCCGGTGAGGACGCCGGTGAAGACGGCGGCGGCGAAGACCATGCCGGAGACGTTGAGGACGTTGTCCGCGTGCGCGGCCAGCCGCTCCTTCTGGTCGGCGGGGCGCGGGAAGTTCACGGTGAGCGCGAGGGCGGCGCCGATGAGGAAGAGCACCGGGATCGGCAGCACTTCGAGGATCATCGCGGTGAGCAGGCCGACGGTGAGCGCGGCGTTGAACCAGTACAGCCGGGGCCGGAGGGTGGCGCGCTGCGGGTCGAGGCCCTGGAAGCCCGCGGCCCCGGCGCCCTCCTCGCCGGGGGCGTCGTCGGCCGCGCCGGCACCGCCGCCCGTCCGCGGGACCGCCCGCCCCTCCCCCTCGCCGCCGCCCTTGCCCGCGCCGGCGCCCACGAGGACGGTCTCCGCGTCGACGCCGGGGGCGAGCGCCTCGTCGAGGGTGAGGTAGCCGATCCGCTTCCGCTCCCGGCGGCCGAGGACGTAGGCGAGGGCGATCACGAAGAGCAGTCCGGCCGCCAGGGCCGGGATCATCGGCACGAAGATGTCGCCGGCGTCGAGCTTGAGCGCGGTCGCGGCGCGGGCGGTGGGACCGCCCCAGGGCAGGGTGTTCATCACGCCGTTGGCCGTGGCCGCCACGCCGGTGAGGACGACGAGGCTCATGCCGAGCCGCTTGTAGAGCGGGTACATCGCCGAGACGGTGATCATGAAGGTCGTGGAACCGTCGCCGTCGAGGGAGACGATCGCGGCGAGGACCGCCGTGCCGACGACCACGCGGACCGGGTCGGCCTTGCAGAAGCGCAGGATGGCCCGGACGATCGGGTCGAAGAGGCCGACGTCGATCATCACGCCGAAGTAGACGATCGCGAACATGAGCATGGCCGCGGTGGGGGCCAGCTTGCCCACGCCGTCGATGACGTAGTCGCCGAGCTGCGCGCCCTGTCCGACGGCGACGCAGAACAGGGCGGGGATCAGGACGAGCGCCGCGATCGGCGACATCCTCTTCATCATGATCAGGACCAGGAAGGTCGCGATCATGGCGAAGCCGAGGACGGTCAGCATGGAGGCACCTCACGTTCACCGTTGAACAGCCGCCGAGCGGCGGTCCGGATGACCGTAGGTGCCCCCTTCCGGCCTCAACAAGGGTTCCGCCCGTGAGCAATACGAGCAGAACCCCAGGTCACAGCAGGGGTGCCGGTTCGAGCGGGGCCACCTCGACGGGGAAGCCGTTGAGGACGGCGGTGCCGGAGAGCGGGTCGAGGAGGGTGCCGTCGAGCAGCTGGTTGACGTTGACACCGGGCCGGGCGGCGGCCACGGACAGGCGGGTGCCGGGCCGGTCGTGGCCCCAGCCGTGCGGCAGGCTGACCACCCCGGGCCGCACCGCGTCGGTGACCTCGACCTCCGCCGTCAGCTCGCCGCCCGCGCCCGTGATCCTGGCGGGGCCGCCGTCGGCGAGCCGCAGCCGCTCGGCGTCCTCCGGGTGCACCTGGAGGGTGCAGCGGTTGGAACCGCCGGTGAGCGCCGGGGTGTTGTGGAGCCAGCTGTTGTTGGACCGCAGATGGCGGCGGCCCACCAGCTGGAGGGTCCCCGGCTCCGGTACGGCGGTGAGGGCGGCCCGCAGCCGGGGCAGGTCGGCGGCGATGGGGTCCGGGAGGAGTTCGATCCGGCCGGTGCGGGTGTTCAGGACCTCGTCCAGGCGGGGCTTGAGCGGGCCGAGGTCGATGCCGTGCGGGTGTGCCTTGAGCTCGTCGAGGGTGAGGCCGTACGGCCCGAGCCGCAGCATCAGGTCGAGCCGCCGCTCGGCACCGTTCTCCCCGGTGAGTCCGGCGGCGAACTCCTTGGGATCGGCGCCGTACGCGGGCGAGTGCGGCTGGGTGACCGCCCTGGCGACGAGGGTGTCGACGGCGAGGTCGTCGACGGCGGACGGCGGCGCTCCGTGCATGCCCGACACCGCGAGGATCAGCCGGGCGTGGATCTCGCACTCGTCCATCCGCCCGGCCTCCAGGGGGACGGCGGCCGGGGTGTGGCGGACCTGGTCGCGGACGGCGAACCCGTTGAAGGCGAAGTCGAAGTGGGCGCTCTGGGAGGGCGGCGGCGGGGGCAGCAGGACGTCGGCGTGGCGGGTCGTCTCGTTGAGGTAGGGGTCGACGCAGACCATCAGGTCGAGGCTCGTGAGGGCCGCGTCGAGCCGGAGCCCGTCGGGGGCGGAGAGGACGGGGTTGGCGGCGATGGTGATCAGCGCCCGGATGCGGCCCTCCCCCGGGGTGTCGATCTCCTCGGCGAGGGCGGCGAGCGGGAACTCCCCCTTGGCCTCGGGGTGTCCGGAGACGCGGCTGCGGCGGCGGCCGAGGAGGAAGCCGCGGCCCGGCCCCGCGGGGCGGGGCGCCGGGGCGGTGGCGGAGCGGGGGAAGAGCGCGCCGCCGGGCCGGTCGAGGTTGCCGGTGAGGACGTTGAGGACGTCGACGAGCCAGTTGGCGAGGGTGCCGTGGGACACGGTGGAGCTGCCCATCCGCCCGTAGACGGCGGCGGTGGGCGCGGCGGCGAGCTCCCGGGCGACGGCGCGGATCGTGCCGGGGTCGAGTTCGCAGACCGGGGCGACGGCCTCGGGGGTGAACTCCCTCACGGCGTCCCGGACCTGGTCGACGCCCTCGGTGCGGTCGGCGAGCGGGCCGGGGTCGGCGAGGCCCTCGGCGAAGAGGGTGTGGACCAGGGCGGCGAGGAGGAGGGCGTCGGTGCCGGGCCGGGGGGCGAGGTGACGGTCGGCGAGGCGGGCGGTGCGGGTGCGCCGGGGGTCGACGACGGTGAGGGTGCCGCCCCGGCGGCGGAGCGCGGCGAGCCGGCCGGGGAAGTCGGGGGCGGTGCAGAGGCTTCCGTTGGAGTCCAGCGGATTGGCGCCGATGACCAGGAGGTGGTCGGTGCGGTCCAGGTCGGGGACGGGGATGGCGAAGGGGTCGCCGAAGAGGAGCCCGCTGGAGACGTGCTTGGGCATCTGGTCGAGCGTGGAGGCGGTGAAGAGGTTGCTCGTGCCCGCGGCGCGGAGGAGGAGGGGCGGGTAGAGCGCTCCGGCCATCGTGTGGACGTTGGGGTTGCCCAGGACGATGCCCAGGGCGTCGGGCCCGTGGCCCTCGATCAGCGGACGGATCCTCGCCGCGATCGTGTCGAAGGCCTCCTCCCAGCTCGCCTCCCGCAGCTCGCCGTTCTCGCGGACGAGCGGGGTGCGCAGCCGGTCGGGGTCGGCGTCGACCTGGGGGAAGGCGGCGCCCTTCGGGCAGATGAAGCCTCTGCTGAAGACGTCGTCCCGGTCCCCGCGGGCGCCGGTGACCCGGCTGCCGTCGAGGGTCAGGACGAGTCCGCAGGTCGCTTCGCAGAGGGGGCAGATGCGTGGGGCGGTGGACATGGCGTCTCCCGTGGGACGGCGGCGGGGCGGCAGCTCGCGGCGAGCATACCGACCGGTAGGGACGTACGGGAGGGGGAGCGCGGCCCCGCGCCTCCCGGGGTCAGCCGGTGAGGGAGGGCGCGAGGTAGGCGTGGAGGAGCTGCCGGGTCTCGTCGATGAGCGCCGGGTCGCCGGCGGGGTCGGCGCGGAAGGCGAGGCGGACCAGGGTGTCGGCGGTCTCGACGCAGACGAGGACCTTGCGGCGCAGCGTCTCGTCGTCGGCGCGGCCGAGGTGGGCGGCGAGGAGGCCGCAGATCCGCTCGGCGACCTTGCCGTTGGGGTCCTCGGCGGCTCCTTCCCCGGCCTCCTCGGCGGCGGGCACGCCGAAGTCGACGAGGGCGAAGCCGGGGACGCCGCGCTTCATCGCGAGGAACTCGTCGAGGACGCCGTCGATGGCGGAGCGCTCGTCGAGGACGGGCGTCCGCTCGAAGCGGGCGGAGATCCGCTCGGCGTACCGGTCGAGGTTGCGGTGGGCGAGGGCGGCGACCATGGCCCGCTTGTTGCCGAAGAAGCGGTAGACGGAGCCGATCGGGACGCCGGCGCGGACGGCGACGGCCCGGGTGCTCAGCTGCTCGTAGCCGGTCTCGTCGAGGAGCCCGGCGCAGGCGTCGAGGATGCGGGCGAGCCGCTCGGCGCTGCGCCGCTGGACGGGGGCGCGGCGGAGCGCGGGGGGCGCGTCGTGCGGGCGGGTCTGGGGCACGGGGTCCATGATGCCGCTCCGGTCCCGTCCGGGCGATGAGCGGTCCGATCCCGCCGGGGCGGCCCGGACGTCCCCGTCGGCGCGGGCGGATGACGGCGGGCCCGAGGGCGGATGACGGCGGACACCCGGGCGGATGGCTGCGGACGCGCGGGCAGATGACGGTGGGGCCGAGGGCGGATGGACGGCGGACACGCGGACGGATGACGGCGAACACGCGGACGGATCGTGGACACCGTTTCCCCCCGCCCCGTTGACGGGAGCCGCGCGGAATCCTACGGTCATCCATAGGATTTCTTTCAGGACAGGAGCGGGCGATGACGACCGAGCAGGCCAGGAAGACGGCCGAGGCGCTCACCTACAGCACCGGATTCGGCAACGAGCACGGTTCGGAGGCGCTCCCCGGCGCCCTTCCGGAGGGCCGCAACTCGCCGCAGCGCGCCCCGCTCGGCCTCTACGCCGAGCAGCTCAGCGGCAGCGCGTTCACCGAGCCGCGGGCGCACAACCGGCGCTCGTGGCTGTACCGGATCCGCCCCTCGGCGGCCCATCCGCCGTTCGTCCGGACCGACAACGGCGCGGTGCGCACCGCCCCCTTCGCCGAGACGGTCGCCGACCCCAACCGGCTGCGCTGGAACCCGCTGCCGGAGCCGGCGCCCGGCACCGACTGGCTGGCCGGCCTGTGGACCCTCGGCGGCAACGGCGACGCGGCCCAGCGGGCCGGCATGGCCGTGCACCTCTACCACGCCAACGCCTCCATGGAGCGGGTCTTCGGCGACTCGGACGGCGAGCTGCTGATCGTCCCCGAGCGCGGCGGCCTCCTCCTCCGCACCGAGCTGGGGCTGCTCGCGGCCCGCCCCGGCGAGGTCGCGCTGATCCCGCGCGGCGTCCGCTTCCGCGTCGAGCTGCTCGACGAGACCGCGCGCGGCTACGTCTGCGAGAACTACGGCGCCCCCTTCCAGCTCCCCGACCTCGGCCCGATCGGCGCCAACGGCCTCGCGAACGCCCGGGACTTCCGCGCCCCGGTCGCCGCCTACGAGGACGTCGAGGGCCCGGTGGAGGTGGTCAACAAGTTCTGCGGCAACCTCTGGACGGCGACGTACGGCCACTCGCCGCTGGACGTCGTCGCCTGGCACGGCAACCACACCCCGTACGTCTACGACCTGCGCCGCTTCAACGTCATCGGGACGATCTCCTACGACCACCCCGACCCGTCGATCTTCACCGTGCTCACCTCCCCCTCCGACACCCCCGGCCTGGCCGGCGTCGACTTCGTGGTCTTCGCCCCGCGCTGGCTGGTCGGCGAGGACACCTTCCGGCCGCCGTACTTCCACCGGAACGTGATGAGCGAGTACATGGGCCTCATCGAGGGCGCGTACGACGCCAAGACAGCCGGAAAGGGGGGATTCGTGCCCGGCGGCGGCTCGCTGCACAACATGATGTCCGCGCACGGCCCCGACCGGGAGACCTTCGACCGGGCGAGCGCCGCCGAGCTGAAGCCCCAGAAGATCGACGACGGCCTGGCCTTCATGTTCGAGACGCGCTGGCCGGTGACGGCGACCGCGCAGGCCGCCGGCGCCGACCACCTGCAGCGCGGCTACGACGACGTGTGGCAGGGTCTTGAGCGTCATTTCCGGCCGTAGGCTCCGCTTTCCGGCCGCGTAGAGTCCGCTCAGCCGTCCCACCGCGCCGTCGTACGGAGAACGCCGTGACCGCCTTCGCTCCCGACTCGCTGGTCCTGAACCGCAAGCTGCCGCTGTGGTACCAGGTCTCGCAGTCCCTGCGCGCCTCCATACTGGGGCGCACGCCCGACGCCTCGCTGCGGCTGCCCACCGAGGAGCAGCTGGCCGCGCACTACGGCGTCAGCGTGCTGACCATGCGCCAGGCCCTGAAGGAGCTGGAGGAGGAGGGGCTGATCAGCCGGCACCGGCGGCGCGGCACCTTCATCGAGCCGGGCGCCCGGCGCTCCACCCCGCGCCGGCTGCTCGGCTCGATCGACGCGATCGTGGCCCAGCAGTCCGGCGAGCGGACCACGGTGCTCGGCCACGGCCCGGAGCCGGTGCCCGGCGAGCTCGCCGAGTACTTCCCGGACGTGGCCGAGGTCGTGACGTACCGCAGGCTGCGCTCCGACGGCGAGAGCGACGAGCCGACGAACTGGGCGGAGAACGCGGTGCGGCCCGAGTTCGCCACCGCGATCGACCCGGCGGACCTGGAGCGGTGGCCGATGACGAAGGTGCTCCGGGACGTCGTCGGGGTGCCGATCAGCCGCATCACCGACACGGTCGAGGCGCGCCTCGCCGACCCGGAGACGGCGGAACTCCTGCGGGTCCCGCTGCTCTCCCCGATCCTCCACTACACCGGCGTCACCTACGCCGAGGACGGCCGGGTCGTCGACGTCGCCCGCATCCGCTACCGCGGCGACCGCTTCTCCTTCACGGTGACGGTCGAGGCGCACTGACGCCGTGAGGGTACGAGGCGCACTGACGCCTCCGTTCCGCGCTCGTTAGCATGCGGGGCGTGACAGAGGCTTCCCGGCAGCAGGCCCTTCCACCGGACGACGACGCGCCCCTGCTCGACGAGCTGATGCCGTGGTCGGTGGCGCCGCCGCGGTTCGGGCGGGCGTGGGTCGTGGCGCCCGACGCGCGGACGCTGCGCGGCCGGTGGGACCGGCTGGTGGCGGCGGAGGGCGGGGAGCGCGAGGCGTTGTTCCGGCCGAGCCGGGCGCGGACGACGGGGACGGCGGTGGCGGCGCTGCCGGGGCAGCGGACCGGGACCGGGCGGTTCGCCCGCGAGTCCGGGCCGTGCCCCGAGCCGGTGCGGGTGCTGTCCGGGCCCTTCGACGAGCAGTGGCTGCTCCCCGACCACCGGCTCCTCGACACCGCGCGGCCCGAGCTGTGGCGGGTGGCGGGCGAACCGCAGCTCTTCGCGGTGGAGCAGGGGTACGTGCCGGGGGCGGCCGGGCCGGCCCTCCTGGTGACGGGCGCGCTGCCCGAGGGGCGTTCCCCGGCGGGCCGCCCGGGCCGGATCCGGCCGCTGTTCCGGCGGCCGGGCGGCGCGGAGCCGAACCTGGCGCCCGGGCTGCCGGACTTCCTGCGGGAGCGGTACGGGGCGGTGGAGCCGGTCGGGTGGCTGGCCTGGGTCGTCGCGGCGGCCGTCCCCTCCCCTGCCGGGTGCCGGGTGCCGCTGCCGGCGGGTCCGGAGGCGTGGGCGGCGGGCGTGGCGCTCGGCCGGGAGCTGCTGGACGTCCAGCTGCGGGGCGCGTTGAGCGGGGCGCGGCCCCGGCTGCCGGGCGGCCGCCGGCCGTACGTGCGGGCGGCTCTCCCGCCGCGCCCGGACGCGCTCGCGTACGACTCCGGGGGCGAGGTCCTGAGCGTCGGCGAGGGCCGGATCTCGCCGGTCCCCGAGGAGGCGTGGGAGTACCGGGCGGGCGGGGCGCGGGTCCTGGAGCAGTGGTTCGCCCGCCGGACCGCACCGGCCGAGGCGGGGTCGCTGGAGGCGGTCGGCCCTGCGGCCTGGCCGCAGGAGTGGACCTCCGAGCTCCTCGACCTGATCACCGTGCTGGCGCTGCTCGGGGCGCGGGAGGCGGAGCGGGCGCCGTTCGCGGCGTCCGGCGGCGGCGGGCCGGGCCGGGCGGCGCTGCGGGCGGCCGGGGTGCTGCCGGTGCCGGACCGGGCGCGCCGGCCGGCGTCGGTGCTCGACCATCAGGAGGAGGGCCCGGGGGGCCAGTTCACGCTGGTGTGACGCTTCCCCGGCCCGGTTCCGCCGTCGCGAAGGAGTCGAGGAGCCGGGCGATGGTCAGGGCGAAGATCTCGTCCGGGTCGGCGGGGGCGGCGGACTCGGCGAGCAGCGCGGCGAGGTGCGGGTAGCGTCCGCTGGCCACCTGGCCCATGAGGTAGGCGCCGCGCACGGCCTGTTCCTCCTCCTCGGTCCACGGCAGTCCGCGGGCGCGTTCGGCGAGGGCCTGCTCGTTGCGGACGGTGGCCATGACGGTGCCGTTGACCATCGCGACGAGCTGCATCTTGAGTCCGGCGGGCACGTCGAGCGGGACGAGGCAGCCGAGGCACCACTCCAGGTAGCGCAGGGCGTTCGGGCTGAAGCCGTAGGCGGTGGTCATGACCCGGGAGAGCCACGGGTGCCGGTACATGATCGCGCGGGTCTGGTGGGCGAGGTCGGTCATGTCGGCCCGCCAGTCGCCGCTGGGTCGCTCCGGGAAGGCGTACTCGGCGCTCACCGCGTCGACCATCAGCTCGTACAGGTCCTCCTTGCGGGGGACGTAGTTGTACAGCGACATGGTGCCGCAGCCGAGTTCGGCGGCGATCCGCCGCATGGAGACCGCGTCGATGCCGTCGGCGTCCGCGATGCGGACGGCGGCGTCGACGACGTCCTGCCTGCTGAAGGCCGGCTTGGGGCCTCGGCCGGCGCGCTCGGGGCGCGCCCAGATCACTTCGGGTTCGGCCGCTCGGCCCGCCATCTCATCACCTCGCCTCCATCGTAGTTACGTACAGCGTACGTAGTGGGATACGGTGCCCCCATGACGACTACGTACGCTGTACTTAGTGAGGGTCTGGAGAAGCGGTACGGCGAGGTCCACGCCCTGCGCGGGCTCGACCTCGCCGTCCCCGAGGGCACGGTCTGCGGCCTCCTCGGCCCCAACGGCGCCGGCAAGACCACCGCCGTCCGGATCCTCACCACGCTCCTCGCGCCCGACGCCGGCAGCGCCCGGATCGCCGGCCACGACCTGGTCCGCGACCCCGCCGCCGTACGCCGCCGGATCGCCGTCACCGGCCAGTACGCCTCCGTCGACGGCGACCTCACCGGCGCCGAGAACCTGCGCCTCTTCGCCCGGCTGCTGCGGCTCCCGCGCGCCCGGGCCGACGAGCTCCTGGAGGAGTTCGGCCTCACCGGCGCCGCGGACCGGCTCGCCCGCACCTACTCCGGCGGGATGCGGCGGCGCCTCGACCTCGCGGCGAGCCTCCTGGGCCGCCCCTCGGTCCTCTTCCTCGACGAGCCGACCACCGGCCTCGACCCGCGCAGCCGGGAGGCCGTCTGGGACGCCGTCCGGGGACTCTCCGGCCAGGGCACGACCGTGGTGCTCACCACCCAGTACCTGGAGGAGGCGGACCGGCTCGCGGACGACATCGTCCTCGTCGAGGACGGCCGGGCCGCCCACCGCGGCACCCCCGCCGCGCTCAAGGCGCTCGTCGGCCACCGCGCCGAGGTGGTCCTCGCCGGGACCGGGCCGCTGGAACCCGCCGCCGCCGTCCTCGACCGGCTGACCGGCTCGGCCCCGGTCCTGGACGCCGAACGCCGCACCGTCGGCGCCGTCACCACCGACCCCGCCCTCACCCTGCCCCGGCTGGTCCGCGAGATCGACGCCGCCGGGATCCACATCGTCGACGCCTCGCTGCGTCCGCCCACCCTCGACGAGGTGTTCCTGCGCCTCACCGGACGGAAGGAGACCGCCGCGTGAACGCCCTCGCCCTCGAAGGGGCCGCCCTGGCCGGCCGCAACCTGCGGCGCGTCCGGCACGCCCCCGCCCTCACGGTCATGACGATGACGATGCCGATCGTCTTCCTGCTCTTCTTCGGCTACGTCCTCGGCGGGGCGCTCGCCATGCCGGGCGCCGAGTACCGCTCCTTCCTCGTCCCCGGACTGCTCGTCGCGACCGCCGCCGGCGGACTGATGACCGGCATGTTCCAGGCCGCCCAGGACACCCACCGGGGCGTCACCGACCGCTTCCGCACCCTCCCGGTGGGCCGGGCCGCCGTGCCGCTCGGGCAGGCCGCCGCCGACCTCCTGGTCAGCGCCGTCGGCATGGTGCCGCTGGTCCTGGTGGGGCTCGCGATGGGCTGGCGGATCGAGGGCGGCGCCCTCGGAGCCCTCGGCGCCTTCGGCCTGCTGCTGCTCTTCCGCTCGGCCGCGACCTGGGCGGGCATCCTGCTCGGCCTCGCCTCCGAGAGCGAGGAGGCGGCCGGCCAGCTCGGCAGCGCCACCTTCATGCTGCCGCTGCTCTCGAACGCGTACATCCCCACCGAGGGCATGCCGGGGTGGCTGCGGACGGTCGCCGAGTGGAACCCGGTCTCCGCCGTCACCACCGCCGTGCGCGCGCTCTGCGGCAACGCCCCCGTCCCGGACGGCGCCGCCTGGCCGGTCGCCCACCCGGTGGCGGGCTCGCTGCTCTGGTCGCTCGGCCTGATCGCGGTCCTCGCCCCGCTCGCCGTCCGCCGGTACGGGCGCCGCTGAACCGGGCCGGCCGGGCGGCGTGACCCGGATCCCGGTGACAGCGGCCGCCCGGGCGCGGTAGGCAGACGGGCATGAGCACTCAGCCACTCCCCCTGGACGGGATCACCGTCGTCTCCGTCGAACAGGCCGTCGCCGCGCCCTTCGCCACCCGGCAGCTGGCCGACCTCGGCGCCCGGGTCGTCAAGGTCGAGCGCCCCGACGGCGGGGACTTCGCCCGCGGCTACGACACCGCCGCCCGCGGGCTGGCCTCGCACTTCGTCTGGTGCAACCGCGGCAAGGAGTCCGTCGCCGTCGACCTGAAGGACCCGCGCGGCCGGGAGCTGGTGGGGCGGCTCGTGGCGGACGCGGACGTCTTCGTGCAGAACCTCGCGCACGGGGCGGCGGCCCGGCTCGGACTCGACGCGGCCACGCTCTGCGCCGCGCACCCCCGGCTGGTCGCCGTGGACGTCTCCGGGTACGGCCCCGACGGCCCGTACGCGCACCGGAGGGCGTACGACATGCTCGTGCAGTGCGAGACCGGCCTCGTCTCGGTCACCGGCACCCCGGAGCAGCCCGTCAAGTCCGGCGTCCCGGCCGCCGACATCGCGGCCGGGATGTACGCGTACGCGGGGGTGCTCGCCGCCCTCGTGCGGCGCGGGACGACGGGCCGGGGCGGGCCCGTGGAGGTCTCGCTGTTCGACGCGCTCGCGGAGTGGATGGGCCACCCCCTGCACCACGGGGCGCACGGAGGCACGGCCCCGGCGCGCACGGGGCTCGCGCATGCGGTGATCGCCCCCTACGACGCCTATCCGACGGCGGACGGCTCCCAGGTGCTGCTCTCGGTGCAGAACGACCGGGAGTGGCGGCGGCTCGCCGAGCGGGTCCTCGGCCGGCCGGAACTCGCCGACGACCCGGCGTTCGCGACCAACGCGGCGCGGGTGGCGGGCCGGGCGGCGACCGACGCGGCCGTCGCGGCGGCGCTCGGCACGCTGTCGGCGGAGGAGGCGGTACGACGCCTGGACGCGGCCGGGATCGCCTGCGCGCGGCTCAACTCGGTGGCGGAGCTGGTGCGCCACCCCCAGCTGGCCGCGCGGGACCGCTGGCGCCCGGTGGACTCCCCGGCGGGCCCCCTGCCGTCCCTGCTGCCGCCGGTCGTCTTCCCCGACGCCCCCGAGGCGCCGATGGGCCGGGTCCCGGCCCTCGGCGAGCACACGGACGCGGTCCTGGCCGCCCTGGGCGTGCCGGCGGCGGAGCTGGCGCGGCTGCGGACGTCCGGCGTGATCGCCTGACGGGGCCCGCGGCCGGCGGACCGGGGGTACGACGAAGCGCCGGACGGGCGGGGACGCGTCCGGCGCTCTCGGCGTGCGGGTGGGTACGGGTGGCGGACCGGACGGGGCGGGGCGCGTCGGGGACGCGGCTCCACCGCCTGGTCGCGCGGTGTCCTAGTGGCGGGCGCCGAAGAGGGTGCGACGGAGGCGGCGGAGCGGGGCGAAGAGCGAGACGCGCGCGCGGCCGCCGTGCGGGCCCTGGGCCGGCGTCTCGTGCCGGCGCGTCGTCAGTTCCCGCATGAGCAGCGTCGCCTCGGCCACCTCGCGCTGGGGCACGGCGGGACCGCCGAGCACCGCGAGATGGCGGTCGAGGCGCGAACTCGTCGCGCTGCTCCCGCAGGTGATGGCAGGCACGCGCGGCCTGCTGCGCATCGTTATCTGTTCCATGTCACTCCCCACCCGTACGAGGGCACCCGGCCCGGGCAGGTTAACCCTATCGCCCCACGGTGACACGCGTGTATCCCGCCGACGGGATTCGACACACTCGTACGGGGGTTGACGCTCACTCTTCGAATCCATCTGATTCCAGGGCGAGTTGGACAGCGTTCGAACACCTGCCGAACCGTCATGAACCATCCCGCCCCCTCCCCGTCCACCTGCGGCCCCGCAGACCGGTGTGATCTGCGCCACCGAGGTCCGTCCGGGTGGGTCGCCACCCGGCAGGGGCGCGGCTACCGTGGGTCCATGACGCTGATCGCGGGCCGTTACCGACTGCTCGACGCCCTCGCGGAGGGCGCGGCGGGCATCGTCTGGCGCGCCCGGGACGAGGCGCTCGGCCGCGACGTGGCCGTCAAGGAGGTGCACGCCCCGCCGGGGACGCCCCCGGGCGCGGAGCCCGCGCTGTACGCGCGGGTGGAGCGCGAGGCGCGGGCGGCGGAGGCGATCTCGGACCCGGGCGTGGCCGAGGTGTACGACGTGGTCGTCGAGCGCGGCCGGCCGTGGATCGTGATGGAGCTGGTCCGCGGGCTGACGCTGGCGGAGACTCGGGAGGCGGACGGGCCGCTGCCGGACCGGGAGGCGGCGCGGGTGGCGCTCGGGGTGCTCGCGGCGCTGCGCGCCGCGCGGGCCGCGGGCGTCCCGTACCGCGAACTCGGGCCGGACCGGGTGCTGCTCGCCAACGACGGGCGGGTGGTGGTGACGGGCGTGGCGACCGGGGCCTCGGCGCCGGGCGACGGGCCGGACGCGCCGCCGCCGGGCCCGGAGGAGGACGCGGGGTCGCTGGCCGCGCTGCTGGGCGGGATGGTCGCCGACCCCCGTTCGGGGCCGCTGGCGCCGGTGGTGGCGGGCCTCGCCGACCGGGACGCGGGCGTGCGGGCCGGGGCCGTACGGGAACTGGAGCGGGTCGCCGGGACCGGGGAGCGGGCGCGGGGCGGGGCGGTGGCCGAGGGGCGCGCGTCGGGGCGCGGTCCGGGGCGGTCGGAGGACCGGGAGCACGAGGGGCCGGGCGGGGTGCGCGGGGCGCGCACGGAGGGGCGCGCGGCCGCGGAGGGGCGGCGGGGTCCCCGGCGGGGCGCCGTCGTCGTCGCCGGCGTCGTGGGACTCCTGGTGATTCTGGCGGTGCTGGTCTGGCAGGCCGTCAGGGGCGGGGATCCGGGCGCCGGTCCGGGCGGGGGCGGGGCGTCGAGCACCGCTCCGGCCGTTCCCGGCGCCGCGGGTACGGGTGCGGAGGTGGGGGGACCCGCCGCTACGCCGCGCTCCTGAAGCTCGGCAGGTAGCCGCCCGACTGGCCGGCGGCCGTCGGGTGGTAGGACTCGCCGATGTTGAGCCAGTTGACGCTGTGCAGCCAGGCCGAGCCGGAGCAGATCTCGTGGCCGGTGAAGGCCGGGACGACGCTGGCGAAGGCGAAGCCGTGGTCGGCGGCGCGCTTGGCGACGGCCGCGTTGAGGTGGTCGGCGGCGCCGTTGATGGCCGCGCGCTCGGTCTCGCTGAGGCCGGCGACGCAGCTGCCGCTCAGCTGGTAGAAGCGCGGGTAGCCGAGGACGACGACCCGGGCGGCCGGGGCCTTGGCGCGAATGGCGTTGTACACGGCGTCGAGGCGGGCGGGCAGCGTCGAGTCGACGTACCCCTTCGCCTGGTTCACCCGGTTGACGCAGGTGGACTCCGACTGGAGCACACAGGTCGTCATGACATCGGCGAACCCGGCGTCGTTGCCGCCGACGGTGATCGAGACGAGGTCGGTGGCGGAGGAGAGCGGGCCGAGCTGCTTGGTGGTGACGTCGGTGGTGACGGCGCCGGAACAGGCGGTGAAGGCGAAGGACGAGGGGGCGTTGGCGTTGGCCCAGAGGCGCGGGTAGGCCTTGGTGGAGCGCTTGCAGTCGCCGCTGGCGCTGTCGTAGCTGCCGGCGCCGACGCCGGAGGAGTACGAGTCACCGAGGGCCACATAGTCGACGGCTGCGGACTCGGCGGCGTGCGCGGCTCCCGCCCCGGTCAGGGCGAGGACGGAACCGAGCAGGAGCGAGGACGCGAAGGCCGCGAATCGCGACAGTTTCATGGAACCTCCCTGTAGCAGGATCTCTGCGCTACCAGGAAGTAGCATCGGATCCGCCGTTCCGGAAGTGTTCATGTCAAAACTGACCCTGGAGAGTGAGTGAACATTCCTCAGGAACCGTCGATTTCCGGCCACCTGAGGAACCGTAGGGTCCGCTTCCGCTTCGACGATCGAACGGGATCGCGACCCGGACGCCCGCGCCCGCACAGGAAGACGAGGGAGCCCCACCCCTCCCACCCCGAAAACGGATTGATCGAATCCGATCGACAAGAGAGCGCTTACGAGCGCTGTTTGCTCGCCAAAGTGCCAGAAACCGGGCCGTGCCAGCGGGACTTGCCATACAGTCCCATTCATCAATACCGTCGTACATCTCACCCGCATCGGTTCATCGACACAGCGGCTCTTGGGGAGACGCCGACCGGTCGAGGGGTCCCGGAGCGGGGCGCGGTAGGGGGGTGCCGTGCTCGGTGCGCGCGTATGCGCCGAGTCGCGGGTACCGCGCGGCCAGTCATGCCAACTCGCGCGTCTCGCAAGGAGATCGCTTCCGTGCGGGGATGGCGAGAACCCCCCTTTCGAACCGGACACACGACCGGGCCGCCCAGGGGTTGGGCGGCTCACCGGACGAGAGGGAGACCGACCCAATGAGCTCGTTCCTGCGCCCGGCCGCCACGGGCCGAGAATTCACCGAGCCGAGTCGAATAGCGGCCCAGTACCGGGCCATCACGTCCCATCTGGCGATCACTCCGCCGGTGAGCGTCGTCATTCCCGCGATGAATGAGGCGGAAAATCTTCCGTACGTGTTCCAGACACTGCCGGATTGGATTCACGAAGTCGTCCTCGTCGACGGAAATTCGACGGACGACACCGTCGAGGTCGCCAAAAAGCACTGGCCCGGCGTCAAAGTCGTCAAGCAGGTCGGAAAGGGCAAGGGCGACGCCCTGATCAGCGGCTTCGCCGCCTGCACCGGCGACATCATCGTCATGGTCGACGCCGACGGCTCGGCCGACGGACAGGAGATCGTCTCCTACGTCTCCGCCCTCGTCGGCGGCGCCGACTTCGCCAAGGGCTCGCGCTTCGCCAACGGCGGCGGCACCGACGACATGACCGGCATCCGCCGGCTCGGCAACTGGGCGCTCTGCACCCTCGTCAACCGCAAGTTCGGCGCCCGCTACACCGACCTGTGCTACGGATACAACGCCTTCTGGAAGCACTGCCTCGACAAGATCACCCTCGACTGCACCGGCTTCGAGATCGAGACCCTCATCAACATCCGGGTCGTCAAGGCCGGCCTGAAGGTGCAGGAGGTCCCGAGCCACGAGTACCTGCGGATCCACGGCGTCAGCAACCTCAACGCGGTGCGCGACGGCCTCCGCGTCCTCAAGGTGATCCTCAAGGAGAAGCGCGTCCCGAGGGCCGCCCGGGCACTCCGCCGCCCCGCCGCGTTCTCGGTCAACGTCCCCCGGGGAGAGGTCTCTTGAGCGACCGCACGGCCCCGCCCCGCTTCTCGGTGGTGATCTGCGCCTACACCGAGGAGCGGTGGGGGGACATCCTCGCCGCCGTCGACTCCGTCCGGAAACAGTCGCTGCCGCCGCTGGAGACGCTGCTCGTCGTCGACCACAACGAGCGGCTGCTCCAGCGGCTCGCCGAGGAGTACGCGGACGACCGCGAGGAGGTGCGGGTGCTCGCCAACGCGGGCCCCCGCGGCCTCTCCTCCGGCCGCAACACCGGGATCGCCGCCGCGCGCGGCGAGTTCGTCGCCTTCCTCGACGACGACGCGGTGGCGGAGCGCGACTGGCTCCACCACTTCGCGGCCGGCTACGAGGACCCGGAGGTCGTCGCCGTCGGCGGGCGCACGCTGCCCGTCTGGGCCTCCGGCCGCCGGCCCGTCTGGTTCCCCGAGGAGTTCGACTGGGTCGTCGGCTGTACGTACCGGGGGCTGCCCCCGGGCCGGGTCCGGGTCCGCAACGTCCTCGGCGGCAACGCCTCCTTCCGGCGCGCCGCCTTCGACGCGGCGGGCGGCTTCGCCACCGGCATCGGCCGGGACGGCGACCGGCGCCCGCTCGGCTGCGAGGAGACCGAGCTCTGCATCCGGCTGGCCGGCGCGGTGCCGGGCGCGGTCCTGCTCATCGACGACCGCGCGGTCATCCACCACAAGGTGCCGGCCGCCCGCGAGCGCTTCGCCTACTTCCGCACCCGCGTCTACGCGGAGGGCCTCTCGAAGGCCCTCGTCGCCCAGAGCGTCGGCGCCGGCAAGGGCCTGGAGTCCGAGCGGCGCTACACCAGCCGCGTGCTGCCCGCCGGAGTGCTGCGCGGGATGCGCGACGCCCTGCTCGGCCGGGCCGGCGGCGCGGGCCGGGCCGGCGCCATCGTCACCGGCGTGGCGCTCGCCGCCGGCGGCTACGCCCTCGGCACCCTCCGCGCCCGGCGCGGCGGCTCCCCCACCTTCGCCTGGGGCCCGATCACCCCGGAACCCCGGCGGACCGGGGCCCCGGAACCGAAGGAGGCCGCCGCGTGAACGCCACCTCCGCGGACCCGGGCGGGGAGCGCCCACAGAGCCAGGCGTTCCCGGGCCCGGACGGCACGGCGAGCCACGTGGACGCGGGCCAGGGCGAGGCCCCCGCGGGGGCGGAGCCCATACCGGAGGCGACGACTCGCGCCGGGGCGGAGCCCGTACCCGGGGCGGCAGCTCCCGCCGAGGCGAAATCCGTACCGGAGGCGACGACTCCCACCGGGGCCGAGCCCGCACCCGGGACGACGGCTCGCGCCGAGGCAGAGCCCGCACCCGGGACGACTCCCGCCGAGGCGAAATCCGTACCGGAGGCGACGACTCCCACCGGGGCCGAGCCCGTACCCGGGGCGGCGGCTCCCGCCGGGGTGAGGCCCGTGGGTGGTGCGGCGGCCGGGGGGCGTGTCCGGTCCGCGCGGGGGGCGGCGGGCCGGGTCCCCGCCGAGCCCGGGGCGGTGCCCGAGCCCGTCCCCATCCTGATGTACCACGCCGTCGCGCCCGATCCGGCGCCCGCGACGCTGGGGCTCTCGGTGACGCCCGAGGCCTTCGCCGCGCAGATGGACGTGGTGGCCGGGCGGGGGTTCACGCCCGTCACCACGGCCGCGCTCGCCGCCGCCTGGCGGAGCGGCGGGGTGCTGCCGCCCCGGCCGGTGCTCGTCACCTTCGACGACGGGTACGAGGGCGTGCACCGGTACGCCCTGCCGGTGCTCGCGCGGTACTCCTTCCCGAGCACCGTCTTCGTCACCAGCGGCTGGCTGCCCGGCCGGCACGCGACC
Source organism: Streptomyces roseolus (assembly GCF_014649855.1). GTDB lineage: Bacteria > Actinomycetota > Actinomycetes > Streptomycetales > Streptomycetaceae > Streptomyces > Streptomyces roseolus. Next base: position 70,043 of record NZ_BMTV01000031.1, on the reverse strand, counting down.
GGCGGCGCCCTCGACACCATGCTCTCCTGGACCCAGGTGCGCGAACTGGCCGCCGCCGGAACGGAGATCGGCGGACACAGCCACAGCCACCCGCAACTGGACCAGCTCGACGCGCGGCGGCTGCGGTTCGAGGCGCTGCGCTGCCGGGAACTGATCGGCGAGGAGCTCGGCACCGCGCCGGACTCCTTCGCCTATCCGTACGGCTACTCCAGCCGCCGGGTGCGGGCCGCCGTCCGCGAGGCCGGCTTCGCCCAGGCCCTCGCGGTCGGGAACGCGCTCGCGCGCCGCCACCAGGGGCCGTACGCCCTGGAACGGGTGACCGTGCGCCGCTCCACCACCGTCGAGGAGTTCACCCGCCTCGTCGAAGGGCGGGCCGTGGGACGGAACTTCGCCGCCGACCGGGCCCTGACGAAGGGGTACGCCCTCGCCCGCAGGGCCCGCGGCGCACTGCGCGGGCACTGGATCTGATCCCGGGACCGGATCCGGGCGGCGGGCGCGGGACCGGTGCCGCACGCACCGGATCCGGGCCGCGCCCGCGGTCACGGCGCCGCACGCCGCAGCCGGCCCCGCACGCCGCAGCCGGCCCCGCACGCCGCAGCCGGCCCCGGGCGCCGCAGCCGGCCCCGGCAAAACCCGGTGCGCCGTCCGGGGCCGGTGGCGGATCATGGCGGCATGCCAGACACCCCCGCCGTTCCGTCCGGGCCGCACCAGGCGTCGCTGCCGGTCGTGGTCAACCTCGACGACAGCGACTCGCCGGGCGACGTCATGGACGCGCTCTTCCTCGACCGGTTCGCCACCGGGGCGCAGCCGCACTCCCACGGCCTCACCCTGGACCGGGCGAAGCCCGACGCGAGCCTGCTGCCGCCCGGCGCCCGGGTGCTGTGGGGCTTCAAGGACGAGGACCGCAGCTCGGTGCTGGCCGAGGGCGAGGGGTGGACGATCCTGTCCTCCCGCTGGAAGCACCGCGCCGACGTCACCGTGACGGCGACCGGCCCCGAGCTGGCGGCGCGGATCCTCGCCGAGGCCACCGAGGGCGCCAAGGACGAGCCGGAGCCCGAGCCCGAGGACGTCACCATGGGCTTCTGGTACCTGGCGCCGCAGCGCGGCCCGCGCCGGATGACCCGCCGGATCAGCGCCGACACCTGGGACGACGCCCGCCCCCACTACACGGCGCCGGTGGCCGAGGCGATGGACCGGCTGATGAAGCTGACCCCGGACGACGTCAGCGGCCGGCTCCTGCTGCTGCACGGCCCGCCCGGCACCGGCAAGACCTCCGCGCTGCGCACCCTCGCCCGGTCCTGGCAGGACTGGTGCCAGGTCGACTGCGTGCTCGACCCCGAGCGGCTCTTCAACGACATCGGCTACCTGATGGACATCGCGATCGGCGAGGAGGGCGACGGCACGGAGAAGGAGCGGTGGCGGCTGCTGCTCCTGGAGGACTGCGACGAGCTGATCCGCGGCGGCGCGAAGGAGGCCACCGGCCAGGCACTGTCCCGGCTGCTCAACCTGACGGACGGTCTGCTCGGCCAGGGCCGCAAGGTCCTCGTGGGGCTGACCACCAACGAGGACCTGGAGCGGCTGCACCCGGCGATCGTGCGCCCCGGCCGCTGCCTGGCCCGGATCGAGGTCGGACCGCTCACCCGGGCCGAGTCCGCGGCGTGGCTGGGGCGGGACGAGGGGGTGCCGGCCGAGGGCGCCACCCTGGCGGAGCTCTTCGCGCTGCGGCGCGGGACCTCGCCCGCCGAGCTGCCCGAGCAGCGCTCCCCCGCCCCCGGGCTCTATCTGTGAGGGGGCCGGGCCCGCGGGGAGTCCCCCGGCGGGCCCGGCCGTCGCTCGGAACGGGACGCGCGGTGCGTCACTCGGAGTCGTACGCGGCCCGCAGCGCGTCCCGCACCGCGGCCTCGGCCTCGTCCCGGGTGAGCCCCAGGCGGTAGGCCTCCTCGGCGTACTGGGCGGCGGCCGAGGCGGCCCTGCGGCTGGCGGCGTCACCGGCCGCCGCGACGAAGGTGCCGTGCCGGCCCCGGGTCTCGATGACCCCGTCGGACTCCAGCGCCTTGTACGCCTTGGCGACCGTGTTCGCGGCGAGCCCCAGCTGCTCCGCGAGTCCCCGGACCGTCGGCAGCTTGTAGCCGACGGGCAGTCGGCCCGACCGGGCGCGCTCCGAGATCTGGGCGCGCAGCTGTTCGTAGGGGGCGGTGGTGGACTGGTGGTCCACGGCGATTGTCAGTGTCACCCGCCCGATTCTGCCCCCACCCCACCGGAAAATGGGAGGCGGCGGCGTGGCCCCGCCCGTAGCCTGCGGCCCCATGACTGTGATCGTCCGTGACGTACGGCCCGAGGACGCCGAGGGTTTCGCCCGCGTCCGGCGCGCGGCCGTCCCCTTCATGCTGGCCACCGCCGAGCAGGTGGCGTTCGACTGGGCGCACGCCCACCCGGAGGCCCGCTCCCGACCGCTCGTCGCCGTGACGGAGGACGGGGAGGTGATCGGGACCGCCCAGGTGGGCATCGCCCACGACGCCCCGCGCCCCGGGGTCGGCTACCTCAACGTGTACGTGCACCCGGACCGGCAGGGGCTCGGCGCGGGGACGCTCCTCGTGCGGACGGCCGAGGAGTACCTGGCCGAGCGGGGCGCGACGGTGCTGTACAGCTGGGCGATGGACCGGCCCTCGAACCGCGCCTACGCCGAGCGGCGGGGGTACACGGCGAGCCGGACCGCGCACTTCCTGCGGCTCGACCTGACGGCGGGGCTGCCGCCGCTCCAGGACCCGCCGGCCGGGGTCGGGCTGCTGACGGCCGAGGAGTTCGCGGCCGACCCGCGGCCGCTCTTCGAGCTGGACGCGGTGACGACCGCCGACGAGCCGGGGGACGTGGGGGCGGAACTGGACGACTACGCGCACTGGCTGGAGACGACCTGGAACCATCCGCTGTTCGACCGGGAGCTGACGGTGGTGGCGGTGGTGGACGGGGTGCCGGCGGCGTTCAGCGCGGCGCGGACCGACGGCCTCGGCCGGTACGCGACGGGGATGACCGGCACGGCGCCGGCCCACCGCGGCCGCGGGCTCGCCAAGCTCGCCAAGAACGCGTCGCTGCACCGGGCGCGGGCGGCCGGCTGCACGGAGGCGTTCACCGGGAACGACGCGGGGAACGCGCCGATGCTGGCGATCAACGAGTGGTTCGGGTACGAGATCGGGGCGACGGAGGTGCGCTATGTCAGGGCGCTCGGTTGAGGTGGCGCTGTGGAAGGCGGGGCGGCTGAAGATCCGCTACCCGGCCGAGGTGGTGGAGGAGTCGGCGAACCGGCTGTCGGTGCGGGCCCCGTGGGCGGCGCCGGGGGTGCGGGACTTCGGCTTCGTGCGCTTCGAGCCGGGTGACGTGTTCGTCGAGCACTACTGGACCGACCGCTGGTACACGGTCAAGGAGGTGTGGTCGGCGGAGGGCGGGCTCAAGGGCTGGTACTGCGACATCACCCGGCCGGCCGGGTTCGGGGCGGCCGGGGTGACGGTCGAGGACCTGGATCTGGACCTGTGGGTGTCGGCGGACGGCAGCGAGGTGCTCCGGCTCGACGAGGACGAGTTCGCGGCGAGCGGGCTCGCCGTCTCCGATCCGGAGGCGGCCGAGCGGGCCGTGGCCGCCCTCGACGAGCTGGAACGGCTGGGCCGACGGGGGCTGGTGGAGCTGCTCGGGGCTAGTTGAGCGTCACCCTGGACTCCTGCCGGGCGAGGAACGCGGGGGTGGGCAGGCCGAGTTCGCCCGTGGGGATGAGCTGCACGAGGGAGCCCTCGACGCGGGCCTCGCCCGGCTGGTAGGCGGGGTCCTTCACCACCGCGGTGTGGGTCCAGGTGCGCAGCAGCCCGTCGCAGACGGCCCGGCTGCCGCCGATCGCGGCGGAACGGTCCTGCTGGCGGAGGGTGGAGCCGATGAGGACCGGTCCCGCGCTGTCGTCGAGGCAGCGGTAGGTGCCGGAGAGCGTGACGGTGCCGTCGGCGCCGAGGAGGCCGGCCGGGTCGACGGTGAGGAAGTCGGCGAGCCGGGCGGCCGGGTCGACGGCGGGGCCGTCCGCCCCTCCCGCGTGGGCGAGGGGGGCGGCGGCCGCGGCGAGCAGCGCGGTGGCGGCGAGGGCGAGTCGGACGCGCATGGGGGGTGTCCCTTCGGGGTGGGGGGGAGACTTTCGCCCGCCAGGGATACCGGATCCGGCCGCTCGTTGTCCGAAACTCACTCCTTCATCGGCGCGTTGGGCCTTCTATATCGTCGTACGACTCCGCCGCCCGGGCCCCCGCGCGCCGGCGGGCCAGCGCCTTCCGCAGCGGCTGCCACCCCAGCAGGAGCAGCACGACCGCGTAGACGGCCACCGCGAACGGGGTGTTCACCAGACCGGTGACGGAGCCGTCGCTGATCTGCAGGGCACGGCGCAGCTGCTGCTCGGCGGCCGGGCCGAGGATGACGCCGATGACCGCCGGCAGCACCGGCAGGCCGTAGCGGCGCATGCCGAGGCCGAGGAGGCCGACCACGAGCAGGACGACCAGGTCGAGGGCCTCGCCGCCGACCGCGTACGCCCCGACGGCGGCGAAGAACAGGATGCCGGCGTACAGGTACGGGCGCGGGATGCGGAGCAGTTTCGCCCAGACGGGCGCGAGCGGCAGGTTGAGCGCGAGCAGCAGCACCATGCCGACGAAGAGCGAGGCGATCAGGCCCCACACCAGCTCGGGCTCCCGCTCGAAGAGCAGCGGGCCCGGCTGGATGCCGTACTGCTGGAAGGCGGCGAGCATCACGGCGGCGACGGCGGTCGTCGGCAGGCCGAGCGTCAGCATGGAGACGAGGGTGCCGGCGGCGGAGGCCGAGGCGGCCGACTCGGGCCCGGCGACGCCCTCGATGGCGCCCTTGCCGAACTGGTCCCGGTGCTTCGAGAGCCGCTTCTCCGTCACGTACGACAGGAAGGTCGGGATCTCGGCGCCGCCGGCCGGGATCGCGCCGAACGGGAAACCGAGGAACGGGCCGCGCAGCCACGGCTTCCAGGTGCGCCTCAGGTCCTCGCGGCCGAGCCACGGACGCCCGACGGGGACGGGCCGGCCGGCGGTGCGGCGCAGATGGGCGGCGACCCACAGGGCCTCGCCGATGGCGAAGAGGCCGACCGCGACGATGACGACGTCGACGCCGTCGGCGAGCTGGAGCGAGCCGAAGGTGAGCCGCTGCTGGCCGGTGAGCTGGTCGAGGCCGACGAGACCGAGGGTGAGGCCGATGAGCAGGGAGGCGACGCCGCGGATCCGGGAGGAGCCGAGGACCGAGGTGACCGCGATGAAGGCGAGGACCATCAGGGCGAAGTAGTCGGGGGCGCCGATGTCGACGGCGAGGGCCGCGACGGTCGGGGCGAGGACGACGAGCAGCATCGTGCCGATCATGCCGCCGGCGAAGTGCCCGATCGCGGCGGCGGCGAGCGCCTGCGCGCCCCGTCCCGCCTTGGCCATCGGATGGCCCTCCATCGCGGCGACGACGGCCGCGCTCTCGCCGGGGGTGTTCAGCAGGATCGAGGTGGTGGAGCCGCCGAACATGGCGCCGTAGTAGATGCCGGCGAACATGATGAACGCGCCGGTCGGTTCGAGGCCGTACGTCACCGGCAGCAGCAGGGCGACGGCCATCGCGGGGCCGATGCCGGGCAGGACGCCGATCGCGGTGCCGAGGAGCACGCCGAGGGCGGCCCACAGCAGGTTGACCGGGGTGAGGGCGGTGGCGAAGCCGTCCGTCAGGGACGTCAGGGAATCCATGGGTCAGAGCACTCCCATCAGCGGGCCGCCGGGCAGCGGGACGCCGAGCAGCCGGTCGAAGACGCCGTAGGTGAGGAGGGAGAGGACGGCCGCGATCAGCGGGTCGCGGGCGGGGTGGCGGCTGCCGAGGGCGTAGGCCGCGCCCCAGAAGAGGAGGGCGCCGGAGACCGGGAAGCCGAGCGGGCCGATGAGGACGGCGAAGCCGAGGAAGACGCCGACGAGGAGCAGCACGGTGCGCCAGTCGGCGGGGGCGTCGAGGTCGACGTCCTCACCGCCCTCGGCCTCGCCGCGGCCGCCGTGGAGCACGTCGACGGCGAGGAGGACGGCGACGACGAGGAGGCCGCAGCCGACGAGGAGGGGGACGGTGGCGGGGCCGACGGGGCCGCGGGCGGAGACGTCGACGTCCAGGGTGAGGGCGTCGGTGAGGACGAGGACGCCGAGGAGCAGCAGCAGGGCGCTGACGCCGAGTTCGGAGCGGTCCTTGAGCCAGGACTTCGGATCGGTGGTCACAGTCCCAGCTCCTTCAGCACCGTGTCGACGCGGGTGTTCTGTTCGGTGAGGAAGGCGCCGAACTCCTCGCCGGGCAGGAAGGCGTCGGTCCAGCCGTGGGTCTTCAGGGAATCGCGCCACTGGGGCGAGTCGTGCAGCTTGGTGACCAGGGTGACGAGCCGCTCGCGTTCGGCGTCGGTGAGGCCGGGCGGGGCGACGATGCCGCGCCAGTTGGTGAACTCGGTGTCGAGTCCGGCCTCGCGGAGGGTGGGGGCGTCGAGGCCGGGGACCCGCTCGGCGCCGGTGACGGCGAGCAGGCGCAGCTCGCCGGCCTCGATCTGGTCGAGGTACTCGCCGACGCCGGAGACGCCGAAGGCGACCTTGGAGCCGAGGATGGAGGCGAGGAGCTCGCCGCCGCCGTCGAAGGGGATGTAGTTGACCTCCTTCGGCGGGATGCCGGCGGCCTGGGCCATCAGCATCGGCGCGAGGTGGTCGGGGCCGCCGGGCGAGGACCCGCCGCCGACGGGCAGCTTCCCCGGGTCCTTCTTCCAGGCGGCGAGCAGGTCCTGGATGGTCCGGTACGGGGAGTCCTTGGAGACCACGACGATGTCCTGCTCCTCGGTGAGCCGGGCGATCGGGGTGGTGTCGGCGAGGGTCCTGGGGGTCTTGTTGGTGTGGACGGCGCCGACGACGCCGAGCCCCATCGACATGGCGATCCGGCCGTCGCCGCGCTCGCCGACGAGCCGGGTGAGGCCGACGGTGCCGCCCGCGCCGGGCAGGTTGAAGACCTCGATGTCGCCGGTGAGCCCGGCCTCCTCGGCGTTCTTCGCCGCGGTGCGGGCGGTGATGTCGTAGCCGCCGCCGGGGGTGTTGGGGACCATGAACCTCAGGCCGGGGATGTCGGTGCCGGTGTCGGGGCCGCTGCCGGGGGTGAGCAGCGGCGGCCCCACGAGCACCAGCAGCGCCGCCCCGAGCAGGGCGAAGGGGGTGCGAAGACGCAACGCGGCCGCCTCTCGGTGATGGGTGGACGTGTGTGGTGGGGGAAGTGCGGGGTGGGGAAGTACGCGGTGGGGAAGTGCCCACATGTTGCCCGCGCGTGAGGAAGCTGTCGCTCTTCCGCAACCAACGGACGTTGTGGTCCTTGTGGTCGCGGCCTACCGTGTCCGGCGTGACGAAGGTGCTGGTGGTCGACGACGACTTCATGGTGGCCAAGCTGCACAGCCGCTACGTGTCGGCCGTGCCGGGCTTCTCCGTCGTCGGTGTCGCGCACACCGGCGCGGAGGCGCTGCGCGCCGCCCACCGGCTCCGCCCCGACCTGGTCCTCCTGGACGTCTTCCTGCCCGACATGGACGGCATCGGGGTCCTGCGGGAGCTGCGCGGGGCCGGTCTCGCGATGGACGCGCTCTTCATCACGGCCGCCAGGGACGCGGGCATGGTCCGCGCGGCGCTGCGGGCCGGCGCCCTGCACTACCTGATCAAGCCCTTCCACCAGGCCGCCCTCCACGAGCAGCTGCGCCACGTGGCCTCCCTCAGCACCCGTCTCGACGGTCTGGACGAGGCGCGGCAGGAGGACGTGGACCAGATCTTCGGCACCCGTCCGCGCGGCTCCCGCGAGCTCCCGAAGGGCCTGGCCGCGCACACGGCGGAGCTGGTGGAAGGCGTCCTGCGGGCCCACCCCGAGGGCCTCTCGGCCGCCGAGTGCGCGGAGGCCGGCTCCCTCTCCCGCGTCAGCGCCCGCCGCTACCTGGAGCACTTCGCGGCCACGGGCCGGGCCGAGGTGACCCTGCGGTACGGGGGGACGGGCCGCCCGGAGCGGCGGTACCGGCCGGCGGGCTGAGACCGGGGCCGTTCGTTCCCGGGAACCACCCGGGGCCGTCCCGGGAGCCGCCCGGGGCCGTTCCCGAGGCTGCCCGGAGGGCCGTCGCCGAGGTTGCCAGGGGCCGTTCCCGATGCTGCTCGGAGGGCCGTTGCCGAGACTGCTCGGGGTCCGTTCCTGAGGCGGCGCTTTCCTGGACCTTAAAGCGGTCCTAAGAATCGTCGTCCGCCCCTCTCCGGGGCCTTTCCGGGCGGTTCCGGGGGCTAGCGTGCGGGACACCCCCCACACCCACCCTCGTTCCAGGAGTGTCCCCCCATGACGTCTCGTCGTACGGTCGCGGTCGCGGTCGCCGCCACCGCTCTGGTCCTCGCCGGGTCCTCCGGCGCTCCCGCCTTCGCGCACGGCTCGATGACGGACCCGGTGAGCCGGGTCGCGGCCTGTTACGCGGAGGGTCCGGAGTCGCCGTCGTCGGCGGCGTGCGAGGCGGCGGTGGCCGCGGGCGGGCCGCAGGCGCTCTACGACTGGAACGGCGTGAACGTCGCGAACGCGGCCGGGCGGCACCGGGCGCTGATCCCGGACGGGAAGCTGTGCAGCGCGGGCAACGAGAAGTACCGGGGCCTCGACCTCGCCCGGGCGGACTGGCCGTCGTCGCCGCTGTCGCCCGGCAGCCACACCTTCCGCTACAAGGGGACGGCGCCGCACAAGGGCACGTTCGCGCTGTACGTGACGAAGGACGGTTACGACCCGTCGAAGCCGCTGGCGTGGTCGGACCTGGAGGCGGAGCCGTTCCTGACGGTGACCGACCCGGCGATGCGGGACGGCGACTACGTCTTCGAGGGGACGGTGCCCCGGAAGTCGGGCCGCCACCTGATCTACTCGATCTGGCAGCGCTCGGACTCCCCCGAGGCGTTCTACACCTGCTCCGACGTGGTCTTCGGCGGGGAGCAGCAGAACGGCGGCGGAGGTACGGCTCCGACGACGCCGGCCACCGCGCCCGCCACCGCGCCCGGCACCGCTCCGGCCGGCGAGGCCCCGGCGACCGTGCCGCCGGCGCCCGTGCCGACCGCCTCCGCGCCCTCCGACGAGCAGATCGAGGAGGGCCGGGAGCACTCCACGGTCGAGCACGGCGGACACGGGGACGCCGACGCGTCCACGGGTCCGGAGCCGAAGGCGACGACGCAGGCGCCGCCCGCCCCCGCCCCCGCCCCCGCCGGTGGGGCCGTGGAGCTGGCCGAGACCGGCGGGGACGGCAGCACGCCGTATCTGGCGCTCGGCGGCGCCGGTGTGCTGGCGGTCGGCGCGGCGGTGCTGTTCGCGGCGGGCCGGCGGGCCCGGCGCGGCTAGCCGACCACCGACAGACAGGTGGTCGGGGTGGCGTGGGCCGGGTCGAGGGCGTTGGCGACCTCGTGGAAGGTGACCCGGTCCACCGTGCCGATGGCCACGTGCTCGGAGAGGTCGAGCGCGCACTTGTCCTGGATGAGGACGTTGGTGACGTTCGGCCCGTCGAGGAACTGGGTGCGGTACGGCGTGACGACCTGGTCGTACTTCGTCGCGATGACGTGGTAGCGGACGCCGGGCACGGTGTCGCCGCCCTCGTTCAGCTTGGTGAGGAAGGCGGAGCCGGCGATCTGGTCGGCGAGGCCCGGCGTGGAGGCCTTGATCAGGTCCTCGGCGCCGGGGAAGTGCGGCAGGAGCCTGGTGAGGCCGAGCAGGGTGGTGCCGTGGTTGTCGGGGGCGATGCCGACGAGCGCGTTCACCTTCTCGGCGCCGCCGAGGAACTTGAGGTACCAGCGGGGCATCATGCCGCCCTGCGAGTGGCCGACGAGGTCGGCCTCGGGGGCGCCGGTGGCGGCGAGGACCCGGTCGACGAAGGCGTCGAGCTGTCCGGCGGACCGCTCGATGGGGCCGAGGCCGTGGAAGAAGGGCACGTTCGGCAGCTGCCCGTAGTCGAGGGAGTAGACGCAGTAGCCGCGGTTCACCAGGTAGGGGGCGAGGGCGAGCCAGTTGTCGACGGAGTTCCCGAGGGTTCCGTGGACGAGGACGACCGGGCGCGGGTGGGCGGCGGAGGGCTTGCAGGACCAGTCGTTCCAGCCCCGGCTCGGCGCGCCGGCGGCCTGGGCGGCGGTGGGGGCGAGGACGGCGGCGACCGTCAGGAACAGGACGGACAGGACTCTGGCGAGGTGTTTCCAGGGGTTCCGGCGGTTCCGGGGCAGCATCGGGCGATCTCCTTGCGGCTCAAGGGGATGGTGGGGGTGCGGTGCCCTGCGGTCCGGACCACAAGTGGGGATGCTCTTCGGCCACGTTACGCACGGGTGTTACCGACTGGGAAGTTACGCGTCGGTAAAAACCGTCGTGCCGTCACCTCCGCCTGATGGGGCGGCGGTTCAGGACGTCGGCGGGCCCGGCACGACGCGCCCGGCCCGTCCGGGGCGGTCGGCGGCTCGGGGGCGGGGCCGGCGCCGAAGGGCGGGCGGACGCCCTGCTCCTCGCACGCCTCGGCGAAGCGGATCGCGCCGCCGGGGCCGTCGCGGTCGGTGAGGGCGAGGGCGGCCGGGCCCCGCTCGGCGGCGCGGGCGCCGGCACGGGAGGCGCCGTACCGGAGGCGGCGCGCGGTTCGGCCTCCGTCAGCCGTTCGGCCCTCTCCCCCCTGCGGAGACACCCCTTCGGCCGCAGCCTGGGGGGCATGAGTCTCGTCGACGAACTGAAAAGCGCCGTCACCCCCCGAGCCGCCCTGCTCGTCGTCGGGGTCTTCGCCCTCCAGCTCCTCTTCATCACCTCGTACGTCGGGGCCCTGCACAACCCGAAGCCGGTCGACGTGCCCTTCGGCGTGGTCGCGCCCCCGCAGGTGTCCGCCACCCTCGTCGGCGAGCTGGAGAAGCTGCCCGGCGACCCGCTCGACCCGCGGCCGGTCGCCGACGCCGACGAGGCCCGGGACAAGATCATGAACCGGGAGATCGACGGGGCCCTGGTCGTGGACCCGAGGGGCCGCACCGACACCCTGCTCGTCGCCTCCGGCGGCGGCACCGTGCTCTCCTCCGCCCTGGAGAAGATCGTCACGCGGGTGGAGGAGACCCAGCGGCGGGAGGTGCGGACGGTCGACGTGGCCCCCGCCTCGCCCCGGGACTTCGACGGGCTCTCCGCCTTCTACCTGGTGGTCGGCTGGTGCGTCGGCGGCTACATCTGCGCCGCGATCCTCGCCATCAGCGCCGGTTCCCGGCCGGCCAACCGCGAGCGGGCGATCATCCGGCTCGGCGTCCTCGCGCTCTACTCGGTCCTCGGCGGCCTCGGCGGAGCGGTCATCGTCGGTCCGGTCCTGGGCGCGCTGCCCGGCTCCGTCGCCGCCCTGTGGGGGCTCGGCACCCTGGTCGTCTTCGCGGTCGGCGCGGCCACCCTAGCCCTCCAGTCGGTCTTCGGGATCGTCGGCATCGGCCTGGCGATCCTCCTCGTGGTCGTCCTGGGCAACCCCAGCGCCGGCGGCGCCTTCCCCGCGCCGATGCTGCCGCCGTTCTGGAAGGCGATCGGCCCGGCCCTGCCACCGGGCGCCGGCACCTGGGCGGCGCGCTCGATCGCGTACTTCAAGGGCAACGACCTGACCGCCTCGATGCTGGTGCTCTCCGCCTGGGCGGTGGTCGGCGCGGCGGTCACGCTGGTGCTGTCCTCGCTGAAGCGGAAGCCGGAGGGCGAGCCGATCGCCGCCGAGCTGGACGAGGTCGAGCGCTGAACCCCGCAAGACGCGAGGAGGCCCCCGCCGCCGCGGCGGGGGCCTCCTGGCGTACGCGTCCGGGTCCGCGCGCCGTGGCGCGCCCGGACCCTCGGGTCGGCTCCGGGCGGGTCAGTAGAGGCTGACCCCGTACTTGGCCAGGGCCTCCGGCACCGGCTGGTAGAACGTGGTGCCGCCGGTCGAGCAGTTGCCGCTGCCGCCGGAGGTCAGGCCGAGCGCCTTCGTCCCGTCGTACAGCGCGCCACCGGAGTCGCCGGGCTCGGCGCAGACGTTGGTCTGGATCATGCCCTTCACCGTGCCGCCGCCCGAGTAGCGGACGGTGGCGTTGAGGCCGGTGACGGTGCCGCTGCGGGTGCCGGTGGTGGAGCCGGACCGCTTGACGGACTCGCCCACGTAGGCGTCGGCGGCGGTGAAGCCGCCCGGGTGGGCGAGCGAGGTGTTGTCGTAGCGGACCAGGGCGTAGTCGTTGCCCGGGAAGCTGGAGCCGGCGGTGGCGCCGATCAGGGTGGACTGGGCGGAGTTGGCGTACCAGGTGTTCACCACGTTGCCGCAGTGGCCGGCGGTGAGGAAGTAGTACGTGGAGCCGCTGCGCACGTTGAAGCCGAGCGAGCAGCGGTAGCCGTTGCCGTAGATGGCGTCGCCGGCGCCGAGGAGGGGCTTGAAGACACCGGGGTCGCGCTGGACGCGCAGGGCTCCGGCGTCGTTCCCCGCGGCGGCCCGGATCTTCGCGAGGCCCGCGTCGGAGACGGTCGAGTCGGCGGTGACGACGACCCGGCCGGCGGCCTTGTCCACGTACCAGGCGGTGCCGCCGACCCCCGCGGCGTCGACCGCCGACTCGGCGCGGGCCAGCTGGGCGGCGGAGGCCGGGCCGGGGGCGGGCGCGGCCTGGGCGCCGGGGAGTCCGAGGGCGGTGACGGCCGCGAGTCCGGCGGCGACGGCGAGCAGACGGGTGCGCTTGATCCTCACTGTGCTCCTCACATCCTTCTGGGAAAAGCGGAGGGGGCCCGGGGGGTGAGAGGCCCGTGAGGCGCCGTCAGATGATGTGTCCCTGACATGCACCGTCAGTGATGGTGCCGCCTCCCGGCCCGGTGCACAAGACCGCCGCACGCACCGGCGCCCCGGCCGTACCGGTCCGGGGCGCCCGTCGTCCGGATTGCGGAAGGCCCGAGGTCAGCCCGTCAGCACCCGCCGCTCCCCCGCCTCCACGGCCAGGTCGAGGGTATTGCCCGGGGGCGGGAAGGGGCAGATGAAGTGGTCCGCGAAGGCGCACGGCGGCAGCAGCGCCCGGTTGAGGTCCACCGTCACCGCGCCGTCCTCGTCCGGCGCCGCCGGGCGCAGGAAGCGGAAGCGGAAGGTGGACCGCCCGCCGGTGGCGTCCGCGAAGACCGCCCAGAGCGAGCCGTCCTCCTCCACCGCCACCTGGAGGGCGTGCACCCGCCCGTCGAGTTCGAAGACGAGTTCGCCGGAGAGCCCGAGCCCGCGCTCCCTGCCGTCCGCGTTCTCCACCCGGACGCTGAGCTCGTGCTCGTACGGCCGGTAGACGCCCGGCACCACCCAGCGCGGGTCGTACGGCGTGGCCTCGATGCCCCGGAAGTTCCGGCGCGCCGCCGAGCCGGGGTCGAAGTCCCGTACCGCCCACAGGCCTTCGCGGCGCATCACCACGATCCGGCGGCCCGCCGACTCGACCCGGGACTCGTGGACCGGCGCGTGGTCGGCGGTGAGCCGGACGGTGCCGGCGAAGGGCTCGCCGTCGACGGTGAGCCCGTCCCCGGCGTCCGCGGTCAGGACGACCTCGTCGCCGTCCTCCCGCCACACCCCCGGCAGGTCCGGCAGCCGGCCGTCGGGGAAGTCCGCGAGCCAGTGGGTGCCGGTGAGGGAGAGCGGCCCGTACGAGGAGGCCACCGCCGCCTCGCGCCGCTCGTGCCAGTCCCGCCACTCCCCCGCCGCGTCGGTGGTCTCGGTGCTGCTCGTGGTGTCGCTCATGGTGTCCCACCCTTCCACACCGGCGCCGGACGCCCGGGCCGCGACCCCCCGCAGCAGCGCGAGGGCGGCCCGGGCGGCGGCGTCGTTCTGCGCGAAGGCGGGGCCGCCGGACCGGGGCCGGGCGAAGCCGCCGCCCGCCCCCGCCGTGGTGTACGGCCCGAGGGCGATCCGGCGCGGGTGCGGGCGGCCGTCCCGCTGGACGATCCGCCCGTCGGCGGGGTCCACGGCGAGCAGCCCGCCGGGGGCGGCCCGGGCGCCGCCCTCGCACAGACCGCGCAGCAGCGGGCTCGCGGTGCCGGTGACGGTGGCGGCGGGCAGCCGGGCCTCGACGAGGGCGCGGGCCTCGGTGACCGCCCCGGGCACGGCCGGCGAGGAGGCCCGGAAGACGCCGCGCCGGTCGTCGGTGCCGACGGCGAGGCGGGGGCCGAGGAAGCGGACGACGCCCGCCTCGGAGAGGGCGAGCAGCCGGCGCAGCCGGGAGGCGGGCGGGCCGGAGCCGAGGTGGCTGTAGAAGCCGTGCCACCAGCCGCCGGTGTCGGTGCGGTGGGCGAGCCGGCCGAGCTGCCGGTAGACGGAGTCGAGGGCGGCGACGAGGGCCGCGTCGGCGCTGTGCGCGGGGTCGTGCCGGCGCGCCAGGCCGGCGGTGACGTGGCGGCGCAGCTCCTCCTGGAGCGCCTCGGCGCTCGGGACGCGCAGGCCGGCGAGGGGGTGGTCGAGGGCCTCGGGGTCGAAGCGGTCGGCGGGGTCGGGAACGGCGGCGGCGACGAAGGCGGCGAGGCCGGGGCCGTCCGGCGCGGCGGCGGCCCACCGGGCGTCGAACACGGGCCAGGGGCGGGCGGTGCGCTCCGGGTGGGCGGTGAAGAGGCGGTGGTAGTGGGCCCCGCCGAGCTCCCGGGCGATGTGCGGCCAGACCTCGCGCCGGAAGTCCGGCGGCCGGTCCGCGGCGAGCAGGGCGTCGACCCGGTCGGGGCCGAAGTGACGGGGCAGCGGCGGACGTTCGCCGCCGAGGACGTAGCCGGGCTTGGCGTGGGGCGGGACGCCCCGGCGGGAGCCCGCGTACAGCACCGGTTCCCGCCCCGAGGGCACGTACACGAGCGCGTCCCCCGCCCCCTCGAACCGGCCGCCGCGCCCCTCGGTGAGCAGCACCATCAGGTCGACGAAGGCGAGGCCGAGGCCCCGGACGAGGACGGGCTCGCCGGCCGGGAGCACGGAGAGGTCGAGGTCGGCGGTGGGTCCCGGCGGCAGGTGGACGAGGCCGTGGCGGGCGGCGAAGGCGGCCAGTTCCCGCTGTTCCGCGTCGGGTTCGGCGTCGAGGTGGCCGAGGGCGAGGACGACGAGGTCGGCCCGGAGGGGGTCGGCGCGCCCGGCGAGCCGGACGAGCTGCGGTCCCTCGCGCGGTCCTTCGACCCGCAGGGCGGTGGTGCGGTGCTCGTGGAGGGTGACCGTGGCGGGCAGCGCCTCCTTGGCCCGCGCGTACGCCCAGCCCAGGTAGGCGCCCAGTTCGGAGCGGCCGGCGAAGCGGCGGCCGTCGGTCCCGGCCCAGTCGGCGAGCGTGGGCCCGGGGCGCACCGGCCCCTCCAGGGGGACGGAGTCGTCGGTGAAGACGGTGACGTCCCCGGCCCGGGAGTTCATCAGGAGCAGCGGGGACTGCGCGGTGCGCCAGATCCGGCCGGGCCCGGGCGGGTACGGGTCGACCAGGTGCACGTCGAGCGGCCGCCCGCCGTACAGCCCGGGCACGGCGGCGGCGAGCCGCTCCAGGAAGCCGGTGCCGCGCGGTCCGGCACCGACGATCACCAGGGAGGGGGTCATACGAACTCCGTGTCGGCCGGGGACCCGGGCGCTGCCGGGCGGGCCGCCGGAAAGGGAGACGTACGGCTCCCGCCCCGGCGGCCCCGGGTCAGCAGCTGCCGCAGTCGCAGTTGCAGTCGCAGCCGCAGCAGCCGTCCTCGCCACAGCAGTTGGAGCAGCACTCGCAGCCGTCGCAGCAGCTGCCGCAGTCGCACTGCTGGCAGAGGCCGTCCTTGCGCTCCCGGCTCCACGGGTCCTCGTAGGTGCCGCAGCACATCTGGCAGGTGCAGGCGAGGCCGGCCCAGACCGCGCAACCGGCGATCAGGCCGCGCCGGTTGCGCGGCGGCCCCGGCGGAAGGGGGCCGAAGCCGCCGCCACCGCCCGGGCCGGGGTTCCAGGGGCCGCCGGGGCCCGCCGGACCGCCGGGGCCGGGGGCGTAAGGGTTCCCGGGGGCCGGGCCGTCGGGGGCGTACGGGTTGCCGGGCACCGGGCCGTGGGCGTGCGCGGGGGCACCGCCGGTGTGGGAGCAGGTGGTGGTGCCGAAGGCGCGGTCGACCGAGACGCGCAGTTCGTGCGCGAGGAGCTGGTGGACGAGCTTGCCGTCGGTGAACTCGGCGTCCTTGAGGGCCAGTCGGATGCCGTGCAGGGCGTCGTCGGCGAGCCGGCGGGCCTCCTCGCGGGAGGTGCCGGTGGCGGTGAGCGGGTTCCAGGCGCCCGCCTCGGCGTCGGCGGCCTGGTCCTCGACGGCGTCGAGGAGGTGGGCGAGGCGGCCGAAGAGCCGGCCGGCCTCGGCGAGCGGCTCGGTGTTCCCCGGCCGGCCGGCGAGGAGCGCGGTGTGCGCGAAGGCGGCGGCGGTGGCGGTCTCGGTGGGTTCGGTGACGACGAGGAACGGGGTGCCGGGGCCGGCGAGGGCCTCGATCCCGGTCTGGCGGTCCACGGCGTCGACGAGGACGGCGGTGTCGAAGCCGACCGCGGTGCCCGCGCGGGCGCCGGCCCTGTCCCAGGAGCGGGCGACCCGGCGGGCCGCGGCGGCGACCGGGCGGCGGGCGAGGAGGCCGTCCCGGTCGGCGACGTGGTCGCGGACCTTGGCCGAGGCGAGGACGAGCGAGACGGCGGCGGCCAGCCTGGCGCCCTCGCCGCGCGCGACGGGCGCGGTGCGCATGGCGCGCAGCGGGCAGGGGCCGGCGGTGCGGCGGCCGGAATCGGTGACGCCGGTCTGAGCCTCCGTCAGGACCGAGACGATGAGCCCGTCGTAGTTGGTGACGACCCGGGCGAACTGGCCGTGGTCGGCGCGCAGGGCCAGGCACAGGCCGCAGAGGTGGGCCATCCACTGGGTCTTGAGGTGGTCGGTGAGCCGGTGCGTGCAGGGTCGGACTATGCCGAACAATTCCATCCCCCGTGGTGCGGTGCGAGAGCGTGTCGCGGCATCGTAGCGAGGGGTGCGTTCACCCGTACGCGCCCGACGTCACCCTTCCAGACCGACTTTCATATTTTCAGCAACATGGCCCTCCCCCAGGGTCCACATACCCCAGGTTTCCTGACGAATCGCCAGTTTTCGGGCCTCACGTTCTGCACCAGTACCGTCACGAATCCCCTGCGCGGCGCCTATCCACTTGGCGCGCGATCCGCATCATGGACGACGATAGGGATATGCGGAACCACAAGTGACCGCAGTGACCGCGTGAAAGGAGGCGTCCATGGGATCGGTGCGCAAGGCGAGCGCCTGGCTGGGACTCGTCGAGGACAACGACGAGCGTTACTACGACGACGAGTACGCCGACGGTGCCGAGAGCGGCGACGCCTGGGTGACGGACCCCCGGGTCCGGGTCGCCTCGGACACCGCGGAGGACCGGGGCCGCCGGATCGCCACCGTCTCGCCCGACAGCTTCCGGGACGCCCGGGCCATCGGCGAGCTCTTCCGGGACGGCGTGCCGGTGATCGTGAACCTGACCGCCATGGAGCCGAACGACGCCAAGCGGGTCGTCGACTTCACCGCCGGCCTCGCCTTCGGGCTGCGCGGCTCGATCGAGCGCGTCGCGACCCGGGTCTTCCTGCTGACCCCCGCCGACACCGAGATCGTCAGCGAGTCCGGCCGCCGTCAGCAGGACGGTTTCTTCAACCAGAGCTGACCCCGCCCGCAGCGCCCCGCCCCCACCGACGCCTTCCGGCCCGGACCCGCCCGGCGGACCGGGCCGGCCGCATGTCCGGGCCCCGACGGGCGGCCTCGGGGCCGAAGCCGCCCGTGGTCGGTGGCCGCCCCGGGGCACCGCCCTGGGTCAGTGGCCGCCCTTAGATCAGTGGCCGCCCGTGGTCGCGCCGGTCATCGGCTCCGCCGGGCCGGACGCCGGGTGAGGTGCCGGACAGGACGCGGCGGGCGGAAGCCGGTCGGCCGGGGAGCCGGTCGGCTGGCCGGGGACCACGGCCGGGCCCGCGGGCCGGGACTCCGCCGGGGGCGCGCACCGGGCCGCCGCCTCCGCCAGCGCCGCCGCCTCCGCCTCCTCGACCGCCGCCTCGACGTCCACCGGGCACTCCATCACCCGGGGCAGCCGCAGGGCCATCGCGGCCCCGGCGAGGAGCAGGCCCGCGCTGACGAAGAGCGTGAGGTGCAGGCCGTCGACGAAGGCGTGGCGCGCGGCCGCGTGCAGGGCCTCGCCGGCCGCGCCGCCGAGCCGGTCGGCCACCTGGTACGCCTCGCCGAGCGAGTTCGCCGCGGCGCCGCTCGCAGCCGCCGGCACCCCGGGGACGTCCGCGAGGCCGGGGGCGTACGCCGCGTTCATGACGCTGCCGAGCAGGGCGATGCCCATGCCCGCGCCGAGCTGGTACGAGGTCTCGCCGATCGCCGCGGCCCCGCCCGCACTGCGCGGCGGCGCCTCGCTCAGCATCGACTCGTACGCCGAGAAGAGGGTCGTCTGGAGGCCGAAGCCGAGCAGCACGAAGCCGGCGGTGAGCAGCAGCGGCCGGTCGTGCTGGCCCATCAGCGTGAGCAGCAGCACCGCCCCGGCGGTGAGCAGGAAGCCCCAGCCGACCATCCTCCGGGGTCCGATCCGGCGCAGGGTGTACGAGCCGGTGGCGCCGGCCGCCATGGCGGCGAAGGTGAGCGGGAGGAGCCGCAGCCCGGTCTCCAGGGGCGCGAGCCCGAGGACCAGCTGGAGGTACTGGACGGCGATGAGCTCCAGGCCGACGAGGGCCAGCATGGCGAGGACGATGCAGCCGACGGAGGTGGTGAAGGCGGCCCGGGAGAAGAGCCGCATGTCGATCAGCGGGTGCGGCCTGCGTCGCTGGCGCCGGACGAAGAGGACGAGCAGCAGCGCCCCGGCGAGCAGCGGTCCCGCGGTGGGCAGGGAGAGCACCGGCTCGCCCGCGCCGAGCCGCTTCACGCCGAGGACGCAGCCGAGCACGCCCGCCGCGGCCATCAGCGCGCCGAGGACGTCCCAGGGTCCTTCCGCGCTCCCCCGGGACTCGGGCAGGAGCCGGCGGGCGAGCGGCAGGATCAGCGCCATCAGCGGGATGTTGATGAGGAAGACGGAGCCCCACCAGTAGTGCTCGACGAGGAAGCCGCCGAGCACCGGGCCGGCGGCCGCGCCGATCGCGGCGACCGCCGTCCAGATGCCGATGGCGGTGGCGCGCTCGCGCCGGTCGGGGAAGACGGTCCGGATGAGGGAGAGCGTCGCCGGCATGATCATGGCGCCGCCGACGCCGAGCAGCGCGCGGGCCGCGACGAGGACCCAGGGCTCGGCGGCGAGGGCGGCGACGGCCGAGGCGAGGCCGAAGATCCCGTACCCGAGGAGCAGCACCCTGCGCCGGCCGATCCGGTCACCGAGGGTCCCGAAGAGGATCAGCAGCGAGGCGCAGACCAGGGGGTAGGCGTCGACGATCCACAGCAGCTCGGTCGCGCCGGGCCGCAGGTTCTCGGTGAGCGAGGGGACGGCGACGTGGAGGATGGTCGCGTCCAGGGCGACCAGGAGAAGGCTGACGCAGAGGACGACGAGGACGGCCCAGCGGTTGGCGCCGCCGCCGGCGGCGGCCCGCCGTCCTGCTCGGGCCGTGATCGTCCGCGACATGTGCGTACCTCCAAGTGACGCTCTCGCGCTCGGCAGACGCCGCCGACCTGGGCTGATGTGCGGGGGCGGCGCGGCGAAGAGGGGCGAGTGAGCCGTCAGCGTACGCGAGGACGGGCCCCTGGGGGGTGGTGCACCTCTCACCCCGGCGAGGCTCCCGGTGTGGCGTACGCCACTCGGTCCGCCCCGCGCGTCGCATGGAATTCCGCACGGATGGGCGTTTGAAGTAATTCCGTGCCGCACAAACAGGTTTCCGGAATCGCCCCCGGCGGCAATAGGGCCGAAGGTCATCGGATTTTCCGACGGGAGTCCGGAAAAGGCGGGCGGCTGAGACCCACTCCACATCACATCGTCATCACGAAGGGAGCGGATCGCGCGGGTCGTCTCCTCACCCCCTGTAACGTCGATTGGGTGCGTACCGACATCTTTGCCCGGCTGGACCGGGAGCCGGTCCCGCCGAAGATAGAGGTCCCGCGGATGACCCGGACGCGTCTCGCCCTCTTCGGCGGGACGTCGGCGTTCTATCTGATCGTCGTGGTGGCGGTGCTGCTGTCCACCTGGCTGGTGACCCTCGACTGGAAGATCATGCTCTTCCGTCCCTACCAGCAGTGGCCGGAGCTGCACGCCTTCCTGGACTACTACGTCGTCCTCGGCCAGCGCGGTCCGACCGCGGTGATGGTGGCGGCCTGGCTGGGCTGGCGCTCCTGGCGCCAGCACACCCTGCGGCCGCTCCTCTCCCTCGGCGCGGCGCTGCTGCTCCTCAACGTCACCGTCGGCGCGGTGAAGCTCGGACTCGGCCGGCTCGGCCCCCACTACGCGACACAGGTCGGCTCGGCCGAACTGTTCGCGGGCGGCGACATATTCCCCTCGGGTCACACCGCGAACGCGGTGGTGACCTGGGGCATCCTGGCCTACCTCGCCACCACCCCGCGGGCCCGCCGCTATCTGTCGGCGCTCTCCGCCGTGGTCGCCCTCGGCGTCGGCCTCACGACGGTCTACCTCGGCACCCACTGGCTCAGCGACGTGCTGCTCGGCTGGGCCGCCGGCCTGCTGATCCTGCTCGCGCTGCCCTGGTGCGAGCCGGTCACCGCCGTGGTGGAGGCCTGGATCCTGGACCGGCGGGACCGGATCAGGGAGCGGCTGCGGGCCCGGCGGCGGCTCGTGCCCTCGCTGCCGGTGGCCTCCGGCGGGCCGCGGCTCTTCCCGGCCCCGCCGGCGGAGGAGCCGGCCAGGGAGACCGTGGGGGCGGCCGCGAGCCGCGCCCGGCCGGCCCGCCCGTCCTCGGACCGCCTCACCGCCTGACCCGCCCCCGTCCGTACGCGAAGGGCCCCGACCGCGCAGCGCGCGGTCGGGGCCCTTCCCGCGTCCGGGGCCGGAATCAGCCGATCCAGCAGCGGGTGACGGTGTCGTCCTCGACCTCGAAGTTGAGCCGTCCGGCGACGTACTCCATGGTGACGATCGCACCGGGCGGGAGGGTCCGGACGACGCGCCAGCCGCGCGTCCGGGCGAGCCGGCCGGCGCCGTCGGCGTCGAGGCCCACATAGGACTCGGGCGCGTCTCGGGAGGGTTCGGGGCTGCGCGACATGGGTGCCATGGGGTTCACGTTAGTCCCCTGGCGGTCACGCTTGCGTCACAACTTCTCGACAGTCGGCGCGATCGGCACGGCTGCGGCGGAACGTCGGTTTCCGGCCGTTTCTCCGGTAATTCGAAAAAACACCCGGAGGTTCGCACGAACTGTTCGAATGAATTCACCGGAGTAATGCGGGCCGCGTCCGCGCGCCACTCCCTCACCGTTCCCCCACATCACGCTCACGCCGGCCGGCGCCGGAGAACGGAACACGGGGCGGAGGCGTCGATGAGGACCGAGGCCGCGGCCATCACGGCGGAATCGGGCGGACGGGAGCGGCTCGGCCGGATCCTGATCGACCGGCTCACCACCACCGACCACAAGAAGACCGGTCACCTCTGTCCCGTGACCACCTCCGCGGGCTTCGCCGTCGAGCCGGTGCCGCTCCGGATCGGCGTGCCCGACGTGCACCCGGAGTTCACGGGTTACGAGCGGATGCGGATCACGAGCCCGCCGCCGGGCCGGCGGGCCGCGGCGGCGGGGTGCGGGGCGGCGTCAGCGCAGGCCGAGGCGGCGCAGGGCGCGGCCCGCGCCGGCCTTGGCGGTGTAGGCGGCGTCGTAGGCCCGGCCCGTCCAGGCGTGCCGGGCGGCGGCCGCCGGGGAGTGGGTGCGGCGGGGTGCGGCGCGGGCCACGAGCTCGGTCCACAGCTGCTCGTGGCGGGCGGCGATGCGGGCGGGGTCGAAGCGTTCCGCCGCCGCGAGCGCGGCCCGGCCCGCCTTCGCCCGCCGCTCCTCGTCGTCCATCAGCTCGCCCAGCGCGCGGGCCACCGCGCGGGGGTCCCCGACGGGCACGAGCCGGCCGTCGACGCCGTCCTCGACGATCTCGCGCGGCCCGTGCGGGCAGTCCGCGGCGACCACCGGGAGGCCGCACCGCATCGCCTCCACGATCGTCATGCCGAAGGCCTCCCGCTCGGAGGTGACGGCCGCGATCGAGCCCTTCGCCCACTCCGGCTCCATGGGGTGGACCTGGCCCATCAGCCGGACCCGCCCGCCGAGCCCGAGGGCCTCGATCTGCCGGGTCAGCGGCGTCCGCAGGTCCTGCGCCGCGTCCCCGCTGCCGTAGATCCGCAGGCTCCAGTCGGGGTGGTCGCCGGCCAGTTCGGCGAAGGCGTCGACGAGCACGTCGAAACGTTTGACCCGGGTGAGCCGGCCGGCCGCGACGACCACCCGGGACGAGGGGTCGGCGGGCGGCACGGCCGGCGCGGGCACCCCGTTGGGCACCGACTCGACGCGGACGGAATCGGGCAGCCCGAGCCGCCGGTAGGACCGCGCGTCGGCCTCGGTGACGGTGGTGACGAGGTCGAGGAGCCCGTACTCGTGGACGATGTCCCGGCGCAGCCGGCGGCTGTGCCCGTCGAGGACGAGGTGTTCCTGGGCGACGAGGACGGGCCCCGCCCCCGCCTGCCGGGCCAGCTGGACGTTGAGCCCCGGCCGGGTGCCGACGAGGACGTCCGCCGCCACCCCGCGCAGCAGGTCCCCGATCCGCGCGTCGGTCAGCGCGCTGTACTGCTTCCACCGGCCGTCGCCGCGCGGGAAGACCCGGGCGGGGCGGTGGGCGTCGGGGTGGTCGCCGTCGTACTCCGGCGAGTCCTCCCGCAGGTCGACGAGGTGACGGAGCGTCACCCCCGCGGGAAGGCCGAGTCGGGGCCGGTCGCGGTGGCGGAAGACCGAGACGATCTCCACCTCGTGACGTTCCGCGAGGTGTTCGGCGAGCGTGAACGTGGTCCGGATCGTGCCGCCGTAGTGATAGCCGTTGTGGAGCAGGAAAGAGATACGCATCTGCCGGTTCCCCCCGGTCAGTCGGTAGGTCGGGGCGACTGTACTGCTCCGGCGGCGGCGCGCCTCGCGGCCGGTGACCGGTCGGGGGGACGACCGCGCGGTTCCGCGTCGCCCCCCGTCCACCCGGCCGCGCCCGGCCCGTCGGCGGGCCGTGGGGAGGCAGGCCCCACGGCCGGGGCGGCCGCTCCAGGAGCTCGGAGCGGACGGGGACCGGATCCCCCCGTACGGTGTACGGCTCCTGGCGGTCCAGGCGGGCCCTGGCACCCGTCCGCGTGAGATCCGCCCCGGTGGGGGCGGGGGCGGAGCGGGCCGCGCCGGCCCACCCCGTGGACGCCGTCGGCCCTCCCGCTGACGCGGGGAGGCCCCTCGCTCCCCCGTGCGGCCCGGAGGGGCGCGGACCCCGGGGCGCCCGGCCCCGTCGACGTCGCGGCCCGCCTCGGCCACCCGGAGGGAGTCAGGGCAGCCGGACGCGCGGGCGTGGTCGCAGGCCACGGAGGAGGGGCCCGGCCCGCGACCGGGGCGGTGTGCCTTCGGGGCGAACGCCGGAGGGCGGCGCTGCGCCCCGCCGCGCCCGCGTGGTCCTGGTCGCCGAAGCGGCCCGCGGCCCGTACGCCCTGCCCCGCCCTCGCGGCCGGAGCCGGAACGGCGGTGGTCCCGGCCGAGCGGCGCGTGCCGACGGCCTGCCGCCGGGCACGCTCCTCCCCGAACCGCGACCGCGTCCCGGCGGCCGGGCTCCCCACGGCGAGGCGGCGGCGGAAGGCCGCCTCGCCCAGCCGCTCAGAGCGGTGCGATGCGCAGCATCATGCCGACGTACAGGCGGTTCGGGTCGGGTCCGATGACGGCCTTGTTGGCCTCGTAGAGCCGCTGCCAGCCGCCCTTGACCGCGAAGCGGCGGGCGATGCCGGCGAGGGTGTCGCCGGGCTGCACGGTGTGGGCGCGGCCGCTGAGCCCGTACCGCTTGGAGCAGACGGGCCAGGCACCCCAGCCCTGTACGCGCAGGACGTCCTCGGCGACGGTGATCTGCTGCCGGCGGGTGGCGAGGTCGGCTCGGCGGGCGTACGCGAGGCCGCCGTACTCGATCCAGGTGGGCTGCCAGAACTGGAGCCCGCCGTAGTAGCCGTTGCCGGTGTTGGCGTCCCAGCGTCCGCTGCTCTCGCACTCGGCGACGCAGCCCCAGGGCCACTGGTCCTCGGCGCAGGGGTACGCGGGCACGCCCGGCGGTCCCGCCGAGGGGGGCGGGGGCGCCGACCCGACGCTCCCGGCGCCGGCGCCCTGGGCGGCCTCCACGGCGGCCGCGGCGTCGGCGAGCGCTTCCGCGACCGCGCCGGCCGCCGCGTCGGGCAGCACGGGGACGGCCGGTACGCCGGGCGCTCCGGGTGCCCCGGCCGTGCCGGGCCCGTCGTCGCCGGGCGCGGCCAGGGCGACGGGCGCCTGGTGGAGGGCGAGCAGCGCCGCCGCGGAGGCCGCCGCGAGCGAGCCGGCTGTCCACAATCGGATCATCGACATCGCCGCAGGCTAGGTCGGCCGCCCGGGCCCCGTGCCCGTGCCGCGCGGAACACCGTTCACTTCCCACCCGGTCGGAGTCACCCCCGCCGGCCCCCGAGGCCGCCCCCTCCGGGGGCCCGGCGGCGGCCGTTCCGGGGGGCGTCCGCACGCGCCGGCGGCAACTTGTCTCCCTTCCGCGCGTGACCCCGCCCGCGCCTGACCCGTTGAACTCGGCATGAGACGCCCGGGAAAGGCCCGGGGTCCGTCCGTACCGAATCCAGGGAGCCCTCCGTGCCGCGCATGCTCGACGTCAGCGAGGACGTACGCGCCGAGATCGGCGACGAAGAAGCCGACCGGCTGCTCGCCGGCGACAACGCCCCGGGCAGCTACGACTGCACCTCCTGCCGCACGCCGGGCGACTCCGAGCAGGAGCGCACCTCCACGGTGCTGTTCGTCGGCGAGGAGACCGCGGTCCTGGCGTTCGCCCACGCCAGCTGCATCCCGTCGCAGGTGGTCCAGGTCGCCGAGGACCAGCTCCAAGGCGCCGTCGCCTCCATCACGGCCGCCGACGCCGCCGACGCCCTCTCCGCGGCCCACCCCGAGCAGGCCGTGCTCGGCGTCACCAGCGGCCTCGTCCTGATCGACGGCGAGCTGCACCCGGCGCTGGTCGTGGAGCCGACCGCGCCGGTGGCCCGGCCCGGTTCCGGCGGGCTCACCGACGAGTTCCTGTCGCTCCTCTCCGAGCAGGGCTTCCACCCCGTCGAGGACCTGAACACCAAGCCGGCCGCGCTGCCCGGCTGGTCGGTCCTGGTCGCCATGGGCCAGCTGCACTCGGTGCTCCAGCCCGGCCCGGGCGGCGCCGGCCAGTCCGCCTGGTGGCAGGCGCACCAGCCGCTCCAGGTCACCGAGGGCTGGCGCGCGGCGGCCAACAAGTCGCACACGGTGCTCGTCTTCGCCGCGCCGGTCGGCTCCATCGGCCAGCAGCCGCGCGAGGACCTGCTCCGGGACGCCCTGGAGAAGGCCGCGGCCAACGGGCGCCTGGTCGCCGCCGCGATGCCGCTGGCCGGGACCTGATGGCCGACGGGCGTCCGGGGAGAGGGCCGGTGCGCGGGCCGGGGATCCCGACCGTGCCCCGCCCCCGGCGGGCCCCTCTTTCGGAGAGCCGCCCGCATCCGACGGGCGGCGGGGTCGTTGGCACCTACGTGCACGCATACGACCCTTTCCCCCCACCGCATCCGAGTCCGATCCCCGGCATGCGCCCGGCGCAGGAAGTTCCGGCCGGGTACTCGGCGACGCCCATCTTCGACGCCCTGTACTCGGAGTACCGCCGGTCGTTCCGCACGCTTCCGGGTGACCGCAGCGGCGAGGAGGAGCTGGCGTTCCGGGCCTTCGGCACGGCGATGAGCACGGGCCTGTCGGGGTTCACCGGCCTCACGGGGGTCCAGGGCCAGCACCGCGCGGCGTACCCGCCGGCCTGGTCGACCCCCCAGCACCACCCCCCGCAAGCGGCGCTGCCGCCGGGGCCCCGCCGCGGCTTCTGAGCGCGGTCGGGAGAACGAGGAACGGCCGAGGGCCGGAGACGTACGCGTACGGTACGTCTCCGGCCCTCGGCCGTGCTCACGGCGCGGGTTACTTCTTCTTGCCGCGCTTCTCGCGCACGCGGACCGAGATGTGGATCGGGGTGCCCTCGAAACCGAACTCCTCGCGCAGCCGGCGCTCGATGAAGCGGCGGTAGCCGGCCTCGAGGAAGCCGGAGGCGAAGAGCACGAAGCGCGGGGGCTTGGTGCCGGCCTGGGTGCCGAAGAGGATGCGGGGCTGCTTGCCGCCGCGGACCGGGTGCGGGTGGGCCGCGACCAGCTCGCCGAGGAAGGCGTTGAGCCGGCCGGTGGGAACGCGGGTCTCCCAGCCGGCGAGGGCGGTCTCGATCGCCGGGACCAGCTTCTCCATGTGGCGGCCGGTCTTGGCGGAGACGTTGACCCGGGGCGCCCAGGAGACCTGCTGCATCTCGGTCTCGATCTCGCGCTCCAGGTAGTAACGGCGCTCCTCGTCGAGCTCGTCCCACTTGTTGTACGCGATGACGATGGCGCGGCCGGACTCGACGGCCATCGTGATGATCCGCTGGTCCTGCACCGAGATCTGGTCGGTGGTGTCGATGAGGATGACCGCCACCTCGGCCTTCTCCACGGCGGCGGCCGTGCGGAGGGAGGCGTAGTAGTCGGCGCCGGCCTGGAGGTGGACCTTCTTGCGGATGCCGGCGGTGTCGACGAACTTCCACGTCGTGCCGCCGAGCTCGATCAGCTCGTCGACCGGGTCGCGGGTGGTGCCGGCCAGCTCGTTGACGACCACGCGGTCCTCGCCCGCCACCTTGTTGAGGAGGGAGGACTTGCCGACGTTGGGGCGGCCGATGAGGGCGATGCGGCGGGGGCCGCCGATCGCCTTGCCGAAGGTCTGCTCGGGGGCCTCGGGCAGCTTCCGCAGCACCTCGTCGAGGAGGTCGCCGGTGCCCCGGCCGTGCAGCGAGGAGACCGGGAACGGCTCGCCGAGGCCGAGGGACCACAGCATGGCCGCGTCGGCCTCGCCGGACTGGCCGTCGACCTTGTTGGCCGCCAGGACGACCGGCTTGCCGGCGCGGCGGAGCAGCCTGACGACGGCCTCGTCGGTGTCGGTGGCGCCGACGGTGGCGTCGACGACGAAGAGGCAGGCGTCGGCGGCCTCGATGGCGTACTCGGCCTGGGTGGCGACGGAGGCGTCGATGCCGAGGACGTCCTGCTCCCAGCCGCCGGTGTCGACGACCTTGAAGCGGCGGCCGGCCCACTCGGCCTCGTAGGTGACGCGGTCGCGGGTGACGCCCGGCTTGTCCTCGACGACCGCCTCGCGGCGGCCGATGATGCGGTTCACCAGGGTCGACTTGCCGACGTTCGGACGGCCGACGACGGCGAGGACGGGGAGCGGGCCGTGGCCGGCCTCCTCGATCGCCTCCTCGACGTCCTCGACGTCGAAGCCCTCTTCCGCGGCGAGCTCCATGAACTCCGCGTACTCGGCGTCGCCAAGTGCCCCGTGGTCGTGCTGGTCGTTCATGAAGTCCGTTCCTTGATCATTCGTGGTCGGTGGTCCCGGCGGCCGGAGCCGTGGGGCCCACTACTGAGAGTGTGGCTCAGCGCCCGGTGAGGCGCCTGGCGTTTTTCAGATGGCCGGTGAGGTGCTCCTGGATGCGGAGCGTGGCCTGGTCGAGCGCCTTGCGGGTACGCCGCCCGCTGCCGTCGCCGGCCTCGAAGGCCTCCCCGAAGACGACGTCCACCCTGCTGCGGAGGGCCGGCAGCCCCTTGACGAGCCGTCCGGGCCGCTCGGTGCTGCCGAGGACCGCGACCGGCACGATCGGGGCGCCGCTGCGGACGGCGAAGTAGGCGAGGCCGGCGCGGAGCGAGGCGAAGTCGCCCTCGCCGCGGGTGCCCTCGGGGAAGATCCCGAGGACGCCGCCCTGCTCCAGCACGCCCAGCGCGTTCCCGATCGCCGTGCGATCGGTGGAGTCGCGGTCGACCTTGAGCTGGCCGATGCCCTCCAGGAAGCTGCCCAGCGGCCCGACGAACGCCTCCTTCTTGATGAGGAAGTGCACGGGGCGCGGGGCGGTGCCCATGAGCATGGGGCCGTCGATGTTGTGCGCGTGGTTGACGGCCAGGATGACGGGCCCGGTGGCCGGCACCCGCCAGGCGCCGAGGACGCGCGGCTTCCAGAAGCCGTACATCAGCCCGATGCCTATGCGGCGGCCGACCGCGGCGCCCTTCGCGGACGGCTGGGTCACTTGACGGCCGTCCTCTTCTCCTCCACCAGGGTGACGACGCACTCGATGACCTGGTCGAGGGTGAGCTCGGTGGTGTCCACCTCGACGGCGTCGTCGGCCTTGGCGAGCGGGGAGGTCTTGCGGCTGGAGTCCGCCGCGTCCCGCTTGACCAGGGCCTCCTGGGTGGCCCGCACGTCGGCGCCCTTCAGCTCGCCGGAGCGGCGGGCGGCGCGGGCCTCGGGCGAGGCGGTGAGGAAGATCTTGAGGTCGGCGTCGGGGAGGACGGTGGTGCCGATGTCCCGGCCCTCGACGACGATGCCGCGCTCGGCCTCGCGGGCGATGCGACGCTGGAGATCGGTGATGAGCGCGCGGACCTCGGGGACGGCGCTGACCGCGCTGACCCGGGAGGTGACCTCCTCCGTGCGGATCGGTCCCGCGGCGTCGACGCCGTCCACGGTGATCGTGGGGCGGGACGGGTCCGTGCCGGAGACGATGACGGGCTTGCCGGCGGCGTTCGCCACGGCGTCGGCGTCGTCCACGTCGATCCCGTTGCCGATCATCCACCAGGTGATCGCCCGGTACTGGGCGCCGGTGTCCAGGTAGTCGAGACCCAGCTTGGCGGCGACCGCCTTCGAGGTGCTCGACTTGCCCGTGCCGGAGGGGCCGTCGATGGCGACGATCACGGATTCCACGGTGGGTGACCTTCCTGGGTGGGCGGGGCCCCGGCGACAGCCCGGACCCCTACAAGGTTACCGAGTCCCCGAACCCGCCCATGCCCCGTCCCTGTGGCGCCACCCACAGGGCCGGCGGCGACCGGTCAGGGGGTGCGGAGGGACCAGCCCTGGGACTGGAGGGAGTGGGAGAGGGCGGGGGCGGCCTTGGGGTCGACCATGAGCTGGACCAGGCCCGCCTGCTGCCCCGTCGCGTGCTCGATGCGCACGTCCTCGATGTTGACCCCCGCCCGCCCGGCGTCCGCGAAGATCCGGGCCAGCTCCCCCGGCCGGTCGCTGATGAGCACCGCGACGGTCTCGTAGGCCGTGGGGGCCGCGCCGTGCTTGCCGGGCACCCGCGCCCGCCCCGCGTTCCCGCGCCGCAGCACGTCCTCGACCCCGGCCGCCCCGCCCCGCCGCTCCTCCTCGTCCGGGGACTGCAGGGCCCGCAGCGCCCGTACCGTCTCGTCGAGGTCCGCCGCGACCCCGGCGAGGACGTCGGCGACCGGTCCGGGGTTGGCGGCGAGGATCTCCAGCCACATGCGCGGGTCCGACGCGGCGATCCTCGTGACGTCCCGTATCCCCTGCCCGCAGAGCCGTACGGCCGACTCCTCCGCCTCCTCCAGGCGCGCCGCGACCATCGAGGAGACGAGCTGCGGGGTGTGGGAGACGAGGGCGACCGCCCGGTCGTGGGCGTCGGCGTCCATGACGACGGGCACGGCGCCGCAGAGCGCGACGAGTTCCAGCGCGAGGTTGAGCACCTCGGTGTCGGTGTCCCGGGTCGGCGTGAGGACCCATGGCCGGCCCTCGAAGAGGTCGGCGGCGCCCGCCAGCGGGCCGGACCGCTCCTTGCCGGACATGGGGTGGCTCCCGATGTACGCGCCGAGGTCGAGGCCGGTCGCCTCCAGGTCCCGGCGCGGTCCGCCCTTGACGCTGGCCACGTCGAGGTAGCCGCGGGCCGCTCCGGCGCGCATGGCGTCGGCGAGCGTGGCGGCGACGTGCGCCGGCGGTACGGCGACGATCGCGAGGTCCACCCGGCCCTCGGGCTCCGCGTCGGTGCCCGCTCCGAGCGCCGCGGCGGTCCGGGCGCTCGCCGGGTCGTGGTCCCGCAGGTGGACCGTGACGCCCCGGCCGGCGAGGGCGAGGGCGGCGGAGGTGCCGATCAGTCCGGTTCCGATGACGAGCGCTGTTCTCACGGGGGGACGTCCTTGGGGCGGGGCAGGGCGGTGGCGGTGAGGGGCCAGCCTAGTCAGCCCGCGGAGGGCACGCGCGCGTGCGCCCGCCCTGCGAGACGCGCGGGGCGGGCGCCGCGGACGGCCGGCGGTGTCAGAGCTTCTGCGCCCGGATGATGTCCTCCAGCGACCCGCCCTGCGGCAGCGATCCGCCCGGCGTCAGCTTGTCGACGGCCTGCGGCAGCGACTGCGCGATCTCGTCGGCGGCCTGCTGCGGGGTGACCCCGGCGTCCCGGGCGACCTTCTGGAGGGTCTCGTCGGGGAGCGCCCGGGCGATCTGGGCGCCGTCGACGGGCTTGTTCTCGCCGGTGCCGATCCAGGACTGGGCCTGGTCGGCGAGGCCGGACCTGGTGAGCATGTCGAGCAGTCCGCCGAGCGGGTTCTGGCCATTGCCGCCGCCGGCCGCGCCCCCGCTCCCCCGACCGCCGCCCGCGAGGGCGCCGAGCAGGGAGCCGAGGATGCCGCCGGCGCCGCCGCCTCCGCCCTGTCCGCCGCCTCCGCCGAGCAGGGAGCCGAGGAGACTGCCGAGATCGTTGCCCGCCATGGTGGGTCCGCCTTTCGTCCGGTACAGAGCCCCGATCGCCTCAATCTCGCCCATACCGGATGATCCCGCCACCCGGTGCGGGCGCCGGTGCCGAGGGGGTAGAAAGGGCGGATGCTGCTCCACGTCGTACCACTGGACGAGTGGTCCGCGGACCCCGCCGTCCCCTACGCCCCGCCGTCGCTCGCCGCCGAGGGCTTCGTGCACTGCTCGCCGGACGAGCAGGCGGCGCTCGCCATCGCCGACGCCCACTACCGGGACGTCCCGGGCCCGCTCCTGGTGCTGGTGATCGACCCGGCCCTGCTGGCCGGGGAGGTCCGCTGGGAGGGTTCGGAGGACCGGCTCTTCCCGCACGTGTACGGGCCGGTCGAGCGGGCGGCGGTGACGGCCGTCCTGGAGGTGCTGCGGGACGCGGACGGCCGTGCGAGGGAGTTGGTGCCGTGGGTGTAGCCCGGGCCCGGCGTGTTGCGGGAGCGGCGGCGCGGCCGGCGCGAAGCTGGGCCGCATGACTTCACGGACTACACGGACGACACCGGCGGCACCGACGGCACCCCGCCGGGCGGTCCTGCTCGCGGCCGCCGCCCTGACCACGGCGACGGCGGCGACGACCACCGGCTGCGGCTCGGACGGCGCGGGCGACGGCGGCGGTACGGAGTCGAGCGCCCCGGCCCCGGCGGAGCCCACCGGCACCACCCCCTCCGTCTCGGCGACGGCCGGCGGCACCCCGCTGGCGAGCACCTCGGAGATCCCGGTGGGCGGCGGTACCGTCTTCGCGGACCGCGAGGTGGTCGTGACGCAGCCCGAGGAGGGCGAGTTCAAGGCGTTCTCGGCGATCTGCACCCACCAGGGCTGCACGGTGAACAAGGTCGCGGACGGCACGATCGACTGCCCCTGCCACGGCTCGAAGTTCGGCATCACCGACGGCGCGGTGACGGCCGGCCCGGCGACGCGTCCGCTGCCCGCCGAGAAGATCACCGTCTCCGGGGAGACGATCACCCTCGCGTAGCCTGACCGCCATGACCGCCGTGGACATGACCCCCGAGGCGCTGGTGCGCGAGCACACCGTCTACGCCTGCGTGATGGGCTCGCGCGCCTTCGGCCTGGCGACCGAGGACAGCGACACCGACACCCGGGGCGTCTACCTCGCCCCGACGCCGCTCTTCTGGCGCTTCGACAAGCCCCCGGCGCATGTGGAGGGCCCGGCCCCCGAGCAGTTCAGCTGGGAGCTGGAACGCTTCTGCGAGCTGGCCCTCCGCAACAACCCCAACGTCCTGGAGTGCCTCCACTCCCCCCTGGTCGTCCACACCACCGAGTGGGGCCGCGAGCTCCTCGACCTGCGCGGCGCCTTCCTCTCCCGCCAGGCCCACGCCACCTTCGTCCGGTACGCGGGCGGCCAGCGCCGCAAGCTGGAGGCGGACGTCCGCCAGTACGGCCACCCGCGCTGGAAGCACGCCATGCACCTGCTGCGGCTGCTCGGCAGCTGCCGGGACCTGCTGCGCACGGGCGAGCTGCGGATCGACGTGGGCGCGGACCGGGAGCGGCTGCTCGCCGTCAAGCGCGGCGAGGTCCCGTGGCCGGAGGTGGAGTCCTGGATGAACCGCCTCCAGGACGAGGCCGACACCGCCCTCGGCACCAGCCCCCTGCCGCCCGCCCCCGACCACGCGCGCGTGCAGGACCTCCTGATCCGCGCCCGCCGCGCCTCAGCCCTCCAGGAGCTGTAGCCGGGCCCGTACGACGAGGTCGTGGAGGGCGTCCCCGGCGCGGACGCCGTCCGGGAGGCCCGAGTCCGCCCGCGCCGCGTCGAGCACGCCGTGCAGCGCCTCCACCTCGGCCCGTACGCCCTCCGCCGCCACCCCGGCGGCGCCGTGCTCGGCGGCCGTCTTCGCGGCGACCAGGTCCGGGATCCTCGCCGGGGCCTCCGGCACCTCCTCCACGAGCGTGGGCAGGTGGGCCTGGACCTCGCCGGAGCGCATGAGGTGGATGCCGGTGAGCAGCGCCCGGTAGGTGTAGAGCAGCGGCTTGAGCTCGCCGCTCTTCTCGAAGAGCCGCCACTGGGTGGCCGCGAAGCCCCGGTAGTGGTGGGCGTGGTGGGTGGTGAGCGCCCCCGGCACCAGGGCGACGAGCTCGGCGTGGACGGGGGTGGTGTGCACGACCAGCGGCGAGGTGAGCTGCTCCAGGACATAGCCGTTGCGGCGCAGCATCAGCCGGGCGAACTTCCGCAGGTCGTGCGTGACGAGGTCCATCTCGACGCCGTCCCGCGTCCACATCCGGTCCCGGGTCTCCTCGGGCTCCCGGAGTCCCACCAGCGCCTCGGCGGGCAGCAGGTGGACGCCCCGCAGGTCCACGTCGGAGTCGCGGGACGGGAAGCCGTACAGGTGGGCGCCGGAGACCGTGGCGAAGAGGAGGGGGTCCGGTTCCCCGGCGACGACGGCTGTCAGATCGGCCTTGTGGGCCTCGATGGTGAGCGTCATGGGACCGAAGCCTCCCAGAAGCCGCTCACGCGTCCCAGAGGGCCCCGAGCTCGCGCAGCTCGTCGCGGTGCTCGATCCGGTCGGTCCACTCCGCCGGCCAGGCGTCCGCGCCCAGGTGGGCGCCGGCGAAGGCGCCGGCGAGGGCCGCGATCGAATCGGAGTCGCCGCGGGTGCAGGCGGCCCGGCGCAGGGCGGTGAGCGGCTCGCCGGGGAAGAGCAGGAAGCAGAGCAGCCCGGTGGCCAGCGCCTCCTCGGCGATCCAGCCGTCGCCCGTGTACGTGCAGGGGTCGAGCTCCGGGTCGGCGGTGCGCTGCACGGAGTCGAGCCGTTCGAGGACGGCCAGGCACTCGTCCCAGCCGCGCCGGACGAAGTGCCGGGCGCTCGGGTCCTGGGAGCGGGTCCAGAGGTCCCCGAGCCAGCGCTCGTGGTACGTGTCGCGGTTCTCGTACGCGTACGAGCGCAGCTGCCCGACGAGCCCGGCCGGGTCGACACCCTGGGCGAGCAGCCGGACGGCGCGCGCGGTGAGGTCGGAGGCGGCGAGCCCGGTGGGGTGGCCGTGGGTGAGCGCGGCCTGGAGCTGGGCGGCGCCGGCCCGCTGTTCCTCGCTCGGTCCGGGGACGAGGCCGAGCGGCGCGACGCGCATGTTGGCGCCGCAGCCCTTGGAGCCGATCTGGCTGGCGTCCTGCCAGGGGCGGTCGCCGTCGAGGAGCATGCAGGCCCGCAGGCAGGTGTTGCCGGGGGCGCGGTTGTTCTCCGGCGAGTGGTACCAGTCGACGAACTCGTCGCGGACGGGCCGGGCGAGCCGGAGCGGGGAGAGCGGACCCCGGTCCATGGCGGTCCGGATGCCCCGCGCGAGGGCGAGGGTCATCTGGGTGTCGTCGGTGATGTACGCGGTCCCCCGCGTCACGGGCAGCTCCATCGTCCGCCACGGCCCGCACTTGGCGAGGATCGCGGGCACGTCGTTGAACTCGGTCGGGAAGCCCAGCGCGTCCCCCAGCGCCAGTCCCATCAGCGTCCCCGTGGCGGCCTGCTTCTGCTGGGTCATGCGGATCGTCCTTCCGGTCGGAGCAGCGGCGGGTGGAGGGCCGTGGCCTCGCCCGCCCGGTAGAGCGCGGCCGGTTTCCCCCGTCCGCCGGTGCGGCGCGGCGGTCCTTCCACCGGTTCGACGAAGCCGGGGGTGGTGAGGACCTTGCGCCGGAAGTTGGGGCGGTCGAGCGGGACGCCCCAGACCGTCTCGTAGACCTCGCGCAGCTCGCCGAGGGTGAACTCGGGCGGGCAGAAGGCGGTGGCGAGGCAGGTGTACTCGAGCTTGGCGCCGACGCGCGTCCGGGCGTCGGCGAGGATCACGTCGTGGTCGAAGGCGAGCGCCGGGACCTCGTCGTAGGGCAGCCAGCGGGCCTCCGCCGCGTCCCCGCCGCCGCGCGGTTCGGGCAGGTCGGGGACGAGCGCGGTGTAGGCCACCGACACGACCCGCATCCTCGGGTCGCGGTCGGGTTCGGTGTAGGTGCGGAGCTGTTCGAGGTGGAGGCCGGCGACGGTGGCCTCGGGCAGTCCGGTCTCCTCGGCGAGTTCGCGGCGGGCGGCGGTGCCGGCGGACTCGCGGGGCAGCACGAAGCCGCCGGGGAGCGCCCAGGCGCCGGCGTACGGTTCCTGGCCGCGCTGGACGAGCAGGACGTGCAGCCGGCCGGCGCGGACGGTGAGGACGGCGAGGTCGACGGTGACGGCGAAGGGTTCGAAGGCCCGGGGGTCGTACCCGTCGGGGCGCGGCGGGGTGGTCATCGGCGCTCCGGGAGGGGGTCGGCGAGGTGCCAGCCCTCGGTGAGCAGCGCGTCGACGGCGGCGACGGCGGTCGCGAGGCGCTCCTCGTGGGGGCCGGTGAGGACGACGGTGCGGCGGCCGCTGTGGGCGAGCTGGGCGAGGAAGCGGGCGGTCATCCAGGGCCGGAGGTGTTCCCCGTCGCGGAGGCCGTCGTCCTCGAAGTCGACGCCCCGGTGGTCGGTGAGCAGCCAGAGGTGCTGGCGGCCGCGGGCGGCGATCTCGCCGGTGGCGGGGCTGGTGGTGCCCAGGTACCGCTCGTGCCAGATGGTGGTGGCGAAGGCGTCGGTGTCGCAGAAGAGGACGGGTGAGCCGTCGCGGGCGGCCTCCTCCTCCAGCTCGGCCTGGCGCTGGGCGATGACGGGGAAGTCGGTGGTGTGGAAGGCGACCTCGGACCAGTCGGCGCCGGGGCGGACGGCCCGCAGTTCGGCGAGCTTGAGCTCGCTGTATTCGCGGCCGTACTCGGGGACGTACCGGGTGCGCGCCCAGATCCCGCCGCGCCGCCGGTAGTGGTCGGCGAGGGCGAGGGCCATGGTGGTGGTGCCGGTGGACTCGGCGCCGAGGACGACGATCCGGCGGGTGAGCGCGGCGCGTACGGGCGGCTCCAGGAAGTCCCAGGCGGCGGCGGGGTCGGCGCGGACGGCGGTGCCGGAGACCGGGAAGCGGAGCCGCTCGGGGTCGACGGCGACGGACGCGGCGCCGAAGCGGCGGCCGAGCTCCTCGCCGTACGGCTCCGAGGTGAAGACGGCGTCGACGGGCTCGGGGACGGCGGCCTTGAAGACGGCCATGTGGGCGTCCCAGACGTCGGGGTCGGTGAGGTCGACGGGGATGTCGTCGACGGTGCCGACGACGAGGGCGTCGGGGTGGACCTCGCGCATCCAGGCGACCCGCTCGTCCAGCGGCAGGGACTCCACGGAGGAGGCGCAGACGAGGACGGTGACGCGCTCGCAGGCGGCGAGGGCGGTGCGGACGAGGTGGTGGTGACCGGCGTGCGGCGGATAGAACTTGCCGAGGACGAGCCCGTGGCCGTACGGGGCCGTTCGGGAGCCGTGCGTCGGGGCGCCGGTCACGCGACGGCCTCCAGGGGGCGGCGGGCGGCGAGGTCGCGGCTCCAGCCGCGCAGGCCGGCCACGCAGAGGGCCATGAAGCCGAGGTACAGCAGCGAGGTCAGGTAGAGCCCCTTGGAGGCGTACAGGGGGACGTAGACCACGTCGGCGGCGATCCACAGCCACCAGGACTCCAGGCGCTTGCGGCACTGGCCGTAGGTGGCCATGAGGGAGAGGCCGGTGGTGAGGGCGTCCCAGAAGGGGACGGTGGAGTCGGTGGCCCGGTCGAGGAGGAGGGCGAGGGCGAGGGTCCCCACCGTCCCCGCCGCGAGCAGCCAGGTCCATTCGGTGCGGGTGGTGCGCCGCACCGGAAGGGCCCCGGCGGAGCCTGGTCCACCCCCGTGGGTCCAGGTCCACCAGCCGTACGCGGCGAGGACGATGAAGACGATCTGGAGGCCGGCGTCGGCGTAGAGGCCCGCCTGGATGAAGAGCAGGACGAAGAAGAGGTTGTTGGCGATGCCGATCGGCCAGTTGGCGAGGTGCTGCCGGGCGACGAGCCAGACGCAGAGGGCGCCGCTGCCGAAGCCGAGGACCTCGGTCCAGCTGACCGGGGTGTCCAGCAGCGTGAAGAGCGGCTGCTGGAGGGGTTCGAGTACATCCGCGAGGCTCACGCCCGCCTCCTTAAGAGTCATCTTGACTATAAAAGGCGACGGGGGTCGCACACAAGCCCGAAAAACGGCGGGGGCCCCGTGTCCGCGTCGCGGATACGGGGCCCCCGCCGGAAGGCGCGGGAAGCGCGGGTCCTACAGACCGACTTCCTTCATCAGCATGCCGACCTCGGTGTTGGACAGGCGGCGCAGCCAGCCCGACTTCTGGTCGCCCAGGCCGATCGGGCCGAAGGCGGTGCGGACCAGCTTCTCCACCGGGAAGCCCGCCTCGGCGAGCATCCGGCGCACGATGTGCTTGCGGCCCTCGTGCAGCACGACCTCGACCAGGTAGTTCTTGCCGAGCTGCTCGACCACGCGGAAGTGGTCGGCACGGGCGTAGCCGTCCTCCAGCTCGATGCCCTCCTTGAGCCGCTTGCCGACCTCGCGGGGCAGCGGACCGGTGACGGCGGCCAGGTAGGTCTTCTTCACGCCGTACTTGGGGTGGGTGAGACGGTGGGCCAGCTCGCCGTGGTTGGTGAGGAGGATGATGCCCTCGGTCTCGGTGTCGAGCCGGCCGACGTGGAAGAGCCGGGTCTCGCGGTTGGTGACGTAGTCGCCCAGGCACTGGCGGCCGTCGGGGTCCTCCATGGTGGAGACGACTCCGGCCGGCTTGTTCAGCGCGAAGAACTGGTAGGACTGGGTCGCCACGGACAGGCCGTCGACGCGGATCTCGTCGCTGTCCTTCACGCGGAGGCCCTGCTCCAGGACGATCTCGCCGTTGACCTCGACGCGGGCCTGCTCGATCAGCTCCTCGCAGGCACGGCGCGAGCCGTAGCCGGCCCGGGCCAGGACCTTCTGCAGCCGCTCGCCCTCCTGCTCGGCGCCCGGGAAGGTCTTGGGGGTCTTGACCTGGGGCTTGTTCGCGTACCGCTCGCGGTTGCGCTCCTCGGCCCTGGCCTCGTACTCGCGCGAGCGCGCCGGGGCCGTACGGCCGCCGGGACCCCGCCGCTGCTGCCCGGTGGGCTGCTTCGGGGACTGCTTGGGGCCGCCCTTGGCGCCGCCGCGGGCCGCGTCGCCGCGTCCCTTGCGGGGGGCGTCGGAGGGCATGCTCACGTCGTAGCTGCGCTCCTCGGGGCGGGTCTTCCGGGGGCGGCCGGCGCTCTGGCCGCGCTCGTCGCGGTTGTTGCCCGCGCCCCGGTAGTCGTTGCCGCGGCCGCCGCTCTTGGCACCACGGCTCCCGCCGTTGTTTCCGCTGTTCCTGCCGCTGCTGCTTCGCATCAAACTTCCGTCGTCTCTTCGTCCGCTGGTCCGTCCCCGCCGGGTTCTTCGTCCCGGTCGGGATCGAACGACGGAACACCTTCCAGGGAGTCCGGCTCGACCGCGTCCGCCTCGGGGAGGAAGGGCGCGAGCTCCGGGAGCTCGTCCAGGCCGCGCAGGCCCATCCGCTCCAGGAAGTAGTTCGTCGTCCTGTACAGGATCGCACCTGTTTCGGGTTCCGCGCCCGCCTCCTCCACGAGACCCCGCTGGAGGAGGGTCCGCATCACGCCGTCGCAGTTGACCCCGCGGACCGCGGAGACCCGGGAACGGCTGACCGGCTGGCGGTACGCCACCACCGCCAGGGTCTCCAGGGCGGCCTGGGTCAGCCGGGCCTGCTGGCCGTCCAGGACGAAGGCCTCGACGGCGGCGGCGTGGGCGGGGCGGGTGTAGTAGCGCCAGCCGCCGGCGACCCGGCGCAGCTCGAAGCCGCGCCCGTCGGCGGTGTACTCGTCGGCCAGCTCGTGGAGGGCGTCGGCGACCTCGCGCGGGGCGCGGTCGAGGACCTTGGCGAGGTGGGCCTCGGTGGCGGGCTCGTCGACGACCATCAGGACGGCTTCGAGGGCGGGCTTGAGGTCGCTCATTCCGGCTGGTCCTCCGTGTCGAATTCCTCGGTCGCCCCGATCTCGCCGTCGCCGCCGGTCCAGGAGACCGTGAGGCGGCCCAGCGGGTCCTCCTGGTCGAGGGCGACGGCCTTCTCCCGGTACAGCTCCAGGAGGGCGAGGAAGCGGGCGACGACGGTCAGGGTGTCCCCGGCGTCCTCGACCAGCTCCCGGAAGTCCGCGGTGCCGCGCTCGCGCAGCAGGGCGGCGACGATCCCGGCCTGCTCGCGGACGCTGACCAGCGGGGCGTGGATGTGGTCGACGTACACCTGCGGCGCGGCCTTGGGCCGCAGGGCCTTCACGGCGAGCTTCGCGAAGCCCTCGGCGCCGATCGAGATGACGACCTCGGGCAGCAGCTCGGCGTGGTGCGGCTCCAGGCCGACGGTCCGGGGGTGGCGCCGGCCCTCCCGCTCCCAGCGCTCGGCGAAGATCTCGGCGATCCGCTTGTACGCGCGGTACTGGAGGAGCCGGGCGAAGAGCAGGTCGCGGGCCTCCAGGAGCGCGAGGTCGGCCTCGTCCTCGACCTCGGCGGCGGGCAGCAGCCGGGCGGCCTTGAGGTCGAGCAGGGTGGCGGCGACGACCAGGAACTCGGTGGTCTGGTCGAGGTCCCCGTCCGGCCCGAGGGCGCGGATGTGGGCCATGAACTCGTCGGTGACCTGCGAGAGCGCGACCTCGGTGACGTCCAGCTTGTGCTTGGTGATCAGCTGGAGCAGCAGGTCGAACGGCCCCTCGAAGTTCGCGAGCCGCACGGTGAACCGCCCGTCCCCGGCCCCGGCCTCCGACCCGCTCTCCGGGTCCGTGACGGTCACCGCCGCGGGTTCCGCCACCGATTCCACCACGGGAGCGGGGACCGGACCCGTCACCGGATCGGGCGCGGGAACGGGGACCGGATCCGCCACCGGCCCCGCCGCGGGAGCGGGGACCGGATCGGGCGCGGGCTCCGCGGCGGGAGGGAGTACCGGATCCGGTACGGGCTCCGCCGCGGGGGCCGCAGGGGGGCCGTCGAGACCGCCGCCCCGGCCCAGCGCGCGGCGGCGCGGTGGGCGGGACGTTTCGTCGGCGTGCGGGTGCATCGGGGGCGGTTCCAGGGGGTGCGGGGGCGGGGCCGCCCGCAGGCTACCGTCAGCGGCCGCGCAGACGGCGGACGAGGATGCTCGCCTCGCCGCGGGACTCCAGGTCCGCCAGGACCACGGCGACCGCCTCGCGGACGATCCGGCCGCGGTCGACGGCGAGGCCGTGCTCGCCGCGCAGCACGAGACGGGCGTGCTCCAGGTCCATGAGCTCCTCGGCGGAGACGTAGACCGTGATCTTCTCGTCGTGCCGCTCCCGGCCGCTGGGCCGCCGCGCGGCGGCCCGGCCGCGGCGCCGCGCCGGAGCGCCGGCCTGGGCGGCCGCCTTCACGGGGGCGGGCTGCTGTGCGGGGACCGCCTCGGTCTCCCGGGCCCGCGGCTCGGCCGCCTCCGAGTCGGCGGCCGTGTGCTCGGCGGAGCCGGCGGATCCGCCGTCCGCGCCGGCCGCCGTGTCGCTCTCTCCCGCCGGAGCGGGAACGGTTCGGCGGGGCGACGAGGACTGCAGTGCCGTCCCCCCGGTCGTACGGAAGAGTTCGTCGGCTCCGGGCAGACTCACTCGGCGTGACACCGGGCGAGCACCTCCCTGGCGAGCTGGCGGTAGGCGGCGGCGCCCACGGAGTTGGAGGCGTACGTCGTGATGGGCTCGCCGGCGACGGTGGTCTCCGGGAAGCGCACCGTCCGGCCGATCACCGTGTGGTACACGTGGTCGTCGAAGGCCTCGACGACCCGGGCGAGCACCTCGCGGGAGTGCACGGTCCGGGAGTCGTACATGGTGGCGAGGATGCCGTCGAGCTCCAGCTCGGGGTTGAGCCGCTCCTGGACCTTCTCGATGGTCTCGGTCAGCAGGGCGACGCCGCGCAGCGCGAAGAACTCGCACTCCAGCGGCACGATGACCTTGTGAGCGGCCGTCAGGGCGTTCACGGTCAGCAGGCCGAGCGAGGGCTGACAGTCGATCACGATGTAGTCGTAGTCGTTCATCAGCGGCTTGAGGGCGCGCTGGAGCGTGGACTCGCGCGCGACCTCGGAGACCAGCTGCACCTCGGCGGCGGAGAGGTCGATGTTGCTCGGCAGCAGGTCCATGTTGGGGACCGCCGTCTTGAGCAGCACCTCGTCCGCCGACATGCCCCGCTCCATGAGCAGGTTGTAGACGGTGAGGTCGAGCTCCATCGGGTTCACGCCGAGGCCGACCGACAGGGCGCCCTGCGGGTCGAAGTCGACGAGCAGCACCCGTCGTCCGTACTCGGCGAGCGCGGCGCCCAGGTTGATGGTCGACGTGGTCTTGCCGACGCCGCCCTTCTGGTTGCACATCGCGATGATCTTGGCGGGACCGTGGTCGGTCAGCGGGCCCGGGATCGGGAAGTACGGCAGCGGCCGTCCGGTCGGGCCGATCCGCTCGCGGCGCTGGCGGGCAGCGTCGGGCGCGAGGGTGGCCGCGTACTCCGGGTCGGGCTCGTACTCGGCGTCGGGGTCGTAGAAGTGCCCCTCGGGCAGCTCGTCGTAGGCGGCGAAGTGGGTGGACTCTCGGCCCATCTCGTTGCCGGCCGTGGCGTTCACGTGTAGGCCGTCCATCGTCTTCAGCGTGTGGGTTGTCGTCATGGGCTGGTGCGTCGCGAAGGTCCGCACCGCGACGGAGCCGACCGGGGCACCTGGCGCACCGCTCCCGGGAGTAAATGTCGACTCATTCACAAGTCGTCTTACCTCCTTGGATGTGACCAGGAACATTTATCGATCTGTCAGCGTGGCACCATGCCGACGGTTGGCGACTCTATGGCGTGTCACCGGTCCGCAGCAACACAATCGCCCGGACCCGGCCCGTTGTGTCGGCAACCGAACACGGCTCTGTCAAGGGTGCGCGACCACGCATCCACACGTTTCAGGGGTGTGCGAAACGGTTAAAGGGTTACGTTCGAGGCGAGTTGACCGAACGTTTTGGCGTGGCCGGAGACACAGCCGGCCGGACCTTGTCGAACAAGGTCCGGCCGGGTGCGTGACATTGACGGCGGGCGTTGACGGGGCCGCCGCCGGGGCCCTCGCGAGGGCGGCTCGGGGTCAGCCGACGAGGGTGCTCAGCTCGACGTGCTCGTAGCCGTGCGCCTCGGCGACCTCCTTGTAAACCACCTTGCCGTCATGGGTGTTGAGGCCCAGGGCGAGGGCGGAGTCGCGGCGCAGCGCCTCGACCCAGCCGTTGTTCGCCAGCGACACGATGTAGGGCAGCGTGGCGTTGGTGAGCGCGTAGGTGGAGGTGTTCGGGACCGCGCCGGGCATGTTGGCGACGCAGTAGAAGACCGAGTTGTGGACCTGGAAGGTCGGCTCGGCGTGGGTGGTCGGGTGCGAGTCCTCGAAGCAGCCGCCCTGGTCGATCGCGATGTCGACAAGGACACTTCCGGGCTTCATCTTGGCGACGAGCTCGTTGGTGACCAGCTTCGGGGCCTTGGCGCCCGGGATGAGGACGGCGCCGATGACGAGGTCGGCCTCGACGACGGCCTTCTCCAGCTCGTAGGCGTTGGAGACGATCGTCTGCACCTTGGTGCCGAAGATCTTGTCGGCCTCGCGGAGCTTGTTGATGTCACGGTCGAGCAGGGTCACGTGGAAGCCCATGCCGACGGCGATCTGGGTGGCGTTCCAGCCGGAGACGCCGCCGCCGATGACGACGGCCTTGCCGGCGTGGGTGCCGGGGACGCCGCCGGGGAGGACGCCGCGGCCGCCGGCCGAGCGCATCAGGTGGTACGCGCCGACCTGCGGGGCCAGGCGGCCCGCGACCTCGGACATCGGGGCGAGCAGCGGGAGCGCGCGGTTCGCGGTCTCGACCGTCTCGTAGGCGATGGCGGTGGTGCCGGACTCCAGGAGGGCGTCCGTGCACTCCTTGGAGGCCGCGAGGTGCAGGTAGGTGAAGAGCGTCTGGTCCTTGCGGAGGCGGTGGTACTCCTCCGCGATCGGCTCCTTGACCTTGAGGAGCAGGTCGGCGGTGGCCCAGACCTCGTCGGCGGTGGGGAGGATCTCGGCGCCGGCGGCGACGTACTCCTCGTCCGTGATCGAGGAGCCGACGCCGGCGTTCTGCTCGATGAAGACCTGGTGGCCGTTGCGGACGAGCTCGTGGACACCGGCGGGGGTGATGGCCACGCGGAACTCGTTGTTCTTGACCTCGCGGGGGATGCCGACCTTCATCGTCGATCACGGTCCTTGAATCGGGGGGATAACTGGTGCACTGCGATACATACCCGGATGCACTGCGGCACACCGGAGCAGACCACGTTCGAACGCGGCGGAACCAGTCTAATGAAGGAGTTCCCGCTGTCTAGCCTTTCAAAGTACTAATCTTCCGCAGACCCACTGCGGATTTCGTAGGCACAGCGGTCGGTTTCCAGCAGACGGTCCGCCGCGGCCCGGTGCAGCCGCGCCGCGGCGGGGTCGCCGAGCCGGTCCAGGGTGTCGGCGAGCCGCAGCTGGAGCGCGGCCTGCAGCCGGGTGTCCCGGGCACGGCGGGCCCATTCGACCGCCTCCTCGCAGGTCCGCAGCGACTCCTCGGGGCGTCCCGCGTACTCCTGCACCCGGGCCGCCTCGCTCAA
This sequence comes from Streptomyces roseolus, assembly GCF_014649855.1. Classification (GTDB taxonomy): domain Bacteria; phylum Actinomycetota; class Actinomycetes; order Streptomycetales; family Streptomycetaceae; genus Streptomyces; species Streptomyces roseolus. Next base: position 26,746 of record NZ_BMTV01000031.1, on the reverse strand, counting down.
CGCCCGTGCGTGGCCCGGGAGATCGCCGAGCCTGCGGTAGCCGGCCGCGGCCGCCCGCCAGTGCCGCAGGGCCTCCCCGTACCGCCCGGCGTAGGTCTGTACGGCCCCGAGGCGGGCGTACAGGCGCGCCTGGTCGGCCCGCTCGTCGTGGGCGAGGCGCTGGGCCAGGGCGCGGCCGTACCAGTCGCCGGCCCGCTGCCAGTCGCCGAGCTCCTGATAGCTGCCACCTACGGATTCCATTGCGCGACCGGTGGCGTACGGGTCATTTGCCTGCCTCCCGACCTCCCAGGCCAACCGATATCGCAGCAGGGCGTCCTTCGTGCGGCCGGTCTTGGCGTCGAGGTCGCCGAGGTTGAGCAGGGCGGCGGCCCGCTCGCGGTGGAGTCCGCGCCGCTCGGCGACGTCGAGGACGAGCCGGTGCAGCCCGTAGAGGTCGGGGGCCGCCGCCTCGGCCCCGCGGTGCGCGGTGAGCGCCCGCACCAGGGAGGCGATCAGCCGGCGGGCGAGGGTGTCGAGCTCGCCGTCGGCGACCGCGAGCCGGGCGCAGGCGAGCAGCTCGGTGCGGCGGGAGGCCAGCCAGTCGGCGGCGTCCTCGGGGGTGGGGAAGCGCAGGGCGCGCGGCAGACCGGCGAGTCTGCGGCGGGCCGGGGAGCCCTCGGGTTCGGTGACCGCGCGGCACGACTGGAGGAGCCGCACGGTCCGCTCCAGCATCCGGGCCCGGGCGAGCTGCACCTCGGCGGGCCGGTCGCGCTCCTCCAGCTGGGCGCGGAGCAGGGGGACGAGATGGCCGGGGACCTCGTACCGCCCGTCGGCGGTCTCGGCCACCAGGCCGAGGTGGGCGAAGTCCGCGAGCGTGGTCGCCGCCGCCGAGACCGAGCAGCCGGCCAGGGCGGAGGCGGTGTGGGCGTCGGCCCGGCCGAGCGGGGCGAGCGCCAGGAAGCGCAGTATCCGGGCGGCCGGCTGGGGCAGCGCCTGGTGGGCCAGGAGGAAGGTGCGCGTGAGGGGGTCGCCGCTGAGGCCGCGCAGGCGCTTGGCGAGGTCGGCGACGGAGGTCTCGGGCCGGCCGGCCAGCCAGCCGCCGGCCAGGACCACCGCGGCGGGCAGTCCGCCGCACTCCTCGACCAGCGCCTCGGCGGCCTGCGGGTCGACGGTGATGCGGACCGAGCCGGTGGCCGAGGTCAGCAGCTCGATCGCGGACTTCGGGTCGAGCCCGCCGAGCGTGCAGGGCCGGACGTCGGGGATGCCGGTGAGCGGCCCCCGGGCCACCGCGACGACCAGGGCGTCGGGGTTGTCGGGGAGCAGCGGATCGGCCTGCTCGGCGTCGACGGCGTCGTCGAGCAGGAGGATCGCCCGGCGGGCGCCGAGCGCCTCGCGGACCAGCTCGGTCAGCTCGTCCTCGGCGGCGCCCGGCGGCTCGGCGACCCCGAGGTCGCGCAGCAGTTCGCGGGCGGCCCTGGCGGTGGGGACGGGCTCTCCGCCGGGCTCGGTGAGCCGCGCGCGGTAGACCCCGTCGGGGTAGCGGGCGGCGACCGAGGCGATCAGTTCCTCGGCGAGCGAGGTCCGCCCGGAGCCGGGCCGGCCGGCGACGAGGAGGACACGGGCGCGGGGCTCCTTGCGTCCGGTGAGGGTGTCGAGACCGGTCCGTTCGATGTCGGCGCGGAGGGCCTTCAACTCCCGCTGCCGGCCGTAGAACTGCCGGCTGCCGGCCGCTGCCACCGCCTGATCCGTCACGGGCCACGCTCCCGTCCACCTGCGCACGAGCCGATCCCCGCGGGGGACTCCGCACGGGCGTGTACGAGCGTAGTTCAGCCCCTGCCGCCGACCCGGCGGAGCGCGGCGGGGGCATCCCCCGATCGGATCAGCCGACAGTCACACCGGTCGGTCCCCGCTGCGGGCCGCACGGGCGGCGGCGCGGCCCACGACGGGACGGCGGGAGCGCTACGCCTCGAACGGGCGCGCGGGCCAGGGCGCGTCGGCGGGCCGCAGCGCCTCGACGCCGTCACCCGCACGGGCCGCGACGAGCGACAGCACCCCCACCACCAGGCAGGTGTTGTGGAGCTCGCCGGCGAGGACCCCGCGCACCAGCTCGTCGAGCGGGACCCGCGCCAGCTCCATGTCCGCCTCCTCCTCGGAGACGGCGAACCGGTCCCCCTCCGCGTCGGCGAGGTCACCCGCCAGGAAGATCCGTACGGCCTCGTCGCAGCCGCCCGGCGTGGGGTAGACGTCCGCGAGGACCCGCCACTCCCCCGCCTTGGCGTGCGCCTCCTCGTACAGCTCGCGCTGCGCGGCGTGGAGCGGGTTCTCCCCGGGCACGTCGAGCAGGCCCGCCGGGATCTCCCACAGCTTCTGCCGCACCGGGTGGCGGTACTGCCGCAGCACGAGCACCCGGTCCTGGTCGTCCAGGGCGAGCACGGCGACGGAGCCGGGGTGGACCTGGTAGTCGCGGCGGGCGACCGACCCGTCCGGCATGACCACGTCGTCCGTGCGGACACTCGTCTTGTTTCCCGTGAAGGGGGTGGCGGTGGCGACGACCTGCCACTCCTCCGGGGTGTCCTGCACCTTCATCTCTGTCCTCCCGTACCCGAAACCACATACGAAAACCGGGGTACCGGCCCGTCAGGACCCGCACCCCGGCAACGTTAACGCCTGGCTACTTCTTGCCGGTCTTGCGCTCGACGGCCGCCTTGACCAGGCCCGCGAAGAGCGGGTGCGGGCGGGTCGGACGGGACTTCAGCTCCGGGTGTGCCTGGGTGGCGACCAGGTAGGGGTGGATCTCCTTCGGGTACTCGACGAACTCGACGAGCTTGTTGTCCGGGGAGGTGCCGGAGAAGACCAGACCGGCCTTCTTCTCCAGCTCGGCGCGGTACGCGTTGTTCACCTCGTAGCGGTGGCGGTGGCGCTCCTCGACGTACGGCTCGCCGGCGTAGGTCTCGCGGACGACGGAGCCCTCGGCGAGCTTCGCCGGGTAGAGGCCCAGACGCATCGTTCCGCCCAGGTCGCCGGCGCCCTCCACGTAGGCGAGCTGCTCCTCCATCGTGGAGACGACGGGGTGCGCGGTGGCCGGGTCGAACTCGGTGGAGTTCGCCTCGGGGATGCCCGCCAGGTTCCGGGCCGCCTCGATGACGATGCACTGGAGGCCGAGGCAGATGCCGAGCAGCGGCACCTTGTGCTCGCGGGCGTACTGGATGGCGCCGACCTTGCCGGAGACGCCGCGGTCGCCGAAGCCGCCGGGGATGAGGATGGCGTCGCAGTCGCCGAGCTGCTTCTCGGCGCCGGCCTGGGTCTTGCAGTCGTCGGAGGTGACCCACTTGACCTTGACCCGCGCCTTGTTGGCGAAGCCGCCGGCGCGCATGGCCTCGGTCACCGACAGGTAGGCGTCGGGCAGGTCGATGTACTTGCCGACGAGCGCGACGGTGACCTCGTGGTCGGGGTTGTGGACGCGGTCCAGGAGGTCCTCCCAGACGGTCCAGTCCACGTCGCGGAACGGCAGGTCGAGCTTGCGCACGACGTAGGCGTCGAGGCCCTCGGTGTGCAGCACCTTCGGGATGTCGTAGATCGACGGGGCGTCGATGGCGGCGACGACCGCGGCCTCGTCGACGTCGCACATCAGCGAGATCTTGCGCTTGATGGCGGTCGGGACCTCGCGGTCGGCGCGCAGCACGATCGCGTCGGGCTGGATGCCGATGTTGCGCAGGGCGGCGACCGAGTGCTGGGTCGGCTTGGTCTTCAGCTCGCCGGAGGGGCCGATGTAGGGCAGCAGCGAGATGTGCACGACGAAGACGTTGTCGCGGCCGACCTCGTGGCGGACCTGGCGGACGGTCTCCAGGAAGGGCAGCGACTCGATGTCGCCGACCGTGCCGCCGACCTCGGTGATGACGACGTCGACGTCGTCGGTGGCCATGCGGCGGATCCGCGACTTGATCTCGTTGGTGATGTGCGGGATGACCTGCACGGTGTCGCCGAGGTACTCGCCGCGCCGCTCCTTGGCGATGACCTGCGAGTAGACCTGGCCGGTGGTGACGTTGGCCGAGCCGTCGAGGTCGACGTCGAGGAAGCGCTCGTAGTGGCCGATGTCCAGGTCGGTCTCGGCGCCGTCGTTGGTGACGAACACCTCACCGTGCTGGAAGGGGTTCATCGTGCCCGGGTCGACGTTGAGGTACGGGTCGAGCTTCTGCATCGTGACCCGCAGGCCCCGGGCCTTGAGGAGCGCACCCAGGCTGGAGGCGGTGAGGCCCTTGCCGAGCGAGGAGGCGACACCCCCGGTGACGAAGATGTGCTTGGTCGTCGTGGATTTGGGCGGCATCGCCAAGAGGGGGCTCCCGTGGTCGCGTTCTGGAGGTGCGAAGCGGCATGCCCTCCGGAAGAATCGGGGGTGCCGTCGCTGCGGTTTCGGGGGTTTCGGCTGGCGCCGTTTCCCACCGGTCCACGGGGTACCAGGGTATCAGTGACATCAGGAGACCGCTTCCGGCCACACGGTCGGCGCGCCCGCCGACCGGGTGGGACGGGCCGCCGCGGGGCCGTCGTGCGCCGCCGGCGGGGCTCCGGGGGCGTATCGAAAGCAGCTGTTCACCCGAGTGGAGCAGCGCGTTGCACGGGCGATCACCACGGTCACTACTGTGCGGTCCATCCCGCCCGGCCGTGTCGCCGGGCGGCCGGCCGACGGCACCACCCCCGCCCGTGGAACCGGACCGGGAGCCCGTGTCGCCTCCCCTCGATCCGCTGCCGGAGCCGGCCATCCCGCACACTGGCACCGCGGGCACTCTCGCAACTCGCAACCCGCAACATCTGCTGCACGCGCCCCGAGGGGCGGACGGGCCGTTCGACTGGAGTGAAGCACGTGGCCGGGCGTATCGAGGATTACGCACTCATCGGGGACATGCAGACCGCGGCGCTGGTCTGCCGGGACGGCAGTGTCGACTGGCTCTGCCTCCCCCGCTTCGACTCGCACGCGGTCTTCGCGGGCCTGCTCGGCACCGAGGAGCACGGCTTCTGGAGAGTGGGACCGGCGGGACCCCCCGACGCCGAACCCGCCCCGGCGGACCGCCGCCGCTACCGGGGCGACTCGCTGATCCTGGAGTCCGAGTGGGACACCCCGCGCGGCACGGTCCGGGTGACGGACTTCATGCCGCCGCGCGACGGCGCCCCCCAGCTGATCCGGATCGTGGAGGGCGTCAGCGGCCGGGTGCGGATGCGCTCGGCGCTTCGGATGCGGTTCAGCTACGGCCGGATCGTGCCCTGGGTCCACAAGGTCGGCGAGCGGACGGTCGCGGTCGCCGGGCCGGACTCCGTCTGGTTCGACACCGACGCCGAGACCCACGGCGAGCACCTGACCACCTACTCCGAGTTCACCGTCACCCCCGGTGACCGGATCGCCTTCACCCTCTCCTGGCAGCCCTCGCACAAGGAGCCGCCGGCCCTGCCGGACCCGGAGGGCTCCCTGGAGGCGACCGCCGCCTTCTGGCACGACTGGGTGGGGCACTGCACGTACCACGGCCCCTACCGGGAGGCCGTGGTCCGCTCGCTGATCACCCTGAAGGCGCTGACGTACGCGCCGACCGGCGGGATCGTCGCCGCGCCGACGACCTCGCTGCCGGAGGAGATCGGCGGCGTACGGAACTGGGACTACCGCTACACCTGGCTGCGGGACGCGGCCATCACCCTCTCCTCGCTGCTGCGCACCGGCTACCGCGAGGAGGCCCGCGCCTGGCGGGACTGGCTGCTCCGCGCGGTCGCGGGCGACCCGGAGAACCTGCAGATCATGTACGGCATCGCGGGCGAGCGGGAGCTCGGCGAGGCGGAGCTGGACTGGCTGCCGGGGTACGAGAACTCCGGCCCGGTCCGGGTCGGCAACGGCGCGGCGAACCAGCTCCAGCTGGACGTCTACGGCGAGGTCGCCGAGGCCCTCCACCTCGCGCACATGACGGGCCTCTCCCGCAACGACTACGCCTCCCTGCTCCAGATCAAGCTGATCAACTACCTGGAGACCCACTGGGACCAGCCCGACGAGGGCATCTGGGAGGTCCGCGGCCCGCGCCGGCACTTCACCCACTCCAAGGTGATGGCCTGGGTGGCGGTCGACCGCACGATCAAGCTGATCGAGGCCGGGGACGCGGACGGCCCGCTGGAGCGCTGGCGGGAGCTGCGCGACGAGATCCACCGGGACGTCTGCGAGAAGGGCTACGACAAGGAGCGGAACACCTTCACCCAGTCGTACGGCTCCAAGGAGCTGGACGCCTCGCTGCTGCTGATCCCGCAGATGGGCTTCCTGCCGCCGGACGACAAGCGGGTGATCGGCACGATCGAGGCGATCCAGCGGGAGCTGTCCACCGAGGACGGCTTCGTGCTGCGCTATCCGACGGCCGGCGAGGAGGCGGGCGTCGACGGCCTGGAGGGTGACGAGGGCGCGTTCCTCGCCTGCTCGTTCTGGCTCGCCGACGACCTGGCGATGATCGGCCGGGTCGACGAGGCCCGCACCCTCTTCGAGAAGCTGCTCGCCCTCCGCAACGACCTGGGGCTGCTCGCCGAGGAGTGGGACCCCCGGCTCCAGCGGCAGGTCGGCAACTTCCCGCAGGCGTTCAGCCACGTCCCGCTGATCGACACGGCCCTGCGGCTGACGGCGAGCGGCGCGTACGGCGGCTGAGCGGCGGCCCCGGGGGCCCGGGCCTACGATGAAGAGGTGTTCTGGCCCCCGTACCGAAAGGGGGGCGGCCATGGCTCCCCACACCACCGTTCCGCCGAGCGCCCTGGCCGGGCTCCGCGAGGATCTGGCCGGTGAGGTGTACGTGCCCGGGGATCCGGGCTACGACGAGGCCAGGGCCGTCCACAACGGGATGATCGACCGGCGTCCGGCGGTCATCGCCCAGTGCGCGACCCAGGCCGACGTCGCCGACGCGATCCTCTTCGGCCGGGAGACCGGGCTGCCGATCGCGGTGCGCGGCGGCGGCCACAGCGTCGCCGGGGTCTCCGTCGTCGACGGAGCGCTCGTGGTCGACCTGCGCCGGATGCACGCGGTGGTCGCGGACCCGGAGCACCTGACGGTACGGGTCGAGGGCGGGGCGCTCATGAGCCACCTGGACCGCGCGACCCAGCCGTTCGGCCTGGCGACGACCGGCGGGCGGGTGTCCACGACCGGCGTCGGCGGTTTCGTGCTCGGCGGCGGCTCCGGCTGGCTGGAGCGGAAGTTCGGTCTGGCCTGCGACAACCTGCTCTCCGTCGAGCTGATCACGGCCGAGGGCGAGCACGTGGTGGCGAGCGCGGAGGAGAACCCGGAGCTGTTCTGGGCGCTGCACGGCGGCGGCGGCAACTTCGGCGTGGCGACCTCGCTGACGCTGCGGCTGCACGAGCTGCCGCACATGAGCATGGCGCTGCTGCTCTTCCCGCCCCGGTACGGCCCCGAGGTCGTGCGCGCCTACCGGGAGCTGGCCGGGTGGGCGCCGGACGAGATCGGGGGCGGGGTCATCTACTTCCCGGCCCCGCCGGAGCCGTTCGTGCCCGATCACCTGGTGGGGCAGCTGGTGTGCGGCGTGCTGGTGACGTGCGCGGGGCCGGTGTCCCGGCTCCGCGAGGTCGCCGAGTCGCTGGTGGCGCTCCGGCCGGTGGTGGAGGTCGTCGCCGACGTCCCGTACGCGGAGCTCCAGTGCATGATGGACGACCCGCCGGGGCTGCGGAACTACTGGTCGGCGGAGTATCTGAGCGGTTTCCCCGAGGAGGCCGTGGACGTCTTCTGCGCGCGCGGCGAGCGGATCCCGGCCGGGACGGCGACCCAGCACGTGCTCTTCATGATGGGCGGGGCGGTGGCGGCCGGCCCGTCCGGCCATCCGCTGCCGTGGCGGACCGCGCCGTGGGTGGTGCACCCGTTCGCGACCTGGGAGGACCCGGCGGACGACGGGCGGGCGGTGCAGTGGGTGCACGACGTCCGCGCGGACATGCGGCCGTGGACCACGGACGCCGTGTACCTCAACTTCATCGGGGCGGAGGGCGAGCGGCGGGTCGTCGCCGGGTTCGGCGAGGAGAACCTCCCCCGGCTCGCCGCCGTGAAGGCGGCCTTCGACCCCGACAACGTCTTCCGCCACAACCACAACGTCCGGCCGGCGGCCTGACCGCTACCGCAGGGCGTCGATCACCTCCCGCGCGGCCCGCTCGCCCTCGGTGGCGCCGCCCTCCATGAAGCCCTGGAAGTCGTAGGAGCAGTGCTCGCCGCCGATGTGGACGTTGCCCTGGGCGGTGCCCTCGTACCCGGCGTACCGGTGGAGGTAGCCCACCGGCCAGCAGGAGTACGCGCCGAGGGCGTTCGGGTTCTTGTGCCAGGCGGAGAGCTGGGCGCGGCCGTTCCAGGCCCGTGAGGTGCCGGGGAAGAAGGCGTCGACGCCGGTGAGGTAGCGGCTCACCAGGTTCCTCACGTACGGGTCGGACTCGGTGGAGAAGGGTCCGGCGGGGTCGAGGTTCCGGGCGAGGCCGCCGCCGTTGTACTGGATGAGGATGCCGCCGGTGCCGCCCTGGATCTTGGTGGTGTCCCAGGTCTGCTGGACGTCCAGGTCGGTGAAGCAGTCGCCGGCGGAGACCCCGGGCCAGGGGCCGGTGCCGCGCCAGGGGCGGGTGCCGAACTGCATGTTGAGCTTGGTGCAGTGGCCCATGCGGGCGTCCCGGAGGAGGTTCGTCATGAGCGGGTCGAAGCCGGCCCGGGTGAGGTCGAGCCGCTGGAGGACCGGCAGCGGGACGCACAGGACGGTGTGGTCGGCGGTGACGGTGCGGGTGGTGCCGCCCTCGGCGAAGGTCAGCGTCTGGGTGCCGTCGGCGTTGGCCCGTACGGCCTGGAGGGAGGAGCCCCTGCGGAGGGTTCCGGGCTTGAGGGCCGCGGCGATGGCGTTCGGGAGCCGGTCGTTGCCTCCGGTGATGTGGTAGCGCTCGTTGGACAGGCCCCAGACGTTGAAGTTGCCGGGATTGGTCTGGTAGCCCATGAGCAGGACGAGGGCGAGCGAGGACTGTTCGGTGGTGTCGGCGCCGTACTCGACGTTGTAGGCGACGTCGATGAACTTCCCCAGCGGCGAGGCGTGCCCGCCGGGGACGCGGCTCTCGATCCACTCGTACACCGACATGGTGTCGAGGGCGGTGCCGGTGGGGGTCGTCCGGTTCCAGGAGACCTCCCCCGCCTCCGACAGGTCGCGGCGCAGGGCCTGGTAGACGCCGTTGAAGTCCTCGTCGGCCTGGTGGCGCGGGTAGTAGCCGCCGTCGAACCAGAGGACCTCTTCGGCGCCGTTGGGGCCGCCGCCGAGGAAGTCCTCGACGGGGAGTCCGAAGCGGCGGCAGAGCTCCAGCATCTTCTTGTGGCCGGTGTCGATGAGCTCGCCGCCGATCTCGGAGGTCTGCCCGTAGGCCCAGTGGGCGCGCTGGGTCCAGATGCGGCCGCCGACGCGGGCCGGGTCGGCCTCGTGGAGGACGGGGGCGAGGCCCGCGTCCTGGAGGGTGAGGGCGGCGGTGAGTCCGGCGATGCCGGCGCCGACGACGACGATCCGGGCGTCGGACCGCACCGGAGGGTCGGGCACGGCGGCGACGGCGGGCGCGGCCGCGGCTCCCGCGGAGACCGCGACGCCGGCCGCGGCGGCGGCCTTGAGGAGGGTGCGGCGGCCGAGCGGGTCGCGGCGCAGGCCGCGCAGCTCGTCGACGGGCAGGCCGAGCCGGCGGGCGTCGGCGTGGTCGGCGGCGAGGCGGTTCAGGAGGTGCATCGGGTTGGTGCGTGCCATGGGGCGCTCCTGGAGGGTTGGCGGTGAGGGGTCAGCCGTGCGCTGCAGGTACGGGCTCCGCCTGCTCGTCGTCGCGTTCGGCGGCGTCCTCCAGGACGATCCGGCCGATGATCTCGTACCGCTCGGGGTGCCGGGCCTTCAGGTGGAAGCCGAGGGCGAGGCCGCCGAGGAAGACTCCGCCGACGATCCACGGGATCGCCTTGAAGAAGAGGGAGTCGGCGGCGAGCCCGGCCGCGGTCTCCATGTTGACGACGAGGAGGACGACGACGGCGGTCATGCCGATGCCGCCGAGGAGGGGCGCGGTGAGGGTCCTGAACCAGTGCCGGTCCTCGGGGTGGTTCCGGCGGAAGTAGCCGATGACGGCGAAGGAGCAGAGGGTCTGCACGATGAGGATCGCCATCGTGCCGAGGATCGCGAGCAGCGTGTAGAGGTGGATGTAGGGGTCCTGGCCGGTGAGCCAGAAGGCGCCGACGAGGACGACGGCGATGGCGCTCTGCGCGAAGGAGGCGAGGTAAGGGGAGGCGTGCTTGGGGTGGGTGCGGCCGAGGGCGGGGTGGAGGAAGCCCTCGCGGCCGATGGCGTAGAGGTAGCGCGAGGCGCACTGGTGGAAGGCCATGCCGCAGGCGAAGGAGCCGGTGAGCAGCAGCCACTGGAAGGCGTCGACGGCCCAGGCGCCGATGAAGGTGTGGGCCGGCGCGAAGAAGAGGTCGAGCGGGCTGCTGGAGGACGACAGCTCCACCGAGCCGGTGAGGCCGTTCCCGGCGATCGCCATCCAGGACACGTAGATGTAGAAGAGGCCGACGCCGACGACGGAGACGAGGGTGGCGCGGGGGATGACGCGCTTGGGGTCGCGGGACTCCTCGCCGTACATGGCCGTCGACTCGAAGCCGACCCAGGACCAGAAGGCGAAGAAGAGGCCGAGCCCGGCGGAGGCGCCGGTGAAGGCGTTCTTCGGGTTGATCGGCTCGACGGGGATGCCGTCGGGGCCGCCGCCGTGGACGAGGACGGCGGTGGCGACCGCGAAGAGGACGGCGATCTCCGCGATGAGCATGACGCCGAGGGCCTTGGCGGTCAGGTTGATGTCGAAGTACGACAGGACGGCCGTGACGGCCAGCATGGCGGCCGCGTACAGGATCCACGGCAGGTCGGCGCCGAGCTGGTCGGCGACGGTGGTCTTCGCGAAGTAGGCGAAGACGCCGACGATGGACGCCTCGAAGACGATGTACGCGAGGACGGCGAGCATGCCGGAGGCCATGCCGGCGATCCGGCCGAGGCCGTGCGAGATGTAGCCGTAGAAGGCTCCGGCGGCGGTGATCCGCTTGGCCATGGCCACGTAGCCGACGGAGAAGACGGTGAGGACGAGGGTGGCGAAGAGGTAGCCGGCGGGCGCGCCGGTGCCGTTGCCGAAGCCGACGGCGATGGGGAGGTTTCCGGTCATCGCGGTGATCGGCGCGGCGGTGGCCACGGCCATGAAGACGACGCCGACGAGCCCGACGGAGTTCGCCTTGAGCCGGTCGACGCGGGGCGCGGGCCCCTTGCTGGAGGTGTCTGCCATGGCGCGAGAGCATCCTCGGAAGTGATGTAGGCCACAAGCGACAGGTGGTCACACAATTCCCGCCACGACACGACGAGTTGCCGGTCCGTTGTACGAAGTGTCCGACCGGTTGACGATCGGGTGATGTCCGGGAAACACGGCGGGCGATACCGTCCGCCCATGGACACGCAGGGCGGCATCACCGTACAACGGGCACTCGAACTGCCGGGGCTCCGCAGCGGCCTTCCGGAGGTCGTCGCCGGGGCGGACCGGCTCCAGCGGACCGTGCGCTGGGTCCACGCCGGCGAGGTGCCGAACATCGCGTCCCTGCTGAAGGGCGGCGAGCTGCTCCTGACGACCGGCCTGGGCCTCGGCACCCGCCCGGCCGAGCAGCGGGCCTTCGTCCGCCGCCTCGCCGACCGCGGCATCGCCGCCCTCGTCGTCGAGCTCGGCCCGCGCTTCGCCCGGCTGCCGGCGACGATAGTGGAGGCCGCGCGGGCCGCCGGGCTGCCGCTCGTCCAGCTCCACCGCGAGGTCCCCTTCGTCGCCGTCACGGAGGAGATCCACACCGAGATCGTCAACGGCCACTACGCGCTCCAGCGGCGGGCCGAGGAGGTCCACCGGCAGTGCACCGAGGCGCTCCTCGGCGGCGGCGGGGTGCCCCAGGTCCTCCGGATCCTCTCCGACTTCGCCGCGAACCCGGTCTTCCTGGAGACCGCCGAGGGACAGCTCCTGTACGCGGCGGGCACCGAGTCCGGGCCCGCCGACCCGCTCCAGGTCTGGGACGGCCTCCGCGGCCGGCGCGCCGCCCGCGAGTCCGGGCCGCCGACCGGCACGGTCCTCGTCGACGTCCCCGGCGGGGGTCCCGGTACGGGCTCGGTGCGGGCCCGCCTCGTCCTCCTGGCGGTCTCCGGCGCCCTTTCCCCCGTCCACCGGATGGCCGCCGAGCGGGCGGCCGGACTCCTCGCCGTCGTCCTCATGCAGGCCCGGCAGGAGGAGGAGCTGGCGGCCCGGGGCCGCGGCGACTTCCTGACCGACCTGGCGGAGGGGCGGATCTCGGCCGAGGACGCCCCGGCGCAGGCCCGCGTCCTCGGCTTCCGCCCCGGCGACGGCCCGCTGCTCCCGGTCGTCATGCGGCTCGCCCCCGAACTGTCCCCGTCCGGCAGCTGGGCGCTGCTCGCCCGCGCCGTCCACGAGGAGCTGGCCGCCGTCGGCGTCCCCGCCCTCCTCGGCGTCCGCCCGGTCGAGGGCCGCGTCCCGCTCCTCCTGGGCCTGCGCTCGGAGTCGGAGCGGACGGCGGTCGCGGACCGGGTCGCGGCGGCGCTGCGGGCCGGCGTCGAACGGGCCGGCCTCGAAGGCGCCGGCGCGCATCCGCCGGTCGTGGTGGTCGGCATGGCCGGCGGCTGGGCGGCGGCGTCGGCGGGCCTGCGGCACGCGGCGGAGACGGCCACGGCGGCGCAGGGCCTGACGGACCGGCCCTGGTACGACGCCCGGCGCCTGGACATCGACCTGCTGCTGTGGCGGCTGCGCGACCACCCGGACCTGGCGGCCTTCGTCGACCGCGCGATCGGTCCTCTCCGCGACCACGACCGCGCCTCGCGGCCGCCGCTCCTCCCCACGCTGGAGACGTACCTGGCGCACGCGGGCCGCAAGGCGGAGACGGCTCGCGAGCTCCACCTCAACCGCCAGACGCTCTACAACCGCCTGGCCCGCATCTCCGAACTCCTCGGCACGGACCTGGACGACCCCCAGACGGTCCTGGCCCTCTCCCTGGCGCTCCGCGCGCGGCGGCACACGGCGTGACCCCCGGGCGGGCGCGCCGGGGCCGGGCCGTTCCCTTCGGATCGTGCCGGGCCCGCGACGCCCAGTGTCCCGAGTCGGAAGTCTTCAGGCAGATCTCTGCTTCGATCGGTCGGCGGTCGCGCCCGCTTCTCACCAGGGTGGGGCTCGACCTGGAACCGTCGGCCCGGAAGCCGGAGGCTGGGAGAACTACCCAGGAATCTCCGACTCAGGACACTAACGCGCCGCCGCGAGCTCGTCGTACACGCTCAGGACGTGCGCGATGGTGTCGTCCTCCGAGGGCCACGTCCCCGCCTGCACCCGTCCCGCCGCCGCGAGGTCCATCCGCCGCTCCGCGTCCTCCAGGAGGCCCCGCACCGCCGTGGCGAGCGCCGCCGCGTCCCCGTACGGCACCAGTTCCGCCGCGTCGCCGACGAGTTCCGGTACGCCTCCGACCGCGGTGGCGACCAGCGGCACGCCGAGCCGCAGCGCCTCCTGCGCGAGCAGGGACCGGGCCTCCCAGCGCGACGGCAGCACCGCGACGTCCGCCGCGGCGAGGAGTTCGGCGACGTCGTCGCGGCGCCCGATGAGCCGCGCGGCGAGGCCTTCCGCCACGATCCGCCGCTGCAGCGCGGCCCGTTCGCGCCCCTCGCCGGCGATGACGAGCAGCGGCTGCGGCTCCAGCTCCCGCCACTCCCGCGCCGCGTCGAGCAGCGTCCCGTACCCGCGCCCGGGTTCGAGCGCGCCGACGGCCATGAGCAGGGGCCGGTCGACGGCGCCGAGTTCGGCGCGGGCCTTGCCGTCGTGGAGGCAGACGGGCCCCCGCGCGGCGGGCACGGTGACGGGCGCGAGCCGGGCGTCGCGCGCCCCGCGCCGCCGGGCCCGGTCGACGAGTTCGGAGGAGGTCCCGAGGACGACGGCCGCGGCCCGTACGGTCCGGCGTTCCAGGAGCCGTACGAGCCCGGCCTTGGGCCCCTCGGCGTACGGCCGCCCGTGCCAGGTGGTGACGAGCGGGACGCGGGCGGGCCCGACGGCGCCGGAGACGGCGAGCGCGGCCCGGACGGAGGCGTGCAGTCCGTGCGCGTGGACGACGTCGGCGCCGATGCAGGCGTTGCGGAGCACGCCGACGGTCGCCGGGTCGTTGCGGCGCGGCAGCGGCACGACGTGCGCGCCGGCCCCGGAGTAGTCGTAGAGGCGGTCGAGTTCGGCCGGAGCGCACACGGTCACCCGGACGCCCCTCGCCACCAGCCCCGAGGCAAGTGATCGGACGTGAGCGCTGCTGCCCGCGCTGCCGCCGCCCAGCACTTGGACCGTACGGAGCTGTGTCACGCGCCCAAGGATGCCAGCCCCGGCGGCCACCCGTACGCACGTTCCGGCACCGACACCGCAACGTTCCCCGCCCGGCCGGGCGCCGGTCGCACGACCCCGCCCCCGGATTCACCCGTCCGGGCGAGCGCGCGCACACGACCCCGCGCGCCCCGGGCCGCCCGGGAGCCCCGCGCGGGGGACGCCTCAGGCATCCGCCCTGGCCGTGGCCAGCAGCTCCTCCGCGTGGGCCCGGGCGGTCTCGGAGTCCTCCTGGCCCGCGAGCATGCGGGAGAGTTCGCGGACCCGCTCCTCGCCCTCCAGGACGGTGACGCCGGACCGGGTCACCGAGCCGTCGTTGGTCTTCTCCACCAGCAGCTGCCGGTCGGCGAAGGCGGCCACCTGCGGCAGGTGGGTGACGACGACGACCTGCGCGGTGCGGGCCAGCTTGGCGAGCCGGCGGCCGATCTCCACGGCCGCCTTGCCGCCGACGCCGGCGTCGACCTCGTCGAAGAGGTACGTCGGCACCGGGTCGACCCCGGCGAAGACCACCTCGACGGCGAGCATGACCCGCGACAGCTCACCGCCGGACGCGCCCTTGGCGATGGGCCGGGGCGGCGCCCCCGGGTGCGGGGCGAGCAGCAGTTCGACCTCGTCGACGCCGGACGGCCCGTACGCGACCCACCGCCCGCCGACCAGGACGCCGTTCGCCTCGTCGGCCGCCTCGGTCTGCCGGATGTCGAAGGACACGCGCGCGTGCGGCATCGCCAGCGAGGCCAGTTCGGCGGTGACCGCCCCGGCGAACCGGTCCGCGGCCTCCACGCGGGCGTCGGTGAGCCGCTGCGCGAGGACGGACAGCTCGTCGCGGAGCCTGTCCCGCTCGGCGGTCAGCTCCCCGATCCGCTCGTCGTCGCCGTCGAGCTCCCCGAGCCGCTCCGCGCTCTCCTCCGCCCACGCCAGGACGGCCGTGACGGACTCGCCGTACTTCCGGGTGAGCTGGGTGAGCGCCGCCCGCCGCTCCTCGACCGCGGCGAGCCGCAGCGGATCGGCGTCCAGGTCGTCGGCGTACCCGGCCAACTCCTGCGCCACGTCGGCGAGCAGGATGGAGATCTCCCCCGTCCGGTCGGCGAGCGCGGCGAGCGCCGGGTCGTGCGCGCGCACGGCCTCCAGGGCCCGCCCCGCCCCGCCGACGAGCGTGGTCGCGTCGACGGACTCGGGGTCCTCCGGGTTCCCGGCGAGCGCGGCGTGCGCGAGCGCGGCGGCGGAGGCCAGCGCCTCGGCGTGCCCGAGCCGCTCGGCCTCGGCGGCCAGCTCCTCGTCCTCGCCGGGCCGCGGCGCGACGGCCTCGATCTCGGCGAGCCCGAAGCGCAGCAGATCGGCCTCCTGGGCTCGCTCACGTGCCCGGGTGGTGATCTCGTCCAGTTCGGTGGTGACGGCCCGCAGCCGGCGGTACGCCTCGCCGTAGGCGGCGAGCGGACCGGAGACGGCCTCGCCGGCGTACCGGTCGAGGGCGCCGCGCTGCCGGGCGGGCTTCAGCAGTCCCTGCTGGTCGGTCTGGCCGTGGACGGCGACGAGTTCGTCGGCGAGCTCGGCGAGCAGCCCGACGGGCACCGAACGCCCGCCGAGGTGGGCCCGCGAGCGCCCCTCGGCGGAGACCGTGCGGGTCACGAGCAGGGCGCCCTCGTCGAGCTCCGCCCCGGCCTCCTGGGCCCGCACGGCGGCGGCGGCGCCGGGCGGCAGGGTGATCCGCCCCTCGACGACCGCCGAGCCCGCCCCGATCCGTACGAGGGCCGGGTCGGCCCGGCCGCCGAGCAGCAGCCCCAGGCTCGTGACGACCATGGTCTTGCCCGCGCCGGTCTCACCGGTCACCGCGGTGAAGCCGGGCGACAGCTCGACCACCGCGTCGTCGATGACCCCGAGCGACCGTATCCGCATCTCCTCCAGCACGCCCCAGACCATACGAGGTTTCCGTGCCGGGACGCGACATCACCCCCGCCTCGGGGTGGTCACCGGGGGTCGGTGGGGCGGATCAGTGGGGCGCGCCCCGCCAGCCGGAGACCGGCAGCGCGAACTTGGCGACGAGCCGGTCGGTGAAGGAGGCGTGGTGGAGCCGGGCGAGCCGGACGGGAACCTCGCCGCGCCGGACCTCGACCCGGGCGCCCGAGGGCAGCTCGACGGTCCGCCGCCCGTCGCACCACAGCACGCCGTGCGGGGTGTGCGGCTCGACCTCGACGGCGAGGACCGAGTCGGGGGTGGTGACGAGCGGCTTGGCGAAGAGCGCGTGCGCCCCGATCGGCACCATGAGCAGCGCCTCCACCTCGGGCCAGACGACCGGGCCGCCGGCCGAGAAGGCGTACGCGGTCGAGCCGGTCGGCGTCGCGCAGATCACCCCGTCGCAGCCGAAGCCGGTCACCGGGCGCCCGTCGATGGCGAGGACGACCTCCAGCATCCGCTCCGGGGACACCTTCTGGACGGCCGCCTCGTTGAGCGCCCAGTCGCGGTGCAGGACGTCCCCGTTCTGGTAGACGGCCACGTCGAGGGTCATCCGCTCCTCGACCTCGTACGCCTTGGTGACGACCCGGTCGACGACCTTGTCGAGGTCGTCGCGCTCGGCCTCGGCGAGGAAGCCGACCCGGCCGAGGTTGACGCCGAGCATGGGGACGCCGGAGGCCCGGGAGAACTCGGCGCCGCGCAGCAGTGTCCCGTCACCGCCGAGGACGATGATCAGTTCGCAGCCGTCGAGCGCCTCGGGGCATTCGTCCGGGATCCGCTCCACGGAGGGCGGCAGCGGCAGGTCGGCCGCCTCCGCCTCCAGGACGCGGACGCCGATGCCGCTGCGCAGCAGCCCCAGGACGACGAGTTCGGCGCTGCGCACGGCGGCCGGCCGGCCGGTGTGCGCGAGCAGCAGGACGGTGCGTGGTGCCTGTGGTGCCGCTGTCTCTGTCAACGAGGTCCCTCCGCCACGGCTCGGTCGACATCCGCCGGATCGAGTGCGGGCGCTCCGGCCCGCAGCCACAGAAAGTACTCGACGTTCCCGGAGGGCCCGGGCAGTGGGCTGGCGGTGACGCCGAGCACGCCGAGTCCCAGCTCGGCGGCCTGTCGTGCGACGTTCTTCACGGCGTCGGCGCGCAGCTCGGTGCTGCGCACGACACCGCCGGAGCCGAGCCGCTCCTTACCCACCTCGAACTGCGGTTTCACCATCAGGACGAGGTCGGCGCCGGGTGCGGTGCAGGCGGCGAGCGCGGGCAGCACGAGGCCGAGCGGGATGAAGGAGAGGTCTCCGACGACGAGGTCGACGGGGATCCCGTCGATGGCGTCCAATGTCAACTCGCGCACGTTGGTCCGGTCCTTGACGGTGACCCGCTCGTCGCTCTGGAGCGACCAGGCGAGCTGTCCGTAGCCGACGTCGACGGCGACGACGTGCGCGGCGCCCGCGCGCAGCAGCACGTCGGTGAAGCCGCCGGTGGAGGCCCCGGCGTCGAGCGCCCGGCGGCCCTCGACGACGAGCCCGAGCGGGACGAAGGCGGCGAGGGCGCCGGCGAGCTTGTGGCCGCCGCGCGAGACGTAGTCGGGATCGGAGTCGTCCGGGGAGACGACGATCGCCGCGGCGGTCTCGACCTGGGTGGCGGACTTGGTGGCGACGGTCTTGCCGACGGTCACCCGGCCGGCGGCGATCAGCTGGCCGGCGTGCTCGCGCGAGCGGGCGAGTTTGCGCCGGACCAGCTCGGCGTCGAGTCGGCGGCGTGCCACTCCTGCCACGTTGGGTTCAGCTCCTGGGGTCGTGCGGACGGGGTGCGGAGGCGGGGTGCGCGTCGAGCGAGGTCAGCTCGGCGCGCAGGCCTCGGTGTACATCCTCGTACACCGCGAGGTGTCCGTCCGCCGTGAGGCGGTCGGTCTCGGCGAGACGCTCCAGGAGCGCGTCGACGGCCGGCAGTCCGGTGGGCTCCCGGCCGACCCCCAGCGGCGCCGCCGCGGCGGGCCCGTCCGCCGCCGGATCCGTACCGGCGTCCGTCATCGCTTCGCTCATGCCCCGACGCTACCGCGAAGCCCTGGGGTACGGTCGACGGCGATGGCGACGATCACGGAGTGCCGCGAGGCGCTCGACAAGCTGGCGGACAGGCTCGCGGGGGCGGACGGCTCCATGAAGGGCGCGGCCGCGCTCGACCGCACCCTGAGCTGCCACCTCACGGACCTGGACACGACCTTCACCGGCCGGCTCGCGGGCGGCCGGATGCTCGTGGATTCCACGGTGGCGGGACCGCCGCCGGAGAAGGCGCAGATCCGTCTCAGGATGACCGGCGACGACCTGGTCGCGATGGTGGAGGGCCGGCTGCACTTCGCGAAGGCCTGGGCCTCCGGCCGGGTCGGCCTGGAGGCCGGCTTCCGCGACCTGCTGCGGCTGCGCTCACTTCTGTAGCACGGCCTCCTGGCCCTCGGCGGACTCCTTCGCCGGGCCTTCCGCCGGCCCCTGGGCCGGGAGGGACCGCCTGGCGCGCGCCTGCCGCCCGGCGGGGACGACGAGCGGGGTGCCCGTCTCCGGGTCCTCGATGACCTGGCAGCGCAGCCCGAAGACCCGCTCGACCAGCTCCGCGGTCACCACCTCCGACGGCGGGCCCTCGGCGACGACCTCGCCGCCGCGCACCGCGATGAGGTGGGTGGCGTACCGGGCCGCGTGGTTGAGGTCGTGCAGGACGGCGACGAGCGTCCGCCCCTGGGTCTCGTGCAGCTCGGCGCAGAGGTCGAGGACGTCGATCTGGTGCTGGATGTCGAGGTACGTGGTCGGCTCGTCGAGCAGCAGCAGCGGGGTCTGCTGGGCGAGGGCCATGGCGATCCACACCCGCTGGCGCTGGCCGCCGGAGAGCTCGTCGACGAAGCGGTCGGCGAGTTCGGCGACGCCGGTGGACTCCATCGACTCCTGGACGATCCGCTCGTCCTCCGGCGACCACTGGCGCAGCAGCCCCTGGTGGGGGTAGCGGCCGCGGGCGACGAGGTCGGCGACGGTGATGCCGTCGGGCGCGATCGAGGACTGCGGCAGCAGGCCCAGCGTCCGGGCGACCTTCTTCGCCGGCAGGGAGTGGATGGACTGCCCGTCGAGCAGCACCCGGCCCTCGGTGGGCTTGAGCATCCGGGACAGGGCGCGCAGCAGGGTCGACTTGCCGCAGGCGTTGGGCCCGACGATGACGGTGAAGGAGTGGTCGGGGATCTCGACGGACAGGTCGCGGGCGATGACCCGCTGCTCGTACGCGAGGGTGACCGACTCGGCCCCGAGCCGCTGCCGCTGCCGATCGCTCATGGGGGTACTCCTGGTGTCCTGGTTCGGGTGGTCCTGGGGCGCGCTCATATCCGGCCCGCCTTGCGTTCGCTGACGAGCAGCCAGAGGAGGTAGCAGCCGCCGAGGATGCCGGTGACGACGCCGACGGGCAGCTGCCGGTCGCCGAAGGCGTTGCCGGCGATCCAGTCGGCGCTCAGCAGCAGCGCGGAGCCCATGACGGCGGAGACCGCCAGGTTCGGGCCGGGCGCGCGGGTCAGCCGGCGGGCCAGCTGCGGGGCGCTGAGGGAGACGAAGACGATCGGCCCGGCCGCCGAGGTGGCGACGGCGACGAGCAGCACGGCGGAGGCCATCAGCACGATCCGGGTCCGCTCGACCTTCACGCCGAGCGCGTACGCCGCGTCGTCGCCCATCTCCAGCATCCGCAGCGCCCGGCCGTGGCCGAGGACCAGCGGCACGAGCACGCAGCAGACGGCGAGCAGCGGCCAGAACTGGGTCCAGTCACGGCCGTCGAGGGAGCCGGTCATCCACACGGTGGCGCGGGTGGCGTCCACCAGGTTGGCCTTGGTGATGAGGTAGTGGATGACGGAGGTGAGCATGGCGGCGGCGCCGATGCCGACGAGCACCAGGCGGTAGCCGTGCACGCCCCGCTTCCAGGCGAGCAGGTAGATCACGGCGCCGGTGAGGACGCCGCCGACGACGGCCCCGAGGGCGGTGGCGACCGCGCTGCCCTGGAAGAGGACGATCACGGCGAGCGCGCCGACGGTGGCGCCCTGCCCGAAGCCGATGACGTCGGGGCTGCCGAGCGGGTTGCGCGAGATCGACTGGAAGACCGCCCCGCCGAGGGCGAGCGCGGCACCGACGAAGATCGCGACGAGGACCCGCGGGAGCCGCAGCTCCATCACCGCGAACTCCTGGACGACGGTCCCCCGGCCGATCAGGGTGTCGAGGACCTCGCCCGGGGTCATGGGGAAGTCGCCGGTGCAGACGAGGACGGTGCCGACGGCGAGGGTGAGCAGGATCAGCCCGAGGCCGGAGAACGCGGCCCGCGGCGCGTACCGTACGGAGACTCCGCCGCCGGTCCGCAGGGTCTTGGTGGTCACAGCTGGGCCATCCTCTTGCGGCGTACGAGTCGGATGAAGACGGGCCCGCCGACGAGGGCCGTCACGATGCCGACCTGGAGTTCGGCGGGCCGGACGACGACCCGGCCGAGGACGTCGGAGCCGAGCAGCAGCACGGGCGCGAGCACCGCGGCGTATGGCAGGATCCACCGCATGTCGGGCCCGGTGATCGCGCGCACCATGTACGGCACCATCAGGCCGAGGAAGACGATCGGCCCGCAGGCGGCGGTCGCGGCCCCGCACATCAGGGTGACGGCGAGCATGGCGACGACGCGGGTCCGGTTGATGTGGACGCCGAGCGCGCGGGCCGAGTCCTCGCCCATCTCCATGGCGTTGAGCGGCCGGGCGATCCCGAGCGCCAGCACGGCGCCGACGAGGATGAACGGCGCGACCCGGCCGACGGTCTCCATGTCGGCGGAGGCCAGCGAGCCGACGGTCCAGAAGCGGAGCCGGTCGAGGGCGGCCGAGTTCAGCAGCTGCACGGCGTTGACGAAGCCGTACAGGGCGGCGGTGGCGGCGGTGCCGGCGAGCGCGAGGCGCACCGGCGTCGCGCTGCGGCTGCCCCCGAGCACGTACACGACCACCGAGACGACGGCGGCGCCGACGAAGGCGAACCACACGTAGTCGCGGACGTCGGTGACGCCCAGGAAGGCGATGGCCGAGACGACGGCGGCGGCCGCGCCCGCGTTGACCCCGAGCAGCCCGGGCTCCGCCAGCGGGTTGCGGGTCAACCCCTGCATCACGGCGCCGGCCAGGCCGAGCGCCAGACCGACGAGCAGCCCGAGCAGGGTGCGCGGCACGCGCACGTCGTGGATGACGACGTCGTTGCCGACACCGCTGTTGTGGAACAGCCCGTGCCACACGTCACCGATCGGCACCGGCTTGGCACCGATCATGATGCTGAGGACACAGACAAGCAGCAGGGCACCGACGGCTGCGAGCAGCCCGAGGGCGCGCACGGAATTCCGGCGCTTCGGGGTCTGCCCGGACTTCACCGGCTCCGCGCTCGTACGGGAGGGACTCTCGACCAACACGGAGTTAGGTTAGCCTACCCAATATTGATCTAGCAGCGGCCGACGGTCACGAATCCGGAAAGCCCCCTTCCCGACCAGCCTCTCCCCCGGCCTCTTCCCCTACAGCCCGAGCCGGGCGAGCGCCTTCCCCGCGTCGAGCCCGCACGCCCCGGACCCGGCCGACGTCCACGCCGCCCCGCACAGCGCCCGCAGCCCGTCGAGCACGTCGGAGTCCTCGCCGCCCTCGCCCTCGGCTCCCTCCAGGACGAGCGCGCCCCCGCCCGCCGAGGCCCGCCACCCGCCGCACCGGAAACCGCCGTCCGCCTCGGCCACGACCTCCGGCTGCCCCCCGAGCAGCCCCCGCAGGTCCGCCGCCACGTACGTCGGCCGGTGCTCCGGCACGGCCGCGAGCAGCGTCGCCGCGTCGGTGACCCCGGTCAGCACGAGCAGCGAGTCGACCCCGCCGTGGAAGGCGCCCTCGATGTCGGTGTCCAGCCGGTCGCCGACGACGAGCGGCCGCCGCGCCCCGGTCCGCAGCACGGTCTCCCGGTGCATCGGCGGCTGCGGCTTCCCCGCGACCTTCGGCTCGGCCCGCCCGCCGGTGGCGATCCGCACGACCTCGACGGCGGCGCCGTTCCCGGGCCCGATCCCCCGCGCGCCCGGGATCGTCAGGTCGGTGTTGGAGGCGTACCAGGGCACGCCCCTCCCGATCGCGTACGCCGCCTCCGCGAAGCGGCCCCAGGCCATGTCCGGCCCGCCGTACCCCTGCACGACGGCCACCGGCCCGTCGTCGGCCGACTCGACCGGCACGAGCCCCCGCTCGCGCAGCGCCACCCGCAGCCCCTCGCCGCCGACGACGAGCACCCGGGACCCGGCCGGCACGTCCTCCGCGACGAGCCGCGCCACGGCCTGCGCCGAGGTCACGACGTCGCCCGGCTCGGCCGGCACCCCGAGCTCGGTGAGGTGCGCGGCCACCGCGTCCGGCGTCCGCAGCGCGTTGTTCGTCACGTACGCCAGCCGCATCCCGCGGTCGCGCGCCGCCCCGAGCGCCTCGACCGCGTACGGGATCGCCGCCCCGCCCGCGAAGTACACGACCCCGTCGAGGTCGAGCAGCGCCGTGTCGTACGCCTCGCTCAGCGCGGCCCCGCTGCCACCGGGCCGAAGCCTCTCCGTCCGCCGCTCCTGGCCGTCTCGCGCCATGACCACCCGCTCCTCACTCGCACCGGTCCGTCCCCGCTCCCCGATCATCGCTCATGTCCGCCGCCCGCCTACCATTGCGAGATGAACACCTCAGGTCACGCGGCCGACGCCGTCCGCGACGACACGGCGGGACTGCGCCTGCGTCCGTTCCGCGGCATCCGGTACGTCCCCGAGCGGGTCGGCAGCCTCGCGGCCGTCACCTCCCCGCCCTACGACGTCGTCGTACGACCTGACGGACTGCTCCACCTGGAGTCCGCCGACCCCCACAACATCGTCCGGCTGATCCTCCCCCAGGCGGTCACGGCGGGCACCCGCCACCGCAAGGCCGCGGTGACGATGGACCGCTGGCTCGCCGACGGCGTCCTCGCCCCCGACCCGGCCCCCGCCCTGTACGTGTACGAACAGCGGGGCGACGGCGTCCTCCAGCGCGGCGTCATCGGCGCCCTCGAACTGTCCGCCCCCGACGAGGGGATCGTCCTCCCCCACGAGGACGTCATGCCGCACGTCGTCGAGGACCGCGCCGCCCTGATGCGCACGACGGCCGCCAATCTGGAGCCGCTGCTCCTCACCTACCCGGGCGACGGCGACGGGGCCGACGCGGTGATCGAGCGCACGGTCCTGGGCGAGCCGCTGCTCGCGACGACCACCGAGGACGGCTTCCACCACCGCCTGTGGGCGGTCACGGACCCGGCCGAGCAGGCGACGGTCGCGGCCGAACTCGCCCGTCACCAGGCGCTCATCGCGGACGGGCACCACCGCTGGGCGACCTATCTGCGGCTGCGCGACGAGCATCCCTCTCCCGGGCCCTGGAACCAGGGCCTGGTCCTCCTCGTCGACACGGCCCGCTACCCCCTGCGGGTCCGCGCGATCCACCGCCTCCTGAGCCGCCTGCCGGTCGCGGACGCCCTCGACGCCGTCGGCGACGCCTTCCGCGTCCGCCGCCTCCAGGGCCCCCTGCCGGAGGCCCTGGAGGCCCTCGCCGAGGCCGCCGCCGAGGGCAACGCCTTCCTCCTCGCCGGCGACGGCGCCTTCCACCTCCTGGACCGCCCGGACCCGGCGCTGCTGGCCCGCACGGTCCGCGCCGACCGCCCGGAGGCCTGGCGCACCCTGGACGCGACGGTCCTGCACGCCACGCTCCTGGAGCACCTGTGGCACGTTCCGGACGCCCCCGAGGACATCGCCTACATCCACGACACGGCGGCGGCCGTCGCCCAGGCCGAGCGCCGCGGCGGTACGGCGGTCCTGATGCACCCGGTCCGGGAGGAGGTCGTCCGCGACCTGGCCCGCCAGGGCGTCACGATGCCCCGCAAGTCGACCTCCTTCGGGCCCAAGCCGGCCACGGGCCTGGTCCTCCGCAGCCTCGCCCTCGGCTGACCCGCGGACGGAACGCGGAAGGGGCGGCACCCGACGGGTGCCGCCCCTTCCTCATGTCACCGGACCTCAGCCGGCGTCGCCCTGACGCTCGTCGTCCTCGTCCTCGTCGTCCTCACGCTCGTCGGCCGGGCCGGCGTCGGACGCGACCGCGTCCGTCTCGTCCTCGTCCTCGTCCTCGTCGTCGAAGGCGTCGACGAACTCGACCCCGTCCAGCTCGGCGAGCCGGTCGGAGGCGTCCGTGGCCCCGTCCTTGTCGGCCTCCAGGGCCTTGGCGAACCACTCGCGGGCCTCCTGCTCCCGCCCGGCGGCGAGCAGGGCGTCGGCGTAGGCGTACCGCAGCCGCGCGGTCCACGGGTGGTTGGCGTTGGACGCCAGCTCGGGGCTCTGCAGGGTCACGATGGCGGCGTCGAGCTGCCCCATGTCCCGGCGGGCGCCGGCGGCGACGAGCCGCATCTCGACCTGCCCGGCCTTGTCGAGCTTCTGCACCTCGGGCTCACCGGCCATGGCGAGCGCCCGCTCGGGCCGGCCGAGGCCGCGCTCGCAGTCGGCCATGACGGGCCACAGGTCCACGCCGCCGCTCATCCGCCGCGCGGCCCGGAACTCGGCCAGTGCCTCGGCGTACTTCTGGTTGGCGTACGCGGCGAAGCCGGCGGCCTCGCGGACGGCGGCGACGCGCGAGGCGAGCCGCAGGGCGACCCGGGAGTAGCCGTAGGCCTTCTCCGGGTCCTCGTCGATCAGCTGCGCGACCATGACGAGGTTGCGGGCCACGTCGTCGGCGAGCCCCTTGGGCAGGCTCATCAGCTCCTGGCGCACGTCGGGGTCGATCTCCTCACCGGTAACCTCCGGCGGGATCGGCAGCCGCTTGAGCGGCGCGCGGTCGCTCCGCTCCCGGTCGCCACGGTCGTCCCGGCGCCCGTAACCGCCCCGGTCGTCCCGCCCGCGGTACCCACCGCGGTCGCCGCCCCGGTCGTCCCGTCCACGGAACCCACCGCGGTCACCGCGGTCGTCACGGCGGAAGCCGCCGCCACCGCCCCGGTTGTCGTCACGGCGGAAGCCGCCACCGCGCTGGTCGCCACCACGGTCGTCACGGGAGTACGACG
>NZ_BMTV01000031.1:1059-1279 GCF_014649855.1 Streptomyces roseolus | reverse complement strand
CGCCGGTCGTCGCGCGGGAAGGAGGGACGGTCGTCACGGCGGAACGACGAAGGCCGCTCGTCACGCCGGTCGTCACGACGGAACCCGCCGCCACCGCCCCGGTTGTCGTCGCGACGGAAGCCGCCACCGCGCTGGTCGCCACCACGGTCGTCGCGACGGAACCCGCCGCCGCCACCCCGGTTGTCGTCACGACGGAAGCCGCCACCGCGCTGGTCGTCCC
>NZ_BMTV01000031.1:0-1023 GCF_014649855.1 Streptomyces roseolus | reverse complement strand
CGCCGGTCGTCGCGCGGGAAGGAGGGACGGTCGTCACGGCGGAACGACGAAGGCCGCTCGTCACGCCGGTCGTCACGGCGGAACCCGCCGCCACGGTTGTCGTCACGTCGGAAGCCACCGCCGCGCTGGTCGTCCCGACGCTCGTCACGCCGGTCGTCGCGACGGAACCCGCCGCCACCGCCCCGGTTGTCGTCGCGACGGAACCCGCCGCCACCGCCCCGGTTGTCGTCGCGACGGAAGCCGCCGCCACCGCGCTGGTCGCCGCCCCGGTCGTCGCGACGGAACCCGCCGCCACCGCGCTGGTCGCCGCCCCGGTCGTCACGACGGAACCCGCCGCCACCGCCCCGGTTGTCGTCACGGCGGAAGCCACCGCCACGGTTGTCGTCACGGCGATCGTCGCGACGGAAGCCGCCGCCACCGCGCTGGTCGCCACCGCGGTCGTCGCGACGGAACCCGCCGCCACCACTGCGGTTGTCGTCACGCCGAAAGCCGCCACCGCCACGGTTGTCACCGCGGCTGTCGTCACGGCGGGGCCCACGGTAACCGCCCCGGTCGCCACCGGCCCCGTCCCTGCGACGCGGCTCGCGCTCCGGACGGTCGTCGGGAGAGTTGGTGGACATCGGCGTGACTCCTGTCTTCGGGTACTGCAGTCATTCTCGCGCAGCCGGCACCCGGCCGCGCCTTGGAAAAGTCAAGCAAAAACAAAAGGACCCCTGGTCCCAGCGTGAACGCTGGGACCAGGGGTCCTGAAGATTTGTTCGGCGGCGTCCTACTCTCCCACAGGGTCCCCCCTGCAGTACCATCGGCGCTGAAAGGCTTAGCTTCCGGGTTCGGAATGTAACCGGGCGTTTCCCTAACGCTATGACCACCGAAACCCTATCGGTTTCGAGCGAACAAGCACACTCTGTAGTTGTGTTCCAGCTCCGAAACCAGCAACTGTTCGTTGCTTCAGAACTAACACAGTGGACGCGAGCAACTGAGGACAAGCCCTCGGCCTATTAGTACCGGTCAGCTCCACCCATT
>NZ_BMTV01000030.1 GCF_014649855.1 Streptomyces roseolus | reverse complement strand
ACTCTATCAGATCTTTCCGATCCGATTTCCTCGGTGCTTTCCGGTCCCGAAATCGAATTTCCCGGGGCCTTCCGGCGGGGTCAAACATTACCAGGCTTTCTCCGACCCCCTGACCACCCCTCCGCGTTCACCGGACGGACCGGAGCAGGCAGAGGTGTAGACCACTGGGGTTAGGATCTGGCTTGATCGGTGCTGCCGACCGCGACTCAAAGCCGCGTTGGGGTCAGGCAGGAGTACGACAGTACATCCCACCGTCAGTGGAGGCAAATCGTTTCCGGTAGTCCCTAGGTCCGCCAACTGGTACGTCTCGTGCGGAACCGGGACTTCTTATGACTTACGCTTCAGAACTAGTACGCGCCGCCCAGGACAGGTGTGGCGGCGCCACACGATCTCCGCCCCTGGGAGGCTTCCCATGTCAACCGTGACGTCGCCACTCGCTGGACGCGCCATCGGTCTCGCCAACGTTCCCGACCCGGTCTTCTCCGGTGCCATGGTCGGGCCCGGCACCGCCATCGATCCCGTACGTGAGCCCTCCGAGGCGGTCTCCCCCATCGACGGGGTCGTCGTCTCCATGCACCCGCACGCCTTCGTCGTCGTGGACGGCGAGGGACACGGGGTGCTGACGCACCTCGGCATCGACACCGTCCAGCTGAACGGCGAGGGCTTCGAGCTTCTCGTCAACAAGGGGGACACCGTGACGCGCGGACAGGCCGTCGTGCGGTGGAACCCCGCCGACGTCGAGGCCGCCGGCAAGTCCCCCATCTGTCCCGTCGTCGCCCTCGAGGCCACGGCCGACTCGCTCTCCGACGTCCGTGAGGACGGCGACGTGAAGGCCGGCGACCAGCTCTTCGACTGGAGCTGAGTCCGGTCCGTCGCCCGGACGGCCGCGAGTACGACATTCAACGCGGCGGCATCGGCCGCCGCTCAATCGGAGACGGTGAGATGGAGACAACGCTGCGAGGCGTCGGCGTCAGCCACGGAGTGGCGATCGGCCAGGTGCGGCACATGGGTACGGCGGTTCTCGAGCCGCCCGCCAAGCAGATTCCCGCCGAGGACGCGGAGCGCGAACAGGGGCGCGCCCGCCAGGCGGTGGAGGCCGTGGCCGCGGACCTGATCGCGCGCGGCAATCTGGCCGGCGGCGAGGCCCAGGCGGTGCTGGAGGCCCAGGCGATGATCGCCCAGGACCCGGAGCTCATCGCCGACGTCGACCGCAGGATCGCGGTCGGCAGCACGGCCGAGCGCGGTATCTACGACGCCTTCTCGCACTACCGCGAGCTGCTGGCGGGTGCCGGTGAGTACATGGCGGGCCGGGTCGCCGACCTGGACGACGTGCGGAACCGGATCGTGGCGCGGTTGCTCGGGGTGCCGATGCCGGGTGTCCCGGACAGCGACGAGCCGTACGTGCTCATCGCGCGGGACCTGGCGCCGGCCGACACCGCGCTGCTCGACCCGGCGCTCGTGCTCGGGTTCGTGACCGAGGAGGGCGGGCCGACCAGCCACAGCGCCATCCTGGCGCGTGCCCTGGGCGTGCCGGCGGTGGTGGCGCTGCCCGGCGCCGGCGAGCTGGCGGAGGGCACGCAGATCGCGGTGGACGGTTCCACCGGCGAGATCTTCGTGGACCCGAGCGAGGAGAAGAAGGCGGCGCTGACCAAGGCCGCCGAGGAGCGGAAGGCCGCGCTGTCCGCGTCCAGCGGCCCGGGTGCCACCTCGGACGGGCACAAGGTGCCGCTGCTCGCCAACGTCGGTGGACCTGCGGACGTGCCGGCCGCGGTGGAGGCGGGCGCCGAGGGCGTCGGTCTGTTCCGTACCGAGTTCCTCTTCCTGGACGACAGCCAGAAGGCTCCGTCCGAGGAGAAGCAGATCGAGGCGTACCGGAAGGTCCTGGAGGCCTTCCCCGAGGGCCGTGTGGTCGTGCGGGTGCTCGACGCCGGCGCCGACAAGCCGCTCGACTTCCTGACGCCGGCCGACGAGCCGAACCCGGCTCTCGGCGTGCGCGGGCTGCGGTCGCTGCTCGACCACCCTGAGGTGCTGCGGACGCAGCTGACCGCGCTGGCGAAGGCCGCCGAGGGTCTGCCCGTGTACCTGGAGGTCATGGCGCCGATGGTGGCCGACCGGACGGACGCGAAGGCGTTCGCCGACGCGTGCCGCGAGGCGGGGCTCCGGGCGAAGTTCGGCGCGATGGTGGAGATCCCGTCCGCCGCGCTCCGGGCCCGCTCGATCCTGCAGGAGGTCGAGTTCCTGTCGCTGGGCACGAACGACCTGGCCCAGTACACCTTCGCCGCCGACCGTCAGGTGGGTGCGGTGTCCCGGCTGCAGGACCCGTGGCAGCCGGCGTTGCTCGACCTGGTGGCGCTTTCCGCCGAGGCCGCCAAGGCCGAGGGCAAGAGCTGTGGTGTCTGTGGCGAGGCCGCCTCGGATCCGCTGCTCGCGTGTGTGCTGACCGGTCTGGGCGTCACCTCCCTGTCGATGGGCGCGGCGTCGATCCCCTACGTGCGGGCGACGCTGGCGAAGTACACGCTCGCGCAGTGCGAGCGCGCGGCGGCCGCGGCGCGGGCCGCGGACACGGCGCACGAGGCGCGGCTGGCCGCGCAGGCGGTGCTGTCCGGGGAGTGATCCCGGGGTCGTAGCGCGTGGTTCGGAGGGGCTTCCCGTCACCTGGTGGCGGGAAGCCCCTTCGGCGTGTCCGGGGTCAGGGGTGGCGGTGGGTGCCGGGGTCGGGGGTGAGGGGGAAGCCGGCGCGGTGGTCGACGCCGTGCTCCGGGGGCAGGGGTTCGCCGGTGCGGGCGTCGGTGCAGTAGGCGGCGAAGACCTCGGCCTCGGTGAGCGGGGCGAGGGTGCCGTCGACGAGGCGCCAGCCGTGGAGGCGGTCGGGGCGTCCGGGGCGGGTGGCCCGCAGGACGAGTCCGCCGGGGGCGGCGAGGACGATGCCGGCGGCGAGGACGGCGGCGAACTCGGTGGCGGCGGTGGGGTCGTGGTGGTTGGTGCCCCGGTCGTCCCGGGCGGTGTGGAGGACGGCGAGCAGGTGGTCGTCGGCGGCGGGGACGCTGCAGACGAGGTGGTGGGTGCCGGATCCCGCGCCGTCGAGGAGGGCGAGGAGCAGGCGGGTGGCGCGGTCGAAGGCGTCGCGGCCGAGGTCCAGGCCGCAGTCGGCGCAGTCTCCCGCGGTGGCGAGGACGGTGGTGGCGTACTCCCAGGTGGCGCGGCGGACGGCGGTGTCGACGAGCTCGGGGAGGAGGGTGGCGAGGGGTTGCCCGGTGTAGGTGACGCGGGCGCCGGTGGTGGCCAGGTGGTCGGTGAAGCGGCTGCGGCTGGTGGGGTGGTCGGGGTCGAGGCCGGTCTCGGCGCAGTAGGAGACGTATTCGTCGGGGTCGAAGAGGGCCACCGTGGTGTGGGTGCCCTGACGGGCGAGGGATTTGAGGAGGGCTTCGATCTCCTTGAGGTAGGTGCCGTGGTCGTCGAAGGCGAAGGTGCGGTAGCGGCGCATGGCGGCGAAGTCCTGCTCGTCGGCGAGGAGTCCGACGGTGCTGGGGATCTCGCGGCGCAGGGCGCGGCGGAGGCGGGTCGTGGTGGTGGTCGTCATGGGTCCCCCTCGGTCGTGGTGCTCTGATCGCGGCGATCAATGCTCACTCACCGTAACTTTCGCCACTGACAGTGACGACTGGGCGGGCTGGGTGACGCGGTCGCGGATGAGTCGGTGCTGGGCCGCGCCCGCGCCGGCGAGGGCGAGGCCGAGGAGCGGCCAGGCGAGGGGGCCCGTAGTCATGACGGCCGTGACGAGGAGGGGTCCGGCGAAGCGCTGGCTCGACTGGGCGAGGCCGTGGACGCCGAGGTACGCGCCCTGGGCGTCGGCGGGGGCCAGGGCGACGGAGAGTTCCCACGAGGAGGTGGCGTGGACGATCTCGGCGAACGTGAGGGCGACGACGGCCACGACGAGCGCGGCGATGGCGAGGGTGCGGCCGCCCGCGGCGGAGGCGGCGAGGGCGAGGGTGCCGACGACGAAGAGGCCGGAGAGGGGGACGAGGAGGCGGCGGGCCGCGGCCGTGGTGGCGCCGTGGCGGGCGAGGGGGACCTGGAAGAGGACGACGAGGACGGTGTTGAGGACGAGGAGGAGCGGGACGAGGCCGACGGGGGCCTCGGTGGCGTGGACGATCCAGAGGGGAACGGCGACCTGGAGGATCGTGTCGTCGAGGAAGAGGGCGGCGTCGGTGGCGGTGTAGCCGAGGAAGGCGCGGTCGCGCCAGGGGCCGGCGGGCTTGTCCCGGACGGCGGTGCGCGGGGTGGTCCCGGCCGAGGAGGTGACGCGGCTCGTGGTGGGCGGTTCGGCGCAGCGGAGGGTGAGGGCCGTGATGGCGGCGTAGGTGAGGACGTTGCCGACGAGGAGCCAGGTGTACGCCTGGGTGGAGCCGGTGGCGAGGGCGGCCGCGGCGCCGAGGCCGCCGATGGACCAGCCGATGTTGACGGTGGTGCGCTGGATGGCCTGGTAGCGGGCGCGTTCGGCGCCGGCCTGGCGGGCCGCGTACAGCTTGACGAGGACGCTGCTCGCACGGTCGGGGAGTGCGCCGAGGGCGGAGTAGAGGGTGAGGAGGAGGACGTGGTCGGTGGTGAGGAGGGCGAGGAGGGTGGCTCCGCGCAGGAGCTGGGTGGCGGCGATGACGCGGACGAGGGGGAAGCGGTCGGCGAGGACGCCGGCGAGGGGTGCTCCGGCTATGCCGACGCCGCCGGAGACGGTCATGAGCAGGCCGACCTGACCGAGGCTCAGTCCTGAGACGTAGGTGAAGTAGAGGGCGGTGCAGCCGGCCCAGAGGCCGGTGCCCGTCTTGTCGACGATGCCGACGACGAGCATGCGGCGGCCGTCGCGGCCTCCCGGGATGCGGTCGAGCGCGGTGCGGTGCCATGACGACCTCATGTGACCCCCCTTGACGCAAATTATGTACTGATACATAATCAGGAATGTGGTGACACAATATTCGATTCAGGGGACGACGGCCAAGGGGATCGCCGCGTCCGTCGAACGCGGGGTGACCGAGGGGGAGCTCGCCCCCGGCGACGCACTGCCTCCCGTACGGAAGCTCGCGGACGACCTGGGGATCAGTCCGGGCACGGTGGCGACCGCGTACAAGGAACTGCGCGCACGGGGGCTCGTGGTCACCCGCGGGCGGGGCGGCACCGTCGTGGCGGAGGCGCCGTCGGTGGCGTCCCGGAGGCCGCCCCGCATGCCGGAGGGGCTGACGGACCTCGCGAGCGGGCTGCCCGACCCCGCCTTCCTGCCGGTGCTCCACCCGCCCGGCGACGTACGGCCCGTCCACGGCTCGCACCGGGCGGCGCCGCGGCTCGCCGCCCTGGAGGAGCTGACCCGGGCGTGGTTCCGGCGGGACGGGGTGCCCGCGGAGCGGGTGACCTTCGCGCACGGAGCGCTCGACTGCGTCGCCCGGCTGCTGTCGGTGGAGCTCCGGCCCGGGGACGCGGTGGCCGTCGAGGACCCCGGCTTCCACCACCTCCTCGACCTGGTGCCGGCGCTCGGACTGCGGACGGTGCCGGTGGCCGTCGACGGTGAGGGGCTCTCGCCGGGCGCCCTGCGGGCGGCGCTGCGGGCCGGGGTGCGGGCCGTCGTCCTCAGCCCGCGTGCGCAGTGCCCCACCGGGGCGTCCCTCTCCCCCGCGCGGCGGGACGAACTGGGTTCGCTGCTCCGGGAGTTCCCGGAGGTCCTGGTGATCGAGGACGACTACCTCACCGAGCTCGACGGGCCCTCGGCGCCGACGCTGAGCGCACTGGGGCTCGCCCGCTGGGCCCAGGTGCGCACGGTCTCGAAGCGGCTGGGCGTGGACCTGCGGTGGGCCGGGGTGGCGGGGGACCCGGTGACGATCGCCCGGCACGACGGCCGGATGCTGATGACCTCCGGCTGGGTCAGCCATGTGCTCCAGGAGACCGTGGCCCGGCTCTTCTCCGACCCGGAGGCGGCACGGCTCGTGGCGCGCGGGGAGGCCGCGTACGCCGAGCGGCGGCGGACGCTGATCGACGCCCTCGGGGTCCACGGGATCCGGGCGGCCGGGGCCGCGGGCCTGAACGTGTGGGTGCCGGTGCGGGACGAGTCGGCGGTCGTCAACGGACTCCGGACGTACGGGTGGTGGGTGGCGGCGGGCGCCCGCTTCCGGATCGCCGCGCCGCCCGCCGTACGGATCACCGCCTCCCTGCTGGTGCCGGAGGCCGCCGAGCGGCTGGCGTCGGACTTCGCGCGGGTGCTCGGGGACACCCAGGCGACGTACGGGGGCTGACGCGGCGTGAGCCCGCCGTCCGGGCCGGGAGGCGGCCGGGCGACGGGCTCACGCGCGCGTGGCGGGTGGTCAGCGGGTGCGGTAGGCGTTGCCGAGGGTCTGGTCCAGGGTGTTGCCCTGGGCGTCGGTGAGCGCGGCGCGGAAGGAGACCGCGCCCCCGGCGGCGGGGTTGCGGACCACGACGGCGCCGTTCACGACGGGCGCCTCGGTCCAGGTGCCGCCCCCGTCGACGGAGACCCGCACGCGCAGCGACCGCGTGCCCGAGCCGGCGGCCGGACCCTGGACGGTGACCGGGACGCGGAGTTCCGCGCCGGCGGGGGCGGTGCCGTCGAGGTCGAGCGGCGGGGTGAAGCGGACGACGCTCAGGGGGAGCGCGGTCGGGGCGGTGGTCGCGGCGGAGTCGAAGGCCCAGACGGCGGTCGTGCGCCCCGCGCGCGTGCCGGTGCCGTGGAGGGCGGTGGCGGTGAGCCGGTAACGGGCCTGTGCCGGAGTGCCGGGGGTGAAGGAGGCCCGGCCCGGGTCGCCGCGGTGGGTGCCGACGAGGACGCCGTCGCGGTGGAGGGTCGTGGTGGCCGAGCGGAAGACCGGGTCCGAGGGGGCGTGCCCCTCGCCGTCGGCGAGCAGCGGCACGTCCAGGGCGAGCCGGTCGCCGTCGCGGACGCCGGCGGGAGCCGCGCCGGGGGCCTGGGGGAGGGCGGGGCCGAGGACGGCGTTGTCGAAGGTGTGGGTGGTGGTCACGCCGGCGCGGGCGGGGAGGTCCGGCGCCTCGTACAGGTTGGGCGGCGTCTCCGGCGTGCCGGGGGTGGTGTACGTCAGGTCCCAGGCGCCCCGCTCGGGGGTCACATGGAAGGTCGTGCCGCCGGGGCGGGCGAACTCGGCGCCGAGGCCGAGGGAGGTGCCCTCGGACGGCAGGATCGCCGCGGAGCCGACGCCGCCGGCGCCGTCCCGGTCGGCCGCGCGGACCTTCAGCGTGGCCAGATCGCCCGCCGCGGGCCTGCGGACGAAGCCGGTCAGGGCGCGGCCGGAGGTGAAGCGGTAGCCGAGGCCGTAGTCGGCCCGCTCGCCGACCCAGTAGCCGTCGAACGAGGCCGTCACCGAGCCGGGTTCGGCGGCGGGGCCGAGGTGGGCCACCCGCAGGCCGTCCGCCGACGACATCAGGTTCGCGAAGCGGGTCCGCCCCTCGTGGCGGACCTCGACGAACGACATGGCGTGCTCGGGACGGGCGCCGGGCTCGGGCGGGCGCACGTCGACCGGGGACGTCGTGCGGGCGTCGAGCGTGACGGTCGTGTCGTGGTCGAGGTCGAGGCGGGGCTGGACGAGCCAGTCCGTGCCGGCGCCCTTGGAAGGGGAGTGCACCTCCGAGTCGAGGAGGTAGCGGCCCCTGGGCAGCCGGAGCGTGACGGTGCCGGAGGGGTCGTGGGGGCTCTCCTGGACGGACTCGCCCGCGCCGGAGACGCCGACGACGCGGGTCGAGTAGGCGTCGGTCGGGGCGCCCTTCCGGTCGAGGTGGCGGAGGGTCAGGGTGAACGTCTCGCTCCGGGCGGCGGAGCCCGGGGCGGCGGGCGGGGCCGTGAAGGCGGTGGCCGTGAGGGCGGCGGCGAGGGCCAGGGCGGGGAGGGCGGGTCGGATCCTGGATCCCTTCCTGGGGCGGAGCACGGAGGGAGTGTCCGGGATCCAACATCCAGGATCCTGGATGTTGGATCCGATGCCCTGGATATCGGATCCACCGTCCTGGGCCGTGGGTCCAGTCTTCTGGGCGCTGGATCCCCTGTTCTGGATGTTGGATCCGGTGTTCTGGATGTTGGATCCAGGGCTGTGGGGCGCGGGGCGCTGCGTCGGTGTTTCGGTCATGCAGGGAACTGGGCGCTGTGCGGCGGGAGTTCCCGTGACCTGTGCCACACGGGGCGCGGGGCGGGTGGGGAGTGTGGTGCGGGTCACGGGAACCCGGGCGAACCGGTGACCAGTACTCAGTGTGGAACCAGAGATGAGAGAACGTTTCCGGGCCGGGGATCCCGCGGCGCTCGGTGAGGCGTACGACGAGCACGCGCGGGTGCTGTTCCAGTACGCGTACCGGATGTGCGGGGACCGGGCCGCGGCCGAGGACGCCGTGTCCGCGACCTTCCTGGAGGCATGGCGTTGCCGGGGGAAGGTCCACGCCGAGGGCGGGAGTCTGCGGCCGTGGCTGTTCGGGATCGCGACCAACGTGCTGCGGGGGGCCGCGCGCGAGGCGCGGCGGCGGGACGCGGCACTGGCGCGGATGCCGGACCGGGGGGTGTTGCCGGACTTCAGTGACGCGGTGGACTCGCGGCTCGCCGACGAGGAGCGGCTGCGGGCCGCGCGGGTGGCCCTCGGCCGGCTGCGGCGCCGTGAGCGGGAGGTCTTCGGGCTCGTCGTATGGGCCGGACTCGACTACGCGACGGCCGGCGAGGCGTTGGGCATCCCCGTCGGCACCGTCCGCTCCCGGCTCTCGCGGGCCCGGGAGCGGCTGCGGGCCCTCGCCGAGGCCGAACTGCGCGCCGGTCGGCGCGGTGCCCGGCCCGGCGTCGGTGTCGGCGCCGACGGGCCTTCCCTGTCCGTGAGCGACGGCCGTACCGTCCTCGTCCCCCGAACCTCCCCGGAGAAGCCGGCATGAACGACATCGATCCCCGTTCCCTTTCCCGTTCCGTCCGGGATCCGCTGCTCGGTGAGTTGGGCGAGCTGTTGCCGCCCCCGCCCGTGCCGGAGTTCGGGCCGGAGCGGCAGCGGGAGGTGCGGCGGGAGCTGATGGCCTCGGTGCGGCCCTCGCGGCCGGCGGGGTGGTGGACGCGGAGGGCCGTGCGGTTCGCCGTGCCGGCGGTGGTGTGCGGCATCGCGGCGGGTGCGGTGCTGGTCGCCGCTCCCCCGGAGCCGCGTGGACCGCGCCCCGCGGTGCGGGCGGAGGGCGCGACCGCGGTGCTGTCGCGGGCCGCGCTCGCGGCCGCCTCCGCGCCCGCGCCGGACGCGCGGCCGGAGGAGTTCGTGTACGTGGAGAGCCTGGTGTCCCGGGCGGGGCTTCCGGCGGGCGGCGGGGCCGCCGTCGTGGAACCCGTGCACCGGAGGCAGGTGTGGCTGTCGGCGGACGGGAGCCGGGCCGGGCTGCTGCGGGAGGAGGGGGCCGCGGACTCCGAGCTGTCGCCGAGGCTGCCCGTGTACGAGCTGGACCGGCCCGGTGCCGAACCCCGGCGGACGTACCTGGAGTCGGGCGGGCCGTCGGTGACCGAGCCGACGCACGCGTTCGTGGCGGGGCTGCCGACGGATCCGGAGGCGCTGCTGCGGCTGGTGCGGGAACAGACCCGTACCGGTGACGGTGACGCGGACCAGCGGGCGTTCGCCGCGATCGGGACGCTGCTCGCCGAGACCTGGGCGCCGCCGGAGGTGACGGCCGCGCTGTTCGAGGCGGCCGGGCGGATCCCCGGCGTCGTGGTGGTGCCGTCGGCGCGGGACGCGGCCGGCCGGGAGGGCGTGGCCGTGGCCCGCACCTCCGGCGCGGAGCGGACCCAGTGGGTCTTCGACCGGTCGACCTCGGCCTTCCTCGGGGAGCGGACCGTGCTCGTCTCGGCGTCGGCCGCCGGTGCGGCCGGGACGGTGCTGAGCGAGACGGCCGTGCTGAGGAAGGCGGCGGTGGCGCGGGTCGGGCAGGTGCCCGGCTGATTCGGTCCGTGACGGAGAGGGGCGCCCCGCGCGGGGCGCCCCTCGTGGTGTCAGGCGCGGCGGGCGGCCGCGAGGGACTCGTAGAAGCGCAGGAGGTCGAGGTTGTCGACGGAGCCCGCGTTGACGGCCTTCTCCAGCGGGGTGCCCTGGAGGAGACGCTTGACGGGGACCTCGATGCGCTTGCCGGTGAGGGTGTGCGGAACGCCCGGGACCTCGATGATCTCGTCGGGGACGTGGCGCGGCGAGAGTTCGGCGCGGATCGTGGACTTGATCCGGGCGATCAGGTCGTCGTCGAGGGCGGCGCCCTCGGCGAGGTGGACGAAGAGCGGCATCCAGTAGCCGCCGTCCGGTTCCTCCAGGCCGATGACGAGGGACTCGCGGATCTCGGGGAGCCGCTCGACCGCCTCGTAGATGTCGGCGCTCCCCATGCGGACGCCCTGGCGGTTGAGGGTGGAGTCGGAGCGGCCGTGGATGACGACCGAGCCGTGGTCGGTGATCGTGATCCAGTCGCCGTGGCGCCACACGCCGGGGAACATCTCGAAGTAGCTGTCGCGGTAGCGGCTGCCGTCGGGGTCGTTCCAGAAGTGGATCGGCATGGACGGCATGGGGTTGGTGACGACGAGTTCGCCGACCTCCCCGACGACGGGCTTGCCGGACGGGTCCCAGGCCTGGAGGTCGGTGCCGAGGCCGGCGGCCTGGAGCTCCCCGATGTGCACGGGGAGCGTGGGGACGGCTCCCGCGAAGCAGGAGCAGACGTCCGTGCCGCCGCTGACGCTGGCGATCCACAGGTCCTCGCGGACCTCGTCGTGGAGCCAGCGGAAGCCGTCGGGCGGCAGCGGGGAGCCGGTGGTGGCGACGCACTTCACGGCGGAGAGGTCGAAGTCGCGGCCGGGGTGGACGTCGGCCTTGGCGCAGGCCATGACGTAGGCGGCGGAGGTGCCGTACAGGGTGGCGCCGGTCCGTTCGGCGACGCGCCACTGGGCGCCGGTGTCCGGGTATCCGGGGCTGCCGTCGTACAGGACGACGGTGGTGCCGGTGAGGAGGCCGGAGACGAGGAAGTTCCACATCATCCAGCCGGTGGACGTGTACCAGAAGAAGACGTCCTCGGGGCCCAGGTCGCAGTGGAGGCCGAGCTGCTTGAGGTGCTCGATCAGGATGCCGCCCTGGGACTGGACGATCGCCTTCGGCAGGCCGGTGGTGCCGGAGGAGTACAGGACCCACAGGGGGTGGGCGAACGGGACCTGCTCGAAGACGGGTTCCGTGTCGGCGGCGACCAGGCCGGCCCAGTCGAGGGCGCCCTCGGGGGCCGGGGTGCCGAGGAGCGGGACGTGGACGACGGCGCGCAGGGTGGGGAGCTCGGCGCGGAGCTCGGCGACGGCGTCGCGGCGGTCGTGCTCCTTGCCGCCGTAGCGGTAGCCGTCGACGGTGAAGAGGACGACCGGCTCGACCTGCTGGAAGCGGTCGAGGACGGAGCGGGCGCCGAAGTCGGGGGCGCAGGAGGTCCAGACGCCGCCGACGGCGGCGGTCGCGAGGAGGGCGACGACGGCCTGGGGGACGTTCGGCAGGTAGCCGCTGACGCGGTCGCCGGGGCGGACCCCGAGGGCGCGCAGTTCGGCGGCGAGCGAGCCGACCTGGCGGCGGAGTTCGGCCCAGGTGACGGGGGTCGGCCCGTGGGTCTCGTCGACGTGGAGGAGGGCCGTGTCGTCGGGGCGTTCGGCGGCGGCGCGCAGGGCGTGCTCGGCGTAGTTGAGGGTGGCTCCGGGGAACCAGTCGGCGCCGGGCATGGAGCGGTCGCCGAGCACGCGCGCGTAGGGGGTGGCGAAGCGGACGTCGAACCACGCGGCGACGGCCCCCCAGAAGGTCTCCAGCTCCTCGACGGACCAGCGGTGCAGGGCCGGGTACCCGCCGTCGGCGGGGGCGCCGTGGTGTTCGGCGGCCCACGCCTGGAAGCGGGTGACGGCGGCGTGGGCGATGCGCTCCTCGTCCGGCTGCCAGAGCGGCTCGGTCGGCTCGGTCGGCGCAGTTGTCATCGGGTGGCTCCCTGGCTGTACGCGGGTCGGCGTGTGTCGCGCGCACGTGCGGGGGTGTGCGCGTGACGCGGCTGACAGGACGATGCCATGGGAGCGGCGTTCGCACCAGGGCCGCCCGCACATGGTCGGCGAGTTGAACATGTGCTCCCACCACGGGTGAACGGCAGCTGAACGAGGCCCGTATCGCCGCTGGTGGGTGGCAGGGTGGCCCGCATGGACGGTCGTGGACGGGTGCGTTCGGTGAGGGTGTTCGGTTCGGTGCGGGGGCTCAGGACGGTACGGGCGGCGTGGCGGCAGCGGCGGGCGGACGCGGCGGGGCTGCCGCCGCGGGGGGCGGAGCGGGCCCGGGTGCCGGGGCTCGCGGAGGGCGCGGAGCCGCTGCCGGGCGGGGGGACGGTGCGGTTCGCCCGGTCGTCGCTGCGGGTGTGCGTGTCGGCGGGCGGGACGGTGTTCTGGGGGTGGGACGGGGCGGAGCCGGAACCGTCGTACGCGCTGGCGGGGCCGGTGCCCGAGCCGGATCCCCGGGCGGTCCTGGAGCCGGACACGGACGGCGGCTGGCGGGTCGTGTCGGAGCGGGTGACGGTGGCGGTCTCGCGGCACGGGGCGGTGGAGATCCGTACGCCGGGCGGGGTGATGCTGCGGCGGGACCTGCCGCCGCGCTGGTGGGAGCCGGTGGGCGGGGGGCCGGCGCGGTGGGCGCAGCGGGCGGAGGTGC
This sequence comes from Streptomyces roseolus, assembly GCF_014649855.1. GTDB lineage: Bacteria > Actinomycetota > Actinomycetes > Streptomycetales > Streptomycetaceae > Streptomyces > Streptomyces roseolus. The sequence continues at coordinate 87,274 of NZ_BMTV01000030.1, read as the reverse complement.
CGGCGGACGCGCGGTTCTTCGGGCTCGGCGGGCGGTCGGCGGGGCCGCGGCTGCGGGACGAGTCGTACCGGCTGTGGAACACGGACCCGAAGGGGCGGTTCGACCCGGGGGACGATCCGCTGTACATCACGATGCCGGTGCAGTTCGTGGTCGCGGACGCGGGGACGCACCTGGCGTTCCACGACAACACGTGGGACGGGCGGGTGACCCTCGCGGAGGGCGAGGAGGGGGCCGGGTCGGGGCACGACCGGCCGGGCACGAGCGAGGTGCGGATGGAGGGCGGTCCGCTGCGGTGCTGGGTGGTCGTCGGGACCCCCGCGCGCGTGCTGCGCAACTGGGCGGCGCTGACGGGCGCGCCGGCGCTGCCTCCGGCGTGGGCGCTGGGGCCGCAGCACGCCCGCTGGGGGTTCGGGAGCGCGGCGGAGGTGCGGCGGGTGGTGGCCGGGTACCGGGAGCGGGGGCTGGCGCTGTCGGCGGTCCATCTGGACATCGACCACTACGACGGGCACCGGGTGTTCACGGTGGACCGGGAGCGGTTCCCCGACCTGCCGGGGCTCGCGGAGGAGTTGCGGGGGCAGGGGGTGCGGCTGGTGTCGATCGTCGATCCGGCGGTCGCCGCGGAGCCGGGGAACGTGCTGTACGAGGAGGGGCGGGCCGCCGGGGCGTTCGTGCGGGACGCGCGGGGCGAGGAGGTGCGGGGGGTGGTGTGGCCCGGGGAGTGCGCCTTCCCGGACTTCACGGATCCGGCGGTGCGGGAGTGGTGGGGCGGGCTGTACGAGGAGCGGCTGCGGCAGGGCTTCTCCGGGGTGTGGCACGACATGAACGAGCCGGTGTCGTTCGCGGCCTTCGGCGATCCGACGCTCCCCCGGTCGGCGCGGCACCACCTGGAGGGGCGGGGCGGGGACCACCGGGAGGGACACAACGTGTACGGGCTGCTGATGGCCCGGGCCGGCTACGAGGGGCTGCGGAGGCTGCGTCCCGGGGAGCGGCCGTTCCTGTTCACGCGCGCGGGGTGGGCGGGGATGCAGCGGTACGGGGGCACCTGGTCCGGCGACGTGGCGACCGGCTGGCCGGGGCTGCGGGCCTCGCTGGCGCTGGTGCTCGGGCTCGGGCTGTGCGGGGTGCCGTACTCGGGGCCGGACGTCGGCGGCTTCGACGGGAGCCCGTCGCCGGAGCTGTTCCTGCGCTGGTACCAGCTGGGGGCGTGGCTGCCGCTGTTCCGGACGCACGCGGCGCTGGACGCGGGGCGGCGGGAGCCGTGGGAGTTCGGCCCGGAGGTGCTGGAGCACGCGCGCGTGGCGCTGGCCGAACGCGAGCGGCTCCAGCCGTACTTCGTGACCCTGTCCCGCCTCGCGCGGATGACGGGCGCGCCCTATGTGCGGCCGGTGTGGTGGGGGACGCCGGAGGACCGGACGCTGCGGGAGTGCGAGGACGCCTTCCTGCTGGGCGACGCGCTGCTGGTCGCGCCGGTCCTGCACCGGGGCCAGGACCGGCGGGCGGTGCGGCTGCCGCGCGGCCGCTGGTACGACACGGCGACCGGACGGGCGTACGAGGGCCCCGGGCAGGTGCTGCTCGACGCGCCCCTCGCGCGCGTGCCGGTCCTGGCACGCGCGGGGGCGGTCCTTCCGGTGCGGGGCGTGGACGGGGAGTTGACGCTGGAGGTGTGGCCGCCCGCGCCCGGCCGGACGGGGGGCGGGCTCGTCGTCCGCGACACCGGGGACGGCTGGGAGCCGGCGGAGATCGAGCGGTTCCGGTCGCGTCTCGAGGACGGGCGGGTCGTGGTGGAGCGGGTGACGGAGGAGGGGCCCGTGGAGGCGGGGCTGCCGGTGCGGGTGCGGGGGCGTGAGGGGGCCGTCGCCGGGGGTGGAGCCAAGCGGCTGGGCGGCGTTGTCGGACCTCCTGCCTAGCATGCGGCACATGGAACCCGAATCCCTGCTGGGCGAGGACATCCGGCTGCCGGCCGGTCGCGTGATCACGGCCGACGAGGCCGGGGACGGGGCGCGGCCGCTGTGGCTGAGCGACGGGCCCGCGCCCTTCGGGCTGTGGGGGCGCGTCCACGCCGCGCACGCGCGGACGGGCCTGTGGCCCCTGCTGCTCGAACCGCTCGACGGGGACGGGGGCTTCCGGCCCTGGGCGTCGGGGGAATTGTTCGGCACGGGCGCGTCCCGTCTCGCGGACCATGATCCGGCCGCGGTGCTCGCGCGCTGGTGGGACGGGTGCACGGCGGTCGACGAGGAGGACGACATGCTCTCCGCGGAGGAGCGGCTCGCCGTGACGACGCCCTACGGGGCGGTCTGGCCGGGGCTCGCACCGGGGCGTGCGCCGGCGGAGGACCCCGACGCGCTCGCGGCGGAGCACGCGGACGCGTTCCTGTCCTTCGGTGGTGAGGCGCGTCTGGGTCTGGTCGAAGCCGGGTGCGGTGCCGAGGCGCTCGCGGTCGTGGGCTGGTCGGGGCCGGCCAACCACGACGACGACACGGCGAGGATCGCGGCGGTCGTCGCCGACTGGGAACGACGCTTCGGGGCACGGGTGTTCGCCGTCGGGTTCGACACCCTGCGGCTCTCGGTCGCCGCTCCCCCGGCCGCCCTGGAGGAAGCGCTGCCGATCGCCGCCGAGCACTTCGCCTTCTGCCCCGACAACGTGTGGCAGGGGTCCGTCAGGGACCTCGTCGCGTACGCCGAGCATCTGGTGGGGGCGGACGTGTGGACCTTCTGGTGGGACTGAGCGGCGCCGGGATCAGCCGTACGCGCCCGCGAACCACTTCCGTACCGCTTCGGCGTGGAGGGGGAAGACCAGTTCGCGCGGTTCCGGGAGGACGAGGCGGGCGGAGGTCTCCGGGGTCGGGGTGAAGGCGGGGAGCGCGTGCGCCTCGACGGGCGGGAGGAGGCCGAAGACGAGGAGGTGGTCGGCGGAGGAGAGGACGTCGGCGAGGCGGACGTCCTCGGCGGAGGCCACGACGCCGGTCTCCTCGCGGAGTTCGCGGGTCACGGCGGTGCGCCAGTCCTCGCCGTGGTCGACGAAGCCGCCGGGGAGGGCGGTGCCGCCGTGGCCGGGGTGGATGGCGCGGGTGATGGCGAGGAGGCCGGTGCCCGCGGGGGCCGTGACCGGGAGGAGGGCCACGGCCACCGGGAGGGGGTTGCGGTAGGCGGTCGTGCCGCAGGTCGGGCAGGCCCGGGGCCAGGCGGCGGTGTCGGCGGGGTACGGGGCTCCGCAGGCCGAGCAGTGGGAGTGGAGTACGGGGGTGGTCACGGCGTCGACCGTACGCGAGGGGGTTTCCCGGCGGGGACGGAACTGGTAGACCCGGTGCGCATGACTCGACTTGGTGTGGTGATGCGTTCCCTCGGCGCGGCCGTGCTGCTCGTCTGCGCGGGGGGCGTCGGCTCCCCGGCGGTCGGCTCCCCGGCGGTCGGCTCCCCCGCCGTCGGCGCGCCCGGGCCGAAGGCGCCGCGGGAGTTCGTGGCGCTGGACTCGGTGGACCGGACGATCCTTCAGGAGATGCGGTACACGACGGCGCACAACTTCGTGGGCGAGCCGATCGACGGGTACCGGCAGCCGGTGTGCGTGCTGACGCGGCCGGCGGCGGAGGCGCTGCACCGGGCGCAGACGCGGCTGCTGGCGCGCGGGTACACGCTGAAGGTGTACGACTGCTACCGGCCGCAGCGGGCGGTGGACCACTTCGTACGCTGGGCCCAGGACCTGGCGGACGAGCGGATGAAGGCGGAGTTCTATCCGGCGGTGGCGAAGGACCGGCTCTTCGCGGACGGGTACATCGCGGAGAAGTCCGGGCACAGCCGGGGGTCGACCGTGGACCTGACGGTCGTGCGGCTGCCGGCGGAGCGCACGCGCGCGTACGTGCCGGGCGAGGAGCTGACCTCGTGCGCCGGGCCTCGGGAGGAGCGGTTCCCGGACAGCTCGGTGGACATGGGGACCGGGTACGACTGCTTCGACACGCTCTCGCACACCGAGGACCCGCGGATCACGGGCGTCCAGCGGGCCAACCGGCAGCTGCTGAAGGGTCTCCTCGAGGCGGAGGGGTTCGTGAACCTGCCGGAGGAGTGGTGGCACTTCACGTTCAAGCCGGAGCCGTTCCCGTCGACGTACTTCGACTTCCCGGTGGCCCGGAGGTCGGTGGCCGGGCACTGACGTCTTCCGCCGTCGCCGGGGCCGCGTCGGACTCGATCGCACATCCCTGACGCATCGCCAGATATGGACGGAGGGGCCGGGACCGCACGGACGCGCAGGCCGGTCGTGGGCGGCTGGTTCACCGACGACGCCGTTCCGGACGGGGAGTTCCGGCTGCTCGGCGCGGTGTTCGGCCGGCGACCGGCGGGGGCCGGGGGCGCGGGTCGGGAGCACCGCCGACCAGGGCCTGTTCGGGCGCGGGCCGGCGGTGGTGGTGGCGGTCCGCTGAGGCCGCACGGCGGGCGACGCGGGCGACCCCCGCGACCCGAGCCGTACGGCGTCAGGTCGCGACCGGCTGCTGCCCCCGGTCCGCGAGGACGAGGGCGTGTTCGACGACGGCGACGAGGACGGCCTTGACCGACTCGCGGTCGCGGGCGTCGCACAGCACCAGCTCGACCTCGGGGTCGAGGTCGAGCGCCGCCCGCACGGTCTCCGCCGGGTAGCGGCGGGCGCCCTCGAAGCAGTTGACGGCCACCGTGAAGGGGATGCCGCGCCGCTCGAAGTAGTCGATGGCGGCGAAGCTGTCCTCCAGGCGGCGGGTGTCGGCGAGCACGACCGCGCCGAGCGCGCCCTGCGCCAGCTCGTCCCAGAGGAACCAGAAGCGGTCCTGGCCCGGGGTGCCGAACAGGTACAGGACGAGGTCCTCGCGGAGCGTGATCCGGCCGAAGTCCATCGCGACCGTGGTGGTCGTCTTGGCCTCGACGCCGTGCAGGTCGTCCACGGGCCGGCCGGCCTCGGTGAGGACCTCCTCGGTCCGCAGCGGCCGGATCTCGCTGACCGCGCCGACCAGTGTCGTCTTGCCGACCCCGAAGCCTCCCGCGACCAGGATCTTCAGAGTCACCGGCTCGACGGGGGTCTTCTTGCGGCTAGAGCGCCCGAAGGCCATTGATCACCTCGCGGAGGATGTTCACGTCCGGCAGCTGGGCCGGCGGAACGGGGCGGGTCACGTGGACGAGTTCCTCGTCGACGAGGTCGCCGACCAGGACCCGGACCACCCCGACGGGGAGGTCGAGTCCTGCGGCGAGCTCGGCGATCGACTGGGGCTGCTCGGAGCAGCGTTCGACGATCTCCACGTGTTCCGGGGAGAGCGACTGGTCACGGCCGGGGTCGTCGGCGGCCGGCTCGGGCACCACCAGGGCGATGAGGTCGAGCCGGTGCCGGCCCGCGGCGCTCGTCCGGCCGCGGGTCATCGCGTACGGGCGGACGACCGGGCCCGCCTCGTCGTCGTACCAGTGGTGGGGGACGGCGGTCCGCCGGTCCGGGACGTCCCCGTCGGGCTGATTGCGCTCGGCTGCGTCGCTCATGCGGGGCGGCTCACCCTCCCGTCGTCAGACCGGTCCGGGGGGCCGTGCCGAGGTGGGTGCCGACCCGCTTGACCATGAGGGTCATCTCGTAGGCGACCTGGCCGACGTCGGAGTCCGCGTCGGCGAGGACGGCGAGGCAGCTGCCGTCGCCGGCCGCGGTGACGAAGAGGAAGGCGTCCTCCAGCTCGACGACCGTCTGGCGGACCCTGCCCGCCTCGAAGTGGCGGCCGACGCCCTTGGCGAGGCTGTGGAAGCCGGAGGCGACGGCGGCCAGGTGCTCCCCGTCCTCGCGGCTCAGGTCCTTGGACGCGCCGGTGGGCAGGCCGTCGCTGGACAGCACCAGGGCCTTGCGGATGGCGGCGACGCGCTGGACCAGCTCGTCGAGGAGCCAGTTGAGCTCGCCGTTGCCGTGGACGGTGCTGCTGGTGCCTGCTGCGGCGTTCGGTGCGGTCATCGACCGTCCCCCTCGGGTGTCGTTCCGTGTGCTGTGCTGTCGTCCGGGCCCGAGTCGTGCCGGCGGCCGCGCTGCCAGCCGCGCTGCATGGCGGCCATGCGGGCCCGCACCTCCTCGGCGTCGCGCTCGAAGTCGTCCTCGGCCCGGCCGCCCTCGGCGGGCCGGTCGTCGGCCGCGGCCGGCTGGTCCGGCTCGCGCAGCTGCGGCACGAGGCTGGCCTGCCGGACCCGGCGCGGAAGCCCGTCGAGCCCTTCCGGGGCCTCCGCGCGCGGTGCGGGCGGCGGCACCGGGGCCGTGCGCGGCTCGGTGCCCTCCGGGCGTACGGGGACGAGCGTGGGGCCGGCCGGGCGCGGCGGCACCGGGCGGTCCTCGGCGCCGCGCCGGCCGGGCGCCGGGTGGGCGCGGCCCGGCTCGTCGAGCCTGCGTCCGCGGTCGACGACGAGCGTCGGCGGGCGGCGGCGCGGCAGCGGCAGGGCGCCGTGGGCGCCCGGGGCGCCGTCCTCGCCCGCCGGTTCGCCGGTGCCGTGGCCGGAGGTCTGGTCGGGGGCCTGCTGGTGCTGCTCGACGGCCGGGACGAGCCCGCCCCGGCGGCGCTGGGGCCGGAAGAGGCCGCCGCGCTCGCTGTCGCTGTCCAGGAGGTCGGCGGAGCGGTCGAGGAGCGCCTCCAGGTCCTCGGTGTCCAGCGGCGCCTCCAGCTCGACGGGACCGTCCAGCGGGCGGGCGGGCGGCCCGCCCGCGGCTCCCGCCGGGCCCGTCTCGTCGGCGAGGTCGGGGACCCGGGCGAGAGCCGGGCGGCGCTGCGGGAGGAGTCCGTCGCCGAGCGCGCCGGCGGGCGCCCCGGAGGTCGTAGCGGATCCGCCGGAGGCCTGGTGCGGGGCGGCGTCCGCCGTGCGGGGGCCGGGGGACGTGCGGTCGAGGCGGAAGCCCGCGCCCTGGGTCTCGGGGGCGTCGGTGAGCAGCGCGGCCGGGATGAAGACGACCGCGGTGGTGCCGCCGTACGGGGAGGTCTGGAGCGAGACGCGGACGTTCTGGCGCTGGGCGAGCCGGCTGACCACGAAGAGGCCGAGGCGGTCGGTGTCGGAGAGCTCGAACTCGGGGGTCTCCGCGAGCCGCAGGTTGGCGTCGAGGAGGACCTCGGGGCTCATGCCGAGGCCGCGGTCGTGGATCTCCAGCGTGAAGCCGTTGGCGACGCGCTCGCCGAGGACCTGGACGGCGGTGTGCGGCGGCGAGAACACGGTGGCGTTCTCGAGGAGTTCGGCGATGAGGTGGGTGAGGTCGGCGACGGCGGGGCCGCCGACGCCGAGCCGGGGCAGCCGGCGGACCTCGACGCGCTCGTAGTCCTCGACCTCGGCGACGGCGGCCCGGACCACGTCCATGAGCTGCACGGGCTTGCGCCACTGGCGGGAGGGGGCCGCGCCGGAGAGGATCACCAGGCCCTCGGCGTGGCGGCGCATGCGGGTGGTGAGGTGGTCGAGGCGGAAGAGGTCCGCGAGCTCCTCGGTGTCCTCGGTGCGCCGCTCCATGGTGTCGAGCAGGGTGAGCTGGCGGTGGAGCAGGACCTGGTTGCGGCGGGCGAGGTTGACGAAGACCTCGGCGACGCCGCGGCGCATGTCGGCCTGCTTGACGGCGGCCTCGACGGCGGCGCGCTGCAGGGTGTTGAGGGCCTGGCCGACCTGGCCGACCTCGTCCTCGCCGTACCGCAGGTGGGGCACCTCGGTCTCGACGTCGACGTGCTCTCCGGCGGCGAGGCGGCGCATGACGCTCGGCAGGCGGACGCCGGAGACCTCCTGGGACTCCTTCTGGAGGCGGCGCAGGTCGCGGACGAGGGAGCGGCCGACCCGGACCGAGATGCCGACGGAGGCGAGGAGGGCGAGGAAGCCGAGGACGCCGGCGACGCCCGCCTTCAGCAGGACGCTGTACGCGGCGGGCTGGACGCGGTCCTGGTAGCGGTCGCCGGCGGCGGTGTTGGCGCGGGCGAGCTCGTCGAGGACGGGGCTGGCCTCGTCCTGCCAGTAGGCGGGGGTGACGCTTTTCGGCCGTTCTGTCGGGCCGGCCTTGATGAACGCCTCCTCGGCGGTGCGCAGGGCCGCGGTCTCGGGGCTGCGCCAGTACTGCTCGTAGCGCTGCCGCTCGGCGGCGGGGAGGAGTTCGAGGTTGACCTCGTAGTACTGCTTGCGTCCGGCGACCAGGTCGGAGACGGCGCGGATCTCCTGGGCGGTGACCCGGTCGGCGACGAGGGCGGAGAGGACGAGGGCGTCCTCGCGGGAGAGGAGTTCGCGGGCCCGGGTGACGCCGACGAGGGCGCGGCCCTGCTTGTCCATCTCCACGTTCTCCAGCGCGTGGAGGGTGACGAGGAAGCTGTAGCAGGGGTCGACCAGGCGGTTGTAGAACTCCAGCGCCTGGAGGCGTCCGATGCTGCGCTTCTCGACCGAGCGGCGCAGCGAGGTGATCTCCTCGAAGGCGGTGAGCAGGGAGTTGAGCCGCTGGGTGGTGACCGGGCGCATCTCCTCGCGGACGCCGGGGTCCTGGGCGTTGGCGCGGATGCGGGCGATCTGGCGGTCGGTGGCGAGGCGGGCGGCGCGGAGCTGCGGGAGCGCCTCGGAGCCGCGCGGGTCGGCGAGGTAGACGAGGGACTGGCGGCGTTCGAGCTGGATGACCCGGGCGGTGTCCTCGATGGGGTAGCCGACCTTCTCGACGACGTAGCCGACGTCGAGGAGCTGGTCGGCCTCGCGCCCGGTGAGGACGGTGGCGAAGACCCAGAGGCCGGTGAGGGAGACGAGCGGTACGAGGAGCAGCGCCACGATCTTCCTGCGGATGGACTTCCCGCGAAAGCGCATGGCCTCCCCCAGTACGGCCCCCGCGGCCACGGAGGTCCCTCGAACGGCGTCGCCGCGTCAACACGGCGCGTCAACCTTCGGTTTCAACAAACGGCGGCGCGAGCCTACTACTGCATCACGGCCTTCTCGAAGGTGTGTCTGGGCGATTTTCAGCCTGTCGAGTGAGTGTTGATCATGAGATGTCCTGGTATTCCAGGAGTTCGGGTGCGGCACTGTGGTGCAGGACACGTGACGGTGCGTCCTTTTCCGCCGTGGACGCAATGGCTGGAATCGTTCGTTCCGCTCGCGGGGTCAGGTGCGTCGCGAGCGACTCGGGGAAACCTTTTCCCTGTCCGGAGCGTCATGAAGCAAGGGGGAACGCCCTGTCCGAGGACGGGCCGCCGTGCGCCGGGGCCGCGGCCGTACGTAACGTGCGAAGCGGCCGGACCCGGGCAGCCACCCCTGGGAGAGTCGTGCGGTGGGGAGTGACGGAACAGATGGAAGACAGGACGCGGGCCGCCCGTCAGTTGTGGGTGGAGGACGAGCGCGGACTGCGGAGGATGCCGGATCCGGTGCGGAACGCGGCGGTGCGGGCGGTGATGATCACGTCGGTGACCCTCATCCTCGCCGTGGTCGCCTTCCTGACCACCGTGACGAGCTCCTGGCTGGCCTTTCCGATGACGATCGCGGCGGTGGTCGCGACCGTCGTGGCCACCTGGAGCGTGCTGGACATCTGGATCACCCGCCAGGTCTGGCGGCAGCGCAACGGTGTGGTCTCCGAACCGAGCAGCAGCGCGTATCCGGGGCGGCGGGAGCGGGTCCCGGAGGAGCGGGTCGCCTGAGCCCGCGGAGGAGAGGCCCGGCGCCCCGGGGGTGCCGGGCCTCCGTCCTGCCTACGGCGCCGGGGACGGGTCCTCGCTGTTCTGCCGGTCGTCACGGCGGTCGGCCTGACGCTCGCCCTGGCGGCCCTCCTGCCGGTCGTCCTGCCGGTCGTCCTGGTGGCGGCGGAACATCCGGGTGGCCTTGATCTCGCCGTGGATCGTCTCGCCCTCGCCGGCCGGCTGCGGCAGGCCCGGGCGCAGGTGCTCCTCGACGCTGATGTACTTCAGTCCCGCCCGCAGGTCCGCGTCGTTGCGCAGCCGGATCACCAGCGGGAACTCCGCGAGGGCCGTCGTGTCGAACAGGCCCGTCGTGTACAGCAGCTGGACGCCGAGAGCGTCCGACACGGCCCGCTGGAGTTCGAGCAGGTACGTGGCGTTGGCACGGCCGATCGGGTTGTCCAGGAACAGCGTGCCCGCGTGCCGGTGCTTGTCGCGGCCCCGGTCGTTGGAGCGCAGCGCCGCCATCGTGCAGTAGAGCGCGATGGCCGCGGTGAGCAGCTGGCCTCCGGAGAAGACGTCGCCCATCTGCCCGACCGGCACCCGCTCGGCGCGGAGCACCGCGTCCGGCTTGAGGATCTCGACGGCGACGCCCTTGGGTTCGAGGGCCGCCTGCACTCCGCGCAGCAGCAGCGACATGCCGTCGCGGCGCAGGTCGGAGTTCTTCTTCACGGCGGCCCGGGTCGCCTCGTCGACGACCTCGCCGAGCCGCTCGGTGAGGGTGGCCTGGTCCGGCTCCTCGAAGCGGATCCGCAGGAACTCCTGGCCCGACCACTCGCCGAGGCCCTCGGGGAGCCGGGAGAGGCGCTGGGCGGAGCGGAGGGTGGCGAGCGAGGTCTCCACCAGGCCGCGCAGCCGGTCCACGATCGACTCGCGGTTGCGCTCCAGCTGGGCCAGCTCGTCGGTGAGGACCCGCAGCCGGGGCGCGAAGGCCTCGGCCCACTTGGCGGCGTGCTCGGGCAGCGCGGAGGCGGGCAGCTCGCGGATCTGCTGGCGGGCCGGAGTGCGGACCTGCTCGTAGCGGGTGGAGTTGGCGTGCCGGACGAGGATGTCGCTCGCCTCGCGGACGGCGGCGTCGGCGGCGGACAGTTCGGCGGTGCGGGCGCGCAGCGCCCGCCGGGCCTCGCCCGCGGCGTTCCGGGCCTCCTCCAGGGAACCGGCGTACGGCTCCGGCTCCTCCTGCTCCTCCTCCGCGTGGTCGCGCAGCAGGTCCCGCAGGAGGGCGGCGGTCTCGTCGAAGCCGCCGGCGGCGTCCTCGGCGGCCCGGTGGTCGCGCAGCAGCCCGGCGTGGGCGGCGCGGGCCGCGTCCAGCGCGTCGCTGCGGGCGGCGAGTTCGGCACCCGCGGTGCGCAACAGGGCCTGGGCCTGGTCGGCGTCGGCCGGGACCAGCTCCTCCGGCAGCTCGGTGTGGGCCTCGCCGTCCTCGGGCGCGAGCCGCTCGGACTCGCCGCGGAGCCGGCCGAGCTTCTCGCTCGCCTCGGAGGCGCGGGTCTCCAGCATCTGCACCAGGGACTCGGCACGGGCCGCGGCGGCCTGCCGGGACGGGCCGTCGGCGCCGTCGGTGGACTCCAGGAGCTGCTCGGCGCGGGTGCGGACCTTGTTCGTGAGCCGGTCCAGCTCGGCGAGGGCGGCGGACTCGTCGCTCTCGGCGCGGGCCTGCTCGGCGCGCAGGTCGGCGCCGACGCCGACCTTCTCGTACAGCTGGGAGGCGGCCCGGTAGGCCTCGCGGAGGGTGGGGAGCGCGGCGCGGGGGGCGCCCGGGGCCTCCTCCGGAAGCTGCTCGGGGGCGCCGGCGATCTCGGCGCGCTCGGCGCGCAGCGCGCGGGCGGTGCGGTGGGCGTCGTCGGCGGCGCGCTGGGCGGCCCTGCGGTCCTCGTCGGCGGCACGCGCGCGTTCCAGGCAGGTCTGGGCGCGGGCCTCGGCCTCGGCGGCGTCGTCGGCGAGCTCGCGGAGCTTGGCCTGCCAGGCGGAGCGCTCGCGGAGCCGGTACGCGAGTCCGGCGAGGGCGTCGGCGACCCGGCGGGCGCGCTGGGCGGCCTCCTGCCGCTCGTCGCGGACGGCGAGGGCCTCGGCGGCGGTCTCCTCGGCCTCGGCGCGCAGGGCGCGGGCCTCGTCGAGGGCGCGGGCGGCCGTCCCGGCCGTCTCGCGGGCGGTGGCGGCGGCGGTCGCGAGCTCGGCGAGCATGCCGGGCGGGCAGTCGGCGCGCCAGGCGCCGATCCGGGCGGCGAGGGCCCGGTCGCCGGCGAGCCGGGCGGCCAGCGCCCGGATCTCCTCGTCGCGGGCGGCGGCACGCGCACGGAGCGCCTGCCGCTCCTCGTCGGCGGCGTGCTCGTCGTGCATGGCCGGGTTCGGCGGCACGAGAAAGACGCCGGTGTCGTCGCCGGAGTCCTGCGCCGGTACGGGGGCGAGGAGGGCGGCGGCGGTGCCGACGGCGACGGCGGAGCGGGGCAGCAGGGCGGCGGACCCGAGGGCCTCGCGGGCGCGCCCGTACGAGACGGGGTCGGTGATGACGACGCCGTCGACGAGTTCGGGGCGGGCGGCGAGCACGCGCGCGTGGTCGGCGGGGTCGACGGACTGGGCGAGGTAGCGCCAGCCGGGGAGCGCGGGGATGCCGTGCTCGCCGAGGAACTCGACGGTGGCGAGGACGTCCGGGCCCGGCGGCAGCAGGCCGCCGTCGCCGAGGGCGCCGAGGATGCGGGAGTCGTCGGCGGCGGCGGTGCGCAGGTCGAAGAGGCGGCGCTCGGCGGAGGAGACGGCCTCGTCGAGCAGGCGGCGCAGCTCCTCGGCGTAGCGGTCGAAGTCGGTGACGGAGAGCGGGGACCGGCCGTCGGGCCCGTCGCTGATCCCGTACGGCTCCGCGGGCCCGTCGGCCCCGTCGGCGGGGGCGGCGGCACGCCGGCCGGGCAGCGGGGAGCCGGAGGAGGGCAGGCCGAGGAGTTCGGCGAGGCGCTCCTCGGCGGCCAGGGCCTCGGCGGCACGGCGCTCGGCGTCGTAGGCGTTGCCGGCGGCCTCGGCGGCGTCGGCGGCGCGGGCGGCGGCGAGTTCGGCGCGGGACTCGGCGGCGGCCGTCTCGCGGGCCCGGTCGCTCGCGGTGCGGGCCGCCTCGCGGGCCGCGTCCCAGGCGGCGACGGTGGTCTTCTCCGCGTCGGCGGCGGCGAGCGCGGCGCGGGCCGGGTCGGCGTCGGGCGCGGAGTCGTCGAGCCAGCCGGCCCGGACGGCCTCGGCGGTCTCCTGCTCGACCTCGGCGAGCCGCTGCCGCAGGTGGCCGGCCTCGCTGCGGGCGCGCTGGGCCTCGGTGGCGGCGGCGGTGGCGTCCCGGTGGGCGGCCTCGCCGGCCTCCTGGAGGGCGGCGGACCGTTCCTCCTCCTCGGCGGCGTGCCGCTCGCCCTCCTCGGCGGCCGCGGCCAGGGCCCGTACGAGGTCGGCGGCGGCCAGGGCGCGGGCGGCGAGGGCCGGGGCGGCGTCGCGCTCGGCCTCGCGGATGGCGGCGGCCACGCGCGCGGAGCGGTCGCCCGCGGCACGGTGGCGGAGCACCGACTCGGCGGCCTGCCAGGCGGAGTGCAGGGTGCGGGCCTCGATCAGCTCGCGGCGCTGGGAGGCGGCGCCCTTCTCGGCGGCGGCGAGCGCCAGGGAGGCGTGCCGGTAGGCGAGTTCGGCGGCGATGAGGGCGCTGCGCTCGCGGGCCGTCTCGGCCTCGGCGACGGCGTGGCCGGCGGCGGTGACCCGCTCGGCCAGCTCGGCGGCGCGGGCCCGCTCGCCCGCGGCGCGGCCGGAGAGGCGGCGGGCGAGGGTACGGGTGCGGCGCTCGGCTCCGGCGTGCACCTCGCGCGCGCGGGACCGGGTTCCGGCGGCGTCGACGATGCGGCCCAGGAGGTCGACGGAGCCGGCGGTGAAGTCGCGTTCGGCGGTGAGTTCGGCGCGGCGGCCGAGCTTGTTGCCGAAGCCGCCGACGAGGTCGGCGAGGCCGTCGGTGTCCCGGGTGTCGGTGACCGCGCGGAGGAGGAGGTCGGTGAAGTCGGAGTCCTTCTTGACCGCGAAGAGGCCGGCGGCCTCGCCCTCGTCGGCGTTCATCTCGCGCTGGTAGCGGAAGAGTTCGGGGTCGAGGCCGAGCTCGCCGAGGTGCTCGTTCCAGCGGTCGTGGATCTCCTCCCACACCACGTCCAGGTGCGGGTAGGCCTTGCCGGCCTCGGTGAGGGCGTCGCGGAAGCCCTTCATGGTGCGGCGTCGGCCGGTGGCGGCGGAGGCGCCCTCGACGGCGGGACGGACCGCGTTCGCCTCGGCGACCGGCAGGTTGTCCAGGCTGAGGCCGGGGCCGGGGCGGAAGGAGTACCAGGCCTCGGCGAACTTCCGCGGGTCGTTGGAGACCTGACGGCCGCGCCACTCGCTGACCTTGCCGACGACGACGAGTTCGCCGGTGAGGGTGTGCTGCCACTCCAGCGCGACGTGGCCGCAGTCGTCGGCGAGCAGGAACTTGCGGAGCACGCCGGAGCTGGCGCCGCCGAGGGTGTTGCGGTGGCCCGGGAGCATCACCGAGAAGATCAGCTTGAGGAGGACGGACTTGCCGCCGCCGTTCTCCAGGAAGAGCACGCCCGCGGGGGCGGGGCGGCGCGGCGGGCCGACGGGCTCCTCCTCGAAGAACTCCGCCTGGGTGGGCGCCGGGTTCGGCACGGGGGCGCCGACACCGCGCAGGTCCAGGACGGTGTCGGCGTAGCGGGCGCCGGCGGGGCCGATGGAGTAGAGGCGGACCCGGGACAGCTCGTACATGGCGAGGGACTCTCGTGCTCTCGTGCTCGGGGAGTTCGGTGGGGCGGAACGCGGCGGCCCGGGGGACGCGGGCGGTGGTGGGGTTACGCGTGGAAGGGGAGGCCGGCGTCGGCGGCGAGGTCCAGGTCGTCGCCCTCGGGCGGCGGGACGAGGGTGGCGGTGCCGTCGCTGACCGGGACGATCCCGAGGTCGAGCAGTTCGGTGAGGGCGGCGGAACCGGCCATGTCGCGGACCTGCAGCTGGTAGCGGGCGGTGGTGCGGTACGAGCCGCCGTTCTCGTCGCCGGTGCGCTGGAGGAAGCCGGAGTCGGTGAGGAAGGCGACGGCCTTGGCGACGATGCCGGTGGTGGAGCCCGCGAGGCGGCGGGCGTCCTTGGTCGCGCCGGTGGTGGAACGGCGGGACCAGACGCGCCAGGCGGCCTCCAGGCCCGGGGCGTCGGAGGCGGGGTCGGTGTTCTCGCCCTCCTCCTCGGCGCGCTGTTCCAGGCGGAGGCAGGCCTGGCGGACGAAGGAGTCCACGCCGTTGACGGTGAGGCGGCCGATGTACGCGTCGTCGGCGAGGTCCTCGGGACGCGGGAAGGCCATCGCGGCGACGGCGAGGTGGGCCAGGCCGTGCAGGAAGCGGTCGGCGGAGTCGGTGTTGGCGCGGCGGGCGTAGTCGCCCATGCGGACGGCGAAGACGGAGTCCTCGCCGGCGGTGACGGCCATGCCCGCGCGCGGGGAGACCTCCAGGACGATCAGGCCGAGACCGGTCGCGACGGCGTCGGCGAGCCGCGCGAAGGCCGGGTCCTCCTGGTAGCGGCGGAGCAGTTCGGCGTACTCGGCGTCCCGGGCGGGCAGCAGCTTGGGCTGGAGCCCGAAGGAGACGAGGCGCGCGGCGTCGGCGGCGTCCGCGGGGGTGACGGCGGCGTGCGCGGGGGCCGTGGCCGGGGGCCGGGGGGGCTCCTGCTCGCTCCACGCGTCCGGGTACTCGGCGTACTCGACGTGGTTGTCGCTCACGGCTGGGGCTCCTCGGTGCGGCTCTCGTTCGGTACGGCGGTGCCGGCGGTCCCGGGCAGGGGCAGCGGCACGGGGGTGACGGCGGCGGGCGGCACGGCGGGCCCGCCCGGCGCGGGCGGCTCCCCCGCGCCGCCGAGGCGCACGGCCCGCACGCTCGGCAGCTCCCGCCGCCGGGCACCGCGGGGCGCCTCGGGCAGGGAGACGACGGCGAAGCGGGGGCGGGGGGCCGGGCCGGGGGCGGGCTCGGTGCCGGTTCCGCCGGTCGGCTCGGGCGCCGGGGCCGCCGGAGCGGCGGGGGCGGACGGCGGGTCCACGAAGGGGGGCACGAGGCGGGGGCCGGTACGGGCTTCCGGCGCGGGGCGCGCGGCGGGGGCCTCGGGCTGCTCGATGGTGGAGTCCGCCGGGGCCGTCGGGCCGGTCGGACCTGTCGGGCCTGTGGTGGGCTCGACGAGGTCGGCCGTCGAGGCCGTCGGCACCGTGGCCTGCGCGGCGGTCCCGGCGGGGGCCGTCGGGTCGGTCGCGGGCTCGACGGAGACGGCCGTCGGCACCGCGGGCCGGGAGTCGGCCGCCGGGGCCGTCGGCTGTTCGGCGGGGTGCGTCGGGGCGGGGGCCGGTCCGGCGAAGTCGGGCGTGGCCGGGGCGGGTTCCGTGGCGGGCGCGGGTGCCGGCGGCTGCTCCGGTGGGGTGGGCTTCGGGAGCCACGCGCGGGTGGCGCGGGTGAGGAGGCGGGGGCGCTTGCGGGAACGGTCGGTGTCGGAGGCGTGCGTCACGACGCCTCCGAGCGGTCGGCGGCCATGCCCGCGGCGTCGAGGAGGGCCGTGCCGACGATGAGGTCGGCGCCGCCGAAACCGGGGTCCTCGAGCGGGGTGCCGTCGTCGACGGCGAAGAGCAGGCGCTCCTCGCCCTGGCGGTAGGCGGTGCCGACCGGCGGGCTGGCCGCGTGGACGGCGAGCAGGGCGACCAGGTAGGCGAGGTCCTCGCCGCCGGTGGCGCGGGCGTCGGCGAGCAGGCCGGAGAGGCGGCGCGGGGCGTCGTGCTCCAGGTCGAGGAGGGCGAGCGCGTCGGCGAGCTGGCGCTCGCTGAAGCGGGAGTCGTCGGGGGTGGCGATCAGGTCCGGCTCGGGCATCTCCGCGCCGAGGTGCTCGCGCTCGACGGGCGGGGTGAGGAGCAGGTCCACGAGGTCGCCGAGGCGGACCGAGGCGGGGGTGCGCAGGCCGGTGCCGCGCGCGAAGAAGGCGTCCGTGACGCGGGTGGCGCGCTCGACGGGGAGCGGCAGCACGGGCGCGACCAGCTGCCCGTACAGGTCGAGACCGGTGTACCGGGTGGGCGCGGCGAAGGCCTGCCGGTCCTGCTCGGCGCGGAACAGCGGGCCCGCTTCCAGGAGCCGGGACTGGAGCTGGGTGTGGCGGCGGATGCAGTCCTTGACGATGTCGACCAGTTCCGCGGCCCGGCGCTTGTGCTCGGGTTCCTCGGCCTCGTCCCGGGCCTTGCGGATGTTGGTGAGGATCGCGTTCTCGTGGCGGTAGCGGTCGGCGACGTGGTCGAGCGCCTCGGCGATCATGTCGGGGACGCTGTTGAGCCAGTCGACCGCGCGCACGTTGCGCCGGGTGGCCTCCAGGGTCCTGCGGAGGGTCTCGGCGTACTGGACGGTGCGGTAGCGGGCCTGTTCGGCCGCGAGCTGGGCGTCGGCGAGGCGGCCCCGGCTGATGAGGACCTCCAGCTTCACCTCGGCGGCGATCTGCGCGCTGGTGACGTCGGTGTCGAGCGCGCCGACGAGCACGTTGACGGCCTCGTCGGTGGTCCGGAGGCAGACGGCGCCGCCGTACCCCGGGACCTCCTCGACGAGCTTGAAGTCGTAGTCCCGGCGGACGTACACGCCGTCGGTGCCGAAGGTGCCGTAGACGGCGCGGAAGCCGCGGTCGACGCTGCCGACGTTGATCAGGTTCTCCAGCACCCAGCGGGCCACGCGCTCGTGCTCGGCGGCGGGGCGCTCCGGGGCCTGGGCGGCGACGCGGGGCAGCAGCCGGGCGACGACCTGGTCGTGGTCGGCGCCGGTGTCGAAGTCCATGTGGAGGGTGACGAGGTCGATCGCGGCGAGGGCGATCTCGGCCATCGCGTAGACGGTGTACTCGCCCGCGAGGTTGGCCTTGCGCGCGTCGAGGTCGTGCAGCGGCGCCGTGCAGGCGAGCGCGCGCAGGCGCCGCGCGAGCCCTTCGTCGGCGGCCGGCCCCTGCGCGGGGCGCGGCCCCGCGCTGAGCTGGGGCGGAGCGAGGTCCGTCGAGGCAGGCGAAGTCACGGTGCACAGAGTAGGTCCTCGCACTGACACGGGTCGAAACGGCGCAGAAACCACCGCCCCGGTCCCGCCCCGGACGGTACCCTCCGCCCGCCGGCCGGGGGCCCAGCGCCCCGGCCGGCGGGCCGGTGCTCCGCTCCGCCGCTACGCCTCCGCCGGCTCGCCCACGGCGCGGGCGTAGGCGGCCGCGACGCGCTCGATGGAGTCGTCGAGGTAGCGGGCGAGGAGGCGTTCGGCGCCGGTTCGCTCCCCCGCTTCCAGGGCCGCCAGGATCTCCTTGTTGCGGGCGAGGTAGGGCTCGTGGAGGGCCCGCGGGTCCTCCACGACGTGGAAGGCGAGCCGGAGCTCGGCGAGGACGCCGCGCATGAGCTCGTCGGTACGGGCGCTGCCGGCGAGGGCGACGAGTTCCCGGTGGAAGTGGATGTTGGCGGTGGAGACCGCGCGCCAGTCGCCGTCCCGCGCGGCGGCCTCGCCCTCGGCGACGGCGGCGGCGAGGCCGGCCACCGGGAAGGGCGGTTCGCCGAGGCTCCGCACGACGGCGCATTCGACGAGCCGGCGGGTGCGGTAGAGGTCCTCGACGTCGTCCACGGCGAGGACGCGGACGAAGACCCCGCGGTTGAGCTCGTGGACGAGCAGCCGCTCGTGGGTGAGGAGCCGGAAGGCCTCGCGCAGGGTGTTGCGGGAGACCCCGAGGGCGCCGCCGATGCTCTCCTCGGAGAGACGGGTACCGGGCGGGAAGAAGCCCTCGGCGACGCGGGTGCGCAGGATGTCCGCGACCCGCTCCGCCGTGCTGGTGCGGCCGAGCAGGGCCCGGTCGTCCGCCAGTCCCCCGGCCGTGCCGGTGCCGCTCGCGTCCACGGTCCCCCTTCCTCACGGGGCGGTCGGCCCCGTCGTCGTGTGGCCGCCGAGTCAACCGCAGAATCGGATCCGGGACAACAGCCCCCTTGTCGAATCGTTGAACAATCCCCTACCTTGGCGCCACCGCACTCCTCCGTACGGCCCGGCACGGGGCCGCACGGCCCCGCACGGCCCTGAACAGCCCCGCACGGCCCTCTCGTACGTCTCTCAGGCACGCTCCCCCACTGCGAGGTGCAGATGAGCACGGCACAGACCCGGCAGCACTCCGAGGACGACCGGCCCGACGGCCCGCCCGGTACCCCGCTCGACGGCGGTCCCGACGGCCGGCCCGGCGCGGACGGGCCCCTCGGCTGGCTGCGCGCCCTCGGCCCGCGCGGACGACGCGCCTTCGGCGGCGCGTTCGGCGGTTACGCCCTCGATTCCTACGACTTCTTCACCCTCCCCCTGTCGATGGTGGCGATCGCCGCCTATTTCTCCCTCGACAAGGGCCAGACCGGACTGCTCACCACGGTGACCCTGGTGGTCTCGGCGGTGGGCGGCGCGCTCGCGGGCGTCCTCGCCGACCGGGTGGGCCGCGTCAAGGCGCTGATGATCACGGTGATCACGTACGCGCTCTTCACCGTGCTCTGCGGTTTCGCGCCGAACTACGAGACCCTGCTGGTCTTCCGGGCGCTCCAGGGCCTCGGCTTCGGCGGCGAGTGGGCGGTCGGGGCGATCCTGGTCGCCGAGTACGCCTCCGCCCGGCACCGGGGCCGTACGCTCGGGGCCGTGCAGTCGGCGTGGGCGGCCGGCTGGGCCCTCGCGGTGATCGTCTACACGCTGGTCTTCCAGTTCTTCGACGCGGATCTCGCCTGGCGGATCCTGTTCTGGACCGGCGCCCTTCCCGCGCTGCTCGTCCTCTGGGTCCGGCGGCACGTGGAGGACGCCCCCCGGGCGGCCGCCGCGCGCGTGGCGAGTCCGGAACGCGGCTCCCTGCGGGCGGTGTTCCGGCCGGGGCTCCTGCGCACCACGCTCTTCGCGACCCTGCTCTCCACGGGCGTGCAGGGCGGCTACTACACGCTGGCCACCTGGGTGCCGACCTTCCTCAAGACCGAACGGGGACTGACCGTCGTCGGCACCGGCGGCTACCTGACGCTGCTGATCTCCGGCGCCTTCATCGGCTACCTGACGGGGGGCCACCTGACGGACCGGCTCGGCCGCAAGCGGAACATCGCGCTCTTCGCCGTCCTGTCGGCGGCGTCGGTGCTCGCGTACACGCAGATCCCGGCGGGCGCGAACACCCTCCTCCTGGTGCTGGGTCTCCCGCTCGGCTTCTGCATGTCGGCCATCTTCAGCGGCTTCGGCTCCTTCCTCGCCGAGCTGTACCCGACGCCGGTGCGCGGCACCGGACAGGGGCTCACCTACAACACCGGCCGGGCGTTCGGCGCGGTCTTCCCGACCCTGGTCGGCTTCCTCTCGGAGAGCTGGGGGGTCGGCGGCGCGCTGGTCTTCGGCGCGGTGGGGTACTGGATCGCGGTCGTCGCACTGCTCGGCCTGCCGGAGACGCGCGGGAAGGAGCTCGGATGAACGGCGGCGACCCCAGGGGGCCTTCCGTTCCCGGTCCGCGCGAGGCACGCGCGCGTGCGCGGGCCGGGACGGCCGGCCCGACGGCCGGCTGGGCCCCCGGCCACGCCCAGGCCAACCTGATCGCGGTGCCCGCCGACTGGGCCTACGACGTCCTGCTCTTCTGCACCCGCAACCCGAAGCCCTGCCCCGTCCTGGACGTCACCGACGCCGGTTCCTGGACCACCTCCCTCGCGCCCGGCGCGGACCTGCGCACCGACGTCCCGGGCTACCGGGTGTGGGAGGACGGGCGGCTGGTGGCGGAGCCGGCGGACGCCACCCCGTACTGGCGCGACGACCTGGTCTCGTTCCTCCTCGGGTGCAGCTTCACCTTCGAGGGGGCGCTCGCGGCGGCGGGCGTGCCGCTGCGCCACGTCGAGCAGGGCCGGAACGTGTCGATGTACGTGACGGACCGGGCCTGCCGGCCGGCCGGGCGGCTGCACGGACCGATGGTGGTGTCGATGCGGCCGGTCCCGGCCCGGCTCGTACCGGTGGCGCGGCGGATCAGCGGGCTGCTGCCGGCGGTCCACGGGGCGCCGGTGCACGCGGGCGACCCGGCGGCGCTCGGCATCCGCGACCTGGACCGGCCCGACTTCGGGGACCCGGTGGCGGCGGAGCCGGGGGACGTGCCCGTCTTCTGGGCCTGCGGGGTGACACCGCAGGCGGCCGTCACGGCCTCGCGTCCGCCGTTCGCGATCACCCACGCGCCGGGGCGGATGTTCGTCACCGACGTCCGGGACGAGGAGTACCGGATCGCCCTCTGAGCACGGAGGACGGACGAACAGACGGACAGGACGGGCGGACAGGACACTCAGACAGGACAGGCAGACAGACACACAGGCGCGCGAACAGACACGCATCACGGCACGACAGCGACACGGCACCACGGCACCGGTGAAAGGAACAGCACCATCATGAGCGGGGTCTCGATCGACCTGAACGCCGATCTCGGGGAAGGGTTCGGCCGCTGGACGCTGACCGACGACGAGCGTCTGCTCTCCGTCGTCACCAGCGCCAACGTGGCCTGCGGCTTCCACGCGGGGGACGCGGTCACCATGCGGCGGGTGTGCGAGCTCGCCGCCGAGCGGGGGGTGAGGATCGGGGCCCAGGTGTCCTACCGGGACCTCGCCGGCTTCGGGCGGCGGGCGATGGACGTGCCGCCGGCGGAACTGGCCGCCGAGGTGGCGTACCAGATCGGCGCCCTGGAGGTCTTCGCCCGCGCGGCCGGCTCCCGGGTGGCGTACGTGAAGCCGCACGGGGCGCTCTACAACCGGGTGGTGCGGGACGCGGAGCAGGCGGCCGCGGTCGTCGACGGGGTGCTGCTCGCGGGCGGCGCGCTGCCCGTGCTGGGGCTGCCCGGCTCGCGGCTGCACGAGGCGGCGGAGCGGGCCGGCCTTCCGGTGGTCGCCGAGGCGTTCGGGGACCGCGCCTACCGGGCCGACGGCTCCCTGCTGCCACGGGGGCGGGAGGGGGCCGTGGTGCACGATCCGGACGCGGTGGTCGAGCGGTCGGTGACGCTGGTCCGCGCGGGCACGGTCACCGCCCACTGCGGGACGGCCGTGGCCGTGCGGGCGCACTCGCTCTGCCTGCACGGGGACACCCCGGGCGCGGTGGAGCTGGCCCGGCGTGTCCGGGCGGGCCTGGAGTCGGCCGGCGTCACCGTGGGGGCGTTCGCGTGAGGGTGCTGCGGGTGGGCGAGCACGCCCTCCTCGTCGAACTGGCCGACGCGGCCGCCGCCGAGGCCTTCCACGCGGAGCTGCTGCGGCGCCGGGCGTCCGGCGCGCTGCCCGGCGTACGGGAGATCGTGCCGGCGGCGCGGACGGTGCTGCTCGACGGGCTGGCCGAGCCCGCGCGGCTCGCGGCCGAACTGCCCGGCTGGGAGCCGCGGCCGGGGCACGCGCGCGTGGGCACGGTCGTGGAGGTGCCGGTCCGGTACGACGGGCCGGACCTGGCCGAGGTGGCCGCCCGGTGGGAGGTGTCGCCGGAGGAGGCGGCACGGATCCACTCCTCGGCCGAGTTCCGGGTCGCCTTCTGCGGTTTCGCGCCCGGCTTCGGCTATCTGACCGGGCTCGGGGCACGGTACGAGGTGCCGCGCCGGGCGACGCCCCGCACGGCGGTGCCCGCCGGGTCCGTGGCGTTGGCGGGGCCGTACACGGGCGTGTACCCGCGTTCCTCGCCGGGCGGCTGGCAGCTGATCGGGACGACGGACGCGGTCCTGTGGGACACCGGGCGGGAGCCGGCGGCACTGCTGTCGCCCGGCACGCGCGTGCGGTTCGTCCCCGCGTCCCGGACGGGGGCCGACCGGTGAACGACCGCGCCGTCGCCGTCGTCAGGGGCGGCGCCCTGACGACCGTGCAGGACCTCGGGCGGCCGGGCCACGCGCACCTGGGCGTGCCCCGCTCGGGCGCCCTGGACCCGGCCGCCGCCCGGCTGGTGAACCGGCTGGTCGGCAACGCCGAGGACGCCGCCGTCCTGGAGACCACCGTCGACGGCTGCGCGCTGCGGCCCAGGAGCGCGGTGACCGTGGCGGTGGGCGGGGCGCCCTGCCCGGTGCGGGCGGACGGCCGGCCGCTGCCCTGGGGCACGGCGGTACGGGTCCCGGCCGGGGCGCTCCTGGAGGTCGGGCCCGCCGTGCGCGGGCTGCGCTCGTACGTGGCGTTCGGCGGCGGGATCACCGTCGAACCGGTGCTCGGCAGCCGCTCCACCGACCTGCTGTCCGGGCTCGGCCCGGCGCCGCTGGCCGAGGGGGCGGTGCTGCCGCTGGGAGCGGCCGCGGCCGTACGGGGGTCGGTCGACGCTCCCCCCTGGCCGGGCCCGCCGGACGAACTGGTCCTGCGGGTCCGGCTCGGGCCGCGCGACGACTGGTTCACCGCCGACGCGCTCCGGACCCTCACCACGCGCGCGTACCTGGTGTCCTCGGCGAGCAACCGCATCGGGCTGCGCCTCGACGGGCCGGCCCTGGAGCGGGCCCGTCCCGGGGAGCTGCCCAGCGAGGGCATGGTCCTGGGGACGGTGCAGGTGCCGCCGGACGGCCGGCCGGTGGTCTTCCTGGCGGACCATCCGACGACCGGCGGCTATCCGGTGGTGGCGGTGGTGCGGGAGGCGGACCTGGGGGCGGCCGCGCAGGCCGTGCCGGGGACCCGGGTCCGGTTCGTCACCGCTCCTCAGGAGCCCCGGGACCGGCGGGGTCCGCGGTCGCCGGGCGCCCCGTCGTCCTCCGGCGGGATGCCGTAGCCCCCGCCGCCGGGCGTGCGGACGACCAGCACGTCGCCGGGGGCGACCCCGGTGGTCGCGGTGCCGTCCAGGTGCTCCACGGTGCCGTCGGCGCGTTCGACGAGGTTCTCGCCGAGCGCGCCGGGCGCGCCGCCCGCCATGCCGTACGGGGGCACCCGCCGGTGTCCGGTGAGGAGGGTGACCGTCATCGGCCGCAGGAAGCGCAGCCGCCGCTCCACGCCGGCGCCGCCGTGCCAGCGGCCCCGGCCGCCGCTGCCCTCGCGCACGGCGAAGGCGTCGAGGCGGACGGGGTGGCGCCACTCCAGGATCTCGGGGTCGGTGAGGCGGGAGTTGGTCATGTGGGTCTGGACGGCGTCGGCGCCGTCGAAGCCGTCGCCCGCGCCGGAGCCGCTGGCGAGGGTCTCGTAGTACTGGACGCGGTCGTCGCCGAAGGTGAGGTTGTTCATGGTGCCGGAGCCCTCGGCCTGGACGCCGAGGGCCGCGTAGAGGGCGCCGGTGACGGCCTGGGAGGTCTCGACGTTCCCGGCGACGGTGGCGGCGGGTGGTTCGGGGGCGAGCATGGAGCCGGGCGGGACGCGGATCTCCAGGGGCTCCAGGCAGCCGCTGTTGAGGGGGACGTCCTCGTCGACGAGGGTGCGGAAGACGTACAGGACGGCGGCCGTGACGACGGCGGTGGGGGCGTTGGCGTTGCCGGGGAGCTGTGGCGAGGTGCCGGTGAAGTCGAGGACGGCGGAGCGCCGTTCGCGGTCGACGCGGACGGCGACCTGGATGACGGCGCCGGAGTCGGTCTCGTACCGGTGGGTGCCGTCCTCCAGGCGGGCGACGATGCGGCGGACGGACTCCTCGGCGTTGGCCCGGACGTGGCCCATGTAGGCCTGGACGGCGTCGAGGCCGAACTCGGCGACGGCCTTGCGGAGTTCCTCGACGCCCTTCTCGTTGGCGGCGATCTGGGCGCGCAGGTCGGCGAGGTTGGTGTCGGGGTCGCGGGAGGGGTACGGGGCGCCGGTGAGCAGGGCGCGGGTCTCGGCCTCGCGGAGCCTGCCGTCGCGGACGAGGAGCCAGTCGTCGAAGCGGACGCCCTCCTCGTCGATCGTGCGGCTGAAGGCGGGCATGGAGCCGGGGGTGATGCCGCCGATCTCGGCGTGGTGGCCGCGGGACGCGACGAGGAAGAGCGGTTCCTCTCCCGCGTCGTCGAAGACGGGAGTGACGACGGTGACGTCGGGCAGGTGGGTGCCGCCGTGGTACGGGTCGTTGACGGCGTAGACGTCGCCGGGGCGGAGGTCGCCGGCGCGGCGGCGCAGGACCTCCTTGACGGTCTCTCCCATGGAGCCGAGGTGGACGGGGATGTGGGGGGCGTTGGCGACGAGGTTGCCGTCGGCGTCGAAGAGGGCGCAGGAGAAGTCGAGCCGTTCCTTGATGTTGACGGAGTGGGCGGTGTTCTCCAGGCGGACGCCCATCTGCTCGGCGATGGCCATGAAGAGGTTGTGGAAGACCTCCAGGAGGACCGGGTCGACGTCGGTGCCGGCGGCGGTGCGGGCGGGGCGCGGGACGGCGCGGGTGAGCAGCAGGTGGCCGGTGTCGGAGGCGGTGGCGCGCCAGCCGGGGTCGACGACGGTGGTGGCGTCGTCCTCGGCGAGGATCGCGGGCCCGTCGACGGTGTCGCCGGGGCGCAGGTCCTCGCGGCGGTGCAGGGGGGTGTCGGAGGCGGTGGCGCCGTCGTGGGTGCGGACGGTGGCGCGGGGGACGAGGGGGCCGGTGCGGGCTCCGGCGGGGACGCGGACGGGGCCGTGGGGTCCGGCGGTGCCGACGGCCTCGACGGTGACGGCCTCCGCGACGAGCGGCTTGTCCATGGTGAAGGCGTAGCGGGCGCGGTGCTCGGCGGTGAAGGCGGCGGCCATCTCCTCGGCGGGGCCGAGGTCGACGGGGAGGCTCGCGTCGGTGCCGGCGTAGCGGAGGAGTACGCGCGCGTGGGTGGTGATCGCGGTGCCGGGGAGGCCGTCGGCGCGGAGTTCGGCCCGGGTGCTGTCGGCGAGTTCGGCGGCGACGGCGGTCACGCGCGCGTGGGTGCCGGGGTCGTCGAGCGGGGCCTCGACGGAGCGTTCGCGCAGGGCGGTGGCATCGGCGAGGCCGATGCCGTAGGCGGAGAGGACGCCGGCGAGCGGGGGGACGAGGACGGTGTCGACGCCGAGGGCGTCGGCGACGGCGCAGGCGTGCTGGCCGCCGGCGCCGCCGAAGCAGGTGAGGGCGTAGCGGGTGATGTCGTGGCCGCGCTGGACGGAGATCTTCTTGACGGCGTTGGCCATGTCGAGGACGGCGATCCGCAGGAAGCCGGCCGCGACCTCCTCGGGGGTGCGGCCGCCGCCGACCTCCTCGGCGAGGGCGGTGAACCGTTCGCGGACGACGTCGGCGTCGAGGGGGCGGTCGCCGTCCGGCCCGAAGACGGCCGGGAAGTGGTCGGGCTGGATCCGGCCGAGCATCACCTGGGCGTCGGTGACGGTGAGGGGGCCGCCGCGCCGGTAGCAGGCGGGGCCGGGCACGGCGCCGGCCGAGTCGGGTCCGACGCGGTAGCGGCGCCCGTCGTAGTGGAGGACGGAGCCGCCGCCGGCGGCGACGGTGTGGATGCTCATCATGGGTGCCCGCATCCGCACCCCGGCGACCTGTGAACCGAGTTCACGCTCGAACGTCCCTGCGTAGTGGGACACGTCCGTGGACGTGCCGCCCATGTCGAAGCCGATGACCCGGTCGTGTCCGGCCTGGCCGGAGGTACGGGCCATGCCGACGACTCCGCCCGCCGGCCCGGAGAGGACGGCGTCCTTGCCCCGGAAGCGGGCGGCTTCCCGCAGTCCGCCGTTGGACTGCATGAACATCAGGCGGATCCCGGCGAGTTCGGCGGCGACCTCGTCGACGTAGCGGCGCAGCACCGGCGAGAGGTAGGCGTCGACGACGGTGGTGTCGCCGCGCGGGATCAGCTTGATGAGCGGGCTGACCTCGTGCGAGCAGCTGATCTGGGTGAAACCGGCGTCCCTGGCGGCGGCCGCGACGCGCTGTTCGTGCTCCGGGTGGCGGTAGCCGTGCACGAGGACGACGGCGGCGGAGCGGATCCCGTCCCGGTGGGCGGCGGCGAGCGCGGCGGCGACGGCGTCCTCGTCGAGGGGGCGGACGACGGCGCCGCGGGCGTCCATCCGCTCGGGGACCTCGGCCACGCGCGCGTACACCGCCTCCGGCAGCACGATGTGCCGGTCGAAGAGGCGGGGCCGGTTCTGGTAGGCGATCCGCAGGGCGTCGCGGAAGCCCTCCGTGATGAGCAGCAGGGTCGGCTCCCCGCGCCGCTCCAGGAGGGCGTTGGTGGCGACGGTGGTGCCCATCTTGACGACGGCGACCCGGTCGGCGGGGACGGGTTCGCCGGGGGCGAGGCCCATGAGGAGCCGGATCCCGGCGACGGCGGCGTCCTGCCGGCGGGCCGGGTCGTGGGAGAGGACCTTGCGGGTGACGAGGCGCCCGTCGGGGCGCCGCCCCACGACGTCGGTGAAGGTGCCGCCCCGGTCGATCCAGAACTCCCAGCGCCCGCTCATTCCCCCATTGTGGCCGCGAGGGCCTCGGCGAGGGCGGTCGCGGCGCGCGCGTCGAGCGCGCCGCCGCCGCCCGTCCGGTGCAGCAGCTCCTCCCCCGCGAGCAGGAGCAGCTGCGGCAGCAGGTCGCGGCTGCGGCGCAGCACCCAGCCGGTCCCGGCCGTGGCGAGCCACAGGACGGTGTCGGCGCGGGTGGGCGGCGGTTCGGACGCCTCCGGGGAGGGCGCGGGCCCCCGGGCGAGGCCGCGCTCGGCCAGGACCCGGTGGAAGGCTCCGGCGACCGCGCGGTGGCCGCGCTCGCCCGGATGGAGCCGGTCGGCGCTCCACAGCCGCCGGTCCTCGGTCCAGGCCGGGTCGGCGAGGTGGACGTGGGCGGCGCCGTGCCGGGCCGACAGCGCGTGCACCACCGCGTTCACGGACGTACGGCGGCGGGCGAGCGGCCGGGCCAGCGGCCCGGGGAGCCCGAGCATCCGCCCGGGGTCGGGCAGACAGGCCGTCAGGAGTACGGCCCCGGCCGCGTCGAGCGCCGCGAGGACCCGGTCCAGGCGGCGGGCGAACAGCCCGATGTCGAAGGTGTGCCGCAGGGTGTCGTTGACGCCCACGACGACGGAGGCGAGGTGCGGCCGGAGGGCGACCGCGCGCGGGGCCTGCTTCTCGGCGACGTCCGCGCTGAGCGCGCCGCTGACGGCGAGGTTCACGTACTCGACCCGCCGCCCGGGCCCGGCGAGCCCGTCGGCGAGCAGCTCCGCCCACCCGCGCCACGCCCCGCCGGCCCGGTCCCCGACGCCCTCGCTGAACGAGTCCCCGAGCACGACGAACCGCAGCGGCGCGGCCCCCGCCGGGGCAGGGGGCGCGCCTGCCGGGCCGGACTCCGGGCCGCGCGGCTGGGCCGGTACGCGTCCCTGGGCCGGGACGCGGCTCTCCCGGACCGGGTTCATCCGCCGACCTCCTGCGGCCGGGGCCGGGCCGCCGCGGCGGCGGGGACGGCACCGGCGGTGACCGGGCCGTCGGCGGCGACCGAGCCGTCGGCGGGTGGATCCGGGACGGCGGATATCGGATCCGGACCGGTGGGCAGGGGATCCGGGACGGCGGCCGCGACAGGTTCCCGTCCGGTGGCCGCCTCGTGGGCGTGGAGGAACGCGTCCACGGAGCGGTCCCAGGAGAAGTGCTCCGCACGCGCGCGTGCGGCGGCCCGGCGGACGGGCTCCGGCAGGGCGAGCAGGCCCCGGACGGCGTCGGCGAAGGCGGCCGGGGTGTCGGCGGCCGCGGCCCCGGCCGTGCCGACGACCTCCGGGAGCGCGGAGGAGGCGCTGACGACGGCGGGGGTGCCGCAGGCGAGGGCCTCCAGGGCGGAGAGCCCGAAGGTCTCGGCGGGGCCGGGCGCCAGGCAGAGGTCGGCGGCCGCCTGGAGGTCGGCGAGTTCCTCCCGGTCGGCGACGTG
This sequence comes from Streptomyces roseolus, assembly GCF_014649855.1. GTDB lineage: Bacteria > Actinomycetota > Actinomycetes > Streptomycetales > Streptomycetaceae > Streptomyces > Streptomyces roseolus. The sequence goes on along the minus strand of NZ_BMTV01000030.1, from coordinate 58,881 downwards.
GCCGAGGAACCGCACCGGCAGGCCCCGCTCCCGCGCCCGCCGCTCCAGGCCCGCGCGCAGCGGCCCGTCGCCCGCGACGACCAGCCGGGCCCGCACCCCCGCGTCGAGCAGGCGGACGAGCGCCTCGACCGCCGTGCCGGGCCGTTTCTCCACGGAGAGGCGGGAGCAGAGCAGCAGCAGGACCCCGGCGCCCTCCACGTACCGGGCCCGTACGGCGGGGTCGCGCCGCCCGGGCCGGCGGTGTTCCAGGTCGACGCCGAGCGGAGCGCGTACGACGTTGCGGGCGCCGAGGCGGACGAACTCCTCCTCCGCCCAGGCGGTGGTGCACACGATGCGGCCGTAGGCCCAGGCGGTGCGGCGGTTGAGCCGGTCCGCGGCGCGGGCGGCGAGCGGCCCGGGGAGGCCCCAGGTGCGCAGGACGCCGTCGGCGGTCTCGTGGGAGACCATCACGGAGGGGACGCGGGCGCGCCGGGCCCACTCCCCGGTCCAGCGCAGGGTGGTGCGGTCGGAGACCTCGATGCGGTCCGGGGCGAGCCGTTCGAGCAGCTCGGCGAGCCGGCGCCGGTCGGCGAGGACCCGGTAGCCGCCGGTGCCGGGCAGCACGGGCCCGGGCAGGGTGATCACCCGGCCCTGCTCGGCCGGCTCGTCGGCGGCGCCGGCCCCGGGGACGACCAGGACGGGTTCGTGCCCGGCCGCGCGGTATCCCCGGCCGAGCCGGTCGAGCGCGGTCCGCAGGCCGCCCGAGGTGGGGGTGACGAAGTTCGCGAGCCGTACGATCCGCAGCCCGTCGCGGCCGTACGAGGCGGGGTACGCGCGCGTCCGCGCGGGACCGGTCGCCGGAAGGGTCCGCCCGTTCACGCCGCCACCGCCGTCCGCTCCCGCAGGACCTCCAGGTAGTGGCCGATGAGTTCGTCGCCGAGGACCTCCCAGGTGCGGCCCTCGACCTCGGCGCGCCCGGCCCGGCCGTAGGCCTCGCGCAGGCCGGGCGCGGCGGCGAGGCCGGTGACGGCCTCGCGGAGGGCGAGGGGGTCCCCGGGGGGCACCAGGAGGCCGGTGCGGCGGTGGGCGACGAGGTCGAGGGGGCCGCCGGCGGCCGGGGCGATCACCGGCAGTCCGCTGGCCATGGCCTCCTGGACGGTCTGGCAGAAGGTCTCGTACGGACCGGTGTGGGCGAAGACGTCGAGCGAGGCGAAGATCCGGGCGAGGTCGTCGCCGGTGCGGCGGCCGAGGAAGTGGGCGTGCGGGAGGCGTTCGCGCAGGCCGGCGGCGCTGGGGCCGTCGCCGACGACGACGAGCCGGACGCCGGGGAGCCCGTCCGCGGCGGCGAGGAGGTCCACGCGCTTCTCGGGGGCGAGCCGGCCGACGTAGCCGACGAGGAGTTCGCCGTTCGGGGCGAGGTCCCGGCGCAGTCCCGGGTCTCGGCGGTCGGGGCGGAAGCGGTCGGTGTCGACGCCCCTGCCCCAGATGCGTATCCGCTCGATGCCGTGGGCCTCCAGGTCGCGGCGGGCGGCCCGGGAGGGGGCGAGGGTGCGGTCGGCGGCGCCGTGGACGGCGCGGAGCCGGCGCCAGGCGGTGCCCTCCCCGGTGCCGACGTAGGTGCGGGCGTATCCGGCCAGGTCGGTCTGGTAGACGGCGACGGCGGGCACCCGGAGGCGGGCGGCGGCGGCCATGGCGCGGACGCCGAGGACGAAGGGGCCGGCGAGGTGGACGAGATCGGCGCGGTGGGCCGCGAGGGCGGCGGCGACGCGGCGGCTGGGCAGGGCGACGCGGACCTGGGCGTAGCCGGGCAGGGGCAGGGAGGGGACGCGGACCACGGGGCACGGCGCGTCGGCGTCGGCGGCGGGGTCGGGGACGGCCGGGGCGATCACGAGGGGCTGGTGGCCCCGGCGGACGAGGTGGCGCGCGGTCTGCAGGGCGCAGTGCGCCACACCGTTGACGTCGGGGGGAAAGGATTCGGTGACGATGACGACACGCATACGGGTGTTCTCGTCGCGCCCGACGTGTCCCCGCCGACGTGGATCTGGACACCGGGGGAACGTCCCGTGAGCTTTTCCCGCCCGGGCCGCGCGGCTCCGCTCCGACAGCCGGAACCGGAGCCGCCCGGGGCGGAGGGGGAGCCTCCCGGTCCCGGGGCGGGGCCACGCTCGGCGGGACGCGCCGGGGGACCGCGCCGCCCCGGGCGGGGGCGGTGGTGGGTCGGCTCAGACCTGGAGGTCGGGGCCGATGCGGTTGCGGACCGCCGTCTGGACCTCGACCTCTTCGGCCGGGTCGGCGGCGAGGCGGCGCAATCGCTCGGCCACGCGCGCGTCGGCCGTCTCCGCGTGCTGGGCCGCGATCTCGCGGGTGGTCTCCTCGCAGTCCCAGAGGCACTCGACGGCGAAGCCGCTGGCGAAGGAGGGGTCGGTGGCCGCGAGGGCGCGGGCCGTGCGGCCGCGCAGCTGGGAGGAGGCCGTCTCCCGGTAGACGTGGCGCAGCACGGGCGCCGCGCAGGCGATGCCGAGGCGGCCGACGCCGTCGACGAGGACGCCGAGGGCGGCCGCGTCGGGCCCGCCGGTGCGGATGGCGGTGCGCAGGGCGCCGAGGACGAGCCCGGCGTCCCGCGCCTCGCCGCGCGCGGCGAGGGTCTCGCCGGCGGCGGCGCCGAGCGGGTCGGTGCGGTGGATCCAGGCACGGGCGCGGGCGACCGCGTCCTCGCCGCACATGCGGAGGTAGGCGGTGACGGCGGCCCGGGCGACGGCCAGCGCCTCGCGGTCGACGGCTCCGGGCACGTCGGCGTACGGACCGGTCTGTCCGGGTGCGGTGCCGGCGGCCGTGTCGAGGGGGTGCACGGCGTCGGCGGCGGCCTCGACGAGGTCGAGGACGGCGGGGTCCCGGATGGCGGCCAGATGGTGCAGGGCGGCGGCGCGCGCGCCGGGGGCGCCGGCGCGGGCGGCGGCCAGCAGCTCGGGCCGGTCCTCGGGACCGGCCACGGCGGCCAGGCAGCGGGCGGCGGGTCCGGCGAGGTCGGCGCCGCGCTCGTACCCCTCCTGGGCCCAGTCGAGGACGGCGCGGACGCTCCAGCCGGGGCGGGGCCCGGTGGGGCGCAGCTGCCGCTGCCAGCGGTCGAAGGAGCCGTGTTCCTGGGCGGCGCGGACGCGGGCGCCGACGGCGTCGCGCTGGTCCTCGGCCCACAGGCGCCAGGGGCGGGGCTCGAAGGCGTCGCGGACGGTGCCGGCGAGCGCGGTGTCGCCGGCCTCGTCCTGCGGGAAGCGGGCGAGGACGGGCTCGGCGAGCGCACGCAGTCCGGCGTCGTCGTCGCGCAGGGCGAGCTCGTCGAGGGCCCAGGCCCAGTTGGCGCCGGTGGCCGCGTAGCGCCGGAGGAGCAGCAGGGCGTCGTGGCGTCCGTAGGAGGCCAGGTGGCCGAGGACGGCGAGGGCGAGGCCGGTGCGCTGCTCCTCGGGGTCGAGGCGGTCCTCGGGCGCGAAGAGGTGCGCCTCGATGGCCTCCAGGCCTCCGTGGAGGTCGAGGTAGAGCCGGGCGTAGTAGAGGGAGCGGTTCTCGACCCGCCAGTCGTGGCGCGGGTCGGCGAGCACGCAGTGGTCGAGGGCCGCGAGGGCCTCGGCGCGGGGGGCGGCGAGGGCGTGCAGGGTGCCGTCGCCGCGGCCCCTCTGCAGCAGGCCGAGCAGGGTGCCGCTCGGCGCTATGGCTGGTTCGAACATGGGAAGACGCCTCACATCAAGCTGTCGTCACGACGGGTGGACCGGGGCGGCGGAGGCCGGGCACAGGGCCCGTCCGCGCGGAGCCCGGCCTAGTAGGCCGTGGGACAACAGATCGGGCCGTCCGTCGTACGTCGCTTGTGCGCGCTGCTCATCTTCCTCTGCCTCTCGTCCGTGGCCCGGTCGGACGGCCGGGCTTGTCGTCATGATGACCGACCGTCCGCACGGTCGCGACCACATTTACGGACCCGTTCCCACCTGGGGTTCAGGCCGCGTTCACCTGGTGGTGAAGAGCTCCAGGAGTTCGGTCTTGCCGAACATGCGGGCGGTGTCCACGGCGGACGGAGTCCCGGACTCCGGATTCGCGCCGCCGGCGAGGAGGGCGCGGATGACGGCGTCGGCGCCCTTGAAGACGGCTCCGGCGAGCGGGGTCTGGCCGCGGTCGTTGGCACGGTCGGCGTCGGCGCCGCGCTCCAGGAGGGCGGTGACGGCGTCGGCGTGGCCGTGGTAGGCGGCGAGCATGACGAGGGTGTCGCCCCGGTCGTTGGTGAGGTTCGCGGGGACGCCCGCGTCGAGGTAGGCGGCGAGGGCCGCCGCGTCGCCGGTGCGCGCCAGGTCGAAGACCTTCGACGCCAGCTCGACGACCTCGGGGTCCGGGGTCTCGCTCATCCTCACAACCGCCTTCCGTGCTCGACCGCGTACCGCGCGCCTGTCGCCCGGTATCGCCTGCCCTTGACCTGCGCACGGCACGCGCGGCCGTACGAGTGAACCGACAGGGTACTGCCCGCGCGGTGACATGACCGCGTCCGGCCGAGGCAAGGATCACGGCGTCCACCCCCGTGGCCCCCGCCCCTCGGGGCTCCCTTACCCCACTTCCGCGGTTTCGCCACCCGGGACGGCGATCACCGTCCGCCGGTCAAGTGAAAACGCCCGCCCTTCACCCGAATGCACCTTTAGTCACATAGATACTTGCCGTGAACCTGGAAGGACTCATCGTGACTGTCCCCTCAACCAGGAGAACACCCAATGATCCTGTCCATCTCAGGCGTGGTCCTGCTCGGCATCATCTGCTTCCTGTTCTTCAAGAAGGACGGCCTCAAGGCCTCGCACGCCCTCGTCTGCGCGCTCTTCGGCTTCTACCTGGCGGGCACCGCCATCGCACCGAGCATCACCGCGGGCGGCCAGAGCCTGGCCGGCCTGCTGGGCGGAATCAAGTTCTGACGCCACTCACCCCCTTCCACCCCTCCAGGAGTACGACGTGTCCCGGCGACCACTCCCCCGCATTCTGAGCAACGGCGGCGCGCAGCTCGCGCGCGGCCGAGAGATCGCGCGGTCGGCCGCCGACAGCGCCACCGACGTGCTCCACCCGCTGATCACGGTCTCCCGCGGTCTGCGGAAACTGGCCGCGACCGCGCGCGCCAAGTGGGCCGCGACCCCCAAGGAACGGCGCGGTCCCACGCTGTTCCTGGTCGCGGCCTGCGCCCTGGCCGTCGCCCTCATGCCGTACGGGCCGCTGCTCGCGCTCGTCGCGCTCATGGGCGCCGCCGCGTGGAAGGGGCGTGAGAAACCGGTCGTGAAGACCGGCCCCGACGAGGCGGAGACGGCCCGGCTGAAGGGGCTCTACGAGGCCCTGGTGCCGTACTTCTCCGTCCCGGAGGACCCCGACCCGCTCTTCGCCCACGGCGGCGACTGGTCCCGGGCCTTCGGCGACCACGCCTTCGACGACAGCGGCCGCCTGACACGGCTGCGGATCTCCTACCCCCCGTACTTCACCGACGGCGAGGCCGCCTCGCGCGCCCGCATCGAGCAGCTCCTGCACGCCAAGTCGGGCCGCGGCCGCGAGTACCTCTTCGACTGGGACGAGGAGGGCAACCGGCTCGACATGCACGTGCTGCCCGCCCTCCCGACCACCATCGCCGCCCAGCGGTTCGTCACCGCCCCCGGCGAGACCGTCCTCGGCTTCACCGACGCCGACGCCGTGCAGCGGACCGTGCCGGTCGTCTCGGCGGACGGCTCCGAGGACGCGCCGGCCGTCGTCTGGCGCACCGGCCCCCGCTCCACCGAGCCGCACCTGCTCGCCGTCGGCCAGCCCGGCAGCGGCACCACCTCCCTGCTGCGCTCCCTGGCGCTCCAGGCCCTCGCCCACGGCGACGTGCTGATCGTGGACGGAGCCGGCGCCGGCGAGTACGCCTGCCTGGTCGGCCGCGACGGCGTCCTCGGCGTCGAGAGCGAGCTGTCCGGCGCCCTGGAGAGCCTGGAATGGGCCTCCCACGAGACCGAGCGGCGGCTGATCACCGCGAACCGCGCCCGGCAGGCGGGGCACCCCGCCCCGGCCGACACCCGCCGCCCGCTGTGGATCCTCCTCGACCGCCCCGGCGTCCTCGGCCACCTGGCCGCCGCCGAGGGCCGGCCCGACCCCCAGGAGCTGCTCCGGGTTCCGCTGCGGCACGGCCGGGCGGCCCAGGTGACGGTGGTGGTGGCGGAGCAGTTCGACACCGCCGACGCGCTCCACGAGGGGGTACGCGCGCACGCCCGCGCCCGCGTGGTCCTCGGCCCCGCCTCCCCCGAGCAGATCGCCGGGGTGCTCGGCGCCGCCCCGCACACCACGCCGACCCCGCAGGTCCCGCCCGGCCGCGGCTACGCCCGCCTCGGCACCGGTCCGGTCCTCCGCCTCCAGGTGCCGGCCACGCCCGACCCGTACGACGACGCCGTCGGCGACACCGACCGCCAGGCCGTCCTCGACCTGCTGCCGGAGCGGCGGGCGGCGGTCACGGTGGCCCTGGAGAAGGTCCCGGAGGCGGCGGCCGAGCCGACCCCCGGCTCCCTCCCCCGCCACGCCCCGGTCCCGGCGGATGGCTGACCCCACCGGAAGCAGGGGACGGCGAAGGCCGGTGCGGACCCCGGGGTCCGCACCGGCCTTCGCCGTCCCCACGCGCGCGTGCGTGGGAACGGTTCCTCCACGCGCGCGTGGAGGGAAGGGCCGTCCCCACGCGTGCGTGGGGACGGAAGCCTCCCGTCAGGCCACGAAGGTCCTGAGCGGCTCCGCTCCCCCGCCGAGCCCCGACTCGACCAGCCGGGCCGCGGCGGCCAGCCGGACGGCGGCCTCCTCGGCGACCGGACCGCCGACGGTGAACGGCAGCCGGATGAACCCCTCGAAGGCGCCGTCGACGCCGAAGCGGGGGCCGGAGGGCACGCGGACGCCGACCCGCTCGCCCGCCTCCGCCACCCGGGAGCCGGAGAGCCCGCCGGTGCGCACCCAGAGCGTCAGGCCGCCCTTCGGCACCTCGAACTCCCACTCCGGCAGCTCCCTGCGGACCGCCGCGACGAGCGCGTCCCGGTTCTCACGCGCCTGCGCCCTGCGCAGGCCGACGGCCTCCTCCCAGCCGCCGGTGCGCATCAGCCAGTTGACGCCGAGCTGCTCCAGGACCGGGGTGCCCAGGTCGGCGTAGGCGCGGGCGGCGACGAGGGAGCGGATGACGTCGGGCGCGGCCCGGACCCAGCCGATCCGCATCCCGGCCCAGAAGGCCTTGCTCGCCGAGCCAACGGTGAGGACGGTGGAGCCGGCCGGGTCGAAGGCGCAGACCGGCCGGGGCATCGCCACGTCCTCGTCGAGGCGCAGCTCGGTCATGGTCTCGTCGACGACCAGGACGGTGCCGGCCGCCCGGGCGGCCTCCACGAGCCCCCGGCGCTGGTCCTCGTCGGCGAGGGCGCCGGTGGGGTTGTGGAAGTCGGCGACCACGTACGCGAGGCGGGGCGCGGCCTCGCGCAGCACCTGGCGCCAGCGCCCCAGGTCCCAGCTGCCGAGCCCCTCGGACATGGCGACGGGGACCAGCCGGGCGCCCGCCTCCCGCATGAGCTGGAGGATGTTCGCGTACGACGGGGATTCGACGGCGATCCGCTCGCCGCGCCCGGCGAAGAGGTGGCAGATGGCGTCGATGGCGCCCATCGCGCCGGTGGTGACCATGATCTGCTCGGGCATCGTCGGGATGCCGCGGGCGGTGTAGCGCTCGGCGATCGTGGCGCGCAGCGCGGGGAGCCCGGCGGGGTAGTCCCCGTGGGTGTGCGCGTACGGCGGCAGCTCCTCCAGGGCGCCCTGGACGCTGCGGGTCAGCCAGGGCTCGGGGGCGGGCAGCGCGGCGCAGCCGAGGTCGATGAGGGAGCCGAGGGCCTCCGGCGGCAGCGGTTCGAGGCCGCGCGCGGGCAGCGGGTTGCCGGCCGGGACGGCGGTCCAGCTGCCGGCGCCGCGCCGGGACTCCAGGAAGCCCTCGGTGCGCAGCGCCTCGTAGGCGGCGGCGACGGTGGTGCGGCTGACGGTGAGGGCGAGCGCGAGTTCCCGCTCGGCGGGCAGCCGGGCGGCGACCGGCACCCGGCCCTCCAGGACGAGCAGGCGGATGCCGTCGGCGAGGGCGCGGTAGGCGGGCGGCTTCCGGGCGCCGGGTCCCGCGGGGCGGGGCTGCTGCGCCTGGAGCTGCCGGGCGAGCTGGGCGGCCCCGACGGCCGAAGTCCACTGAGCCATGGAAATCAGTCCACCTTCATCAAATTGGCCATGGTTGGCATCCGTTCTCCCGCCACAGAGTGTCATGGGTCGGTCCACTCCCACCACAGCGGGCCGCGATCCTCTGCCGACACCACCACCCCAGGGGGGCACCTCCATGTCCATCGCCTCCGGCTCCCGCGGCCGGCATCTGACCCGCCGGCTGGTCCAGCTGTACGCCGGCCTCACGCTGTACGGGGTCAGCTCGGCCCTGCTGGTCAGGGCGGGGCTCGGCATGGAGCCGTGGAACGTGCTCCACCAGGGCCTGGCCGGGCTGACCGGGCTGACGATCGGGCTGGTGTCGATCGTCGTCGGCGCGATCGTGCTGCTGCTGTGGATCCCGATCCGGCAACGGCCGGGCCTGGGCACGGTGTCGAACGTCTTCGTGATCGGCCTGGCGATGGACGGCACCCTGGCACTGCTTCCGGACGGCCACGGGCTCGTGGTCCGCGGCGCCCTCATGGCCCTGGGCATCGTGCTGAACGGACTGGCGACCGGCCTGTACATCGCGGCCCGCTTCGGGCCCGGCCCGCGCGACGGCCTGATGACGGGCCTGCACCGGGTGACCGGATGGTCGATCCGGCTGACCAGGACCCTGATCGAGGTGGCGGTGGTGACCTCCGGCTTCCTGCTCGGCGGCTCGGTCGGCGTCGGCACGCTCCTCTACGCGCTGTCGATCGGCCCGCTCGCCCAGTTCTTCCTCCGCTTCTTCGCGGTCCCGGAGTCACGGCCCGTCGGGACGGCCGTCGCCCCGGAGTCACCGGAAGGCGCCATACTGCGGCGGTGACGCACGTACGACACCCCTACCTCGACCATCCGTCCCCGCTGCCCTTCGCCCACCGGGGCGGCACGGCGGACGGCCTGGAGAACACCGCGGCCGCCTTCCGCCGGGCCGCCGCCGCGGGCTACCGCTACTTCGAGACCGATGTCCACACCACCGCCGACGGCGTGCTGGTCGCCTTCCACGACGCGACCCTGGACCGGGTGACGGACACCGCGGGCCGGATCCGGGACCTGCCGTGGGCGGCGGTGCGGGAGGCCCGGGTGGCCGGCAAGGAGCCGCTGCCGCTCTTCGAGGACCTGCTCCAGGAGTTTCCCGAGGCCCGCTGGAACGTGGACCTGAAGACCGAGTCGGCGCTGGCCCCGCTGGTCGACCTGATCTCCCGCACCGACGCCTGGGACCGGGTCCTGGTCAGCTCCTTCACCGAGGCCCGGATCGCCCGCGCCCAGCGCCTCGCGGGCCCGCGCCTGGCCACCTCGTACGGCGTGACCGGCGTCGCGGCCCTGCGGCTGCGCTCGCTCGGCCTGCCGGCCCCGCTGCGGGCCGGCGCGGTGGCGGCGCAGGTCCCGGAGACGCAGGGCGGGGTCCGCGTGGTGGACCGCCGCTTCGTCCGGGCGGCGCACGCGCGCGGCCTCCAGGTGCACGTGTGGACCGTCAACGATCCGGAGCGCATGGAGTCTCTCCTCGACCTGGGGGTCGATGGCATCATGACCGATCATCTGGAGACGCTGCGCGAGGTCCTCATCGCCCGCGGGGCATGGGTCTGAGGGCGGGCGGGCTTCCCGGGGACGGGGACGAACGAGGGGGGCGTGCGGCCGTGACCGCCGAGACGACCGGGCCCGAGGGGCCCACCACCGATCCGGCCGAGCGCAGACGGGAACAGCGCGGCTGGTACTTCTACGACTTCGCCTGCTCGGTGTACTCGACCAGCGTCGTGACCGTGTTCCTGGGCCCGTACCTGAACGAGCTGGCGAAGACGGCGGCCGGCGGCGGGACGCACGTGTACCCGCTCGGCGTCCCGGTGCACGTCGACTCGCTGTTCGCCTACGCGGTGTCGGCGTCGCTCGTGGTGGCGATCGTCGCGATGCCGCTGGTGAGCGCGGCGGCCGACCGCAGGGGCCGGAAGAAGCCGCTGCTCGCGGCGGCCGCCTACCTCGGGGCGGGGGCGACGACCTGCATGTTCTTCCTGAAGGACGACCGCTATCTGCTCGGCGCCCTGCTGCTGGTCGTGGCGAACGCCGCGCTCGCGGTGTCGATGATGCTCTACAACTCCTACCTGCCCCAGATCTCCGAGCCGGAGGAGCGGGACGCGGTCTCCTCGCGCGGCTGGGCCTTCGGCTACACCTCGGGCGCGCTGGTCCTGGTCCTCAACCTGGTCCTGTACTCGGGGCACGAGTCCTTCGGCCTGTCCGCGGGCGAGGCGGTCCGGATCTGCCTGGCCTCCGCCGGGCTCTGGTGGGGCGCCTTCGCGCTGATCCCGCTGAAGCGGCTGCGCGACCGGGGGCTCCCGGCGGCCGGCACGGCCGAGGCGGACGGGACGGGCGCGGTGGGGGCCGGGTGGCGCCAACTGCGGGCCACGCTCGTGGACATGCGCAACCACCCGAAGACGCTCGCCTTCCTGCTCGCCTACCTCGTCTACAACGACGGGGTGCAGACGGTGATCTCGCAGGCGGCCGTCTTCGGCAAGAACGAGCTGGGGCTGGAGCAGACGACGCTCATCACGGCGGTCCTGCTGGTGCAGGTGCTCGCGGTGGCCGGAGCGCTCGGGATGGGCCGGCTCGCCCGGACGCACGGGGCCAAGCGGACGATCCTGGGCGCCCTGGTCGTGTGGACCCTCATCCTGCTGGCGGGGTACTTCCTGCCCGCCGGGGCGCCGGTCTTCTTCTACTGCCTGGCGGCGGCCATCGGCCTGGTGATGGGCGGGACGCAGGCGCTCTCGCGCTCGTTGTTCTCGCACACGGTGCCGGAGGGCAAGGAGGCGGAGTACTTCTCGGCGTACGAGCTGAGCGACCGGGGGCTGAGCTGGCTCGGCCCGCTGGTGTTCGGGCTCGTGAACCAGCTGACCGGAAGCTATCGAGCTGCCATCATCTCCCTGGTGATCTTCTTCGTGGCCGGATTCGTCCTCCTCGCGCGGGTGCCGGTGCGCGAGGCGGCACGGGAGGCGGGGAATGTCGTACCCGAACGAATTTAGACGCGGAAGTGAAAGGCCGGTAGTGTACGCGTTTGGCCTGCCAGGCGGACCGTTACTGCGTGCTGCTTTAGTGAAGACCACGAGTCACATCTGCCGCCGGATGTGACAAAACGGGCACTGGTGGGTACAACAAGGGGCGGCACGACGGGCGACGCATTACCCGGAACGGGAATCTTTCTCGCCGACCGGACGTTGACCGGATGACGACGACAGCGACACCTGTCCTGTGGGCGACAAGCCCGGGAGGCACGATTCATGAGTGAGCGAGCTCTTCGCGGCACGCGCCTCGTGGTGACCAGCTACGAGACCGACCGCGGCATCGATCTGGCACCTCGCCAGGCCGTGGAGTACGCATGCGAGAAGGGCCATCGTTTTGAGATGCCCTTCTCGGTGGAGGCGGAAATTCCGCCGGAGTGGGAATGCAAGGTCTGCGGAATCCAGGCACTCCTGGTGGACGGCGACGGACCCGAGGAGAAGAAGGGCAAGCCGGCGCGTACGCACTGGGACATGCTCATGGAGCGGCGTACCCGTGAGGAGCTGGAGGAGGTCCTCGCCGAGAGGCTGGCCGTCCTGCGCTCCGGCGCCATGAACATCGCGGTGCATCCGCGCGACAGCCGCAAGTCCGCCTGACGGACGACCCGGCACGAGCAACGCCGAGGGGCCCGGTACACGGATCGTGTACCGGGCCCCTCGGCGTCGCCGCGCCCGCCCCCGGAGGAGCGGGCGCTCGGGTACGCGGCCGGATCGATCAGGGCATCAGCGGCGGGCGGCGGTCGTCGGCGGCGCCGTACGGCCCCCGGGGGGCGTCGTCACGGATGACCTCGCCCTGCACCACCTTCCCGTCCGGACGGTGCATGCGGGCCTGCTGGAAGGCGTCCTGGAGGCTGCCGGGAGGTGCCGCGGCCATCCGGCGCTCGACCGCCCGCTCCGCGGCGCGCCCGAGGGCCGCCCGCACCGGGGGCACGAGGAGCAGCAGTCCGGCGGCGTCGGAGAGGAGCCCGGGGATCATCAGGAGCAGTCCGCCGAGCATCAGGAAGCCGTTGCGGTCCTCGGCGCCCTTGCGGTCGGCCGCGGTCGGAGCCGTACCGCTCTGCGCGGCGGCCTGGGCCTGCTGGAAGGTCGAGGTGAGGTTGGCGAAGGCGCGGCGCCCGGCCCGCTTGATCACCACGGTGCCGAGCACGGCGCCGCCGATCAGCAGGAGCAGCACGGTCAGCCCGCCGGCGACGTCCGCCACGACGGTGAGGAGCCAGATCTCCAGGACCAGCCAGGCGGCCAGGCCCAGCGGGAGCAGGGTGCGCGCCCGGGAGCGCCGAGGGGTCTGCGAGGGTGCGCCGGTCGTCATGGGCTCCAGTGTGCCTGGGGTCCCGCTAAAACGTCGTAAGGAAAGGATCGACCCGGCCCGTGGGGCCGGGTCGAAGGGCGGTGCCCGTGCCGTCAGGCGTTCTTGCGGCCCAGGGCCTTGGAGAGCTTCTCGGCGCGGGCCGTGACGCCCCAGCCGGTGACCCGCCACAGGGCCTCGACGACGATGTTCCGGCTCATCTTCGAGTCGCCGATCTCGCGCTCGACGAAGGTGATGGGGACCTCGACGACGTGGAAGCCGGCGGCGACGGCGCGGCGGGCGAGGTCGACCTGGAAGCAGTAGCCGGCCGAGGCGACGTCCTCCAGGCCGAGGCCCTCCAGGGTCTCCTTGCGGAAGGCGCGGTAGCCGCCGGTGACGTCGCGGATCGGGACGTCGAGCATGAGGCGGGAGTACAGGCTGCCGCCGCGCGAGATGAACTCGCGGGACTTCGGCCAGTTCACGATCCGGCCGCCGGGCACCCAGCGGGAGCCGAGGACGAGGTCGGCGCCCTTGAGCGCGGTGAGCAGGCGGGGCAGCTCCTCGGGCTGGTGGGAGCCGTCGGCGTCCATCTCGACGAGGACCTCGTAGCCGTTCTCGATGCCCCAGCGGAAGCCCGCGAGGTAGGCGGCGCCCAGCCCCTCCTTGCCCTTGCGGTGCAGGACGTGGACGTGGTCGTCGTCGGCCGCGAGCTCGTCGGCGAACTTGCCCGTGCCGTCGGGGCTGTTGTCGTCGGCGACGAGGATGTGCGCCTCAGGGACGGCCTCCCGCACCCGCGCGACGATCGGCCTGATGTTGTCCGCCTCGTTGTAGGTCGGAATGATCACCAAGACCTTGCCGAGCGGGCCGTAACGCCTCACGCCACCGTCGTTCACTACTGCCCCTTCGGATACAGACACAGGCCCCCACCTTAGCGAGGTCTCCGACGTGGTCCGGTCCTGCGGGGTGTGAGACGTGCGACCTCGGCGCGGGGTGCGGTGCGGGGCCCGACGTCCTTCGGTCCGACCCGGGACCCGCCGGCTGCGGATCGGCACAAGGCCGTTGTCTACTGAACGTCCGGGCCCCACCCGGGTCGCACCTTCCGCCGGCGAAACCTTCCCTCGCGGCCGAGGCGCGGGCGGCGGTCGGCGCGTGCGAGGAGGCGTGGTCCGGTCGGACGTCCTGTGGTGGACGCGGGAGAACCTACCGGGCCAGGACGGTCGGCTGTCAACACCCGCTTGACCTGCGGGGTTACCGAGAAGCCGCAGGCCGGGCCGGGAGATCCGCAGGTCCGGGACGAACCCGTGGTGCGCACATCCGGGTGGCCGTCAACCGGACATCACTCGTTCGGTCGTACGAACACCGTCTGTCCGTGCACGACCGTCCGCAGGCAGACGGGGAGGTCGACCCCGGGAGACAGGTCGGGCAGACCGGGCGTTCCGGACCTGGGGTCGGTGGACCAGCGGGCCACCCGGTCGTCCGGCGCCTGGACGACCAGGTCCCCGGTCCGCCAGATCGCGTAGTCGGCGGGCGCGCCCGGCACCAGGATGCCGGCGTCGTCCCGGCCGACCGCGCGCCAGCCGCCGCGCGTATGGGCGGTGAAGGCGGCCCGGACCGAGATCCGGTGCTCGGGGGTGCGGTGGAAGGCGGCGGCCCGGACGGTCCCCCACGGGTCCAGCGGGGTGACCGGGCTGTCCGAGCCGAAGGCCAGCGGCACGCCGGCCCGCAGCAGGGCCGCGTACGGGTTGAGGGTGCGGGCCCGCTCGGCCCCGAGCCGCTCGGCGTACATGCCGTCCTCACCGCCCCACAGGGCGTCGAAGGCGGGCTGGACGGAGGCGGTGAGGCCGAGCTCGGCGAAGGCTGCGACCGTCTCGGGGGTGAGCATCTCGGCGTGCTCGACGCGGTGCCGGGCGGCCCGGACGCGGGCCGGGCCGAGCTTCTCGGCGGCGGCCCTGACGCCGTCCACGACGGCGCTCACCGCGGCGTCGCCGATGGCGTGGAAGCCGGCCTGGAGCCCCGCCTCCGTGCAGGCGACGACGTGCGCGGCCACCGCGGCGGCGTCCAGGTGGGCCGCACCGGTGTGACCGGCGGAGTCCGCGTACGGCTCGTGGAGGCAGGCGGTGTGCGAGCCGAGGGAGCCGTCGGCGAAGAGGTCGCCGGCCGCGCCGAGGGCGCCGAGCGCCCGGGCCCGCTCGACGTCCAGGTCCGCCCAGTAGCCGACCACCCGGGGGCCGGGCTCGCCGCGGGCGAGGTCGAGGAGGCCGGTGAAGTCGTCCTCGGAGGAGATCTGCGGCCCGCCGCACTCGTGGAGGGTGCCGATGCCGAGGGAGGCGGCGCGGACGCGGGCGGCGCGCTGGGCCTCGGTGCGCTGGGCCGGCGAGACGGCGGCGAAGGCGGCGGCGCGCACGGCGTGGTGGGCGTCGCCCGTGAGGGGCGCGCGCCCCTCGTGGAAGCCGTCGAGCTCCCGTACGCCGGGGACGAGGTCGAGCAGCGCGGTGGTGACGACGGCCGAGTGGACGTCGATCCGGGTGAGGTACAGCGGGCGGCCTCCGGTGAGGCCGTCGAGCTCCTCGCGGGTGAGCGGGCGCCGTTCGGGCCAGCGGGAGGCGTCCCAGCCGTGGCCGATGAGGATGCGGTCGCCGGGGCGGGCGGCGGCGTGGGCGCGGACCAGCTCCGCCGCCTCGGCGAGCGAGGCGGCGGAGGAGAGGTCGAGGCCGGTGAGGGCGAAGCCGGTGGCCGTGGTGTGGACGTGGGCGTCCACGAAGGCCGGGGTGACGAGCGCGCCCTCCAGGTCGATCACCTCGTCCACGCCGGAGGCGAAGGCGTCGGCGGCGCCCTCCTCGCCCACCCAGGCGACGTGACCGCGCTCCACCACCATGGCGGTGGCGAAGGGGTCGGCGGGGCTGTGGACTTCTCCACCGCGCAGCAGCACGGTGCGGTGTTCGCCGGAATTCAGGCTCTCGCTCATGCGACCAGGCTAAATGCGGGGCGGCCTGGCTTCGTACGGGGTGGACAGGACGACGGTGGTGCGGCTGGAGACGTGCGCCTGGGAGCGGATCCGGCTGAGCAGGTGCTCCAGCTCCAGGGGCGTGGCGACCCGGACCTTGAGGATGTAGTTCTCGTCACCGGCGACGCTGTGGCAGGCCTCGATCTCGGGGATGTCGGCGAGCCGGTCGGGGGTGTCGTCGGGGGCGCTGGGGTCGAAGGGTTTGACCGAGATGAAGGCGGTCAGCGGCAGGCCCACCGCCTCGGGGTCGACGACGGCGGCATAGCCGCGGATGACTCCGCGCTGCTCCAGGCGGCGGACGCGCTGATGCACGGCCGACGTGGACAGGCCGGTGGCCTTGCCCAGGTCGGTGTAGCTCATGCGCCCGTCCTTGACGAGCAACTCGACGATCTGACGATCCAGCTCCTCCATGCGCCGACCCTATTGCGCCGAAGGGTCCCGGGCCCAGCCGGGAGGGATCCTTATGGACCGCTATGAGCCCCCGCGGGGCACCTGCGACAGGCATGTGACGAACGCCACAGGTTTGCCCGGGGCATCTGCGGTCCGCTCACGGTTATGCGGAGTTCCGCATGGGAAGGGCTTGCTGTGGTCCCGGCCGCACAGTATCGGCCGACCGGTCCGAGGGGGAGATTCTCCATGCAGGAGCCCGTTGAATCCGTCGAGCCGTCCGACGAGCTGGACGCGTACGACACCTTTGAGATGTACCGGGTGGTGTGCCCGGAGTGCGATCAGCCGATCGCACTGCTCGCCGACGAGGACGCGCTGCCCGAGCACGCGCTCTGCCCGTCGCCGTGGAACCCCTTCACCTTGACGGTCTGCCCGGGCACCGGCCGGGCCGCCGACGAGGCGGAGTCCGCCGACGCCGAGGCGGGTGTCCAGGAGCAGGACACCGCGCTCCTGCTGACGCTCCCCCAGGGGCTCGACTGGCGGACCCAGCCGTTCTCGCACATCGGCGGCCCCGGCTCCCGGCCGATCCGCGCGGCGCAGCTGCGCCGCGCGGCCTGAGGCCCGCCGGTCCCGTAGCGTCCCCGCACCATCGCCGCGAGGGCGGCGTGGTGCGGGATCAGCCGGCCGGGGTCCACGGGGACCTCGACCTCGCCGAAGTACGCCCGGCGGTACGCGATCCCCGGTATGACGATCGCGTGCCGCAGCGCCGCGCGCAGGATGCGCCCGGTCGGTCCGGCGCACCGCCGTCCGGCCGCCTCGCGGCGCAGGAAGCCGGGGAGGCCCGGCCGGCCGGAGCCCTCGGTCGGGTCCTGGAGGAAGCTGTGCGGGGAGACGCCCCAGCCGAGGTCGGCCGCGCGGGGCGCGCAGGCCCCTCGACGTCCGGCCACCGCTCCTCCAGGCGCGCGAGGACCGCCTCGATGAGCGGTGAGGGCGCGAGGCCCTCCACCACCCAGGCGCAGGAGGCGCGTCGGGCGTCGGCGTGCCGACGCGGCGCGCCACCGTCGCCGACGGGCAGCAAGGAACTCGGCCTCCTTCGCCGGGAACCGGTCGTGGAGCCGGGCCAGGATCGCCACCGACTCCGTCTCCAGCGCTTCCCGTCGGGCGTCGGTGGCGGCGTGCGGCCGGTTCCCTCGTCCGTGGAGGGCATGACGTCCGGCGGGACGCGTCCCCCGGCGCGGGCCGTACGAAGAAGGACGTGCGCGAGGACACGCGCAAAGGCGCGCACCAGGCCGCGGGCAGGGGCGCACGCGGGGGGTGAACGGCGGCGCGCATAAGGGCCGGATAAGCGATGAGTAGGCCGCGAACTGGCGCTCGAATCCGTCGGGCGGTGACCCGGCGAGCCCGGGGCGCGTTGGTCCGGGCATGACCACGCTGTACTCCACACCCAGCGGAGTCGGTCGGCATCGGCAGACCGAACCGCGCGGTGAAGAATCGGTTCTTCCCTGGATTCCGGAGGCCTCCGGCCCCTCGGACCCGGCCTCCGACGGCACCGCGCCGGCACCGGTACCCCTGCGGTCCCCGGTTCCCCCGCCGCCCCCGGCCCCGAGCCCCGCTCCGGGCCCGACCCCGGCTCCGGTTTCGGCCCCGGAAGGGGCGTCCCGGCCCGCGCCGGCCCCCACGGCCGTCGCCCCGGTACCGGTGGTGCCCGTGCCGACGCCCGCGCCGGTCCCCGTACAGGTCCATCCCGACCCGCCGATCTACCAGGCGCTGTACTCCCTCTGGGCCAGCCAGGGCCGCACCCTGCCCGGGCGCCGGGACCCCGAGTGGGCACGGCTCGCCGCGGGCCCCGTCTGGGCCGACCGGACCGTCCGCGTCAGCGGCGTCCTGGTCGCACCGGACGGCGCCCGCTGACCGCCCGCCGGGTCACATGAGACCCGCTCGGGTGACGAGGACGGCGAGCAGGACGACGAGGGTCCAGCCCAGGACGTGCTCCAGGAGCTCGGGACCCCGGTCGTCCTGGGGCCCGCCGGTGCGCGTACGCGTGAACAGACGGGCCGCGAAGGTGGTGGTGGTGGCGCTCATGCCCACCACCATGGGCCAGACCCCCGTCCCCCCACCAGAGACGTCGCTCACACCCCCGGACGGCCCCCGGACGGCTCAGAGCACGCCCACGGCCCGAAGCGCCTTGCGCTGCGCGGGAGTCGGCCGGTCGGGGAAGTACAGGTAGCAGACCCCGCCTGTGCCGGACACCACTTTCCCGCTCGCGTTGTACCGCTTCGTGCGGAGCCAGATGTTCTCCCACTCGCGGCGGCGGTAGACCCGGCGGACGGCGTCGTTGGTCGGGGAGGCGGGATCGTTGGCGATCACGTCGCCGTCGGGGGTGAAGCCGATGACCGTCATCAGGTGGCCCGCGGTGCCGTAGCCGGCGCCGGTCAGTTCCTCCGCGCGGAAGGACTGGGAGGTGATCGCCGGGATGCCGGCGCGGATCAGGGTCTCCAGGTCGGTGAGCGAGCGGAGCCGGGTGACGACGGCGTTCAGGTCGGGGTAGGCGGCGGCGTAGGCGGCGTTGAAGGGCCAGTTGCCGCAGCCGGAGTACTGGTGGTCGTAGGTGAAGCGGGCCGCGTGGCAGACCTGGGGGTCGGCGTAGTCCGGGTTCACCCAGGCCAGGTCCGCGGCGGAGGGGGCCCGGCCCCAGTACTCGACGATCATCTGCGAGGAGGTCGGGCTGCACCAGGCCTCGCCGCCGTTGTCGTACTCGGGGTACTGGCCGGCGTGGGTGTTCTGGGAGTAGCGCGGGACGGCCAGTTCGCGGGCGAGGCCGGGCACGGAGGCCGGGACGGTGAAGCGGTCCGGGACGTCCGAGGCCATCGCGCCGAGCCGCCACACGGTGGGGGTGAGCGCGGTGCCCGGACGGCGGTGGAGGGTGAGCCGGAGGCGGTACGAGGCGAGGCGGAGGCCGCTCGCCGGGTCGTCGACGGCGAGGGTGTCGGTCCAGACGGTGCTGCGGCCGTCGGTCTGGTCGTCGACCGAGGTGCGCTTGATGTCGGTGTCCCCCGAGGCCCAGCGGCCCATCACGAACCAGGGGGTCCGCGTGCCGTCGGAGTACGCGCCGGAGAGCTCGACCTGGAGCCAGGTGCCGGCCGGGGTGTGGGCGTTCCAGGAGGCGATCACCTCGGTGGCGGGCACCGCCGGGGCGTGCTCCGGCGAGGTCCAGCGGGCGTACTCCCAGGCGGAGGTCGTCCCGGTGTGCGGGTCGGTGTAGTCGGTACGGCCCAGGGGCGCCTCCAGGACCAGGCCGGGGCGGTACCCGGCGACGGCCCGGGTGCCCTCGGCGGTCCCGGAGCGCCAGTCGGTGAAGGTCGACCAGAAGCGGTTGGCGACGGTCGCGGCGGCCGGGGCGGCGGAGTCCGCTTCCGCGGCGACGGGTTCGGCCGCCGTGGCCGACACGGCTCCCGCGGTGCCCGCGGCGGCCGCGAGCGCCGCGGCGAGGACGGTCCGGCGTGAGGCTGATCCGGGCATGGCGAGGACCCCCAGTCGAGGACGGGACGGCGATCGGACGGGGCTGCGCGGGCCCACTATCCCGGCTCGGCGGGGCCTTCGCCAGCACTTCGGCCCGCGTCGCCGCCACCGACATGGGTGCAGACCACTGACGGCGGCACCGCGCTGACCTGCGCGGGCGGCCCTGGCCTACGCTGGGCGGCATGGACGACCTCGACCGCGCGGCCCGCGCACTGCGCCGGCTGCCGCCCTCGCTCGGCCCGGTGCGGCTGGTCGCGGTCGACGGCCACGCCGGCTCCGGGAAGTCCACCCTCGCCCGCCGGCTCGCCGCCGCGCTCGACGGCGCTCCCGTGCTCCGGCTCGACGACCTCGCCACCCACGAGGAGCTCTTCGCCTGGACGGACCGGCTGCGCGCCCAGGTCCTGGAGCCGCTGGAGCGCGGCGAGACGGCTCGCTACCACCCGTACGACTGGAATCTGCGGAGCTTCGGCGCCGCCCGTGCGCTGCCCCCGGCGCCGGTGGTGCTGGTGGAGGGCGTGGGCTCCGGGCGTCGGGAGCTGCGGCCGCACCTGGCGTGGCTGCTGTGGATGGAGCGGCCGGCCGGGGCGTCCTGGGAGCGGGGGCGGCACCGGGACGGGCCGGAGCAGGCGGAGTTCTGGGACGGCTGGGTGGTGGCGGAGACTCGCCATTTCGCCGAAGACCCGTCGCGGCCCTTCGCCGACACCCTGGTACGGGAGCGGGGCGAGGGGTACGCATGGCTTCCCGGGCCCACTGTGACGGCGGGCGCGGACCAGATCATCACCCACCGTGACGGCCTGATGGCGGCGGACTGAGTCCCCGGAATTCCGCTTCCGCAAGTGCCTGGAGGGCGCTTGACCCCGGGGGCTTAAAGGTCTTACGTTCTCAATGTGCGGCTTTTCTACAGCCGCCGCGGACACGAAGCCCCCGGTTGTTCCCCCGTGATCGGGGGCTTCGTTCCGCCCTCGCGCGCCCTCGCCGGCCCCCTTCCCACCGCCTGCGCTCACCCAGGGTCACCACTTCCGGATCTTGCGCTTCTTCTTAAGCGCACCCCGCCTGCGCAGGTACGATGCCCGCAGGTGCGGTCAAATCCCGTCCATACGCCGACGGTTGTGGGGGACCCGATGGACATCGGCACGCAGGGCGCGCAGGCCCCCGCCGAACTCGCCTGGCTGCGCGGAGTGGACGCCTACACGATGGGCGCCTACCCGCAGGCCGAGGAGGAGTTCCGGGCCGCGGTGCGGATCGACCCCGGCATGGCGGACGCCTGGCTCGGGCTGCACGCCCTCCGGGTGGACACCACCACCGCACTGCTGCGCATGTACCGCAACCGCGAGCGCTTCGGCGAGCAGCGCGCCCGGCACCGCCGCACCCTCAACTCCTGGTACTGGCTCGGCTGGTGGGTGCAGCCGGTGCTGGAGAGCCCGCGCGACCTGCTGCTCGCCCACGCCTCCCACTGGCTCGACGGGCGGCACGTCCCGGAGCTCGACCGGGCGCTCGCCGAGCTGCCACCGGTCGACACCGACCCGCAGGTCCGCTTCCTGCACGCCTGCCGCTCCTATCTGGTCAAGGACTGGGACCAGCTGGTCCGGCACACCGAACCGCTCGTGGACGACCCGCTGCTCGGCATCGAGGCGGGCCTCTTCGGCGGCATGGCCCGGGTGCGCCTGGAGATGTACGGGCAGGCCGAGCCGCTGCTCTCGGCGGCCCTGATGCGCTGCCGCAGCGAGCAGCCGCAGCGCAAGGAGCTGCGCTACTGGCTCGCCCGCGCCCACGAGGGCACCGGCCGCAGCGCCGCCGCCCTCCCCCTCTACCGGGCGGTGCACCGGGTCGACCCGGCGTTCATGGACACCGCCGCCCGGCTCGCCGCCATCGCCGAGTACGACGGCTTCGACGGGCTCGACGGCATGGACGAACAGGCCGGCCTCGCCGCCGTCGTCCTCGGCACGGTCGGCGCGGGCCCCGGGCAGGACGGCACGGACACCGCCACCGGCCCCGAGACGGAGCCCCTCTCCCCCGGCGACGGGCTGCGCCGCTCCCCCGATCCGGTGCCGCCCGGCACGCCGGCCGGGCCCCGGGAGGTCGTACGGCACAGCTCTCCGGTGCCCGCGCAGCCCGGTCCGCCGCGCTTCCCGGCCGGGCCGACCGATCCGGCGCTGCTCGCCGAGGCGCTCGCCGAGCTGGAGGGCATGGTCGGACTCGAACCGGTGAAGCGTCAGGTCAAGGCGCTCTCCGCCCAGCTGGAGATGGCCCGGCTGCGGGCGGGGCAGGGACTGCCGGTGCAGCCGCCGAAGCGGCACTTCGTCTTCTCCGGGCCGTCCGGCACCGGCAAGACGACGGTGGCCCGGATCCTCGGCCGGGTCTTCTACGCGCTCGGTCTGCTCGGCGGCGACCATCTCGTGGAGGCCCAACGGGCCGACCTCGTCGGGGAGTTCCTCGGCCAGACGGCGGTGAAGGCGAACGAGCTGATCGACTCGGCGGTCGGCGGGGTGCTCTTCGTCGACGAGGCGTACGCGCTCTCGAACTCCGGCTACAGCAAGGGCGACGCGTACGGCGACGAGGCCCTCCAGGTGCTGCTGAAGCGGGCCGAGGACAACCGCGACCACCTCGTCGTCATCCTGGCGGGGTACCCGGAGGGCATGGACCGGCTGCTCGCCGCCAACCCCGGGCTCTCCTCCCGCTTCACCACCCGGGTCGACTTCCCGTCCTACCGGCCGCAGGAACTGACCGCGATCGGCGAGGTGCTGGCCGCGGCGAACGGCGACGGCTGGGACGAGGAGGCCCTGGAGGAGCTGCGCTCGATCAGCGGCCACGTCGTCGAGCAGGGCTGGATCGACGAGCTGGGCAACGGCCGCTTCCTGCGCACCCTGTACGAGAAGTCCTGCGCCTACCGGGACCTGCGGCTCTCCGGCTACTCCGGCACGCTCACCCGCGAGGACCTGGCCACGCTGCGGCTCGGGGACCTCATGCAGGCGTACGGCGAGGTGCTGTCGGGCCGCGGTCCGGCGGACCGCGGCCCCCAGCAGGAGCCCCCGTTCTGACCCGTCCCTAGCCGGCCGGAGCCGGCGACGGGGCGGGCGCCAGGCCGGAAGCGGGCTCCTGACCCGGAGTGGGCGCCTGATGCGGAGTGGGCGCCTGATGCGGAGTGGGCGCCTGATGCGGAGCGGGTGCCGCCGGGGCCGGGTTCGGGCGCAGCCGGTGCGCGGGGTCGCGGACCTCGCCCACCAGCGTCTCCAGGACGTCCTCCAGGGCGACCAGGCCGAGGACCCGGCCGGAGGCGTCCGCGACCTGCGCGAGATGGGTGGCGGCCCGGCGCATCACGGTGAGGGCGTCGTCCAGCGGCAGCTCCGCGCGGAGCGTCGCCATCGGGCGCCACAGCTGCCGTGGCACGGGCCGCTCCCGCTCCTCCAGGTCCAGCACGTCCTTGACGTGCACGAAGCCGAGGAAGGCGGTCTGCCCGCGGTCCTCGGCGACGACCGGGAAGCGGGAGTAGCCGGTCCGTACGGTCAGCTCCTCGATCCGCTCCGGGGTGGCCGACGGCGGGACGGTGACGAGCGCCGCGGCCGGGAGGAGCACGTCGGTGACCGGGCGGCTGCCCAGCTCCAGGGCGTCCTCCAGGCGCTCCTGCTCGGCCGGGTCGAGGAGACCCGCCTGGCCGGCGTCCTCGACCAGCCGGCCGAGCTGCGCACTGGTGAAGACGGCCTCCACCTCGTCCTTCGGCTCGACCTTGAAGGCCCGCAGGACCACGGCCGAGCAGGCGCCCAGGGCGGCCGTCACCGGCCGGCAGAGCCGGGCGAAGCCGACCAGGGCGGGGGCGAGCCAGAGCGCGGTCCGTTCGGGCGCGGCCATCGCGAGGTTCTTCGGGACCATCTCGCCGATGACGAGGTGGAGGAAGACGACCACGGCGAGGGCGATCACGTAGCCGAGCGGATGGATGAGCCCGGCCGGCACGCCGACGGCGTGGAAGGCCGGTTCGAGGAGGTGGGCGACGGTCGGTTCGGCGACCGCGCCGAGGGTGAGCGAGCAGACGGTGATGCCGAACTGCGCGGCGGCCATCATCCGCGGCAGGTTCTCCAGGCCGTACAGCACCTGCTTGGCGCGGGCCCCGCCGAGCGGCTCGATCTGGCTGCGGCGGACGGAGACGAGCGCGAACTCGGCGCCGACGAAGAAGCCGTTGGCCAGGACGAGGAAGAGGGCGAGGAGGAGCTGGAGGGTGCTCATCGGACCGCCTCCGCCATCGGCACGGGGGCGGTGCGCACGATCCGGACCCGTTCGGCCCGGAAGCGGTCGACCCGGCGGACCGAGAGCCGCCAGCCGGGCAGTTCGGCACGGTCGCCGGGGGCCGGGATCCGGCCCAGCAGGTCGGCGACGAGCCCGGCGACCGTCTCGTACGGGCCGTCCGGCACGTCGAGGCCTATCCGGCGCAGGGTGTGGACCCGGCAGGAGCCGTCGGCCTCCCAGGCGGGGCGGCCGTCCTCGGCGGGCGCGGCGGCCAGCTCGGGGCGGGCGTCGGCGGCGGTGTCGTGCTCGTCGCGGACCTCGCCGACGAGCTCCTCGACGATGTCCTCCAGGGTGACCACGCCGGCCGTGCCGCCGTACTCGTCGACGACGACGGCGATCGGCTGCTCGCGCCGCAGCCGCTCCAGGAGGGCCTGGACGGGCAGCGACTCGGGGACCAGGAGCGGGGGGACGGCGATCCGTCCGACCGAGGTCCGCGGGCGGGCGTCGGGGGCTACGGCGAGGGCGTCCTTGAGGTGGACCATGCCGACGACCTCGTCGATGCGGTCCCGGTAGACCGGGAAGCGCGAGAGGCCGGTGGCGCGCGTGAGGTTGAGGACGTCGGCCGCCGTGGCGTCCCACTGGAGGGCGCCGACCTTCACGCGCGGGGTCATGACCTGCTCCGCGGTGAGACCGGCCAGGGACAGGGTGCGGACGAAGAGGTCGGCGGTGTCCTGTTCGAGGGCGCCGGCCCGGGCCGAGTGCCGGGCGAGGGATTCCAGCTCGCCGGGGGTGCGGACCGAGTCGAGCTCCTCGGTGGGCTCGACGCCCAGGGCGCGGACCAGGGCGTTCGCCACCCGGTTGAGCAGGGCGATCACCGGCCGGAAGAGGGCGGAGAAGCGGCGCTGCGGGGCGGCGACGAAGCGGGCGACCTGGAGCGGCCGGGAGACCGCCCAGTTCTTGGGCACCAGCTCGCCGACGACCATCTGCACGGCCGAGGCGAGCAGCATGCCGATCACCACGGCGACCCCGGAGACGGCGCCCGGGGGGAGCCCGGTGGCGGTCAGGGGGGCGCGCAGCAGGCCGGCGAGCGCGGGCTCGGCGAGCATGCCGACGACGAGCGAGGTGAGGGTGATGCCGAGCTGGGTGCCGGAGAGCTGGAAGGAGAGCTCGCGCAGCGCCGAGACGACGGTGCGGGCGCGCCGGTCGCCGGCGGCCGCGGCCCGCTCGGCCTCCGCGCGCTCGACGGTCACGAGACCGAACTCGGCGGCAACGAAGAAGCCGTTGGCGAGGATCAGGAGGAAGGCTGCCAGAAGGAGCAGCAGGGAGACGATCATGCCGCCGCCTCGGGGGACGAGGGGGCGGCGCTTGTACTACCGGACGATCCGTCCATTGCCGGAGGGAGTCACTCCTCGGGTCGAAGGGTGGCCTCGCCGGCCGCCGGCGGCGGCCCTGCACACGCGAGGCGGTGGTGCGCCCGGCACCACCGCCTCAAGAGTAGTCACGCGAGCGCCCCGCACGGCAGGGGGACGCCCCGGATGGGGGACGCTCCGGGGTTCTCCCCGAGGCCCGACCGAGACCCCGACCGATGCCCGGGCCGTCTCGCGTCCGGGCTCAGGCCGTCTCGACCCCGGTGCCCCGGCTGTCCGCGAGGGCCCGCAGGGCGCGGGCGTCCCTGATGGCGGACTCCTTGGCGATGCCGGGCTGGATGCCCAGGGCCGGCAGGCTGGTGCCGTCGCTGAGGTCGAGGAAGACCCACGGGTCGCCGGGACGGAGGTTGACGCGGAGGATCTCCGCCCAGGCGAGGCGCCGGGTGCGGGTGATGTTGACGACCGTGACGCCCTCGCTGTCGGCGACGACCTTGGGGCGGCTCAGCATCACCAGGACACCGAGGAAGAGCGCGGCGGTGAAGACGAAGCTGGCCCGCTCCCCCGGTCCGAGCCGCTCCAGCATCAGGGCCACGGCGGTGATCGCCGCGAACATGGCGACGCCCACGGTCAGCAGGACGGCGCGGGTGCGGCCCGGCCGGAAGGTGACCGGAAGGACGGGCGTGGGCGACTCGGACATCGGGGTACCTCGGCCAGGAGTGGTGCGGCGGGGGGTCAGAGACGGCAGGCGTGGATCGCGGTGGTGAGGATCGCGCGGGCGCCGATTTCGTACAGGTCGTCCATGATCCGCTGCGCCTCCTTGGCGGGGACCATCGCGCGGACGGCGACCCAGCCCTCGTTGTGCAGCGGGGAGACGGTCGGCGACTCCAGGCCCGGGGTGAGCGCGACGGCCTGCTCCAGGTGCTCGGCGCGGCAGTCGTAGTCCATCATCACGTAGCTGCGGGCGACCAGGACGCCCTGGAGGCGGCGCAGGAACTGCTGGACCTGGGGGTGGTCGGTCTCGGCCCCGTGGCGGCGGACGACGACCGCCTCGGACTTCAGGATCGGCTCGCCGATGACCTCCAGGCCGGCGTTGCGCAGGCTGGTGCCGGTCTCGACGACGTCGGCGATGACCTGGGCGACGCCGAGCTGGATCGCGGTCTCGACGGCGCCGTCCAGGTGGACGACGGAGGCGTCGATCCCCTGGTCGGCGAGGTGCTTGGCGACGATGCCCTCGTACGAGGTGGCGATCGTCATGCCGCCGAAGTCCTCGGGGCCCTGGGCGGTGCCCGGGCGGGTGGCGTAGCGGAACGTGGAGCGGCCGAAGTTCAGCGCCAGGATCTCCTCGGCACTGGCGCCGGAGTCGAGCAGCAGGTCACGGCCGGTGATGCCGATGTCCAGCTTGCCGGACGCCACGTAGATGGCGATGTCCTTCGGACGCAGGTAGAAGAACTCGACCTCGTTGTCGGGGTCGATGACCACCAGTTCCTTGGACTCCTTGCGCTGGCGGTAGCCGGCCTCATGGAGCATGGCCGACGCAGGTCCGGAGAGGGAACCCTTGTTGGGGACGGCGATGCGCAGCATGGGGTGGGCTTCCTTTGCCTGGGAGTGGTGGGGAACGGGGGGTGCGTGCTCGGGGCGGGCCGTGCCCGGGACGGCCCGGTGGGCCGTGCCCGGGGGCGGTCCGTGCTCAGAGGTGGGCGTAGACGTCGTCGAGCGAGATCCCGCGGGCGACCATCATCACCTGGACGTGGTACAGCAGCTGCGAGATCTCCTCGGCGGCGGCTTCCTTGCCCTCGTACTCGGCGGCCATCCAGACCTCGGCTGCCTCCTCGACGACCTTCTTGCCGATGGCATGGACGCCCTTGCCGACCAGCTCGGCGGTGCGGGAGGTGCTGGGGTCGCCGTTGGCGGCCTTGAGCTGAAGCTCGGTGAAGAGCTCTTCGAAGGTTTTGTTCGCCATGATGTCCTTAGGGTACGGGTTCGGCCGGAGGCCCCGTCGCCAGGGTTCACTCCGTGGACTTGCGCCAGGGCTCGCTGACCGACCGGAGGGTGGTGGCGGTGGCGACGGCGGCGGTGACCGCTTCGTGGCCCTTGTCCTCGTTCGACCCCTCCAGGCCGGCGCGGTCCAGCGCCTGCTCCTCGTTGTCGCAGGTCAGCACGCCGAAGCCGACGGGGACTCCGGTGTCGATCGAGACCTGCACGAGGCCCTGGGTGACGCCCTGGCACACGTAGTCGAAGTGGGGGGTGCCGCCGCGGATGACCACGCCGAGGGCGACGACCGCGTCGTAGCCGCGCTCCGCGAGGACCTTGGCCACGACCGGGAGCTCGAAGCTGCCGGGGACGCGGAGCAGGGTGGGCTCGTCGATGCCGAGCTCGGACAGCGCGCGCAGGGCGCCGTCCACGAGGCCGTCCATGATCTTCTCGTGCCACTGGGCCGCGACGACCGCGACCCGCAGGTCGCCGCAGTTCTTCACGCTGAGGACGGGTGCGCCCTTGCCGCTCATGGTTCTCCTAGCCGGTGGTGTCGTACGGGGTGATTACTGGTTGCCGCAGGTGGGGGCCGGGGAGCCGTCGAGCCACGGCAGGTCGTGGCCCATGCGGTCCCGCTTGGTGCGCAGGTAGTGGAGGTTGTGCTCGCCGGCCGTGACGGGCATCGGCTCGCGGCCCTCGACGGCGAGGCCGTGCCGGGTGAGGGCCTCGATCTTGTCGGGGTTGTTGGTCATCAGGCGGAGGCTGCGGACGCCGAGGTCGCCGAGGATCTGCGCGCCGGCCGCGTAGTCGCGGGCGTCGGCGGGCAGGCCCAGTTCGAGGTTGGCGTCGAGGGTGTCGCGGCCGCGCTCCTGGAGTTCGTACGCGCGCAGCTTGGAGAGCAGGCCGATGCCGCGCCCCTCGTGGCCGCGGAGGTAGACGACGACGCCGCGGCCGGCCTCCTGGATGCGGTCCATGGAGGCCTGGAGCTGGGGGCCGCAGTCGCAGCGCAGCGAGTGGAAGACGTCGCCGGTGAGGCACTCGGAGTGGACCCGGACGAGGACGTCGGCGCCGTCGCCGATCTCGCCGTGGACGAGGGCGACGTGCTCGACGCCGTCGACGGTGGAGCGGTAGCCGTAGGCGGTGAAGTCGCCGTGCGCGGTGGGGAGGTGGACCTCGGCCTCGCGGCGGACGGTGGGCTCGGCGGAGCGGCGGTAGGCGATCAGGTCCTCGATGGAGATGATCGTCAGGCCGTGCTTGCGGGCGAAGGGGACGAGTTCGGGCAGGCGGAGCATCACGCCGTCCTCGCCGGCGATCTCGACGATCGCGCCGGCCGGGCGGAGGCCCGCGAGGCGGGCGAGGTCGACGGCGGCCTCGGTGTGCCCGGGGCGGGCGAGGACGCCGCCCTCGCGGGCGCGCAGCGGGAAGACGTGGCCGGGGCGGACGAAGTCGGAGGGCTCGTGGTGGCCGCTCGCGAGCATCCGGAGGGTGGTGGCGCGGTCGGCGGCGGAGATGCCGGTGGTGACGCCGTGCTCGGGGCTCGCGTCGACGGAGACGGTGAAGGCGGTCCGCATGGACTCGGTGTTGTGCTCGACCATCTGCGGGAGGCGGAGCCGCTCCAGTTCGTCGTGCTCCATGGGGGCGCAGATCAGGCCGCGGCACTCGCTCATCATGAAGGCGACGACCTCGGGGGTGGCCTTCTCGGCGGCGATGACGAGGTCGCCCTCGTTCTCGCGGTCCTCGTCGTCGACGACGACCACGGGGCGGCCAGCGGCGATGTCGCGGATCGCCTGCTCGACGGGGTCGAGGGCGAGGCTCTCATCGAGGTCCCAGGGGTTCATGCGGGGGCTCCTTCCAGGACGGGGGTGCGGGACCGGAGCCACCAGTCGCGCATGCCCCACAGGACGAGGGCGAAGTAGACGACGTAGACGAGGCCGGAGAAGGCGAGGCCGCTGTTGAAGGCGAGCGGGACGCCGACGAGGTCGACGAGGAGCCAGGCGAACCAGAACTCGACCAGGCCGCGGGCCTGGGCGACCATCGCGACGAGGGTGCCGACGAAGATGTACGCGTCGGCCCACGGGCTCCAGGAGAGCGACGGGAAGAGGGTGAAGAGGCCGCCGACGGCGAGGGTGCCGAGGAGGGCGCCGCCCGCGAGGAGGCCGCGCTCCTTCCAGGTGGCGAAGCGGACGGCGATGGAGCCGTCCTGTGCCTGCTGCTTCCCGCGGTTCCACTGCCACCAGCCCCAGGCGGCGACGCCGATGACGAGGAGCTGCTTGCCGACGCCGCCGGAGAGGTGGGCGGAGGCGTAGGCGCCGACGAGGACGAGCCCGGAGAGGAGCTGGGCGGGCCAGGTGAGGATGGAGCGGCGCCAGCCGAGGGCCAGGGCTATGAGGCCGATCGTGTTGCCGATCAGGTCCGACCAGATGATGTGCTGGTCGAGGACGGTGAACGCCTCGGAGTTGAGCCAGTTCACTTGCCGTTCTCCTGTGCGTCCGTGCCGAGCAGCCGCTCGACGTACTTGGCGATGACGTCGACTTCGAGGTTGACCGGGGCACCGGGCTGCTTGAGGCCGAGCGTCGTCAGGTCGAGGGTGGTGGGGATGAGGCTGATGGTGAACCAGTCGTCGCCGACCTCGACCACGGTGAGGCTGACGCCGTCGACGGTGATGGAGCCCTTCTCGACGACGTAGCGGGCGAGCGGGGCCGGGAGGCCGACCTTGACGAGCTCCCAGTGCTCGGAGGGGGTCCGCTCCAGGACGGTGCCGGTGCCGTCCACGTGGCCCTGGACGATGTGTCCGCCGAGGCGGCCGCCGACGGCCATGGGCCGCTCCAGGTTGACCCGGGAGCCGACGTCGAGGGCGCCGAGGCTGGACCGCTTGAGGGTCTCGGCCATGACGTCGGCGGTGAACTCGCCGTCGCCGTGCTCGACGACCGTGAGGCAGACACCGTTGACGGCGATGGAGTCGCCGTGCCGGGCGCCTTCCGTGACCAGGGGGCCGCGGAGCCGGAAGCGGGAGGCGTCCTCCAGCTGCTCGACGGCGACGACCTCGCCCAGTTCTTCGACGATTCCGGTGAACACGGTCAGGCTCCCTTGAGGGTCGGGACGGCGGTGATGCGGATATCGGATCCGATGTGTGCGGTCTCGGTGATGTCGAGGCGCAACGCGCGCGTGAGGGTGGTGATTCCGGCGTCGGCGAGGGCGTTCGGGCCGGCGCCGAGGAGGGCCGGGGCGAGGTAGCCGACGACCTGGTCGACGGCGCCCCCGGCGACGAAGGCGCCCGCGAGGGTGGGGCCGCCTTCGAGGAGGACGGAGCGGATGCCGCGCGCGTACAGGTGGGCGAGCAGCTCGTGCACGCCGACGCGGCCGTCGCGCAGCGGCAGCCGGAGCAGTTCGACGCCGGGCAGGTGCCGGGTGTCGGCGTCCTCGCCGACGACCAGCAGCGTGGGCGCGGCGTCGTCGAGGACGCGGGCGGTGGGCAGGAGCTCGGCGCGGGTGTCGAGGGCGACCCGCAGCGGCTGGACGGCGTCCTCGACGCCGCGGACGGCGAGGTGCGGGTCGTCCGCGCGCAGCGTCCCGCCGCCGACCAGGACGGCGTCGGCCTCGGCGCGCAGCCGGTGGACGTCGGCGCGGGACGCGGCGGAGCTGATCCAGCGGGAGGAGCCGTCGGCCGCGGCGACGCGGCCGTCGAGGGTGGCGGCGTACTTCCAGCGGACGAAGGGGCGGCCGGTGCGGACGGAGGTGAGCCAGGCGGTGTTGCCCGCCTCGGCCTCGTCCTCCAGGAGGCCGGCCGCGACCTCGACGCCCGCCGCTCGGAGGGTGTCCGCGCCGCCGGTGGCCTGCGGGTCCGGGTCGGCGACGGCGTAGACGACGCGGGCGATCCCGGCCTCGATCAGGGCCTGGGCGCAGGGGCCGGTGCGACCGGTGTGGTTGCAGGGTTCGAGGGTGACGTAGGCGGTGCCGCCACGGGCTTCCTCGCCGGCCGCGCGCAGGGCGTGGACCTCGGCGTGGGGGCCTCCGGCGCGCTGGTGCCAGCCTTCGCCGACGACCCGTCCGGAGGCGTCGGTGACGACGCAGCCGACGACGGGGTTGGGGCTGGTGGCGCCGAGTCCGCGGGCGGCGAGCTCCACGGCGCGTCGCATGGCGGTGATGTCGGCCTGCCGGTCCACCGGGTCCTCCTGCCTCTTCGGGCACGGACTCCGGGGCCTGTCGATGACGACAGAGAGCGGGTACGACGGCTGCGCAGCAGGTGTGCCGGTAGGCCGGAGGTCCACGGGTGCGCCGACGCGGAGCGCGGCCACCAGCGGACGTACGGCCGGCACACCCCTGTCAGGGGTCGCCCGCCGCGCACTGCCTCCCATCCGGACTTTCACCGTCGGTCCAGGAATTTCACCTGATCAACCGGCCGCTGGCTGCGGACGGGTCGCGGACTATACCGCCGGTTCGGAATTACACCGACCCCGGAGTGCGCTGCTGCTGATACAGGGCCAGTGTGCCACGCCCCGCCGAAGGTCATGCACACGATCTCTGTGCGATGACTCACACGGCCTTTCAGAATGCTCCGATGGTCCAGACCTATTGACGCACTGGTCTAGTCCTCTTAATGTCCGTGTCACCTCCGAGGCACGGCCCGCCGGTGTGCGCACACCCCGGGCCCAACACGTACCACCCCCTTGTTCGTTGCGTGTTTCTTGACCTCCCCGAGGAGGACCCGATCGTGCTGTCCCCCACGACCAAGAGAGCGTCGCTGCTCGCGTCCGGTGCCGCCGTCGCCGGACTGCTGCTCAGCTCGCTCGCCGGCGGCGTCTCGTACGCCGCCGACAACGAGAGCTGTCGCCCCGACGGCCTGTACAAGACGCCCGGCGTCGACGTGCCCTACTGCTCGGTCTACGACACCGAGGGCCGCGAGAAGATGGGCGCCGACCACCAGCGCCGCGTCATCGGCTACTTCACGGGCTGGCGCACCGGCAAGAACGGCGAGCCCGCGTACCTCGCCCACAACATCCCGTGGGACAAGATCACCCACATCAACTACGCCTTCGGCCACATCGGCGGCGACAACAAGCTCTCGGTCGGCACGGACGGCCCGAACAACGCCGCCACCGGCATGACCTGGCCCGGCGTGGCCGGCGCCGAGATGGACCCGGCCCTCCCCTACAAGGGCCACTTCAACCTGCTGAACAAGTTCAAGAAGCAGCACCCCGACGTCAAGACGCTGATCTCCGTCGGCGGCTGGGCCGAGACCGGCGGCTACTTCGCCGACAACGGCGACCGGGTGAACTCCGGCGGCTTCTACTCGATGGCCACCAACGCCGACGGCTCGGTCAACCAGGCCGGCATCGACACCTTCGCCACCTCGGCGGTCGACTTCATCCGGAAGTACGGGTTCAACGGCGTCGACATCGACTACGAGTACCCGACCACCATGAAGGACGCGGGCAACCCGCTGGACTGGTCGCTCGCCAACCCCCGCCGCGCCGGCCTCGTCAAGGGCTACGACGCCCTGATGAAGTCGCTGCGCGAGAAGCTGGACCGGGCCGGCGCCGCCGACGGCAAGCACTACCTGCTGACCGTCGCCGCCCCGTCCTCCGGCTACCTGCTGCGCGGCATGGAGACCTTCCAGGTCCAGAAGTACCTGGACTACGTCAACATCATGTCGTACGACCTGCACGGCGCCTGGAACGAGTACGTCGGCCCCAATGCCTCGCTCTTCGACGACGGCAAGGACGGCGAGCTCGCCGCCGCCAACGTCTACGGCTCCTCCCAGTACGGCAACATCGGCTACCTCAACACCGACTGGGCGTACCACTACTTCCGCGGCTCCATGCCGGCCGGCCGCATCAACATCGGCCTGCCCTACTACACCCGCGGCCACAAGAACGTGCAGGGCGGCACCGACGGCCTCTGGGGCAAGGCCACCGCGGCCACCTGCCCGGCCGGCGCCGGCCTGACCAAGTGCGGTGACGGCGCCGTCGGCATCGACAACCTGTGGCACGACAAGGACACCACGGGCAAGGAGTCGCCCGCCGGCTCCAACCCGATGTGGCACGCCAAGAACCTGGAGAAGGGGATCGTCGGCGACTACGTCACGAAGTACGGCTTCCCGGCGAACACCACCCTGACCGGCACCTACGCCCGCAAGTACGACTCGACCCTGGTCGCGCCGTGGCTGTGGAACGCCGAGAAGAAGGTCTTCCTCTCCACCGAGGACGAGCAGTCCGTGGCCGCCAAGGCCGACTACGTGGTCGACCGCGGCATCGGCGGCACCATGGTCTGGGAGATGGCCGGCGACTACTCCTGGAACGCCGCCAAGGGCCAGTACGAGATGGGCTCCACGCTCACCTCGCTGATGTACGACAAGTTCAAGGCCGCCGCCCCGTACGGCGCCAAGAAGTCGAACAAGGCGCTGCCGACCCAGGCCGTGAACATCGAGACCGCCTTCACCGAGTTCAAGCTGGGCGACTCGAACTACCCGATCACCCCCAAGGTGAAGATCACCAACCGGACGAACACCACGCTGCCCGGCGGCACGGAGTTCCAGTTCGACTACGGCACCTCGGCCCCGGCCAACGCCTCCGACCAGTCCGGCTTCGGCACCAAGGTCATCAACAGCGACCACACGGGCTCCAACGTGGGCGGCCTGAAGGGCGACTTCCACCGGGTCTCGCTGAAGCTCCCGGCCTGGCAGACGCTGGCCCCCGGCGCGACGGTCGAGCTCTCCTTCAACTACTACCTGCCGGTGTCCACCCCCTCCAACTGGACGGTGAACATCAGCGGCACCACGTACGCCCTCGCCGGCGACCTGGCGCGCGGCACGACGGTCGTGGAGCCGGGCTCCGGCACCACGCCGACCACCCCGCCGACGACGGAGCCGCCGACCGGCTGCACCGCCCCGGCGTACGTGGCCGGCACGGTCTACAACGCGGGCAACGAGGTCTCCCACAAGGGCCACAAGTGGAAGGCCCAGTGGTGGACCCAGAACCAGGAGCCGGGAACGACCGGCGAGTGGGGCGTCTGGAAGGACCTCGGCACCTGCTGACGCGCCCCTCCTGAAGAACCCCCGGCGGCGGTCTCACGGCCCTTGGCCGCCGCCGGGCCGCACCCTCCGCGCCGCGCCCCCCTGTCCGGGGCGCGGCGCGGTCGCGTGCTCCGGGGTCCCTCGGACCCCGCGGGGCCGTGGGCGGGGCCCCACCTACGGGAAGAGGGCGTCCTGGGCCGCGTCCCGGGCCCGCAGCAGCGCGCCGCGCAGGACGGCCGTGTCGCCGAGCGTGGTGGCGCGGACCTCGGTGCGCAGCGGCGAGAGCGCGGCGAGTCCGGCCTCGACGCGGGCGGCGAGCTCCGGGCCGCCCTGGTGGCCGGTCTCGCCGGCGAGGACCACACAGCCCGGGTCGAGGACGGCGGCGACGGCCGCCGCGCCGACCGCGAGCCGGCGGGCCAGGGCGTCGAGGAAGGGGCCGTGCCCCGAGGCGAGGGCACCGGCCGGGTCGAGGCCGTGGGCGGCGGCGAGGGCCTCGACGGCGGCGGTGCTCACCAGCTCGTGGAAGCCGCCGTCGCAGCCGGTGGCCGAGGGCAGCCCGGAGGTGCCGGGCACGGGCAGGAAGCCGATCTCGCCGGCGCCGCCGGAGGCCCCCCGGCGCAGCCGTCCGCCGAGGACGACGGCGGCGCCGATGCCCTGGCCGAGCCAGAGCAGGACGAAGTCCTCGCGGCCCGTCGCGGCGCCCTCGCGCAGCTCGGCGACGGCGGCGAGGTTGGTCTCGTTCTCGACGAGCACCTGGGCGGGGAGCCGTTCCTGGAGGACGGCGACGAGCCGGCGGTGCCAGGCGGGCAGTCCGGTGGAGTCGCGGAGCTCGCCGGTGGCCGGGTCGATGAGGCCGGGGGCGCCGACGGCGACGGAGTGGAGCCGCTCGACGCCCGCCTCCTTCGCGGTGCGTTCCAGGAGGGCGACGGCCAGCTCGACGGCGGCGCCGGTGCCGGCGTCCTCGCCGACGGGGGCCGCCGCCTCGGCGAGCGGGGCGCCGAGGAGGTCGGTGACGGCGACGGTGACCGAGCGGGTGCGGAGGTCGAGCGCGGCGAGGTGGGCGCGGTCGGCGACGAGTCCGTAGAGCTTGGCGTTGGGACCGCGGCGCTCGGCGCCGGTCTCGCCGACGACGTGCACGAGACCGGAGCCGCTGAGCCGCTCGACGAGGTCGGCGACGGTGGGCCGGGAGAGCCCGGTGAGGGTCTTGAGCTGGGCTGCCGTCAACGGTCCCTCGTCCTGGAGCAGACGCAGGGCGAGCCGGTCGTTGAGGGCCCGGGCGGTGCTCGGGGATGCGGCCATGCGGTGATCCTCTCAGACGCTTCCCCGCCGTCTTCTCTCCGGACCACTATTTATCAGGCAGGGTTCCTGATAGTTTACTGCCCGTCATCGGACGACACGTATCCCGAGGAGGACCCATGGCGGCGGAGACCGTCCTCAGCTCCGAACGGCTCCGGCGGGCCCGCTTCGCCGTCGCCGCCGTCTTCTGCGTGCACGGGGCCGTGACCGGCAGCTTCGCGACCCGGATCCCCTGGATCCAGGAGCACGCGGGGGTGAGCGCCGGCCAGCTCGGCCTCGCGCTCGCGTTCCCGGCCCTCGGCGCCTCGCTCGCGATGCCGCTGGCCGGCCGGATCAGCCACCGCTTCGGCGACCGGACCGCCCTGCGCGGGCTGCTCGCCCTGTGGACGCTGTCGCTCGTCCTGCCCTCGCTCGCGCCGAACGTCTGGGGCCTGTGCGCGGCCCTCTTCGTCTACGGCGCCACCGCCGGCATGTCCGACGTGGCGATGAACGCGCTCGGCGTCGAGACGGAGACCCGGCTCGGCCGCTCCATCATGTCCAGCCTGCACGGCATGTGGAGCGTGGGCGCCCTGCTCGGCTCGGCGGCCGGCAC
Source organism: Streptomyces roseolus (assembly GCF_014649855.1). Lineage (GTDB taxonomy): Bacteria > Actinomycetota > Actinomycetes > Streptomycetales > Streptomycetaceae > Streptomyces > Streptomyces roseolus. The sequence continues at coordinate 22,996 of NZ_BMTV01000030.1, read as the reverse complement.
CGTCGCCGCCCATCTCGGCGGCGACGCCCGCGTCCACCACCTGATCGCCGCGCTCGTCCTGACCGCCCTCGGCCTCGTCTGCTGCCAGGGCGTCCTCGACCCGGCGCCCGCCGAGGCGGAAGAGGCCCCGCCGCGCTTCGCGCTGCCCCCCAGGTCCGCCCTGGTCATCGGCGCGATCGGCTTCTGCGCGGTCTTCGCCGAGGGCGCCAGCCTCGACTGGTCGGCCGTCTACCTCCGCGACGAGCTGGGCGGCTCGGCCGGTCTCGCCGCCGCCTCCACCACCGCCTTCGCGCTGACCATGGCCGTGGCCCGGCTGATCGGCGACCGGGTCGTGGACCGTTTCGGCGCGGTCCGCACCGTCCGGGTCGGGGGCGTGGCCGCCACCCTCGGCGGGTTCATGGTCGTCGTCGCCCCGAACGCCGCCGTCGCGATGGCCGGATTCGGACTGCTCGGCCTCGGGGTCGCGGTCGTCGTCCCGCTCGCCTTCGCCGCCGCCGGGCGCAGCGGTCCGAACCCGAGCCAGGCCATCGCGGGCGTCGCCACCATCACGTACACCTCCGGTCTGATCGCCCCCTCCGCGATCGGCGGCATCGCCGACGCCACCTCGCTGGTGTTCTCGTTCGGCCTGGTCACCGCCCTCGCCTTCGGCCTGGTCCTGGGCGCGGGCGTGCTGCGGACCGCCCCGCGCGCCACAGCCGCGGCGCCCGCCGGCACGGACACGGCGAAGAGCGCGGGCCCGGTCGGCTGAGCCCGGGACCGGGGCTTCCGGCGCCCTCCCCCGGCCGGTTCCGGCGCATACCATATGGCTGATCTTCTGCGGCCGCGTCCTGGCCGCCGGAACCGGAGAACGGGAGCGACCTCATGAAACTCGGCGTGCGCTGGACCCTGCACGGGGACGGGAGAACGCCCGCCCCCGGGGCCGTCGTCCGCCCCGACGAGCGGCTCTCCTGGCCCCGTACCGTCGGTCTCGGCGCACAGCACGTGGTCGCCATGTTCGGGGCGAGTTTCGTCGCCCCGGTGCTCATGGGCCTCGACCCCAACCTCGCGATCATGATGTCCGGCTTCGCCACGGTCATCTTCCTGCTCGCGACGCGCGGCACGGTCCCCTCGTACCTCGGCTGCTCGCTCTCCTTCGTGGGCGTCGCCGCCGCCATCCGGGCCTCCGGAGGCAGCAGCGCGACCGTGACCGGCGCCGTCCTCGTGGTCGGCGCGGTGCTCTTCCTCGCCGGTCTCGCGGTGCGGAGGTTCGGCGCCCGGATCATCCACGCGGCGATGCCCCCGGTGGTCACCGGCGCCGTCGTCATGCTGATCGGCTTCAACCTGGCGCCCGTGACGGCCTCCACGTACTGGCCGCAGGACCAGTGGACGGCCCTCCTGGTGATGCTCTTCACCGGTCTGGCCGTGGTCTGCCTGCGCGGTTTCTGGTCACGGATCGCGATCTTCCTCGGCCTGGTCTTCGGCTACGCCCTCTCCTGGGTCCTCGACCTGGTCTTCGGCAAGATCCACTCGATGTCCCCGAGCGGCCAGGTCACCGACCACTGGCGGCTCGACCTCTCCGCCGTCGGCAAGGCCGACTGGATCGGCCTGCCCGACCTGCACGGCCCCAGCTTCGAGTGGTCCGCCATCCTCGTCGCGCTCCCCGTCGTCATCGCGCTGATCGCCGAGAACGCCGGCCACGTGAAGGCCGTCGGCGAGATGACCGGCGACGACCTCGACGACAAGCTGGGCACCGCGATCGCCGCGGACGGCGCCGCGTCCATGCTGTCGACCGCCGTCGGCGGCCCGCCGAACACCACGTACTCCGAGAACATCGGCGTCATGGCCGCCACCCGCGTCTACTCCACGGCCGCCTACTGGGCCGCCGCCGGCTTCGCGCTCCTCTTCGGCCTCTGCCCCAAGTTCGGCGCGGTCGTCGCCGCCATCCCGGGCGGCGTCCTCGGCGGCATCACCGTCATCCTCTACGGCATGATCGGCCTGCTCGGCGCGCAGATCTGGATCAACGCCAAGGTCGACCTGCGCAACCCGCTCAACCTGGTCCCGGCCGCCGCCGGCATCATCATCGGCGTCGGCGGCGTGAAGCTGAGCTTCACCGACACCTTCGAGCTCGGCGGCATCGCACTCGGCACGATCGTCGTCATCACCGGCTACCACGTGCTGCGCACCTTCGCCCCGGCGCACCTCAAGGCCGCGCCCACGGAGCAGGAACCGCTCCTGGACTCGGGCACCAGCTCGTACGAGACGGGCCCCGGCGACACGGCGAAGAACTGAGGTATTCGCCCGTTCCGGCGAAGCCGGGCCCCGGAGGCTCCCTCCGGGGCCCGGCGGCTGGAAGTCTGCCCCCATGGCGCAGACCCAGTGGACGGATGAACGGCTCGGGCAGTTCGTGGCGGTCGACCCCGTCGTGGACCGGATGCGGTCGCTCCGCGCGGCCTGGCACCCGGGCGACGGCGTCGCCGTCTTCAACCGGGTGTACCTGACGGTCACCGAGGAGATCGGCCACGCCATCGAGGCGGGCGCCTTCGAGGACCGGCGGGCGGCGGCCACCCTGGACGTGCTCTTCGCCGAGCGCTACCTCGCCGCCGTCGAGGCCCACGCGGCGGGCCGCCCGGGGCCCGCCTGCTGGCGGCCCCTCTTCCACTACCGGCGGCACCCCGGCGTGACCCCGCTCCAGTTCGCGCTCGCCGGGATCAACGCCCACATCGGCCACGACCTGGCGCTCTCCCTCGTCGACAGCTGCGCCGCCCTGGACTGCGCGCCGGCCGACCTGGAGGACGAGTTCGACCGGGTCGGCGACGTCCTCGTCCTCCTGGAGGAGCGGATCCGCGAGGAACTGATGCCGGGCCCGGACCTCCTGGAGATCGCGGACCCGCTGACGCACCTGCTCGGCTGCTGGAGCCTGGACCGGGCCCGCGACGGGGCCTGGCTGGCCGCCCGCTCGCTGTGGCAGCTGCGGACGCTGCCCGGGATCGCGGCCGAGTTCACCGAGCGGCTCGACCGCTCGGTCGGCCTGGTGGGGCGGATGCTGCTCACGCCCCTGGCCAGGCCGTAGGGCCTCCGGGGATCAGTCCTCCGGCAGCTCGACCGGGGCGATCTCGTCGTAGACGTCGCCCGGGCCCGGGTTGGTGGCGTCGGTGGCGCCGCCGAAGTGGTGCATCACGCCCCACACCGCGTTGAGCGCCGTCTGCACCGCGCCCTCGGCCCAGCCGGCCGTCCACGAGATGTCGTCGCCGGCGAGGAAGATGCCGCGCTTGTCCTCAGGCAGGCGGTCCTGCATGAAGTGGGTGAACAGGCGCCGCTGGTAGCGGTAGTGCCCCGGCAGGTTGGCCTTGAAGGCGCCCATGAAGTAGGGCTCGTTCTCCCAGGAGACCGTCACCGGGTTGCCGATGATGTGCTTCCGGATGTCGACCTTCGGGTAGATCTCGCCGAGCGACTTCAGCATGACCTCCATCCGCTCGTTCGCGGACAGCGGCAGCCACTTCAGGCTGTCGTCGCACCACGTGTACGAGAGGCAGATGACGGCCGGCTTGTCCGGGCCGTCGTCCAGGAGGTAGGTGCCGCGGGTCATCCGGTCGGTCAGCGTCATCGACATGACGTCCCGCCCGGTCTCCTCATCCTTGTCGAGCCAGAACGGCCGGTCGACCGGGACGAAGAGCTTGCTCGACTCCATGTAGTGGGTCCGCTCGATCGCCGTCCAGTGGTCGATCGGGAAGAGCGAGTCGTCGCAGGCGATCTTGGAGAGCAGCATCCAGGACTGGGCGGTGAAGATCGCCGCCTGGTAGGTGCGGATGTCGCCGGACGCGTCGGTGACGGTGATCCGGTTGCCCGCCGTGCGGTTCAGCCGGGTGACGGCCGGCTTCGGCTGCCCGCCCTCGTGCAGGGAGGCCAGCGAGGTGCCCTGCGCCCAGTGGACGATCTTCTCCGGCTCGCGCTCCCACAGGCGCAGCGGCAGCTGCTGCGAGCCGCCGACGATGCCGCGGTGGTGGTCGTCGGCCTCGGTGTAGACGACGCGGAGGATCTCCAGGATGGAGTTGGGGAAGTCGGTGTCCCAGCCGCCGGTGCCGAAGCCGACCTGGCCGAAGATCTCGCGGTGCCGGAAGGACTTGAAGGCCTCGGACTCGCAGAGGAAGCCGTAGAAGGTCTGGTTGTCGAGCTTCTCGACCAGCTTCGCCCAGATCTCGCGGATGCGCGGGACGTCGCGCTCGCGCATGGCGCGGTTCATGTCGGAGAAGTCGGCGCCCTCGTCGAGGCACTTGTTCCACGCGGCGGCGACGTCGCGGTAGACCTGCGGCAGGTCGTCGACGGTCTCGGCGTAGTGCGACTCGCCCTTGAGGTCGACGACGGTCGAGGGGGTGGCCTCGGCCAGCGGGTTCGGGAACGGCGTGGTCTCCAGGCCGACCAGGTCGATGTAGTGCTGGAGGGCGGTGGAGGAGGGCGGGAAGCGCATGGCGCCCATCTCCGCCGTCAGCCCCTCGGTCTCCGGTCCCTCGAAGCCCACCGTGCGGAGCCGGCCGCCGATCTGGTCGGCCTCGTAGACGACGGGCTTGAGGCCCATCTTCATCAGCTCGTACGCGGCGATGATGCCGGACAGGCCGCCGCCGACGACCGCGACCTCGGCGCCGTGCTCGGTCGCGGGTATCTGGCCGAGGCCGGCCGGGTGGGCCAGGAAGTCGTCGTACGCGTACGGGAAGTCCGGGCCGAACATGGTGATCGGCGGCTGCTGCTCGTCGGCGTGCTCGACGGCGTTGGGCACGGTGGACGTCATGGGGGTGCGGACTCCTTGCGCGGGGGGTGGGAGAGGAAGGGGGAGGGGGCGGCTCAGACGAGGGAGCCGTACAGGCCCGGCCTGCGGTCGCGGAGGTACGGGTTCTCCGCGCGGGAGGCCGCCAGGGCCTCGGGGTCGACGTCGCCGAGGACGAGGTCCTCGCCGCGGCCGGCACGTGCCCGGGCGGTGCCGTCGGGGCCGGCGAGCACGGAGAGCCCGACGAACTCGAAGTCGCCCTCGGCGCCGGCGCGGTTGGCGTACGCGATGTACATCTGGCTCTCGAAGGCGCGCACCGGGACGACGGAGAGCGGCACGATCTCGGCGGGGTGCATGAGGGCGGTCGGCACGAGGAGGAGGTCCGTGCCGGCCAGCGCCTGCGCCCGTACGTTCTCGGGGAACTCGACGTCGTAGCAGATCATCAGGCCGACGGTGAGGTCGCCGATGCGGGCCTGGACGAGCGGCTCGTCGCCCGGGGTGAACCACTTCAGCTCGAAGTCGCCGAAGAGGTGGGTCTTGCGGTACCGCGCGAGGGGGGCGCCGTCGGCGCCGAAGAGCGCGGCCGCGTTGTAGATCACGCCGTGCCGCTCGGTGTCCCGCTCGGGGTAGCCGTAGCCGACGGCGAGGCCGTGGCGGGCGGCGATCTCCGCGACCGCGCGGGCCGAGGGGCCGTCGGACGGCTCGGCGAGGCGGGCGATGTCGGCGCCGATCGCGTAGCCGGTGAGGAAGAGTTCGGGGGCGAGCAGCACGTCCGCGCCCGCGGCCGCGGCCCGGGCGGCGGTCTCGTCGAGGATCCGCAGGTTGGCGGTGACGTCACCGAGCCGTCCGGAGCTCTGGAGCAGGGCGGTGCGCACCGTGGGCATGCTGTTCCTCGTGGGGGCGGAGGGGAGGGAGGGGCGTCTCCGGGAGACGTCCAAAACGGTACGGTTCCGGGCTCGGCCCGGACAAGACGGGACCGTTGCGGACCGACCGTCGAACCGTTGCGCGATGTACGACCGGAGCGGCGATTCGTTGCGCGGCGACCGGACCGGGGGCGTGCGCGCTCCGCGGCCGGCGGCTCACCCCCGGATCGTCCGCCGCCGCGACGGCCCGCCGGCCGGGCCGCGGCCGGCCTCCGCCCCGCGGACGGACGAGGTGCCGCCGTGCGACGCCGCCGCCCCGCACGAAAGGCCGTGCGGGGCGGCGGGGACTTCCCCGTGCTGCCGTGGACCCACGACGGCACGGCCGGGTGGCGCGTCAGGCGGGCGATCCCGAGGAGAAGCGCCGCAGCAGCGGGGAGAGCACCAGGACGGACTTGGTGCGCTCCACGAAGGGCTCGCCCGCGATCCGCTCCAGGACGCGCTCGAAGTGGCGCATGTCGGAGGCGAAGACCTGGACGACGGCGTCCGCGTCACCGGTGACGGTCGACGCGGACACCACCTCCGGATACCGCTCCAGACCTCGCCGGATGTCGTCCGGCGAGGTGTTGTGGCGACAGAAGATCTCGACGAAGCCCTCCGTCTCCCAGCCGAGCGCCGCCGGGTCCACCCGTACGGTGAAGCCGGTGATGGCGCCCTCGGCCCGGAGCCGGTCCACGCGCCGCTTCACGGCGGGGGCGGAGAGACCGACGAGCGAGCCGATGTCGGCGTAGCTGCGGCGGGCGTCTTCCGCGAGGGCGTGGACGATGCGTTCGTCGAGGTCGTTGAGTCGCACTACGGGTGGATCACTTCTCTGCGTCGGTGGTCACGGGCTCGGTGACCAGGCGGGAGCGGCGCATGCCGTACAGGAAGTAGAACACGAGACCCGCGGCCATCCAGGCACCGAAGTACACCCAGGTGATCAGGTCGAGGCTGTACATGCTGTAGCCGCAGCAGAGGAAGCCGAGGACGGCGAAGACCGGGCCGAAGGGCACCTTGAAGGAGCGCTCCATGTCGGGGCGGGTGAAGCGGAGCACCACGACGGCGATGTTGACCAGGGCGAACGCGAAGAGCGTGCCGATGCTGGTGGCGTTGACCAGCTCGCCGAGCGGGACGACGGCCGCGAGGCCGCCGCAGAGCAGCGAGACGATCAGGGTGTTGGTGCGCGGGGTGCCGGTCTTGGCGTCGACCTTGCCGAAGACCTTGGGGACGAGGCCGTCGCGGGCCATCGCGAAGAGGATGCGGGTCTGGCCGTAGAGCACGGTGAGGACCACGCTGGCGATGGAGATCACGGCGCCGGCGGCGAGCAGGGTGCCCCAGAAGCTCTGGCCGGTGACGTCGTTCATGATCGCGGCGAGGGTGGCGTCGGTGCCCTCGAACTTCTTCCAGTCCCAGGCGCCGACCGCGACGGCCGCGACGAGGACGTACAGCGCGGTGACGATGACCAGCGAGAGCATGATCGCCCGGGGCAGGTCGCGCTTGGGGTTCTTCGCCTCCTCGCCGGCCGTGGAGGCGGCGTCGAAGCCGATGTACGAGAAGAAGAGGATGGCCCCGGCGGCGCCGACGCTGCTCATGCCGAGCGGCATGAAGTCGGAGTAGTTGCCGGACTTGAAGCCCATGAAGCCGACGGCGCAGAAGAGGACCAGGGCGGCGATCTTCACCACGACCATGATCGTGTTGGCGCGGGCCGACTCCTTGGCGCCGCCGAGCAGGAACAGCATCGCGAGGACGACGACTATCAGGGCCGGCAGGTTGAAGACACCGCCCTCGCCGGGCGGCGCGCTCAGCGCGGCGGGGAGGGTGACGCCGATCGTGCCGTCGAGCAGCTCGTTCAGGTAGTCGCCCCAGCCGACGGCGACGGCGGCGACCGAGACGCCGTACTCCAGCATCAGGCACCAGCCGCAGACCCAGGCGATGAGCTCACCCATCGTTGCGTACGCATACGAGTAGGAGGAGCCCGCGACCGGGATGGTGCCGGCCAGCTCGGCGTACGAGAGGGCCGAGAAGAGCGCGGTGAGACCGGCGAAGACGAAGGCGAGCGTCACGGCCGGACCGGCCTCGGGGACCGCCTCGCCGAGGACGACGAAGATGCCCGTGCCGAGCGTGGCACCGATGCTGATCATCGTCAGCTGCCACATGGAGAGCGAGCGGCGGAGACTGCCGCCCTCGCCCTGCCCACCCTCCGCGACCAGGCGTTCCACCGGCTTGCGGCGGACGAGGGCGGTCAGGAAGGGGGTCTTGCGGGCGGTCGGGGACTCGACCGGTGGGGCTGCGCCGTGATCCAGCACTGCGGAGGCTCCTTATCGCTGCCTGTCGGTACGACGGGGATCGCGGCGGCCGCGTGCCGGTTCCGCGGGCATGCCGAAGCAGTCCACGGGGGCAGGAAGTCCGCCGAGCAGGCGGTCCCCGCCACTCCTGGTACGAGGGATGAGCCTAGCGCTCCGCTTCGCATCCGTAATGCAGTGTTGTTGCGCAGTGGCGAATGATCATTGCGCACTTCCGGCCCGGACGGGGAAACATTGCGCGCCCCCGCATGAATCGACACATCAGGGGACAGGACGGAACCTGGACGATGCCGTGACTCCCCACCGCCCGGGCCGCTCCGGACCGGGCCGATCGGAGGTGCCGAGTGAGCTGGCTGGAACCCGGGCCCTTCCTCCGCGGCACGGCCTGGCGGGACGGCGACCGGGCGGTCCGCGCCGACCCCGCCGACCTGGACCGACTGCCCTGGGACGTCGCGGAACGGGCCGCGCTGCCGATCGGGGTACGGGTCGAATTCCTCGCGGAGCCCGGCACTTCGGCGGTGGAACTCCGCTACCGGGCGGCCGTTCCGCCGGCCGGCGACGAACTGCGCGCGCTGCGGCACGTGTTCGCGCTCTGGCAGGACGGACGGTGTGTGCGGGAGGTCTGCGCGGAGCCCGCGGAGGAGACCACGGTACGGCTCCGACTCCCGCCGGGCGGCGGGGAGTTCACCGTCCACCTGCCGGAGGCGCAGGCGCCCGTCGTGCGCGGCGTCCGGGCCGTCGGCGGGGCCCTCTCGCCCGCGCCCGCGCGGCCCCGGTGGCTGGTCCACGGCGACTCCATCACCGAGGGCTGGTGGTCCACCCGGCCGGCCCACGCCTGGCCCGCGGTGGCGGGGCGCGCGCTCGGTCTCGACCCGGTGAACCTCGGGTACGCGGGCGGGGCGCGCGGCGAACTCGTCCTGGCGGAGCACCTCTCCCGGCTCCCGGGCGACGTGATCACCCTGGCGTTCGGCACCAACTGCTGGGACCGGGTGCCGGCGACGCCCGAGTGGCTGCACGCGACGGTGCGTTCCTTCGTGGGGCTGGTCCGGCGGGGCCACCCCCGCACCCCGCTCCTCCTGGTCTCCCCCGTGCTGCGCCCGGCCGCGGAGCACGCCCGCAACGCGCTGGGCGCGACGCTGACGGAGCTGCGGCGGGCGATGGAGCGCGCGGGCCGCGAGCTGGCGTCGGAGGGCGACGACCGGCTCCTCGTCCTGCCGGGCCGTCCCCTCCTCGGCCCCGAGCACCTGGCGGACGGCCTCCACCCCGACGACACCGGCCACGCCGTCCTGGCCGAGGCGGTCACGAAGGTCCTGTCCCGCCTCGGGCCCGCCTTCCGCTAGGGCGCGGTGCCCGGCCGCTCCCGGCTGCCTCCGCGCATGCGTCTGAACCCGCACCCTTACATCGGGTGCGGGTTCAGGCGCGGGCGGGCCGGGGCCTAGCTCCAGCTGGCGTGGAGGGGCTTGCCCTCGGCGTAGCCGGCGGCGGACTGGATGCCGACGACGGCCTTCTCCTCGAACTCCGCCAGCGTGCTCGCACCGGCGTACGTGCAGGACGACCGCACGCCCGCGATGATCGAGTCGATCAGGTCCTCGACGCCCGGGCGGGCCGGGTCGAGGAACATCCGCGACGTCGAGATGCCCTCCTCGAAGAGCGCCTTGCGCGCCCGGTCGTACGCCGACTCCTCGGACGTGCGGTTCCGCACCGCCCGCGCGGACGCCATGCCGAAGGACTCCTTGTAGGCGCGGCCCTGCGCGTCGTGGTGGAGGTCGCCGGGGGACTCGTACGTCCCGGCGAACCAGGAGCCGATCATCACGTTGGACGCGCCGGCGGCGAGCGCCATGGCGACGTCGCGCGGGTGCCGGACGCCACCGTCGGCCCAGACGTGCTTGCCGTACTTCTTCGCCTCGGCGGCGCACTCCAGGACGGCCGAGAACTGCGGGCGGCCGACACCGGTCATCATGCGGGTGGTGCACATGGCGCCGGGGCCCACGCCGACCTTGATGATGTCCGCGCCGGCCTCGATGAGGTCCTTGACGCCCTCGGCGGAGACGATGTTGCCCGCGACGATCGGGACCTGCGGGTCGAGCGCGCGCACCGTCCTGATCGCGGAGATCATCGACTCCTGGTGCCCGTGGGCGGTGTCGATGACGAGCGTGTCGACGCCCGCGTCGAGCAGCAGCTTGGCCTTGCCGGCCACGTCGCCGTTGATGCCGACGGCCGCGGCGATCCGCAGCTTGCCGTCCGCGTCGACGGCCGGGGTGTACAGGGTGGCCCGGAGGGCGCCCTTGCGGGTGAGGATGCCGGCCAGCTTGCCGTCCGCGTCGACGGCGGGGGCGTAGCGGCGGTTGGCGCCGTCGAGGGTGTTGAAGGCCTCGCGGGGGTCGATGTCCGCGTCGAGCAGCAGGAGGTCCTTGGACATGACCTCGGAGAGCTGGGTGAAGCGGTCGACGCCGGCGAGGTCCGCGTCGGTGACGACGCCGACGGGGCGGCGGTGCTCGTCGACGACGACGCCGGCCTCGTGCGCCCGCTTGGGCAGCAGCGCGAGGGCGTCGGCGACGGTCTGGTGCGGCTCCAGGACGATGGGGGTGTCGAGGACCAGGTGGCGGCTCTTCACCCAGGAGACGACCTCGGTGACGACCTCGATCGGGATGTCCTGGGGGATGACGACGATGCCGCCCCGGCGGGCGACCGTCTCGGCCATGCGGCGGCCGGCGATCGCGGTCATGTTGGCGACGACCAGCGGGATCGTCGTGCCGGTGCCGTCCGGCGCGGAGAGGTCCACGGCCTGTCGGGAGCCGACGGCCGACCGGCTCGGCACCATGAACACATCGTCGTACGTGAGGTCGTACGGCGGCTTGACGTCATTGAGGAAACGCACGTGCTGACATCCCAGTCGTTCGGATCGGCCCCTAGGCATTTCAGCCAGGGGAAAAAGCACGTAGTTCATTGTCCCACGCCGGTACGGATACCAGCCCCGGGCGGATCCTCCGAGCCTCACGACCCACCTTTCGGAGGATCGCCCGAACGCTTTCGGTCACACGTCGCTCTCCGCGGTGTGACCGGGGCGGATCAGCCCCGTCTCGTACGCGAGGACGACGAGCTGGACCCGGTCGCGCACGCCGAGCTTGGTGATCGCCCGGGTGACGTGGGTCTTGGCCGTCAGCGGGGAGATCACCAGCCGTTCGGCGATCCGGTCGTTGGAGAGCCCGGCCGCGACCAGGGCCACCACCTCGCGCTCGCGGGCGGTGAGCGCGGTGAGCCGCTCCGCGGCGACGGTGGTGGCGGGTGCCCGGTGGGCGAACTCCGCGACGACCCGGCGGGTCGCGCTCGGCGAGAGCAGGGCGTCGCCGGCGGCGACCGCCCGGATCGCCTGGCGCAGGTCGTCCGGTTCGATCTCCTTGGTGAGGAAGCCGCCGGCGCCCGCCCGGAGCGCCGCGAAGACGTACTCGTCGGTCTCGAAGGTGGTCAGCACGATGACCCTGGTGCCCGCGAGTTCCGGGTCCCGGGTGAGGGTCTCGGTGGCGGTCAGCCCGTCCGTCCCGGGCATGCGGATGTCCATCAGGACGACGTCGGGGCGCAGCTCGCGGACGGCGCGCAGCGCCTCGTCGCCGGTGGCCGCCTCGCCGACCACCTCGATGTCACGGGTCCGCCGGAGCAGGCTGCGGAAACCGGCCCGGACGAGGGCCTGGTCGTCGGCGAGGAGTACCGAGATCGTCATGATCGTCAGCTTGGCACAGGAATCACGGCCCGGACGGTGTGTCCGCCGTGCTCGCCCGGCCCGGAGGCGAACTCTCCGCCGAGGACGGAGACCCGCTCCCGCATCCCGGCGACCCCGTGGCCGCCGCCCGCCCGCGTGTCGGCCCCGTCCCCGGTGCCGGTCCCGGTGCCGTCGTCGGCGATCTCGACGCGGACGGCCCCGGGGCCGTACCGCAGCCGGACGTCGACGCGGGTGCCGCCGGAGTGCAGCACCGCGTTGGTCAGCGACTCCTGGACGATCCGGTAGACGGCGAGCGCGACGGGCGCCGGGACCCCGGCCGGGTCGCCCTCGGTCTCGACGGCCGCCTGGAGTCCGGCGGCCCGTACGCCCTCCACGAGGTCGGCGACGCCGTCGAGTCCCCGCCCCGGGGCGAGCTCCATCGCGCCCGGTTCCTCCCCGGGGTCGCGCAGGACGCCGAGGAGCGCGCGCAGGTCGGCGACGGCGGTCGCCCGGACCTCCTGCGCGGTCCGCAGCGCGGCCCGCGCCTCCGCCGGCTCGTCGTCGAGGGCCTCGACGGCCACCCGCAGCTGCACGCCGACGACGGTCAGGGTGTGCGCGACCACGTCGTGCAGCTCGCGGGCGATCCGGAGCCGCTCCGCCTCGGCCCGCCGCCGGGCCTCCGCCGCCCGCTCCCGGGCGGCGCGTTCGCGGCCGGCCGCCTCCTCGCGGCGCCAGTTGCGGCCGTTGCGCCAAGCGGTCGCGGCGGCCAGGACGAGGGCGAGCCAGAGGGTCTCGGCGCCGAGTTCGGCGACGGCCTCCCGGCCGTCGAGCCCGGCGACGTACCGCTCCCAGTTCGCCGCGAAGACGACCTGGAGGACGCCGACGGCGACGGCGAAGGCGAGCCCGCGCGGCACCCGCCGCGGCGGCGGGCCGAGCCGCTTCCCCTCCTCGTCCGGTGTGCGCCCGGTCCCGGTCCCCGCCGCGACGAGGAAGTACGCGGCGGAGGCGGGCCAGATCCAGCCCACGTCCGACATCCCGGCGCCGCGGAAGGCGATGACGGTCTGGACGCTCGCCAGGAGGGCGGCGCGCGGCCACCGGCCGGCCACGAGGACCAGGGCGGCGAGCCCGAGCCCGTACGGCACCGCGCCGGCCAGAAGCGGGCCGTCGCCCGCCAGGGCCTCGGCGGTGACCACGGCGACCGCCGTCACGACCGCCGCGGCGCCCCGTACGGCCCCGGCGGCGCGCGTGGCCGCCGGTCCCCCGTCCGCCCCCGCCCCACCGCTCCACCCGCCCCGGAGGGCACGCTCGTCGCTCACCTGCCCATTCTGCCCAACTCCCGCCCGCGGCCAGGGCCGTTCGGGCCTCACGCGCGGTCCTGCGGCCGCGCGGCGGCGACGGCGGCGAGCGCCACCCAGACCAGGGCGGTGCCGAAGGCGACCCGCTCGACGAGCCCCACGACGGTGGGCACGGCGGCCGTGCCGAGCGAGGGCCCGTCCATCACGTCGACCAGGCAGACCAGCAGCGCGCCGGTCGAGACGAGCGAGGTGACGAGCACGGCCCGCAGCGCCCGGGCGGCGCTCGGCCGGCGCCGGGCCAGCCACCGGTGCAGCACCAGCGCGGCCACGGGCAGCGCCAGGAAGGCGGGGGCGGCGGCGGTGCCGTGGACGAGGTCCGAGGCGGAGGGCCGGCTCCACCGCCCGGGCGGGTCGGCCGGGAACACCCCGGCGACCAGGACGCCGACGGCCCACACCCCCACCGCCCACCGGCCGGCCCGCGGCGCCCCGGCGCGCCGCAGCAGGGCGAGGAGGAGGGCGGACGCCCCGGCGATCAGCAGCAGGGCGGCGGTGACCAGCCATCCGGCGGTCCCGTTGACGTACCGGCTGATCACCTCGGTGACCGGGCTGTACCCCGGGTTCAGCAGGTCGGCGGCGGCGATCCCGGCCACGGCGGCACCGACCCCGGCGACGACGGCGGACGAGGAGGAGGACGGGGAGCGGGTCTGCACGAGGAACCTCCGGACGGTGCGGGGCGGCGCTTCCGCCCGACGGCCCTCACGCTAGGAACCCGGCTCCCCCGCCCGCGTCCCCCGCCCGCCGACATCCCGGCGTACTCCCCCGGCGCACGCCGTACTCCCCACGGTGTACGCGCCGCGCCGACCGCGCCTCACTCCTCCCCTTCCGGTCCCAGGGCGACCAGCACCGAGAGCCGCTCGCCGGACTCCTCGACGGCCGTCGCGAACACCTCCCGGGCGAGGTCCCAGTCACGCGGGGCATGGCGCGCGTACGCCTGCCAGTGGGTCACCACGACGGCGACGGGCCGGGGCAGCTCGCCGAGGCTCTCGGCCAGCGCGTCCCAGTTGCGGCCGAACCAGTCCGGCAGGCCGAGCGCGTCCGCGCAGCGGTCCATGAAGCCCGCCTTGTCGGTGACGCCGCGCAGATCGAGGACGACGGGGTCATCGAGCCTCATCGCCGACCACCACCTCCCGGAAGCTCTCGTAGTGGTCGTCGGTGTAGTACCGCTCCCCGTCCCCGCCGGTGACGATGCGGCGGGCCCCGCGGTCGCGTTCGCCGGGGGTGCGGACGGTGTACTCGCGGTAGTGGCCGCGTTTCCTGGGCGGCAGGATCCGCTCGAAGTTCGAGAAGACGCTGCCGTCCTTGGCGTACGGGAAGGGACCGCCGGCCCGGATCAGGGCGAGGGTCCTGCGCGCCTCGGGCGGCAGCTCCGACTCCCGGACGGTGGGGAGGTCCGAGACGGGCGTGGCGGTCGCTCGGCCCGAGGGCGCGGGAACGGCCGACGCGGCGGTACGGGACGGGGCCGCGGGGGCGGTCGGCGTGGCGGTCCCGGCCGAGCAGCCGGTGAGGAGCAGCGTCAGCCCGACCAGGACGCCGAGCCCCGCCCGAAGACGGCGAGCGATCATCCCCCGATGCTGCCACCGGCCGCCGGACCGGGCCGGAGGACGCGCCCGGGAGAAGCCGGACGGAGCCGGGAAGGCGCCCGGCCGGCGGCCCGTCCGGGATCGGCGGGCTTCGGTCCCGGTGTCCGGGATCAGCGGGCGCCGGTGCCCCGGCCCGGGATCAGCGGGCGTCGGTGCCCGTGTCCGGGTCTTTGCGGTCGAGGGCCGGGCGCGGGCCCGGGCTGGACTCGGTGAGCAGGTGGTCGGCGGCCGAGCGGTCGGTGACGAGGCTGGTGACGAGGCCGGAGCGGAGCACCGCGCCGATCGCCGCCGCCTTGCGCTGGCCGCCCGCGATGGCGACGACCTCGGGGATCCGGCGCAGCCGGTCCGCCTCGACGGTGATGCACCGCTCGCCCAGGTCGCGGCCGACCCGGCGGCCCTCGGCGTCGAAGAGGTGCGCGGACATCTCGGCGGCCACGCCGAGGGTGGCGTAGTGGGCGCGCTCCTCCTCGGTGAGCATGTCGTGGACGGTCGAGATGCCCGGCTCCCAGGAGCCGATGGAGACGCAGGCGACGGTGACCTTGTCGAAGTACTCGAAGGCGCGGGCGATGCCGGTCTGGCTGCGCAGCGCGGCGGCGGTGGCCGGGTCGGGCAGCAGCATGGGCGCGTAGATGGGGTGGGCCTCGCCGCCGGAGACCTGGGCGGCGCGCCGGACCGCCTCGACCGAGCCGCGCTCGGCGGTCCCGGCGTCGTACACGCCGGTGAGCTGGACGACCGTGCACGGGGGCAGCCGGTCGAGGGCGGCCGCCATGTGGATGGTCGAGCGGCCCCAGGCCAGGCCGAGGACGTCGCCCTCGGCGACCAGCTCGCCGAGGAGGTCGGCGGCGACCTCGCCGAGGTTCTCCGGATCGGGCGACTCGTCGTCCTCGGCCGGGGACTCGACGACGACGGCGTGGCGGAGCCCGTAACGGGCGCGCAGCGCGTCGGAACGTTCGGCGTCCAGCTCGGCCGGTACCCGGATCTCGATGCGTACGAGATCCCGCTCCAGAGCGGTCTCCAGGACCCGGGCCACCTTGAAGCGGCTCACGCCGAACTCCTCGGCGATCTGGATCTTGGACTTCCCCTCCAGGTAGAAGCGGCGCGCCATGGCCGCCGCCTGCACCAGCTCCGCGGGGCCCATCCGCAGGGCCGACCGTCCCGCCGACATTCCCGCCACCGCGATCTCCTCACTGCTGTTCACGCACCGCTGTCCACGATCCGTGTTCGTTCACACTCTGGACCCGCTGTTCATCCTGTCAGAAACGGCGGCCCTTGATCAGTCCTGTCGGCGGCCCGTCGGACCGCGTTCACCGGCCGGAGGCTCAGTGGCCACATGCCCAGGCGGCACCGGCCGTGGCGGCGTCCGCCCTGGCCCGCAGCGCGGCCACCGCGGCGGCCGGATCGGCCGCGCCGTAGACCGCCGAGCCGGCCACGAAGACGTCGGCGCCCGCCTCGGCGCAGCGCTCGATGGTCGCCTCGGAGACGCCGCCGTCGACCTGGAGCCACAGTTCCAGACCGTGCTTCGCGATCAGCTCACGGGTGCGGCGGATCTTGGGAAGCATGATGTCGAGGAAGGCCTGGCCGCCGAAGCCGGGCTCCACGGTCATGATGAGCAGCATGTCGAGCTCGGGGAGCAGGTCCTCGAAGGGCTCGATGGGGGTGGCCGGCTTGAGCGCCATGGAGGCCCTGGCGCCCTTGGCGCGGATCTCCCGGGCGAGCCGGACCGGTGCGGCGGCCGCCTCGACGTGGAAGGTCACGGAGCCGGCGCCCGCTTCGACGTACTGCGGCGCCCAGCGGTCCGGGTCCTCGATCATCAGGTGGCAGTCGAGGGGGGTGTCGGTCGCCCGGCTGAGCGACTCGACGATCGGCACGCCCAGCGTCAGGTTGGGCACGAAGTGGTTGTCCATGACGTCGACGTGCAGCCAGTCGGCTCCGTCGACGGCCTTGGCCTCGTCCGCGAGGCGGGCGAAGTCTGCGGAGAGGATGCTGGGATTGATCTGCGCCATGAGCCAAGCCTGCCACGTTCTTGGGGACTTCTTTGCCGCGAACCGGTCCACGGCCCTTCCGGCACCGGACGTACTGGTACGGACCAGCAGAAACCGTCAGGCCGTCCGGCGGATCAGCGCCAGATACATGGCGTCCGTACCGTGCAGATGCGGCCACAGCTGGACGTCGGGGCCGTCGCCGAGCCGGTCGACGCCGGGGAAGAGCGGTCGGGCGTCGACCAGCTCGGCGCCGCCGAGCCTCTTCAGGACGTCGTCCACGACGACCCGGGTCTCGGCGAGGTGCGGCGAGCAGGTCGCGTACCCGACGACCCCGCCGACGCGGACGGCCCGGAGCGCCTCGGTGAGCAGCCCGCGCTGGAGCGGGGCGAAGCCGTCGAGGTCCTCGGGGCGGCGGCGCCAGCGGGCCTCCGGGCGGCGGCGCAGGGCGCCGAGCCCGGAGCAGGGCACGTCGACCAGGACCCGGTCGAAGGAGCCCTCGCGCCACGGCGGGCGGGTGCCGTCGGCGGCGATGACCTGGTACGGGCCGGGGTTGCCGGCCAGCGCGCGCTCGACGAGCCGGGCGCGGTGCGGCTGCTTCTCGGAGGCGAGCAGGGCGGCGCCGCGCTCGGCGGCCAGCGCGCCGAGCAGGGCGGCCTTGCCGCCGGGCCCCGCGCAGCCGTCGAGCCAGCGGGTGTCGGGTCCTTCGAGCGGCGCGTTGGCCAGCGCGATCGCGACGAGCTGGCTGCCTTCGTCCTGGACGCCGGCCCGGCCGTCCCGGACGGCCTCGATGGCACCCGGCTCGCCGCCGTCGCTCAGCCGCAGGGCGTACGGCGACCAGCGGCCCGGCTCGGTCTCGGCGGCCTCGGCCAGCTCCTCGACGGTGGCCCGGCCGGGGCGGGCGACGAGGGTGACCTCGGGCCGCTCGTTGTCGGCCTCCAGGAGCGCCTCGATGCCGGCCCGGCCGCCGCCGAGCGCGTCCCAGAGCGCGGAGACCACCCAGCGGGGGTGGGAGTGCACGACGGCGAGGTGGTCCTCGGCGTCCTTCTCGTACGGCGGGGCGACCTCGGCCACCCAGGCGTCGAGGTCCTGCCGCGTGATCTTCCGCAGCACGGCGTTGACGAACTTGGCGCGTCCCTCGCCCAGCACCGCGCGGGCCAGCTCGACGGTGGCGGAGACGGCGGCGTGCGGCGGGATCCGGGTCCCGAGCAGCTGGTGCGCGCCGAGTGACAGCACGTCCAGGACCGGCGGGTCGACCTCGCGCAGCGGCCGGTCGACACAGGCCGCGATGATCGCGTCGTACGTGCCCTGCCGGCGCAGCGTCCCGTAGACCAGCTCGGTCGCGAGGGCCGCGTCCCGGGCCTCGAAGCCCTCCTTCTCCCGCGCCTTGCGCAGCAGCGGGGGCAGCACGAGGTTGGCGTACGCGTCCCGCTCGTCGACCGCCCGGAGCACCTCGAAGGCGAGCATCCGCACGGGATCCTTCTTGGGCCGGCGGTGGGGCTTGGG
Organism: Streptomyces roseolus; assembly: GCF_014649855.1. Classification (GTDB taxonomy): domain Bacteria; phylum Actinomycetota; class Actinomycetes; order Streptomycetales; family Streptomycetaceae; genus Streptomyces; species Streptomyces roseolus. The sequence continues at coordinate 4,939 of NZ_BMTV01000030.1, read as the reverse complement.
GGGACGGCGACGTGCCTGCTCGCTCAAAGGTGCTCCGCGTGACGAAAGGAGGGGTCGAACCCACCCAGCCTACGTCCGCGCGCCGCTACCGGGGAAAACACCCCTGCCGGACGACCGGGTCCTCGGCGGCGAGGAGGCAGGTCACCGGCGCGGTGCCGCCCCCGTCCGCCTCGAAGGCGAGGAGCACGGGCGGCTCCTCGCCGACGGTCCGCAGGACCTCGGCCCGCTCCCCGGCGGTGGGCTCGCGGAAGACGGGGTCCATGAAGCCCGTCGGGCACCGGACGTACGAGACGTCCACGAGCTCCGCCTCCAGGCCGTGGTGGCACGTGAGGTCGTACCCGGCGACCAGGGTGAGCCGGCTGCCGTCGAAGCGGCGCGGCTCCCAGGCGTCCCACGGCCCTTCGGGAAGCGGCGGCGGGGTCACGCGCCCAGGCGCTCGCCCGCGGCGATGCGGACGCCGCGGGCCCAGTCGGCGGCCTTCATGGGCTTCTTGCCCTGGGGCTGGACCCACAGCAGCTCGACGGCGTACGACCCCGTGCCCGCGTACACGTCGTTCTTGCCGACCGCCAGCTCGCCGGGGGCGAGGCCGGTGCGGTCGGCGACGGGGGCGACCTGGATGAGCTTGAGGCGCTCGCCGCGGAAGAGGGTCCAGGCGCCGGGGGCGGGGGTGCAGCCGCGGACGACGCGGTCGACGCGGAGGGCGGGGGCGGCGAAGTCGACGTGGGCGTCCTCGACCTCGATCTTCGGGGCCAGGGTGATGCCGTCGGCGGGCTGCGGGACGGCCTTCAGGGTGCCGTCCTCGATGCCGTCCATGGTCGCCGAGAGCAGTCCGGCGCCGGCGAAGGCGAGGCGGGTGAGCAGGTCGCCGCTGGTGTCGGTGGGGCGGATCTCCTCGGTGACCACGCCGTAGACCGGGCCGGAGTCGAGGCCCCGCTCGATCTGGAAGGTGGAGGCGCCGGTCACCTCGTCGCCCGCCATCACCGCGTGCTGGACGGGGGCGGCGCCGCGCCAGGCCGGGAGGAGGGAGAAGTGCAGGTTGACCCAGCCGTGGGCCGGGATGTCGAGGGCCTTCTGCGGGAGCAGCGCGCCGTAGGCGACGACCGGGCAGCAGTCGGGGGCGATCTCGCGCAGCCGGGCGAGGAAGCCCTCGTCGCGCGGGTGGGCCGGCCGCAGGATCTCGATGCCCTCCTCCTCGGCCCGCTGCGCGACCGGACTGGCGACGAGCCGCCGCCCGCGCCCCGCCGGCGCGTCCGGCCGGGTGACCACGGCCGCCACCTCGTGCCGGCCCGAGGCGAGCAGGGCGTCCAGGGCGGGAACGGCGACCTCGGGGGTGCCTGCGAAGACCAGCTTCATGGGTGGCGACTGCCTGTCTGTCCGGGGGCGTTGCGAGCGACGCATCAGTCTAGGCGCTGTCTCCGACGCCGGCCGGAGGGGACGGCCGGGCCCCGGCGGAGAGGCCCCGGCCGGACGCACCGGAGGGCCCCGCGGCCCGCCCGCGGAGGGGGGCGGCCGGGCCGTGCCGGGCGGCGGGAAGGCGCCGTCGGCCGCTCCCGGCCTCGCGCGGGGAGGAGAGGAGCGGGGCGGCGCGCGGAGGGAGGGGGCGTGCGCGGCGGTGAGCGCCCTGCGCATATGCGTGTACGCCCCCGCAGCGTGACCCAAGCCCCGGTGGCGCGTTGGTCAAGAGAGATTGACCTCATCGGGCTGCCGTCCCCCTGCGGCCGCCCGCCCTTCCATCGCCGGTTCGAGAGGCTTTCACATGGCCGACCACGCAACCCACGACGCCCAAGCCCGGGCGAGTCTGCACCTGTTGGTGCGGGACATCGAGCGGGTCCGGCGGCAGGTGGACGCACTGCGCACGCTCACGGCCCAGCTGGGCAATGTCTACCGCCCTCGCCGCTCCGGCCCGTCCACGGGCTTCGTCGTCTACGGCCGCGCCCCCGCCCCCACCGTTCGGCTCGCCCAGGAGCTCCGCGACAGCGTCGAGACCCTGGTGACCGCGGCCGTCGAGTTCGACCGCTCCCTCGGGTTCTCCTGGGACGCCGTCGGTTCCGCGCTGGGTGTCACCAAGCAGGCCGTCCACCGCCGTTACGGTGCCCGCCGGACGCCCCAGCAGCCTTCGGCGGAGCCGGAGCAGCACGGCGCCGAGCCGGGCGCGACCCGCACCCTGCCGTCGGTGCCCGCCGCCCGCAGCATGCCGCCGCAGCCCACCTCGGGCAGCGCCACCCTCCGCGAGGAGCCCCGCTCCCCCGCTTTCCCCAGCCCGCGCAACGGCTGACCCCGCGGGGCCGACGACCGGCCGCCGTCCCCTGGCCGAAGGGGGCGGCGGCCGTCGTCGTGTCCGCCCCGTGGTCGGTCGCCGTCAGCCGATGTCCGGTGGGTCCACCCTGATCCGGACGGGATCGCCGGTGCCGCGTGCCTGACGGCTCGCCCGGGCGTGCTTGAGGGCCTGCGCGAGCGCCGCGCCGCTGCCCGGCGGGACCCGGACGAGCGCCCGGTCCCACCGCTCGCCGGGCGGCGGGTCGCCGGGCCGGCGGACGGATCCCGGGCGGACCACCGGCAGCGGCACCGGCCCGAGGACCTCCGCGTCCATGGGCAGCGCGGCGCCCGTGAGGAAGGTCGCCACGGACTCGGGAGGCCCGGCCACCGCCGCCATCCGGGAGACCGGCGGGAAGCCCAGCTCGGCCCGCTCGGCCAGCTCCCGCTGGGCGTGCCCGACCGGGTCCCAGCGGACGAGCGCCTGCACGGGCCGGAGCGTCGGCTCGGCGACCACCACCACGGTGCCGCCCTCCGCCTGGCCCCTGACCAGCGAGGCCGCGTCCATCCAGCGCCGCAGCGCCTCCTCGCCGGCCCGCAGGTCGGGGCGGCCGAGCAGGGCCCAGCCGTCGAGCAGCAGCGCCGCCGCGTAGCCGCGGTCGGCGACCGGCTCGGCGCCGGGGGTGGAGACGACGAGGGCGGGGCGGTCCGGGACCCGGTCCAGGACGTGATCGCGGCCGGAGGTGCGCACCGGGACGGCGGGAAAGGCCCGGCCGAGCTCCTCCGCGGTCCTGCGGGCGCCGACGACCTGGGCGCGCAGCCGGGCGGAGCCGCACGCCTCGCAGTGCCAGTCGGGGGCCTCGCGCCCGCACCAGGCGCAGTGCAGCTCGCGCTGGTCGGGGGCCTCCAGCGGTCCGGCGCAGTGCCGGCAGCGGGCGGGCGTCCGGCACTGCTGGCAGGCGAGCCGGGGCACGTATCCGCGGCGGGGGACCTGGATGAGGACCGGGCCGTCGCGCAGTCCGTCCCGGAGCGTCTCCCAGGCGAGCGAGGGCAGCCGGGCGGCGCGCGCGGCCCCGTCCCGGGCGAGCAGGTCGTCGCCGACGGTGCGCACCAGGGGCGCGGCCCTGCGGACCTCCTCGCGGCTCGCGGCGAGCGGCCGGGCCCAGCCGGACTCGACGAGCTGCGCGGCCTCCACGGTGCAGCCGGTGGCGCCGAGCAGGAAGGCGCACCGGTCGTGCGCGGCACGGAGGAGCAGCACTTCGCGGGCGTGCGGCTGCGGGGCGTGGGGGTCGCTGTGGCTGTCGTCGCCGTCGTCCCAGATGGCGACGAGGCCCAAGTCCCGGACGGGCGCGAACATGGCGGCCCGGGTGCCGACGACGGCCCGCACGGAGCCACGCCGCACGGCGAGCCACTGCCCGTACCGCTTCTCGGGCCCGGCCTCGGCGGTGAGCACCGCGTGCCGCCCCTCCCCCAGGACGGCGGTCAGCGCCGCGTCGACCCGCCCGACGGCCCGCCCGTCGGGCACGACGACGAGGGCGCCGCGCCCGGAGGCGAGCGTGGCGGCGACCGCGCGGGCGATCTCCTCGGCCCAGTGCGGCCCCGGCAGCGCCGTCCAGACCGCCCGGGGCGCCCCGCCGCGCGCCAGGGACTCCAGGAACGCCGGCCCCTGCTCGTACCGGCCCCAGGTGGCCGGCTCCGGCGGCGGGGGCGGCGGCAGCGCCGGGGGCGAGGCCCGCCGCTCGGCGGCGGCGTTGCGCGGCGGGACGGCGAGCTGGAGCACGTCGGCGAGGCTGCCCGCGTACCGGTCGGCGACGGCCCGCGCGAGGCCGAGCAGTTCGGGCCCGAGCACGGGCTCGGGCGACACCACGTCGGCGAGGGCGGCCAGCGGCCCGGAGTAGTCGGAGGCGGCCCGCCGCTCGACGAGGAACCCGTCGATCAGCCGCCCGCCCTCCCGGCGCCCGCCCCGCACCTGTCCGGCCCCGGCGCCGAACCGCACCCGCACCCGCACGCCCGGCCGCGCGGCCTCGTCGAGCTCCTCGGGGACCGCGTAGTCGAAGAACTGGTCGAGGTGCAGCACCCCCTTGTTCACCACCACCCGTGCGACCGGCAGCTCCTTGGCGAGCGCCGCCCCCCGCCACGTCCGCGGCTTCGCCTTCGGCACCTTCGCCTTGCGCACGGTCTCCCGGATGAGCGCGAGCTGCTCGGGCCCCTCGCCGCTCTCGTCGTTCCCCTTCTCGCTGCTCACAGCCCCATACCTACCAGACGGCTCGGACAGCCGGGGACGCCGGAAGCCCGGCGCCCCCGAGGGGGTGCCGGGCTTCCGGGTGGTGGTGCGGGTGACCTACAGGCCGGCGGCCTTCTTGAGGGCGTCGACGCGGTCGGTGCGCTCCCAGGTGAAGTCGGGCAGCTCGCGGCCGAAGTGGCCGTAGGCGGCGGTCTGGGAGTAGATCGGGCGGAGCAGGTCGAGGTCGCGGATGATCGCGGCCGGGCGCAGGTCGAAGACCTCACCGATGGCGTTCTCGATCTTCTCGGTCTCGACGGCGTTGGTGCCGAAGGTCTCGACGAAGAGGCCGACCGGCTCGGCCTTGCCGATGGCGTAGGCGACCTGTACCTCGCAGCGGGAGGCGAGGCCCGCGGCGACGACGTTCTTGGCGACCCAGCGCATGGCGTAGGCGGCCGAGCGGTC
>NZ_BMTV01000029.1 GCF_014649855.1 Streptomyces roseolus | reverse complement strand
CCGCTACGAAGCGACCGTGCTGGTCGCAGCCATCAACGAGTGGCTGTGACCAGCACTTTCACAACAGACCCTAGGCCTCCGACGGCGGCTCGTCGCCCTGGGGGACGTACCGCAGGACGCCCCACATGCCGTGCTCGTCCGGGACGTCCCCGGGCCCGTCCTGCTCGCACGCGGCGAGTTCCTTGCGCAGAGCGGCCGCGTCGACGCCCGAGCCGATCAGGACGAGCTGCGAGAGCCGCTCCGCCCCGGCCGGCCAGGGTTCCGGGTAGAACCGCAGGAAGCGGCCGACGGCGTGCACCAGATAGCGGTGCCCGGGGTCGGCGACGCCGAAGTCCACGAAGCCCTTGAGGCGGTAGAGGCCCTCGGGCCGCGAGTCGAGGAAGGCCATCAGCCGGCGCGGGTGCAGCGGCACGGCGGTCGCCAGGGAGACGGTGTCGTAGGCGGCGTGCGGATGCGCGTGGCCGTCCTCGTCGGCGTAGAGGATGTCCTCGATCGACATCTGCCCGGCGATCTCGTCCTCCGGGACGACCCGGTCGAAGAGCAGCTCGGGATCGATCCGGCCGTGTGCCGCCTCGATGACCGCGGCCCGTCCCGCGAGCCCGGCCACGGTCTCCCGGACCGCGCTCAGCTCCTCCCCGGACACCCGGTCGGCCTTGTTGACCACGACCAGGTCGGCGAGGGCGAGGTGCCGGTCGGTCTCGGGGTGCCGCTCCCGCGTGGCCGCGAACTCGGCGGCGTCGACGACCTCGACCAGCCCGCCGTACACGACCCGCCGGTTCTCGCTGGCGAGCACCATCCGCACCAGCTCCTGCGGCTCGGCCAGCCCGCTCGCCTCGATCACGATCACGTCCAGGCGCAGCTCGGGCCGGGTCAGCACCTCCAGGTACTCGTCCAGCTCGCTGGCGTCCACGGCGCAGCACAGGCACCCGTTCCCCAGGGAGACCGTCGACCCCACCTGCCCGGCGACGGTCATCGCGTCGATCCCGATGTCCCCGAAGTCGTTGACCATGACCCCGATCCGGGTCCCCCGGGAACCACGCAGCAGATGGTTGAGGAGCGTGGTCTTCCCGGCCCCGAGAAACCCGGCGAGGACGACGACGGGAATCTGCTGCGCACTCACGGAACGGACCTTTCGCTGAACGACGCCGGACACGGCCCGGGACGGCACTCGGCGCGGGCCCCGGACCGGCCCCCAGGATAGGCAGCTCGCCCCACGCCCCCTCCCTTCCCACGCACACGCCCGCGGGTCCGTCGGTCACCGGGTCCGGCGTCCGCGGCCCGCACGACGCGCACACGCACACGCCCTGGGCATGCCCGGTCGGTCATGGCCGGGGTCCGGCCGGGGTCCGCGGCCGGACCCTGGCACCCGCCCGGGGCATTTCCGGTCGCACGGGCCGTCCCCGTACCGTTTCGGGCATGACCAGCACCGCTTCGCCCCCCTCCGCGCGGCCGGCCGCGCGCCGGCGGCGCCGGCTGGGATGGCCACGCCGGGTGTTCTCGCAGGTGCTGCTGATGCAGCTGGCCGTCGCCACCGGCGTGACCGTGCTGGCCACCGGCCTCTTCCTGGCCCCGCTGAGCGCCCAGCTCGACGACCAGGCCATGCGGCGGGCCCTCGCCATCGCCGAGACCATGGCCTCCACGCGCACCGCCGCGGACCTGGCCGACGGCCCGCCGTCGGCGACGGGCCCGGTGCAGCGCGAGGCCGAGCGGATCCGGGCCGCGACCGGCGCCGAGTACGTCGTCGTCATGGACACCCGCGGCGTGCGCTGGTCGCACACCGACCCCGCCCAGATCGGCCGGACCGTCTCCACCGACCCGAGCGAGGTGCTCGCCGGGCGCGAGGTGATGGAGATCGACAGCGGCACCCTCGGCCGTTCGGCCCGCGGCAAGGCGCCGTTGCTCGACGCCGACGGCGGGATCGTCGGCGCCGTCTCCGTCGGCATCGAGTACGACAGCGTCCGCGACCGGCTCCTCTCCGCCATTCCCGGCCTGCTGGCCTACGCGGGCGGCGCGCTCGCGGCCGGCGCCCTGGCGGCGTACCTGATCTCCCGGAGGATCCAGCGCCAGACCCGCGACCTGGCCTTCTCCGACATCTCCGCGCTGCTCGCCGAGCGCGAGGCGATGCTGCACGGCATCCGCGAGGGCGTGGTGGCCCTGGACCGGAAGGGTTCCGTGCGGCTCCTCAACGACGAGGCGCAGCGCCTGCTCGGCCTCGGCCCCGAGGCCGCCGGGCAGCCGCTCGACGCGCTCCTCGGTCCGGGCCGCACGGCGGACGTGCTGACCGGCCGGGCGACCGGCGCCGACCTCGTGACCGTCCAGGGGCACCGGGTGCTCATCGCCAACCGGATGCCCACCGACGACGGCGGCGCCGTGGCGACCCTGCGCGACCGCACCGAGCTGGAACGGCTCGGCCGGGAACTGGACTCCACCCGCGGCCTGATCGACGCCCTGCGGGCCCAGGACCACGAACACGCCAACCGGCTGCACACCCTCCTCGGGCTGCTCGAACTGGAGCTGTACGAGGAGGCGGCCGACTTCGTCACCGAGGTCGTCGGGGTCCACCGGGCGACCGCCGAGCAGGTGACCGAGAAGGTGCACGACCCGCTGCTCGCGGCACTCCTCGTCGGGAAGGCGACGGTCGCCGCCGAGCGGGGCGTCTCCCTGCGGATCGCCCCGGACTCCCTGCTCCCCGACCGCCTGGTCGACCCGCGCGAACTGGTCACCGTCGTGGGCAACCTCGTCGACAACGCCCTGGACGCCGCCGCCGGCACCGGGGACGCCCGGGTCGAGGTGGCGCTGCGCGCCGAGGGCCGGACGGTCGTCCTGGGGGTCGCCGACAGCGGCCCCGGCGTCCCCGAGGACCGCCGGGAGCTGATCTTCACCGAGGGCTGGACGACCAAGGAACCGCCCTCGCACGGCCGGCGCGGCCTCGGCCTCGCCCTCGTGCGCCGCCTGGCCGAGCGGCGCGGCGGCACCGTGCGGGTGGCGACGGCCGAGACCGGCGGCGCCCGGTTCACGGTGGTCCTCCCGGACGCCCTCACCGAACGGTCCCGGGACGTCGAGGCCCCGGACGCCCCGGCGGAAGGCCCGCCCACGACCCAGGAGGTGCCCCGGTGATCGACGTGCTCGTCGTCGACGACGACGTCCGCGTGGCGCGGGTGAACGCCGCGTACGTGACCAAGCTGCCCGGCTTCCGGGTCGCGGCCACCGCCCACTCCACCGCCGAGGCGCTGGACGCCCTCGACGGACACGCCGTGGACCTGGTCCTCCTGGACCACTACCTTCCCGACGAGAACGGCCTCGCCGCCATCCGCGAGCTGAGGGCCCGGGGCCACCAGTGCGACGTGATCATGGTGACCGCCGCCAGGGACGTGGCGACCGTGCAGGCGGCGATGCGGCACGGCGCCCTCCAGTACCTGGTCAAACCGTTCGACTTCGCCGGGCTGCGCTCCAAGCTGGAGGCGTACGCGACGCTCCGCCGCACCCTGGAGAGCGGCGGCGAGGCGGAGCAGGCCCAGGTCGACCGGATCTTCGGCACCCTTGCCGCGGGCTCCGTCACCCCCGCCCTGCCCAAGGGACACTCCCCGACGACGGCCGAGCTGGTCCGCCAGGCGCTGCTCGCCGCCGGCGGGCCGCTCTCCACCCAGGAGCTCGCCGAGCGGACCGGCGTCAGCCGCCAGACCGCCCAGCGCTACCTCAAGCTGCTCGAACGGACCGGGCGCGTCCGGCTCTCCCTCCGGTACGGCGAGACCGGCCGCCCCGAGCACCGCTACACCTGGGTCTCCTCCCCCTGACGCGCCGCCCCCGGTTCCGTCAGACCGCCCCGGCCCCCGTCAGCGCCCGCACCTCGGTCTCCGCGTGCCGCGCCTCGTCGGGCGGCTCGGGGGAGGTGACGGCGCCCAGCCAGCCGGCGAGGAAGCCGAGCGGGATGGAGACCACGCCCGGGTTCTGGAGCGGGAAGAGCTGGAAGTCGACGCCGGGGAAGAGCGCCTCCGGGCTGCCGGAGACGACCGGCGAGAACAGCACCAGGAGCACCGCGGGGACGAGTCCGCCGTAGACGGACCAGACCGCGCCCCGCGTGGTGAAGCGGCGCCAGAAGAGCGAGTACAGCAGCACCGGCAGGTTGGCCGAGGCGGCGACCGCGAAGGCGAGGCCGACGAGGAAGGCGACGTTGAGGTCGCTGGCGAGCAGTCCGAGGCCGATCGCCACGGCACCGATGACCGCGGCGGCCACCCGCGCCACCGCGACCTCGCCGTACTGCCGCCGGCCCGGTCGGCGCAGCGAGGCGTAGAGGTCGTGGGCGACCGAGGCCGAGGAGGCCAGGGTGATCCCGGCGACGACGGCGAGGATGGTCGCGAACGCGACGGCCGCGACGACCGCGAAGAGCACGGTGCCGCCGGTGGAGCCCGCTCCCCCGCCGAGGTCCAGCGCGAGCAGCGGGACGGCCGTGTTCCCCGAGGCGCTGGAGGCGCGGACCTCGGCGGAGCCGATGAGGGCGGCGGCGCCGAAGCCGAGGACGATCGTCATGAGGTAGAAGCCGCCGATGAGACCGATGGACCAGACGACGGAGCGGCGGGCGGCCCGCGCGGTGGGCACCGTGTAGAAGCGGGACAGGATGTGCGGCAGGCCGGCGGTGCCGAGGACGAGCGCGAGGCCGAGGCTGATGAAGTCGAGCCGGGCGGTCCAGTCGCCGCCGTAGCGCAGCCCGGGGCCGAGGAAGGCGCTGCCGTGTCCGCTGCGTTCGGCGGCGGTGCTGAGCAGGCTGTTCACGTCGCCGTGGAAGCGGACGAGGACGAGCACGGTGAGCGCGACGGTGCCCGCCATCAGCAGCACCGCCTTGACGATCTGGATCCAGGTGGTGGCCCGCATCCCGCCGAGCGACACGTAGATCACCATCAGCGCGCCGACGCCGATGACCGTCCAGGTGCGCGCCGCCTCGCCGGTACCGCCGAGGAGGAGCGCGACCAGACTGCCCGCGCCGACCATCTGCGCCACCAGGTAGAGCACCGAGACGGCGACGGAGGAGGTGCCGGCCGCGATCCGGACGGGCCGTTCGGCCATCCGCGCGGCGACGACGTCGGCGAGGGTGAACCGGCCGCAGTTGCGGACGAGTTCGGCGACGAGGAGCAGCACCACCAGCCAGGCGACGAGGAAGCCGACCGAGTAGAGCATGCCGTCGTAGCCGTAGAGCGCGATGAGGCCGGAGATGCCGAGGAAGGAGGCCGCCGACATGTAGTCGCCGGCGATGGCGAATCCGTTCTCCATCGGCGAGAAGAGCCGGCCGCCGGCGTAGAACTCCTCGGCCGAGCCGTGCCGGTCGCGGCTCACCCAGGTGGTGATGGCGAGCGTCACGGCGACGAAGACGCTGAAGAGGACCAGGGCGAGGGTCTGGTGGTCTCCGGTCACCACTGTCCGGCTCCCCTCGTCATCTCCTGGGTGTCCCAGCGCAGTTCGAGCGCCGCCCGGTCCCGGCGCAGGCGGGCGTGTCGCGCGTAGGCCCAGGTGAGGAGGAAGGTGGTGAGGAACTGGCCGAGTCCGGCGACCATCGCCACGTTGACCGCGCCCGCCACCGGGCGGGCCATCAGTCCGGGGGCGGCGGTGGCGGCGACGACGTAGGCGAGGTACCAGAGCAGGAAGGCGAGGGTGGCGGGGAAGGCGAAGCGGCGGTAGCGGCGCCGTACCTCCTGGAAGGCGGGGCTGCGCTGGACCTCCAGGTAGATCCCGGCCGTTCCCGGCGTGCCGTGCGCGGCCTCGTCGTACCGCTGTCGGGGCATCGTTCCGGCCGCCCCGCCGTCCCGGGCCGTCCCGTCGTCCCGCGCCCCCGCGCGCTCCTGCTCGTCCAGCTGCTCCACCGGTCAACTCTCCTTGTCAGCGAACCGTTTCGGCCGCGTGCCCAAGGATGGACAGAGTGGGCAGATCCCGGACTCTTCTCCTTCCGCTCTTCACCCCATCAGGTGATACTTCGGCTCGCCGACTGACCGGACCGGGCCGATATGCGTATGGACGCCGGACGGCCCGGCCCCGTCGTGCGGGGGCCGGGCCGTCGATGCGGAGCGGTGGTGCGCCTCAGGCGTCGATGCGCGAGCGGTCGAGCGTCGCCGCCGAGCTGGTGATGAACTCCTTGCGGGGCGCCACGTCGTTGCCCATCAGCAGGTCGAAGACCGTCTCCGCCGCGTCCAGGTCGCCGATGTTGATCCGGCGCAGGGTCCGGTGGCGGGGGTCCATCGTGGTCTCCGCGAGCTGGTCGGCGTCCATCTCGCCGAGACCCTTGTAGCGCTGGATGGAGTCCTTGTAGCGGACCCCCTTGCGCTGGAACTCCAGGAGCGTCTGCCGCAGCTCGTTGTCGGAGTACGTGTACACGTACTTGTCCTGGCCCTTCTTGGGCTGGACCAGTTCGATCCGGTGCAGCGGCGGCACGGCCGCGAAGACCCGCCCCGCCTCGACCATGGGCCGCATGTAGCGCTGGAAGAGGGTCAGCAGGAGCGTCCGGATGTGCGAGCCGTCGACGTCGGCGTCGGTCATCATGATGACCTTGCCGTAGCGGGCCGCGTCGATGTCGAAGGTGCGGCCCGAGCCGGCTCCTATGACCTGGATGATCGCGCCGCACTCGGCGTTCTTGAGCATGTCCGAGACCGACGACTTCTGGACGTTGAGGATCTTGCCACGGATCGGCAGCAGCGCCTGGAACTCGCTGTTGCGGGCGAGCTTGGCGGTGCCGAGCGCGGAGTCTCCCTCGACGATGAAGAGCTCGCTGCGCTCGACGTCGTCGCTGCGGCAGTCGGCGAGCTTGGCCGGCAGCGAGGAGGTCTCCAGGGCGGTCTTCCGGCGCTGCGCCTCCTTGTGCTGGCGGGCGGCGATCCGGGTGCGGGCCGCGGCGACGGCCTTCTCCAGGACCGCGCGGGCCTGGGCCTTGGCGTCCCGCTTGGTGGAGGTCAGGAAGGCCTTGAGCTCCCTCGCCACCACGTTGGCGACGATCCGGCGGGCCGCCGAGGTGCCGAGGACCTCCTTGGTCTGGCCCTCGAACTGCGGCTCGGCGAGCCGCACCGTGACGACGGCGGTCATGCCCTCCAGGGCGTCGTCCTTGACGATGTCGTCCTCGGCGACGCGCAGCAGCTTCGCCGAGCGCAGCACCTCGTTGACGGTCTTGGTGACGGCCTGCTCGAAGCCGGAGACGTGGGTGCCGCCCTTGGGGGTGGCGATGATGTTCACGAAGGACCGGACCGTGGTGTCGTACCCGGTGCCCCAGCGCAGGGCGACGTCCACGCCGAGCTCGCGGGTGACCTCGGTGGGGGTCATGTGGCCGCGGTCGTCGAGGACGGGGACGGTCTCCTTGAAGGTGCCCTGGCCCGTGAGGCGCAGGACGTCGCAGACGGCCTTGTCCTGCGCGAGGTACTCGCAGAACTCGCTGATGCCGCCGTCGAAGCGGAAGACCTCCTCGCTCTTGCCGATCCCCTCCAGGTCCCGCTCGTCGCGGACGACGATGGTGAGGCCGGGTACGAGGAAGGCGGTCTGGCGGGCGCGCTGGTGCAGCGTCTCCAGGGCGAGCTTGGCGTCCTTGAGGAAGATCTGGCGGTCGGCCCAGTAGCGGACGCGGGTGCCGGTGCGGGTCTTGGGCACCCGCTTGCCCTTGATCAGTCCGCTCGCCGGATCGAAGGGGCTGTCCGGGCCCTGCTCGGTGAAGATGCCGGGGACGCCGCGCCGGAAGCTGATCGCGTGCGTGGCGCCGTTCCGGTCGACCTCGACGTCGAGGCGGGCCGAGAGGGCGTTGACCACGGAGGCGCCGACGCCGTGCAGACCGCCGGAGGCCGCGTACGAGCCGCCGCCGAACTTTCCGCCGGCGTGCAGCTTGGTCATGACGACCTCGACGCCGGAGAGACCGGTCTTGGGTTCGACGTCGACCGGGATGCCACGGCCGTTGTCCCGGACCTCGACCGAGCCGTCGTCGTGGAGGATGACGTCGATGTGGTCGCAGTAGCCGCCCAGGGCCTCGTCGACCGAGTTGTCGATGATCTCCCAGAGGCAGTGCATCAGGCCACGGCTGTCGGTGGACCCGATGTACATTCCGGGGCGCTTGCGGACCGCTTCGAGCCCCTCGAGGACGAGCAGGTGCCGCGCGGTGTAGTTGGAACCGTCACGGTCTGCGGTCAGCAGCGCACTGGACGGCACGGACGTTTCGGCGGTCACGCGGTTCGCTCCTCGCTGAATTTGAAATCTTGCCCGATGGGGTGAGTACCGGCGTCGCTCATCGCTCAGAGGGTACCGATGCCTGGTGGGGCCGCTGAAACGCCACCCACTCGGTTTCCTCATGCTAGTCCAGGCTCGCATGGATGTTCGATCCCTCGTAGGGGTGACGCGAACGTCACGTTCCCTTCCACGCATGAACCATCTAGGCTCCGGGCACGTCCTCATGAACAACCGGCAACCCGGCCGGGAGGACGATCGACACACACCGCAACGCGAAACCCGTAGAGCGACGCAATACGGCTCATTCGCCGCCAACCGGCAGCAGACAGCCACCTTGGGAAAAAGTTTCAAGGAAAAGCCACGAGCGGGAACGTTTTCGGCCTGGTTGGATGTTGACCCTGGTACGACAGCTCGTCGAGCTAGAGAAGAGGCGACGTGACTACTGTTCTGACCCCCGCGAGCCCCCTGACGGCCGCTGACCGCTGCGACCGCTGCGGCGCCCAGGCTTACCTGCGTGTCGTCCTGGCCAGCGGAGGTGACTTGCTCTTCTGCGCCCACCACGGTCGCAAGTTCGAGCCGGAACTCAAGAAGATCGCCGTTGAGATACAGGATGAGACGGACCGGCTCACCGACGTGCCGGCCCGAACGGTGGGCGACGAGCACTGACGCCGCCGCATCCACGACGAGCTCAGGGCCGGCCCTAGGCGGCCGGACGACGGGCGGTCACCCTTGGACCGAAGGGTGACCGCCCGTTCTCGTACCCCGGCCCCGAAAGGTCCCGCGGGCCCCGGCCGGGGCCCGCCGTCCCCTCAGAGCCGCTCGGGGAGCACCGCGGACACCCGCGTGTAGACGCCGGGGTTCTCCGCCTGCCCACAGCCGCTTCCCCACGAGACCAGGCCGACCAGCACCCCCCGGGCCACCAGTGGCCCGCCGCTGTCGCCCTGGCAGGCGTCCCGGCCGCCCTGCGGGTCCCCGGCGCAGAGCATCGACTCCTTGCGGTACGAGACGCCCCCGAAGCCGCCCGGGTACGCCCGCTCGCACGCCCCGTCCGGCAGCACCTGGACGTGCGCGGAGCGCAGCGAGGTGGCGTAGCTGCCGTTGCCGCTGGTGTCGCCCCAGCCGTACACCTCGGCCGCCGTGCCCGGATTCTCGGCCGCGTCCCCCGGTGCCGCCACCTTGATGACGTAGGAGTCCGGCAGGGACTCGGCGAGGGTGAGCACGGCGAGGTCGCCGGAGTTGGTCGTCGGGTCGTAGTCGGGGTTCACCCAGGTGCCCGCGATCCGCACCTCCTGCCCGCCCTGCCCGCGCAGCGCCGCCCGGCCCGCGATCACCGAGAAGTCCCGCAGCTGCCAGGGGGCGCCGCCGAGCGCCTCGCGGCTGAGGCAGTGGGCGGCGGTGAGGACCTTGGTGGGCGCGACGACGACGCCACCGCAGAACTGGCCCGCGCGCGTACCTCCGAACCGGTCACGACTGGACAGCGCCACGACCCAGGGCGCGTCGGTGATCTCGGTCGGGCTGCCGCCCACCACGACGCTGTCGGCGGCGGCCGGGGCGGCGCCGGCCGCCGTTCCGGCCACCGCCGCGATCACACCCAGGGCACCCGTCAACGCTCGGGTGAAGGGACCACGCATGGAGCCTCCTGACTCTCCGCTGATATCCGTTCACCCAGCGTCCGGCACGGAGGGGTCCGATGCACCCGCGCACGGCCGAAGGGCCCGGTCCCCGAGCGGGGAACCGGACCCTTCGTCCACTGCCGTGTACCGCCGACGGCTCAGTCGAGGTAGTCCCGGAGGACCTGCGAGCGCGACGGGTGCCGCAGCTTCGACATCGTCTTCGACTCGATCTGGCGGATCCGCTCACGGGTCACGCCGTAGACCTTGCCGATCTCGTCGAGCGTCTTCGGCTGGCCGTCGGTGAGGCCGAAGCGCATGGAGACCACGCCGGCCTCACGCTCGGAGAGCGTGTCGAGGACGGAGTGCAGCTGCTCCTGGAGGAGCGTGAAGCTGACCGCGTCGGCCGGCACGACCGCCTCGGAGTCCTCGATGAGGTCACCGAACTCGCTGTCGCCGTCCTCACCCAGGGGGGTGTGGAGGGAGATCGGCTCGCGACCGTACTTCTGGACCTCGATGACCTTCTCGGGGGTCATGTCGAGCTCCTTGGCCAGCTCCTCCGGGGTGGGCTCGCGGCCCAGGTCCTGGAGCATCTGGCGCTGGACGCGCGCGAGCTTGTTGATGACCTCGACCATGTGCACCGGGATGCGGATGGTGCGGGCCTGGTCGGCCATGGCGCGGGTGATCGCCTGACGGATCCACCAGGTGGCGTACGTGGAGAACTTGTAGCCCTTGGTGTAGTCGAACTTCTCGACCGCGCGGATCAGACCGAGGTTGCCCTCCTGGATCAGGTCCAGGAAGAGCATGCCGCGGCCGGTGTAGCGCTTGGCCAGCGAGACCACCAGACGGAGGTTGGCCTCCAGGAGGTGGTTCTTGGCGCGGCGGCCGTCCTCGGCGATGATCTCCAGCTCGCGCTTGAGCTTCGGGGCGATCTTGTCCGAGTTGGCGAGCTTGTCCTCGGCGAAGAGACCGGCCTCGATGCGCTTGGCGAGCTCGACCTCCTGCTCCGCGTTGAGCAGGGGGACCTTGCCGATCTGCTTCAGGTAGTCCTTGACCGGGTCCGCGGTGGCACCGGCGACGGCGACCTGCTGGGCGGGAGCGTCGTCCTCGTCCTCGTCGGACAGGACGAAGCCCTTGGTCTCGCCCTCGGTCTCCTCCTCGTCCTTGCCCGGCGCGACGTCCTCGAGCAGCTCCTCGCCCTCGATCAGTTCGTCGTCGGACTTCTTGGACGCGGTCTTCTTGGCCGCCGTCTTCTTGGCGACGGTCTTCTTGGCCGCCGTCTTCTTGACGGCGGTCTTCTTCGCGGCCGCCTTCTTGGCGGGCGAGGCGGCCTCGTCGGCCGGGTCGGCGCTCTCGGCCGCGGGGGCCGCCGAGCCGGGGGCGACGGTGGTCCTCGTCACCGTCGCCGCCCTCGCGGTGACGGTGGTCTTGGCGGCGGTGCGCTTGGCCGGGCTCTTCGCTGCTGCGCTCTTGCGGGCGCGCTTCGGCGACTCCGCTGCACTGACCATCAGCGTCACACCCTCTTCCTCGAGGATCTGATTGAGGCTGCGCAGAACGTTCTTCCACTGGGTTGGCGGAATCTGGTCAGCCTCGAAGGCCCGACGCACGTCATCGCCGGCGATCTGCCCATCAGCCTTTCCCCGCTCGATGAGCGCCATCACAGACTCGGACTCGGCGATCTCCGGCGGGAGCGTACGGGATGTGCTGGCCGACACGAACAACCTCTCGGAACGATGGAAACGGCTTCCGGCCCCGCCCGAGGATCGGGCCGGAGCCGACGACCGTCGACGGGGAATGTGCCGACGGCGCGGGCTGGACCGGGGAACTGCACAGCGCCTGCACCGGCTGCTGTATTCCTTCCTCGGCTGTCACCTCTTAGGTCATCGCACGGCTCGGAGGAGTGTTACGCCCAATCTTCGTGTCCCGAGTCACACCGCGTTCGCGACGAAAGGGGCAAGCAGTTATCAAGCGTACATTCGGCGCCGCCGACACCCTGGCGCGGTCCGGGGAAGCCGGAGGGGCTCCCGGACCGCGCTCGGACCCGGCGGCACTCCTTGCGTACGCGCCCGTGCGCTTCCGGCCACGGTCCGCGGATCAGTGTTCGCGGGGGGCGGGAACGACGCGGGGCTCCACCTCGGGGTGGACCGTGAGCAGTTGGCGCATGGCGGTCTCGGCACCGGTGGCGTCCCCCGCCGCGAGGGCGTCGACGATCCGGCCGTGGTGCGCCAGGCAGCTCTCGCTCGGCCGGTCACAGGCCGTGACAGGCCCGCCGGAGACCTGGAGGGCGGCGCCGACGATGCCGGAGAGGTGCTCCAGCATGCGGTTGCCCGCGAGCTGGATGAGGAGGGAGTGGAACTCGGTGTCGGCGCGGGAGAAGGTGATGCCGTCGCCCTGCGCGTACGCGTGGCCCATGATCTGGACCATGTCGGCGAGGCGCTGCTGCACGTCCTCGCGGCCGTGGCCGGCGGCGAGACGGGCGGCGAGCGGCTCGATGGTCCAGCGCAGCTCGTTGAGCTCGCGCCGCTGGTCGTCGCGCTGCGGGCCGAAGGCGCGCCACTCGATGATGTCGGGGTCGAGCAGGTTCCAGTCGCTGACCGGACGGACCCGGGTGCCGACGTTGGGACGGGCGCTGACGAGGCCCTTGGCCTCCAGGACGCGCAGCGACTCGCGCACGACGGTGCGCGAGACCTCGAAGCGCTGGCCGATCTCCTCGGGGACGAGGGGGCGGTCCGCACCCAGGTCGCCGGAGACGATCATCTGACCGAGCTGCTGGACGAGCTGGCCGTGCAGTCCGCGGCCCCGGCTGCCGGCGGTGCGGCGGCCGACGCGGCCGAGGTCCGTGTCCACCCCCTCCCAGGAGGGTGGGCCCACACGGTCGGCGGGGGGCGCCTCCGCGTAGGGGTAGCGGTCGCCCGTGGCGCCGAGGCCGGAGTCGACGGAGCGGGCGGCGGTCATCATCGTGTGCGCAAGGGTACTCACGCATCCTTTGTCGGCGTGGCCTCCGTGGCCCTTGAGGTCTTTGGTGAAAAGCACACGAAAGGGTGATCGGCACCCCCTACGCAATTGACGATTATTGGGACATAACCGGCATTCGGCAAGGGAGTTGCCGCCCAAGCGGAAGACTTCGGTCCGCAAATGATCACCAACGGGCCCGTCGGCGAAGCCCGGTGAGCGCATAAGCGCAGAGAAGAACCGTCAACGTGAGCGCGAGGGCCACCCCGGCGGGCTGCGCCACCACCTCCAGCGCCCCGGAGAGCCACCGGTCGAGCGGCGGCGCCCAGCGGGGCCCGGCGAACTCGCGCAACCGGGCGGGGAGTCCGGCGACGGACCGGACCGCGGGGCCGCTCATCACGTGCCGCAGCAGCGGGACGAAGGCCACCGGGACGAAGAGGACCGCGGCCACTCCGGCCGCCGCGGCCCGGAACACCCCCGCCCCCAGCACCCCCGCCCACGCGCAGCCCACCGACAGCCCCAGCCAACTCGCGCTCATCGGCACCCAGTTGCCGGGCACGGGGATCAAGTCCGGGCCGTAGAGGAGGCGGAGGGCCGCCAGGTCGGCGCCTGCCACCAGCACGCCGAGGAGCAGGGCGACGGTCGCCGAGACGGCGAGCTTGGCGAGGAGCAGCGCCAGCCGGCGCGGCACGGCGCCGCGGCCCGCGGCGAGGGCGGGGTAGCGGTACTCCTCCCCGAAGGAGAGCGCGCCGATCAGTCCCGCGCCGAGTGCGGCGGGCGGCAGCGGCAGGAGCTCGGGCCAGGCGGCGAGCACCGCCGGAAGCGGGGTGCCGCCGCCCCGCCCGAGGAGCACCGCGAGCACGGCCGACACCGTCAGGGTGCCGGCCAGGATCAGCCCCGTGGACGGTACGCCGGCGATCCGGCGCAGCTCGTACCGGAGCGGCCGCAGCGGGGAACGCGCCGGCCGCCGCGGACCGGGGACAGGCGCGAGCGCGTCCTCCGCCGGGCACTCCGCGGGCCCGGCCGTGACCGGGCCGGAGCCTTCGCCGCCCGTCTCCTCCACGAGCCGGTGGACGGGGACGCCGTGCCGGAACGCGATGTCCCCCACCCGCGCGCAGTCGCCTCCGTACACCAGGAGGAGGGTGCCGTCCTCCGTGTCGACCTCCACCGGGCGGCGCGCGGCCCGGGCCTCCTGGGTCACCGCGGCGGCGAGCCGGGCGGCGTGTGGGGTGCGGACGGCGACCCTCGGCCGCAGCCGGGTGCGGGCGAAGTCGCCCGCCGTCTGGGCGGCGACGAGGCGGCCGCCGTCGAGGGCGACGACGTGATCGGCGTTGCGGGCCGCGTCCTTGGGGTCCCGGGTGGTGTAGAGGACGGTGCCGCCGGCCTCCGCGTGCGCGCGCAGCAGTTCGTGCAGCCGGATCCGTTCCGCCGGGGACAGTCCCGCTCCCGGTGCGTCCAGGAGCAGGGTGTGCGGCTCCCCCAACAGGGCGGCCGCCAGCGCGAGTCTGCGGTCGGCCCCGCGCGGGAGGGTGCCGAGCCGCGCCTCCTCCAGTCCGCCGAGGCCCACGTCGCGGATCACGGCGTCGGCTCGGGCCACGGGGACGCCCGCGCCCGCGGCGAGCATGCGCAACTGCCCCCGGACGGTACGGGACGGGTGGCCGGGCACGTCACCGAGGACGACGCCGACCTCGCGGGCCGGCTGGGCGATCCGGGGCAGCGGCCGCCCCCGGAAGTAGGTGAGCCCGCGCCCCGGGTCGAGTTCGAGGAGCAGGCGCAGGGCGGTGGTCTTGCCGGAGCCCGGGGGGCCGACGAGGGCGGTCACGGCCCCGGTCGGGGCCTCGAAGGTCAGATCGTCCACGGCGGGCGGGCGGTCGCGGCGGGGGGCACTGGTCAGTCCGATGGCCTGGAGCATCGCATCTCTCGCGGTAGGAGTCACCGCTCCGCGGCAGGGCGGCGCTATCGCAGCAAGATAACGTTAGATTTCGGACTTTCCGCGCAGGGTTGCCGCCCCGGGGGCGGCGGAGGCCTCCGCTCCTCAGACCTCGGGGCGCAGCATCGGCGGGTTGAGCAGGGTCGCTCCGCCGGCCCTGAACAGCTGGGCGGGGCGCCCTCCCTGACGGGTCGTGGTTCCTCCGGTCGGCACGAGGAAGCCGGGGGTGCCGGTGACCTTGCGGTGGAAGTTGCGGGGGTCGAGCGTCACACCCCAGACCGCCTCGTACACCCGGCGCAGCTCGCCGACGGTGAACTCCGGCGGACAGAACGCCGTGGCGAGCGAAGAGTACTCGATCTTCGAACGGGCCCGCTCCACGCCGTCGGAGAGGATCTGGGCGTGGTCGAAGGCGAGCGCGTCCGGGGAGCCGGGGTCGGTGGCCCACGCCTGGTCGAGCAGTTTCTCCACGGGTGCCCAGCGCACGCTGTTGGCGTCACCACCCGGCCGGGGCGCGGGCAGGTCGGGGGCGAGCGCGAGGTGGGCGACGCTCACCACCCGCATCCGCGGGTCGCGCCCGGGCGCTCCGTAGGTGGCGAGCTGTTCCAGGTGCGCGCCGTTGTCCGGCGACGGCGCCGACGGGTCGTGGGCGCGCAGCCCGGTCTCCTCGGCCAGCTCGCGCGCGGCGGCGGCGCCGAGGTCCTCGTCGTCACGGACGAAACCTCCCGGCAGCGCCCATCTTCCCTGGAAGGGCTCTTCTCCCCTGCGGACGACCAGGGTGCACAGCGCGTGGCTCCGCACGGTGAGGACGACCAGGTCGACGGTGACAGCGAAGGGCGGGAAGGCCGACGGGTCGTAGGGCATGCCGCGATCATAGTCGTCCTTTTGACGATAAACACGCGTCGTGCGCTCTCCGCCTTCGCCCTCCTCCCCCGGCCGGAAGGGCTTCCTCGTCTCCGTGTCCGGCATGCGTCACACCCCCAGCTGCAGGGACGCGGCGGCCTCCTCGACCATACCGAGCCCGAGGCGGCTCACCCGCACGGCGAAGGGTTCCCCGGCGACGACCAGCCCGGAGAGCCGGAGCGCCCCCAGCGGCGCGGAGGCCAGGGGCTGCACGGCGACGGTGCGGCCGGGGGCGTCGGGACGGATCCCGGCCAGGGCGGCGAGCGCGTGGACCGCTCCGGCGGCGGCGATGGCCGCGGGCCGGCAGGCGGCCGGGTGCGGCACGGGCCGCGTACCCGCGGTGCGCTGCTCGCCCGCGTACATCTCGGGCAGCCGGTGGCCGAAGCGCTCGGCGGCGTCGAGGAGGCCACGGAGCAGGGACACGGCCTCCTTCTCGTGTCCGGCGGCGGCCAGTCCGGCCACGGCGACGGCCGTCTCGTGGACGCGGACGGCGCCGGCCCGGTGCCCGAAGGGGTTGTGGCCGGCTTCCTTGGCGCCGAGGCTGCGCAGTCCCCAGCCGGAGTCGAGCGCGGGGGTGCCGAGGAGCCGCGCCAGCTGTTCGGTCTCGGTCCGGTCGAGCAGCCCCTGGGCGTACCGGCCGCCGTCGAGGAGCCCGGTGTCGAGGAGGTGGGCGGCCCACCCGCCGAACTGGGGCCAGGAACGTCCCTCCGCCGACCGGGCGGCGGCGGGCCGGCCGCCGGAGAGGTCGTCGAGCCAGAACTCGGCGCGGAACCGGGTGCGCAGCAGGCGGGCGGCGGCCCGGAGCTCCTCCCCGCCGGGTCGTCCGCAGGAGTCGAGGAGGTCGGCCCCGAGCAGGGCGGCCCGGTGGGCGTGGGCCTGTGTCTCGGCCCGCCAGGGGCCGCCGGGCGCCGGGTCCGGCAGGAGCCCGCCCGCGTCGAGGCCTCGACGCAGCCAGCCGAGGCAGCGCTCCGCCACCGGAAGGAGCTCGTCGAGCTCGGCGGCGGGCAGGCCCCATCGGCGGGCTTCGGCGAGCACGACGGGGAAGGCGAGGGTGGCCTCGACGCCGGTGCAGCGGGGCGGGAGGTGCGGTCCCGCGTCCCGCAGCGGGCCGGGGATGCGTCCGGACTCGGTTCCGTCGGCGACCTGGGTGCGGCCGAGGGTGCGCAGGGTGGCGGCGGCGAGCCGGGTGCCGAGCGGCAGGGCCATGCGGGCCGCCCAGAGGGCTTCCGCGGTGACGGGCCCGCAGCGCCACGGGACGCCGGCCGCGAGATGGACGTCGGCGGGATGGGCGGGATCGCGCTGGAGGAGGGCCCGCAGGTCCTCGACGGAGGCGCGGAGCAGCGCGCCCGTCCGGTGGTCGTCGCCCTCCGCCTGGGCGTCGGGGAGCAGGTGCCCGCCGGGGCGGCCGCCCCCGACGGGCGCGGCGGCGCCGGGGGCCCGCTCGGCCTGGACACGCAGGTGGAGGGTGACGGCGGTGCCGGGGGCGAGGTCGGTTTCCCAGCGGAGGACCCCGGCCGCCGCCAGGGCGTCCGTCGGCGCGGGGTCGGCGGTGACGGCCACGGAGCGGCCGTCGGGGGCGGTCCAGCGGAGGCCGGTGCCGTGGACGCTGGGCCTGAGCTCGGGCCGGGGGCGGCCGGACGCGATCGCACCCAGCTCCGCGAGATCCGTGCCCAGAGCGACCTCCACCGGGACGCGGACGGGGCGGGGGACCGCGCTGCGGAGGGTGATCCGCTCGGATCCGTCGGCGCCCCGGGAGCGCTCGACCGTGACGCCCGGGTCGGGGCCGGTGTCACCGGGGACGCGGAGGGCGCCGACGAAGACGGCCCGGTCGGCGGCGGCGAGCCGTCCCTGGAGGGGGACGGGCTCGCGACCGGCGACCCGCAGGACGCTGCGGGAGAGGAGCCGCCGCCCCGAGGCGTACACGCCCTCCGGCCCGTGGCCGGTGAGCTGGCCGTGCTCGGGTGAGAGGGCGAAGGCGGGCAGGGCGACGCAGACCAGGGCGTCGTGGACCGGCGGAAGCTCCCCGGGGCGTGGCCCCTGGACGGTGGGGGCGCCGCCCCCCGCGAGCGGTTTCCTGGCGGGGTGTTCGGTCGGGTGTCCGGGGGCCGGGACAGGGCTGAGGACCATGGGAGGTGTGGCGTGCTCTCTGTGCGATCCGGACGGCCGGCGGGGTGTCGGCGGCTCGGCTCGCCCGGCTCCGCCACAGAGGTGAACGGTCCGGCGGCGCGCGGGGTCACGGTCGTCATCGGCCGCTCCTCGTCCCGCGCCGCCCTCCGTGGTGCGGGGCGGGCCTTCCGGGGCGGGTCGCGGCCCGTCCGGCGGGCCGCACGCCCGGCCTTCCCCGGCCCCGTCCGCGCTCCCGCGGCGCGCCGTCGTGTTCCGCCCGCGGGAGCACCGGCCTCGATCCGGCGCGGACCCCCCGCGTCCGGGTCCGGGTGCGCGTCCGGCCGGCTGGGACGGGGGCCGCGCCCTTCTTCACCGCGGCGGCGCGGTCCTCCCGCTCCTGGCGCAGGCAGGCGCGCAGCGACTCGGGGTCGAGGCCTTCGTTGCACGCCTGGTGCAGCAGCCTCGCGAAGACGTACTCGGGGTCGGCCTGGAGGGCGAGGCCGAGGGCGACGCGGGCGGTCGGTTCGTCGCCGGTCGACCAGGCGGCCCAGCCGGCGAGGGTCAGGGGCGCGGCGGCGTACTCCTCGTAGGGGGAGACGCAGCGCCGGGCGAGGACGCGCCACAGCCGCACGGCCGCGGCGCCTTCGGCCCCCTCCATCCATTCGGCGAGCCGGTCGCGGGTGGCGCGGTCCTGGAGGCCGAGGATCACGGCCGCCGCCTCGCCGGGGTCGACGCGGGCGTCGTCGTCCGCCTCGACCGCGGCCCGGCCCCGGCGGACGCCGTCCTCCCCGATCCGGCGCGGCGGCTCGCCGAACCTGCCGAGGAGCCGGCCCGCGAGGGCCAGGGTGGTCTCGCGGAGCTCCGCCCGGACGTGTTCCTCCGCGCCTTCGACGACGCGGGGGACGATCGCGGCCGCGGCCGCGTCGAGGGCGGCGCGCTGCTCCGCTTCGCCGGGTGCCCCGGTGGGGCTGAAGGCGGCCTCCATCTCCCGCAGCGAGCCCCGTACCTGGATTCCCGCGTAGGCGGCGGCCGCCGCCATGACCGAGGTGCCGGCGAGGGCGAGCGGGGTGCCCTCCGGCGGGCAGCAGCGGGTGTCGGGGCAGCAGTAGGAGAAGTGGCGGCCGCCGGAAATGCACAGCACCTCGTAGACGGGGATGTCGAGGGCTCCGCAGGCGGTCCTGAGGCGCTGTGCGAGGGGCCGCAGCCGCTCGTGGACCTGGCGCGCGGTCTCGCCGGGCCGCGGGTCCTGGCACAGGAAGCCGACGATGCCGTCGGGTGGCGTGGTGCGCTTGGCGGAGTTCTCTACGAGGCATTCGGCGAGGTGGTCCGCGGTGGAGTCCCACTCGCCGGGTGAGCGGGGGATGCCGACCCTGATCCGGCCGCCGAAGCGGCCGTTCGCTCCGTGCAGGGCGACGAGCACGACCGAGTCGGTCGGGTGGAAGCCGAGCACGAACGGCAGGGCGTCGGCGAGCTCGGAGGGGCTGCGCAGGGTGATCTCGCGGCCTCGGGTGGATGCGTTGGTCTCGTGGTGGTTCGCGTTCATGGCGAGGACCGTCTCGTGATCTCCGATTTCCGACAACTCCTGTGGATAACTCCGCAGATACAGTCAGATGATCCGATATGCACTGTCCACAGATCGTCGCCTCGTTCGCCGAATGTCCGAGGCATCGGGTTGCATGGGCGCATGACCCACGCAGACCGCCCGGAAGACCGCGCCGCGCTCCGCACCACCGCCGACGCCGTACTGGCCCGACTCGTCGGGGACCCGACCGGCGCGGCGAGACTCCGCGAGGACCAGTGGCGTGCCATCGAGGCGCTGGTCGCCGACCACCGACGGGCGCTGGTGGTGCAGCGGACCGGCTGGGGCAAGTCCGCCGTCTACTTCGTCGCGACCTCCCTGCTGCGCGAGCGCGGCAGCGGGCCCACGGTCATCGTCTCCCCGCTCCTCGCCCTCATGCGCAACCAGGTGGACGCGGCGGCCCGGGCGGGCATCCGCGCCCGCACGATCAACTCGTCGAACACCGAGGAGTGGGAGAGCGTCCACGAGGAGGTGGCGGCCGGCGAGGTCGACGTCCTGCTCGTCTCCCCCGAGCGGCTCAACAACCCGGACTTCCGCGACCAGGTCCTGCCGCGGCTGGCCGCCGCCACGGGTCTCCTGGTGGTGGACGAGGCGCACTGCATCTCCGACTGGGGTCACGACTTCCGGCCCGACTACCGGCGGCTGCGCACCATGCTGGCCGATCTCCCGGCCGGTGTGCCGGTGCTCGCCACGACCGCCACGGCGAACGCCCGGGTGACCGCGGACGTCGCCGAGCAGCTCGGCACCGGCGCGGGCACCGACGCCCTCGTCCTGCGCGGCCCGCTGGACCGCGAGTCCCTCAGTCTCGGCGTGGTCACCCTGCCCGACGCGGCCCACCGGCTGGCCTGGCTCGCCGACCACCTCGACGAGCTGCCCGGCTCGGGGATCATCTACACGCTGACCGTCGCGGCCGCCGAGGAGGTCACCGCCCACCTCCGCCAGTGCGGCCACGCGGTCGCCTCGTACACGGGGCGGACGGAGAACGCGGACCGCCAGCAGGCGGAGGACGACCTGCTGGCGAACCGCGTCAAGGCGCTGGTGGCGACCTCGGCGCTCGGCATGGGCTTCGACAAACCGGACCTCGGCTTCGTCGTCCACCTCGGGTCGCCGTCCTCGCCGATCGCCTACTACCAGCAGGTGGGCCGTGCCGGACGAGGCGTGGAGCACGCGGAGGTGCTGCTGCTCCCCGGCAAGGAGGACGAGGCGATCTGGCGGTACTTCGCCTCCGTCGCCTTCCCGCCCGAGGAACAGGTGCGCCGGACGCTGGACGTCCTCGCCGCCGCGGGCCGGCCGCTGTCGCTGCCCGCGCTCGAGCCCTTGGTCGAGCTGCGCCGGACGCGCCTGGAGACCATGCTCAAGGTCCTCGACGTGGACGGGGCCGTGCGCCGGGTCAAGGGCGGCTGGGAGAGCACCGGGCAGCCCTGGGTCTACGACACCGAGCGGTACGCGTGGGTGGCCGAGCAGCGCTCGGCGGAGCAGCAGGCGATGCGCGAGTACGCCACCACGACCGGGTGCCGGATGGAGTTCCTGCGGCGCCGGCTGGACGACGAGGAGGCCGCGCCCTGCGGCCGCTGCGACAACTGCGCGGGCCCGCGGTTCGACCCGAAGGTGACGGACGCGGCGCTGGACGCCGCCCGGGGCGAGCTGGGCCGCCCGGGCGCGGACGTGGAGCCCCGCCGGATGTGGCCGACGGGTCTGGCCGCCGCCGGCGTCGACCTGAAGGGCCGGATCCCGGCCGGCGAGCAGGCCTTCGGCGGCCGCGCCCTCGGACGCCTCTCGGACATCGGCTGGGGGAACCGGCTCCGGCCGCTCCTTGCCGACACTGCGCCGGACGGCCCGGTGCCGGACGACGTGGTGCAGGCGGTGGTCCAGGTGCTCGCCGACTGGGCGAAGGGGCCCGGCGGTTGGGCGTCCGGTGCCTCCGACGCGCCGGCCCGTCCCGCCGGGGTGGTGACCGTCGCCTCGCGGCGACGGCCCGTCCTGGTCGGCTCGCTCGGCGCCCGGATCGCCGAGATCGGCCGGATGCCCCTGCTCGGCGCGGTGGAGTACGCCCCCGAGGCGGAGGACGTCCGGCTGTCCCGCACCAACAGCGCCCAGCGGGTCATCGGACTCCACCGGGCCCTGGAGGTTCCGCCCGCGCTCGCGGAGCGGGTGGCCTCGGCGGGCGGCCCGGTGCTCCTGGTGGACGACCTCTCCGACACGGGCTGGACACTCGCCGTGGCGGCGCGGCTGCTGCGGCGTTCCGGAGCGGAAGGAGTCTTTCCCCTGGTGCTCGCCGTCCAGGGGTGAGAAGGGTCGGGAAACTACGAGTGAATACTGGGTAACTGGGCAGGGATATCAGTGGCATAACGACTCATTACCGTCAGCCGCCTCAATTGCTCGTTGCCGCCCCCGCTCGGGCCACGCCAGAATTGGGGAACCGCCCCACACGGCTCGAAGCGGTCCGGAAGGACTGTGCCGTGCTGCGCCCTCACCCGACCTTGCCCGCCTCGCGGGCGCGTATCCGAAGGGAGGACCGTGACCCTCGGATTCGCTCCGTCCACCGCCTCGCTCGGCTCGAGCTCCGCCTCAGCGAGCCGTCTCGCCCGGATGCTGGAGCCGGCCGACTGGGCCGCGGCCGGAATTCCCTTGCTGCGCAGTCCTCGTGAGGTCGTGAGCGGACTGCACTCCCGCCATCGTCCGCTGCCCACGACCGCGGTCGTGGCGGTGCTCGACCACGAAGAGCGGCTCACCGCCAGCGCCTCGTTCACGCGCCACCCGGGTCCCGCCGACGGCTGGGAGTTCCGGAACGCGCTCCTCGCCCATCTGCGGCGGGTGGTCCCGCACGACCTCCGGCGGCGTGCCCCCGTCCGGACGGCGGTGCTCGTCTACTGCCGGGACGGCGACGAGCGGTGGACGGAGGAGGACGGGGCCTGGATGTGGGGGCTCCGGGACGCCTGCACGCTCCACGGGTTGCGCTGCGGCGCGTACATCACCCTGACCAAGGCCGGCTGGCAGGTCTTCGGCGAGGGCCGGGGCGGCCGCCGGCCGAGCTCGGACTCCACGCCGCTGGCGTTGGGCGAGCCGACCGGCGAGCTCGATCACCTCGCGCCGCGGACGGCGGGCGGGGCGGCCGAGCCACTGCGCCGGGCAGCGGCGCGCTGCTGAGCCGGCCGCTCCGCCGGGCCGCTTCCGGTCCGGCGGAGACGCGACCGTCAGACTCCGGCGCCCAGGAGCGCGGTGACCCGCTCCGGGTCTCCGCAGACCACGAGCAGGGCGCCCGCGCGGGACCGGGCGACCGGCAGGGTGCGGGCGGCCACGTCGTCGCCGCCGTTGAGGGCGACGATCACCACGGGACGGGCGGTCACCTTGTCCACCGAGGCGGCGTCCGCGAAGAAGACGTCCTCGGCGGTGTCCTGCTGGGCCCAGTAGGACGCCTCGCCGAAGGACAGCTCGTGCGCGGCCCACGGGTGGCGCTCGCCGGTGGTGAGGACCAGCACCTCGCCGGGCGACCTGCCGCTGTCGAGCAGCAGGTCGAGGGCCTCCTCGGCGGCGTCGAGGGCGCCGTCGGCGGGAGCCGGGATGAGCTGGAGCTGCGGATCGTCACCGCCGGAACGATTCTCCGGACGGTTCTTGGGTGCGGGCGGACCCGGCACGGGCCGCTGGGCCGGCGGCGCGGGGCGGGCCGAACCGGGACGCGGGGAGGCCGCCGAACGGGGGCCGGGTACGGGACGTGGGGTCGGCGCGGGACGGCCGGCGGCCGTGGCGCTAGGACCCTGGGCGCTCTCGTGAATCTGAGGCTCCTCGGGAGGGAGAGGCATGGGTGGATGTCTATCAAATGCCGTTTCGGACGGCACCGTCGGGTGGGCGCGCGGAGGCGCCCCCGGCCGGCGGGGACCGCGTCGGTGAGGTCCCGCGACCGGAAGATCAGAAGTCGAAGCCGAGTTGGCCCCCGCTCTCCAGAGCGGCCGCCTCCGCGGAGAGGCGGACCTTCTTGAGATGGCGCCACCGGGGCATCGCGTCCAGGTAGGACCAGGAGAGCCGGTGGTACGGGGTGGGACCCAGCTCTTCGAGGACGGCCTTGTGGACGGGCGAAGGGTAGCCCGCGTTGGCGCCGAAGCCGTAGCCCGCGCAGCCGGGGGCGGTCTCGAGCTCGGCCATCATGGCGTCCCGCCGCACCTTGGCGATCACGGAGGCCGCGGCGACGGCGACGCAGGACTGGTCGCCCTTGATCACCGTGCGCACCTGCCAGGGGCTGCCCAGGTAGTCGTGCTTGCCGTCGAGGATCACCGCGTCCGGTCGGACCGGGAGCCCCTCGAGCGCCCGGACCGCGGCGAGGCGGAGGGCCGCGGTCATCCCGAGTTCGTCGATCTCCCGCGGGGACGCCTCGCCGAGCGCGTAGGCGGTGACCCAGCGCTCCAGCTCGACGGCGAGGGCGGTACGCCGCTTCGGAGTGATCAGCTTGGAGTCGGTCAGGCCCTCGGGGGGACGGCGCAGGCCGGTGACGGCCGCGCACACGGTGACGGGCCCGGCCCATGCCCCGCGTCCGACCTCGTCGACCCCGGCGACGATCTTGGCGCCGGTGGTGGCTCGGAGCGACCGCTCGACGGTGTGGGTGGGAGGTTCGTACGGCATGGCGCCTGACAGGTTACGCCGCCGGGCACCGCGTGCGGTACCCGGATTCCCGCCAGGCGCTCCTCTCCCCGTGCCGCGGCCCCGGTCAGGCCGGTGCCGAGCGGACCAGCGGCACCATGATCCGGTCGATGACATCGGCCATCTCCTCATCGGGCCATTCGCTGCCGCACACCTTCGAGCGGTACATCATCATCGCCGGGATGACGTCGAGGACGAGGTCGTCCAAGGCGTCGGCGCGCACCTCCCCACGGGTGATCCCGCGCTCCAGCACGCGCGCGAAGAGCCGCTTCGAGGGGCCGACGACACCGGTCTCGATCAGGGCGCGGAAGCGTACGGCCGCCTCCTCGTCGCACTCGTGAAGGACCGCGCGCAGGGCGAGGCCGGAGCGCGAGTTCATGACGTCGCGGACCCGGCGGCAGAGCTCGTACAGCTCGTCCCGGAAGCCGCCGAGGTCGGGGGCCTCGTCGAAGCGGGGCAGTCCGGCCCGGAGGGCGTCGGCGACCAGGTCTTCCTTGGACGGCCAGCGCCGGTACACCGCGGCTTTGCCCGTCTGCGCCCCGAGCGCGACACGCTCCATGGTCAGGGCGTTCCATCCGACGCTGCTCAGCTGGTCGAGCGCCGCGTCCAGGATGGCGCGTTCGAGCACCGGTCCGCGCCTGCGGGACGTCGCTCCGTCCGGCCGAGCGGCGGCCATGGAGCGCGAAGTCATCATCAGGGTCTCTCCGTTGGGGCCGAGGGAAACCACCGGCAGCGCCCAGTGAACGGTTGCGTTCACTGAGGGGGACTCACTACCGTGAAGAACAGTGAACGGTCACGTTCACTCATTCTTCCGTGGGGGATCCATAGTGACAACAACTCCGGTGGACACACAGGCCGGGAAAGGCCTCGCCGGCCCGGGGGGACGGCCGGGAATCGCACTGACGGTCATCGCCGCCTGCCAGTTGATGGTCGTCCTCGACGCCACGATCGTGAACATCGCGCTGCCGGACATCCAGGACGCGCTCTCCTTCACCACCACCGATCTGTCGTGGGTGCTCAGCGCCTACACGCTGACCTTCGGCGGGCTGCTGCTCCTCGGAGGCCGGGCGGGCGACATCCTCGGCCGCCGCCGGGTCTTCATGGCCGGCATCCTGCTCTTCACCTTCGCCTCACTGCTCGGCGGCTTCGCACAGGAGCCCTGGCACCTGCTCGCCGCCCGGGCGCTGCAGGGCGTCGGCGGCGCGATCGCCTCGCCGACCTCGCTCGCCCTGATCACCACCACGTTCCCCGAAGGCCCGGCGCGCAACCGGGCGTTCGGCGTCTTCGCCGCCGTCTCGGCGGGCGGCGGCGCGATCGGCCTGCTCGCCGGCGGCATGCTCACCGAGTGGCTGGACTGGCGCTGGGTCCTCTTCGTCAACGTGCCCATCGGCCTGCTGATCGCCTTCCTCGCACCCCGGTACATCAACGAGTCCGAGCGCCACCCCGGCCGCTTCGACATCATGGGGGCGGCCACCTCCACACTCGGCATGGCGGCGCTGGTCTACGGCTTCATCCGCGCCTCGGAGAAGGGCTGGAGGGACTCCCTTACGGTCGGCTCGTTCGCCGCCGCCGTGGTGCTCCTCGTCGCCTTCGCGCTGGTCGAGTCGCGCGCGAAGGAACCCATCACGCCTCTGCGGATGTTCGCCGACCGCAACCGCTCGGGGACGTACGTGATCATGCTGAGCCTCGCGGCCGCCATGTTCGGCATGTTCTTCTTCATCGTCCTGTGGGTGCAGGACGTACTGGGGTACTCCCCGATCGCGTCCGGCCTCGCGTTCCTGCCGGTCACGGTGGCGATCGTGACGGGCGCCGGCCTCTCGCAGCGGTTCCTGCCCACCGTGGGCCCGAAGCCGTTCATGGTGACCGGTTCCACGATCACCGGCGTCGGCCTCTTCTGGCTGACCTTCATCGAGGCGGACAGCAGCTACGTCGGCGGGGTCCTCGGCCCGATGGTCCTCTTCGGCTTCGGGATGGGCCTCAACTTCGTCACCCTCACCCTGACGGCCGTCTCGGGGGTCGCCCAGCACGAGGCGGGGGCCGCGTCCGGCCTGCTCAACGCGACCCAGCAGGTGGGCGGCTCGCTGGGCCTCTCCATCCTGGTCACGGTCTTCGGCACGGCGAGCCGCACCGAGGGCGAGAAGCAGGTGCCGGACTTCCTCGCCACCGCGACGCCGGAGCAGCAGGCCGAGTTCCTGCGGACGAAGGAGCTCCCGGCACCGTGGAGCCACGAGGTGCTGACCTCGGGCATCGCGACCGCCTTCACCGCCGCCGTGGCGATGGTCGCGGTCGCGCTGCTGACGGCGGTCCTGGTGATCCGGGTCCGCAGGAGCGACCTGGAGGCGCTCAGCGGCAAGGCCGAGGCCGCGGGCCCCGTGGCCTGACGGGGGGACGGAGGGGCGGGCCCGCGCGGGCCCGCCCCTCCGTCGCGTTCAGCTCCGGGCCGTCCCCCGCGGGATCCAGGCGGGAAGGGCCTCGGTGCGCTCCAGCCAGTCGGCCGGGGGAGCGCCCTCGGCGGCGGACGCCACCACGCCGCCGGCGATGGCGCAGGTCGTGTCGACGTCCCCGCCGACCTGGGCCGTCGTCCAGAACGTGGTCTCGAAGTCGCCCAGGCCGCGGGCCGCCGACCAGAGGGCGAAGGGCACCGTGTCGTGGGCGCTGGTGCGCCGCCCGCTGCCGAGCACGGCGGCGACGGTCCCGGCGTCGCCGTAGTCCAGCATGTCGCGGGCCCGGCGCAGTCCCGCGCCGACCGCGCTGCGCGGGACCAGGGCGACGACCCCGTCGAGCAGCGCCTCCGGCGTGGGGGGACCGGCCGGATCGGCCACGAGGGCGGCCGCCGCGGCGACGGCCATGGCGCCGACCACGGCCTCGCGGTGCTGGTGGGTGGGGTAGGCGGAGATCTCGGCCTGATGGGTGGCCTGTTCGGGGTCGCCGGCGTACCAGGCGCCGAGCGGGGCGACGCGCATCGCGGCGCCGTTGCCCCAGGACCCCTGGCCGTTGAAGAGGGCCGCGGACAGCTCGCGCCAGTCGCCGCCTTCCCGGATCAGCCGGAGCATCCGGTTGACGGCGGGCCCGTAACCGCGGTCGAAGTCGTGGTGGTCGGCGAAGGAGGCGGCCAGGGCGTCCTGGTCGACGCGGTCGTGTCGGGCGAGGACGGCCAGGACGGAGCAGGCCATCTCCGTGTCGTCGGTCCACTGCCAGGAACCCTGCGGCAGCTCGCGCCGCTTCAGCAGGGGGTAGTGCGCGGGGACGAAGAACTGGGAGCCCAGTGCGTCCCCCACGGCCAGTCCGCGCAGACTGGCGAGGGCGCGGTCGAAGCGCCGGTCGAATGAGGAGTCAGCGGTCATCGGTGCGCCACTCTATCCGGTGGGCCCGTACGGTTCCGGGGTACACCAGCGCTCGAACGGGCGGTCAAGGCGGTAGCGTCCCCCCTCCCCGAGGGTCAGGACCCGGGTCTCCGCGTTGCCCGGGTTCGACAGCGATTCGAATTCGGCCACGCTCCAGTGGAACCACCGCATGCAGAAGAGGCGCATGGTCAGCCCGTGGGTGACCAGCAGGACGTTCGGCGGGTGGTCGGGGGCCTCGAAGCTGCGGTAGAGGCTCTCCAGGAACGCCCCGACCCGGTCGTACACATCGGCTCCGGACTCCCCCTGCGCGAAGCGGTAGAAGAAGTGGCCGTACGCGTCCCGGTAGACCTTCTGGAGGCGTACGTCCTCCCGGTCCTGCCAGTTGCCCCAGTCCTGCTCCCGCAGCCGGGGCTCCTCGCGGACCCTGATCCGCCCCGGCGGCAGCCGGAAGGCCTGCAGGGTCTCGTGGGTGCGGCGGTACGGCGAGACGTACACGCTGACCGCCTCGTCGCCGAAGAGCTCCCGCAGCCGCTCCCCCGTCGCCTCCGCCTGCCGACGACCGGTCGCGGTGAGCCGGAGGGCGTGGTCGGGCTCCCGTTCGTAGACGGAGTCGTCGACGTTGCCTTCGGACTCCCCGTGCCGTACGAGGACGATGCGCCGCGGTCGTGCCATGGTCCGACCCTAGAGGGAGCCGCCCCGTTCGGCTCAATCGAGGAGGCGCCCGGAGTCCATCCGGCGTATCCGCCCGGTGAACCTCCGCCGCAGTTCGCGGTCGTGCGAGACCACCACGACGGCGCCGGCCCACTCCTCCAGGGCCTCCTCCAGCTCCTCGACCAGGCCGAGGGCGAGGTGATTGGCGGGCTCGTCGAGGAGCAGCAGGTCCGCGGGACGGGCGAGCAGCCTGGCGAGCGCGAGCCTGCGCAGCTGTCCCGCCGAGAGGGCTCCCACGGGCACGGCGAGGTCGTCCGGCCGGAACAGTCCGTACGACAGGAGCCGTTCGGTCAGCTCCTCCTCGTCGAGCCCGAGCCCCAGTCCGTGGCCGAAGGCGGTGAGCAGCGACTCGGCCGGCCGGGGGACGGCGACCTCCTGGGCGAGGAAGCCGGTCCGGCCCCGGCGGCGCACCTCGCCCCGGTCGGGGAGGAGGGTGCCGGCCATGACGCGCAGCAGGGTGGACTTGCCCGCGCCGTTGTCCCCGTGGACGAGGAGCCGCTCGCCCGCCCCGACGGTGAGGGCGTCGACCGCGAGCCGCCCGCCGACCCGGACCCCGTCCAGGCCGAGCAGTTCCCCCTGGACCGCGCCCGCCTCGGGGCGTGCGGTGAAGGAGAGGGGCGGGGCCGGTGCGGACACCGGGTCGTCCCTGAGGCGGCGGAGCCGCTCCCGGGCGTTGCGGACGCGCCCCGAGACGGATGCCTGGACGCGGCCGCCGGCCCGGTCGTAGGCCATCTTGTTGTTGTCCTTCATGACGCGGCCCGCCGCGACGGCGTGGGCGGCGCCCTGCGCGTACGCCTCCAGGCGCTCGGTCTCGGCGCGCCATTCCTCGTACTCCTGCCGGCGGCGCCGGCGGGCGGCCTCGCGGGCGGCGCGGAATCCCGCGTACCCCTCGCCGTGACGGACGAGGCTCCGCAGGTCGGTGCCGACCTCGACGAGGGCGGTGGTGACGCGCTCCAGGAAGACGCGGTCGTGGGAGACGGCGACGACGGTCCCGCGGTGGCCGCAGAGGGACTCCTCCAGCCAGTCGAGGGCCGACGCGTCGAGGTGGTTGGTGGGTTCGTCGAGCAGCAGGACCTCGGGCGCGGAGGCCACGGCGACGGCGATGCCGAGCCGGGCCTGCTCTCCCCCGGAGAGGCTGCCGAGCCTGCGCTCCCGGGGGACGTGGGCGATCCCGAGGGCGTGGAGCGCCTTGTCGACACGGGCGTCGGCCTCGTATCCGCCGCGGAGCTCGTAGGCGGTGAGCAGGTCACCGTACGCGGCGAGGTCTTCGGCGCCCGCCTGGTCCAGGCGGGCTTCGAGGACCCGCAGGCGCGTCTCCATGGCGCGGAACTCGGCGAGGGCCGCGTCGACGGCGTCGGCCACCGTGTCCTCCGGCGGCAGCTCGGGGGTCTGGCGGACGAGCCGCGGAGCTCCGTCGGCCAGGACGGTCACCCGGCCCTCGTCCGGTGCGACGGCGCCGGCGAGGAGATGGAGAAGGGTCGACTTCCCGGCGCCGTTCTCCCCCACGATCCCGACCCGCTCGCCGGGGCGGACGGAGAGGGAGACGCGGTCGAGGAGCAACCGCTCCCCCCGGGAGACGGTGACGTCGTGGAGCGAGATCTGTGCGGGCATGGTGCCTCCCGGCGAAACAGGCAAACACAACCCTTGTTGCGTTAGCAGCGAGTGTGGCACACTCGGAGTTACTAACGCAACGGGAGTAGCAATTGAACGACTCGGCCGAGGATCCCGACGACGCCACCACCGCACCCGGTCCCGCCCCCGGCAGCCGACGCCCCGGCGGACGCACCGCCCGCACCCGGGCCGCCGTCCGCGACGCCGTCCTGACGGGGCTGGCCGAGCACGGCTACCCCTCACTGACGGTGGAGTACCTGGCGGAACACTCGGGGGTGCACAAGACGACGCTCTACCGCCGCTGGGGCAGCGTGGAGGGCATGGTGGCCGACGCCCTCGACCTCGCCGGGGAGGACGAGTGGACGCCGCCGGACACCGGCAGCCTCGCCGGCGACCTGCGCGCCCTCGCCCACGAGGTCGTCGACGGCTTCCGCGACCCCGCCGACGCCGCCGCACCCACCGCGTTCGTCGGCGCCGCCTTCCAGTCACCGCGCGCGGCCGACGCCCTGCGCGCGTTCTACGGCGAGAGGTTCCGCCGCTGCGAGACGGTCGTGGCGCGCGCCGTCGACCGGGGCGAGGCGCCCGTCGGCACCGACGCCGGCGCCGTGGTCCGCGCGGTCTCCGCCCCGCTCTTCCTCCGTCTCTTCGTCACCCGCGAAGCCGTCGACGGACGACTCGCGGACCAGGCGGCGGACGCGGCGCTCGCGGCCGTGACGGCAGGCGTCTTCACCGGGCCGGCCGGAAGACCGGCCACCGCCACGGCCCCTTCCCCGGGCACCCGCGAGGGCTGAACGCTCAGACGGTCCAGGTGGGTTCGAGGCGCACCACGTCACCCGAGAGCGCCGCCACGTCGGCCTCGGTCTGCGCCCGCAGACCGAGGCGCTCCACCCGCTCCTCACGGTACTTGCCGTGCTCGGCGGCGGAGTTCCAGAGGGAGAGCACCAGGAACTCGTGACCGGGCGCCTCCCCGAACAAGCCCCGGAGCATGCCCGGCGACCCGGCCATCGCCGGGTTCCACACCTTCTCCTGCATCAGGGCGAAGTGCTCGACCCGCTCCTCGTGGACGCGGCAGTGCGCCACCCGTGCCACGTCCGCGTCGGCGAACTTCGGCTCGAAACCGGTCTTCACGTCGAAGCGGTGATCGAAGAGCCTGACCTGTGCGTCCTTGTACGTACCGGACTGCGCGGCGGCCAGCCGGTCGTGCGAGCGGGCCATGAAGGAGTCGTAGAAGGCCCGGCTCTCCCAGAAGGAGAAGACGTGCGCGATCTCGGGACGGGCCCGGCTCCAGCCGCCGCCCTGCCCCCGGAAACCCGGCTCCCCGAGCAGCCCCGCCCACTTCCGCTGTCCCCGCTCGAACCCTCGACGGTCCACGACGGCGCAGCGAATCCACTTGACCAGCACCGCGCCATCGTACGGGTCCGGAGAGCGCCCCGGCAGACCGTCGCCACAGATGGGCGACCCGACGTGAGCCCTCGTCAGGACCCCTCCCATTCCGGCCAGTCGGAGGTCGTATTCCGGGCGGGTACGCGCCCCGGAGACCGGTGCGACCGGTCCGGCTGTCGCACGTGCGTGACACCATGAAGGGAGAGACCCGGGGCGAAGGGTCCTCGCGGGGACACGGGGAAAGGGGAGGCATCGTGAGCGGACTCAGCAAGGGCGTCGGCAAGGTGGAGGTGGCGCTCAAGTGGGATCCGGCGCCCGCGGGCGCGCCCGCGCACGACCTGGACCTCGTCGCCGCCGTCTTCACCGCCGACGACCCGCACGGCACGCCCGCGCAGTTGGTCCACTTCGGCAGCCGCTCCCCCGACGGGACGATCACCCTCCTCCGTGACAGCCGCACGGGGCAGGGGTTCGGCTACGACGAGGCGATGACGCTCGAACTGGACCGGCTCGCCGAGCGGTACACCCGCGTGGTGGTCGGTGTGGTGATACAGCAGGGCGGCGGCCGGGTGACCTTCGGCCGCATAGCCCAGGCCTCGGTCCGGATCAGCGAGGGCTACACGGAACTGCTGACGTACGACTTCGGCGGCGTCGCCGACGCCACCGCCGTGACCGTCGTCGAATTCGTCCGCGAGGCCTCGTCCGGCTGGACCTTCCGTCCCCTGCGGCGGGGCTTCGACACGGACCCGCAGTCCTTCGGCTCGCTGATGGGCACGGCGCGCGCCTGAGCCCGCCGAGCCCGGACATACCGAGCCCGGGCACGCCGAAGGGGACCGGCCGACGGCCGGTCCCCTTCGTCAGTCACGCGTCAGCCGCGCCGGATGTCAGCTGCAGCCGCTGGTCGAGCCGCAGCCCTCGCAGATGTAGCAGGAGCCGGCGCGCTGCATCTTCGTGCCGCAGGAGAAGCAGAGCGGGGCGTCGGCGCTGATGCCGAGCTGCATCTCGACGAGCTCCGCCGAGGTGTGCGCCTGCTTCGGGGCCGGGACCTCGGCCTTGGCCGTCGGGGCCGGGGCGGCGACGGCCTTCAGCTCCGTGGCGACCGGGGCGGACTGGGCCAGGCCCTCGACGTCGACGTCTTCGACGGACTGCTCGTACGAGCCGGTCTCCAGGTGGCGCTGACGCTCCTCGGCGGAGTGGATGCCGAGCGCGGAGCGGGTCTCGAAGGGCAGGAAGTCCAGCGCCAGGCGGCGGAAGATGTAGTCGACGATCGACTGCGCCATCCGCACGTCCGGGTCGTCCGTCATGCCGGCCGGCTCGAAGCGCATGTTGGTGAACTTCGAGACGTAGGTCTCCAGCGGCACGCCGTACTGCAGACCCACCGAGACGGCGATGGAGAAGGCGTCCATCATGCCCGCGAGGGTCGAACCCTGCTTCGACATCTTCAGGAAGACCTCGCCGAGACCGTCGTCCGGGTAGGAGTTGGCGGTCATGTAGCCCTCGGCGCCACCGACGGTGAAGGAGGTGGTGATCCCCGGACGGCCCTTCGGGAGGCGCTTGCGGACCGGGCGGTACTCGACGACCTTCTCGACGGCCTCGCGGATCGTCGCCTCGGTCTTCGCGGTCACCTCGGCCTTCTCGTCCTCCTTCTTCTTCGCGGAGAGCGGCTGGCCGACCTTGCAGTTGTCGCGGTAGATCGCGAGCGCCTTGACGCCCATCTTCCACGCCTCGAAGTAGACCTCCTCGACGTCCTCGACCGTCGCCGTCTCCGGCAGGTTCACGGTCTTGGAGAGGGCGCCGGAGATCCAGGGCTGGATGGCGGCCATCATGCGGACGTGGCCCATCGCGGAGATGGAGCGCTCGCCCATGGCGCAGTCGAAGACCTCGTAGTGCTCGGTCTTGAGGCCGGGGGCGTCGATCACGTTGCCGTGCTCGGCGATGTGGGCGACGATCGCCTCGATCTGCTCCTCCTGGTAGCCCAGGCGGCGCAGGGCCTGCGGGACGGTGCCGTTGACGATCTGCATCGAGCCGCCGCCGACGAGCTTCTTGAACTTGACCAGGGCGAGGTCGGGCTCGAGGCCGGTGGTGTCGCAGGACATCGCGAGGCCGATGGTGCCGGTCGGGGCGATGACCGAGGCCTGCGCGTTGCGGAAGCCGTTCTTGGCGCCGAGGCGGATCACGTCCTGCCAGGCTTCCGTGGCGGCGGCCCAGATCGGCGAGTCCAGGTCGTCCATGCGGACGGCCTTGTCGTTGGCGTCGGCGTGCTGCTTCATGACGCGCTGGTGCGGCTCGGCGTTGCGGGCGTAGCCGTCGTAGGCGCCGACGACGGCGGCGAGCTCGGCGGAGCGCTTGTACGAGGTGCCGGTCATCAGGGAGGTGATGGCGCCGGCGAGGGCGCGGCCGCCCTCGGAGTCGTACGCGTGGCCGGTCGCCATCAGCAGGGCGCCGAGGTTGGCGTAGCCGATGCCGAGCTGGCGGAAGGCGCGGGTGTTCTCGCCGATCTTCTGGGTCGGGAAGTCGGCGAAGCAGATGGAGATGTCCATCGCGGTGATGACGAGCTCGACGACCTTGGCGAAGCGCTCGACGTCGAAGGACTGGTTGCCCTTGCCGTCGTCCTTGAGGAACTTCATGAGGTTCAGCGAGGCGAGGTTGCAGGACGTGTTGTCCAGGTGCATGTACTCGCTGCACGGGTTCGAGCCGTTGATGCGGCCGGACTCGGGGCAGGTGTGCCAGCGGTTGATGGTGTCGTCGTACTGGATGCCCGGGTCGGCGCAGGCCCACGCGGCCTCGGCCATCTTGCGGAAGAGCGACTTGGCGTCGACCTCCTCGATGACCTCGCCGGTCATGCGGGCGCGGAGGCCGAACTTCCCGCCGGACTCGACGGCCTTCATGAACTCGTCGTTCACGCGGACGGAGTTGTTGGCGTTCTGGTACTGGACGGACGTGATGTCGTCGCCGCCCAGGTCCATGTCGAAGCCCGCGTCGCGCAGCGCGCGGATCTTCTCCTCCTCCTTGACCTTGGTCTCGATGAAGTTCTCGATGTCCGGGTGGTCGACGTCGAGGATGACCATCTTGGCGGCGCGGCGGGTGGCGCCACCGGACTTGATGGTTCCGGCGGAGGCGTCGGCGCCGCGCATGAAGGAGACCGGGCCGGAGGCGTTGCCGCCGGAGGAGAGCAGCTCCTTGGAGGAGCGGATGCGGGAGAGGTTCAGGCCGGCACCGGAGCCGCCCTTGAAGATCATGCCCTCTTCCTTGTACCAGTCGAGGATCGACTCCATGGAGTCGTCGACGGACAGGATGAAGCAGGCGGAGACCTGCTGGGGCTGCGGCGTGCCGACGTTGAACCAGACCGGCGAGTTGAAGCTGAAGATCTGGTGGAGCAGGGCGTAGGTGAGCTCGTGCTCGAAGATCTCCGCGTCGGCGGGCGAGGCGAAGTACCCGTAGTCCTCGCCGGCCTTCGTGTAGGTCTTCACGATGCGGTCGATGAGCTGCTTCAGACCGGTCTCGCGCTGCGGGGTGCCGACGGCCCCGCGGAAGTACTTGCTGGTGACGATGTTGACCGCGTTCACCGACCAGAAGTCGGGGAACTCGACGCCGCGCTGCTCGAAGTTGATCGAGCCGTCGCGCCAGTTGGTCATGACGACGTCACGGCGCTCCCAGTTCACCTCGTCGTACGGATGCACGCCGGGGGTGGTGTGGATGCGCTCGATCCGCAGGCCCTTGCTCGTCGCCTTGGCTC
The DNA here is from genome assembly GCF_014649855.1 of Streptomyces roseolus. Taxonomy (GTDB): domain Bacteria; phylum Actinomycetota; class Actinomycetes; order Streptomycetales; family Streptomycetaceae; genus Streptomyces; species Streptomyces roseolus. Next base: position 71,784 of record NZ_BMTV01000029.1, on the reverse strand, counting down.
CCTTGGTGCGGGAACCACGTGCCGGGCCGCTCGCCGTCTCTGTCATGCCGCCTCCCATATACGGGCAAAACACCCTTTGGCGCCCAGATAATCCCAGAGCACCGTCTTCTGTACTACGTTCTGTACTGCTCGACCCACGGGCGCCGCACGGGCCGCCCGGGGCAGGTCTTCACGGCCGCACCGCGGCCGGTGACCGGGCCCACGAAGGCCCGGGCCGCCGTCAGTCGGCGGTGCCGGCGGGAGCGGGCGCCTCGGGGGCGCCCGTCCCGTCGTTCCCAGCGGGAGGCCGCACGCGGAGTTCCGCGATGGCGGCCTCGAAGTCCTCGAGTCCCTCGAAAGCCTTGTACACGGACGCGAAGCGCAGGTACGCGACGAGATCGAGCTCCTGCAGCGGCCCGAGGATGGCCAGGCCCACGTCATGGGTGGTCAGCTCGGCACTGCCGGTGGCGCGCACCGCCTCCTCGACCCGCTGGCCGAGCTTGGCCAGGGCGTCCTCGGTGACCGGCCGCCCCTGGCACGCCTTGCGCACGCCGGAGATGACCTTGGTGCGGCTGAAGGGCTCGGTGACGCCGGAGCGCTTGACCACCATCAGCGAACAGGTCTCCACCGTGGTGAAACGGCGGGCACAGTCGGTGCACTGGCGGCGACGTCGGATCGACGTGCCGTCGTCGGTGGTGCGGCTGTCGACGACCCGGCTGTCGGGGTGCCGGCAGAAGGGGCAGTGCATTGGTTACGACCCTCTTCCTCACGGCACGACTGAACAGCCTCGGTCGACCCGTCAAGGCCCTCGAAGCGACCACCAGCATAGGCGATGGACAGCACCCCGGCAGACCGGGGACCACTACCCCTGGGCGGCCGGTGACATCCAACCACTAGATCTTGGGTTCAAGGGGGTACGACACCCCCAGCGTGTCGCGGCACCCCGAAGCCGCGCCCGCGACCCGCGGACGGGAGATGCGGGAGGGCGCGCCGGAGTCAGGAAACCCAGCGGCGAAGGCTACCGTAAGGAGGGGGCCGCCCCCCGAGGGCCCACTCCCATACACCCCCACTCGCACACGCGTAAGGCAATCTGCGGTTTTTCACTCGAACGTGTGTTTGGCGCAACCTTTCGAAAGCTACTACCGTTGTGCCAGCCAGGGAGACCAATCGAGAGGGGCCGACGACGTGACCACCACCGCAGACAGCGCCACCATCACCGCCCAGGATCGCTCCCAGGGCCGACTCGAGCCGGTGCACGCCATGAACGACACAGCCATGAACGGCGAAGAGCCCGGGCGCCCCGCCCGAGCCCTCCCCGGACGGCCTCCAGGCATCAGGGCCGACAGCTCCGGCCTCACCGACCGCCAGCGCCGGGTCATCGAAGTCATCCGCGACTCGGTCCAGCGGCGGGGCTACCCGCCGTCGATGCGCGAGATCGGCCAGGCGGTGGGCCTCTCCAGCACGTCGTCGGTGGCCCACCAGCTGATGGCCCTGGAGCGCAAGGGCTTCCTCCGCCGCGACCCGCACCGCCCCCGGGCGTACGAGGTCCGCGGCTCGGACCAGCCCAGCACCCAGCCCACCGACACCACCGGCAAGCCCGCGGCCTCGTACGTGCCACTGGTCGGCCGGATCGCGGCCGGCGGCCCCATCCTGGCCGAGGAGTCGGTCGAGGACGTGTTCCCCCTCCCCCGGCAGCTGGTCGGCGACGGCGAGCTCTTCGTCCTCAAGGTCGTCGGCGACTCCATGATCGAGGCCGCCATCTGCGACGGCGACTGGGTCACCGTCCGCCGCCAGCCCGTCGCGGAGAACGGCGACATCGTCGCCGCCATGCTCGACGGCGAGGCCACCGTGAAGCGCTTCAAGCGCGAGGACGGCCACGTCTGGCTGCTCCCGCACAACGCCGCGTACCAGCCCATCCCCGGTGACGAGGCCACGATCCTCGGCAAGGTGGTCGCCGTGCTGCGGCGGGTCTGACCGCACCCGCCGGCTCCGACCGGGCCCCGGGATCCACTGCGCCGGTCCCGGGGTCCGCTGTACGACCCGCTCTCCTGGCTCGCCTCCGGCCCCGGCTCTCCGCCGGGGCCGGAGGCATGTCCGCACCCCTCGCTCAGGCGCCGTCCGCCTTCGCCTTCGCGTCGATCGCCGCGAGCGACCTGCGGACCTGGTTGCGGTCGGTCGTGTACCAGAAGTCGGGCATCGAGGCCTTGAGATAACTGCCGTACCGGGCGGTGGCCAGGCGCTGGTCCAGGACCGCCACCACTCCCCGGTCCCCCGTCGCCCGGACGAGTCGGCCGGCGCCCTGGGCCATCAGCAGCGCAGCGTGCGTCGCCGCCACCGCCATGAAGCCGTTGCCCCCGGCCTCCTCGACCGCCTTCTGGCGCGCGCTCATCAACGGGTCGTCCGGGCGCGGGAAGGGGATCTTGTCCATGACCACCAGCTGACAGCTGGCCCCGGGCACGTCCACGCCCTGCCAGAGCGACAGGGTGCCGAAGAGACAGGTCCGCGGGTCGGCCGCGAAGTTCTTGATCAGCTCGCCCAGGGTGTCCTCGCCCTGGAGCAGGATCGGGAACTCGGGGATGCGGGTCCGCAGCTCCTCCGCCGCCAGCTGCGCCGCCCGCATCGAGGAGAACAGGCCGAGGGTGCGGCCGCCGGCCGCCTGGATCAGCTCGGTCAGCTCGTCCAGCATGTCGCCCCGGTCGCTGTCCCGCTTCGGGGGCGCCAGGTGCTTGGCGACGTACATGATCCCCTGCTTCGGGTAGTCGAACGGGGAGCCGACGTCGATGCCCTTCCAGACCGGGAGGTCGTCCCCGGTGATGCCCTCGGGCGCGAGGCCGAGCGAGGCGCCCACGCCGTTGAAGTCGCCGCCGAGCTTGAGCGTGGCCGAGGCGAGCACGACGGAACGCTCGGTGAAGAGCTTCTCCCGCAGCAGCCCGGAGACCGAGAGCGGCGCGACCCTCAGCGAGGCGCCGAAGCGGTCATGGCGCTCGTACCAGACGACGTCGTACTCGGAGCCGTGGGTGATCCGCTCGGCGACGCCGTGGACGGTCTCGACCGAGGCCATCGCCTGCTTGCGGACCGCGTCCTCGTCCTGCACCGAGCGGTCCCGGGTGTTCCCCAGGGCGGTGATCACGTTGCGGGCCGCGTCGCGCAGCGCCGTCAGGGCGTACGCCAGATCCTCCGGGATCTTCTCCAGACGGCCCGGCAGGGCGAGCTCCATGACCCGCTCGAAGCCCTCCGCCGCGGTCTGGAGCTCGTCGGCGACCTTCTCGTCCACCAGCTTGGCGGCCCGGCGCACCGCCCGGTTCACCTGGCCGGGGGTGAGCTCGCCGGTGGCCACGCCCGTGACCCGGGAGACGAGCTCGTGCGCCTCGTCGACGATCAGGACCTCGTGCTGCGGGAGCACGGGGGCGCCCTCGATCGCGTCGATGGCGAGCAGGGCGTGGTTGGTGACGACGACGTCGGCGAGCTTGGCGCGCTCACGGGACGCCTCGGCGAAGCACTCCGCCCCGTAGGCGCACTTGCTCGCGCCGAGGCACTCCCGGGAGGAGACCGAGACCTGGCCCCAGGCCCGGTCGGAGACGCCGGGCGTCAGGTCGTCCCGGTCGCCGGTCTCCGTCTCGTCCGCCCAGTCGCGCAGCCGGATCAGGTCCTGGCCGAGCTTGCTGGTGGGCGCGGCCGCCTCGAAGGGGTCGAAGAGGCCCTCCTCCTCGTCCTGCGGCACCCCCTCGTGGAGGCGGTGCAGGCACAGGTAGTTCGACCGGCCCTTGAGCATGGCGAACTGGGGGCGGCGGCGCAGCTGCGGGTGGAGCGCCTCGACCGTCCTCGGCAGGTCGCGCTCGACGAGCTGGCGCTGGAGCGCCAGCGTGGCCGTGGCCACCACCACTCTCTCCCCGTGCGCGAGCGCCGGCACGAGATAGCCGAGCGACTTTCCGGTGCCGGTGCCCGCCTGGACGAGCAGGTGGGAGTTGTCGTCGATGGCCTCGGCCACGGCCTCGGCCATGGTGACCTGGCCGGGGCGCTCCGTGCCGCCGACGGCGGCGACGGCGGCGTGGAGGAGGTCGGGGAGGGATGGCTTCGTCATAGCGTTCCCAGCCTACGGGTCCGCGCCGACAGCGGGGGCACTCCTCCGGGTCACGCGAGGGGGTTGGGGACGGTGCCGTGGACGGCGGCGTGCGGGCGGTCGGGGCGGTCGCGGTAGCCGTCCATGTGCAGCCGGTTGCGGTTGAGACAGAGCCGTTCGATCCGGGGTGTGAGCAGGTCGAACAGCTCGAACCGCTCCTTCAGCTCGGGGAAGCGTTCCTGGTGGCGGAGGATCTCGGCGCGCACCAGGGCCCAGAAGTCCCCCTCCGGCACGTCGAGTTGTTCCTCGCACAGCGGGGCGAGGTAGCGGAGGACGCCGACGAAGAGCCCCGAATGGATGAACTGGGTGAGGAAGCCGGGCTCCTCGGTGAGGAGGACGGCGCGGACGTCCTCGGGCATCGTGTCGTGCTCGGGGAGCGGGTGGGCGCTGATGTTGACGTCGTCGACGAAGTCCTTGATCGCCAGGCGGACGGGGACGTCCTGCTCGTCGTAGACGACGATCGCGTTCTCGCCGTGCGGGGAGAAGACGGTGCCGTAGCGGTAGAGGAAGTGGAGCAGCGGCGGCAGCAGGGCGGCGAAGAGGTGGCGGAGCCAGACGGCGGGGGCCAGGCCGGAGCGCGTGACGAGTTCGGCGACGAAGGCGCGGCCCCCGGGGTCGGTGTGGAGCAGGGAGGCGAGGGTGCGGGCGCGCTCGCCGGGCGGCAGGCGGAGGGGTTCGCGCCAGATCGCACCGAGCAGTTCCTTGTACTGGTAAGGGACTTCGGGGAGCCGGTCGTAGAGGGGGTGCCCGACGGTGACGGAGGCGACCTCGCCGAGGAGGACGACGCCGCACTCCTCCCGGAGGAAGGGGTCGGCGTCGCGCAGGCCGTGGACCCAGGCGGTGACGGCGGGGGCGGCGAGGGTGCGTTCGGTGGGGAGGCCGCGCCAGACGAGGGTGTTGAGCACGGAGAGCGGCAGTTTCACGGTGTGCCGGTCGGGGCGGCTGGTGTTGAGGAAGGTGCGGATGGACTGCTGCGGCAGGCGGAGGTCGGTGTCGGCGGGGAGCGGGACGATGGCGCCGGAGGCGATGGCCGGGGCGTAGAGCGGGAGCAGGACCTCGTCCCACTGCCAGGGGTGGACGGGGAGCAGCAGGTACGCGTCCGGGTCGAGGCCTCTGGCGGTGAGCTCGGCGCGGAAGGCGTCGAGGACGGGTGCGTCGAGTTCGCCGGCGTAGAGGCGCTCGGGGGTGGCGAGTCCCGCGACGCCGCGGTAGGCGGCGATGCGGTTGCTGACCGCGATCCACGGGAGCCGGGTGGCGCGGCGGGCTTCGGGGGCCCAGCGGGCCGCGTCGCCGGCGGAGAAGCCGATGCGGCCCTTGTTGAGGACGAGCCAGGGGTGGCCTGTCTGGTGCCCTTCCAGCTCGGCGTAGGACAGGTCGGCGAGGCGGCCCGCGGGGAGGGCGGTGTGATCGAGGCGGGCTTCGGCGGCGAGGGTGGTGGAGAGCTCGCGGATGAGGTGGCCGAGGGTGGCGCCGTCGAGGCCGAGGAGCCGACGGGCGCGGACGAGCAGGTCGAGGGGGTCGGTCAGCGGGCGGCCGTCGAGGGTGATCGTGTCGGGGTCGACGCGCCAGCTGCCGTACGCGCCCCGGCGGGCCGTGAAGGCGAGGGGGGTGCCGTCGTCGAGGGCGAGGGCGTACCGGCCGGGGCTGTCGGGGCCTTCGGCGACGGGGTCGATGATCTCCTCGTAGGCGAACTCTCCCAGGGCCTTGGCGAGGGTGCGGGCGCCGGCGCGGGTCCAGGCGGTGGGGTTGAGCTCGGGGGGCGCGAGCAGTTCGGGGGCGGGCGCGGCGGTGGCCGCGGGTCGTCCGGAGTCGTGGGGTGCTGGGGACGTCGTCACAAGGACTCCTCGAAGGGGGAACCGCTGTGGGTCGAGCGGTGGATCAAGGGCAGTGGATGTTCACAGGACGTGACGGAGGGACCGGTCGCGGATCATGAGCGCGGCCCGTTTGTCGGGGAGGTCGATCTCCGCCGCGTAGCGGAATCCGGCGCTGAGGAAGGCCGAGACGGAGGGGGTGTTGCGGATGTCGGGTTCGGCGACGACGCGGGTGCAGCGGGGACGGTGGTCGAGGACGAGGTCGGCGACGGTCCGCAGGAGGACGGTGCCGACGCCGCGGCCGCGGTCCGCGGCGCCTCCGAGGAGGAGATGGACGCCCGTGTCGTGCGGGAGGGCCGGGTAGGCCCGGGCGAGCGGGTCGAGGTCGGCCCGGTAGATCTCGAAGTAGCTCATCGGGGTGGAGTCGAGGACGCCGAGGCAGGGGACGCTGCGGCCGTCGCCTTCGAGCTGGGCGCCGACGTGGTCGGCGGTGACGGTGTCGGGCCCGGCGAGTTCCCAGAAGGCCGCGACGGCGGGGTCGTTCATCCAGCGCGTGAGCAGGGGCAGGTCGCGCTCCGGGCGGACGGGGACGAGGCGGAAGACGCCGAAGCGGGTGACCGCCGGTGCCCAGGAGGCGACCGCGTCGAGGAGGTCGGTGCCGACGGCGGTTCCGGCTTCGGCTTCGGTCCTGGTGCCTGTGCCGGTACTGGTCCCGGTGCCGGTGCCGCTTCTGGCGAGGAGGTCGACGAGGTCGTCGACGCGGAGGTCGAGGGTGTCGTCGCCCGCCGGAGCGCCCGCCGTTCCGGCGGGCGGGTGGTCGGTGGCCGGGGTGCCGGCGTCGTGTCTGTGGTCCGGATGTATGGACATGCGGCGGTCTTCCGTGGGTCGGGGGCGCCCCTCGGTGGGTGGTCGGGGGACGCGCCGATGAGTCGGGGCGGGGGCGGCCGGTGGGGCCGCCGGGGCGTTCAGGCGCGGAGGGGGTTGGTGATCGTGACGTAGACGGACTGGGTGTCGACGGGGCCGACGAGCTCGTCGAGGCCGTGGAGGCGGGTGAGCAGGTTGGCCTTGCTGCGGAGGGTGGCCGCTTCGAGGAGGCGGTGCGGGAGGGGCGAGCCGAGGCCGGTGGCGGAGGCGAGGAAGGACCGGAAGGCGGCGAGGAGGATCCGCTCGTCGGCGAGCCGCTGGGCGCCGAAGGCGCCGATCAGACCGAGGACGTTGTTGATGCCGAGGTAGTAGGCGAAGCGCTCGTCCGTGACCTGGTCGGAGACGAAGGTGTCGCTGTGGGCGCCGATGCCGGGGAGGCGGCTCTCCAGCTCGGCCCGGTGGGACTCCCGGAAGTAGTAGCCCTGGTTGTCGCGGTAGCGGCCGCCGGTGGGCCAGCCGTCGGGGTCGAGGAGGACGAGGGTGTTCTGCTGGTGGGCCTCCAGGGCGATGCCGGCGTGGCCGTCGAGCCAGAGGACGGGGCGGACGACCTGGTCCAGGTAGCGGAGGAACCACTCGGCGGAGACCGCGGCGACGGGGCGGCCCGTACGGTCGGCGAGGCGGTCGACGAGGTCGGCGAGGCGGGAGCCCATGCCGGAGGCCCCGGGCCGGGGACGGGGCGCGGTGAGGGCCGCGAGGCAGACGGCGTCGTCGCCGGGACCGAAGGGGTTGTGCCGGATCATCAGGTCGAGTCCGGGGACGGGGGTCCCGTCGGGGGCGTCGACGGCGAGCCAGGCGGGGTCGCGGACGATGTCGAAGCCGGGGTGGGCGGCCTGCCACTCGTCGACGAGTCCGGTGCGCAGCAGGCGGTGGACCTCGACGCCGCGGTGGAGTTCCTTGCGGAGGTTCTCGCGGCGGGAGTTGGTGATGCGCAGGCCGAGGGAGAGCTTGAGCATGGCGCGGGCGCCGGGGCGGTGGACGGTCCGTACGGACGAGGTCGGGTGCCAGTGGCTGCCGTGGGGTCCCAGGTCGTGGAGGAGGCCCCGGTCGAGGAGGGCGCGGACGTCGGGGCGGTGGAGCAGCTCGCGGGCCTGCCAGGGGTGCAGGGGCAGGGGGGTGGTGCCGGCGGGGTGAGCGAGGCCTTCGGCGAGGCCGGCGGCGAGCTGCTCGGCGGTGACGGGGCGGCCTTGTTCGGTCCAGGCGGAGTCGGAGGCGAGGAGGGTCTGGTCGACGGCGAACCAGTGGAGGGGGAAGGCGCCGTGGAGTTCGGGCGAGTAGAGGCGGGCCTCGGCGTCGGAGAGGCCTTCGCGGCTCTTGGGGGTGGGGTGGAGCGGGTGGCCGAGGAGGAGGGACTGCTCGGCGGCGAGGAAGGGGTCGGCGTCGGGGTGGGGCCGGAGGTCGCGGCGGCGGGCGGTGAGGAAGTCGGCGGTGCGGCGGGCGGAGTCGGCGACGCGGCCGACGAGTTCGGTGGCCTCGGACCGGCCGGTCTCGCGGCTGAGGAGGGCGGCGAGGGTGACGGCGTCGACGGCCGGGGCCGTGGAGGGGAGGCCTTCCAGGGTGGGCGTGCCGAAGCGGTGCCAGCCGGTGGGCGACCAGTAGGCGACGGGGACGAGGAGGGCGGTTCCGCTGGCGTCGAGGGGGATGCGGAGGGCGGCGGTGTCGGGGGCGGAGAGGTTCTTCTCGCGGACCCAGCAGCGGAGGAGGTTCTCCAGGGCGGCGGCGTCGGCCGCGCGCCGCGGGTCCGGGTCGTCCAGCGGATCGGCGGCGGGGGCGCCGGAGCGGTGCGGTTCGCCGGCCCGGGTGTCTCCGGGGCGGGACGGCCGGAGGGGGGCGGGACCGTGGTGCTGGCGCGGGACCGTGGATTCCTCGGCGTCCGGGTGGGTCACGATCGCGGTCGGGGTCGCGGTCAGCTGGGAGGTGGGGGTGGCGTTCACGCGGGTTTCCTTGGGGAGGGGGCCGGGGGCGGTCCGGGTCAGTGGGACGGTCCGGGGGCGGGCCTGTGGGGGGCGGGCGGCCTGGGGACGTGGGCCCGTTCGGCGGCGGCGAGGGCGTCGGCGAAGCGGTCGAGGACGGCGGTGGCCTGCTCGTCGGTGAGGGTGAGCGGCGGGAGGAGCCGTACGACGGCGGAGTGGCGGCCGCCGAGCTCGACGATGAGTCCGCGGGCGAGGCATTCCTCCCGGACGGCTCGGGCGAGGGCCGGGGCGGCGGGCGGGACGGCGTCGTCGGGTCCCGCGGCCTCGGGGTCGACGAGCTCGACGCCGATCATGAGGCCGCGGCCCCGGACGTCGCCGACGCAGGGGTGCGCGGCCTGGAGCCCCTGGAGGCGGCCGAGCATGCGGGCGCCGAGGGTGGCGGCCCGGTCGGCGAGCCGGTTCTCGCGGACGTACGCGAGGGTGGCGGTGCCGGCGGCCATGGCGAGCTGGTTGCCGCGGAAGGTGCCGGCGTGGGCGCCCGGCTCCCAGGCGTCGAGCCCGGAGCGGTACACGACGACGGCGAGCGGGAGGGAGCCGCCGATGGCCTTGGAGAGGACCATCACGTCGGGGACGACGCCGCTGTGTTCGACCGCCCAGAAGGTTCCGGTGCGCCCGACCCCGGTCTGGACCTCGTCGACGACGAGGGGGACGGAGTGCCGGGCGGTGATGCTCCGCATGCGGCGCAGCCAGGCGTCGGGTGCGGGGAGGACGCCGCCCTCGCCCTGGACGGCCTCCACGATCATCCCGGCCGGGGTGGTGACGCCGCTCTTGGGGTCGTCGAGGAGGGACTCGGTCCACCGGGCGGAGAGTTCGGCGCCGCGCTCGCCGCCGATGCCGTAGGGACAGCGGTACGACTGCGGGTACGGGAGGCGGGTGACGCGGACGTCCTCGGCGCCGCCCGAGACGGCGAGGGCCCCGGCGGTCATCCCGTGGTAGGCGCCGGTGAAGGCGAAGAGGCCGCGGCGTCCGGTGGCGGTGCGGACCAGCTTGAGGGCGGCCTCGACGGCGTCGGTGCCGGCGGGTCCGCAGAACTGGACGCGCGCGTCGGCGGCGAGCTCCGGGGGGAGGGTGGCGAAGAGCTCGGAGGTGAAGGCGTCCTTGACGGGGGTGGCGAGGTCGAGGACGTGGAGGGGGGCGCCGGATTCGAGGACCTTGCGGATGGCTTCGAGGACGACGGGGTGGTTGTGGCCGAGCGCGAGGGTGCCGGCGCCGGAGAGGCAGTCGAGGTAGCGGCGGCCGTCGGCGCCCTCGATGGTCAGGCCGCGGGCACGGACCGGGACGATCGGCAGCGAGCGGGCGTAGGTGCGGGCGGCGGACTCGCGCTGGGCCTGCCGCCGCAGGATCGCCTCGTACCCGCCTCCCGCCGCCGTCCCGTACCCCCGCCGGGTCGGGGCGGTGGCTGAAGCTGATTCGGTAACGGCCACGGCTCGCTGTCCTCCCGCGATAACGGTTGCGTTGCACATCGACGGGGCGTCCGGGCGTGCTCGAAGGCCGCTCCGAGCGCCGCCGTTGTGTCCCCCGCCCGTACCAACGACGGGAACTGCCGGGGAACACGGGCCGGGGGCAAGATCCTTGGCGTGTCCCGGATCACGGCATGACAACGGCCGCACCGGCTCCGGAACCGCCGCCGGGGCGCGTACCGTCCCCTCCGGCACCGGCATAGTGGGGGCCGTCGTTCCCGCGTCCGGTCGGACGCGAGTGCGACCGAAGCCCGGAAATGCACCAGTTGACGTAGTCCCAGGGGGATCACGAGATGCGATCGATTCGTCCGCTGCTGATGGCGGCGTCCGCCGTCGCGGCGCTGACGCTCACCGCGACGGCCTGTGGCCCGACCGAGGAGAACGCAGGAGACAAGCCCAGCGCGCCGGTGAGCGAGAACCCGGTCGACAAGATCAAGATTCCGGAGGACCTGAAGCAGCGGCTGAAGGACCACGGGATCGATCTCGACAAGTGGCGCGACGGCGAGTGGAAGAACTGGGACAAGGACAAGTGGCTTCGCGAGGCGAAGGACTTCGTCAACCCGATCATCGAGGACCTCTGGGACCCGGACCGGATGCGGGACGCCGAGCGTCCCGAGCCGCGCCCGGTCGAGGAGGAGGACATCTCCGGTGACGAGGGCGTCACCGACCCGACGCCGGACCCGGTGAAGGCGCAGCCGGTGCCGGCGAAGTACCACGCGAACTCGCCCGCGTCCGGAAAGGTGTTCTTCGACGGTCCCGACGGTTCGATGGTCTGCTCGGCCACCGTGGTGAAGGACCCGGCCCACCCCGGCAAGTCCAACCTGGTGTGGACGGCCGGCCACTGCGTCCACAAGGGCAAGGAGGGCGGCTGGTACCGCAACATCGCCTTCGTCCCCTCCTACAACGACGCCGCGATGGAGACCTCCGCGCTGGAGAAGGCGACGCGCGAGCAGATCGCCCCGTACGGCGTGTGGTGGGCGGACTGGGTGAAGACCTCCGACGAGTGGATCGCGCAGGGCGCGTCCACCGGCGGCGCGGGTGCCCCGTACGACTTCGCGGTCATCCAGGTCACCCCGGAGAAGGGTTCGTCCGGCAAGTCCCTGGAGGAGACGGTCGGTACGGCCCTGCCGGTCGAGTTCAACGCCCCGGCCGTGCCGAAGATCAAGGCCATGACGGCCACCGGCTACCCGGCGGCGCCGCCGTTCGACGGCCAGAAGATGTTCCGGTGCGCGGACGAGCCGGGCCGGCTCTCGCTGAAGGCGGAGCAGCCGACGATGTACCGCATCGGCTGCACGATGACGGCCGGTTCGTCCGGTGGCGGCTGGATCGCGCAGGGCCGGGACGGCAAGCCGGCGCTGGTGTCGAACACCTCGATCGGCCCGTCGACGGCCGGCTGGCTGGCGGGTCCCCGACTCGGCGCCGAGGCCAAGGCGATCTTCGACGAGGTCAGCAAGAAGTACGCCGGCCGGTAGGCGGCACGCTCGCGGAGAGAGCCGCGGGCACGTGAGGAAGGGGGCGGGACCGGATCGGTCCCGCCCCCTTCGTGGCGCCTTGCCGTCGGCTCAGTGCGCGGCGGGGACGTACGGCGCGAGCGCCGCCGCCAGCTCCTCGTGCACCCGGGCCTTGACCAGCGTGCCCTCGGGGGTGTGCTCCTCGGAGAGCATCTCGCCCTCGGCGTGGACGCGGGAGACGAGACCGCCCTGCGTGTACGGCAGGAGGACCTCGATCTCCACCTCCGGGCGCGGCAGCTCGCGGTCGATCAGGGCGAGCAGCTCCTCGATGCCCTCGCCCGAGCGGGCGGAGACGGCCATGGAGTGCTTCTCGACGCGGAGCAGCCGCTGGAGGACCAGCGGGTCGGCCGCGTCGGCCTTGTTGACGATCACGATCTCCGGCACGTCGCCCGCGCCGACGTCCCGGAAGACCTCGCGCACGGCGGCCAGCTGCTCCTCCGGGGCGGGGTGCGAGCCGTCCACCACGTGCAGGATGAGGTCGGCGTCGGCGACCTCCTCCATGGTGGAGCGGAACGCCTCGACCAGGTGGTGCGGCAGGTGCCGGACGAAGCCGACGGTGTCGGCCAGGGTGTAGACCCGGCCGGACGGCGTCTCGGCCCGGCGGACGGTCGGGTCGAGGGTGGCGAACAGGGCGTTCTCCACCAGGACTCCGGCGCCCGTGAGGCGGTTGAGCAGGGAGGACTTGCCGGCGTTGGTGTATCCGGCGATGGCGACCGACGGCACCTTGTGGCGGCGCCGCTCCTGCCGCTTGATGTCACGGCCGGTCTTCATCTCGGCGATCTCCCGGCGCATCTTCGCCATCTTCTCGCGGATGCGGCGCCGGTCGGTCTCGATCTTGGTCTCACCGGGACCGCGGGTGGCCATGCCGCCACCGCCGCCGCCACCCATCTGCCGGGAGAGCGACTGGCCCCAGCCGCGCAGGCGCGGCAGCATGTACTGCATCTGCGCGAGGGCGACCTGCGCCTTGCCCTCTCGGGACTTGGCGTGCTGGGCGAAGATGTCGAGGATCAGGGCGGTCCGGTCGACCACCTTGACCTTGACGACGTCTTCGAGGGCGATGAGCTGGCCGGGGCTGAGCTCGCCGTCGCAGACGACGGTGTCGGCGCCGGACTCGACGACGATGTCCCGGAGCTCCTGGGCCTTGCCGGAACCGATGAAGGTGGCCGGGTCGGGCTTGTCGCGGCGCTGGATCACGCCGTCGAGGACGAGGGCACCCGCCGTCTCGGCGAGGGCCGCGAGCTCCGCCAGGGAGTTCTCGGCGTCCCGCACGGTCCCCGAGGTCCAGACGCCGACGAGCACGACGCGCTCCAGGCGCAGCTGCCGGTACTCGACCTCGGTGACGTCCTCGAGCTCGGTGGAGAGGCCGACGACACGACGCAGGGCCGCGCGCTCGGAGCGGTCGAACTGCTCGCCGTCCCGCTCTCCGTCGATCTCGTGGCTCCAGGCGACGTCCTCTTCCATCAGGGCATCGGCCCGAAGGCTCTCGGTGCGGCGCGACTGCGCGAAGCTCTGCTCGTCCTGGGAAGGGGAAGAAGAGGAGGTCATTGGATCCTTACGTCGGTTGGAACGATGATGTCGGTGACAACGCGCGGCGGCCCCGGAAGATTCCCGCAGGGTTCCCGGAGCGCGGGGAACTCCCCGCGCGGCCGCGTCGCCGACCTGAAAATGGTGACACGGCGGCCGGGCGGCCGTCACCCGGGTTTCCTCAGCGGGCGGCGTCCCGTGCGGGAAGGGAGCGCCAGTCCGGGTGGCCGGGCATCGGCGGGGTCTTCTCCCCGTACAGCCACCCGTCGAAGAAGGCGTCGAGGTCCTGCCCGGAGACCTGCTCCGCGAGGGCCGTGAAGTCGGCGGTGGCGGCGGTGCCGTCCCGGTGGGCGGCGACCCAGCGCCGCTGGAGCCGGTCGAAGGCGTCGGCGCCGACGGTCTCCCGCAGGGCGTAGAGGACGAGCGCGCTGCCGTCGTAGACGACGGGCCGGAAGAGGCTGATCTTCTGCCCGGGCGCGGGCGGGCGGGGCGCCGCCGGGGGCCCGCCGTCGGCGCGCCAGCCGTCGGAGGCGGCGTACGCGGCCTTCATCCGCTTCTCCAGGGACTTGCCGGCCGTCTCGTCGGCGTACAGCGCCTCGTACCAGCTGGCGTGCCCCTCGTTGAGCCACAGGTCGGACCAGGTGCGCGGGGAGACGCTGTCGCCGAACCACTGGTGGGCCAGCTCGTGGACCATGACGGCGTCCACGTACCACTCGGGGAAGCGGGGGTCGGTGAAGAGGCGCCGTTCGAAGAGGGAGAGGGTCTGGGTCTCCAGCTCGAAGCCGGTGGTGGCGTCGGCGATCAGCACGCCGTACGTCTCGAAGGGGTACGGGCCGACCTTGCCCTCCATCCACTCCAGGTGGCCGGGGGTCCTGCGCAGCCAGGGCTCCATGGTCTCCCGGTCCTGGGCGCGGACCACGTCCCGGATCGGGAGGCCGCGCGGCCCGGTGCGGTGGAGGACGGCGGAGCGGCCGATGGAGACCTGGGCGAGTTCGGTGGCCATGGGGTGGTGGACGCGGTAGGTCCAGGTGGTGGTGGCGCCGTTGTCGTCACGGCCGGCGGGCAGGCCGTTGGCGACGGCCGTCAGCTCGCTCGGGGCGGTGATCCGGAAGGTGAAGGCGGCCTTGTCGGAGGGGTGGTCGTTGGACGGGAAGACGCGGTGGGCGGCGTCGGCCTGGTTGGCCATGGCGAGGCCGTCGGAGGTGCGCACCCAGCCGCCGCTCGCGGCGGGGCCGCGGGGGTCGCTGGTGTGGCGGACGGTCACGGTGACGGCCTCGCCGGCGTCGATCGGCACGACGGGGGTGACGACCAGGTCCTCGCCGCCGGTCGCGAAACCGGCCGGTACGCCGTCGACGGTGACGCCGGAGACCGTGCCGTGCGTGAAGTCGAGGTGGAGCCGGTCGAGGTCGGCGGTGGCGAGGGCGTCGACGCGGGTGACGGCGGCCAGCGGCTCGGTGTTCACACCGGAGTAGGTGAGGTCGATCTCGTAGGCGAGGACGTCGTACCCCGGGTTCCCGAGGTGGGGGAAGAGCGGGTCGCCGATGCCGAGCGGGGTGGGGGCGGGCACGGTCGCGGCGACCAGTCCGGCGCCGGCGGCGACGAGCCCGGCGGTCCGCAGCCAGGGACTCCGGCGCGGTCGCCGGGGGGCGGGCGGGGCCCCGGTCGCGGGGGCGTCGGCGCCGGGGGCGCCGGTGGTGGGGGCAGGCGGGCGGGGCGGGGAAGTGTGCGCCATGGGCCAGGGCTACCAGGGCCCGGGCCCGCTCCCCGGGCCGACGCGCTCGGCCGCCACCCGAAGGTGTCACCCGCGGGCGGGAGGATCAGAGGCGGTGGGTCCGGGCCACGTCGTACACGCCGGGGACCTCGCGCATGGCGCGCATGAGGGCGGGGAGCGCGGCGGCGTCGGCCAGCTGCAGGGTGTAGGTGTGGCGGACCCGCTGCTCGCTCGGCGGCTCGACGGTGGCGGAGACCACCTCGGCGCCGGCGGTGGCGATGGCCTCGGTGAGGTCGGCGAGCAGGCCGGGGCGGCCGAACGATTCGGCTACCAGCGTGACCCGGCAGTGGGCGGCGTCGCCCCAGCGCACGGGGACGGCGGCGCGGCCGAGGCGGCGCATGACGTCCACGGCCGGACAGCCCGTGCGGTGCGCGGTGACGGCGCCGCCCCTGACCCGGAAGCCGGTGATGTCGTCGGGGGGCACGGGGGTGCAGCAGCCGGCCGGCCGGACCGGGGTGGCGGGGGCGTCGTCGAGGTCGGCGTGGAGCTCGGCGCCGGAGCGGCGGTCGGCGGCGACGCTGAGCGGCGGGCGGGGGGCCGCGGCGGGCGGGGCGGCGGCCTCCGGGTGCGCCTGGAGCCAGGCGGTGATCGCGATCCGCGCGGCCGGGGTACGGGCGTGGTCCAGCCACTCCGGGGAGGGCCCGGAGCCGGCGTCCTGTGCGAGGAGCAGCTGCACGGTGTCGCCGTCGGAGAGGACGGTGCCCAGGGGCGCGAGGCGGCCGTTGACGCGGGCGCCGAGGCAGGTGTGGGCGGCCGCGCCGTGCTGGGCGTAGGCGGCGTCGACGCAGGTGGAGCCGGCGGGCAGGCCGAGGGTTCCGCCGTCGGCGCGGAAGACGGTGATCTCGTGGTCCTCGGCGAGGTCGGCGCGCAGCGAGCTCCAGAAGGTGTCGGGGTCGGGCGCGGACTCCTGCCAGTCGAGGAGGCGGGCGAGCCAGCCGGGGCGGGTGGGGTCGGTGCGCTCTCCGTCCTCGGCGGTCTCGGACGGGTCGACGCCCTCCGGGGCCGCCCCGAGGGGGCTGCCGAGGGCCACGACGCCCGCCTCGGCGACCTTGTGCATGCGGTGGGTGCGGATCAGGACCTCCGCGACGGCCCCGTCGGGGGCGGCGATCGCGGTGTGCAGCGACTGGTACAGGTTGAACTTGGGGGCCGCGATGAAGTCCTTGAACTCCGAGATCAGCGGGGTGAAGCAGGTGTGCAGCTCGCCGAGGACGGCGTAGCAGTCGGCGTCCTCGGCGACGAGGACGAGGAGCCGTCCGAAGTCGCAGCCGCGCAGCTCGCCGCGCTTGAGCCGGACGCGGTGGACGGAGACGAAGTGGCGGGGCCGGACCAGGACTTCGGCGGCGATGTCCGCCTCGCGCAGGACGGTGCCGACCTGTTCGGCGACGGCGGCGAGCGCGTCCGGCGATCCGGAGCCGGTGGCCTCGGCGATGAGCGCGCGGGTGGCCTCGTACTCCTCGGGGTGGAGGATGGCGAAGACCAGGTCCTCCAGTTCGGTCTTGAGGGCCTGCACGCCGAGCCGTTCGGCGAGCGGGATGAGGACGTCGCGGGTGACCTTGGCGATGCGGGCCTGTTTCTCGGGCCGCATCACGCCGAGGGTGCGCATGTTGTGCAGCCGGTCGGCGAGTTTGATGGACATGACGCGGACGTCGTCGCCGGTGGCGACGAGCATCTTGCGGAAGGTCTCGGGTTCGGCGGCGGCGCCGTAGTCGATCTTCTCCACCTTGGTGACGCCGTCGACGAGGTACGCGACCTCGTCGCCGAACTCCCTGCGGACCTGATCGAGCGTCACCTCGGTGTCCTCGACGGTGTCGTGGAGGAGGGAGGCGGTCAGGGTGGTGGTCTCGGCGCCCAGCTCGGCGAGGATGAGGGTGACGGCGAGCGGGTGGGTGATGTACGGCTCGCCGCTCTTGCGGAACTGGCCGCGGTGCGAGGACTCGGCGAGCACGTACGCCCGGCGCAGCACCGTGAGGTCGGCCTCGGGGTGGTGGGCGCGGTGCGCCTCGGCGACGTGGCTGATGGCGTCCGGCAGCCGGTCGCGCGGGGCGGGGCCCGCGGTGGCGCCGAGCAGGGCCGCGCGGCCGATCCTGCGCAGGTCGAGCCGGGCGCGTGCGCGCCTGCGGACGCGGGGGTCGGTGGCGGCCGTCTCGGCCGCGCTCACGGGGTTCGTGGCCTCTGCGCTCATGGGGCACCTCCGGCGGCGTCGACCGGCGGTGGACGGGCGAGGAGAGCCCGGGGGGCCGGTGCTTGATGCTACCGACCCCACCACGCGGTGCAGTCCCGCTCTCGCCCAGCGTGAAACGGATCACCCATTCGAGCGACACGAGAGTCGTTGACAGTTTCGATTGGACCGCCGGGACGGGCCGCCGGGGCGGTGCCGGCAGGACGGGGCCGGCGGCTCAGCCGGCGGCGAGCCAGGAGGGCTCCAGGGTGCCCTCGGCGACGATGACGGCAGGACCGGTCATCTCGATGCCGCCGTCGGGGTGCTCGGTGATGACCAGGGTGCCGCCGAGGACGTCCACGGTGTACGTGACGGGGGCGCCGGTCACGGCCGGGTCGGTCCCGTCGCGGCGGGCGGTGGCGACGGCCACGGCGCAGGCGCCGGTGCCGCAGGAGCGGGTCTCGGAGGCGCCGCGCTCGTGCACCCGCATGGCGACGTGGCGGGGGCCCCGGTCCACCACGAACTCGATGTTGACCCCGTCCGGGTAGACCGACGCGGGCTCGTACGGCGGCTCGTCGTAGAGCGTGCCCGCGTGCGCGAGGTCCTCGACGAAGGCGACCGCGTGCGGATTGCCCATGTTCACGTTCCGCGCGGACCAGCTGCGGCCGTCGACGGCGACCGTGACGCCCTCCTCGGGGAGGACGGCGCGGCCCATGGAGACGGTGACGGAGCCGTCCTTGTCGAGGTGGACGCGCTTGACGCCGCCCCGGGTGGCGACGGCGACCTCGCCGGCGGTGACGTGGCCGGCGTGCTCCAGGTAGCGGGCGAAGACCCGGACGCCGTTGCCGCACATCTCGGCGACCGTGCCGTCGGCGTTGCGGTAGTCCATGAACCACTCGGCCTCGTCGGCCATGGCGCGGGCGTCGGGGTGGGCGGCGCTGCGGACGACGTGCAGCACGCCGTCGCCGCCGAGGCCGGCGCGGCGGTCGCAGAGCCGGGCGACGAGCGCGGGGGGCAGGTCGATCTCGTTCTCCGCGTCGGGGACGATCACGAAGTCGTTCTCGGTGCCGTGGCCCTTGAGGTAACGGAGCGGGGTGGTCTGCGTGCTGGTCACGGGATCAACTGTACGGTGCCGCCCGGACGCCCGTTCCGGTCGTCCACGGGGCGGCCGGGCGACGGGCTCGCACGGCTCAGCGGAGGCGGGCGACGCGCCAGACGGCGAGGGCGACGAGGGCCGCGATGGACGTCACGTACAGGGCGAGGACCCGCCAGTCCGGCCGCTCGCCGGAGCCGCGCTGCGGCAGCCCCGGCCAGGTGTGGCCGACCCTGCGGGCTGCCATGACGCCCCAGCCCGCGGCGCAGAAGCTGATGAGGAGCCCCAGCATGGCGACGACCGCGCCGGCGTCCCCGGAGCCGAAGGCGAGCGGGAAGGCGAACATCAGCGAGCCGACGGCGGCGAGCCCCACGATCGGGGCGAGCTGCCAGAACCTCAGCAGTCGCCGCGGGCGCAGCTCGACCTCGACCTCGTCGGCGATCTCGACCGCGGAGCCCTCGGCGTCGTCGGGACCGTCGGGGGTCAGCCCCGGGGCGCTCCCGGGGACCGCCTCGTGCTGTTCTCTGTCGCGAGGGCCGGCCTCCATCGCCACGCGCCCTCCCCACTCGGACTCCACCTTGGTCGATCGATGCTCGATGATGGCACGCTCCCGACCGCGGAAATGACGGCCAGGGCGTCCCGATGCCATCACGTGATCAGGCTGTAACCGCTCGTTCGACCAACGACAGCGCCTCCCCGGGGAGTTCCCCGCGGTGATCGGCGGCCCCGCTGAGCCAGTGGACGCGCGGGTCGCGGCGGAACCACGAGTCCTGGCGGCGGGCGAAGCGCTTGGTGGCGCGCACGGTCTCGGCGCGCGCCTCGTCCTCGGTGCACTCCCCCGCGAGCGCCGCGAGCACCTGTTGGTAGCCGAGAGCGCGGGAGGCCGTGCGGCCCTCGCGCAGTCCGAGCGCCTCCAGGGCGCGGACCTCGTCGACCAGCCCGGCCTCCCACATGCGGTCCACGCGGGTGGCGATGCGCTCGTCGAGTTCGGGGCGGGCGACGTCGACGCCGATCTGGACGGTGTCGTAGACGGACTCGTGGCTCGGGAGGTTCGCCGTGAAGGGCTTGCCGGTGATCTCGATGACCTCCAGGGCGCGGACGATGCGGCGGCCGTTGCCGGGGAGGATCGCGCGGGCCGCCTCGGGGTCGGCGGCGGCCAGGCGGGCGTGCAGGAGGCCGGAGCCGCGCTCCTCCAGCTCCGCCTCCAGGCGGGCCCGGATCGCGGGGTCGGTGCCGGGGAACTCCAGGGCGTCCACGGCGCCGCGTACGTACAGGCCGGATCCGCCGACGAGCACGGGGGTGCGGCCCTCGGCGAGCAGCCGGTCGATCTCGGCGCGGGCGAGGCGCTGGTACTCGGCGACGCTGGCGGCCTCGGTGACGTCCCAGATGTCGAGGAGGTGGTGCGGGACGCCGCCGCGCTCCTCCGGCGTCAGTTTGGCGGTGCCGATGTCCATCCCGCGGTAGAGCTGCATCGAGTCGGCGTTGACGACCTCGCCGCCGAGCTGCTGGGCCAGGAACACACCCAGATCGGACTTTCCGGCTGCCGTGGGGCCGACGACGGCGATGACCCGCGGGGCGGGAGCTGCGCTTCTCACCGTCCCAGTCTCGCAAACCTCCGGGGGCGTCCCCGAACGAGCGACGTGACACGGGGGCGGGGGCTTCGTTGCCCGTGCGTGGTTCCGGCCGTGTTCTCGGCCGTTCCCGGCCGTGGTTCCCGCGCACGGCAGCCCCTGACGAGTAGGCTGAGGAGTGAATATGGGCGTTTTCTCAAGGTTTCGCCGGAAGAAGCAGTCGAGGGAGGAGCCGGGTGAGCAGGCCTCGACGGAGCTCACCGAAACCGGATCGGAGTCCGGGTCCGAGGCGGAACCCGGGCCCGGGGCGGAAGGGACGGTGACGCGGGTGGCCGTCCCGGGACCGACCGCCCCGGCGAAGTCCTCCGCCGAGGCCCCCGGGGCGACGGAGACCGTCGCGGAGGTCGTGGAGATCCCCCGGCAGCAGTCGGCCGGCACCGCCGCGGACGCCGGTTCGGACGCGGCCGGCGAGACCGGGGAAGCCGCCCGCACATAGGCACGACACGGAGACGGAGAGGTGCCCCATGGGCTTCCTGGATTCACTGAAGGCCAAGCTGGGCCCGGCCAAGGGCAAGGTCTCGGACCTCGCGCAGCAGCACGGGGACAAGATCGACCAGGGCCTGGAGAAGGCGGCGAGGATCGTCGACGAGAAGACCAAGGGCAAGTACAGCGACAAGATCCAGTCCGGTACGGGCAAGGCCAAGGACGCCATCGACCGGATGGGGCACAAGGACGACGGCAGGCCCGGCACCGACGGCAGGCCCGGCCCTGACGGCACGCCCCCGTCCCCGCCGCCGGCCGCCTAGGCGTTCGTTCGGCCGCACGACGGACGCGGGCTCAGGACCAGACGGCGACCAGGTACTCGACGCCGTACGGCGCGTCCTCGTGGAGCAGGCGGCCGGTCAGGCCCGCGCCCTCGGCGGCGCCCGCGAGGACCTGCCAGGGGGCTCGCCCGGCGGCCTTCAGCTCCCGGGCGAGCCCGGCGTCGAGCGCGAGGACGCCGGGTACGTCGGCGGAGCCCAGGACCCGGGCGGCCTCGGCGTCGAAACCGGCGGCGCGCTCGTCGAAGTAACCGGGGGCCTTCACGGTGCGGCAGGCGCTGCCGTCACCGAGGACGAGCAGGGCGACCCGCCCGGCCGAGGCGGCGAGCCGCCGTCCGGTGGCCGCGCACTCCTCGGCGGTGGCCTCCTCGGCGACCCCGAGCCCCTCCACGGCCGCGCCGGACGCGCCGGTACGGGAGAGCAGCCAGGCGCCCACGGCGAGCGAGGCCGGCAGCGCGCGGTCGCCCCCGGGGCCCTCGCCGAGGCGCACGGCGAGGTCGGCGCCGAATCCGGCGAAGGAACCGGCGGAGCCGGCCGGGAAGGCGCCCGACGCGGCCCCGGACGCCGCCCCGACCACGTACAGGCGGTCGGGCCGGGCGGCGGCGAGCACCCCGAGGGCGTCCGCGCAGTGCGCCCGCGCGGCGTCCAGCTCGGGGGCGGCACCGCTCGCGACCTCGGGCACGAGCAGCGGCGGGCAGGGGCACACGGCGGCGGCGACAAGCATGATCCGCAGCCTACTGCCCCGCCCCTGCAGGAGCGCGGGTCAGTGGCCGACGCCCGCAGGCCGGGGCGTCGGCGGGCGGCCCGGGCACGGCCGCGAACCCTCACCGGCCCGGGCACGGGCCGGTCGGCGGCCCCTCGGCCGCGGTCGTCAGTGGCCGACGCCGCAGGCCGGGGCGTCGGCGGCCGGGAGCGGGGCCGGGGCGCCGATCCCGGGGAGGCCGAGCAGGACGCCGGCCGGCTTGGCGGCGGCCGCGGCGGTGCGCTTCTCCCAGGCGTCGCCCGCGCGGGTGCGGCGGACGGCGGTGGTGGGGCCTTCGGCGAGGAGGTGGTGCGGGGCGGCGTAGGTGATCTCTACGGTCACCACGTCGCCGGGGCGGACGTCCTCGTCGGGCTTGGTGAAGTGGACGAGCCGGTTGTCGGGGGCGCGGCCGGAGAGGCGGTGGGTGGTGCCGTCCTTGCGGCCCTCGCCCTCGGCGACCATGACCTCCAGCGTGCGGCCGACCTGCTTCTTGTTCTCGTCCCAGGAGATCTCCTCCTGGAGGGCGACCAGGCGCTCGTAGCGGGCCTGCACGACCTCCTTGGGGATCTGCCCCTCCATCTCGGCGGCCGGGGTGCCGGGGCGCTTGGAGTACTGGAAGGTGAAGGCGTTCGCGAAGCGGGCCTCGCGGACCACGTGCATGGTCTGCTCGAAGTCCTCCTCGGTCTCGCCGGGGAAGCCGACGATGATGTCGGTGGAGATGGCGGCGTGCGGGATCGCGGCGCGGACCTTCTCGATGATCCCGAGGAAGCGCTCCTGGCGGTAGGAGCGGCGCATGGCCCTGAGGACGGTGTCCGAGCCGGACTGGAGCGGCATGTGCAGCTGCGGCATCACGTTCGGCGTCTCGGCCATGGCGGCGATGACGTCGTCGGTGAAGTCGCGCGGGTGCGGGGAGGTGAAGCGGACCCGCTCCAGGCCCTCGATGGCGCCGCAGGCGCGCAGCAGCTTGCTGAAGGCCTCGCGGTCGCCGAGGTCGGAGCCGTACGCGTTCACGTTCTGGCCGAGCAGGGTGATCTCGGAGACGCCCTCGGCGACGAGCGCCTCGATCTCGGCGAGGATGTCGCCGGGCCGGCGGTCCTCCTCCTTGCCGCGCAGGGCGGGGACGATGCAGAAGGTGCAGGTGTTGTTGCAGCCGACCGAGATCGAGACCCAGGCCGCGTACGCCGACTCGCGGCGGGTCGGCAGGGTGGAGGGGAAGGCCTCCAGGGACTCGGCGATCTCGACCTGGGCCTCCTGCTGCACGCGGGCGCGCTCCAGGAGGACCGGCAGCTTGCCGATGTTGTGGGTGCCGAAGACCACGTCGACCCACGGGGCCCGCTTCACGATGGTGTCGCGGTCCTTCTGCGCCAGGCAGCCGCCGACGGCGATCTGCATGCCGGGGCGGGCGGTCTTCATCGGGGCCAGGTGGCCGAGGTTGCCGTACAGCTTGTTGTCGGCGTTCTCGCGGACCGCGCAGGTGTTGAAGACGACGACGTCGGCGCCGTCGGCGTCCTTGGGCGCGCGGACGTAGCCCGCCTCCTCCAGCAGTCCGGAGAGCCGTTCGGAGTCGTGGACGTTCATCTGACACCCGTAGGTGCGAATGTCGTAGGTCTTCGGTCCTTCGATGCCCACTGTGAGACTCCGGTCGCTGCTGCTGGTCGTGTTTTCCAGGGTGTGGAGTCTTCAAGAGTAGGCGGTCCGCCGCGGGGTCCGGGCCGGACGCCGGAGCCCGGCCCCGGTGTCCGGATGTGACAGGGAATCGTCATTGCCGTCATGGGCCGGGCGGGCGAAGGTGGAGCCATGTCCGAGACCACTTCCCCCGCGGCCCGTGCGGCGCGCCCCGCGCACCGGGTCGTCGTCGCGGTCTTTCCCGATGTGGACCTCCTCGACGTCACCGGGCCCGCCGAGGTCTTCTCGCTGGCCAACCGGGAGACGGGCGGCGAGCGCTAC
Organism: Streptomyces roseolus; assembly: GCF_014649855.1. Taxonomy (GTDB): domain Bacteria; phylum Actinomycetota; class Actinomycetes; order Streptomycetales; family Streptomycetaceae; genus Streptomyces; species Streptomyces roseolus. The sequence continues at coordinate 48,382 of NZ_BMTV01000029.1, read as the reverse complement.
CGGGTGCGGCTCGCCGCGCCCGGCGGCGCCGGGGAGGTGCGGACCTCGGCGGGGGTGCGGCTGCTCGCGGACCTCGGCTTCGACGAGGTCGGCGCGGACGTCGACACCCTGCTGGTGCCGGGGGCGGTGGACCCGGGCGAGGACGGCGGGGTCGTCGCCCGGCTCGACCCGGAGGTGGTGCGCTGGGTGCGGGAGACCGCGCCGCACGCCCGGCGGGTGGCGTCGGTCTGCGTCGGCGCGCACGTGCTCGCCGCGGCCGGCCTGCTCGACGGGAGGTCCGCGACGACCCACTGGTCGACGGCGGCGCAGCTGGCCGCCGACCACCCGGAGGTCACCGTCGACCCCGATCCGATCTTCGTACGGACGGACCGGGGGCGGCTGTGGACCGGGGCCGGGATCAGCGCCTGCCTCGACCTGTCCCTCGCCCTGGTGGCGGAGGACCTGGGCGAGGAGACGGCGCTCGCGGTGGCCCGGCAGCTCGTCATGTACCTGAAGCGGCAGGGCGGCCAGAGCCAGTTCTCGGTGCCGCTGAGCCGTCCGGCGGCCGGCCGGCGGGACATCGACGAGCTGCGGCTCTGGATCGCGGACCACCTCGACGAGGACCTGTCCGCGGAACGGCTCGCCGGCCGGATGTGCCTGAGCGAGCGGCACTTCGCCCGGGTCTTCGCGCAGGAGACGGGGACGAGCCCCGCCGCCTACGTGGAGGCGGCCCGGATCGAGGTGGCCCGGCGCCACCTGGAGACCTCGGACGCGCCGCTCGCCGAGGTGGCGGCGCGGGCGGGGCTCGGTTCGGTGGAGACCCTGCACCGGGCCTTCCGCCGGCAGCTCGCGACGACGCCGGCGGCGTACCGGCGGCGTTTCCGCACCGGGACCGGCTGACGGCCCCTCCCGCCCCTTCCTCCCCGTCGGCCCCCTGCCGTCTCTTCCCACCCGCCACGGGCGGCTTCGTCACGCCCGCACACCATCCCTTTTCCTCTGAAAGGTTCAGAAATGAGCAGCACTCCGTCCACTCCCCTCCGCGCCCTCTCCGGCCTGAGCGACGAGCCGGCCCGGCTCTCCGAGGCGGCGCTCGTCCTCATCGACGTCCAGAACACCTACCGCTCCGGCGTCATGGCCCTCGAAGGCGCCGAGGAGGCCGTCGCCGAGGCGGCGCGGCTCCTGGCCCGGGCCCGCGCGGCCGGCGCTCCGGTCGTCCACATCCAGCACGACAGCGGCGAGGGCTCCCCGTACGACCTCACGGCGCCGGTCGGCGCGATCTGCGACGAGGTGGCCCCGGTCGAGGGCGAGCCGGTCGTGGTGAAGAACTTCCCGAACTCCTTCCACGCCACCGACCTGGAGAAGGTCCTGACGGGCCTCGGCTTCGCGGCGGGCGAGGGGAAGGAGCTGGTGCTCGCCGGGTTCATGACGCACATGTGCGTCAACTACACGGCCCAGGCCGCCTTCAACCTCGGCTACCGGCCGACCGTGGTCGCCGAGGCGACCGCCACCCGCGCCCTCGCCGCGCCGGACGGGACGGTCGTGCCCGCCGCCGAGCTGAAGCGGGCCGCGCTGACCGGCCTCACGGACGTCTTCGCGGTCGTGGTGCCGACGGCGGCGGACCTGCGGGCCTGAGCCGGGACCGGGCCGGGGTCGGGACCGGGACCGTGTCAGGACCAGGCCGGGCCGGGCCGGGACCGGGCCGATCGCCCCTGCGGTTTTCCGCAGGGGCGTCGGGCGGTAACGCGCATACCGGCTTCGAGCTGGGCTTTCTAGCGTGGGGAGGGTCCCCGGCGGGTCGGCCGGGGGCTTCTCGGGGAATCGTCCCCCTGGCCATGGAGGGCTCATGACACCGCTCACGACCGTTCTCGCGACCGCTCTCGCCAAGGAGCCCGCCGGTGCCGGCGGTCCGGCCGGCGGCATCGCCGGCTGGGCCGCCGGTCTCGTCGAGACCCTCGGCGGGCCGGGCGCGGGGGTCGCCATCGCCCTGGAGAACCTCTTCCCGCCGCTGCCGAGCGAGGTGATCCTCCCGTTGACCGGCTTCGCCGCCGGGCAGGGCGTGCTGAGCCTCGCCTCCGCGCTGTTCTGGACGACGCTGGGCTCGGTGGTGGGCGCGCTCGCCCTCTACGGGATCGGCGCGCTGTTCGGCCGGGAGCGGATGCACGCGCTGTGGGCGCGGCTGCCGCTGGTGAAGGTCTCGGACCTGGAGCGGACCGAGGCGTGGTTCCGGCGGCACGGCACGAAGGCGGTCCTCCTCGGCCGGATGGTGCCGATCTTCCGCAGCCTCATCTCGGTCCCGGCCGGGGTGGAGCGGATGCCGGTCCCCCTCTTCCTCCTGCTGACCACCGTCGGCAGCCTCGTCTGGAACAGCGTCCTGGTCCTCGCCGGCTACGCCCTCGGCGACCGCTGGGAGCTGGTCGAGGCGTACGTGGGCGTGGTCTCCAAGGCCGTCCTCGTCCTGGTCCTCGGCGCCGCCGCGACCTGGCTCGTGGTCCGGCTCCGCAAACGCGGCGCGGAGCCGCGACACCGCCGCCCCTAGGCTGGGCGCGTGGAGGCGGAACAGGGCGGCGGCGGGGGCCGGTTCGGGTGGCGGCGGGCCGTGGGCGTGACGGCCGGGTGCCTGACGGCGCCGCTCGGGCTGCTGTACCTCCTGGTGGCCGGGGGCGCGCTCGGTGCCTTTCTGCTGTGGCCGTGGACGCGGGCGTACGCGCTGGGGGTGCTCGGCTCGGGGGCCCGACGGCTCGTGGGCGTCGAGCGGAGGCGGCGGGAGCGTTTCTTCGGCGACCGGTTCCCGGAGGCGCACGAGGGGGAGGGCGACGCCCCGCGGTATCTGGCCGTGCGGTCCGCGACGGGGCTCGTGTGCGCGGTGGTCCTCGCGCTGCTCGGGTTCGGCCTGGTGCTCGCGGTGCTGCTGGCCGGTGGTGTGGCGCGCGGGACGATCGGGGCGGCGGAGCTGCTGACGCAGCTGGTCCTCGGGGGCGTCCTGCTGTTCCTGGGCCTCCAGGGGCTGTTCGCGCTGACCGCGCTGGACGCCCGGCTGGCCCGGGAGTTCTTCGGCCCGTCGGAGCGGGAGCTGCTGCGCCGCCGGATCGAGGAGCTGTCGCTGAGCCGGGCGGCCGTCGTGGGGGCCGTGGACGCGGAGCGGCGGCGGATCGAGCGGGACCTCCACGACGGGGTGCAGCAGCGGCTCGTGGCGCTCGCCATGCTGATCGGACGGGCCCGCAGGAGCGGCGGGCGCGATCCGGAGCGGGCGGCCGGGCTGCTCGGCCAGGCGCACCGGGAGGCCCAGGAGGTGCTGGCCGAACTCCGCGAGGTGGCCTGGCGGGTGTACCCGTCGGCGCTGGACAGCCTCGGCCTGGAGGAGGCGCTCGGCGGCGTCGCCCAGCGGTGCGCGCTGCCGCTGCGGATCACGTACGAGGTGACGGGCCCGCTTCCCCGGCCGGTGGAGACGGCGGCGTATTTCGTCGTCTCCGAGGCCGTCACCAACGCGGCCAAGCACTCCGCCGCCTCGGCCGTCTCGGTGCGGGTCGCGGGGGCGCCCGGCGGCCCGCTGACCGTGCGGGTCGAGGACGACGGCCGGGGCGGCGCGGATCCGGCGGGCGGCGGCCTGACCGGGCTGCGCGGGCGGGTCGCCGCGCTCGACGGCGTCCTGCGGATCGACAGCCCCCTCGGGGGACCCACCACCATCGTCGCGGAGCTGCCGTGCGTGTGATCCTGGCCGAGGACTCGGCCCTGCTGCGGGAGGGCCTGGCCCGGCTGCTCGCGGAGGAGGGGCACGAGGTCGTCGGGGCGTTCGGCGACGCGGTGACGCTGGTCGCCGAGACGGAGGCGCTCCGGCCCGACGTGGTCGTCGTGGACATCCGGATGCCGCCGACCCACACCGACGAGGGACTGCGGGCGGCCGTCGCGATCCGCGAGCGGCTGCCCGGGACGGGCGTCCTGGTCCTCTCGCAGCACGTCGAGCGCAGCTACGCGGCCCGGCTGCTCGCCGCCGGCGCCGAGCGCGTCGGCTATCTGCTGAAGGACCGGGTGGCGCAGGTCGAGGAGTTCCTCGACGCGCTGGAGCGGGTCCGCGCGGGCGGGGCGGCGATCGACCCGGAGGTCGTACGGCAGCTGGTGGTGCGCAGCGCGCACGCCGATCCGCTGGCCCGGCTCACCCCGCGCGAGCGGGAGGTCCTCCAGGTGCTCGCGGAGGGGTGCACGAACACGGCGATCGCCCGCCGGCTGCACCTGTCGCTGAGCGCGGTGGAGAAGCACCTCAACGCGGTCTTCGACAAGCTGGAGCTGCGCGGGACCGAGGGCCACAGCCCCCGGATCCTCGCGGTCCTGCGTTACCTGGAGGCGTGACCGGTCAGGCCGGGCCGGCGCCGGTCAGCAGGGCGTGGAGGCGCAGCAGGGTCCGGTCGTCGCCGAATCCGCCCGCCTTGACGACGACGGGGACGCGGGGCACGCCGGCCGGACCGGCCAGGGTGCCGCGGGCGATGCCGGGCTCGGGTTCGTCGTGGAGGTCGATGCCGTGGGCACCGAGGGCGCGCAGCACCGCCTCGGCGGTCTCCCCGCCGGTGAGCACGAGCCCGTCGAAGGGCGCGCGGGCGGCGAGCGCGGCCACGGACGCGGCGAGCTCCCGGGGCAACTCCGCCGGGTCCGCCCGTCGTTCGTGCGGCGTGTGGATGATCCGTACGAGGGCGTCGGTGGCCGTCTCCAGCGGCGCGGCCGCGACGGCCGCCACCGCTCCCGGCCGGCCGGCCAGCAGCGCGAGCTGCCGGCGGGTGGCGGGGTTGGCGCTGCCGACGACGACCAGAGGGCGTGCGGCGGGCGGGAGTTCCCCCGTGTCCGCACCTCCGCCGGGCAGTGCGTGGTGACGGGCGAGGGCGGCGGCGAGGCCCGGGGAGCCGACCCACAGGACGGCCCCGTGGTCGGGGACGGCGGCGACGATCCGGTCGCGGTCGGCGTCGGTGGCGGCGGAGCAGACGAACAGGCCTCCGGAGGGGACGCGTTCGGTGAGGAGCTCCGGTCGGGCGGCGTCGACCCGGACGGCTTCCGGGAGGAGACGGGCGAGGTCGGCCGTACGGACGGGATGGGCGGGGTCGCGGGCGAACTCGCTTTCGTCCACGCGGACTTCGCGCACGTACTGCACGCCGTCGCGGGTGGTCCGCCCCTCGGCCGGGAAGGCGGGCGCGACGACCACGGCGCGCCGCCCCGAGCCCTCGCGCGCGGCGCGGATCTCCGCGGCCACATGGCCCCGGAGGGTCGAGTCGACGGTCTTGAGCAGCAGCCCCGCCCCGGACAGGGCGCGGGCCGCCTCCCGGGTGCGGGCCTCGGCTCCGGCCTCGTCCAGGAGCCGGCCGCCGAGGTCGACGGCGAGCACCCCGCCCTCCCGCCCGTGCCCGGCGAGCGGGCTGCCGGACAGCAGGACGCGGGCCGGGTGGCCGCCCCGGCGGAACGGCGCCGCCCCGTCCCCCGCGCTGGTCAGGTCGTCGGCGAGGACGGCGACGCGGGGTGGGGTGACGGGCGGGACGGACTGCATCGACGGCTCCTCGGTCGTACGGGCTGGGCGGAGCGCGTACCTCGGGACTCCGGGGCTCCGGGGCCTCGGAGCCCCAGAGGCCCTCGGAGCCCCAGCGGCCTCGGAGGCTCAGGGTCCCAGGCCCCGGGCTTCCCGGCTTCCCGGCTTCCCGGCTTCCCGGCTTCCCGGCTTCCCGGCTACCGAGAAATGCGCACCGCCCCACCCTCGCCCGCGCGGCGCGCTCAGTCCAGCGGCCACCGGACGGCGGGAACGACGAGAACGGACATCAGTGTCATGAGCATGCGAAAACTCCCTCGGGACAGAGGTGGGTCGAGCGCCCGGCAGGGGGCCAGGGGCGGGCAGAGGGGACTGCCCTCAAGATCACCGGGCGCCTCCCGACGCTAGCCGCAGGGACCCCGGCTCCACGACAGGACACACGGCGGGAGCCCGCCGCCGGGAACCGCTCACCGCTTCGGCGCAGCGCGTGCGCCCCGCGCAGCGGACGTCACAGCCACGCGCGCCCCGCCGCCCTGGCCAGGGGCCTCGGCCACCTGGCAGGATCGATGGCATGTTCGCCTCCCTCACCCGCGCCGCCCGCCGCCGCGTCCTCGCGCTCGCGGCCGCGCTGGCCGTGGTGTGCGGGGTGCTGCTGTGGTGGGTGGCACCGTTCGGCGCCTCGGCGCCCAGCGGTTCGATCACCTTCAGCACCGGCGTCCCGACCGGCGTGTACCAGCAGTACGGCGCGCTGCTCAAGCAGGCCATGGCGAAGGACCTCCCGGAGGTCTCGGTCACGCTCACGGACAGCGAGGGCTCCCAGCAGAACCTGGCGCGGGTCGCCTCCGGCGAGGCCGACTTCACGGTCGCGACCGCCGACGCCGTCGCCCAGTACATCCGCGACCGACGGCCCGGATTCGAGCGGCTGCGCGGCTGCGCCCGGCTCTACGACGACTACGTCCAGCTGGTCGTGCGCCAGGGCTCGACCGCCCAACGCGTCTCCGACCTGCGCGGACTGCGGGTGGGCGTCGGGCAGGACGGCTCCGGCGTGCGGCTGATAGCGGACCGGGTGCTGGCGGCGGCCGGGCTCACCACGTCCCTGGACGTGACCGCGGTGCCGGTCGGCATCGACTCGATGCCCGAGATGCTGGAGAAGGGCGGGATCGACGCCTTCTTCTGGTCCGGGGGGCTGCCGACCCAGCCCGTGCAGACGCTGTCGGAGCGGACCCCGATCCGGCTGATCCCGATGGACGCGCCGCTGGTAAAGGCGCTGCGGGACGTCGGCGATTCGACCCGGCACTACCGCTCGGCGGTCATCCCGGCCGACGCGTACGCGGCCGCGCAGAACGGCCAGGAGGTGGAGACGCTGGCCGTGGCGAACCTGATGGTGACGACGGTGGAGGCCGATCCGGACCTGGTGGAGGGGTTCACCCGGTCGGTGATCGACAGCCGGGACGCCATCGGCAGCAAGGTGCACCCGGCCCAGCTGGTGGACCTGCGGACGGCGGTCTACACCGAGCCCCTCACCCTCCACGACGGCGCCCGCCGCTACTACCGCTCGGTCAAGCCCTGACGCGTACGGGCTCCGCCTCCGCCGACCGCGCCGCGGCCGGCCCCGCCGCCCCCTCCCTCACGGTCCGGGCATCGCCCCTCACCGGTCCGTCGGCTCGTGGCGCGGCACCGTGACCGTCACCTTCAGGCCGTGCGGCTCGTTCGGGGCGAAGGCGATGTCGCCGCCGGTGGCGGACAGCAGGACGCGGGCGATGGAGAGGCCGAGGCCCGAGCCCTTGACGTTCTGGTGGCGTCCGGAACGCCAGAAGCGGTCGCCGACCCGGGTCAGCTCCTCCTCGGTGAGGCCGGGGCCGAGGTCGGCGACGACGACCTCGACGACGTCCTTCCCCGGCAGGACCCGTACGGTGACCCGCTCCCCGGCGGGCGTGAACTTCAGCGCGTTGTCGACGACGGCGTCGAGCGCGCTGGACAGGGCCACCGGGTCCGCCCAGCCGGTCGCCGCCCCGCACTCCCCCACCAGGACGACGCCCTTGTCGTCGGCGACCGGCCGCCAGGAGACGATCCGCTCGGCGGTGAGCGCGCCGACGTCGGTGAGCCGCAGATCGGCGTCGGCGTGCTCGGCGAGGGCCAGGTCGAGGAGGTCGTCGAGGACCTGTGCGAGCCGCTTGCCCTCGGTGCGCACGGAGGCGATCTCCTCGTTCCCCTCGGGCAGTTCGAGGGCGAGCAGCTCGATGCGGAGCAGCAGCGCGGCGAGCGGGTTGCGCAGCTGGTGGGAGGCGTCGGCGACGAACGCCCGCTGCTGTTCGAGGGATTCCTCGACGTGGTCGGCCATCTCGTTGAACGAGCGGGCCAGGCGGCGCAGTTCGGGCGGGCCGCCGGCCTCGGCGACCCGGGAGTTCATCCGGCCGGTGGCGATGTCGTGGGTGACGCCGTCCAGGACCCGGACCGGGCGCAGGACCCAGCCGGTGAGGCGTACGGCGGCGCCGACGGCGAGCAGCATCGCGGCGGCCTCGCCGGCGAAGATCACCAGCCAGCCGCGGAGGATGCGGGCGCGGAGCTCGCCGGTGGGCGAGTCGGTGACGACGACGGCGATGACGTCCCCGTCGCGGACGACCGGGGAGGCGATGGTGAGGCGGGCGTGCGGCTGCCAGGGCCAGACCTGCGGCGGGTCGTGGCTGCGGCGGCCGAGCAGGGCCTCGTTGAAGGCGCGGCGGCCCTCGCCGTCGTAGGGGACGACCCAGTCCTCGGGGGCGGCGGCCATGGCGCGGTTGTCGCGGTAGAAGATGCCGGCCCGGATGCCGTACACGTCGTGGTAGCTGGCGAGCTCGCCGCTGAGGGTGGTGCGGCGCTCGTCCCTGCCGGTGGCGAGGTCGCCGACGAACTGGGCGAGGGCGGCGAAGCGGGCGGCGTCGTCGAGCCGGTCGACGACGACCCGCTGCTGCTGGGCGGCGGCGAGGCTGGCGGCGAGCGGGAAGCCGAGGGCGAGCAGGACCCCCGCCATCAGGACGATGAGCAGGGGGAGGAGTCGGGTGCGCACGGGCGGGGCGGCCGGGCGTTACGCGGCCGGGGCGACCAGGCGGTAGCCGACGCCCCGCACGGTCTCGATCAGGGCGGGCATCCGCAGCTTGGAGCGGAGCGAGGCGACGTGCACCTCCAGAGTGCGACCGGTCCCCTCCCAACTGGTCTGCCATACCTCGGAGATGATCTGCTCGCGGCGGAAGACGACGCCGGGCCGCTGGGCGAGGAGGGCGAGCAGGTCGAACTCCTTGCGGGTGAGGGCGACGGGTTCGCCGTCGACGCTGACGCGCCGGGTGGGCAGCTCGACGGCGACGGACCCGAGGCGGAGCACGGTGGCGTCGGCGGCGGAGCCCGTACCGCCGGAGGAGGTGTCCTCGCCGGCGGGACCGGAGGTGCGCCGGGAGACGGCGTGGATGCGGGCGAGCAGTTCGCCGGGGTCGTAGGGCTTGACGACGTAGTCGTCGGCGCCGAGGTTGAGGCCGTGGATCCGGGAGCGCACGTCGGCGCGGGCGGTCACCATGATCACCGGGGTGGTGGTGAGCTTCCGGATGCGCGCGCAGACCTGGTAGCCGTCCTGGTCGGGGAGGCCGAGGTCGAGCAGGATCACGCCGTACGAGGGGCGCTCGCCCTGCGCGGTGGGGAGGACGGCCTGGAGCGCCTCCTCGCCGTTGCGGGCGTGGGTGACGGCGAAGCCGTGCTTGGCGAGGATCGCGGAGAGGGCCGCGGCGACGTGGTCGTCGTCCTCGACGAGCAGCAGTCGCATGGTCTTCTCCTCTCGTTCGCCGGGGTGTGCCGCGTTCGGGACGTGAACGCCCCATGAACGCCGATCACCGACGTCACAGTCAAGTGTCCCCCTGTGGAGGCCCTGCTTCCGTTATCCACCCGGTACGCCCCCCTGGACCGTCTTCACCCAGAGTGTCCGACTGTCGCCCTATCGTTATCCTCAATTTCCGCTCAGATGTGATGACGGTCATCCGGACGGGTCTCTAGTGTCCTCCCAACCGAGGAGGACGGAGCAAGAGGCCGATGAGCGGAGTGGCAGTGTCCAAGAACCACGAGGACGCCCCCCGGGCCCAGGACGACCTGGTCGTCCTGTCCGGCGTGAACAAGCACTTCGGCGCGCTGCACGTGCTGCAGGACATCGACCTCACGATCGGCCGCGGTGAAGTCGTCGTCGTCATCGGGCCGTCGGGTTCCGGCAAGTCGACGCTGTGCCGGACGATCAACCGCCTGGAGACCATCGACGCGGGCACGATCACGATCGACGGCAAGCCGCTGCCCGCGGAGGGCAGGGAGCTGGCCCGGCTGCGGTCGGACGTCGGCATGGTCTTCCAGTCCTTCAATCTCTTCGCGCACAAGACGGTGCTCGAGAACGTGATGCTGGGCCAGATCAAGGTCCGCGGCACCGCGAAGGCCGAGGCGGAGGCCAAGGCCCGCACCCTGCTGGAGCGGGTGGGAGTGGCCGCGCAGGCCGACAAGTACCCGGCGCAGCTCTCCGGCGGCCAGCAGCAACGCGTGGCGATCGCCCGCGCGCTCGCCATGGGTCCGAAGGTGATGCTCTTCGACGAGCCGACCTCGGCCCTGGACCCGGAGATGATCAACGAGGTGCTTGAGGTCATGCAGCAGCTGGCCCGGGAGGGCATGACGATGGTGGTCGTGACGCACGAGATGGGCTTCGCCCGCTCCGCGGCCGACCGGGTCGTCTTCATGGCCGACGGCAGGATCGTCGAACAGGCCACCCCCGAGGAGTTCTTCAACAACCCGCGCAGCGACCGGGCGAAGGACTTCCTCTCCAAAATCCTGCACCACTGAGCGAGTCGACGACTTAGTCTTCGCAAACTCACCGCTACCCAAGGGACGTTCACCCATGAAGCTTCGTACCGTCTCCGCCGCCGCCGCGGCCGCCGTCGTCCTCGCCCTGACCGCCACCGCCTGCGGCACCGGCTCGGACTCGGGCAGCAACGGCGACAAGATCACCATCGGCATCAAGTTCGACCAGCCGGGTCTCGGCCTGAAGACCCCGGACGGCTCGTACGCGGGCTTCGACGTCGACGTCGCCCGGTACGTCGCCAAGGAGCTGGGCTACGACGAGGGCAAGATCAACTGGAAGCAGGCGCCCTCCGCCGAGCGCGAGAACCTCATCAAGAACGGCGACGTGAAGTTCATCGTCGCGAGCTACTCGATCAACGAGAAGCGCCTGAAGGAGGTCGACTTCGCCGGCCCGTACTTCCTGACCCACCAGGACCTGCTGGTCCGCGCCGACGACACTTCGATCACCAAGGTCGAGGACCTCAACTCCAAGAAGCTCTGCTCGGTCACCGGCTCGACCTCCGCGCAGAACGTCAAGGAGAAGCTGGCCCCGCAGGCCGACCTCCAGCAGCTCGGCGGCTACTCCGAGTGCCTGACCGGCCTGGAGAACAAGCGCGTCGACGCCCTCACCACAGACGCCTCCATCCTCGCGGGCTACGCCTCGCAGAAGGAGCACCAGGGCAAGTTCAAGCTCGCGGGCCTCTCGATGAGCGACGAGAACTACGGCATCGGCCTCAAGAAGGGCGACTCCGAGCTCAAGGGCAAGATCAACAAGGCCCTGGAGAAGATGGTGTCCGACGGCACCTGGGACAAGCTCGTGAAGCAGCACTTCGGCCCCTCCGGCTACAAGAACGAGCCCGCCCCGAAGATCGCGGGCTGACCTCGCGCGCTGCCGTGACGGCCGCCCCGCCCGGGCGGCCGTCACGGCGCCACCGGCCGCTGCCGACGCACCGGCCGTCCCACCGACCGACCACCAGGGGAGAGCGCGGAGCATCGTGTTCGACTTTCTTGATTCCGGGCAGTACGACCTGCTCGGCGCCTTCTGGGTGACGGCGCAGCTCGCCCTCTACTCGGCGATCGGCTCGCTGGTCTGGGGCACCGCCCTGGTCGCCATGCGGGTCAGCCCGGTCCCGCTGATGCGCGCCTTCGGCACCACGTACGTGAACCTCGTCCGCAACACGCCGCTGACGGTCGTCATCCTGGCCTGCTCCTTCGTCCTCGACCAGACCCTCGCGGTGACGCTCGGCGGCAAGGACTTCGAGGAGGTCGGCTTCCGCCTCGCGATCCTCGGCCTCAGCGCGTACACCGGCACCTTCGTCTGCGAGGCCCTGCGCTCCGGCATCAACACGGTCCCGGCGGGCCAGGCCGAGGCCGCCCGCGCGCTGGGCATGAACTTCACCCAGGTCCTGACCCAGGTGATCCTCCCCCAGGCGTTCCGCGCGGCGATCACCCCGCTCGCGAACGTGCTCATCGCCCTCACCAAGAACACCACGGTGGCGGCCGCGATCAGCGCCGCCGAGGCCGCGTTCCTGATGAAGGAGATGATCGAGAACGAGGCCGACGCCCTCTTCGCGGTCTTCGGGATCTTCGCCTTCGGCTTCATCCTCCTCACCCTCCCCACCGGCCTGGTCCTGGGCTGGGCGGCCAAGCGACTGGCGGTGAAGCGATGAGCTCCGTCCTCTACGACGTCCCCGGCCCCAAGGCCAAGCGGCGCAACGTCCTCTACACGATCGTCTTCCTCGTCGTCCTGGGCCTGGTGGCCTTCTGGGTGCTCTCCGCCATGGCGGAGAAGGACCAGCTGGCGGCGGAGAAGTGGAGCCCGTTCGTCACCGACTCCCAGGTGTGGACGACGTACCTGCTCCCCGGCCTGGTCGAGACGCTGAAGGCCGCCGCGCTCTCCATCCTGATCGCGCTGCCGCTCGGTGCGGCCCTGGGCATCGGCCGGCTCTCCGACCACCGCTGGGTGCGCGTCCCGGTCGGCGCGGTCGTGGAGTTCTTCCGCGCCATCCCGGTGCTGCTGCTGATGATGTTCTCCAGCGCCGTGTACGCCGCCTACACGCCCGTCAGCTCCGACTTCCGCCCCCTGTACGCGGTCGTCACCGGCCTGGTGCTCTACAACGCCTCCGTCATCGCCGAGGTCGTCCGCGCCGGCGTCCTCTCGCTCCCCCGGGGCCAGGGCGACGCGGCCGTCGCGCTCGGCATGCGCAAGGGCCAGACCATGCTGTACGTGCTGCTGCCGCAGGCCGTGACGGTCATGCTCCCCGCCCTGGTCAGCCAGCTCGTCGTCATCGTGAAGGACACCGCGCTCGGCGGCGCGCTGCTCGGCTTCGGCGAACTGCTCAGCCAGAACCGGCAGATCACCGCCAACTACGGCGCCAACACGATCGCCGCGTTCACCGTCATCGCCCTGATCTACATCGCGCTCAACGCCCTCCTCACCTACCTCGCCGCCCGCCTGGAGAAGCGGCTCCGGCAGGGCCGCAAGGCCGCCGCGGTGAAGGACGCGGCCCCGCTCACGCCGGCCGTCGAAGCGGGCGCGGGCGGCACCGGCGCCTGATCCCCGCCGACGGATCCCGTACGACCACCACCCCGACCGGCCCGGTTTCCCCCCAACTCCGCGCCCGTCCGCTTCCGGCCCCGTCCGGCTCCCCCGGAGCATCCGCTTCCGGTGGAACCGGCGGGGCCGGAGGTCATGGTGGGGCCGGAAGCGGTACGTGGGGCGGCCCGGGCGCCCGGAAACGGCCCCGACCTGACAACAGCCGCACCACGCCCACCGCGTCACTTGACGCAAAACACCCTGACTGGGTTGCATACGGTCTGTGATCAAGCACCGGGCTCGTGCCACACTCTGCTGTGCTGCCCCCATGACTTTCCGGCCTTTTGGAGCCGCGCCGTGGACCCGGTGATCATCGTGGGCGCGGGGCCGGTCGGCCTCGCGCTCTCCCTCGCGCTCGCCGCGCAGGGCGTGCCCAGCGTCGTCCTCGACGAGACCTCCGGCCAGGAGGAGCCGCGCCCGGCGCGGACCGTCGTGCTGCGCGCCGACATGGCCGCCCTGGTCGAGCGGCTGGGCTGCGCCACCGTCCGCGACGAGGGGCTGCGCTGGGTCGGGTGGCGCGGGATGCAGCGCCGCCGGCCGACCCGCGAGGTCGCCTTCGACCTGGGACTCGGCGGCACCGAGGAGTGGTCCGAGGACCCCGACTCCCCCGCCGCTCCGGCCGCCCCCCTGCACATCACCCAGCACGCGCTCGCCCGCGGGCTGCGTGAGGCCATCGCCCGCGAACCGCTCGTCCGGCTCGTCACCGACGCCCGTCTGGACACCGTCGAGCAGGACCGCACCGGGGTCACCGCCCACACCCGCGGCCCGGAGGGCACCTGGTGGCGGGGCAGCCACCTCGTCGGCTGCGACGGCGCCCGCTCCACGGTCCGCAAGCTGCTCGGCGTCCGCTTCCCCGGCCGCACCGCGGTCGAGCGGCACGCGGTCGCCGCGCTGCGCACCGAACTCCCCTGGCCCGGCGAGTCCCTGCTGCACCGTCAGCCCCCGTGGCGCGGCTCCGGCGACGAGATCACCGCCCGCCCGCTGCCCGACGGGGTGTGGCGGATCGACTGGCTGCTGCCGCCGCGCGGCGAACTCGTCACGCCGGACGCCCTGGTGGCCCGGATCCGCGAGACCCTGGCCGGCTGGTGCGAGGGCACCACCCCTCCGTACGAGCTCCTCGACACCGGCGTCCACACCCTGCATCACCGGCTGGCCCGCCGCTGGCGCGTCGACCGGGTGCTGCTGGCCGGAGAAGCAGCCCACCTGCTGGGCGCGATCGGCACCCAGAGCCTCGACGAGGGCCTCCGGGACGTCGACAACCTCGCCTGGAAACTCGCCCTCATCTGGCACCGGGCCGCCCCCGACGCCCTGCTCGACAGCTACCAGAGCGAACGCCGCACGGCGATCGCGGCCCGGCTGCGCGCCGCCGACCGGGCCCTGCCGGCGCTGCGCGGCGGCGGCGGACTGCGCAGCTACCTGCCGGGCGCGATGCGGGGCCACGAAGCCCTGCTGACCGACGGGCACCTGGGCCGGGGCCCGCTGGGAGCCTCCCCCGCCTATCCGCACTCGCCGCTCGCCGCGCCCTTCAGCGAGGGCATGGTCCCGGTCGGCACCCCGCTCGGCGCGCCCGTCGAGGACGTCCGGGTGACCGCCCCCGACGACACGACGGTACGGCTCCGGGACCGGCTGGGGCAGGGCCGCTTCCTGGTCCTCCTCGTCGCCCCCGGCTCCGGGGTGTGGGAGCGCCGGCACTGGCGCACGGCCGGCCTGATGCCCCGTCTGGAGGAGGCCGCCGAGGCCCTCCCGGTGGCGGCGGAGGTCCTGGTCACCGACGCCTACCCCGGGGCACCCGCCCATGCCGTCCTGCTGGTCCGCCCCGACGGGCACCTGGTCGCCGCCTTCGCGGGCGTGCACCCCGAGGAGCTCCGCGCGGCGGCCGAGGCCGCCCGCGGCACCGCCCCCGAGGAGCCCGCCGACTCCGCCGAGGACGAGCCGCCGATCCTTCCCGCGACGGCCGAGGAAGCACTCTCCATCGGGGTGCCGGCCCCGGCCGAAGCGTCGCCGGCTCACGACCGGACGGTGGAAGTCCATTGATTCACGCGGGCGCTCGTGGTGTACTCCGGAGCGTGACCGACACCGATGTACGCCTGTGGCGGAGGGTCCACATGGACCTGATCCGCTATGCGGGCTGCGTGTGTCGCCCGTCCTTCTGAACTCGCCTCCCTTTCCCCGCGCGCCCACCCGACCCGCTCCGCCCCGGACCTCCGTCCCGCGGGCGTCCTCGGTTCGGCTTCCCCGGCGAACCCGTCGTTCTCCTTCACGGCGCGCACTCCAGCGATTCCAGGACGGTCACCCGTGCCCGCGTCTTCTGTCACTTCTTCCCCCTCCGCCGCTCCCCCGTCCGCCGGTCGCCCGACCGCGGCCGAACTGCTCGACTTCGTCCTCCGCACCGCCGCCGACCAGGCCCTCGTCGACTCCCTGCCGCTCGATCCGGAAGGCCGCACCTGGGTGCGCCTGGACGGCCCCGGCGGCAGCGAGGCCTGGCTCATCGGCTGGCCGCCCGGCACCGGCACCGGCTGGCACGACCACGCCGAGTCCGTCGGCGCCTTCGCCACCGCCCGCGGCAGCCTGACCGAGCACTCGCTCGCGGTCCGGCTCCCGGCGGGCGGCTGGAAGACCCTGGAGCTGGCCGAGGACCTCGACCGCTCCCGCCGGCTCGGCGCCGGCGACGGCCGCGCCTTCGGCCGCGACCACCTGCACGAGGTGCTGAACCCCTCCCCCGACGCCCACGCGATCTCGGTGCACGCCTACTACCCGCCGCTCCCGCTGATCCGGCGCTTCAGCCGGACCGGCCCGGTGCTCCGCCTGGAGCAGGTCGAGCGCCCGGAGGACTGGCAGTGAGCGGCGACCGCGTCGGCATCGACGAGCTCCTGGAACGGGTGCGGGCCGGTCTCGACCGGGTCGACGCCCGCACCGCGTACGAGGAGTACGCCTCGGGCGAAGCGCTCCTGGTCGACACCCGCTACGCGGCCCTGCGGGAACGGGACGGCCTGGTCCCGGGCGCGCTGGTCGTGGAGAGGAACGAACTGGAGTGGCGGCTCGACCCCCTGGGCAGCCACCGCTCCCCGCGCGCCACCGGTCACGACCTGCGGGTGGTGGTCTTCTGCAACGAGGGCTACGCCTCCTCGCTGGCGGCGGAATCCCTCCGCCGCCTGGGCCTCCACCGGGCGACCGACCTGATCGGCGGCTTCCAGGCCTGGAAGGCGGCCGGCCTCCCGGTCCTCCCGCCGGGAGAACTGCCCCCCGACAGTCACCCGGCGACCACCTCATAGCTCCGGCCGACGCCCTTCGACCCACGCCCCGGCACCCCCCTCGGCACCGGGTCCGGGGCCCTCGCGGCAGCGGTTCCGGAGCCGGGCTCGGCACCGGAACCGGCG
Source organism: Streptomyces roseolus (assembly GCF_014649855.1). Taxonomy (GTDB): domain Bacteria; phylum Actinomycetota; class Actinomycetes; order Streptomycetales; family Streptomycetaceae; genus Streptomyces; species Streptomyces roseolus. The sequence goes on along the minus strand of NZ_BMTV01000029.1, from coordinate 32,094 downwards.
CCCCTCGGCAACGGGCTCGGAATCGGACCCGGCACCGGGTCCGCCCCCTCCGCACCGGGCTCCGCGCCGCACACGCCGGACTCGCCCGGATCCGGCCGGTCGTGAGCACCGCGCCACGGGCGGCCTGGTCCCCCGGAGGGCTCTAGTAGCCCTCCTCCAGGCCGTCGGTGGCCTCGCCCTCCGCCTCCAGGGCCTGGCGGACCACCCGCAGGGCCATGCCCTCCGGATAGCCCTTGCGGGCGAGCATGCCGGCGAGGCGTCTGAGCCGGCGGTCGCGGTCGAGACCGCGGGTGGCGCGGAGCTTGCGCGCCACCAGCTCGCGCGCGGTGGCTTCCTCCTGCTCGGAGTCCAGCTGCCCCACGGCCTCCTGCACGAGGCCGGGGTCGATGCCCTTGGTGCGCAGCTCGCGGGCGAGGGCGCGGCGGGCGAGGCCCCGCCCGTGGTGGCGGGACTCCACCCAGGCATCCGCGAAGGCGGCGTCGTCGATGAGGCCGACGTCCTCGAAGCGGGCGAGGACCTCCTCGGCGACGTCGTCGGGGATCTCCCGCTTGCGCAGGGCATCGGCCAGCTGTCTGCGCGTGCGGGGGGTTCCGGTGAGCAGGCGCAGACAGATAGCCCGCGCCCGCTCAGCCGGATCCTGGGGTGACAGCTCCTTCTCGGCCCTCGACGAGTCGGGGCTGTCACCCGGCCATTCGGTGCGGCCGGTCACCGGTTCAGCTCTTGGCCGCGGTGGCCTTGGCCGTCTTGGCCGTCTTGGCCGCGGTGGCCGGGGCCGCCTTGGCGTCGTCCGCGGCGGTCGGGTCCGCCGCGTCCGCCGCGTCGACGGCGGCCGGGTCGGTCTTCGCGGCGTCGGGGCGGACGCCGACGCCCAGCTTCTCCTTGATCTTCTTCTCGATCTCGTTGGCGAGGTCGGGGTTGTCCTTCAGGAAGTTGCGGGCGTTCTCCTTGCCCTGGCCGAGCTGGTCGCCCTCGTACGTGTACCAGGCGCCGGCCTTGCGGACGAAGCCGTGCTCCACGCCCATGTCGATCAGACCGCCCTCGCGGCTGATGCCCTGGCCGTAGAGGATGTCGAACTCGGCCTGCTTGAACGGGGGCGCGACCTTGTTCTTCACGACCTTGCAGCGGGTGCGGTTGCCGACCGCCTCCGTACCGTCCTTGAGGGTCTCGATGCGGCGGATGTCGATGCGCACCGAGGCGTAGAACTTGAGCGCGCGGCCACCGGTCGTGGTCTCGGGCGAGCCGAACATCACACCGATCTTCTCGCGGAGCTGGTTGATGAAGATCGCGGTGGTCTTGGACTGGTTGAGGGCGCTGGTGATCTTCCGGAGGGCCTGGCTCATCAGTCGGGCCTGGAGACCGACGTGGGAGTCGCCCATCTCGCCCTCGATCTCCGCGCGCGGGACGAGCGCCGCGACTGAGTCGATGACGATGAGGTCGAGGGCGCCGGAGCGGACCAGCATGTCGACGATCTCGAGGGCCTGCTCGCCGTTGTCCGGCTGGGACAGGATGAGGTTGTCGATGTCGACGCCCAGCTTGCGGGCGTACTCGGGGTCGAGGGCGTGCTCGGCGTCGACGAAGGCGACCTGTCCGCCGGCCTTCTGCGCGTTGGCCACGGCGTGCAGGGTCAGGGTCGTCTTACCGGAGGACTCCGGGCCGTAGATCTCCACGACACGGCCACGCGGCAGACCGCCGACGCCGAGGGCGACGTCGAGGGCGGTCGAACCGGTGGAGATCACCTCGATCGGCTCCTGGGTACGGTCGCCCATGCGCATCACGGCGCCCTTGCCGAATTGGCGTTCAATCTGTGCGAGCGCGGCGTCGAGCGCCTTCTCGCGGTCGGTTCCTGCCATGGGTTCCACCCGGGGTGTCTGAGTCGATCGCTTCATGTGAAAGACGCTAACCCCTGCCACTGACAACGGGCCCTCACGTCTCTCCGACCTGTGGACAACTCGCCGAGATGCCCGCGATTCCAAGGGCCGGAACCTTCATGAGAATAGATGTTCGATTTTCATGTCAAGCGCGCCACGCCCTCCCTGTGGACAACTCCCGGCGCGCCCGCCGCGGCCCTCTCCCGCACCTACTCGCCCGCCTCGTCCCACTCCCCGCCGAAGCCCGACCGCGCCTCGCGGTCGGCGCGCGAGAGGGTCTCGCCGATCATCCGGGTGGCGTAGTCGCGGTCGCCGGCGATCCGGTTGATGTGCTCGGCCAGCAGGAGGGCGGTGGCCTCCAGGGCGGTCATCTCCTCCTTGGTCCACTCCCCGTACTGCCGCCGCCAGAGGCTGGGCTCAGGCCGGTGCCGGCCGCGATCGCCAGGCCGGCCATGGTGGGGATCGCCTCGGGACGCACGCTCCGGGGCATCATGCGCAGCGTGGCGACGAGGCTGGGGACCACGTACTCGACGACGTCCCGGTCGTGCTCCTCGTGCACCTCCCGCAGCCACTTCATGAAGATGAAGACGAGCGTGCACGCGCCGTCCAGGAGGTCGTTGACGCCCTCCAGGTCCAGGGACGCCGTGAGCTGGTCGAGCAGCTTCTGCTGCTCGGGGTCGTTCCCGGTCCTGCCGTCGTGGACGGCCTTGAGCCGGGAGTCGATCACCATGAGCGCCCCGTTCACGTCACCGGCGGGGGCGTAGCGGGGGTCGCAGGGCGAAGACACGGGCTTCCTCCTCGTGGGACCGCGTCGGCACGGTCAGTCCGTACGGTAGGAGGCTCATCGGACGACTTCCGGCGGTTCGCCGGAAACGACCTTCAGACGGCTGAACCGGACCTCACGCGTTGACCGCCCGGCAGAGGACGGGGCCGGACCTCACGCGCCGACTGGCCGGCAGAGGACGGGACCGGGCCTCACGTGCCGACCGGGCTTCACGTGCCGACCGGCCGCGCACGCCTGGGCAGGGCCGTCGGGCTACTCCCCGCGCCGCTCGACGGGCAGGAGTCCGGGGCGCTTGGCGATCCGGCCGTCCCCGGAGGACCGGCCGCGCACCCTGCGCGCGATCCAGGGCCCGAGGAAGGATCCGGCCCAGGCGAGCTCGCCGGCGGCGGTGGCCAGGCGCGTGGGGACCGGGAGCGGCGGCAGCGGCCGGGTCCAGGTGTCGTCGCTGCCCGGCAGGGCGAGCGCGTCGGCGACGGCGGCCGCGATGCGGGCGTGCCCGAGGGGAGAGGCGTGCAGCCGGTCGGCGCTCCACAGCCGGGGGTCGGTGACCACCTCGTGGTGGGCGGTCTCGGCGACGGTCACGCCGTGCCGCCGGGCGGCCCGCCTGATCCGGTCGTTGAGGGCGTGGACGCGCGGCGCGAGCGGCCGGGCCAGCGGGGCGACGCGGCCGACGTCGGGGAAGGTGAGGGTGGCCACGCGGGCGCCCTGGGCGGTCAGGGCGGCGAAGACGGCCTCCAGGTGGCCGGCGGTCTCGTCCGCGTCGAAGCCGGGCCGCAGCAGATCGTTCACCCCGGCGACGACGGTGGCGAGATCGGGCCGGAGCGCGAGGGCGGCCGGAAGCTGTCCGGTCCACACCTCGCCGGCCAGGCGTCCCCGTACGGCGAGGTTGGCGTACCGGACTCCGGGGCCGGTCCGGGCGAGGTGTTCGGCGAGGCGGTCGGCCCAGCCGCGCAGCCCGGTGAGGTCGTCCCCGTCGCCCACGCCCTCGGTCTGACTGTCACCGAGGGCCACGTACCGCAGATATCCGTGCGCACCCATCCGTCCGCCACCCTCTTCCCCGCCGTACCCGACTCATGACCTATTCAATTTTTTTAGTATAGGACGGCCGGGCGGCCCGCCTCCCCCGTCCCGCCTATCCTTCGACCCATGCGCCTCCCGCCCCGGACCGCCGACGCCCTCCTCGCCGGCCTCGTGCTCCTCCTGGTGACGGTCTGGACGCTGATCTCGGGGTGGCACGCGCACGAGTCCGCCCCGCGCGCCGCGTTCGGCTGGGCGCTCGTGCTCGTCGGCTGCGGCGCCCTCGCCCTCCGGCGCCGGTGGCCCGTGGCCGTCGCCGTCGCCACCCTCCTCGCGTGCGTGGCCTACTATCCGCACTCCGCGCAGGACGGGCCGCTCCTGATCGCCTTCGCCCTCGCGCTGTACACCACGGCCGCCGAGGGCCGCTTCGCCGCCGCCGTGGCGCTCGCCGCCGTCACGCTCCTCGCGGTCGGCCTCGGCGAGGCCCGCCAGGCGCCCGGCCATCGACAGATCGACGGGACCGCGCTCGCGATGCTCGCCGGCTGGCTGATCAGCCTGGTCGCGGTCGGCCGGGCCCAGCGCACCCGTACCGCCTATCTCCACGAGGTGGAGCAGCGGGCCCTCGCCGCCGAGCGCGAGCAGGAGGCCCGCGCCCGGCAGAGCGCCACCGAGGAGCGGCTGCGGATCGCCCGCGAGCTCCACGACGTCCTCGGCCACACCGTCTCCCTCATCAACGTGCAGTCCGGTGCCGCCCTCCACCGGCTCGCCAAGCGCCCCGACCCCGAGGCCGCGCTCGTCACCGCCACCGAGGCCCTGACCGCGGTCCGCACCACCAGCAAGGACGCCCTGCGGGAGCTCCGCGCCACCCTCGGGGTGCTGCGCGGCGCCGACGAGGCCGCGCCGACCGCCCCGCCCGCCTCCGGCCTGGCCCTCCTGGGCGACCTCCTCGCCCGGGCCCGCGCCGCCGGGCTCGACGTACGCACCCGGGTCACCGGCACGCCCGTACCGCTGCCGCCGCCGGTGGACCTCGCCGCGTACCGCATCGTGCAGGAGTCGCTGACGAACGTGACCCGTCACTCCGCCACCACGGGCGTCACCGTCTCCCTGGCCTGGGAGGCGGCGACGGGCACGGTGCGGCTCCGGATCGCCGACGGCGGCGGGACATCCGGTCCGACGGCCGCGGGCACCGTGACCGGGAGCGGCGACTCCGGGAGGGGCGGCTCCGGAGGCGGTGGTTCCGGGAGTGGTGGCTCCGGAGGCGGTGGCTCCTGGAACGGAGATACCAGGAGCGCCGGAACCGGGAGCCGTGAGACCGGAAGCGCCGGGACCGTGAACGGCGGGACCGGTATCCGCGGCATGGCCGAGCGGGCCCGCGCCCTCGGCGGCACGCTCACCGCCGGACCGGCCGACGGCGGCGGCTTCGTCGTCGAGGCCCGCCTCCCCACGACCCTCACCCCGCAGGAAGGGACGCCCGCATGATCCGCGTCGTGCTCGCCGACGACCAGACCCTCGTCCGCGCAGGATTCCGGTCGATCCTCTCCGACGAGGACGACATCGAGGTCGCCGGAGAGGCGGGGGACGGCGCGGCGGCCGTGGCCCTCGCCGCCGAGCTCCGTCCGGACGTGGTCCTCATGGACATCCGGATGCCCGTGCTCGACGGTCTGGAGGCCACCCGCCGGATCACCGCCGACCCCCGTCTCGACGGCGTGAAGGTCGTCATCCTGACCACCTTCGACGAGGACGAGCACGTGTACGGGGCGCTGCGCGGCGGCGCCTCCGGTTTCCTCGTCAAGGACACCGAGCCGATGGAACTGCTGCACGCGGTACGGGTCGTGGCCCGCGGCGACGCCCTCATCGCCCCCACGGTGACCCGCCGGCTGATCTCCGAGTTCGCCGGCCGCGCCGACCCGTCGGGCCGCCGCCCCGATCCGGCACCCCGTCTGGACGCCCTCACCGACCGCGAACGGGAGGTCCTCGGCCTGGTCGGGGCCGGTCTCTCCAACGACGAGATCGCGGGCCGGCTCGTCCTCTCCCCCGCCACCGCCAAGACCCACGTCAGCCGGATCATGACCAAGCTGGGCGTCAGGGACCGGGCGCAACTCGTCGTCCTGGCCTACGAATCAGGGATGATCACCCCCGGCTGGCTGGCCTGACGCCCCGTGAGGCCGGACGTTCCCGGGGTCGCCCCCTAAGGGTCCGGTGCCACCCGGATCAACTTTCGTGGTACGCGCGGGCCGGTACCGCGCATCCGAAGGTGTACGCCACGGGCCCACGACTGTCACCCCAGGTCAGATGTGCCGCGGGAGGCCCGCGGAGCACCCTTGGGGAGTGCATCAGGACGTACTCGATCTCGCGCGGCTGCAGTTCGGCCTCACCGCCGCGGGCCACTTCCTCTTCGTCGCCCTCACCCTGGGCCTCGGAACGATCGTGGCCGTCCTCCAGACCCGCGCCACGCTCACCCGGCGCCCGGAGGACGCCCGCCAGGTCCGCTTCTGGGGCCAGCCCTACGTGATCAACTACGCGGTCGGGATCGTCACCGGTCTCGTCATGGAGTTCCAGTTCGGCATGGCGTGGAGCGGCCTCACCCACGAGGCCGGCAACATACTCGGCGCCTCCCTGGCCGTGGAGACGCTCGTCGCGTTCTTCGTCGAGTCCACCTTCCTCGGCCTGTGGATCTTCGGCTGGCACCGGCTCGGCCGCTGGGCCCACCTGGCGACGATCTGGGTCGTCGTCCTGACCGCCTACCTCTCCGCGTACTGGATCCTCGTCTCCAACGGCTTCCTCAACCACCCGGTGGGGTACGGCTCCGAGGGCGGCGAGCTGGTCCTGACCGACCCGGCCGCGGTCCTCACCAACCCGGCCGCGCTGCTCCCGCTCGTCCACGTCCTGGCGGGAGCGCTGCTCACCGCGGGCTTCTTCATGGCGGGCGTCAGCGCGTACCACCTGTTCCGGCGGACCGCGGAGGCGGACTTCTTCCGCCGGAGCCTGCGGACCGGGGTGTTCGTCGCGGCGCCGGCCCTGATGGCGGCGGCGGTCAGCGGCGGCCTCCAGTTCGCCGCCCTCGCCTCCTTCCAGCCGATGAAGGCGGCGGTCTTCCGGGGGCAGGCGGCCGAGATCGCCCGGGTACAGGCCGAGTTGGCCACCCGCTTCGGCCCGGGCGACTACATACCTTCCGAGGGCTGGACCCGGGGCGGCGGCCTCGTGATGCTGATCGCCTTCGGCCTGATGATGTACCTCTGCTTCGCCGGCGTGATCCTGGCCGCGTTCAGGAAGGCCGTCCTGCGGTTCCGGCTCTGGCACCTGGTCCTGATGGCCTCCGTGCCGCTGCCGTACCTCGCCATGACCGGCGGCTGGGTCTTCCGCGAGTCGGGCCGCCAGCCCTGGGTGGTGTACGGGCTGCTGAGGACGGAGGACGCCGTCTCGGCGCTCTCCCCCGGCACGATGCGGCTCTCGCTGACCGTGTTCGCCGCGCTCTTCCTGCTGCTGGCCGTCCTCAACGCCTGGCTGCTCGCCCGGCACGCCCGCCGGGGCCCGGTCGACACGGGCCTCGGCCGGGACGAACGAACGCGGGAGGAGGCCCTGCAGGCCCCGCCCCTGCCCCCGTACTAGACCGTCCGTCCACCCCTGTCCCCGGCCCGAGGAGCACTGTGGAAACCCTCGCCGTCACCCTGCTCGCCTGCTGCGCCGTCGGCTGGGCCGTGCTCGCCGGCACGGACATCGGCAGCGGCATGCTGCTGCCCTGGCTCGGCCGCGGCGACGCCGAGCGCAGACTCGTCCTCGCCTCCTTCGCCCCCTTCTTCCTGGGGAACGAGGTGTGGCTGGTCGCCACCGTCGGCGTCCTCGTCGGCTGCTTCCCCGCGCTGGAGGGCGAGCTGCTGAGCGGCCAGGCGCCGGTTCTCGTGGCCCTTCTGGCCGGGTGGATCGTGCGGGACGCCGCCCTGTGGTCGCGCGGTCGTGGCCCGGGCCCCCGCTGGCGCGCGGCCTGCGACGCCGCCGTGACGGCCGGCAGCTGGACGGTCGCCCTGTCCTGGGGCCTGCTGCTCGTGGCCCTCCTCACCGGCAGACCGTACGAGCCCGCCGGTGGACCCGTCGCCCTCGTGGCCGCCCCGGCGGTCGCCGCCCTGTTCGCCGCGCACGGCCTCGGCTTCGCCTCGCTGCGGCTCACCGGCGCCCCGTACCAGCGGGCCCGGCGGCTGGTCGGGCGGGCCGGGAGACCCTGGCACCCGGTCGCCCTCACCGCCGTCCCACTGGGCGGGCTGACGCTCTGGGCGGGTGCGGCGCTGCCGCTGGCCGAGCGGGCCGCGGCGCCGGGGACGCTGGCCCTGCTCGTGCCGGCGCTGGCCGTGGTGACACCGCTGCTCGCCGCGGTCCAGGCATGGGTCTGGTACGCCTTCCGGGGCCGCGTCACCGGCCCCTCGTACCTGTGAACCCGCCGCCGCGGCCCGTCAGACGTCCTCGGTGCCCTGCTTCTCCTTCTTGTGCTGGAGGGCCTTCTGGAGCCGGGCCACGACGGCCTCGCCGTACCGCCGGTGGCCGTGCACCCGCGGGTCGTCCGTGACGTCGTACCGCTTCACGTACGCCCCGAGGAAGGCCTGGAGGGTGGCCACGGCCGGGATGGCGATCAGCGCGCCGACGGCGCCGAGCAGCGCGGTGCCCGCGACCACCGAACCGAAGGCCACCGCCGGGTGGATGTCGACCGTCTTGGAGGTGAGCTTGGGCTGGAGGACGTAGTTCTCGAACTGCTGGTAGACCACGACGAAGCCGAGCACCCACAGTGCGTACCAGGGGTTCACGGTGAAGGCGATGAGCATCGGCAGGGCACCGGCCAGATAGGTGCCGATGGTGGGGATGAACTGGGAGACCAGGCCGACCCAGACCGCGAGGGCGGGGGCGTAGGGCACGTCGAGGATCTCGAAGAGCACGAAGTGCGCGACGCCCGAGATGAGGGCCATCAGGCCGCGCGAGTAAAGGTAGCCGCCGGTCTTGTCGACCGCGATCTCCCAGGCGCGCAGCACCTCGGCCTGTCGGGCGGGCGGCAGGACGGAGCAGAGCGCGCGGCGGAACCGGGGCCCGTCGGCGGCGAAGTAGAAGGCGAAGAGGAAGATCGTCAGCAGCCGGAAGAGCCCGCCGAGGACGGTGGCCGAGACGTCGAGGACGCCGGTGGCGCTGTTCTGCACGTACTTCTGCAGCCAGTCCGACTTGAGCACGCTGTCCTGGACCTCGACCCGGGAGAGCTCGGTGTGGAAGGTCTCGTTGATCCAGTTGATGAGCGAGTCGAGGTACTTGGGGAAGTTCTCGACCATGTCGACGATCTGGCCGGCGAGCATCGAGCCGAGGAGGACGACGAAGCCGATGCCGACGGCGAGGACGCCGAAGAAGACGAGGAAGGTGGCGAGTCCCCTGCGCATCCCGCGGGCCGCCATGCGGCCGACGGCCGGCTCGATGGCGAGCGCGAGGAAGAAGGCGAGCAGGATGTTGACGAGCAGGCCGACGAGTTGGTGGAAGGCCCAGTCGCCCAGCTGGAAGCAGGCGTAGAGGGCGAGCGCCAGGACCATCGCCCGGGGCAGCCAGCGGGGCATGCGCGCGCCGGCTGCCACGGCGGTGGCGTCGGCGGGCGGCTGCCCTCCCGAGCCGGCCGCGGGTCCGCCGGGCGACGCGCTCGCGTCGGGCGGCCCGTCCGGGGCGGCGGCCGGGGGCACCGAGGTCTCGGGGCTCACGGGTGCGGCGGGCGTCGCGGGTGTCTTCCGGGCGGTCATCTCGGTCTCGTCAGTCGGGGCCACTCCGCAAGTCTCGCGCACCCGGCGGACAATCCGCCCGGGGTCGGACCGGATCGCCGCGGGACGCCCTCAGCGCTTCTCGGCGGGGACGTCCATGGCGCCGCAGACCACCCGCCACACGTCCTTGGCCTCCCAGCCGGCGTCCAGCGCCTCGTGGACGGTCCGGCCGCCCAGTTCGGACAGGACGTGGTCGCGCGCGAAGGAGTCGGCGTACCCGGCGCCGAAGTGGTCGGCCATCCGTTCCCAGAAAATCGTCAACCGCATGACTCCAGTATCCCGCTCCCAAGAGTGCAGCCCGCCCGACGGGGCTTGCCACCGCACGGTTCCGCCCTACGGTCTGAGCATGGCCGAAAAACCCCTCTCCTCCCCGCCCTCTTCCACGGCGTCCCCCGGGTCGCCGCTGGCACGCGCCGAGCGGTTCGTCTGGCTGACGGCCCGGGTGCTCGAACAGCGCCGATTCGCCTACCACTTCCTGCGCGGCGGCGCGGACCAGGTGGAGGCGGCCCTGACCGCGTACCTCGACGAGGACGGCGGTTACGGCCACGGGCTCGAACCGGACCTGCGCGGCCCGGTCAGCCAGCCGCTGCACACCGCGCACGCCCTGCGGGTCCTGGACTCCATCGGGCGCTGCGGCGGACTGCGGGTGGAGCGGATCTGCCGTTACCTGACGGCGGTCTCCACGCACGAGGGGGCGCTGCCGGCGATCCATCCCTCCCAGCGCGGCTACCCCTCGGCGCCGTTCGTCCCGGTCGTCGACGACCCCCCGGGCGAGCTGCTGTCGACGGGCCCGGTGGTGGGCACGCTCCACCGCAACCAGGTCTGGCACGCCTGGCTGTTCCGGGCCACCGAGTTCTGCTGGGCGGCGGTGGAAGCGCTGGAGAAGTCGCATCCGTACGAGGTGCAGGCGGCGGTGGCCTTCCTCGACTCGGCACCGGACCGGCCGCGGGCCGAAGCGGCGGCCGACCGGCTCGGACGCCTCGTGCGCGAGCAGCGGCTCGCCGTCCTCGACCCGGAGCGTCCGGAGGACTTCCCCGTGGCCGACGGGTACGCGCCCGGCGAGCACCACTATCCGCACGACTACGCGCGCGTGCCGGACTCGCTCGCCCGCGGCTGGTTCACCGACGAGGAGCTGTCCCGCTCGCTGGACTTCCTCGCGGCGGAGCAGGACGAGGACGGCGGCTGGCCGATCCGGTGGCGGGCCTGGGCACCTGGCTCGGCCCTGGAGTGGCGGCCGATCGTCACGATCGACGCCCTGCGCACCCTGCGCGCCTACGGGCGTCCGCTGGAGGACTGATCCCGGGTCCCACGCGCGCGTGGGACCGCCCGGCCGGGTTCCGTACGGCTTCCGGCCTCAGCCGCCCAGGGCCCGGACCCCAGCCGTCACGAGGACGGCGGCGCCCACGACGACCAGGAAGGGGGCGCGCAGGACGAGCGCGAGCGCCGCGGCGGCGACGCCGGCGACCCGGGCGTCCAGGACCAGGTCCGTGCCCGTGGCGAAGGTCTGCTGGGCGGTGAGCGCCGCGAGCAGGGCGACGGGCAGCAGGGCGGCGAGCCGCTGGACGAGCGGCCGCTCCAGGGTCTGCGCCGGGACGAGCAGGCCGATCAGCTTGACCAGGTAGCAGCCGGCGACGGTCAGGCCGATCGCGATCCAGACGTGGGTGCCGTTCATCGGGCGGCCTCCTCGTTCCGCGTCCGCCGGCCCTGGAGCCAGAGGACGGCGGGGGCGGCGAGCGCCGAGACCAGGACGGGGACGCCGGCCGGGAGCACGGGCAGCAGGCCCAGGCCGAGGACGGCGGCGACGCCGGCGGTGGCCCGCTCGGTCGCGGTCCTCAGCATCGGGGCGAGCAGCGCGAGGAAGACCGCGGGCCCGGCGGCGTCCAGCCCCCAGGCGGCGGTGTCGCCGATGGCCTCGGCGCCGAGCGCGCCGAGCAGGGTGGTGAGGTTCCACAGGACGTAGAGGGTGAGCCCGGTGACGGTGAAGCCGATCCGGGCGGACCTGCGGTCCGGCTGGGCGAGGGCGACGGCGGTGGTCTCGTCGATGACCCACTGCGCGACGAACGGCTTCGCGGACCTCGGCAGGGCGAGGAGCTGGGAGAGGCGCAGCCCGTAGAAGGCGTTGCGGGTGCCGAGGAAGAAGGCCCCGGCGGCGGCCGTGAAGGGGTTCCCACCGCCGGCGAGGGCGCCGACGAGGGCGAACTGGGAGGCGCCCGTGAAGACGAGCAGGCTGAGCGCGCAGGTCTGGAGCAGGGTGAGCCCGGCGCCCGCCGAGGTCACTCCGAAGGCGAAGCCGGAGAGGCCGACGGCGACGCCGACGCCGAGCGCGTCCCTGACGACGGCGGAGTCCGGCTTGCCCGCGCCACCGGCCGTCCCGGCGGATGATCGGTCACGTATGTTCCCCGTGGCGGGGTGTGCTGTCTGTTCTGCCACGTCGGAGACGTTACGAGCCCGTTCCCGACCCGTCTTGTACGTTCTTGCGCCCGCCACGGCGGAGGTCCACGCCCCGGGAGCGCTGGTAGGCGCCGGGCGGGACGCCGACGCTGCGGGTGAAGTGGCGGTTGAGGTGGGGCTGGTCCGTGAAGCCGACGGCGACGGCCGCCTCGGCCGGCGGCGTTCCGGCGTCGAGGAGCCGCCGGGCGCGCCGGACGCGCGCGTCCGTGAGCCAGGTGTGCGGCGGCATGCCGTACTCGGCGCGGAAGGCCCGCAGCAGCGCGAAGGGGCTGGTGCCGAGGTCGGCGGCGAGCCGCTCCAGGGTGGGCGGCTCGGCCATCCGCTCCTCCAGGACCTCGCGCGCCCGCGCCGCGTCCCTGGCCCCCGCGCCGGGGGGCGCCGAGGGGCGCAGTCGGCCGCCGTGGCTGCGCAGCATCCGGGCGGTGACCAGGCGGAGCAGGCTGTCGGCGGCGAGGGCGTTGCCCTCCTCGGCGGCCCGGTGGACGCCGATCACGAGCTGGGCGGCGTAGGGGTCGTCGACGACGGGCCGGGTGAAGCCGACCGGGGCGCGGACGCCGAGGGCGTCGGCGGCGATGGAGCCGATGAGCTCCGCGTCCGGGTAGATCGTGCGGTAGGTCCAGCCCTCGGGGACGCCCGCGTACCCGGTGTGCGGGGTGTCGGGGTTCACCAGGGCTATCTGCCCGGGACCGGCGTGGACGAGCTCGCTCCCCGAGTGGAACGACTCGACGCCCTCGGTGATCGCGGCGTAGACAAAGGTCTCGTGGGTGTGGCGGGAGAAGGTCTTCTGGATGTAGTGGGCGTGCAGCAGATCGACCCCCGGCAGCTCGGCGTACTGCCAGTACCGTGCCCGCTCGCCCCTCGCCATGCGTCCATTCTGCGCTCGCGCCGGCCGGGGCGACGACCGGGGGGAAGCCGCCCGTCAGGGTGAGGGCGGGCGCGGACCGGGCCGGGTTTTCCACAGGTCACGGCGGTTGTCGGTGGCCGGGTGCACGATGGGGGGCATGGTCACGTCCGCGCTCGAAGACTTCTCCCCGGCCACCCGAGGGTGGTTCACCGGGGCGTTCACCGCGCCCACGGCCGCCCAGGAGGGCGCCTGGCGGGCCATCGGAGCGGGCTCGGACGTGCTCGTCGTGGCCCCGACCGGCTCGGGCAAGACGCTGGCCGCCTTCCTCGCCTCCCTGGACCGGCTGGCGTCCGTGCCGGTCCCGGCCGAACCGAAGAAGCGCTGCCGGGTGCTGTACGTCTCCCCGCTGAAGGCGCTCGCCGTCGACGTGGAGCGCAATCTCCGCTCGCCCCTCACCGGCATCCGCCAGGAGGCCGTACGCCTCGGGCTGTCCGAGCCGGACGTGCGGGTCGGCATCCGGTCCGGCGACACCCCGGCGGCCGAGCGCCGCGCGCTCGCCACCAGGCCGCCGGACATCCTGATCACCACCCCCGAGTCCCTCTTCCTCATGCTGACCTCGGCCACCCGGGAGGCGCTGTCGGGGGTGGAGACGGTCATCCTGGACGAGGTCCACGCGGTCGCCGGCACCAAGCGCGGCGCGCATCTGGCCCTCACCCTGGAGCGGCTCGACGAGCTGCTGCCCCGCCCCGCACGCCGGATCGGCCTGTCGGCCACGGTCCGTCCGGTCGACGAGGTCGCCCGCTTCCTCTCCCCCAACCGCCAGGTGGAGATCGTCCAGCCCCCGTCGGGCAAGGAGTTCGACCTCTCCGTCGTCGTGCCCGTGGAAGACATGGGCGAGCTGGGCGGATCCCCCGCCTCCGAGGGCAAGGACGGCGGCGACAGGCCGTCGATCTGGCCGCACGTCGAGGAGCGGATCGCCGACCTCGTCCAGTCCCACCGCTCCACGATCGTCTTCGCCAACTCCCGGCGCCTCGCCGAGCGCCTCTGCAACCGCCTCAACGAGATCGCCTACGAGCGGGCCACCGGCGAGCCCGCCCCCGAAGGTGCCCCGCCCGCCGAGGTCATGGCCCAGTCGGGCGCCGCGAAGGGCGCGCCTCCACTGCTCGCCCGCGCCCATCACGGCTCGGTCTCCAAGGAGCAGCGCGCCCAGGTCGAGGAGGACCTGAAGGCGGGCCGGCTGCCCGCCGTGGTCGCCACCTCCAGCCTGGAGCTCGGCATCGACATGGGCGCGGTCGACCTCGTCGTCCAGGTCGAGTCGCCGCCCTCGGTGGCCTCCGGGCTCCAGCGCGTCGGCCGCGCGGGCCACCAGGTCGGCGCGGTCTCCACGGGCGTGGTGTTCCCCAAGTACCGCGGCGACCTGGTGCAGGCGGCCGTCGTCACCGAGCGGATGCGCTCGGGCTCCATCGAGGCGCTGCGGATCCCGGCCAACCCGCTGGACGTGCTCGCCCAGCAACTGGTCGCGATGGTCGCCCTCGACACCTGGCAGGTGGACGACCTGCTGACGGTGGTCCGCCGGGCCGCCCCCTTCGCCTCGCTCCCCGAATCGGCCTTCACGGCCGTGCTCGACATGCTCGCCGGCCGCTATCCCTCGGACGCCTTCGCCGAGCTGCGCCCGCGCGTGGTGTGGGACCGGGTGGCGGGCACGGTCACCGGCCGCCCGGGGGCCCAGCGGCTCGCGGTCACCTCCGGCGGCACCATCCCGGACCGGGGCCTGTTCGGGGTGTTCCTCGCCGGGTCGGACCCGAAGAAGGGCGGCGGCCGGGTCGGCGAGCTGGACGAGGAGATGGTGTACGAGTCGCGGGTCGGCGACGTCTTCACGCTGGGCACCACCTCCTGGCGGATCGAGGACATCACCCGCGACCGGGTCCTGGTGTCGCCGGCGCCGGGCGTGCCGGGGCGGCTGCCGTTCTGGAAGGGCGACCAGCTGGGCCGGCCGCTCGAACTGGGCCGCGCGGTCGGCTCGTTCCTGCGCGAGCTGGGCGCGCTCGGCGAGGAGGACGCCCGGCTGCGGCTGATCACCGCGGGCCTGGACTCCTGGGCGGCGGAGAACGTCCTGGCGTATCTGAAGGAGCAGCGCGAGGCCTGCGGCCACGTGCCGGACGACCGCACGATCCTGGTGGAGCGCTTCCGCGACGAGCTGGGCGACTGGCGGGTCGTCGTCCACTCCCCCTTCGGGGCGCAGGTGCACGCGCCGTGGGCACTGGCGCTCGGCGCCCGCCTCGCCGAGCGGTACGGCATGGACGCGCAGGTGATGCACGCCGACGACGGCATCGTGCTGCGCCTGCCCGACGCCGATCTGATGGGCCTCGACCTGGGGCTCGACCTGCTGGACCACGAACCGGTCGACCCCGGCCGCCACCAGGACACGGTGTACGACGCGGACCGGGCGCCGGTGGGCGCGGCGGACACCGTCTTCGACAAGGGCGAGGTGGCGCAGATCGTCACCGACCAGGTGGGCGGCTCCGCCCTGTTCGCCTCCCGCTTCCGCGAGTGCGCCGCCCGCGCCCTGCTGCTGCCGAAGCGGAATCCGGGGAAGCGCACCCCGCTCTGGCAGCAGCGCCAGCGGGCCGCCCAACTGCTCCAGGTGGCGAGCGAGTTCGGCTCCTTCCCGATCGTCCTGGAGGCCGTCCGCGAATGCCTCCAGGACGTCTTCGACGTCCCCGGTCTCACCGAGCTGATGGGCGACATCGAGGCCCGCCGCGTCCGCCTCGTCGAGGTCACCACCCCCGAGCCGTCCCCCTTCGCCCGCTCCCTGCTCTTCGGCTACGTGGCACAGTTCCTGTACGAGGGCGACTCCCCGCTCGCCGAGCGCCGGGCGGCCGCCCTCTCCCTGGACTCCCGGCTCCTCGCGGAGCTCCTCGGCCAGGCGGAGCTGCGCGAGCTGCTCGACCCCGAGGTGCTGGCCGAGCTGGAGCGGGAGCTCCAGTGGCTGACCGAGGAGCGGCGGATCAAGGACGCCGAGGGCGTGGCGGACCTGCTGCGGATCCTCGGCCCGCTGACCGACGCCGAGCTCACCGCGCGCGGCGCCGAGGGGGGCTGGGCGCGGGAGCTGGCCCGCTCCCGGCGCGTGATCACGGTGCGGATCGCGGGCGCCGAGCACTGGGCGGCGATCGAGGACGCGGGCCGGCTCCGCGACGCCCTCGGCACGGCGCTGCCGGTCGGCATCCCCGAGGCGTTCACCGAACCGGTCAAGGACCCGCTCGGCGACCTCCTCGCCCGGTACGCGCGCACCCACGGCCCCTTCACCTCCTCCCAGGCCGCCGCCCGATTCGGCCTGGGCGCCGCCGTCACCGACGGCGCCCTCCAGCGCCTCGCCGCGTCCGGAAGGGTCGTCCAGGGCGAGTTCCACCCCTCGGGCATCGGCCAGGAGTGGTGCGACGCCGCCGTCCTGCGCCGGCTGCGACGCCGCTCCCTGGCGGCGCTGCGGCACGAGCTGGAACCGGTGCCCCCGGCGGCCCTGGCGACCTTCCTCCCCCAGTGGCAGCACCTGGGCGGCGGCCTGCGCGGGATCGACGGCCTGGCCCGCGCGATCGAGCAGCTCCAGGGCGCACCCGTGCCGGCGTCGGCCCTGGAGAAGCTGGTCCTGCCGTCCCGGGTCCGGGACTACTCCCCGGCGATGCTCGACGAGCTGACCACCACCGGCGAGGTGGTCTGGGCCGGGGCGGGCTCGCTGCCCGGCAAGGACGGCTGGGTCTCGCTCTACCTCGCGGACGCGGCCCCGCTGCTGCTGCCCCCGCCCCATCCGCTGGAGCTCACCGCGCTCCACGAGTCGGTCCTGACGGCCCTGACCGGCGGATACGGCCTCTTCTTCCGGCAGATCGCCGACCAGGTCCGGATCACCACCCATCCGGACGCCACCGACCCCCAGCTCGCCGACGCCCTCTGGGACCTGGCCTGGTCGGGCCGGCTCACCAACGACACCCTGGCACCGCTGCGCTCCTTCCTCGGCTCGGGCCGCACCGCCGGCTCCACCGCCCACCGGGCCCGGCGCACGGTGCCGCGCGGGCGGTACGGCACGCTGGGCGCCACCCGTCCCGCCTCCCGCTCCGGCCCGCCGACGGCCTCGGGCCGCTGGGCGCTGCTGCCGCCCGCCGAGCCCGAGCCGACCCACCGGGCGCACGCGCTGGCCCGCACCCTGCTGGACCGGCACGGGGTGGTGACCCGCGGCGCCGTGGCCGCCGAGGGCGTCGCGGGCGGCTTCTCCGCCGTCTACCGGATCCTGTCCGCCTTCGAGGACAGCGGCCAGGCCCGGCGCGGCTATGTCGTGGAGGGGCTGGGCGCGGCCCAGTTCGCGATGGACGGGGCCGTGGACCGGCTGCGGGCGGCGGCGACCGCCCGGGACCGGGGCGCCGAGGCGGCCGCGGGCCCGCGGGCGGTGGTGCTGGCCGCCGCCGACCCGGCGAACGCGTACGGGGCGGCCCTGCCGTGGCCGGAGCCGCCGACCGGCGCGGGCCACAAGCCCGGCCGCAAGGCGGGCGCCCTGGTGGTCCTGGTCGACGGCGAGCTGATCCTGTACGTGGAGCGCGGCGGCAAGACGGTGCTGTCCTGGCCGACGGAGCCGGACGCTCCGGCCCTCGCGGCGGCGGCCGGCGCCCTGGCCGAGGCGGCCCGGGCGGGCGCCCTGGGCACGGTCACGGTCGAGCGGATCAACGGCGCGACGGCCCTGACCTCCCCCCTGGCCCGCCCCCTGGAGGCGGCCGGCTTCCTGGCCACCCCCCGAGGACTCCGCCTCAGATCCTGACCCGCCCGAAGGCCGCCCACCACCGCCCCCGCCCACGAAGTCGCCCCGACCGGCATCATGGCCCCATGCCCGAAGGAGACACCGTCTGGCAGGCCGCCCGCCGACTGCACACCGCGCTCGCCGGCCGGGTGCTGACCCGCGCCGACCTGCGGGTGCCCCGCTTCGCGACCGCCGACCTCACCGGTCGCGCGGTCCTGGACGTCACCCCGCGCGGCAAGCACCTCCTGACCCGGATCGAGGGAGGGCTCACCCTCCACTCGCACCTGCGGATGGACGGCGCGTGGAAGGTGTACCCGACCGGGGAGCGCCCGCGCGGCGGCCCCGAGCACCAGATCCGCGCCGTGCTGGGGAACGAGGAGCACACCGCGTACGGCTACCGCCTCCCGGTCCTGGAACTGCTCCGTACCGCCGAGGAGGCCCGGGCGGTCGGCCATCTGGGCCCCGACCTGCTCGGCCCGGACTGGGACCCGGAGGAGGCGGCGCGCCGTCTTCTCGCCGATCCGTCCCGCTCCCTCGGCGAGGCCCTGCTCGACCAGCGCAATCTCGCCGGCATCGGGAACGTCTACAAGTCGGAGCTGGCCTTCCTCGCGGCCGTCACCCCGTGGCTCCCGGTCGGCGAGCTGGACCCCGGGATCCCGCCCCGCCTGATGGCGACCGCCCACCGCCTCCTGGAGGCGAACAAGGACCGTCCCGACCGCCGCACCACGACCACCCGGCGGCCCCGCACCCCGCTCCACGTCTACGGCCGCGAGGGCCGCCCCTGTCTGCGCTGCGGCGCCCCCGTCCGCAAGGCGGAGCTCGGCGACCGCGTCACCTACTGGTGCCCGGGCTGCCAGCACGGCCCCCGGGGAACTCCCTCGGACCAGCACACCCCACACAATTGACGGCCCGTCATCTCCAGTCGTACAGCCCCGGCATGGGCCTCTCGGCGTACGACCTCACCGGCCGCGCCTCGTTCACGACGGGACGGATCCCGCGTCCGAACGGCGACGCCGCCATGCCCTGGTGAGGCGCGCGGGCCGTGAAGAGGCGGCCACGTGCACCGGCAGCAGGCTCAGCCCCCAGCCGCCCGCGGCCACCGCCCCCTCGACCGGTCCGGAGTCCCCCGGAACCAGCAGCAGGCGCAGCACCGCCCACCACCAGAGCCCCCCGACCACCAGTCCGACCGCGATCAGCGTGAGCGTCACCAGCGGAACCCGTCGCCGTACCATGGCCGCCTCCTGCGCTCGACGCTAGACCGGCAGGATCACCCGGCGGGAGGGCGCACCGGTGTCAGACCCGGCGCACACCCCGCGCGCGATCCGGCGGTCGCCCCCGCGCTCGGCCCCGGGAGCGCTCCGGACAGCAGCCCCCGCGTCACGTATCGCCACGTCGGCCGCCTAGGCGCTCTCGGCCTGGAACATCCACGAATGCTTCTCGAGGTCGGCCGTGAGGCCGATGAGGATGTCCTGGCTGACGGGGTCGGGCTCGCCGGTGGCCTCCACCCGCTCCCGCATCCGGGTGATGACGGCGCCGAGCGAGGTCACCAGGATCCGTACGGCGTCGGCGTCCTTGATCCAGCCCTCCGGGACGGCACCGATGGCGCTGCCGGCGGCCACCGTCGCCGCCCGCCCGTCGGGATTGACCCCCAGCGCCGAGGCCCGCTCGGCCACGGTGTCGGAGTGCAGCCGTGCGGTGTCCACCACTTCGTCCAGCTGCAGGTGGACGGAGCGGAACCGCGGCCCCACGACGTTCCAGTGCACCTGCTTGGCGACCAGGGCCAGGTCGACGAGATCGACGAGGGCGCCCTGGAGGGCGTCGCCGACCGTCTTGAGGTCGGTCTCGGACAGCGGGCTCTTCACGACAGACATGCGGAATCTCCAACCAGTCGAACGTCTCCCCCACCATGGCACGCCTGTCCGGAATCCGGCATCTCAAACAAAAGACCTGAAGCGCCGACAAAAGCTCCGAAGCGAAAGAACATCACGTCGAAGCCCCGGCCGATGCTCCGTCAAGGGGCACCGACCGGGGCTTCGACCCGTTCGGGGAATCAGGCGGCGACGACGTCCACGGCCTCCGCGGGCGCCTTGATGGTCACCCGCTCGGTGGACACACCGGCCACCGACGTCACCGACACCGAATTGAGCATCGGACGGACCGGCGCAGGCACCGGTTCGCTCGAAGCCGCCGACGCGGCCAGTTCGGCCAGTGACAGCTCGTCGCTCACTTCCCTCATGAGCTCGGACATCCGTACGTCCAGCGCGTCGCAGATAGCGGAGAGCAGCTCGGAGGAAGCCTCCTTCTGCCCCCGCTCCACCTCGGAGAGATAGCCGAGCGAGACTCGGGCGGACGAGGAGACTTCGCGCAGAGTACGGCCCTGGCGCTGGCGCTGCCGACGCAGCACGTCACCCAACAGGCGACGGAGCAGAATCATCGGTGGCTCCCTCCTCGGACCGCGTAGCCGCATCCTTCACGCCCCACCGTACCGCCTTGCGCCGCGGCCGTGCGGGGAGCGATGTCGTGTTCACTCAGGGCTGCAAACATCAATTCCCCCCGTTCTGTTCCGTATCCTGTGCCCGCGCATTTCCCGAGAGTTCCGCGTGGAGCAGTTCCAGCACGCTCCGCACGCTCTCTCTACGAATGTCCGCGCGATCGCCGTTCAATCTCAACGAGACCACTTTCCCGGCCGCCGCGCCTGTCGTGGCGGGTCCGGCGACCGCCACGTAGACGGTCCCCACGGGCTGCCCGTCCTGCGGATCGGGCCCCGCGACACCGGTCGTCGCCATCCCCCAGTCGGCCCCGAGCCGCTCGCGCACACCCCGTGCCATCTGCAGCGCGACCTCGGGATCCACCGCCCCGCGCTCCCGCAGCAGGCCGGCGTCCACCCCCAGGAGCTCGTTCTTGAGGGGGGTCGCGTACGCGGTGACGGAGCCGCGGAAGGCGCGGGACGCGCCGGGCGTCCCGGTGAGCTCGGCGGCCACGAGGCCGCCGGTGAGCGATTCGGCGGCGGCCAGCGTCTGGCCGCGCTCCGTGAGCAGACCGAGGACGCGGGCGGCCACCGCGCTCATCGCGCCGAGGCCTCCGTCGCCCCCGAGCGGGCCGCGGCCCGCTCGGCCGCCAGCCCCCTGCGCCTCAGCACGACCGCCTGTCGCACATAATCCAGACCGGTGACGACGGTCAGCACGACCGCCACCGTCATCACCCAGAAGCGCAGCGTGGCCAGCGGGCCGGTCAGCATGAGCACGTACATGCCCACGGCCGTGCCCTGGGCGAGCGTCTTCATCTTGCCGCCCCGGCTGGCCGGGATGACCCCGTGCCGGATCACCCAGAAACGCATCAGAGTGATCCCCAGCTCGCGCGCCAGGATCACCGCCGTCACCCACCACGGCAGATCGCCGAGGGCCGACAGGCAAATGAGTCCGGCGGCCATGATCGCCTTGTCGGCGATCGGGTCGGCGATCTTCCCGAAGTCGGTGACCAGGTTGTACGTGCGGGCGAGATGTCCGTCGAAGACGTCCGTGATCATGGCGACGGCGAACGCCGCCCAGGCCCAGGCCCGCCAGGCGGGGTCGTGCCCGCCGTCCTGGAGGAGCAGCACCACGAAGCCCGGCACGAGGACCAGCCGGATCATGGTGAGGATGTTGGCGATGTTCCAGACGCTGACGGGGTTCACGGCCGCCGAGCCCAGCTTGCCGCGGGGCGCCGGCCTGCCGGTCCCGCCCGTCGCGGATGCCGGGACTCCGGTCATCTGCCCACCTCCTCGACATACTCCGCCACGAGGTCGACGCCTTCGCCGGCCACGACCTTCGCCCTGACCATACGGCCCGGGGCCAGGTCGAGGCCCGCGCCACCACCGTCGGTGAGGATCACCTGCCCGTCCGTCTCCGGGGCCTGGTGGGCGGCGCGGCCGATCCAGCCGTCCTCCTCGTCCTCGGTCTCCACCAGTACCTCCAGCATCTCCCCGATCCGCTCCTCCGCGCGCTGCGCGGTGAGCTCCTCGGCGAGGCGGGAGAGGTGGGCGAGACGGGCGTCGACGACCTCCTGGTCGAGCTTGTGCTCGTACGTGGCGGCCTCGGTGCCGTCCTCGTCGGAGTAGCCGAAGACTCCGATGGCGTCGAGCCGGGCGTGGGTGATGAAACGCTCCAGCTCGACGAAGTCGGCCTCGGTCTCGCCGGGGAAGCCGACGATGAAGTTGGACCGGGCACCGGCCGTCGGGGCCTTCTCGCGGATCGTCGCGAGGAGGTCGAGGAAGCGGTCGGTGTCGCCGAAGCGGCGCATGGCGCGCAGCACGTCGGGGGCGCTGTGCTGGAACGACAGGTCGAAGTAGGGCGCGACCTTGTCGGTGGAGGTCAGCACGTCGATGAGGCCGGGGCGCATCTCGGCCGGCTGGAGGTAGCTGACCCGGACGCGCTCGATGCCGTCGACGGCCGCGAGCTCGGGCAGCAGGCCCTCCAGGAGGCGGATGTCGCCGAGGTCCTTGCCGTACGAGGTGTTGTTCTCGGAGACCAGCATGATCTCCTTGACGCCCTGCTCGGCGAGCCACCGCGTCTCGTTCAGCACGTCCGAGGGACGGCGGGAGACGAAGCTGCCGCGGAAGGACGGGATGGCGCAGAAGGAGCAGCGGCGGTCGCAGCCGGAGGCGAGCTTCACGGAGGCGACGGGGCTGCGGTCGAGACGGCGGCGGAGCGGGGCGCGGGGCCCCGAGGCGGGCGCGAGGCCCTCGGGCAGGTCGCCCGGGACGTTCTGCGGCTCCTCGGCGGCTCCGTGGCCCGGGAGGGCGACCTCGGCGGCGGCCTGCTGGCGGTCGACCGGGGAGAGCGGGAGGAGCTTGCGCCGGTCGCGCGGGGTGTGGGCCTCGACGCTGCCACCGCTGAGGATGGTCTGGAGGCGGTTGGAGATGTCGGCGTAGTCGTCGAAGCCGAGCACTCCGTCGGCCTCGGGGAGGGCGTCGGCCAGCTCCTTGCCGTAGCGCTCGGCCATGCAGCCGACGGCGACGACGGCCTGGGTCCTGCCGTGATCCTTCAGATCATTGGCTTCGAGGAGGGCGTCGACGGAGTCCTTCTTGGCGGCTTCGACGAAGCCGCAGGTGTTGACGACGGCGACGTCTGCGTCCTCGGCGTTCTCGACGAGCTCCCAGCCGTCCGCTGCCAAGCGGCCTGCGAGCTCCTCCGAGTCCACCTCGTTACGGGCGCAGCCGAGAGTGACAAGGGCGACGGTACGGCGTTCGGGCATGGACTCAAGACTACTTCGTCCCGGACGTGACCCCGTCGCTCAGGGTTCACCTGCGCGACGGAGGTCACACCACACCCGCTCGGTCAGCCGGCCTCGGGGTCGCCCTTGGTGTAGCTGAGGCGCTCCACCTGGCCGTCCTCGAACTTTCCGGAGACCTTCTTGCCGTTGACGTAGAGCTCGATCGCGCCGGCGTTGCCGAGGACGAGGTCGACCTTCTCGTCGTCCTGGAAGGTCTTGGTGTCGCCTTCCTGGAGGAAGCCGTCGAAGAGCATCTTGCCGTCGGAGGCCTTGGCCGAGATCCAGCTCTTGCCGTCGGCGGTGAGCTTGACGGTGACCTTGTCGGCCGGGACGGCCGCGATGGCGCTCTCGGTCGGTTTGGGGGCGGGCTTGACGGGCTTCGGCTTGGCCGGGGAGGACGCCTTCTCCGGGGCCGGGGCCGGGCCGCCCTCGGCGGCCGTGGTCCCCTTCGGCTCGTCGGTGCCGTTGAACATCGTGAAGCCGACGAAGCCGACCACGGCGACGATCGCCGCGACCATCGCCGCGGTCCAGTTGGGCCGCCGGGGCTCGGGGCGGATGCGTTCCGCCTCGAACAGCGGGGCGGCGGGGGTGGGCGAGGGACGGCCACCGTGCTCGGCGTCGTACCGCTCGATCAGCGGCGCCGGATCGAGCCCGACGGCGCGCGCGAGCGTGCGGATGTGACCTCGTGCGTAGACGTCGCCGCCGCAGCGCGAGAAGTCGTCCTCCTCGATGCCGTGCACGATCGGGATCCGGACACGGGTGGAGGCGCTGACCTCTTCGACGCTGAGGCCGGCGGCGATGCGGGCCTGCTGGAGGGTGCGACCGATCGGTTCCCGGTCGTCTGACGGGAACGTCCGGTCGTCTTCGGGGGAGTTGCCGATGGACACGAGAGCGCCTTTCGAGCGTGTAGCCACCTGCTGGACGTTCAGTCTATGGGTGGTACGAAAGGGTGGGGCAACCGGGCGGGTGCGGTTTGTACGCCATGAGGTTGTACATCCCGACGGCGGACGTCCTCCGGGGGGAAGTCCTCCGGGAAGACGGCCTCTGAGGGGACATCCTCTTCCCCTCCGTCCAACTTGACGTACGACGAGGGGAAACGGTTGCCCTCTGTTCCCTTACGAGTGAGTCTCGGCCAGGTCTCGAACGCGCACCCCGCTCCGGCCGGCCCGCGCGTCCCCTCCCGTCACTCCTCCGACTCGCCGCGGATCACCGCGAGCACCCCGTCCAGCTCGTCCGGCTTGACGAGCACGTCCCGCGCCTTGGAGCCCTCGCTGGGGCCCACGATGTTCCGCGACTCCATCAGGTCCATCAGCCGGCCGGCCTTGGCGAAGCCCACCCGCAGCTTCCGCTGGAGCATCGACGTCGAGCCGAACTGGGTCGAGACGACGAGCTCGGCCGCCTGGCACAGCAGGTCGAGGTCGTCGCCGATCTCCTCGTCGATCTCCTTCTTCTGCTTGGTGCCGACGGTGACGTCGTCCCGGAAGACCGGCGTCATCTGGTCCTTGCAGTGCTGCACGACGGCCGCGACCTCGGCCTCGGTGACGAAGGCCCCCTGCATGCGGGTCGGCTTGTTCGCGCCCATCGGCAGGAAGAGGCCGTCGCCCTTGCCGATGAGCTTCTCGGCGCCGGGCTGGTCGAGGATGACCCGGCTGTCGGCGAGCGAGGAGGTGGCGAAGGCGAGCCGGGACGGCACGTTCGCCTTGATCAGGCCGGTGACGACGTCCACCGAGGGCCGCTGGGTGGCGAGCACCAGGTGGATGCCGGCGGCGCGGGCCAACTGGGTGATGCGGACGATGGCGTCCTCGACGTCGCGGGGCGCGACCATCATCAGGTCGGCGAGCTCGTCGACGATGACGAGCAGGTACGGGTACGTCTTGAGCTCGCGCTCGCTGCCGGGCGGCAGCTGCACCTTGCCGTCGCGGATCGCCTGGTTGAAGTCGTCGATGTGCCGGAAGCCGAAGGCGGCCAGGTCGTCGTAGCGCAGGTCCATCTCGCGCACCACCCACTGGAGGGCCTCGGCGGCCCGCTTGGGGTTGGTGATGATCGGGGTGATCAGGTGCGGGATGCCCTCGTAGGCGGTGAGTTCGACCCGCTTGGGGTCGACGAGCACCATCCGGACGTCCTCCGGGGTCGCCCTTATCATCACCGAGGTGATGAGGCAGTTGATGCAGGAGGACTTGCCGGAGCCGGTGGCGCCTGCGACCAGCACGTGCGGCATCTTCGCCAGGTTGGCCATCACGTAGCCGCCCTCGACGTCCTTGCCGAGCGCGACCAGCATCGGGTGCTCGTCCCCGGCCGCGTCCGCGAGCCGCAGCACGTCCCCGAGGTTCACCATCTCGCGGTCGCTGTTGGGGATCTCGATGCCGACCGCGGACTTGCCGGGGATCGGCGAGATGATCCGCACGTCCGGCGAGGCCACCGCGTAGGCGATGTTCTTCGTCAGGGCGGTGATCTTCTCGACCTTCACGGCGGGCCCGAGCTCGACCTCGTACCGGGTGACCGTCGGCCCCCGGGTGAAGCCGGTGACGGCGGCGTCCACCTTGAACTCGGTGAAGACGTTCGACAGCGCGTCGACGACGGCGTCGTTCGCGGCGCTGCGGGTCTTGCCCGGCCCGCCCCGCTCCAGGAGGTCGAGCGAGGGCAGCGCGTACGTGATGTCGCCGGCGAGCTGGAGCTGCTCGGCCCGCGGCGGCAGGTCCGTCGGCTCCGGCGCCGGCTTGGTCAGATCCGGTACGGGT
The DNA here is from genome assembly GCF_014649855.1 of Streptomyces roseolus. Taxonomy (GTDB): domain Bacteria; phylum Actinomycetota; class Actinomycetes; order Streptomycetales; family Streptomycetaceae; genus Streptomyces; species Streptomyces roseolus. Next base: position 6,588 of record NZ_BMTV01000029.1, on the reverse strand, counting down.
CCACCCGCGGGGCGCTTCTGCCCGCCCCGCGCGGTCGGCACGTTCGGCGGCGTCTTCGGCTTCGGCGGTACGGGCCCGGTGGCCTCGTCCGTCGCCGCCCCGGCCCCCTCGGCCAGGGCGGCGTCCCGCTCGGCGGTCACGTCCCGGGTGAGGTCGGCGACCAGCGGCGACGGCGGCATCCCGTTGAGCACCGCGCCGTCGAGCGCGGCGGCCGCGGCGGCGGCCACGTCGACCGGGTCGAGGCCGAGATCGGGGTCGGGGGCGCTCGTGCGGGGCCGGACGGTGCGGCCGCGCCGCTCCAGGGCCTCCGCCTCGACCCGGTCCACGTCGTACGGGTCGGCGGGCCCGCCGCGGCGCCTGGCCGGGCGGGCGGCGCGCGGCGGCGCCTGCCTCGGGTCGTCGTCGTACGGCTCGTAGGCGTCGTAGTCGTGCCCGGCGTACTCCTCGGCGGCCTCCTCGTACGCGGGCTCGACCAGCCCGAGCCGGACGCCGAGGGCGCGCAGCCGCTGCGGGATCGCGTTGACGGGGGTGGCGGTGACGACGAGCAGGCCGAAGAGGGTGAGCAGCACGAGCAGGGGGACGGCGAGCGCCTCCCCCGTCATGAACACCAGCGGCTGGGAGGACGCCCAGCCGATCAGCCCGCCCGCGTCCTGCATGGCCTCCGCGCCGGAGTCCCGGCCGGGCGAACCGCAGGCGATGTGGACCTGCCCGAGGACGCCGATGACGAGGGCGGAGAGCCCGATGACGATCCGGCCGTTGGCCTCGGGCCGCTCCGGGTAGCAGAAGAGCCGGAAGGAGATGGCGCCGAGGAGCAGCGGGACCAGCAGGTCGAGCCGGCCGAAGGCGCCGGTGACCAGCATCTCGACGAGGTCGCCCACCGGGTTGTCCAGGTGGGACCAGGTCCCGGCGGCGACGACCAGCGCACCGCCGAGCAGCAGCAGCGCGAGCCCGTCCTTGCGGTGGACGGGGTCGAGCCCCTTCGCGCCGCGTCCTATCCCCCGGAACACCGCGCCGACGCCGTGCGCGGCACCCTTCGCCACCTTGTACACGCCGCCGGTCGGGGACGGCGCGGGCCGGGGCGCCGGCCGCTTCGCCGCGGTCTTCTTCGCGGGCGCGCGCCTGGCGGGCGCGGCCTTCTTGGCCGCCGCCTTCTTCGCGGGCGCCTTGCCCGGGGACTTCGCGGTGGACTTGGCTGCGGACTTGGCGGTGGTCTTCTTCGCCGCGCCCGTGGTCCGTCCGGCGCGCGATGGTGCGGTGCCCTGGGAGCCCTTGCCGGACGTACGTGAAGCCATGGTGTCGAGGTTACCGGTGAGCGGCCGGGCTGTCCGCCTCACCCGAACGTGTCGTCCTTGCCCCGCCCCGAAGCTGACGACCGCTCACCCCGGAACGGCCTCCGGGTGACGCCGGCTCAGCTCTGCGCGGGCAGCGGGGGTACGCCTCCGGTGCCGGGCTCCAGCGCGTCAAGGGCCCGCCGCAGTCCGGTGAGCTTGCGCTCCAGATGGGCGGCGGTGGCGACGGCCGCCGCGTCGGCGGACTCGTCGTCGAGCTGCTTGGAGAGCGCCTCGGCCTGCTCCTCGACGGCCGCGAGCCGGGCGGAGAGCTCGGCGAGCAGCCCGGCGGCCTCCTTGCCCTGGCCGCCCTCGCCGCCGCCCTCCAACTGGAGCCGCAGCAGCGCCGCCTGCTCGCGCAGCTTGCAGTTCTTCATGTACAGCTCGACGAAGACCGAGACCTTGGCGCGCAGCACCCACGGGTCGAACGGCTTCGAGATGTAGTCGACCGCGCCGGCCGCGTACCCCCGGAAGGTGTGGTGCGGGCCGTGGTTGATCGCGGTGAGGAAGATGATCGGGATGTCCCGGGTCCGCTCGCGGCGCTTGATGTGCGCGGCGGTCTCGAAGCCGTCCATTCCGGGCATCTGGACGTCGAGCAGGATGACCGCGAAGTCGTCCGTCAGCAGCGCCTTGAGCGCTTCCTCCCCGGACGATGCCCGCACCAGCGTCTGATCGAGCGCGGAGAGAATGGCCTCCAGCGCCAGCAGATTCTCCGGCCGGTCATCGACCAGGAGGATCTTGGCCTTCTGCACCATGCCCCGTCCTCCTCGTCCCGGCAACGGCTCGACCCGGCTTCCGGAACTCCTGCCGGAACCGGGAGAAGCACCGGGCGCCGCCCCGGAGGACGGCTTCCTGGCGCCGTCCGTCCTTGTGCCGGTCATCGTAGCCGCACCCCGCCTGTCGCCACACCCTGTCACCGTGATGTCACTGTGCACAGTGCGGAAACGGGGCGCGGGTCGAGAAGGTTCCCCGAATCCGGCGCCCTCACACGCCGACGGCGACAGTACGCCGCGCTTTCCGGAGGCACGCCGCCGGGCGCCGGTCCCGAGAGGGCCCGGCGCCCGGCGGCCGGGCCTCACTCGCCCCGCATCCACTGCTCCATGACGGTCAGCAGGTAGTCGGGGTCGACCGGCTTGGTGACGTAGTCGGAGGCCCCCGACTCGATCGCCTTCTCCCGGTCGCCCTTCATCGCCTTCGCGGTGAGCGCGATGATCGGCAGCCCCGCGAACTGCGGCATCCGCCGGATCGCGGTCGTCGTCGCGTACCCGTCCATCTCCGGCATCATGATGTCCATCAGGACGACCGTCACGTCGTCGTTCTGCTCCAGGACCTCGATGCCCTCCCGCCCGTTCTCCGCGTACAGCACCGCGAGCCCGTGCTGCTCCAGCACGCTGGTGAGGGCGAAGACGTTGCGGATGTCGTCGTCGACGATGAGGACCTTCTCGCCGGCGAAGGAGTAGGTGCGCGGCGGCTGCGCACCGCGCTCCGGCTGCGCGCCCGCGGCCTCCCCGAGGACGTCCTCGGGGCCCTGCTGCCCGGGGACCGCGCCCCGGACCTCGACCGTGCCCGCCCCCTCCGGCGTCTCCGCCGCGGCCTCGGCCTTCCTCCGGTGCCGGAAGAGCGCCCCGGCGCCCGACCGGGCCTCGCTCCGCGCGGGCGCGGGCGGGAAGTGCGGGAAGGTGGGGCCGGACGGGCCGTCCTCGGCCTCCGGTCCCGGCTCGTCCGCCTCGCCCTGACCGTACCCGTGCGGCGGCACCTCGGTCGGGTTCAGCGGCAGGTAGAGGGTGAAGGTGGAGCCGCGGCCCGGCTCGCTCGCCGCGAAGATCTCGCCGCCGAGCAGCCGGGCGATCTCCCGGCTGATCGAGAGCCCGAGGCCCGTACCGCCGTACTTGCGGCTGGTGGTGCCGTCGGCCTGCTTGAACGCCTCGAAGATGACCCGCATCTTGCTGGCCGCGATGCCGATGCCGGTGTCGGTCACCGAGAAGGCGATGAGGTCGCCGTCGGCGTCGCGCAGCGAACCGGCCTCCAGGAGCTGCTCCCTGATGGACTGCGGCACGTCCGCGCCGGCCGGCCGGATCACCAGCTCGACCGCGCCGGAGTCGGTGAACTTCACCGCGTTCGACAGCAGGTTGCGCAGCACCTGGAGGAGCCGCTGCTCGTCGGTGTGGAGCGTGGCGGGCAGCTCGGGCGAGACCCGGACCGAGAAGTCCAGGCCCTTCTCCGCGGTGAGCGGCCGGAAGGTCGCCTCCACGTAGTCGACGAGCTGCACCAGGGCGATCCGGGTCGGGGAGACGTCCATCTTGCCCGCCTCGACCTTCGACAGGTCGAGGATGTCGTTGATGAGCTGGAGCAGGTCGGAGCCGGCGCCGTGGATGGTCTCGGCGAACTCGACCTGCTTCGGGGTGAGGTTGGTGTCCGCGTTGTCCGCGAGCAACTTGGCCAGGATGAGCAGCGAGTTGAGCGGCGTGCGCAGCTCGTGCGACATGTTGGCGAGGAACTCGGACTTGTAGCGCATGGAGACGGCGAGCTGTTCGGCGCGCTCCTCCAGGACCTGCCGGGCCTCCTCGATCTCGGTGTTCTTGACCTCGATGTCGCGGTTCTGGCGGGCAAGCAGCTCGGCCTTGTCCTCCAGCTCGGCGTTGGAGTTCTGGAGCTCCTTCTGCCGGTGCTCCAGCTCCGCCGACCGCTCCCTGAGCTGCTCGGTGAGCTCCTGCGACTGCTTGAGCAGCACCTCGGTCTTGGTGTTGACGCTGATGGTGTTGACCGTGGTCGCGATGAGTTCGGCGATCTGGTTGAGGAAGTCGCGCTGGATCTGGGTGAAGGGCTGGAAGGACGCCAGCTCGATCACGCCGAGGACCTTGCCCTCGAAGAGCACCGGCAGCACGATCACGTGCGCGGGCGAGGCCTCGCCGAGCCCGGACGAGATCTTCAGGTAGCCGGGCGGCACGTTGACCTGGATGGTCCGCTTCTCCTCCGCCGCCGTCCCGATGAGCGTCTCGCCGGGGCGGAACGAGGTCGGCATGGACCCGGCCGAGTAGCCGTAACTCCCGCGCATGCGCAGCTCGTACGAGCCGCTTCCCTCGCCGACGAGTTCGGTGTCGTGGTTGGTGGAACCGGTCGGCGTCGCCACGAAGAAGGCACCGTGCTGGGCGGAGACCACCGGCGTCAGCTCGCTCATGATGAGCGAGGCCACGTCGTCGAGGTCCCGGCGGCCCTGCATGAGGCCGGAGATGCGGGCCAGGTTGGACTTCAGCCAGTCCTGCTCGTCGTTGGCGAGGGTGGTGTCGCGCAGGTTGGCGATCATCGTGTTGATGTTCTCCTGGAGCGCCTGGATCTCGCCGGCCGCGTCCACACCGTCGATCTTGACGTTGAGGTCGCCGCGGGTGACCGCGGTGGCGACGGCCGCGATGGCGCGCACCTGCCGGGTGAGGTTCCCGGCCATCTCGTTCACGGAGAGGGTGAGGTCGCTCCAGGTGCCCTCGACGTCCCGGACCCGCGCCTGGCCGCCGAGCTGCCCGTCGGTGCCCACCTCACGGGCCACCCGGGTGACCTCCTCGGCGAAGTTCGACAGCTGGTCGACCATCGTGTTGATGGTGTTCTTCAGCTCCTGGATCTCCCCCCGCGCCTCGATGTCGATCTTCTTGGTGAGGTCGCCCTTGGCGATGGCGGTGGTGACCGCGGCGATCTGCCGCACCTGGCCGGTGAGGTTGTCGGCCATGCTGTTCACCGAGTCGGTGAGGTCCTTCCAGGTGCCGGAGCCGCCGGGCACCCGGGCCTGGCCGCCGAGGATGCCGTCGGTGCCCACCTCGCGGGCCACCCGGGTCACCTCGTCGGCGAACGAGGACAGCGTCGTCACCATCGTGTTCACGGTCTCGGCGAGTTCGGCGACCTCGCCGCGCGCCTCGACCGTCACCTTCTTCGTGAGGTCGCCGTTGGCGACCGCCGAGGAGACCCGGGCGATGTTCCGCACCTGACTGGTCAGGTTGTTGGCCATCAGGTTGACGTTGTCGCTCAGGTCCTTCCAGATGCCGGTGACCCCGCGCACCCGGGCCTGGCCGCCGAGGATGCCCTCGGTGCCCACCTCACGGGCCACCCGGGTCACCTCGTCGGCGAAGTTCGACAGCTGGTCCACCATCGTGTTGACGGTGGTGACGAGCTCCAGGATCTCGCCCTTGGCGTCGACGGTGATCTTTTTCGACAGGTCGCCGCGGGCGACGGCGGTGGTGACCTCGGCGATGTTCCGGACCTGGAAGGTCAGGTTGTTCGCCATGAAGTTCACCGACTGGGTCAGGTCCTTCCAGGTGCCCGAGACCCCCTGCACCTCGGCCTGGCCGCCGAGGATGCCCTCGGTGCCCACCTCGCGGGCCACCCGCGTCACCTGGTCCGCGAAGGACGACAGCTGGTCCACCATGGTGTTGAGGGTGTTCTTCAGCTCCAGGATCTCGCCCCGGGCGTCCACGTCGATCTTCTGCGACAGGTCGCCGCGCGCGACCGCCGTGGCGACCTGCGCGATGTTCCGCACCTGGGCCGTCAGGTTCCCGGCCATGCCGTTCACCGAGTCGGTGAGGTCCCGCCACACGCCGGCGACGCCCGGCACCTGCGCCTGCCCGCCGAGCCGTCCGTCGGTGCCCACCTCGCGGGCCACCCGCGTCACCTGGTCGGCGAAGGCGGAGAGCTGGTCGACCATCGTGTTGATGGTGTTCTTCAGCTCCAGGATCTCGCCGCGCGCGTCCACGTCGATCTTCTGCGACAGGTCGCCGCGCGCCACGGCCGTCGTCACCTGCGCGATCTGCCGCACCTGGGAGGTGAGGTTCCCGGCCATGAAGTTCACCGAGTCGGTCAGCTCGCGCCAGCGGCCGGAGACCCCGTCCACCCGCGCCTGACCGCCCAGCCGGCCCTCGGTGCCCACGTCGCGGGCCATCCGGGTCACCTGGTCGGCGAAGGACGACAGCTGCGACACCATCGTGTTGACGGTGTTCTTCAGCTCCAGCATCTCGCCGGCCACGTCCACCGTGACCTTCTGCGACAGGTCGCCGTTGGCCACCGCCGTCGTCACCTGCGCGATGTCCCGCACCTGCCCGGTGAGGTTGTGGAAGGCGGTGTTCACCGAGTCGGTGAGGTCCTTCCACGTGCCGGCCGCGCCCTGCACCTGCGCCTGCCCGCCGAGCCGGCCCTCGACGCCGACCTCGCGGGCGACCCGGGTCACCTCGGACGAGAACGACGACAGCTGGTCCACCATCGTGTTCACGGTGTTCTTCAG
>NZ_BMTV01000028.1 GCF_014649855.1 Streptomyces roseolus | reverse complement strand
AGAGTAGGACGCCGCCGAACAATTATTGTGGGAAAGCCCCGCACCCTTGTGGTGCGGGGCTTTTCCGCGTTCACGGAGGGGCGCTTTTTCCGCCCTGTGAAGTGCCCATGAAATGCGGGGCGTTTCCCTGTGTGGGAGAGCGACGTGCGGTCGCCGTCTGAGCCCGGGGCCGGTCCTCCGGGTCACTCCATGGGCGGCACCTCGCCGATCGTCGTCCGGACGTCGATCACCGAGAACGCGGCGCCCTGCGGGTCGAGGAGGGAGGCGAAGCGGCCGAAGGGGCTGTCCGTGGGACCGAAGATCTTGCGGCCGCCGAGGCGTTCGGCCGCGGTGACGGCCAGGTCGCAGTTGTCGACGGCGAAGTAGATCTGGATGTAGTCGGGGACCCCCGGGGGGAAGTCGTCGGGGGCCATCCTCATCCGGCCGAGGAGCGGGTCGCCGCCCAGGTCGAAGACCTTGTAGTCCATGTCCTCGCCGGTCATCCTCTTCGTGCGGTAGCCGAAGACATCGGCGAAGAAGGGATCCGACGCCTCGGGCCGGCGGGTGAAGACCTCGGCCCAGACGTAGGAGCCGGACTCCCCTTCGAGCTCGAAGCCCTCGTGGACGCCGGACTGCCACAGGCCGAAGACCACGCCCGCCGGGTCCGACGCGATGCACATCGAGCCGAAGTCGCCCACCCGCATCGGCTCCATCAGGATCGCGCCGCCCGCCGCCCGGATCTTCTCCGCCGTGGCGGTGACGTCGTCCGAGGCGAAGTAGAGACACCAGGCGGACTGCGGCGGGGCGTCGCCGCCGGGCATCGGCGGGACGATGGCGGCGACCGCCTTGCCGTTCTTGTACGCCTGGGTGTAGTTGCCGAATTCCGTCGACGCCTCGCCGAACGTCCAGCCCAGCACATCGGCGTAGAAGGTCTTGGCGCCCTCGGCGTCGGTGAACATCGCGTCGGTCCAGACCGGGGTGCCCTCGGGTCGTGCGGCCATGACGAGACTCTCGCTTCCGATCGGTGACGTTGTGCGTGGCTCGGGGCCTTTGACCACGCTAGTCACGACCGGCCCGGCCCGCGCGGTGGCGCGCGGGCGCGCTCAGTGCGGGAGCCGGGTGAGGCCGTAGCGGTGGAACGGCGCCCTCGGCAGGTCCAGGTCCGGGCGCCAGGCGGCGAGGACCTGCGCGGACGGCAGGAACAGGGCCTTCGGCAGCTCGTCGGGGGAGGTCCAGCGCCAGCACTCGATCTTCGCGGGCTCCGCCACGGCCGGCGTGCCCGCGAAGGCGCGGACCACCGTCGCCGCCGTCAGCCGTGTCAGCTCCGAGGACGTCACCGTGTCGAGGAGCAGGCCGATGACCTCGACATCGCCGGGGTCCGCGACGAGCGTGGTCTCCTCGGACAGCTCGCGGGCCGCGGCCTCCTCGATGGACTCGCCCGGCTCCACCCCGCCGCCGGGGAGCTCCCAGACGCCCGAGCGGTCCAGGCCGAGCAGGACCCGGCCGTCGCCGTCGAGGACGACGATCCCGGCGCCCAGGGCGGCGCGGGGGGCCGGCGGGCGGGTGTTGCGGGAGGCGGCGGCGGGATCGGAGGCGTACACGTCAGGCGTCATGTGCCCTGTCTACCAGCCGCCGCCGACACCCGGCCCTTCGGCGCCGGCGGGACGACGGCGACCGGACAGGCGGCGTGGTGGAGCACCGCGTGCGCCACCGACCCCACCAGGAGTTCGGCGATGCGGTGCCGGTGGTGCCGGCCCACGACCAGCAGCGCCGCCTCGGCGGAGGCGTCCACCAGGAGACCCGCGGCGTCGCCCGGAGCCACCGTGCGGACCAGCTTGACGTCCGGACGCCGCTCGGCGAAGGGGCGCAGCCGGACCTCCTGCTCCCGCCGGGCCTCGGCCAGGAACTCCTCGGTCTCGTCGGCGAGGGGCAGCGGCGGGGGCATCTGGAAGACGGGGGAGGGGGCCGCGGCCAGCGCGGACGGGTTCGGCGGGAGGCGGAGCCCGGTCATCGCCTCCAGGGGTACGCGGCGGAGCGCGGCCGTCTCGAAGGCGAAGTCGATCACCTCGTCCGGGGTCTCCTCCGGATGCAGGCCGAGGAGGACGCGGCCGGCGGCCGGGCCGCTGTCCAGGGAGGCGGTCCTCGCGTCGTGCGGGACCACCACCAGCGGGCAGGGGGAGCGGGCGGCCAGGGCGCGGCCGGTGGAGCCGAGGAGGAGGCCGGCGAACCCGCCGTGGCCGCGTGAGCCCGTCACCAGGAGGCGGGCGTCCCGGGCCGCCTCCGGCAGCACGTCGGCGACGGTGCCGTCCAGGGACTCGTACCGGACGGGGACCGCGTGGCCCCGCTCCTCCACCACGGCCCGCACCGCGTCCAGGACGGTGTCCCGCAGCTCCGGCTCGGTGCCCAGGGAGGCGATCCTGGCCGCGCCGAGCTGGAGGGCGTCGGAGCGGACGTGGGCCACGACGAGCGGGGCGTCCAGGGCCTCCGCCTCGGCCAGTGCCCAGGACAGGGCGCGCAGACTGTGCTCGGAGCCGTCCACGGCGGCCACCACGGGCGGATCGCTCTTCACGTTCATGAGGGAATGCCTCCCTCGTCCGGCGCCGCGCCACGCCGGTGGGTCAGGAGCCGATCAGGCGCCCTGCTCGCGGGCGGCGCGCTCGGCCTCGCGCTGGGCGTTGCGCTCCTTGATGCGGACGGTCTCCTTGCGGACGTCGGCCTGGGTGGCGCGCTCCTTCACGAGCCACTCCGGGGCCTCGGCCTTCAGGGCCTCGATCTGCTCGGTGGTGAGGGCCTCGGTGATCCCGCCGCGGGCCAAGCCCGAGATGGAGACGCCCAGCTTGGAGGCGACCACGGGGCGCGGGTGCGGGCCGTTCTGCCGCAGCTCCTTGAGCCAGGCCGGCGGGTTCGCCTGCAGCTCGGCGAGCTCGGCGCGCGAGACGACGCCCTCCTGGAAATCGGCGGGGGTGGCCTCGAGGTACACACCCAGCTTCTTGGCCGCGGTGGCCGGCTTCATCGTCTGGGAGTTCTGGTGCGACGTCATGGGGTCAAGGGTATCGAGCACACGGAGCTCCTCCGACCACGGCCGCCCTCCGACCTGCGCGGACGGGCTCCGCCGGCGGAGCGGCGGGTAATCTTGCGGGGTGACAGACTCCCCGCTTGCCCCCGCCCCCGACGCCGCGGCCTTCCGGCTCGCCTTCGTGCCCGGTGTGACGCCCTCGAAGTGGGTGCGGACCTGGGAGCAGCGGCTGCCCGACGTGCCGCTCACGCTGGTGCAGGTGACGGCCGGAGAGGCCCCCGGGGTGCTGCGGGACGGCGGTGCGGACGCGGCGCTGCTGCGGCTGCCGGTCGACGGCGAGGACCTGAGCGCGATCCCGCTGTACGAGGAGACCAGCGTGGTGGTCGTGCCGAAGGACCACCACTTCGCCGCCGCGGAGGAGCTGGCGCCGGGGGACCTGGCCGAGGAGCTGGTGCTGCACCCGCTGGACGACACGCTCGGCTGGGAGGCGTCGCCGCCCGGCCTTCCGGCGTTCCAGCGGCCGGAGACCACGGCCGACGCGATCGAGCTGGTCGCCGCCGGGGTGGGCGTGCTGGTGGTTCCGCAGTCGCTGGCCCGGCTCCACCACCGCAAGGACCTCACGTACCGCACGATCACCGGCGTGCCGCAGTCGCGGGTGGCGCTGTCCTGGCCGAAGGCCGAGGAGGCGCCCGACCTGGTCGAGGAGTTCATCGGGATCGTCCGGGGCCGGACCGTGAACAGCACCCGGGGGCGGCGCGCGGAGGAGCGGAAGGGGCAGAAGACCGTCCAGAAGTCCGGTCAGAAGCCGGCGAAGGCGGCTCCCAAGGGCGCGAAGAAGACGGCCGGGGCGAAGCCGGCGCGGCCGGGGAAGCCCGCCAAGGGCAAGGGCGGTGCCGCGGGGCGCGGCGGGAAGCCCCGCCGCGGCCGCTGAGCGGAGCCCTCGGCATACTCCTCCTGTCGATCAAGCGCCCACCGCGGTGGGCGGCGAGAAGAGGAGAAGCCTTTGGCCGCCAGTTTCAGGACCGTCGTCGAGGTGGCGCCCGCCCACCTGGAGGAGGCCCGGTCGATCGACCGGGTGTTCCAGGAGGCGATCGCCCCCGCCACCGTCAATTTCGACTTCGAGGCCATCCACCGGGCCGCGGCCGCCGTCCCGGACAGCACCATCGTCCGGATGGTGCGCGGCTGGGGGCTCAGGGAGCACGCGCCGCTGCTCGTCATGGTGCTCTCGCTGAAGGAGGCCGTCCGGCAGGCGCTGCCGGCCGAGTGCGCGGAGGCGGGCTTCTGGGAGACCGTGGAGCGCGAGCTGGTCTCCGCGTTCACGGGGCTCGGCGAGCAGCTGGGGCAGCCCGGTCTGTCGTTCTACGAGGAGTCCGAGGAGCGCACCCGCTACTACCGGGACCTGTTCTTCGCGCTCCAGGAGGAGGGCGCGGGCGGTGACGCGCTGCACGCGCTCGCGTTCTGCGTGGACGTCACCGTCGAGCTGCCGAAGGAGCGGGTGCTCGGGCTCGGGCTGACCGACGCGGCGCCGTTCGCCGTCGGTCTCAACGCGATCGTGCTGCGGCGTCCGCTTCCCGTCGCGGCCTGATCCGCCGACCGCGCCGGCCCGCCGTCCCGGGCCGGATCCTCAGCGGGGCCACGGGCCGTAGCCGTCCCGCGTACCGTCGTTCCCCCCGTCGCCGTTCCCGCCGTTGGCACCGCCGCGCCGGGCGACGAACGGGACCACGAACCAGCAGAGCGCCAGCCAGAGCGCCATCACGACGACCAGCCACAGCGCGATCGCGTCGTCCAGGACCATGCGCATGATCAGCAGGAACGTCGACACCATCGTCAGGTAGAGCAGCACCACCCCCACCAGGGTGAGGCGCCCCGCCCAGGACACCGCCTCCGGTTTGAGCCGGCGCCCCGCCACGAGCCGGTGGACCGCCACCGGCGCGACGAGCGCGCCCGTGGTCGCCGCTCCCAGGCAGACCGTCACGACGTAGACGACCCGGTCCGTCGTGCCCAGCTCGGTGAAGCGCGGCTGGAAGACGACGGCGACGAGGAAGCCGAACAGGATCTGGGTGCCCGTCTGGGCGACGCGCAGCTCCTGGAGGAGCTCGTTCCAGCGGCGGTCGGCGCGCTGCTCACGACTCTCTCCGCGTCCGTCGTCGGACCGGACGGGGTCTCCGGTGGCCATACGGGGCGAGTGCCCCCACGCCCGCCCCGCATGCCCTTCCCGCTCGGGTGCGTCTTCCCCGCGCACCCGGTCCGTGTCAGCCCACGGGCCCGCGCAGCCGGCCGCGGCGGGCCGCCGCGACCAGTTCGGGGACCGTCGCGAGCTTGACGCGCGGCCGGCCCGTCGCCGCGCCCCGGGCGCGCTCGGCCCGGTCGATCGCGGCGAGGCCGCGGGCGTCGACGAGCCGCCCGGTGCGGCCGCGGGCGAGGCGGGCGAAGGCCTTCGCGGAGCCCGTCGGCTTCGGGAGGCGGCCGTCGACCGCGTCGGCGAGCAGGCTGCCGACGGTCTCCGCCGCGCAGGCGCGGTTGGCGCCGATGCCGCCGGAGGGGCCGCGCTTGATCCAGCCGACGACGTAGGTGCCGGTCATGCCGTCGACGCGGCCGGCGGTGTGCGGGACGGTGCCGGTGGTCTCGTCGAAGGGCAGCCCGGCGAGCGGTACGCCCCGGTAGCCGACGGCCCGCACGAGGAGGCCGGCCGGGATGTCGACGCTGCCCCCGGGGCCGCCGGCCCGGACCGCGCGGACCGCGTCCTCGCCGAGGGCTTCCTCGGGGGCCGAGTGGAAGCGGAGGACGATCCGGCGGCGGCCGGCGCCGGGGCCGGCGGTCCAGTCGACCGTCTCGCGGGCGGTGTCCTTGAGGAGGGCGGCCTTGTCGCCCGGGGCCGCCGCGTCGATGGCCGCGGCGATCCGGGGGTCGTGGGTGTCGACGACGAGGTCGACGCCGGGGAGGTGGCCGAGGGCGAGGAGTTCGGAGGCGGTGTACGCGGCGTCCTCGGGACCGCGCCGGCCGAGCAGCACCACCTCGCGGACCCGGGAGCCGCGCAGGGCGGCGAGCGCGTGGTCGGCGATGTCGGTGCCGGCGAGGGCGGCCGGATCGGAGACGAGGATGCGGGCCACGTCCAGGGCGACGTTGCCGGTGCCGACGATCACGACCCGCTCGGTGGCGCCGAGGGCGACGGCCCCGGGTGCGGTCTCCGGGTGGGCGTTGTACCAGGAGACGAGGGAGGTCGCGGAGAGGCTGCCGGGCAGGTCCTCGCCGGGGATGCCGAGGCGGCGGTCGGACGGGGCACCGACCGCGTACACGACCGCGTCGTGGTGGGCGGCCAGCTCCTCGGGGGTGACGTCCTTGCCGATCTCCACGCCGAGCCGGACGGTGGCCCGGGGGTGGGTGTGGAAGCGGGCGAGGCTGTCGCCCGCGCCCTTGGTGCCCGGGTGGTCGGGGGCCACGCCGTAGCGGACCAGGCCGCCGGCGACCGGGAGCCGGTCGATGAGGGTGACCTCGGCGTTGGTGTGCAGGAGCAGGTCCTCGGCGGCGTACATGCCGGCCGGTCCCGTGCCGACGACGGCGACCCGGATCGGGGCGAAGTCGGAGGGCAGCGAGCGGCCGAAGGAGGGCTCGCCCCAGGGGTGGAAGGTGGGGGAGGCGAGGACGGGGGCGGGTTCGCGGCCCTCGAAGTGGGCGGCGTTGATCGCCTCGTACCGCTTCAGGGGTTCGGTGAGCCGGTCGACCGGGAAGATCGCGTCCACCGGGCAGGCGTCGGCGCAGGCGCCGCAGTCGATGCAGCTCTTCGGGTCGATGTAGAGCATCTCGGTGGTGCCGAAGTCCGGCTCCTCGGGCGTCGGGTGGATGCAGTTGACCGGGCAGACGGCGACGCAGGTGGCGTCGGAGCAGCAGGTCTGGGTGATGGCGTAGGTCATGGTGGCGGCTCGGCTCGGCTCGGGGTCGGACGCGGGGTCGGACGCGGGGCGGACTCGGGTCGGAGTCGCGGTCAGAGGAGATGGGCGCGCCGGTAGAAGTGGACGGCCGGCCGGGTCAGCATGCCGACGTCGCCGAGGAACTCCATGAGGCCGGAGCAGCTGGCGCGCAGCCGGGCCTTGTAGTGCTCGTTGGCGGCGGCCTCGCGGCGGGCGCGCTCGGGGTCGAGGCCGGCCCGGACGTACACCTCGGGGTTCACCAGGCTGGTGATGATGTAGTACGCGGCGATGGCGACGATCAGCGCCTGGAAGTGGCGGCGGGCGCGGCTCGCGCCGGCGAGGTTGCGGCGGGTCTCGTCCCGGGCGAACTTCATGTGCCGGGATTCCTCGACGACGTGGATGTTGTTGATGGTCCGCACGAAGGGGACCACCCGCTCGTCGCGCATCCAGTCGCGCTGCATGACGTCGAGGACCTCCTCGGCGACGAGGATGCCGGCGTAGGCGGCCTCGCCGAAGCCGACGGTCTTCATGACCCGGCCGAGCTCCATGACGGCGCGCTTCGGCCGGTAGGCGGGGGCGCCGAGCTTCTGGGAGCCGCGGGCGAACATGATCGAGTGGCGGCACTCGTCGGCGATCTCGGTGAGCGCCCACTGGAAGCGGGGGTCGGTGTGGTCGGTGCGGTAGATGTCCCGGAGCACCAGCTGCTGGAGGATCATCTCGAACCAGATGCCGGTGGAGGCGACGGAGGCGGACTCCTGGCGGGTCAGCTCCTTCTGCTGCTCCTCGGTCATCTCGTTCCAGTAGGCGGTGCCGTAGAGGCTGTTCCACTCGGGGCTCTGGCCGTGGAAGTCCTTGTCGAGCGGGGTGTCCCAGTCGACCTCGACGGCGGGGTCGTAGCTGAGCTTGGCCGCCGACCGGAGGAGCCGCTCGGCGACGTCGTCCTGGTCGTGGTTGTCCGGGCGAACGGTGCTGCTGGCCATCGTTGCGGCTCCTTGGGTCACGCGGTCGGCTCGTGGTCGTTCCGTGGCTTGTTAGACGCTGCGTCTAGCAAGCTTGTTAGACGGAACGTATAGCAAGCGTGTCGCGCGGGCTACCCCCCGGTACGGACTTTCTCGTCCGGACATGCCGAAGGGGCCGGAGCGCGGTCCGCTCCGGCCCCTTCGGCCGACCGTCAGAAGGTCAGGTTCCAGGCGTCGATCTTCCCGGTGTCCGCGCTCGCGTTGTCGTTGACGCGGAGCTTCCAGACGCCGTTCGCCACCTCGGAGGAGGCGTTGACGGTGTACGTCTGGGCGATGTTGTCGGCGGAGCCGCCCGTCCGGTTGTGCAGGACGTAGACCGAGCCGTCGGGGGCGACCAGGTCGACCTTCAGGTCGCCGATGTAGGTGTGCTTGACGTCCACGCCCACCTTGAGGGTGGCCGGCGCGTTGCCGGTGACGCCGCTGACGGTGATCGCGCTCTCGACGGTGGTGTTGTCGGGGACGGTCACGTCGGTGAGGTTCTCGAAGTACTTCCCGGGCGGAGGAGTGGTCGAGCCGCCGACGGCCTTCAGGGCGTCGACGCGGCCCTCGCCGAAGAAGCTGTTCTTCGCCGTGGTGCCGGTGCAGCGGGCGTCCGACGGGCAGGCCAGGTCGGTGGCCTGCTCGCCGAGCTTGGCCCGCAGGTCCGCCGGGGTGTACGCCGGGTTGGCGCTGGCCATCAGGGCGGCGACGCCCGCGACGTGCGGGGCGGCCATCGACGTACCGCTCAGCGAGGAGTACTTGCCGCCGGGGACGGTGCTGTAGACCGACTCGCCGGGCGCCGAGACCTCGATGACGTCGCGGCCGTAGTTGGAGAAGGACGCCTTGGACGTGCCGCTGGTGCCGTTGGCGGAGACCGTGACCACGCCCGGCAGCTCGGCGGGGATGTCGAGGCAGTCGTTGGTGATCGTCCGGGTCACCGGGGTCGAGTCGTTCGGGCTCGACGAGTCGGTGGTCTTGTTGGCGAGGTCGACGTTGGAGTTGCCGGCCGCCGCGACCTGCAGCGAGCCCTTGCCCTCGGCGTAGGCCTGGGCGCGGCCCACGCCCTCCAGGATGGCCGCCTGGTCGAGGTTGTTCGGGCAGTTGAACTGCCACGGGTCGGTGTAGTAGCTGTTGTTGGTGACCTTGAAGCCGTGGTCACCGGCCCACACCAGGCCGCAGATGGTGTTCTCGGCGAAGAAGAGGGTGCTGCCGGGCTCGGCGATGCGCACCGAGGAGATCTTCACGCCCGGCGCGACGCCGATGGCGCCCTTGCCGTTCTTGGCCGCCGCGACCGTCCCGGCCACGTGGGTGCCGTGCTGGTCGACGTCGCGCCAGGCGCCGATGCGGGTGTCCGCCTTGCCGTAGGCGCAGGAGACCGAGTCGGCGGCGTTGAAGTTCGGCGCCAGGTCCTGGTGCTGGTCGTCGACGCCGGTGTCCAGGATGCCGACCTTGACCGAGGTGGAGCCCGGATTGACGGCCCAGGCCTGGTCGGCCTTGATCTGCGTCATGTCCGAGCGGACGGGCTCCGTCGACGGGGCCGCGGCCTGCGAGGGGTTGGCCGGGAGCGCCGGGTTGTAGGCGTCGGCCGGGACGTCCGAGGTGCGGGTCGCGCCGACCTTCTGCACGCCGGCGACGCCACGCATGGTGGTGGCGAAGGAGGCGGAGGTCGAGTGGGCGACGATCACGCCGATGGCGTCGAAGGAGGAGAAGACCGAACCGCCGTTCGCGGCGACGGCGGCGCGGACCGCGGTCGTGTCACCGGGGGTGGTGATCACCAGGTAGGCGCGGGTGCCGGCGGCCCAGGCGGCGGACGCCGCGGGGGCCTGCTGCGCGGTCCGCGCGTTCGCGGTGAACGTCGCGAGCGGCTCGTTGTCGACCGGGGCGGCCTGGGCGAGCGAGACCGGGCCCGAGAGGGCCAGGGCCGTGCCGAGGGCGGTCGCCGCGAGCCTCATCCGGCCGGATATGTGGGAAAACAATGCGTCCTCCGATGGCCCGGTGGCGCGGGTGGCGCCGGCCGGGCCCTGTGATGTGTGGGGTGGACGCAAGATCCCAGACGGGCGGCGCGGAAGGAAGCCTTCTGTCCGACAGGCCCGTTCACGTAACAAAATCTTGACTTGAGCATGGCGAAAGGGGGCGGATTTCCGTTTCCGCCCCCTTCCGTGCGCGGGCGCCTACTTCAGGTAGGGGCCCGCCGCGCCGATCTTCCCGGGGCCGTTCAGGACGTACACCCGTAGGTTGCCCTTGCCGGGCGCGCCGACCGTGAGGGTGCCGTGGGAGACCGTCTTCACGTCGCCGGTGACGGCGTCGGTGTACGTGCCGTTCGGGATGCCGTCGTACGTGGCTCCGCCGGAGACCGTGACGAGGGCGAAGCTGTCCGTGGAGCCGCTGGTGTAGCGGCGCTTGAACGCCATGCCGCCCGAGATGCCCTCGGTGGAGTACTGGCCCATCTGGAGCGCGGGGATCGCCCGGCGGATCTCGTTGAGCCGCTGGACGTGCTTGACCAGGGGCTGCTGGAGGGTGGTCGCGACCTGGCCGCTCGCCGCGGAGACCTTCGAGAAGCCGGAGGCGGTGACCGTGCCGGCGAGGTGGGCGCCGTAGTAGGCGCGGCCGGTGGTGGCCAGCGGGCAGCTGGGCCCGCAGTCGATCTTCTGGCCCTTCTGGAACTCGATCTCGGAGCCGTAGTAGAGCGTCGGGATGCCGCGGAAGGTCCACATCAGCGACATGTTCTCGGCCCAGGCGTCGGTGCCGCCGGTGTACCGCTCGCTCGACTTGTTCGGGCCGTAGTCGTGGCTGTCGACGTAGACGACGTTGTAGGTGGCGTCGTTGTAACTGTCGTCCGAGTCCTTGCCGTTGGAGAAGGCGTTGGAGGCGTCGCCGAAGTTCATGTGCATGCGCATGTCGATGACGTTCATGCCGGAGAAGCGGCTGTGGTCGGGCGCGTGGTAGTTGTTGCCGTTCAGGAAGGCGTTGGTGGAGGTGGGCTGGTCTCCGGTGCCCCGCTGCTGCTCGTGGTCGTACATCTCCAGGGCGGCCTTGGTGTCGTCGGCGTCGTACTCCTTGCGCTCCTTCCAGGTGAAGAACTGCGCGGAGTGGTTCACCGAGCCGCGGTTCCACTTGTCGTTGACGAAGGCCGCGACCTCGCCGAAGACGAAGAAGTTCTTCGCCGCCCCGGCGCCGTGCCGCTGGGTCACCCGCTCCTGGATCGCGGGGAGGAAGCGCCGGTTCCAGGTGGTGCGGGGGATGTGCACGGCGGTGTCGACGCGGAAGCCGTCGACCCCCATGTCGATGTACTTGTCGTACGCGCCGATCAGGTAGTTCTGGACGGCCGTGTTCTCGGTGTCGAAGTCCGCCAGGTCCTCGTGCAGCCAGCAGGAGCGGGAGTCCTCGCCCTCCCAGTTGCCGATCCAGCACTGGTGGAAGAGCGCCTTCGGGAACATGCCCGAAGTGGGAGTGGGCCACTGGCAGTTGTAGAGGGTGTAGCCCTCCGGGCTCTTCCCGCCGGTGGGCTTGCCCCAGTCGACGCAGGTGTTGCCGGTGGGCTCGGCCGTCGACCACAGGTCGCCGTTGTAGTACGACTTGCCGGTCTTCGGGTCGACGGTCAGGCCGTCGTACTCGAAGCCGGGCTGCTTCTCGTCGTAGTACCAGCTCCACTGGGTGTCCCGGACGCCGTACACGGTCGGCGTGAACAGGCCCTTGGCGCCCCAGCGGGACGAGTGGTTGTAGACGACGTCCTGGTAGATCTTCATGCCCTTGGCATGGGCGGCGTCGATGAGGTCCTGGTAGGAGGCGCCGGCCGACTCCAGGCGCGGGTCGACCTTGTAGAAGTCGTAGCCGTGGTACCCGTGGTAGTCGTAGTCCGAGCGGTTGAGCACCACCGGGGTGACCCACACGGCGGAGAAGCCGAGGCCCTTGATGTAGTCGAGCTTCTGGATCAGGCCCTTGAAGTCGCCCCGGAACATGGGGTCGTCGTTCGCGGCGTTCCCCGACTTCGCGTGCTGGCTGCCGCCCCGGTTGTTGGAGGCGTCGCCGTCGTGGAAGCGGGCGGTGAGGACGAAGTAGATCGGGTCCTTGCGCGGATCGGTGCCGAGCGGCTTGCCGCCGGCCGGGGTGCCGGGCTTGTCGCCGGTGGTGGCGGTGGCCGGCGCGGAGGCGGCCGAGACGTTCCCGGCGGCGTCCACGGCCTTCACCGTGTAGGTGTACGCGGTGCGTTCGGCGAGGTCCGTGTCCGAGAAGACCGTCGAGCCGACGTCCGTGACGATCGTGCCGGTGGTGCCGCCGGTACGGGTGACCTGGTACTTCGTCACGCCCCGGTCGTCGGTGGCGGCGTTCCAGGAGAGCAGCACGGAGACGCCGTCGGCGGTCGCGGTGAGGCCGGCCGGCGCGGTGGGCGCCCGGGTGTCCGGCGGGGTGGCGGCGCAGGGGTCGGTGGCGTTCGCGGTCACCGCCCGGTCCCGGACCGTGGAGGTGCCGGCGGCGATCGTGTAGTCGGTGCCGCCGTTGTTGTCCCACACGCCGTTGCCGTTGTTGAAGGCCGCCTTGAGGGAGCCGGCGGAGCCGAGGTCCAGCTCCCGCTTCCACCAGCCGGTGCAGGCCGCCGTCATGCCGAGACCCGGGGCGGACGTCCACGTGCCGCCGGCCGGCTGGTAGTGGACGTTCACCGTCGACCAGCCGAGGGAGGCCGAGGAGTAGTACACCGTCGCCTTGTTCGCGGCCGGCGGAGGCGTGGCGGCGCAGGGGTCGGAGTGGGCGACGACGCCGTCCTTCACGGTGATGTTCCCCGTGCCGAGGGCGTAGTCGGCGCCGCCGTTGTTGTCCCAGGTGCCGGCGCCGTTGTTGAAGGTGGCCCGGAGCCCGGCCGCGGAGCCGAGATCGACGGTCTTCTTCACCCAGTCGGTACAGGCCGGCTCCATCGCGGTGCCGGGGACGGTGGTCCAGGAACCGCCGTCGGGCGCCCAATGGAGGTTGTGGGCCGACCAGTTCTTCGTCCTGGTCCAGTAGAAGACGGTCGCCGTGTTCCCGGCGGCGGCCGCGGCAGGGGCGGCGTCGAGGGCCGGGACGGCGGTGGCGGAGGCGCCGGGTGGCGCGGCCACGAGGCCGGCGAGGCCGGCCGCGGCACCGAGCAGCGCGAGCGCGCGCCCGCGTCGCCGTGTGCGGGTGGGGGGCATGGGGATCTCCAGACGGGGGCGCGCCGGACCGGGAGGCCGGTGGAGCGAAGGGGATCGGCCCCCATGGAAGCGCATGCGGAAATTTGCGGAAAGTTCTTGCGTCGGCGGGAAGTTACCGCCGTGGGACGCGCGCGTAAAGGGCCCGCGTCGAAGCGGTCCGCATCCCGGGACGGAGCCCGCGTCCGGGGCGCGGGCTCAGCCCTGCTTCAGGTACGGCGCCAGGAGGGTGCGCCAGGCCGCGTCGATGCGCCGGTACTCCGCCGGGCAGAGCGCGGCGCGGTCGCGGGGCAGCACCCCGTCCGGGTTGCCCTCCGCGTCCACCGCGTCGGCGAACCGCCCGGGATCGGAGCCGTACAGCCGGCAGGCCCAGTCGAAGAAGCGCTGCCCGTCGAGGGAATGGACGTCGGAGTACGCGGCCACTCCCGGGTCGCCGCCCTCGGAGGCCGCCCAGAGCGCGCCCCAGGCGTCGACGGTGGAGATCGCGTAGTCGGCGTGGCGCTCGTCGCCGGAGGCGAGCAGGAGGACGGCCAGTTGGTCGACCGCGTCCTCCTCGCGGCCGGTGACGGGGAGGTCGTAGAGGTCGACGAGGGCGTGGCCGGGCTCGTGGAAGAGGACGCCGTGGGAGAGGCCGACGACGTCCTCGTCGACGGACTCGCCGGCGGCCGTCCGTTCCGCCGGGGCGCCGTCGTCGGCGGCGCGGGCGAAGACCCGGCGGGCGTCGGCCACGAAGCCGTAGCAGTAGGTGATCCGTCCGGTGGCCTCGTCCCGGAAGGGGTTGGGCGCCTCGCAGCCCGCGGCGCGCGGCGGTACGTCCCGGGGGAGGGCGATCCGCGCGTCCGCGTAGGCGGCGGCGTCCTCCAGGATCCGCCGCTCGCGCAGGAAGGCGAGGGCGGCGCGCTCCTCGGGCGTGCGCGGCTCCTCGTGGGCGACGACGAGCCGGCCCGTGCCCCGGGCCGGGGGCGCCGGGGTCGCGGCGCAGCCCGCGAGCAGGGCCGCCGCGGTCAGGGCGAGGGCCGGGCGGCGGAGGCCGGCGGCGGCGGGCATCGGCGGCACCTCGTCTCGTGGGCGTCCCTGCCGACGAGCCTGGCCGGAGCGGGTGTCGGGGGCGAGTCCGCGGCGCCGGACGGGTGAGCCGGGGCCCGGTCTCAGGCGCGGGGCCAGGGGCGGCCCTCCAGGCGCTCGATGTCGCGGTTGAAGCGCTCCAGGAACCCGGCGAAGGCGGTGACGTCCTCCGGTGACCAGTGCTCCATGATCCGTTCGAGCCCGCCGATGTTGAAGGAGCGGTCGGCCTCCAGGCGGCGCTCGCCCTCCTCCGTGATGCGGAACTTCCGGGCGATGCCGCCGTCCGGGTCCGGGATGCGCTCCACGACCCCGGCGCGGAGCATCGCGGCCGTCTGCCGGTTGAGGGTGGAGGCGTCGAGCCCGAAGGCGTCCGTGAGCTGGCCGATGGACATGGGCCCGTGCATCCGGATGCGGGTGAGGAGCACGTACGCGCTGCGGTCGAGGGCGCCGGCGCCGACGCGGGTGCGCGGCGCGTGGAGGTGCGCGTGCCGGCTCAGCAGCATCGTCTCGAACTCGACGCGGTCGGTGGGCTTCTCCACGGGCTTGTCCATGGGGGTCATTCTCCCCTGCGAGGGCGTGGTGTGCGGCATGCATAACTTGTGCATCATGCATTCAATGTGCATCATGCATGAGATGTGCATGATGCACAAAACATTCGCTCCGTGACCCCAGGGAGACACCCGTGGACCGCGCCCAGACCGACGCACGCCCCCGAGGCGTCGTCGGCGTCCTCGTCTTCGCCGGCATCGTGGCGGCGCTCATGCAGACCCTCGTGGTGCCGCTGATCGGCGACCTGCCGCGGCTCCTCCACACGGGCGCCGACGACGCCTCGTGGGTGATCACCGCCACCCTCCTCGCCGCGGCCGTCGCCACCCCCGTCGCCGGCCGCCTCGGCGACACCCTCGGCAAGCGGACCGTGCTGCTCGCCTCCACCGTCCCCCTGGTCGCGGGCTCCGTCGTCTGCGCCCTCGCCGACTCCGTCGTCCCGATGATCGTCGGCCGCGGCCTCCAGGGCCTCGGCATGGGCGTCGTCCCCGTCGGCATCAGCCTGCTCAGGGACGTCCTGCCGCCCGAACGGCTCGGCGGCTCCATCGCCCTCATGAGCGCCTCCATGGGCGTCGGCGGCGCCCTCGGCCTGCCGTTCGCCGCCGCCGTCGCCGAACACGCCAGCTGGCGCGTCCTCTTCTGGGTCGCCGCCGGCCTCGGCGCCGTCGTCGCCGTCCTCGTCCACCGGCTCGTCCCGGCCGGCCGCCGCCACCCGAACCCCGGCCGCTTCGACCTGCCCGGAGCCCTCGGCCTCGGCGCCGGCCTCGTCGCCCTGCTGCTCGCCGTCTCCAAGGGCGCCACCTGGGGCTGGGGCAGCGCCACCACCCTCGGCCTCTTCGCCGCCGCCGCGGTCGTCCTGCTCGCATGGGGCTTCTGGGAGCTGCGCACCCGCGACCCGCTCGTCGACCTGCGCGTCACCGCCCGCCCGGTCGTCCTCCTGACCAACCTCGCCTCGGTGCTCGTCGGCTTCTCCCTGTACGCCCAGTCGCTGGTCGTCCCGCAGCTGCTCCAGCTGCCCGAGGCCACCGGCCACGGCCTGGGCCGGTCGATGATGGAGATGGGCCTCTGGATGGCCCCGGCGGGCCTCGCGATGATGGCGCTCGCCCCGCTCGGCGCCAAGCTGTCCGCCGCCCGCGGACCCAAGGTCACCCTCTCCGTCGGCGCCCTCGTCATCTCCGCCGGGTACGCCTCCTCGCTCGCCCTGATGGGCTCCACCTGGGGCCTGCTCGTCGTCACCCTGATCTGCAACACCGGCGTCGGCCTGGCGTACGGGGCGATGCCCGCGCTCATCATGGGCTCCGTGCCCGCCGAGGAGACCGCCTCCGCCAACAGCTTCAACACCCTGATGCGGTCCATCGGCACCTCGGTCTCCGCCGCCGTCATCGGCGTCGTCCTCGCCCAGATGACCACCACCCTCGGCGGCCACGCCCTGCCGTCCGAGGACGGCTTCCGGACCGCCCTGCTCATCGGTGCCGGCGTCGCCCTCCTCGCCGCGCTCGTCGCCGCCGTCATCCCGGCCCGGCACGCCTCCGCCGCCGACGCCCCCGCGGAAGCGCCCGCGCCGCGGGCGGCCCACGCCGCCTGAACCCGGACCGCCCGCGGCGGAGCGGTACGGGTACGAGGCCGCCGGCCCCGCACCCGTACCGCTCACTTCGTTCCGTCCGCCTCCAGCGTGAACAGCGCACCGTCCGGGTCCCGCACCACCACCCGGCGATCGTCGCCGGCGGCCCCCGGCTCCCGGGCACCGCCCCACTCACCGCCCGGCA
This sequence comes from Streptomyces roseolus, assembly GCF_014649855.1. Lineage (GTDB taxonomy): Bacteria > Actinomycetota > Actinomycetes > Streptomycetales > Streptomycetaceae > Streptomyces > Streptomyces roseolus. The sequence continues at coordinate 98,902 of NZ_BMTV01000028.1, read as the reverse complement.
CCACCAGACCGCCGTGCTCCGTCACCGCCGCCACCGAGGCGGCCACGTCGGGCACCCGGAACCGCACCAGCCAGCGCGGCCGCAACTGCGGCCGGGACGAGGCGGCCTCCACCGGACCGCTGTCGAGCCGCGCCACCGGCACCCCGCCCCGGCGCAGCACCACCCCCTCCTCCTCGTACGAGGTGTCGCAGGAGCCGGGCGTGTCGTCCGCCCAGCGCAGCACCCCGCCGTAGAACACCGCCGCGTCGAAGGCGTCCCGGGTGTGCAGCTCCACCCACGCCGGAGCACTCCGCTCGCCCACCTGCCAGCGCGACACCAGGCGCCCCTCCCACACCGCGAACGCGGCCCCGTCCCGGTCCGTCGCCAGCGCCACCCGCCCCTGCGGCGGGTACGCCACCGGGCCCACGCCCACCGTGCCGCCCCGCTCCCGGATCCGCGCCACCGCCGCGTCCGCGTCGTCCACCGCGAAGAACACCGTCCACGCCACCGGCACCGCCAGCTCGGCCGCCACCGCGGCGATCCCCGCCACCGGCACCCCGTCCCGCTCGCCCACCACGTACGCCGAGCCCGCCTCCAGCTTGCCCGGCCGGAACGTCCAGCCCAGCACCGCACCGTAGAACCGCTCCGCCGCGCCCAGATCCCGCGTCGCAAGACTCAGCCAGCACGGCGCGCCCTGCGCCTCCGCCGTCGTCGGCCCCGTCACCGGAACCACCTCCTCGCCCGAGCGCCCGCCGCCCGGACGCCACCCCGCGCGCCTTCCCCGGTGCGCGGGCTCCCACACCCCGCTTCACCCGGCCGGCCGTACGGTCGGCCGGCCTCAGGGCGTCGCCGGGACGAGCCCGCGGGCCGCGTACGTCCGCACGTCCGCGTCCGGGTCGGCCGCCGCCGTCGCCAGCGCGGCCCGCGCCTCCGGTGCCGGGACGTGCGCGAGGAGCGCGAGCACGGCCGCCTTGCGCACATCGGCGTTCCGGTCCGCGAGGCCCCCGGCCAGCGCCGGCACCGCCCGCTCCGGGGGCGCCGCCCGCAGCTCGGCCTTCGCCGCCCCCGCCTCCGGAAGGCCGGGGGCGGTGACCGCCCGCCGCAGCGGGGCCGGGTCGACGAAGGCGTCCACGTCGACGTCCTTCACCAGACCGGCCTCCCGCAGCACCGGCACGTCCTCCCTGAGCGCGGCCAGCAGCTCGGGCCGCAGGGCGGGGTCGAAGGTCGCGATGCCCTGGGCGCCGTTGTAGAGGTACACGACCTCCGCCGGGAGACCCGTCTCCTTCGCCACCGACTCCGCCGACGCCACCGGCGCGGACCGCAGCCGGTCGGTGGCCCGCCGCTTCGCCCGCAGGAACGCGTCCAGCGCCCCGGCCCGCTCGCGCGCGAACTCCTCGCGGACGGTGATCCCGTGGAAGGTCGGCAGGTCCAGCTCCGCCCCGTCGTACAGCGCCTCCGCCTTGCCCTGGAAGGCGAGCAGCCCCGGCCAGGCGACGAACTGGGACAGGGCGTCGGCGCTGCCGCCGACGAGCGCCGAAGCGCCCACACTGGGCTGCTGGTTGAGCTTGGTGACGTCCTTCGCCGGATCGAGACCGGCCCGCCGCAGCGCCCGTACGAGGGTGCCGTCGGCGGCGGAGCCGACGCTCGTCGACACCCGCTTCCCCTTCAGGTCCGCGAGCGTACGGAGACCCGAACCCGGCGCGGTGACCACCGTGTTGAGGCCGCCGCGCAGGTTGTAGCCGGTCACCGACACCAGCCGGGTGGGCTCCTTCAGCTGCCGTCCCCGGGCCGCGTTCAGGAGCAACGGGAAGTCGCCCATCGAACCGATGTCGATCTTCCCCGCCGTCATCCGGGCCGTGATCGGCGCGCCCGTCGCGTAGTCCTGCCACTGGACCCGGTAGCGGACGCCGTCCCGCCGGCCCTGCGCCGCCAGCTCCTCCTCGAAGTAGCCGAGCGAGCGCAGCAGGGTGCCGGCGGTCACCGTGTTGATGGTCTTCGACTGGTAGCCCACGGCCACCGTCACGGTCCCGCCGGCCTCGTCGTCCGCGCCCGCCGGGCCCCCGCAGCCGGCGGTGAGCGGGAGCAGCAGCGCCACGAGCGGCGCACCGACGCGGGTGATTCTCTTTCCGGACATGGGAGTTCGGCCTTTCAGCGGAGCAGGTAGGGCATGTTGACGGTGACCGCGCCGGTGGGGCAGCGGGCGGCGCACGGGCCGCAGTACCAGCACTCGTCCACGCACAGCACGTCCGCGCCGTCCGGCAGGCCCAGCCGATGGGCCACCGGACCCGGCGCCCGCACGGGACCGAGGTTCCGCACCTCGTTGGTGACCGTGCCGTGCTCGCGCAGCGTCTCGGCGAGGCCCTGGAGCCGGTCCAGGCCGTGCGGGTACTTCTCGGCGACGACGACCGTCCCCACCCCGGGCTGCCGCTCCACCAGACCCTCGCCGCGCAGCAGGTCGAGGGCCTGCCGCACGGTGTTCCGGCTGGCGTGGTGGTCGGCGGCGAGCGCGTCCTCCAGCGGCAGCACCCCCCGCGGGAAGGCGCCGGTCAGGATCTGGTGCCGCAGCAGGTCGGCGAGCTGCCGGGCCCGGTCCGCGCGCAGCCGGCGACGGCGGGCGGCGGCGACCGGAAGGGCGGTGGGGGTGCGTTCGGCGGGCATGGCAGGGAACGTAACCGGGGTGCCGCCCCGATGGTGTTGCCGCAGTATTGCGCCACCGGAAGCCCGCCGCGTACGGCTCTGACCTGCGAGGACGCGTCGGCGGGGCGGACATCCGCCACCCTCGTGCCCATCAGGCGGACGGTCGGCCGCCCAGCATCCGAACACCCGGCGGCCGGGCCCCTCGGGCGGCGGCGCAGGACTCCGACAGGGCCCGCGTGAGGTGGTGGTGCAGCAGGCCGAGGGGAGGGCGGTCCGAGGGGAGGAGGAGCGCGGCCAGCTTCCAGTAGCGGGCCATCACCGTCGTCTCCTCCCGGGCCAGCAGGCCGGCGAGACGGCTGCGGAAGGCGGGGGAGTCGGACTCGCCGAGGGCCCGGGCGTACGCCTCGGCGAAGCAGTCCAGGACACCCCGGCCGGCGGGCGGGCGGCCCGCCTGCACCTCCGCGCCCGCCAGGTCGTACGCTTCCGCCAGCCCCTCGTACAGGACCGCCGCCCGGTAACGCTCGCCCGGCAGCGGCGGGCCCGGCGCCCGCTCCGGCCGCGGATCCGACACCAGGCCGCGCAGCAGGGCGAAGGCCCGTACCTGCGCGGGCGTCGGGTCGTCCGGCGGCAGCGGCACCACCTCGTCCAGGACCCGGGCCACCAGGGGCGGCGGCAGGCGCACCGGCAGCGAACGCCGCCAGAAACGGACCACGGCGTCCGTGTCCGGCGGCAGCTCACCGGCCCCCAACAGCGGCAGCAGTTCGGCGCGTTCGACGCCCTCGCTCTCCGCGAGGAGCCGCAGCGACGCCTCCCGCCACGCCAGCGCCGCCCGCTCGCGCGCCACGCCCCGCAGCTCCCCGGCCACCACGTCCGCCAGCCGGCCCTCGTCCTCCAGCGCCCGCGCCACCTCCGGCACGGCGAGGCCCAGGGCGCGCAGCGAGCGGATCTCCCGCAACCGGGCCAGCGCGCCGGGCCCGTACCGCCGGTGGCCGCCGCCGCTGCGCCCGGCCTCCGGCAGCAGCCCCCGGTCCGAGTAGAACCGGACGGTCTTCACCGTCACCCCGGCCCGCCCGGCCAGCTCACCGATGCTCCACGTCCCGCCGTCCGCGCCCGACACCCCGCACCTCCGCCGCCTCCCCCGGCCCGCCGCGTCCGGGGTGGAATCTCCCCCAGGGGGAGTTCCTAGTCTGCCGGAGGCCGCTGGGGCCACGAGACGCGAGGAGGCGACGATGACGGCGTTCGTACTGGTGGGAGGCGCGTTCACCGGCGGATGGGTGTGGGACGGGGTCGCGGAACGGCTGCGGGAGGCGGGGGCCGCCGCCCACCCGGTGACCCTCGACGGCGGACCGGAGGCCGGACTCGGCACGCACGTCGGGGAGTTGGCGGCCCTCCTCGACCGGATCGACGAGCCGGACGTCGTCCTCGTCGGACACGACTACGGCATCCATCCCGTCCTCGGCGCCGCCGACCGGCGGGCGGACCGGGTGTCCCGGGTGGTGTACGTCGCCGCCGGGCTCCCCTCGGACGGGGACCCCGCCCTGCTCCTCGTCCGCGACGAGGAGGTCCGCGCCCGCCTCGGCCACGACACCTCGCCGGTGCCGCCGCCGAGGGGACGGGAGTGGGCGCGCTGGGGGAGCCTCGACGGGCTCTCCGCCGAGGACCTGGACCGCCTGGACCGGCTCGCGGTGCCGCAGCCGGCCCGCACCCTCACCGAACCCCTCCGGCTCGGCGGCGGCCTCGACCGGGTGCCGGCCGCCGCGGTGATGTGCACGGGCGACGGGCCGGGCGTCGACGTCGTCGAGATGCTGGTCCGCACCGGCCCGCCGCGCTTCCGGAAACTGGCCGGTCCCGGCTACGCCTTCCTCGAACTCGCCGCCGGGCACTGGCCGATGCTGTCGCACCCGGCCGAACTCGCCGACCTGCTCCTGCGGGCCGCGTCGGGGGAGGGGCGCCGCATCACCCTGGGGGACGACCAGCCCGCGTACGAGCAGAGGGAGTTCCTGCTGCCCACACCGGAGGTGCCGTACGAACGGCACGGGCGACTCGACGTGTACGCGCCCGACGCGGAGGGGCGGTGGCCGGCCGTCCTCCTCGTCCACGGCGGGCCCGTCGACGCCGACCGCGTCCCCACCCCGCGCGACACACCCTTCTACCGCGGCTACGCCCGCCACCTGGCCGGCCACGGCGTCGTCGGCGCCACCGTCGACCACCGGCTGTACGCCCTCACCGACTACGCCCGCGCCGCCGGCGACGTCACCGAGGCACTCGAACGGCTCCGCGCCCACCCCCGGGTCGACCCGGACCGCATCGCGCTCTGGATCTTCTCCGGCGGCGGCCTGCTCGCCGCGCACTGGCTGGCGTCGCCCCCGCCGTGGCTCCGCTGCCTCGCCCTCTCCTACCCCGTCCTCGCCGCCCCGCCCGGCTGGGAGACCGTCGAGTCCCGCTTCCGCCCCGCCGACGCGCTCGCGGGTGCCGGGCCGCTGCCCGTGGTCCTGGTGCGCGCCGGGCGGGAGCATCCGGCGTTCGCGGCGACGGTGGAGGCGTTCCTCGCCGCCGCGGAGAAGCACGGCACGGACGTCGAGATCGTCGACGTGCCCGAGGGGCGGCACGGCTTCGAGGCCCTCGACCGCACCGACGCCTCCCGGGACGCCGTCGGCCGCGCCGTCCGCGCCGTGCTGCACCGGGTGGCCCGCTGAACGACCGGCCGGAGCCGTGGTGCCGCCCCCCGACGGCGCCGCGACCCCATGACCGGTCGGCCACCCGGGCCGGGTCCCGGCCTCTTCGCGGCACCGAGCCCAACAGGAGCCGAGTGTAGGGGCGTTCGGGCCCGCCGAGGATGCGGTCGACCGAACCGGACTCCACCCCCCCCGGCCCCCATCACGTCGTGCTCTCGGCGCGGTGCCGGGCGTCGCGGACCCGGCGTGATCCGGGCGCACCGCCTAGCCGCCGTACACCAGCCGGCCGCCGACGTAGGTGCGCTCCACCCGGGCCTCGGCGATCTCGTCGGCCGGTGCGGCCGTCACGTCCCGGTCGAGGACGACGAGGTCGGCGAGGTGACCGGCGGCCAGGCTGCCGGCGTCGTCGTGGCCGTTCACGTGCGCCGCGCCGGCCGTGTACGCGGTGAGCGCGGAGAGGAGGTCGATGCGCTCCTCCGGGTAGAAGACCCTGCCGTCGGGGGAGTCCGGGGCGCGGCGGTTCACGGCGACGTGGATGCCCTCCAGCGGGTCCGGGCTGGAGACCGGCCAGTCGCTGCCCGCCGCGAGGGTCGCCCCGGACCGCAGCAGCGAGCCGAACGGGTACTGCCAGGCGGCCCGCTCCTCGCCGAGGAACGGGATGGTGAGTTCGTCCATCTGCGGCTCGTGCGCCGCCCACAGCGGCTGGATGTTGGCGATGGCGCCGAGCGCGGCGAACCGGGGCACGTCGGTGGGGTGCACGACCTGGAGGTGGGCGAGGTGGTGACGGTTGCCGCGCCGGCCGTTGGCCGCGACGGCCGCCTCGACCGCGTCGAGCGCCTCCCGCACCGCCCGGTCGCCGAGCGCGTGGAAGTGCACCTGGAAGCCGAGGGCGTCGAGCTCGGTGACGTACCCGCGCAGCGCCTCGGGATCGACGAAGCTGAGCCCGGTGTTCCCGGTCGCGCAGCCGCAGCCGTCGAGGTACGGGGCGGTCATCGCGGCCGTGAAGTTCTCCGCGATGCCGTCCTGCATGATCTTGACCGACCCGGCCCGGAACATTCCCGAGGTCAACTGCTTCCGACGGTCCACCAGTTCGGCGATCTGCTCGGCGCCGCGCTCCCGGTCCCACCACAGCGCACCCGTCACCCGGGCGGTCAGCGAACCGTTCCCGGCCGCCGTCAGATAGGCGTCCGACGGGTCCGGCATGCCGTTGAACGCGCCGAGCAGGGCGTCCTGCCAGCCCGTCACGCCCAGCGAGTGCAGCAGCCGCTGCGCCCGCAGCAGCCCCGCGAGCCGGTCCTCCGCGGTACTCGCCGGCACCAGTCGCGAGACCAGGCCGGCCGCGCCCTCCTGGAGCATGCCGCTCGGGGTGCCGTCGGCCTCCCGCTCGATCCTGCCGTCCGCCGGGTCCGGGGTGCGGGCGGTGAGCCCGGCCAGTTCCAGGGCCCGGGTGTTCGCCCAGGCGCCGTGGTGGTCCCGGTTCGACAGCAGGACGGGACGGTCGGGGACCACCGAGTCGAGCAGCCGGCGGGTCGGCAGGCCGCCCGCGAAGCTCTCCAGCGACCAGCCGCCGCCGGTGACCCACTCCCGGTCGGGGTGGGCCTCGGCGTACGCGCGGATCCTCGCGAGGTACTCCGCCGCGTCGACGCTCCCGGTGAGGTCGCACGCGGCGAGTTCGACGCCGCCGCCCACCGCGTGGACGTGGGCGTCCTGGAAACCGGGCAGCAGCAGCCGGCCGGCCAGGTCCACCACCTCGGTGCCGGGGCCGATCAGCTCGCGCACCTCGTCGTGGCCGACGGCCGTGATCCGGTCGCCGGTGACGGCGAGCGAGGTGGCCCGGCTCCGCGCCGGATCCAGGGTGAGGACGGGGCCTCCGGTGAAGACCAGATCGGCCTGGGGCATGCCAGCTCCCTTGCGTGCGGCCGCGCCGGGGCGGGCGCGGGACGGGCGACGACGGCCGGCGGGCGAGGGGTGCCGCGCGGCAGGCGTCGGACGGAGTCCGGCCGCCCGCGGCCGGCCGGATCGCTCCGGCGGCCACGGCACGGCTGACGGGCGCCATGGAAGCCCGCGAGCCGTTTACACGTCAATGGTGTTGACGTAAGGTCCCGGCCATGTCCGCACGCGTCGTCCCCGAAGGCAGCCGTCGGCGCCGCCGCCCCACCAAGCAGGGTGCCGTGCTCTCCGAACGGCTCATCGTCGACACCGCGCTGCGCCTGGTGGCCCGGCACGGCGCCGAAGCCCTCTCCGTACGCAGGCTGGGCGCGGCCCTCGGCGCCGACCCCAGCGCCCTCTACCGCTACTTCCGCAACACCGACGCCCTGCTCCTGGCGATCGCCGACGAGCTCGTCGGGCGGGCGCAGGAGGGCTGGGAGGCGAGCGGCGACTGGCGGACCGACCTGCGGGTCATGGGCCTGCGCATCCACCGCTCCTACCTCGCCCAGCCGCAGGCCGCCCTGCTGGCCGCGCACCGCACGACCGGCCGTCCGCACGAGACGCGGGCGGTCGAGAAGATCCTGGGCATCCTGCGGGACGGCGGCTTCCCCGATCCGCTGGCCGTCCGCGTCTACCACGCCTTCGTGGACCAGGCGTTGGCCTTCGCCGCCCAGGACGCGGCCGCCGCCGCGCTGCCGCGGGCGGCGGGGGAAGCGGACAGGGAGGTCTGGGGGAAGGTCTACGGCCGCCTGCCGGCCGAGACCCATCCGCACATCGCGGCGACGTTCCCCCTCCTCGCCGCCGACATGCGCGACAGCGGCTACCCGTTCGCCCTGGAGCTCATGCTGACGGCCCTGGAGACGCTGCACCCCGATGCGACGGCGGGCCCGGAACGAGCCCACGGGAAGAAGTCCTGACGTCGCTTCAGGAAGCCGGTACGGGCGTGTGCCGACCGACCGCCGCCAGGTCGGCCGAGATCAGTCCCGCCGTCTCCCGCAACAGGGGAAGGACCGCCGCGAGACTCTCCTCCGGCGCGCACCGGCCCGCGTTCAGGGCGATGTTGAGCGCGGCGACCACCCGGCCCGCCCCGTCGCGCACCGGCACCGCGATCGACCGCAGCCCTTCCTCCAACTCCTCCTCCACCCAGCCGAAACCCCGTTCGGCGGTCACCGCCACGGCCTCCCGCAGTTCGTCGGAGCCGGTCAGGGTCCGGGGCGTCAGCGCCTCCGGCGTGATCCGGCCGAGCCGTCCGTCCCGCTCGGCCTCCGGCAGGGCGGCGAGCAGCACCCGCCCCATCGAGGTGGCGTAGGCGGGCAGCCGGGTGCCCACCACGATGTCGATGCGCATGATCCGGCTGCCGGCCACCCGCGCCACGTACCGGATGTCGTCCCCGTCGAGCACCGCCACCGACGCCGACTCCCGCACCGCCCGCACCAGACGGACCAGGTGCGGCGTGGCGATCTCGGGGAGGGTGAGCGCGGCGAGCCGGGCGTGGCCGAGTTCCAGGACGCGGGGGAGGAGCGCGAAACCGCCGGCGTCCTCGCGTACGTACCCCAGGTGGCACAGGGTGATCAGCGACCGGCGGGCGGTCGCCCGGGGCAGCCCCGCGAGGCGCGCCAGATCCGTGAGCCGGGCGGGCCCGCGCAGAGCCCCGAAGGCGCGCAGCACGTCGAGCCCCCGGGCCAGCGACTGGAGGAACCCGGCCCCCAGCTCCTCCTTCAGCGCACCCCGGGCGGGCGCCACGGCCCGCGGTTCCGCCTCCGGTGGTACGGCTCCGAGGGCGAGCACCCCCTCCATCGCCGTGACCGTCTCCCGCAGGGGCGTCAGGGCGAGCGCCTCCAGGGCGGCGGCGTCGTGCCGGCTGGTGTGGCTGACCACGCTCACCGCGCACACGACGGCACCGGCCGGGCCCCGTACGGGCAGGGCCACGGACACGAGCCCCGGCTCGATCAGCTGGTCGTCGACGGCGACGCCCCGCTCACGGGCCTCCCGCACCCGCTGCGCGAACCCGCCGTCCCCGCCCGGGACCTCTCCCTCGGCGGCGAACAGCGCGCCGGGAGCGCACCGCTCGGCCGGCAGCAGGTCGCCGGGCCGGAAGGCGAACGCCAGGGCCCGCCGACGGCTCGCCTGCGCCAGGAAACGGACCCCGTCCCCGTCGGGCACGGCCAGCGACACCGGCTCGTCGAGCCGCTCGGCGAGCGCGGCGGCGTGCGGGCCGAGGAGCGCGGGCAGTCCGCAGAAGTCCAGATAGGCGTTCCCGAGCTCGGCCGCCCCGGGCGCGAGGAGCAGATCACGGCCCTCGGCCCGCAGCACCCCGAGGACGATGAGGGTGGACGCGACCCGGTCCACGGTCGCCCGGGCCAGCCCCGTCTCCCGCGCCACCTCCCCGATCCCGCGCCGACCGCCGTCCCCGGCGACCACGGCCCGGACCACGGCGAGCCCCCGCTCCAGCGGCCCGACCACCTCGACCGGCCTCGTCGTCGTCATGCCCACTCCCCTCCCTCCGCAGCGCGCGGGAGCACCGTACCCGGCCCGCGGGACCGGCACCGCCCAGGAGCTGTGGCCGATCGTGGCGAGGGCCGCCGCGACCTGTGGCTCCGCACCCCCGACCGCGTCGGCCCGGCTTCGGCGGCCGACCGCCCCCGCCGCGACGTAGGCTGGCCTCCGGACAGGGGAGGGCACGGTGAAGGACGGACGGCTGCTGCACGTCTTCGACATGGACGGGACGCTGCTGAGGGGCACCTCGGCCAGCCTGGAGATCGCCGCCCGCCTCGGCTGCCTGGACGAACTCCGAGCCCTGGAGGCCGAATTCGCGGAGGGCGCCGTCGACACCCGGGGCTTCGCCGCCGCCCTGTACGGGCTGTGGCGGGAGCTGACCCCCGGTGTCGTCGCCGAGGCCTTCGACGGGGCGCCGTGGATCGGCGGCCTCCCGGAGGTCCTCGCGGACATCCGGGCCCGGGGCGACCGGGCCGTCGTCGTCACCATGTCACCGGACTTCTTCGCCGACCGGCTCCGCGGCCTCGGTGTCGACGACGTCGTCGCCTCCGGCTTCCCGCCCCCGCCCTTCCGGACGGCGCCCGACCCGGCGCGGATCCTCGTCCCCGAGGACAAGGTGACCGCCGTCGACCGCCTCCGCGGCGCCCTCGGCCTCGACCGCGACGCCTGCGTCGCCTACGGGGACTCCGGCTCAGACATGCCCCTCTTCTCCGTCCTCCGCCACACGGTGGCCGTCAACGCCACCCCGGGCCTGCGCGCCCTGGCCGGTGCCGGGTACGAGGGGGACGACCTGCGGGCCGCGTACGCCCTGGGGAGACGGCTGCGCGCCCGCGCCCGAACGGTCGGGCGCGGGCGCGCGGTTCGCGGGAGCGCCGTCCCTACCAGGTGACGGTCCTGCCGCCGAGGGTCACGGTGAGCGAGCCGTTCGCGGCGAAGGACCAGCCGAGGGCGCCGCCGTAGCCGGCACACCGCGAGCCGTTCGTCCCGGACCAGAACTGGTTGGTGGCGTCGACGTCGCCCACGAGCTTGTCATTGGTGCCGGAACTCGTGCTGCGGCACGAGGTGTTGCCCCGGAACACCGAAGTGCCCGCCTCGAAGGTGTAGTTGCGCTGGGCGTTGTCGATCGAGATGTTCTCGGAGACCTTCAGGGAGCCGGGGTTGCTGTTGTACGTGAAGCCGTGCTTGCCGTTGCGGTAGGCGATGCTGCGCCGCACGACGTGGTCGACGGCGATGGACTCCCCGCCGAGCTTGTAGCCGTTGCGGTCGCCGTTGGCGTTCACGGTGCCGTCGGAGAGGGTGCCGTTGACGTACGCGAGGGAGTTCTCGATCGTCACCGGGTCGATGGGGCCGGTGTCCGGCTTGGTGTAGAGGTCCCAGCCGTCGTCGATGTTGTGGTGGGCGACCGCGTACCGGAAGACGTTCCCCGGGCCGGTGGTGAGCTTGGCGGCGAAGCCGTCGGCGTTCTCGCCGGCCGTGTCGGCGTTGTCGTGCGACTCGACGCTCACCATCAGGTTGCGGGCCGGCCACCGGTCGCGCGGGGTGGTGGAGGCGGCCCGTCCGAGCTGGAGGCCGGTGTCGCGGTTGAAGCGGGTGACCGTGCGCTCGATGACGTTGTCGCTGCCGCCGACGTAGATGCCGTTGTCGCCGGCCCGCTGCACGATCAGCCCCTTCACGTGCCAGAAGTCGCCGTTCAGGGCGAGCCCCCGGTTGGAGGACGACTCGGCCATCGCGGAGAAGTCGAGGACGGGCGTCTCGCCCGGGTAGGCGGCGATCGTCTTGCGGGCGGCGGAGGTGCCGTTGTTGCCCGGCGCGACGGTGATCGTCTGGGCGTGCGCGTACGTGCCCCCGCGCAGGTAGATCGTGCCGCCGGCGCCGATCCGGGTGATCGCGGAGGCGAGCGTCGTCGGATCGGCCTCGGTGCCCGAGGCGCCCGCGGTCCCGGCGGGCGACACGTAGAGGGCGGGCCCGGAGGGGGCGGGTGAGTCCGAGGTGGTGAGCTCGACGTGGTCGACGTTGGGCAGCCCGGCGGCCGTCGTCGGGTTCAGCCGGACGGTGTGGGAGCCGGCCGCGACCGGCACGGTGAAGGTCTTCGTCGTCCAGCCGGTCCAGGCGCCGGTGGACGCGAACGACGCCCCGGCGGCCACGGTCGAGCCGTTGACGACGACGTCGGCGGGGCGGTTCGTGGTCGTCCCGTTGGCGTACCGCACGGAGAGCGTCGCCGTCCCGGCGGCGGGCGCCGTCACGGTGAACTGGGCATACGCGCCCACGGCGTTGGTGCCGTTGCAGAACCCGCTGCCGGAGAACCCGGTCCAGTCGGAGTCGATCGTGCCGGTGCAGACGGCGGGCGAGACCTCGGCCTCGTACCGCCCGGTCGCGGCCTGGGCGCCGCCGGCGGCGCCCAGGGCGACGAGGGTGCCGGCGACGAGGCCCACGCTGATGGCGAGGGAAGTGGTGCGCATCGGTGTCTCCTGGTGGGGGAGGCGGCTCGGACACGGTGGAAAGCGCTTTCTCGGCGCTGCGGGTGACGCTAGGGGGGTGTCGGAGACACGTCAATATGCGGGTACGTGATTGAGGTTCACGAATATGAACGTCGCGGATGGGTGCGGCGGCGCCGTACCGACATCGGGTCACCGGGCACGGAAGGGACCGGCTTCGCGGGTGAGGCGCGCCTCGCCGCGCTGGAGGCGGGGCGCGCCCGCCCGGTCGCGCTCGGAGCCGTACGCTTCCGCCTGCTGGAGGCGGACGGCGGGAACGGGCCGTGCCTCGTGATGCAGGCCGTCGAGGGCGACGGGTCCTGCCTCGACCGACGGCGCATCCGGCCGTGTCAGGGGAGTGCGGGCCGGGGGCGGACATGGTGCGCCGGGAGAAGGCGTCGTCGCGGGTGGGGCCCGCGCACCGGCGGAGCGTGGGGACCGGAGTCACCGGCTGGGGAACCGCCCTCGGCTGGAACCCCGCGGGCCTGGCCCGCCCGGCCGCCTTCCCGTCCCGCGCGACACCGGGCGCGGCCCCGGCGTGGCTGTGGCGCTCCTTCTGGCGCCCGGGCCCGGAGCGCGCCGCTCGCGTCGGCCGTCCCGCGAGACCCGGAGGGATCCGAAGTGGGGCGAAGCGATCCGGAGGGACCCGGAGGGGACCGAAGAAGGGTCACTCGGCTTCGAGCTGGTGGTCGGCCCAGACGTAACTCTCCGGCAGCAGGTCGGTGACGGGGACGGTGCGAAGACGGTCGCCCCGGCCGACGATGACGTCGACGTCCGGGAAGTAGTCGAGGAGGACCTGGCGGCACCGGCCGCAGGGCGGCACGACTCCTCGGTCCCGGTCGCCCACCGCGACGACGGTCGTCAGGTCGTACACGCCCTGGGCGGCCGCCGCGCCGAGGAGGACCAGCTCGGCGCAGGGGCCGCCCGTGAAGTGGTAGGCGTTCACGGCGGTGACGATCCGGCCGTCCCGGGCGCGGCCGGCGGCCGCCATGGTGTGGTTGTCGCCCCGGCAGCGGGTGCGGGCGACGTCCGCCGCCGCCCGCACGAGCGCCTCGTCGACGGGCCTCTCGGCCGCGGGGCCGGGGCGCGTGGGGGTCTTCTCCTTCATCGGTGCGCCTTCCGTCAGGCGGTACGGGGAGCCACGGCGTCGGCCCCGGCGTTGGCGGCCATCCGGCGCAGCACCTTCAGTGCCGCCACGTACTCCTCGTCGCTGACGCCCTCGTGGACCACGGCGCGCAGATCGGTGGCCAGCGCGCGCAGGCGCACCCGGGCCGCCTCGCCCGCCTCGGTGAGGCGGATGCGGTCGTCGGCGTCCGTCCGCAGCCACGCACGGTGGAGCAACTGGTCGACGACCCGCGGGATTTCGTGCGGCCCTTCGGCGAGCGGCGTCAGCTCCTCGACCACCTCGTGCCGATCCGGGGCGACCGGGCGGTACGTGACGTGGTTGAGCACCCAGTACTGCGGCTGCGTCACGTCGATCCGCGCCATCTTGTCCCGCAGCCGCCGCGTGACGGCCGCGTGGACGAGTCCGCTCCAGTAGCCGACGGGCTGGGTGGCGAGCGCCTCGTCGGTGGCGGCCGGGTCGGCCGGTGCCTGGTCGGTGGAGGGCCGGGCGGGTGCTCGGGGCGTCGAAGATTCCATGATCGTGACGCTACCCGTTCCGGCGGGAGGACGGGGACGCGGGCGGCGTAAATCCGTTTGACCGGGGCTCGGGAGCGGCGCTGGACTGGGGCCCGGGCGCCGCGGGGCGGTGCGGAGCTGCGGGGAGGCTGCGGAAAACGATGGAGATCCGTTCTACGACGGACGAGGACTTCGATGTCTTCGTCGACACGTTGCACGCCGCTTTCGGGCTCGTCCGGGAGACGCCCGGCGAGGACGGCGGCGGGGTGTGGTGGTCGGCGATCGAGAGGGACAGGAACCTGCTCGCGCTGGCCCCGGGCGGAAAGCCGATCGGCACCGCCGGCGCGTACTCCTTCGAGCTCACCCTGCCCGGAGAGGCCGTCGTCCCGGTCTCCGGCGTGACGGCCGTGGGCGTCCTGCCCACGCACCGACGGCAAGGCGTCCTCAGCGCCCTGATGCGCCGTCAACTCGCCGACCTGCGCGAGCGGGGCGAGATCCTCTCCGTGCTGCTCGCGTCCGAGGCGCTCATCTACCGCAGGTTCGGCTACGGGCCCGCGACCTACACGACCCGGATGACCGTGCAGCGGCAGCGGGCTGCCTTCGCGCCGCGCCGGCCGCTCGGCGCCGCCGACGACACCCGGCCGGGCTCGGTCGAGCTGCTGCGCCGCGCGGAGTGCGGCGCGGTCCTCGAAGCGGTCTACGACCGGTACCGCCTGGCCCAGCCCGGCGCGCTCACGCGCCCGCACCGCTGGTGGGAGCTGGGCGCCGGCCGGCCGCCGGTCGCGCGGACACCGCGGTACGTGGCGCTGCACCGGGACGCCGACGGGACCCCGGACGGCTACGCCTCGTACGCGGTCGACGCCGGGACCCTCACCGTCGACGAGATCGTCGCCACCGACGACGCGGTCTTCGCGGACCTGGCGCGGTACGCGCTCGGCCACGACCTCGTCACGCGGGTCGTCTTCGAGCAGGTCCCGCGCGATCACCCGCTGCGCCACCGGCTCGCGGACTTCCGGGCGGGGGACGTGAGCCACGACACCGACTGGCTGTGGGTGCGCCTCCTCGACGTCCCGCGCGCGCTGGCCGCGCGCGCGTGGACCACGGACGGCGAACTCGTCCTGGACGTCGACGACCCCTTCCTCGGCGAGCGGACCGCCTACCTCCTCACCGTCCGGGACGGCAAGGCCGACTGCACCACCACGGACCGCGGCCCCGACCTCTCCCTGGACGTGAGCGACCTCGGCTCCCTCTACCTGGGCGGTACGACCCCGAGCACCCTGGTCCGAGCCGGTCACATCCGGGCCCACCACCCCGCCGCGGCCCGTCGGGCGGACGCGCTCTTCCACACGGACCGCCCGCCGCACTGCCTGAGCTGGTTCTGAGCGCGGAGGCGGCGGGGCCGGGGCGGAAGGGACTCCGGGCCCGGCGGCGGGACCGGGGCTGCGAGCGGGACGGGGGCTGCGAGCGGGACGGGGGCCGGGGCGGTCGGGGTCCGAGGTGGTCACGACCGGGGCCGGGGTGGCCGGGGGCCGGACCGGCCGGACTCCGGACGGCCGTGGCCAGGGCGGCCGGGGCCGTACAGCGGACACGCCCGTACCGGTCTCAGTCGCCTTCCGGCCAGGCGTCGCTCCGCCATTCGCGTTCCTCGACGCCCCGGTCCCGGTGGGCGGAGAGCGCGGCGGCGAGGTCGCCGTGGACCGTGACGACGACCTCGCCGTCCCCGAAGTCGTCGCCGGCCACGGACGCCCCGCTCCGCGGCACGGCCGCGAGTTCGAGCCCCCGGCCCTCCGCGGCGAGCCGGAGCGCGGCCTCCGACACGGCGAGGCGGCCTCCGTCGGACCATCCGCGCAACCCCGTCAGGTCCAGCACGACGGGCCCGGTGCCCCGGGCGAGCGCCCAGCCGACGGCTCCCTGGAACCGTCCCACGGCCTCCTGGCCCAGGAAGCCGGCCAGGGAGAGCACACCGAGGCCGGGGTGGATGGTGTAGCGCCACTCGATGGTCATCGTCGTCTCTCCTCGCTCCCGGCCACGTCCCGGCCGTCCGCAGCATCCTCACCCGGGAGTCCGTCCGCGTGCACGACGGTCCACGGATCGGTCATCCGTCCCGGGAGGCCCCGCCGTGCTCCCCGCTCCCTACGATGGGCGCATGGTGGATCCACTCCGTGAAGCACAGGCCGCGCGTGAAGCGCGTGAGGCCCGTGAAGCGGGTGCAGTACGCGAAACGGGTGAGGTGCGCGAGGTGCGGGAAGAACGCGAGCGGACCGTGTCCCCCGTCCATCGACGGGCCCCGGGGGCGACGGAGCTCGCGGCGGCCGCGGAGGTCTTCGGGCTGCTCAGCGACCCGACGCGGCTGCAACTGCTGTGGGTGCTGACGCGCGGGGAGGCCGACGTCACCGCGCTGACCGAGGCGTGCGGGGCGGCGCGGCCCGCGGTCAGCCAGCACCTCGCGAAGCTGCGGCTGGGCGGGCTGGTGCAGGCCCGGAAGGACGGGCGGCGGGTGGTGTACGCGCTGCCGGACGGGCACCTGAAGCGGCTGGTGACCGAGGCGCTGAACCGGGCCGATCACGTGGTGACGGGCGAGCCCTGGCACGACTGAACGCAAGGGCCCGTCCCGCGTCGCCCCCTTCACTCATACATGTGCGCACTCATGCACGTGTCGGCTACCGTGAAGAGGACCGCACCCGCTGCCGAACGAGGGCGACCCCATGCTGTCCGTCCTGCGCGACCGCACCTACCGGCACCTCTTCCTCGCCCAGACCGTGGCCCTCACCGGCACCGGGCTCGCCACCGTCGCGCTCGCGCTCCTCGCGTACGACCTCGCCGGGGGACAGGCCGCCGCCGTGCTCGGCACCGCGCTCGCGCTCAAGATGACGGCGTACGTCGGTCTGGCACCGCTCGCCGGCGTCCTGGCCCGCCGGATGCCGCGCCGGACGCTGCTCGTCGGGGCCGACCTCGTACGGCTGCTCGCCGCGCTGGTCCTGCCGTTCGTGGACCGGGTCTGGCAGGTGTACGCGCTCGTGCTGCTGCTCCAGGCCGCCTCCGCGGTCTTCACCCCCGCCTTCCAGGCCACGATCCCGCGCGTCCTGCCCCAGGAGGGCGACTACACCCGGGCCCTCACCCTCTCGCGGCTCGCCTACGACCTGGAGAGCCTCGTCAGCCCGGTCCTCGCCGCCGCCCTCCTCACGCTCGTGCCGTACGGGTGGCTGTTCGCCGGCACCGCCGCCGGGTTCCTCCTCTCCGCCCTCCTCGTCCTGCCCCTGCGACTCCCCGCGGACGATCCCGACCGCGACCGCGACCACGACCGCGACCGCGACCACGACCGCGACCGCGACCTCGGCGGGGACCGTGACAACGACCTCGGCCATGACCGCGACCTCGGCCTCGGCCATGCCCACGCCCACCACCGCGGCCCCGTTCACCGCCGGCCGCGCGGTCCGGCGTCCGCCCGGGTCCTCGGCGTCCGGGTCTTCCTCGCGACCCCCCGGCTGAGGGCCCTGCTCGCGCTCGACCTGGCGGTCGCAGCCGCCGGGGGGCTGGTGCTCGTCGACACGGTCGTCCTCGTCCGGGACGGCCTCGGGCGCCCGGCCGGAGACGTGTCGCTCGCCCTCGCCGCGTACGGCGCCGGGTCGATGACCGTCGCGCTGCTCCTCCCGCGCGTCCTCGGGCGCACCGGCGACCGCGCCCTGATGCTCCCCGCCGCCGGCACCCTCGCCGCCGCCCTCGGCCTGCTGACCGCCGGACTCGCCTCCGGCTGGGCCGGCGCCCACCCGACGGCCGCCTGGCCCGCGCTGCTGACCCTCTGGCTCTGCCTGGGCGCCGCCACCTCCGCCGTCCTCACCCCCGGCGGGCGGCTGCTGCGCCGGTCCGCCGCCGCTGCCGACCTGCCCGGGCTCTTCGCCGCCCACTTCTCCCTCTCGCACGGCTGCTGGCTGCTCACCTATCCGCTGGCCGGCTGGCTCGCCTCCCGCGCGGGACCCGCCGCCTCGGCCGCCGCCCTCGGCGTCGTCGCCCTGGCCGCCGCGCTCGCGGCCGCCCGCCTCTGGCCGCGCCGGGACCCCGAGGAACTCGCCCACGCCCATCCCGAGCTCCCCGCCGGTCACCCCCACATGGCCGACGCGCGCGACGGAGGACCCGTGCGGGTGCACGTCCACGCCTTCCGCATCGACGCCCTGCACCGCCACTGGCCCACCCCCACGGGGTGAGGGAAATCCGGTCGATCCGGCGGGCGGGGCCTGGGAGAGTGGCCCGGATTCGCCGCAGTCGCCGAGAGGAACCCCCGTGCCCCGGGCCGTCCAGCTCATCCGTTCCGCTTCCCTGTCCGACGTCGCCGAGTACGCGTACGCGGCCACCGCGCCCGCCGAGGCCCGGCTGATCTTCCTCGCCGGTGCCTGTCCGCTCGACGCCGACGGCGCCACCGTCGCCGTCGGGGACGTCCGCGGGCAGGCCGCCGCCTGTGTCGCGAACCTGCGGACGGCCCTGAAGGACGCCGGCGCCGGCATCGAGGACGTCATCAGCACCCGGGTGCTCGTCGCCACGACCCGTCAGAAGGACCTGGTCGCGGCCTGGGAGGTCGTACGGGACGCCTTCGGCGACCACGACGTGCCCAGCACCCTGATGGGCGTCACCGTGCTGGGGTACCACGACCAGCTCGTCGAGATCGAGGCCGTCGCCGCCGTGCTCGACGCCTGACCGCCCCTCACGCCGGGCGGCGCGTCCACAGCGTCAGATCGCTGGACGTGGCGACGGCGAGGGTCTGCCCGGACGGGGAGAAGCCGGCGGCGCGCAGCGTCGACCACGTGGAGTGGAAGACGTGCCACCAGCCCTCCGTATGGGGCGGACGGTGCCAGCCGCCGCCGTTGTCCGAGAGCAGGATCCGGTGGTGCGGCCAGTCGGGAGCCTCGACGTCCACCGACCAGCCGTCGCCGCTCGTGCTGTTCAGCCCGCCGCCGAACAGCCCCGCGACCCGCACCCGGCCGCCGGCGAGCGGACCGATCCAGGGGCACGACAGGTCGGGCGTGCCGTCCGGCCCGTCGTCCTCCGGGTCCCGGTCCCGCGCGATCCGCTCGCCCGTCACCGCGTCGAAGACGCCGTGGCCCTGGGTCGAGACGACCATCACCAGGTCGTGGCCGGTGGCGGGGTCCACGCCGAAGCCGACGCCGGTGAGCCCGCCGACGGCCGCCGGTCCGCCGAAGACGTTCCGCCACGGCGCGGGCGCCGGGACGACCGGCGCGGCCAGGAGGCGCCGGCGCAGCCCCTCCTGGTAGGGGGAGAGGGCGGGAGCGGCGGCGGCCGCGGGAGGGTCGACGGGGGAGTCCGTGGGGGAGTCCTGGGAGACGGTCCCGTGGGCGTCCTCGGAGGGGTTCGGACCGGTGTTCCTTCGCATGCCCCGATGATGACGGAGCGACCTGGCCTGCCGCTCTCCCGGCCCCGGTCGGTCGTCGGCGGCCTCGTTCGCCACCGCGTCCCGGGGCGCGCCCGTCCTGCCCCCACACCGTCCCGTCCGCACTTCCACCTGCCCGCACCCCCCCCACCTGCCCCGCCGTCTCCTCCTTCCCTGGCCGGTCCTCGTGGGTGGCGGCCGGAACGTGACGGTGGGGGAGGGAGGGGTGGTTCGCGGGGGTTCGGCCGGGGATCGGGGGAGTCCTTGTGTCAGCCACGTGTCGGATCCATGACAAGGCGTCAACTTCCTTGATCCTCCCGGGCGGTGAGGAACAGGATTCTGCCCACGCCGGTCGGAGGGACGCCTCCTTCCGGCGAGCGTGCGACCGCACGCGGCCCACCCCCACGCACCGTGCCCGCCCCGAACCAGGGCGCGCCGCCAAGAGGAGGAACCCCTCACCATGGCACTCCCCACGCACCGCACCTCGCGCCGGAACCTGATCGCCGCCACCACCACCGCGGCCTCCGCCGTCGTCGTCGCCGCGCTCGTCACCGGCCTCGCCGTGGCCCCCGCGCAGGCCGCCTCGGCGCCGGCTCCCGAGGGCGTCGTCGTCGCCGCGGGCTCCCCCGACGCCGTCGAGGGCAGCTACCTCGTCACGCTCGAGCCTGATGCCGGCTTCGCCGCCGGGTCCGCCAAGGGGCGCGGGCTCATAGCCGGTTACGGCGGCACGGTCGGCAAGACCTTCGGCGCCGCGCTCAACGGCTACACCGTCAGCCTCGACGCCGCGGCCGCCCGCCGGCTCGCCGCCGACCCCGCCGTGGCCACCGTCGAGCAGAACCGCGTCGTCCGCGCCGACGCCACCCAGAGCAACGCCCCCTGGGGCCTCGACCGCATCGACCAGGCGGCCCTGCCGCTCTCGGGCACCTACACCTACCCCGACAGCGCCGGCGCCGGGGTGACCGCGTACGTCATCGACACCGGCGTACGCGTCAGCCACGGCGAGCTCGCCGGCCGTGCGGTCGACGGCTACGACGCCGTCGAGGGCGACAACGTCGCCCAGGACGGCAACGGCCACGGCACCCACGTCGCCACCACCCTCGCCGGCTCCACCTACGGCGTCGCGAAGGCGGCCAAGGTCGTCGCCGTCCGCGTCCTCGACGCCAACGGGTCCGGCACCACCGCCGGCGTGGTCGCCGGCATCGACTGGGTGACCGCCCACCACCCGGCCGGAGCCCCCGCCGTCGCCAACCTCTCCCTCGGCGGCGGTGCCTCCACCACCCTCGACAACGCGGTCAAGCGCTCCATCGCCGACGGCGTCACCTACGCCGTCGCGGCGGGCAACTCCGGCGTCAACGCCCGCAACTCCTCGCCCGCCCGCGTCACCGAGGCCCTCACCGTCGGCGCCACGGACAGCGCGGACGCGAAGGCGAGCTGGTCCAACTACGGCGCCGTCCTGGACCTGTTCGCCCCCGGCGTCTCCATCAAGGCCGGCTGGCACACCGGCGACACCGCCACCCACACCATCTCCGGCACCTCCATGGCCACCCCGCACGTCGCCGGAGCCGCCGCCGTCTACCTCGCGGGCCACCCGTCCGCCACCCCCGCCCAGGTCGCCACCGCCCTGGTGAACGGCGCCACCCCCGGCAAGGTGACCAGCCCGGGCACGGGCTCCCCCAACCGCCTCCTGCGTCTCGTCCCGTAAGCGCCGCCTCCGGCGCCCCGGCACCCCCGCCACCGGGGCGCCGGGGCGCCGTCACCTCACTTCCAGGGAGCGGGCCGCAGCCAGTGCCCCGCCACCGACCAGCCGGTCAGCCGGCGCGCCCGCCCCGACCGGGCCGTCCCGTCCGCGTCGAAGAGGCCGCCCTCGGCGACGTGCCGCAGGCCGAGCAGCGCGGGCGCCAGCCGGGAGGCGACCAGCGGGCGGCGTGCCGCCTCCGCCGGCAGCCACGCCAGCACCTCGGCCCGTTCGGACCGCTCGCACAACGACAGGTGGAAGAGCATCTGGCGCCAGGCGTACGCGGCGTCCTTCAGACCCGTCAGCGGGTACGGGCCCCGCCCCGCGCGTTCCGTGAGCCGGCAGACCGTTCCGAAGCAGCGGCGTGCCGCCTCGGCCCAGCCCGGTTCCGGCGCGACCCCGACCCTCCGCACCAGCGTGGCCAGGTTGTGCGTCGTGAGGATCTGCGCCTGCTCGATCACCATGCCGTTCCCCGCGACGGAGTCGTGCCCCGGCGTCCGGCCCGCGCGGGCGTGGCACAGCCGGGCGAACTCCGCGAGCGCGTCCCGGTGATCGCCCCGCGCGCCCCGGCGTCCGGTGTCGCCTGCCGCGCCTGCCAGGGCGCTCAGTCCGGCGTAGTCGATGCCGTAGTACCGCTCGTACAGCGAACCCCCGCCCAGGAGTTCCGCGGCGATCCCCGCCGAGGCGAGGAACTTGCCGCTGAACCGGCCCATGAAGATGTCCGCGGCCAGTTCCTCCGTCAGGGGCGCGTCCAGCCCCGACGCGCCCAGCAGGGCGCCGAGTTCGCGCACCAGCGGGTTCGGCAGCAGGGTTCCGGGGAAGTGCTCCACCGCCGTCTCCGCCAGGGTGCGCGCCGCGGCGGCCGCCGAGCCGCGGGTGGTGGCGTCGCCGTCCGCGTACCCGCGCACGGCCCGTACCCACGGCAGTTCCTCCGGCGCCACCTGGCGTGCGAGGTGGAGCAGCAGGAGGGAGCGGCGGTTGCGGAAGGCGCGGTAGTTCGCCGTCATCAGGACGCGCAGCGCGGGGTCCCGGTACACCGCGGCCCGCTCGGCGGCGACCAGCTGGGGCACCAGCTCGGCCATCGCCTCCGCCGAGGGGACGATCCCGGAGGCGACCAGCACGCCGAGCGGCGCGCTGCGCGCCCCGTCGACCACCCGCCGCACCGACGGAGGCACGTCGGCCCCCTCGGGAAGCCCGGTGCGCCCCTCCTCGGCCGCCGTCACCGGCACCACGAACGGTGCCACGTCGACGAGGCCGGACTCCTGCGGCAGGCCGGCCAACCGCTCCGCGACCAGGTGCGCCACGGCGTGGTGCGCGGGGAGCGCCGCCCGCGCGGCCTGTCCCTCCCGCAGCGCCGTGTGCCGGGCGGAGCCGGGCAGGCCCCGCTTCCGCACCATCCCCGTGACCGCGACCCGCACGAGGCCGGCCCGCCGGGCGTCCAGCGCGCGTCCGGACACCAGCTCCGCCAACGCTCCACGCAGGATGCCCTCGTTGCTTCCCGGCTTCCGGTGCCGGCCGGTGAGCGGATGGGCGGCGAGCAGCCGTTCGTACCGGTCGAGGAGGGCGCGTCCCCGCGTCAGCCACGCCTCCTCCGGCGCGGCACCCGGCCGCACGACCCCCTCGGGCCCCGTGAACTCCAGCCAGTGGGAAAGGAGTTCGTCGGCGAACGGACGCCAGACGCCGAGGGCCTCGCGCTGTTCCTCCACGGCCCGCTTCGGCGCCCTGGCGGCCAGTGCGGCGCGCGTCTGCTCGACGGTGGAGCGGTGCACCGCACCCGCCTCCGACATCGGCAGCCCCGTGGGACGCTCCGCTCCGCGCCGTGCCTGACGCCTCGCGGAGCGGCGTTCCGTCGGCCGGGGGAGGAAGCGCAGCCGGTCCGCGAACGGCCTCAGGGCATCGACCAGTTCGACCGCCGCGTCCGTCTCGCCCGCCCGCACCAGCCAGGCCACCGTCAGGAGCGCCGCCTCCTCGGGCAGGCCCACCTCGTAGCGGCCCGAGTCGAGCAGTTCCCACAGGTCGGCGAGGCCCGGCTCGGTGAGGTGGTGGGCGAAGAGCGCCGCCCGCTCGGCGGGCACGCCGGCGTGGTGCGCCGCCTCCCGCTCGAACTCCCGGAGCGGTCCTCCGGCCCGCGCGGAGCCGGTCGCGAAGCCGCCGTGCAGGACGTCGGGCGTCACCCAGGCGGGCAGCTCGGCCACCGGCGTGCGCGAACCGATCCGCAGCGTGCCGGAGGCCGTCCCCACCAGGACGTCCCGCCAGCCGCGCGCCCGCTCCCCGGCCCGCTGCCGGGTCGCGGGGTCCGGGTGGCCGAGGGCGGTGGCGAAGGCTCGCGCCAGCTGTTGCCGGGCGTAGCCGGGAGAGGCGGCGAGAAGCGCGGCGGGCACCGTGGGAGGGGTGGACGTCGGAGGCTGCTGATCAGCGTGCGTGTTCATGAGCCGACGTGGCGGGTACTGCCCCCGCGCCCTCCGGGACCGGAGCCCGGCGCTCTGCTGCTGAGCTACACGTCGATGGGACGAGACCCTAGTGAGCGCCCCGGCCCCGGGCAACGGAGATTCCGTCGCGCCGGGGCCGGGAACAGGAGCGGGTGGGGCCGGAGGGAGGGGTCAGGGGACGATCAGGTCCGGTACGAGCGCGCGGAGTTCCGCCACCGGCAGGACGCCGTCGCGGACGAGGACCGGCGTCTCGCCGCTGAGGTCGACGATCGACGACGAGATCGCGCCGGCGGTGCGTCCGCCGTCCAGGTACACCGCCACGGAGTCGCCCAGCATGGCCTGCGCGGCGTCGCAGTCCTGCGGGGACGGGTGGTCCGTGAGGTTGGCGCTGGAGACCGCCAACGGGCCCGTCGCCGCGAGCAGTTCCAGGGTGAGGGGGTGGTCCGGCATCCGGACCGCCACCGTGCCGCCCGTCTCGCCCAGGTCCCAGTCGAGGGACGCGCGGTGGCGGACCACCAGGGTCAGCCCGCCCGGCCAGAACGCCTCGATCAGCGCCCGTGCGGCGTCGGGGAGTTCGTCGGTCAGCTCGCCGAGCGCGGCGGCCGAGTCGACGAGGACGGGGGAGGGCTTGTGACGGCCGCGGCCCTTCGCCGCGAGCAGCGAGGCGACCGCCTTCGGGTCGAAGGCGTCCGCCCCGACCCCGTACACGGTGTCCGTCGGCAGGACGACGAGGTCCCCGCGGCGCACCGCGGCCGCGGCCTCGCCGAGGCCGGCGGCGCGGGCCGCCGGATCGGAGCAGTCGAAGCGGGACGTCACGCCGGAGTGCCCTCCTCCACGACGGCTCCGCGCGTGGTCACGAGGCGGGCGCTGCCGCCGGCCAGCTCGTAGCCGAGGCCGACGACGGCGACCTCGCCGGCCGCCACCTGCTCGGACAGCAGCCGGGAGCGGTCCAGGAGGAGGTCCACGGTGTGCCGGATGTGCTCGTCGATGATGTCGCTGTCCGCGGTCAGGCCCGCGGTCCGCGCCGCCAGGACGCTCGGCGTCACCCGCTCCACGACGTCCCGCACGAAACCGCGCGCCGCGAAGCCGTCCTCCACGGCCGCGCGGGCCGCGGCGACCGCGCCGCAGGAGTCGTGGCCCAGGACGACCACGAGCCGCGCGCCGAGGACGCTGGTCGCGTACTCCACGCTGCCGAGGACCTCCGGGCCGGTGACGTGGCCGGCGGTGCGGACGACGAAGAGATCGCCGAGCCCGCGGTCGAAGATGATCTCGGCCGCGAGCCGGGAGTCGGAGCAGCCGAGGATGACGGCGAACGGGTCCTGGCCGGGCGCCAGCTCCGTACGACGGGCGGCGTCCTGGTTGGGGTGCTCGGGCGTGCCCGAGACGAAGCGACGGTTGCCCTCGAGAAGGGCGTCGAGAGCAAGGGCCGGGGAAGTTCTGGGCATGCCGCTACCCTATGCGCGCCCCCCGCCCTCCGCGCCACCGGCTGAGCCCTCGCCGCGCCCCCGTGTGACGCATTGCACGCCACCCGGAACCCCCGCCGCTCCTCACCCGGCGGCCCCGGGCTCCGGTCCACGCATCGGCCCCCGCACCCCGTCCGCCCCGCTTCGCCGCCTTGCCCCGGGACTCCGGCGCCCACCTCGGGCCCCCGCCGTACGCGCATCCGCCCACCCGCGCACACACCCGCCCGAGAGCCCCGCGCGCGCCCGCCGCGCCCGCCTTCGCCCCGACGCGCCCCGCCGGTGCGCCCCGCGCCGTGGGGCGCCGACCGGGTACGGGCGCCGACTGTTCGGTCCCCGTACCGACCTCCGCGCCCACCGGACGGGGTGTCGGCGCGATGGCGGCCGGCGACCGACGGCCGACCGGCCGCAGGGGGTTCAGGCCGTCGCGTCCCAGGCGCGCGTCAAGCCGTCCAGCCAGGCGGGCGGGAGTTCGGCCGCGTCCCACTCCTCCCGCAGCTCCGCCGGCCGGACGGAGAGCCGTTCGAGGACCGCGAGGCTCGTGGGGGAGTGGACCAGGGTGTAGCGGCCGTGGATGGCGATCGCGCTGCCCGGGCCGTACGTGGCGTACAGCCGCTCCAGATGCGTCCGGTTGTCCGCGGCGAACGACGTCAGCCGCCCGGGATAGGCCGCCCGCTGCCGCGGCCCCATCGTGGCGAGCGCCGACGCGAGCACCTGCTCGGTGACCTCGGGATCGAGGTCGGACTCCTCGGAGAAGGAGAGGTACAGCGGGACGACCGCCACCTTGGCCCGCTCGACCTCCATCCGGCCGACCCGGGACCGGGCCTCCGGCTCCGCGGCGGCGTCCTCGGCGACGGCCGCGCCCAGTGCCCGGTCCGCGAGGCCCGCGAGCCCCTCGGTGACGGCCCGTGAACCGTCGCGCCAGCCCGCCGCGTACGGCTCGCCGCTCCCGGGCGGGGCCTGCCGGCCGGTGCCCGCAAGCTCCTCGTGGGCGCCGGCGAGGGCGCCCGCCTCGACGAGCCCGATCAGTTCCTCGGCGTCGCCGGAGTACACCCCCGCCCGCGCGAGGAGCTGGAGCAGCGTCGTCCTCGCGTTGTCGACACTCGCGGCGTCGAGCCGGAGCCGTTCTTCCCGGGCGGCGGTCATCGGTGGTCCTCCTCCTCGCGGTACCGGCGCGTACGGGTGCGGCGGACGCGCCTGCGAGGACGCGACGATCACGGGCCCGCGCCACGCTCCCCTCGCGGCGGCGCACGTCGGGACCGGTGACCGGGTCCTCACCGCCGAGGTTTTCAGCTCGCCGTGCCCTCCGTCCAGCCGACGTCCCGGTCCCCTCCCACCAGGCACTCCGTGCCATACGGGCCTCGGGGCCGCGACGCTCCGAGACCGCCCCCGCGCACCACGGTCTTCGTACCCCCGCCGGGTACCTGAGCCCGCCGGGCGCGGCCGCATGGCCGCACGGAACGGAGACACCAAGTGCCAGTCCCGTCCCCGCGCGATCGGGCCTGGCGGAGGCGCGTCCTCCGCCGGGGCGGGGTCCGCCCTGGCGTGACCATCGCGTCAAGAGTCGCCCGGCCAGGCGTCAGGACCGCGTCAGGGACCGGGACTCCGGGGACCGGGGCGGGCAAGGCTGCGAGGACAGGCCCCGGCGGAACGCCGCCGGGCCGGACCCGCCCGGGAGGACCCCATGCCCCGCACCCCGCACGCCGACGACCGCACGGCCGCGGCCCCGGCCCCCGGGCCCGTGGACCCGGAACCCGTCGAACCCGCCCCGGCCGGACGCCTCTGCGTGCCCGTCCGGCCGGGCGGACACGGCGTCACGGCCCGCTTCTCCCGCACGCCCGTCGGCGCCCGCACGGCCGTCGCCTTCACCACCCCCGAACGGCTCCGCGCCACCCTCGGGACCGAGCAGCCCTGGATTCCGCTCTCCGAGGCCGCCCTGCGCACCCTCGCCCACCCGCTCGGCGTCCACGCCCTCACCGTCGACCCGGTCCTCACGGCTCCCTTCACCCCCGCGCCCGATCCGGTGCCGGAACCGGTTCCGCTGCCCGCGCCCACCTCCACGCCCGCCCGCCCCGGCACCCCGTGCGCCCGCCGCTCCGACCCGGCCGCGAGGGGGACCGCCGCATGACCACCACCGACCTGACGGCCCCCGTCCCGCCCGCCCGTACGCCCGCCCCCGCCCCGGAGTTCTCCGTCTGGCCCGCCACCGCCACCGAGGAGCCCGGCGGCCGCGTCCTGCTCGCCGGGGTGCCGCTCGCCGACATCGCGGACGCGCACGGCACGCCCGTGTACGTGCTCGACGAGGCCGAGATCCGCGACCGCTGCCGCACCTACCGGGCCGCCTTCCCCGCGGACGGCGCCGACGTGCACTACGCGGCCAAGGCGTTCCTCTGCCGCGGTCTCGTCCGCCTCGTCGACGAGGAGGGGCTCGGCCTGGACGTCTGCTCCGCGGGCGAGCTCGAACTGGCCGTCACCGCGGGCTTCCCGCCCGAACGGATCCTCCTCCACGGCAACGCCAAGTCCCCGGCCGACCTCGCCGCCGCGCTGCGCCTCGGCGTCGGCCGGATCGTCATCGACGGCCCGGCCGAGATCGCCCGGCTGGCCGCCGCCCTCGGCCCGCGCGGCCACCAGAAGGTCATGCTCCGCGTCACCCCCGGCGTCGGCGCCGGCGGCCACGCCAAGATCCGCACCGGCACCGACGACCAGAAGTTCGGGCTCTCCCTCCGCGACGGACACGCCCAGCACGCCGTCGCCCGGATCCTCGACCAGCCGCGACTCGAACTCACCGGCCTGCACTGCCACCTCGGCTCCCAGATCACCGAGACCAAGCCCTACCTCACCGCCCTGCGGCGGCTCGTCGGCCTGATGGCCCGGATCCGGGACGCCCACGGCGTCGTCCTGCCGGAGCTCGACCTCGGCGGCGGCCACGGCATCGCCCACCGGCCCGGCGACCCGGCCCTCGACCCGACCGCCCTCGCCCGCGGGCTCCGCGCCGCCCTCGCCGAGAGCTGCGGCGCCGCCGGACTGCCCGTGCCCCGGCTGCTCGTGGAACCGGGCCGGGCCGTCGTCGGACCGGCCGGCGTCGCCGTCTACCGCGTCCTCGCCGTCAAGACGAGCGGCGGGCGCGCCTTCGTCGCCGTCGACGGCGGCATGAGCGACAACCCCCGCCCGGCCCTCTACGGCGTCCGGTACGCGCCCCGTCTGATCGGCCGCCGCTCCACCGCCCCGACCGTCCGCACCACCGTCGCCGGGCGCCACTGCGAGGCGGGCGACCTGCTCGCGGAGGACGTCGGCCTGCCCGCCGACGTCCGGCCGGGCGACCTGCTCGCGGTGCCGGTGGCCGGCGCGTACCACCTCTCCATGGCCTCCTCGTACAACCTCGTCGGCCGCCCGCCGGTGGTCGCCGTCCGCGACGGCGCCGCCCGGCTGCTGGTCAGGCGGGAGACCCTGGAGGACCTGCGGGCCCGGGACGTCGGCCTGTAGGCGCGGGAGCGGCGCGCCCGGCCGGCGTCAGAGCTCTTCGTCGGTGGCGGCGAACAGCTGCCGCACCCAGTACGCGCTCGCCTCCTCGCTGTCGCCGGTCGGGGTGCCGGGGAAGAGCCGGAACCAGGAACCCGCCCGGCCGAGCGCCGCCAGCCGGACCGCCAGGACGGCCGCCCGCCGCAGCTCCGCCCGCGAGGGGCCGAGGCCGGTCCAGTGCTCCAGGTACGCGTCCACCATCGGGGCCACGTGCGCGGGGCCGTACCGCTCCCGCACCTCGCGGACCGGGACCAGGAGGCTGCCGAAGGGGTGCGCGACACAGGCGTCGCCCCAGTCGAAGAAGGTGAAGCGGCCGGGGGAAGGGGCGAGGATCTGCCCGTCGTGCAGGTCGCAGTGGTCGAGCGAGTCGGGCAGGCCGTACGCGTCGAGCTCGGCGCACAGTGCGACGAGCCGGGGCCGCCGCCGCAGCAGCGCGGCCCGCTCGTCGTCGTCGAAGAGCGGGTTCCCGGCGACGAGCGCGTCGAACACCTCCGGCAACTCCCGCGTCCGCGCCCCCGGCACCCCCAACCCGCCGAGCCCGCCACCCCCTTCCGGCGCACCCGCTTCCTGCCCGCCGTGGCCCGCGGCCCCGTTCGCGTACGGGACCAGGCGCCGCTGCATCGCGCCGTACCGGCCCAGCGCCGTCGTCCAGGCCTCCGGGCCGGCCGTGCCCGCGTCGAGGACGTCGCGGAAGAGCGGGCCGCCGTCGGGGAGGAGGGACCAGCCGCGGGCGGCGTCCACCGCCAGCGGGGTCATCACGTGCTCGGGCGTCCACGCGGCGAGCGCGCCGGCGAGTCCGGCCTCGAAGGCGTTGGAGGGGGCGCCCGCCTTCAGCCAGACGGCGTCGCGCGCGCCGCCGCCGGTGCGGAAGCGGACGAGGACCGACCAGGGCCGCACCCTCACCTCGCGTACCCCCGCCTCCACGAGGCCGTGCGAGGCCAGCACCCGCTCGGCCCAGCCGAACACCTCGCGCCGCCACCCCGCGTCGTCCCAGGGAGTCATCGAGTCGGCGAACCGGCCCCGGTCCACCACCGCGGCCCGCTCGGCGCCGCCCGTCCGTCCTTCGTTCCCGTGCATCGGGCGATTCCACCACCGGCCCGCACCCGCGCGCACCGGAATATGCCGCCGCGGCCGCCCCGCCACCGGGCCGCCGGGCTCGGCCGCGTGGAGCCCGGCGAGCCGTACGCCGTCCGGGTACGGCCCCACCCCGCTCGCGGATCCCGCCCGACCGGTCCGGCCCATGGCGCTCCGGCCCGGCGGCTGGCACCGTGGGCGCCACCGGCGGCCGGGGAGGGCCCGGTCCGGGGCGAGGGAAGGGGCGGGGCCACGATGAGCGGCGCGTTCGGCGGGCGGTACGGCGACTACCAGAACGAGATCTACCTCGCCGGTCTCGGCGGAGTGCTCCCCGGCCTCCCCATGACCTACGCCGAACTGGAGGAACGGGCGGCCGCCGCGCTGCCGCCGTCGGTGGTGTCGTACGTCGCGGGCGGCGCGGGCGACGAGTTCACCCAGCGGGCGAACGCGACCGCCTTCGAACGGTGGGGTCTGGTGCCCCGGATGATGGTCGGCGCCGCCCGGCGCGACCTGAGCGTCGACCTCCTCGGCCTCCGGCTGCCCTCGCCGCTCTTCATGGCACCGGTCGGCGTCGTCGGGCTCTGTGCCCAGGACGGACACGGCGACCTGGCGACCGCCCGCGCGGCCCGCCGCACCGGCGTCCCGATGGTCGCCTCCACCCTCGCGGTGGACCCGATGGAGGAGGTCGCGGCCGAGTTCGGCGACACCCCGGGCTTCTTCCAGCTCTACACCCCCACCGACCGGGACCTCGCGGAGAGCCTGGTGCGCCGCGCCGAGGCCGCCGGGTTCAAGGGGATCGTCGTCACCCTCGACACCTGGGTCACCGGCTGGCGCCCGCGCGACCTCGCCGCGAGCAACTTCCCGCAGCTGCGCGGCCACTGCCTCGCCAACTACACCTCCGACCCCGTCTTCCGGGCCCGCCTCGCCAAGGCCCCCGAGGAGGACCCCGGAGCGACGATCCTCGAATGGGTCGGCGTCTTCGGCAACCCCCTCACCTGGGCCGACCTGCCCTGGCTGCGCTCCCTCACCGACCTCCCGCTGATCCTCAAGGGCCTCTGCCACCCCGAGGACGTGCGCCGCGCCCGCGACGGCGGCGTCGACGCGGTGTACTGCTCCAACCACGGCGGCCGGCAGGCCAACGGCGGCCTGCCCGCCCTCGACGCCCTGCCGGACGTCGTCGAGGCCGCCGACGGCCTCCCCGTCCTCTTCGACTCGGGCGTCCGGACCGGCGCGGACGTCGTCAAGGCCCTGGCGCTGGGCGCCACCGCCGTGGGCGTCGGCCGCCCCTACGCGTACGGCCTGGCGGCCGGGGGCGAGGACGGCATCGTGCACGTCCTGCGCTCCCTCCTCGCCGAAGCCGACCTGATCATGGCCGTGGACGGCTACCCCACCCTCGACTCCCTCCGCGAGCCGGGAGCCCTCCGCCGCCTGTGACGCCCCGGCCCCGGACCCCAGTCCCTGATCCCGCGCCCCGGCCCCCCGGACACTCGAACGCGGGGCCCGGGCGCACCCGTTCGAGGGTCGGGGCATCACCCGGTCGGGTGGTCGCGGCCGTCACCGCGTTTCGCCGGAGGCGGCGGACGGCCGACGTTCACGATCATGCCCCGGTGACTACCCCTCACCGATCCGTGACGTCCCGGCGATCCGAAGCGTCCCCCCGCTCCACCGCCCGCCGCCTGCTCCTCCCGGCCGCCGTGGCCGTACTCGGCCTGCTCCCGCTCGCCGCCGCCGCCCTCCCCGCCGCCGCCCGGCCCGCCTCTCCCCTCCCCACGTCCGGGGCGCCCGGCCTCCCCGTCGTCACGCCCCGCGTCCCGACCCCCGGCGAGGCGCGGACCGACGCCTACCTGAAGTCCGTACGGCAAGATCCCGCCCGGCTCGGGGAGTTCTTCCGGTCGCTGCCCAAGGGCGGGGAGCTCCACAACCACCTCTCCGGAGCCGTCTCCACCGAGTACCTGATCACCCTCGCCGCCGAGGACGGGCTCTGCGTCGAGACGGCGACCATGACCGCGGTCGTCCCGCCCTGCGGCCCCGGGACCCGCCCGGCCGCCGACGCCCGCACCGACCGCGCCTTCCACGACGCCCTCGTGCGCGCCTGGTCCATGGAGGACTTCCCGCCCGGCGGCAACGGCCACGACCACTTCTTCGACGCCTTCGCGAAGTTCGGCGAGGTGACCTGGCGGCACCGGGGCAAGATGCTCGCGGAGTTCGCCGACGACGTCGCCGCGCAGAACCAGTGGTACCTGGAGACCATGGTCAGTCCGGCCTCCGAGGGCGCGAAGAAGCTCGCGGGCGAGGTCGGCTGGGACCCGGACCTCGCCGCCCTGTACAAGAAGCTCACCGCGGGCGGCCGGCTCGACGCCCTCGTCGAGGAGGCGGTGCGGGAGGCCGACGCCGGCGACGCCGAGTTCCGCGCCGCGGCCCGCTGCGGCACCGAGCGCGAGCGGCCCGCCTGCGGGCTCACCGTCCGCTGGATCTCGCAGGTCTCGCGCGGCAGCACGCCCGAGCGGGTCTTCACCCAGATGGCGCTCGGCATGGCGCTGGCCGAGCGGGACGAGCGCTTCGTCGCCGTCAACCTGGTCCAGCCGGAGGACTGGGACAGCTCGCTCGAGAACTACCGCCTCCAGATGCGGATGCTCGCCCACCTCCGCGAGGTCCACCCCAAGGCCCATGTGACCCTGCACGCCGGCGAGCTGTGGCCCGGCCTGGTCAAGCCCGAGGACCTCGCCTTCCACATCGCCGAGGCCGTCGACGTGGCCCGCGCCGAGCGCGTCGGCCACGGCGTGGACCTGGTCCACGAGGACGACTGGCGGACCACCGCCCGCACCATGGCCGCCCGCGAGGTCGCCGTCGAGGTGCCCTTCACCAGCAACGCCCAGATCCTCGGAGTCCGCGGCGCCGACCACCCCTTCGAGACCTACCGCGCCCACGGCGTGCCGGTGGTGCTCGCCACCGACGACCCCGGTGTGTCCCGGATCGACATCAGCCACGAGTACCAGTACGCGGCCCGCACCTACGGCCTCTCGTACCCGGAGCTGAAGGACCTCGCCCGCGCCTCCCTGGAGTACGCCTTCCTCCCCGGCCCGAGCCTGTGGCGCGGCAACCCGACCGCCGAGGGCTACCGGACGGTCCCGGCCTGCCGCGGCGAGCGCCCCGGCACCCCGGTCCGCTCCGCCGCCTGCCGGCGCCTCGTCGAGGGAAGCCCCAAGGCCTCCCTGGAATGGCGCCAGGAGGCCGCCTTCGCCGCCTTCGAGTCGGCACACGCGACCCCCGGCCGCTGACCCGCGACACCCACGCACGCGCCCGGCACCCGTCCGCGGGGTGCCGGGCGCGCCCGTCCGCGTACGATCCCGTGCCGGACGGACAAGATTGTAGAAAGCGGTCGAAAGGTGACACCTCGGGCTGGAGCCTGATCGCCCCGACGCCCCTCGCCCCGGGGGGCGAGATTACCGACGAGGGCGACACCCCCTTCACGGACGTGGTCGCCGAGGCCCTCGGCCTGCCGGGGCTGCGGGTGATCGAGGTCATCACCATCGTGGGCGCGGAACTGGGCCGCGGACGAGGCGGCGGCCACTGCATGACCTGCCCCCCCCGTCCGCGACCCGGTCGGGTTCTGAGCCCCTACGCGTACGTCTCGAACTCGGCGACGCGCGGGGTGCCGGTGGCCGAGGTGATCTCGAAGGTGACCTTGCTCAGCGAGGTCGCCGGGAGGGAGACCGTGCCGGCCGCGCCGCCGGTGGCGAGTACGGCTCCGGTGTCGGCGTTCAGCAGCCGCCAGCCGGTGACGGTGCCGGCCCCGGAGGCCTCGCGGACGCGGACGGACCGGATGGTCGTCGGGGAGGCCCACTTGACCGAGACCGAGCCGGTGGTGCCGGCGGGCGACCAGTAGGTGGCGAGGTTGCCGTCGCGGACGTTGCCGTAGCTGGTCCCGTCGGCCTTGCTGGAGCCGTCCGAGCCGGCGCCGATGCTGAGGTTGGTGCCGGACGGAGGGGCGGTGGTGGCGGTGGCCGTCGGGGTCGGCGTCGGCGTGGGCGTGGGGCTCGGGGTCTGCGGGGTGCAGGAGCCGTCCGAGACGAGCAGGCCCTTGTTCGCGCCGGCCGTACGGGCGACCACGTCCGGCACGCAGGAGGCGCTGTCCGGGGTGTAGCCGTACGGGACGGAGACGGTCGTGTTGGAGGTCGGGTTCGGACCGGCGGGCCTGTAGTCGGTGCCGACGGGCGACCAGGTCACGTTGTCGAAGACGTTCCCGGCGACCTGCCAGTAGCCGGCCGCGTCGGTGTAGAAGGTGCCGAGGACGTCCTTGGAGTCCTCGAAGTAGTTGTTCTCCACCTTGGCGCGGGCGCCGGCACGGGAGTTGATGCCCGACTCGTTCAGCTGCCGGTAGTGGTTGCTGTACATGTGGGCGATGCCGCCGCGCAGCAGGGGGGCGCGCGAGTCGATGTTCTCGTACAGGTTGTGGTGGTAGGTGATGAAGCCGTTGCTCAGCTCGGTCTCGCTGGAGCCGACCAGGCCGCCGCGGCCGGAGTTGCGCAGCACGCTGTAGGAGAGCGTCACGTACTGCGTGTTGTCCTTCATGTCGAAGAGTCCGTCGAAGCCCTCGGACTCGCCGCCGGAGGCCTCCAGGGTGCTGTGGTCGACCCAGACGTTGCGGACGTCGCTCTCCATGCCGATGGCGTCGCCGCCGTTGGAGACGGGGGAGCCGGACTTCTTGACGTTCTTGACGGTGACGTTCTGGATGATGATGTTGCTCGACTCGCGGATGTGGATGCCGACCTGGTCGAAGACGGCGCCCGCGCCGACGCCGACGAGCGTGACGTTGCTGATCTGCTTGAGCTCGATGACGCCGGCGGCGGTGTTGCAGCTGGTGCCGGAGACCTTGGCGGTGTTGGCGTGGTTGATGGTGCCCTCGACCTGGATGACGATCGGGGTGCTGCTGGAGGCCCGGCCGCAGAGGGCCGCGTGGATCTGGGTGCCGGTGGTCGCCCGGACGGTCTGTCCGCCGGCGCCGCCGGTCGTCCCGCCGTTCTGGCTCGCGTAGCCGGTCGCCCCGGCGGCGACGGCGGCGGAGGCGGAGGCCTCCGGCACGGTCAGGATCACGCCGGTGGCGGCCGCGACCGCCATGGCGGCCAAGCCCGCCTGGAGTCGCGTGGAGGGGGAGCGTCGTCCCATGCTCGCCTGCCCTTTCCTTGGCGCCCGCACCGCTCGACGGCGGCGCGGGGCGTTGTCGTCGTGAGTCCCGTCCCTGGGCCAGAAAGCGCTAGAAAGCGCTTTCTGGCGGGTGACGATAGGGCTGCCGTCGAGTACCTGACAAGACTTCGCGCACGGTCGGAATGCGCGGGTCCCGTGGGGCGGTGGGAGCGCTCCCGTCTGCCGGGGCGCCGCGGGGCTCCCCGAGCGGAGGGAAACCCGCAGGTCGAGGGCGGGGCGGCTGCCGACAAAAGGGTGGGTCGGGGAGGGGCGCCCGTGATAGGCACTACCTGCACACGGGGGAGGTGCGGACCGGCCGCGGCACGCGTGCGCGCGTACGGGGGACCGGCGGGCGCGGGCGCGCCGGGGCCGCGCCGGGCATCGCTCCCGTACGACCGCACCATCGAACGGAACAACGGGAGACACCGCATGCGCGTGAAAGCCTTCGACCACCTCGTCCTCAACGTCACCGACGTCGAGCGGGCCCTCGCCTTCTACACCGGCCCCCTCGGCCTCGCGCCGGAGCGGGTCGAGGAGTGGCGGGCGGGCAAGGTGCCGTTCCCGTCCGTGCGGATCGACGAGGGCTCCGTCATCGACCTGTTCTCCCGGCCCCGCGGCGAGTCGAACGTGGACCACATCTGCCTCGTCGTCGACCCGCTCGACTGGCAGGAGGTCATCGCCTCCGGCACCTTCGACGTCGTCGAGGGTCCCGTCCCGCGCTGGGGCGCCCGGGGCTCGGCTCAGTCCGTCTACGTGAAGGACCCGGACGGCAACACCGTCGAGCTCCGCTGGTACCCCCAGGACCTCCCGGCGGAGGAGGACCGGCCCGCCTCCTGACCCCCGGGCCTCCCGGCGGGCGCGCCGACCGGCCCGCGCCGCCTCCTGCCCCCCGCCGGCCCCCGGGCGGCGCTCGGCGCGGCCCGGGGGGACCTGGCAGGCTGCGGCGGCATGAGCGACGAAGAGACCTGGACGACCGTCACCCGCCTCCACGACTGGCTCACCGCCCATCAGTCCCTGCCGCCGGGGCAGGAGATCCTGCTCCGCGTCCTCAAGCTCTCCGAGGAGGTCGGGGAGGCGGCACAGGCGGTCATCGGGGCCACCGGGCAGAACCCCCGGAAGGGGACCAGCCACACCTGGGAGGACGTCGAGGCCGAGCTCTGCGACGTCGTCATCACCGCCATGGTCGCGCTGCGCACCCTGACCCCGGACGCCTCCGAGGTCTTCGCCCGCCACCTGCGCCGGGTGGCGGCGCGGTCGCTGCCGGACGGGCGACCGGACAGGGCGGGGACGGAGCCCCCGGCCTCCTAGTGACCTGAGACGGCCCCGGCCCCGGCCCCGGCCCCGGCCCCGGCCCCGGCCCCGGCGTCGGGCCCGGAGACGGTGCTCACGCTTCCGCTTCCGCCCGTGCCCGTGCTCATGCCCGTGCCGAGGCGGTCGCGGAGGGCGGCGTCGGCCGGGGCGAGGCCGGTGAGCTCGACGGTCTTGCCGTGGCGGGCGTACGCCGCCTCCACGGCCTCCAGCGCCGCCACGGCGGAGGCGTCGGAGACGTGGGCGGCGGACAGGTCGATCACCACCCGGTCCGGGTCGCCGGCGGGGTCGAAGCGCTCGGCGAACGCCTCGGCCGAGGCGAAGAACAGTTCGCCGGACACCCGGTGGACGACGGTCGTCCCGTCGGGGTCGGTCACCGAGGTGACCTCCGTGCGCCGCGCCACCCTCCGGGCGAAGACGAGGGCGGCGGTGACCGAGCCGACCACCACACCGAGGGCGAGGTTGTGGGAGACCAGGACGCACGCCAGCGTGACCAGCATGACGACGGTCTCCCCGGCGGGGGTCCGCCGCAGGGTGCGCGGGGCCACCGACTCCCAGTCGAAGGCGGCGACGGACACGATCACCATGACCGCCACCAGCGCGGCCATGGGTATCCGCGAGACGAGCGGCCCGAGGACCACGCACAGGACCATCAGGAACACGCCGGAGAGGAAGGTGGAGAGCCGGGTCCTGGCGCCCGCCACCTTCACGTTCATCATCGTCTGGCCGATCACGGCGCAGCCTCCCATCCCGCCGAACAGGCCGGTGACGACGTTCGCGACGCCCTGCCCGATCGACTCGCGCCGCTTGCTCGACGACGTGTCGGTGAGGTCGTCGACGAGCTTCGCGGTGAGCAGCGACTCGACCAGGCCGACGAGGGCCACGGCGAGGGCGTACGGCGCGATCGTCGCCAGCGTGCCGAGCGTGAAGGGCACGTCGGGCAGGCCCGGCACGGGCAGCGCGGACGGCAGCGCGCCCCGGTCGCCGACGGTCGGCACGGCGATCCCGGCGGCCACCGTGACCAGGGTCAGGGCGGTGATCGTGACGAGCGGCGCCGGCACCAGGGTCGTCACCTTGGGGAAGAGCACGAGCAGGACGATCCCGGCCGCGATCAGCCCGTACACGCTCGTCGGCACGTTCCGGGTCTCGGGGAGCTGGGCCAGGAAGACCAGGGCGGCGAGCGAGTTCACCGAGCCGACCAGCACCGGGCGGGGGACGTACCGCATCAGCTTCGCCACTCCCACGATCCCCAGCGCGATCTGGAAGAGGCCCGCGAGGACGACGGTGGCGATGAGGAACGGGACGCCGTGCTCCCGGCTCACCGGCGCGATGACGAGGGCGACGGCTCCGGTGGCGGCCGAGATCATCGCCCGTCGGCCGCCGACGATCGCGGTGGTCACGGCCATCGTGAACGAGGCGAAGAGCCCGAGCGCCGGATCGACGCCGGCGATCACCGAGAAGGCGATGGCCTCGGGGATCAGCGCCAGGGCGACGACGAGCCCCGCCAGCACTTCGGTACGCCAGACCCGGGGGTCACGCAGCCAGTCGGGCATCAGGGCGCGCGACCGGGGCGCGGGCGGAGAGGGGACGGAGGGCGAGGGGGAGGCGGAGGAGACGGCGGTGGGCAAGGAGGACGGACCTGTCGTACGAGGGGGAGGGCGGGGGCGATCGCGGGCCGGCGGCCTCGGTGCGGGGCGTGGCGGCGCGCGACGGCCCGGCGCGGGGGCGACCCACCGACTTTACCCGCCGGCCCTCGCCCGCTCGTTCGACCCGCGTCTCGCCCTGGCCGTCCGGGATGGACGCGGGACGACCGGCCATCGCGCGCGAGGGGGGGAGGTGGCCGGGTCGGGACGGCGCCCCGGCACTCCTCGCCCCGGCCGGCCGGTGATCAGTTCGGGCGCACCGGGTGCTTGCTGAGGATGGACACGCGGTTGAAGGCGTTGATGGCGATGGCCACCCAGACGACGGCGGAGAGCTCGGCGTCGTCGAGGACCGGGCGGGCCTCGGCGTAGGCCTTCTCCTGGGCGTCGGCCTCCGCCGGGTGGGTGGTCGCCTCGGCGAGCGCGAGGGCGGCGCGTTCGCGGGCGGTGAAGACCTCGGTGTCCCGCCAGGCGGCGAGCAGGCCGAGCCGGCGGGGGGTCTCGCCGGCGAGGAGGGCGGCGCGGGTGTGCGTGTCGAGGCAGTAGGCGCAGCCGTTGAGCTGGGACACGCGCAGGTTGACCAGCTCGACCAGGATCCGGTCGAGCCCGGCGTCGTCGGCGGCGGCCCGCACGGTCTGCGCGGCCCGCACGAACGCCTTGTAGGCGTCCGGGGTCTGCTTGTCGAGGAAGATCCGCTGGCCGGTCGATGCCGCCACGGCGCCGTCGCTCACTGTCCGCTCCTTCGGGGTGGTCCCCCGCGCGGGTGGGCGGGAGTGGGCATCATCTTCCCCCGAAAGGATGTTGAAAATCAAACTAATTGGTGTCGTCGTGAGCGGGTCCCGGTCCCGGCGCCCGGTGCGCTTCCTCCGGCCGGAGACGGCCCCGCCAGGCGCCGGTCGCGGCGTGACGGTCCTCCACGAAGTCCTTGAACCGCCGGAGGTCGCCGGAGACCCGGCTCGACACGACGCCCAGCGCGACGGCCGCGCGCTCCGCGGGACCCTCCGGCTCGACCTCCATCGCCAGGCGCACGCGTGTGTGACGCTCGTCGAGGGGCGTGAAGGTCACGACGCCGCGCTGGCGGACGTCGCCGCCGACGGTGCGCCAGGCGATGCGTTCGTCCGGGAGCTGGTCGACGATCTCGGTCTCGAAGGCGCGGCGGAACCCGGCGATGCCGGTGCGCCAGCGCAGGTGCCGTGCGTCGGTCTGCTCGACCGCCACCACGCCGTGCATGAAGCGCGGAAACTCCTCGAACTGCGTCCACTGGTCGTACACCCGCCGCACCGGCGCGTCGACCGTGATCGTCCCCTGCACCACGACGCCACCTCCTGACCCCCTCCCCCCATTGTCCGCCGCCACGCCGTGAGGGGCCCGGCCTCCCGCCGGTACGGGGTGGGCCCCCGGGCGGGTCAGAGGGGGGACGGGCCGCCGAAGGTCCGGTCCCGGACCTCCGCGAGGGCCAGGGCGAGCGCGCCGGCGAGCACCGGGTTGCCCGTGACGGCCGACAGGCGGACCCGCGCCCGGGAGTGCGCGAGGACGCGCAGCTCGCGCTCGACAAGGGCGCGCAGCGGCTCGCCCCCCGCCGCGCAGAGCCGGCCGGCGAGGACGACCAGGCCCGGGTCGACGACGGTCACGATCGAGGCCAGCCCGGCCGCGAGCCGCGCCGCCACCGCGACGAGGCCCGCCCGCGCCGCCTCCGCGCCCTCCTCGGCCGTGTCCGCCCGCCGTGCCGCCTCCGCCACCGCCTCCGCGAAGTCGGCGCCCGGCACTCCGTGGCCGTGCAGGAGGTCCCGGACCGCGTCGCCGCCCGCCAGCTCCTGGTAGCCGTGGCGGCCGTAGCGGTCGCCGGCCTCGCGCGCGGTGGGCGCGCCGGGCAGCGGGAGGTAGCCGACCTCGCCGGCGCCGCCGAAGTGGCCCCGGTGGAGGCGGCCGCCGATCATCAGCGCCGCGCCCAGGCCCTCGTCGGCCCACAGGAGGACGAAGTCCGGGCAGTCGGCGGCGGCGTGGTCGCGTTCGGCCACGGCGGCGAGGTTGACGTCGTTCTCGACGCGGACGGGGAGGCCGAGGGCCTCGCCCAGCGTCCGTTCGACGTCGGGGAAGAGCCAGGCCGCCATGTCCTCCTCGCTGGCGTAGCCGAGGCGGCCGGTCGTCGGGTCCACCGCGCCCTGCACGCCGATCACGACGCTCCGCGGCGGCTCCGGTGCCCGGACCAGGCCGAGGGCCGTCCGCAGCGCCTCCACCAGGGCCTCGCGGTCCGGGCGCGCGGGCACGGGCGCCTCGGCCTCGCCGAGCACCGCGCCGGTGATGTCCGCGGTCCGTACGGCGATGTGTTCCGGCGTCACGTCCACGGCGGTCGCGTAGGCCGCCGCCGGGTTGACCCGGTACGTCTCCGGGACCCGGCCCGGCAGGCCGGGCCGCAGGCCGTTGCCGACCACGAGTCCGGCGTCCAGCAGGCGGGCGAGGACCTGGGAGGCGGTGGGCTTGGAGAGTCCGGTGAGACGACTGACCTCGGGGCGGGTGAGAGGCCCCTGACGGAGCAGCAGGTGGAGGGCGGCGCGGTCGTTCACCGCCCGCACGAGGCCCGGTGTCCCGCGGACGAGCTCCGTCACATGCCCTCCGCCCCGCAGGTCCGGCCCGGTTCGCTCGCATGATCCGCGAACGCGCGAGCGCACAGCCTACAGCGCCCGGCATCCGCCCGGCGGAGCGCGGCCGGGCCCGCGGTGCCCGGCACGGCCCCTCCTCGTCACGTCGCCGAGATCAGTCCCGAGCACGTCGGACGGCCCGAGGCCGCCCCCCCCCGCTCCACGGCGCACGGCCCGCTCCGCAAGTCCCCGGCCGGCGCGCCGAGCACGACGGTCCGGTCCCCGCGCGGACGGCCGCGGCGGCCGTGCCCCGTTCGGAGGATGCTCGCGGGCGGTCGCGTGTCTCCCGGCGGAACGTTCCGTTGTGAGGGTGTGACCTCACCTCGACGCATCTCCTCGGTCCTCGCCGTCGCCGCGGCGTTCACCTGCCTCGGCGGCGCGGCCGCCTCCCAGGCCGCCGCCGCGCCCGTCGGCCCGCTCGGCCCGCCGATCAGCCCGATCGCCGAACTCGACTCCGTCGCGACCACCGGCATGCCGGAGGACGCCCGCGCCGCCTACCCGGGCGTCGGAGCGCAGCTCGGCGGCCTGAGCCGGCTCAACGAACTCCACCAGCTCCACCAGCTCACCGACCAGGCCGCGCCCGTCACCGGCCTGCTCCCGGCCGTCTCCACCTGACCCGCACCACTCCGGCGCCCGGACGGCCGCAGCACGACCGTCCGGGCGCCGGCGCGTTCCCGTACGGGCGCCGCCGGCCCGGCCGCGGCCCGTCAGCGCAGGTCGAAGCGGTCCAGTTCCATCACCTTCGACCAGGCGGCGGCGAAGTCCCGGACGAACTTCTCGCCCGCGTCGCGCGCCGCGTACACCTCCGACAGGGCCCGCAGCTGGGCGTGGGAGGCGAAGACCAGGTCCACGGCCGTGCCCGTCCACTTCGGCTCGCCGGTGGCCCGGTCCCGGCCCTCGTAGACGTTCTCGTCGTCCTCCGAGACCTTCCACTCCGTCCCCATGTCCAGGACGTTGACGAAGAAGTCGTTGGTCAGGGAACCGGGACGGTCGGTGAGGACGCCGTGGCGGACCCCGCCGTGCCCGGCGCCGAGCGCCCGCATGCCGCCGAGCAGCACCGTCATCTCCGGCGCCGTCAGCGTGAGCATGCTCGCCCGGTCGAGGAGGAGCGTCTCCGGGGAGAGCTTCTCGTCGGGGCCCAGGTAGTTGCGGAAGCCGTCGGCGCGCGGTTCGAGGACGGCGAAGGACTCCACGTCGGTCTGCTCCTGCGTGGCGTCCGTGCGGCCGGGCGTGAACGGCACGGTCACCGGGTGGCCGGCGTCCTTCGCGGCCTTCTCGACGGCCGCGCAGCCGCCGAGGACGATCAGGTCGGCCAACGAGATCCGGGTGGCGTCGCTCCGTCCGGCGGCGAACTCCTCCCGGATCGCGTCCAGGGTCCGCAGCGCCTCGGCGATCCCGGGCAGATCGTTGACCGCCCAGTCCTTCTGCGGCGCGAGCCGGATCCGCGCGCCGTTGGCGCCGCCGCGCTTGTCGGTGCCGCGGAAGCTCGCCGCGGACGCCCAGGCGGTGGTGACCAGCTGGGGCACGGTCAGGCCGGAGGAGAGGATCCGCTCCTTGAGGGCGGCGATGTCCTCGTCCGCGACGAGGTCGTGGTCGACCGGCGGCACCGGGTCCTGCCAGAGCTGCGGTTCGGGCACCCACGGGCCGAGGTAGCGGGAGATCGGGCCCATGTCGCGGTGGAGGAGCTTGTACCAGGCCTTGGCGAACGCCTCCGCCAGGAGTTCCGGGTTCTCGTGGTAGCGGCGGGCGATGGGGCCGTACACCGGGTCCATGCGCAGCGCGAGGTCGGTCGTCAGCATCATCGGCGCGTGCGACTTCGACCGGTCGTGCGCGTCCGGGACGGTGCCCTGGGCGGCCGGGTCGGTGGGCTTCCACTGCCGGGCGCCGGCGGGGCTGGTGGTCAGCTCCCACTCGTACCGGAAGAGGTTGTCGAGGAAGCCGTTGTCCCAGGTGGTCGGATGGTTGGTCCAGGCGCCCTCCAGACCGCTGGTGAGGGCGTCGGGGCCGGTGCCGGTGCCGTACGTGTTCTTCCAGCCGAGGCCCAGCTGTTCGACCGGGGCGGCCTCCGGCTCCGGGCCGATGTACTCGGGGTCCACGGCGCCGTGGCACTTGCCGAAGGTGTGGCCGCCGACGATGAGCGCGACCGTCTCCTCGTCGTTCATCGCCATCCGGGCGAAGGTCTCGCGGATGTCACGGGCGGCGGCCAGCGGGTCGGGGTTGCCGTTCGGGCCCTCGGGGTTGACGTAGATGAGACCCATCTGGACGGCGCCCAGCGGGCCCGACAGCTCCCGGTCGCCGCTGTAGCGCTCGTCCCCGAGCCAGGTGTCCTCCGGTCCCCAGAAGATCTCCTCCGGCTCCCAGATGTCCTCGCGGCCGAATCCGAAACCGAAGGTCTTGAACCCCATGGATTCCATCGCGCAGTTTCCGGCGAAAACCAGAAGATCTGCCCAGGAGATCTTCTGTCCGTACTTCTGCTTGACCGGCCACAGCAGACGGCGCGCCTTGTCGAGACTCGCGTTGTCCGGCCAGCTGTTCAGCGGGGCGAATCGCTGGGCGCCGCTTCCGCCGCCGCCCCGGCCGTCGGCGATGCGGTACGTGCCGGCCGCGTGCCAGCTCATCCGGATGAAAAGCGGACCGTAGTGACCGTAGTCCGCCGGCCACCATTCCTGTGAATCCGTCATCAGGGCGATGACGTCCCGCTTCAGCTCCTCGACGTCGAGGCCCGCGAACTCCGCGGCGTAGTCGAATCCCTGGTCGAGGGGGTCGGCCTGGGGGGCGTTCCGATGGAGTACGGAGAGGTCCAGCTGGTTCGGCCACCAGTCCCGATTGGTGCGGGGGCGGGTGTCCTTGGGGCTGGGGGCGGAAATTGCCGGGTTTTCGCTCTCGCTGCCGGTCACGTACGGCCCTCTTCCTGTGCGTGTGCCTTTTCCCGCCGCCGGCCGGGATCTCACGGCGGCGCGTCCGTATGGTCGCGCACGAGGGTGCCCGCGGCCACGTGAACACGCAGGGAGCGGCGTCCCGGAAGGCGGCGGACCGGAAATCCGTCAGGCAGGGCCGAGCGGGTCCGGGCCTTTCCGCCGGACGTCCAGCGTGGCGCAGTGGAAGGAGCCGCCGAACGGCGCGTAATGCATGAGGTCGCAGGGGATCGGCTCGAATCCCCAGCGTTCCAGGGCGCGCAGCGTCCGGGTGTGGTGCCG
Organism: Streptomyces roseolus; assembly: GCF_014649855.1. Lineage (GTDB taxonomy): Bacteria > Actinomycetota > Actinomycetes > Streptomycetales > Streptomycetaceae > Streptomyces > Streptomyces roseolus. The sequence goes on along the minus strand of NZ_BMTV01000028.1, from coordinate 55,527 downwards.
TTCCGCGACGACCCTTTTCTCGTCGAGCATCAGCACGTTCATGCTCAGCCATTTGCCGCACATCGAGGTGACCTTCAGGAGGGCGTCCGGCAGGGGGTCGGGCTCGGGCGCGACCAGGAGCTCCCAGTCGTCCAGCACCGGCGGCAGCCGGTCGAGGTCGAGGTACTCCGGGTTCACGAGGGCGCGGCGCGGGCCCAGCGGCAGGAACGTCGTGTCGATGTGCATCGGGGTCCGGCAGCGGCTCTCGATCTCGTGGATCCGGTACTCCGGCCCCAGGTGCCGGCGCAGCCACTCGATGCCCATCAGATTGGTGACGTTGCTGCGCGTCACGAACAGGTCCCGGCCCGCGCGGACGAAGTCGGCGGCGTCGAAGACCGGCTCGAACTCCGTCACCAGGCGGCGCACCGGCCGGCCGGGCGCGGACACCCGGAACGAGGGGTCGTAGAGCTCGTCCGTCAGCTGCGGCCGGGGCGCGGCCGTCCAGCGCGCGCCGCGCCGGAAGTAGTCCTTCAGCAGGGTGCGGTAGGCGTGCGTCTCGAAGTACCGGCAGGGCCACGCCATGGGCGTCTCGATGATCTCGTCGCCGACGACGAGCATGCTGTCGCGCGGACAGGCGGTGCAGAAACCCCGGGAGGACCAGTCGGGGGTGCCGAACCGCCGCCGGTGGGGCATCGGGTCCGGCCGTCGCACGGTCACCCCGTGGGACTCCAGGAGGGCGACGAAGCCCTCGACCTCCTCCTCGGCCTTCCGGACGAGCACCCGGGGGTAGCGGAACCCGGCGGCGGCGCCCTGGAGCCGGGCCGCCCACGCCGGCATGGTGCACCGTACCGCCGGATGCCGGGAGGGGATCGTGGCGCCGTCCACCCGGCCCACGACGACCTCCTCCAGGGGATCCCATTCGGTGGACGAGCGGACCGGTGAGCTCACGGCCGTTCCGGCGGGGAAGGCGGGCGGCTCGGCCGGCGGGCCGGGCGGGGGGAGTTCCCTGGAGCGGATCCGGAAGGGCGTCACGTCAGCCTCCTGGCGGCGGCGGCGGCGCCGTCCCGGGCGCCGCGTGCAGAGCGCGGCTTCCCCGGATGGTCCGTCCGTATGCCTGCCGGGACCCGCGGCGCCCGGGCGGGGGCCGGTCCCGTGTTGAGGGCCCCGGGAACCGTTCCTACGCTGGGCGGGAGAGACAGGAGGGCGCCGATGGCCACCGTCGCCGTGCACCGCGCCGTCCTCGGCGACGGCCGCCCCACCCTTCCGTACGCGGAGACCGGGCGGCCCGGGAGCGGACCGCCGCTCGTCCTCGTCCACGGCTACGCCGACTCCTGGTGGACCTTCGAGCCGATGCTGCGGGCCATGCCGGCCGTCATGCACGCCTACGCGCCCACCCAGCGCGGCCACGGCGACGCCGACAAGCCGGCCGAGGGGTACCTCCCGGAGGACTTCGCCGACGACCTCGTCGCCTTCCTCGACCACCTCGGCATCGAGCGCGCCGTCCTCGTCGGCGGCTCCAGCGGCGGCGTCCAGGCCAGGATCGTCGCCGGCCGGCGGCCCGACCGGGTCGCCGGGCTCGTCCTGCTCGGCACCCCCGCCCTGCTCGCCGACAAACCCGGCGCCGCCGCGGTCCGGGAGACCGTCAGGACCCTGGAGGACCCGGTCGACCGGGAGTTCGCCGCCGCGTTCGCGCGGGGGCTCGCGGCGGGGCGGGTGGCGCCCGGCTTCCTGGAGACCGTCGTCGACGAGAGCCTGAAGGCGCCCGCCCGCGTCTGGCGCGAGACGCTGCGCGGACTCCTGGAGACGGACCTCGCGGCCACGCTCACCGGCATCCTCGTCCCCACCCTCGTCGTCTGGGGCGACCGGGACCCGCTGCTCACCCGTTCGGACCAGCGGCTGATCCTCGACGCGATCCCCGACTCCCGGTTCGTCGTCCACGAGGGCGCCGGGCACGTCGTGTACTGGGAGGACCCGGAGCGGGTCGTGCGCGAGCTCGCCGCCTTCTCCGCCGGGCTCCGCCGCTGAGCCGTACGCCTCCGGGCCCGGGGCGCCCGGAGGCGTACGGCTCAGCGGCGGAGGGGCGTTCCCGGGCCGGGGGCGTTCCCGGGTCGCGGGAAAACCCGTGGACCGCGGTGCCCGCCCTCCGCCACACTCCGTCACCGTACGTGTCGGAACAGCGACGGAAGGTCGTGATGGGAACGTCAGAACAACGCGGCGGCGGACCGGGCAAGGGCTCCGTCCGCCTCGCGCTCCGCCACTACGGGGGAGAGATGGTGCGGCTCCGGAAGGTGGCCGTGCCCGCGCTGCTGCTCCCGGCGCTCGGCAACATCGGGATCCTGTACCTCGCCCCCCTGGTGGTCGCCAAGCTCGTCGGCCGGGTCGCCGACGGCGGCCCGGTCACCCTCGACTCGGTCCTGCCCTACGCCCTCGGCTTCGCCGTCGTGCTGCTGCTCGGCGAGGCGCTGTGGCGGGTCGGCTTCCACTGCCTCAACCGGCTCGACGCCCGCGGCATCGAGCACCTCTACGGCGTGGGCATGGACGCGCTCCTCGCCAAGGACGCGGCGTTCTTCCACGACAACTTCGCCGGCTCCCTCACCAAGCGGGTCATCAGCTTCGCCGGTCGCTTCGAGGACTTCGTCGACACCCTGACCTTCCAGGTCATGGGCAAGCTCGTGCCGCTGCTGTTCGCCTCGGTCGTCCTCTGGCAGTACGACCCGCTGCTCGTCGTCGGCCTCCTGGTGATGATCGCCCTCACCGGCGTCTGCGTCTTCCCGCTGGTCCGCCGCCGCCAGCGGATCGTCGCCGACCGCGAGCAGGCCATCGCCCGGGTGTCCGGGCACGTCGCCGACGTGCTCGCCAACATGGACAGCGTCCGCTCCTTCGCCGCCGAGGACCGGGAGGCCGCCGAGCACCGCGCCCGGGCCGCCGAGTCGCGCCGGATCACGCTGCGCTCCTGGGACTACGGCAACCTGCGCATCGACACCCTCGTCGCGCCCCTCTCGGTCGTCACCAACGTGATCGGCCTGGTGCTCGCGCTGATGCTGGGCGCGGGGGAGCGGGGCGTGGAGGCGATCATCGTGGCCTTCACGTACTACTCCAACGCCACCCGGATCATGTTCGAGTTCAACCAGATCTACCGGCGTCTGGAGAGCTCCATGACGGAGGCCGCGCAGTTCACCGAACTCCTCCTGGAGCCGCCGACCGTCGTCGACCCGCCCGAGCCCGAGCCGCTCAGGAGCCGGTCGGGCGAGGTCCGCTTCGAGCGGGTGCACTTCGCCCACAAGGGCGCCCGGCCGCTCTTCGAGGGACTGGACCTGGACGTGCCGAACGGCACCAAGGTCGGTTTCGTCGGCCGCTCCGGCGGCGGCAAGACCACGCTCACCCGGCTGCTGCTGCGGATGACCGACGTCGACGCGGGGCGGATCCTGATCGGCGGTCAGGACATCAGCCGCATGCGCCAGTCCGACCTGCGGAGCCTCATCGCCTCCGTACCGCAGGACCCGGCCATGTTCCACCGCACCCTCCGGGAGAACATCGCCTTCGCCCGGCCCGGGGCCACCGAGGCCGAGGTCCGCAGGGCCGCCGAGGCGGCCCACGTCACGGAGTTCGCGGACGCGCTGCCCGAGGGCTTCGACACCCTGGTCGGGGAGCGCGGCGTGAAGCTGTCCGGCGGCCAGCGGCAGCGGGTCGCGCTCGCCCGGGCGATCCTGCGCGACGCGCCCGTCCTCCTCCTCGACGAGGCCACCAGCGCCCTCGACTCCGAGAGCGAACTCCTCGTCCAGGACGCGCTGTGGCGGCTGATGGAGGGCCGGACGGCGCTCGTCGTCGCCCACCGGCTCTCCACCGTCGCCGGGATGGACCGGCTCGTCGTCCTCGACCGCGGCCGGATCGTCGAGCAGGGCAGCCACCGCGAACTGCTCGCCGCGGAGGGCGCGTACGCCAAGCTGTGGCGGCACCAGTCGGGCGGCTTCCTCGACGACGTCACGGCCGGCGGCGCCGGCAGCGCCGACCCGGAGCCCACCGTGTCCCGCTGAGCCGCGAGCCGCCTCCCGCCGCCCCCACCAGCGGGTTCGCCCCCTCCGTCCGGCCCGGGGCTGCACCCCGTGCGGGTGCGGACACGGTCCGCGTCTGCCAGCCTGGTGCCAGCGTGCCCGGCACAACGCCTTGACGGAAACCGTCCGTCCCACCGCCTCCGGGCGGTGGGACGGCGTACGACGGAAGGAGGCGGTCATGCTCATCGGCCACGCCTTCGAAGAGGGCGTCCTGCACCTGTCGCTCCCGGGCGACCTCACCCTCACCAGCCGATCCGCCGCCGACCTGGAGGCCCAGGCCCTGGCCCACGCGCACCGGCCCCGGCTCGTCCGGGTCCAGCTCTCCACCGCCGACCCCTCACCCGCCTCGCTGAGCGTCCTCTCCCGCGTCCGCCGCTTCTGCGAGAACCTCCGCATCCCCCTCACCGTCGTGGGGCCGGTCCGGGCCGCGGCCGCGCAGCCCGCCGAACGCCCGTCCCGGGATGCGGGGCGTCCGGCGCTGCCGTTGACTGGGGCCGACGCGCAGGTGTGACCCGAGGGAGACCACGACATGACCGCACGCTGGGTACGGGGCGCCGCCGGCGGCCTCCTCGCGGGAGCCGTCCTGATGGGCACGGCCGGCTGCTCCGACGACGGCGACAACCCCGTCTCGGGCGCGGTCAGCGAGGCCGCCTCCGCCGTCGCCTCCGCCGCCGAGGGCCTCTCGGAAGCCGCCTCCCAGGCGGTGAAGAAGGCCGAGGAGCAGATGGCGGAGGTCAAGGACGGCGTCGACGCCAAGGACGAGGTGACGCTCGGCGACCCCGCCACCGACGCCGACGGCCGCACCACCGTCCCGCTCACCGTGAAGAACACCGACGGCGCGACGAGGTCCTTCGCGGTCCAGGTGCAGTTCAAGGACGGCGACGGCAAGCTGCTCGACGCGGTCGTCGTCACCGTCTCGGACGTCCCCGCCGGAAAGCCGGGTGAGGGAACCGCCCGCAGCACCCACAAGCTGTCCGGCACCGTGACCCCGACCGTCGCCTCCGCCCTGCGGTACTGACCGGGCCGCGGCCGGGAGCGGCGTCGGAAAACCGGTACCGTCCCGGCCGTCCGCCGCCCAGACTCCTCCCATGACCGACATGGACGCCTTCCGGGCCGCCGTCGCCGCGTGGGCGGCCGACGGAACCGGCGACGCCGCGCGCGAACTCGCCACGCGCCTGCCCGTGCGCACCGTCGTGCTCCTCGAAGGGCGCAGCGACGTCGCGGCCGTCGAGGCGCTCGCCGCCCGGCGCGGCCGCGACCTGGCCGCCGAGGGCGTCTGCGCGCTCTCCATGAACGGCGTCACCAACGCCGCCCGCCACGCCCGTCTCCTCGGCCCGCCCGGCCTCGGCCTGCGCCTCACCGGCCTCTGCGACGACGCCGAACGCGCCCACTACGCCCGGGGCCTGGCGGCCGCCGGGGCCGACCCGGACGCCTTCTTCGTCTGCGTCGCCGACCTGGAGGACGAGCTGATCCGCGCCCTCGGCGTGGACCGGGTCGGCGAACTGGTGACGGCCGAGGGGGAGGGACGGGCCCTGCGGACCTTCCTCAACCAGCCCGCCCAGCGCGACCGCAACCCCCTGCCGCGGATGCGCCGCTTCCTCGGCACCACCTCGGGCCGGAAGATCCGCTACGGCCGGATCCTCGTCGAAGGCCTCGACCTCGCCCGCGTACCGGCCCCGCTCGACGGGCTCCTCGCCTCGCTCTGACGGGCCGGCGCGCCGCGCACCTCGCGGTCGGCGGGGCGGCGGTCCCGTCGCCGCCGCGCTCCGTCCGGGCGACGACAAGGACGGCGACACCGACTGACACGCCCCGGGGGACGCGTCGAGGCCCGGACTTCGGGGTAAACAGAGAACGAACGCCTCCTCTCCCGAACGGACTTGTGCGCGTTGAGCATGCCACTCGGATCCCGTGTGCCAGGCAGGACCTGGACGATTCGCCTCACCGGACACCACGACCACTCGGCGCGGGTCAGCTGCACCACCGCGGGCTGCCGCATGCCCGACCGCTCCAAGGACATCCGCGCGCTGCGCGCCTTCGCCGCCGAGCACGTGCGGGCGCACGCCCGCCTCGCGACCCCGCGCCCGAACGCCGCGTGCGCCTGCGGCGGGGCCGGCTGCCGCCACCACCAGGCCCGGGCGCTCTGCTCGGGCCGCACCCTCCTCGTCCTCATCCACAACCCGGCCGTCGGCGAGGTGTGGACGCTCGCCGAGATCTGTGAGGCGTGCGCCCCGCTGATCACCCACGCCCGGATCGTGGCCCGCGCCGCGAGCCCCGCCGAGGCCCGGCGACCGGAGCGGGTCCCGGAGCCGCGCTCGGCGGCCCCGGCCGCCCCCGCAGCCGGCGGCCCGGGCGTCCCCGTCCTGTTCTCCTCCCCGGAGGCCGCGGGCGGCGGCGGCGACCCCGCCGGCCCCCGCCAGGGCCGACGGCCCCGCCGGGGCGGCCGCGGCAACCGCACGGGCGGCGGACGGTACTGACCCCGGCGGCCCCGCTACCCCTCCCGGGGGAGGAACGCCGGGCGCAGGGCCGGATCGACCGGGTCGTAGTAGCGGTGGAAGACCGGCGTGGCCGCACCCGACAGCGGCGGGACGATCCAGCTCCAGTCGGCCGGCGTCGGCCGGCCGTGCCGCCGCTCCCGCGCGATGTGGCGCAGGAAGCGCTCGGACTCCGTGTGGTGGTCCGCCATCGTCACCCCGTCCTCCTGGAAGGAGTGCAGGACCGCCACGTTCAGCTCCACCAGCGCCCGGTCCCGCCACAGCGTCCGCTCCGAGGAGCGGTCCAGGCCCAGCCTCTCCGCGACCAGCGGCAGCAGGTCGTACCGGTCGGCGTCGGCGAGGTTCCGGGCGCCTATCTCGGTGCCCATGTACCAGCCGTTGAACGGCGCCGCCGGATACCGCACCCCGCCGATCTCCAGGACCATGTCGCTGATCGCCGGCACCGCGTACCAGCGCAGCCCGAGGCCGGCGAACCAGGCGTGCTCGGGATGGCGCAGCGCCACCTCCCGCACGGCCCCGTCCGGCAGCTCGTACCACTCCGGGCGGGCGCCGGGCCGCTCCCGCACCATCAGCGGCAGCACCTGGAAGGGCTCCTCCTCCCGCTTCCAGCCCAGCTCGCGGGCGAGGGCCGTGGCCGCCGCCCCGCGCGGGTCGCCGATCCAGCGGCCGTCGGCGGCGCGGTGACCGGCGTACCGGACCAGCTGGTCGTTGACGATCCGGGGCGCCGGGCGGCCCGGCCGGTCCGGGGCGAAGACGGTCAGGACCGGGCGGATCCGCCCGCCGTTCTCCGCCGCGCGCAGGTGCTCGGCGCAGGCGGCGGCGATCCCGTCGGGGGACGACACCCCGCGCAGATCCCGCACGACGAGGCTGTTCCAGTAGAGCCGTCCGATGCAGCGGGCCGCGTTGCGCCAGGCGACCCGGGCGCCGAAGGCCAGCTCCTCCGGGGTGTGCTCGTAGGTGCCGGTACGGGCGATCTCGGCCCGCACCCGACGGACCCGGGCGTCGGCGTCCCCGGCGCCGGGGCACTCGTCGTGGAACTGCCGGACGAACTCCTCCGCCTGCCGCCGGTCCACCCGGTCCGGCTCGCGCGGAGCGGGCGGTACCACGGCGGGGGCGGGGGCCGGGACGGCGGCCGAGTACGGGCACGCGGCACCGGCGGGGGCGGCCGCGCGGCGACGGATCAGACTGAAGACCAAGGTGTTTCCTCCCTGGCCCCATGACTACCGTACGGAGTAGTCCGACTGTGGAGAGTGTTCGAACTTCGCCGGAGAATCCGGTCCGTCCTGGTATCGTGCCCGGCACCCTGGCCTCACAGCGCCGACAGGACGTCCTCGCGGACCCGCTCCAGGACGAGGCCCCCGTCGAGCCGCACCCGCGCCGTGACGACCGGGCGCCGGTTCCGGTACGCGTCCCACGCCGGCTCCAGCGCGCGCACCTGCTCCTCCGCCCGCTCCCGGCTCGCCGGCGGCATCTGGGCGCCGAACGACTCCAGCAGCGAGACCAGACGCTCGTACTCCGCCGCCTCCGGCCCCGGCCGCGCCTCCTGCGGCGCGTCGACCCGCTCGACGACCCCCTCCGCACCCGCCCCGACCAGCAGCGCCCCGGCGACCGCCGCCGGCTCCTCGGCCGGGTCCCCGGCCGCCGTGACCGTCCCGGCCACCCTCAGATCGACCGCGAGACGCACCCGCCGGCCCTGTGTCAGCGTCATCCGGCCTTCTTAGCACGGGGCGCCACCACGCCGGGAGTGACGCCCCACCCGGCCCGCTCGTTCTCGGTGCGTGCAGCAACTCCGTACCCTTCGCGCCCGTCCGCCCGCCGGCATACCCGGCCCGCGGCCCTCACGGGACGCCGCCGAGGCCGCGCTCGTCGAGCACTACCCCGCCCTGGTGCGCCTCGCCCACCTCGTCCTGCCGCCCTCGCTCGGCCGCCAGCGGCGGGTCCTCACCGCCCACGCCGCCGTCCAGCGGGCGCTGCCCCGCGGCCGGCCGGACCGGTCCGCCGCCACCGTGCCCGCGCCGAGGACGCCCCGCGACGAGGCCCGCGCCTGGCTCCGGGTCCGCGTCGTCGCCCGCGCCCTCGCCGCCCGGCGGCTCCGGCCCGAGGCGCTCGCCCTGCCCCGCGTCACCGGACTGCGGCTCTTCCCCCGCGCCGGCGGCGGCGACGAGCTCGCCCTCGACCGGGCCCTCTCCGCCGTCACCCCGGAGACCCGCGCCGCCCTCGCGCTCACCGTCCTCGAAGGACTCGCCCCCGAGGAGACCGCGGCCCTGCTGTCCGCGGCCGGCGTACGGGATCCCGGGCAGGCCCTCGCCGCGGCGGAGGAGCTGCGGGCCGGCGTCGCCGGCGACCTCGCCGCCCTGCTGCGCGGTCCCGAGTTCGACCCCTGCACCGTCCACCTGCGCCCCACCGACCTGCTGCGCCGCCGGCGCCGCGGCCGGGCCGGGGCCCTCGCGGCGGCCCTTCTCCTCGCCGCCGTGCCCGTCGCCGCCGGGGCCCTCCTCACGCAGGCGCCCCCGCCCGCCCCCGCGCCGGCCGCGCCCGCCGCCGACCCGGCGGAGCTCACGCGGGCCGACCCCGACCGGTGGGCCGACACCTCCCGCGTGGACTTCACCGCCTGGCCCGCCCGGGGCGCCCGCGCCGCCGACACCGCGCTCCTCGGCCGCGCCCTGACCGCCTGGACCGGGGGAGGCGCCGTCACGCGGACCACCCCCGGCACCACCGACGCGCCCCCGTCCGAGCCTCCCGCCCTGCTGTACGCGGGCGACGTCGACGGCGCCGCCGTCGTGCTGCTCCACGACGGCCGCAGGCTCGCCCGCTACACCGAGCCGGCCACCGGCGGGGCCGTGCTCGCCCTGGCCCGCGCGGACGACGCCGACGTCACCACCGCGGCCTCGGTCGTCCTCTCCCGCACCGGCGCGGGCACCCGCTACCTCCTCGCCCCCTGGATCGCCGAGGCGGCCGTGCGGGACCTGGACTCCCCGGCGGCTCCCGCCCGGGAGCTGTCCGTGGCGCGGGACGGGGTCAGCGCGCCCGTGCCCGTCCCCGCGCCCGGTCCCGGCACCGGGGCCGACTGCGCCGGGACCACCGTGCTCCAGCTGCGCTCCTCCTCCCGGATCGCCGAGGACCACGCCTTCCTCGTCGCCGACCTCGGGGGGCTCGGCCCCGCCCACCTCACCTGGACGCCGCTGCCCGCGCCCGGGGTCCCCTCCCGGCAGCCCCGCGAGGCTGCGGGGCCGCCGGGGCTCGCCGCCTGGGCGCGTTCCGGCTGCCTCCTCGGCGGGCTCCGGGACTCCGGCGTCCGCTCCGTCAACCGCTGGGAGTTCGCCGCGCAGGAGCTGCCCGAGCGGGCGGGCCGGGCGCTGTGGGCGTGCGTCCGCGCCGAGACCTGGGAGGGCACGGGGCGGGCCGACGTCCTCCTGGAGGCACCGGCCCGCTCCCCGCTCCCCGTGCGTCCCCTCGCCTCCGTGCCCGACACCGCCGCCTGCGGGCGCTTCGGCCGGCACGTCCTCGCCGGAGGGCCCTGGACGGCGCCGTCGGGCACGCGCTACCTGCTCGCGGCGGGCAGCCGGCACGTCGTCGGGATCACCGCGGGCGGTGCCGTCCGGGCCCGCGCGCGGGGCGGGGTCCTCGCCGTCCGCTCCGCGGCCGAGGGCGCCGTCGTCCTCGACGGGCGCCTCGCCGACGGCGGCGTGCTGCGCGGCTGGACGCCTTCCTCCGGCTGAGCGGCGGCGGCCGGGGCGGCCGGGATCAGGCCCGGAGGGAGCCGGCCAGCGGCGGGGACGGGGTCCGGCGGCCCGCCGCCGGCCCGTCCCTGACCACCAGAAGGGCCGTGGTGTCGTCGTCGAGGCCGTGGGCGGCGAACCGGTCCAGATCCTCCCGCAGCAGCTCGGGGATCCGGTCGGTCGGCTCGTCCGCCCAGGCCCGCAGCCGCCGCTCCAGCGGATAGAACGCGCCGCTCTCGTCGCGGGCCTCGGAGACGCCGTCGGTGAACATCAGCAGCCGGTCGCCGGGGCCGAAGGGCACCTCCTCCACCGTGAACGGCGCGTCCACCGGCACCGGCAGGTGGACCGGCACCGACGGCGCGGAGAACTCGACCGTCTCCACCGTCCCGCCCCTCTGCACCACCGGCGCCGGGTGGCCGCAGCTCAGCAGCCGGATCACCGGCCGGTCGTCGGGGATCTCCGCGAGCAGCACCGTCGAGAAGCGGTCGGCCGCCTCCGACTCCGGGGCCCGCTCCGCGTAGTGCGCCATGCTGGCCTCCAGACGCCGCGCGATCGCGGGCAGGTCCGGGGCGGTGTACGCGGCCTCCCGGAAGGAGCCGAGCAGCAGTGACGCCGCCTCCACCGCCGGCAGGCCCTTGCCCTGCACGTCGCCGATCATGATCCGGACGCCGTCGCGGACCTCCAGCGCCTTGTAGAAGTCGCCGCCGACGTGCGCGCAGGCGGCGGACGCCTCGTACAGCAGCCGCAGGTCCACCGTGCCGAGGCGGGGCGGCAGCGGGCGCAGCAGCGCCGACTGCGCGGCCTCCGCCACCGCGCCGACCTGGCGCAGCTCCGTCTCGCGGCGCTCCCGGAGGTGGGCGGAGACGGCCGCGGCGAGCACGACGACGGAGAGCAGCACCTCGTTGCCGAGGAGGGCCGGGTGGAGGTCCCCGCCACGCGCGGCGGCGGTGAAGCCGGTGGCCGCCATCGCGAGGGCGCCGATCGCGGCCGTGCCGCGGGCGGACCAGGTGGCCGCGGCCAGTGCCGGGGCGGCGATCAGGAACCGGTCGAACCGTTCGGCCGGTGGGGTGAGGGCGTCGGCCAGGGGGGCGAGCACGATCACCAGGAACGGCAGCGCGCGCCCGAGCAGGTAACGGAACTCCGGGTGGCCCGTGGGGGCCCGCCGCGGGTGGGCGGTCGGATCCGCAGGCATGACTCTCCTTCGTCGGTCTCCCGCCCGCGGGCGGTTCGCAACGGCCTTCGTCCCCAAGGGTGCCGGGCGGCGCGGGCCGACCGGCAGGGCCGGAGGTCCCGCGCCGGGGTGGCGGAGGGCCCGGCCGGTGCCTCAGGAGGGAAGGTTCTGCTCGGCCCAGACGACCTTGCCGCCGGAGGTGCGGCAGGAGCCCCAGCGGCGGCACAGCATGTTGACGAGCTGGAGGCCCCGGCCGCCCTCGTCGCTGAGGTCGGCGTGCTGGATCTGCGGCAGGTCCGGGCCGGTGTCGGAGACCTCCACGACCAGCCGCTCGCCGCGCAGCAGCCGGAGCTCGCCCGGCCCGTTCCCGTACCGGAGGGCGTTGCCGACCAGCTCGGAGACGACCAGCTCGCACACGTCGGCGAGGTCGTCCAGGCCCCATGCGGCGAGCTGGCCGGTGACGAGGCGCCGGGCCTCGGACGCCGCCCTGCCGTCACCGGAGAGCGGCCACACCCGCAGCCCGGTCCCCGCGTCCAGCGGCACGGCCCTCGCCGTGAGCAGCACCGCCTCGTCGAAGCGGCCGGGACCGGCCGGGGCCACCGCGATCAGCCCGCCCTCGTCGAGGGCTCCGGGCGGCAGGGCGAGCGCCGCGGAGCGCAGCCGCTCCAGCTGCTCCTCCAGATCGGCGCCGCGCGCCTTCACGAGGCCGTCCGTGTACAGGACGAGCCCGCCGCCGTCGGGGATCGTCACCGTCACGGAGTCGTACGGGATCACGCCGGCGCCCAGCGGCGCCCCGGCCGGCAGCGGGACGAACTCGGCGCCGCCGCGTCCGTCGAGGAGCAGCGGCGGCAGCAGCCCGGCGCCGGCCAGGGTGCAGCGGGAGGCCGCCGGGTCGTAGACCGCGCACAGGAAGGTGGCGACCTGGTCGTCCTCCAGGTCGCGGGTGGCGAGGTCGAGCCGGGCGAGGACCCGCTCGGGCGCCATGTCGAGGGTCATCAGGGTGCGGGCGACGGCCCGGAGCCGGCCCATGGTGGCGGCGGCCGGCAGCCCCTGGCCCATGACGTCGCCGGCCATCAGGGCCGTGCGCCCGCCGGGCAGGGACATCACGTCGTACCAGTCGCCGCCCACCGGGTGGCGGGCCGCCGACGGCGTGTACTCGGCGTGCACCCGGAGACCGGGGGTGACGGGCGTGGCCCGGGGGAGGAGGCTGCGCTGGAGCGAGACGACCCGCTCCCGCTCGCGGCCGTACAACCGGGCGTTGTCGATGAAGACGGCGGCGCGGGAGGCCAGCTGCTGGGCGAGGGCGAGGTCGGTGGGGGAGAAGGGCGGGCTGCCGGGGCCGCGGACGAAGTCGGCGCTGCCGAGGAGCAGCCCCCGGGCGATCAGCGGCACCGCGAGGTAGCTGTGCACGCCCAGGGCGCGCATCTTCGCCGCGCCGCTCGCGGTCGGGGCGACGCGGGCGAAGTCCTCCTCGCGCATCCGGGCCACCAGGACGGGCTCGCCGCGCCGCAGACAGTACTGGTGGAGCAGGGTCTCGTGCCGCTTCTGGTCGCGCACGTAGGTCTCGCCGACCGGGACGGCCTCCAGCGTGGTCATGGTGTCGACGGCGGAGAGCGCGACCGCCCGCATCGGGGGGACGCCGGTGCCGGTCCAGCGGGAGCCCTCCTCGCCGTGCAGGACGCTCTCCAGGATGTCGACGGCGGCGCCGTCGGCGAAGCCGGGGACGGTGAAGTCGGCCAGCTCCCGGGCGGTGCTCTCCAGGTCCAGGGTGGTGCCGATGCGGGTGCTCGCGGCGTTGAGCCAGGCGAGGCGTTCCTCGGCGCCGGGCGCGTCGAGCGGAATCGCGCCGTCGGCGCGGCGGCGTCGGGCGCGGAGCGCCGCGGTCCGGTACACGGTCGAGGTCCGCACGGCCGAGACCCTGCCGGTCAGGCGCCGTCCGCCGCTGCCGCCGCTCACTCTTCCGGCCTCCAGAGGGGAACTCGACCAGGTGTGGTGCACAGTCTGCACCGGAACCCCGTCCGGCGCACCATCCGAACAGCAGCGGAATCGGAGTCGAACGGTAGCTCTGTCACATCCGCCGAACGGGTGAAACCTGTTCGGGGTGTCGTTCGTCCTCTCCCCCGTGGACGCGCCGGCAGGCGTGGGGTCGCATCGGGAACGCGAGGATCGGAGGGCGCATGCGCCGGATGGGCAAGTACACCGCGCACGTGGCCGTGTTGGCGTCGGCGGTCGGCATCAGCCTGGCCGCGTGGGGAGCGACGGCACTGGTGGGCGAGGACGAGCGCGCCGCGCCGGCGGCGGGCGGCGCCGCCGCGCCGAAGCTCCCGGCGCAGCGGGCCGGAGGCGCGGACAAGCCCGCGCGGCCGACGATCCGGGTGCCGGAGGGGATCGCGCACGCCGCCGAGGCGGGCGGACGGGCCGTCAACATCACCATCGACGACGGGCCGGACCCGCGCTGGACGCCGAAGATGCTCGACATCCTGAAGGAGCACGACGTCAAGGCCGTCTTCTGCATGATCGGCCCGCAGGCACAGCGCCACCCGGACCTCGTGAAGCGGGTGGTGGCCGAGGGGCACCGGCTGTGCGACCACACCATGACCCACGACACGACGATGGACCGCAAGTCCGTCGCGTACCAGAAGCAGCAGATCCTCGACGCGCGGAAGCTGATAGAGGAGGCCGCCGGCGGGGCGGAGGTGCAGTACTACCGGGCGCCGGGCGGAGCGTTCACGCCGGACAGCCGGAAGGTGGCCGCGGCCGCGGGCATGCGGCCGCTCGGATGGAACGTGGACACGAAGGACTTCGAACGGCCGGGGGCCGCCGCCATCGTGGCGACCGTGAAGGACGAGCTGTCCAACGGACCGACGATCCTCTTCCACGACGGCGGCGGCGACCGCTCGCAGAGCGTGGCGGCGCTGCGGGAGGTGCTGCCGTGGCTGAAGGGGCAGGGCCGCACCTTCGGCTTCCCGGTGCGCACGGCCCCCGACACCCCGTGAGGGCCGGGGCCGCACGGTCGGCCGGCGCTCGACGGTGTCGTCCGTCCCGAGGCCTCGACGGCCTCGCCGAACGCGGCGCGGGATCGATCGCCACCGGCGCCGTCCGGCTGGCGCACGCGGCCTTCCCGCTGGTCCGGCTCCGCGTCGGCGCCCGGGGCCGGGCCCGTAGGATCACCGGGACGTCCGGGTGAGCGAGGAGCGCGTGGCAGTGACCGTCGTGGTGGAACCGAACCGTGCGGCCCTTCCGGAGCTGCTCGAACGGGACGAGGACGGGCAGCGGCTCGGTGCCCTGCTCTGGCGCCGGGGACCGGGCTGGCGGGCCGTCAGCAGCGCCGTCCTCGGCGGTGGCATCGGGGAACGGGCCTGGGTGATGAACGTGCAGGTCGCCCACGGCTACACCCGCACCGACCCGGAGGCGCACCTCGCCGCGCTCGCCCGCCGCGCCGGACTCCGGGGGCCCGGCGTCGGCCTGATGACCGCCGCCGAGGTCACCCGGCGCGGGACCGCCTCCGACGGCGGCGTCGACGCGGTCGCCACCGCGGGGACAGAGGTGCGCGGCTGGGCGGCGGCCCCGGGAGCGGGGGTCCCCGGGCCCCAGGCCCCCGGCACGATCAACATCGTCGTCACCGTGCCCGTGCCGCTCACCGACGCCGCCCTCGTCAACGCGGTGGCGACCGCCACCGAGGCGAAGGTGCAGGCGCTGCTCGACGCCGGCCACGACTGCTCGGGGACCCCGACCGACGCGGTCTGCGTCCTCGCCCGCGCCCCCCTGCCCGGCGGCCCCGCCGAACCCTTCGCGGGGCCCCGCTCGCTCTGGGGCGCCCGGCTCGCCCGGGCCGTCCACGCGGCGGTCGGCGCCGCGCTGCCCGGGCCCGGCGTCAGCTGAGGGCGGCGACCTCGGCGAGCAGCGTGGCCCGGTCGACGGCGTCGCTCGCGGTGGCGGGGACCGTACAGGCGTGGGCGCCGGCCACCGCCCCGTACAGGGCGCAGCGCTCCGGGGGTTCGCCGGTGAGCCGGCCGAAGAGGAAACCGGCCGCGTAGGCGTCGCCCGCGCCGTTGGAGTCGACGACCGGGCCGCGCGGGGCGACCGCCGGGACGTGCAGGGGCGCGCCGCCCGCACGCGTCAGCAGGTAGGAACCCTCCGCGCCGGCCGTGGCCACGACCACCTCCGCCCGCCCGCGCTCCAGGATCCGGCGCATGGTCGCCGCCGGGTCGGGGAGCGCCGTCGTCGAGACGAAGACGACGTCGGCGCCGTACGCGAACGGCTCGTGGTACGGGTTCTCGCCGTCCCAGTCGTGCAGGTCCGTCGAGACGGTGGGGCCCGCCTCGCGCAGCAGCGGCAGCGTGAAGGCGCAGGGGTGCGTGATCGAGACGTGGGCGTGCCGGCTGGCGGCGGCGAGCTTGCGCACCAGGTCCTCCGGGAGGCGGTCGGACTCCCGGGAGCGGCTGTCGTCGTAGAGGGAGAGCCGGCGGCCGTCGGGGCTCACGAGGTTGACGGCCCGCTTGGTGCCGGCGGGCTGCGGGACCTCCGTGAACTCGATGCCCCGGTCGCGGTGGAAGGCGCGGACCAGGTCGCCCGCGTGGTCGTCGCCGACCAGGTCGACGTGGTGGGTGCGCAGGCCGAGCGAGCTGACGCCGAGCGCCACGAAGTCGCCGGTCTGGCCCGCGCGGGCCTCGATGCCGGGACGGATCATGTAGCTGTCCGCGTACGGCAGCGGGAGCTCGGGGACGTACACGATGGTGTCGACGCCCGCCCCTCCCAGGACGAGGACGTCGTACGCGTGGCTCATGCCGCCCCTCTCGCCGGTGGATCCCGGGCGAGTCAACCAGCCCCGCCACCGGCTCCGCAAGAAGTTGCGGAAAATTGCAGAAGCGAGGGGGAGGCGCGCGGTGGCCCGCTCCCCGAGGGGAACGGGCCACCGGGGCGAGCGCGTTCGGACGTCAGGCGAGGACGACCGGCAGCTCGAAGAGGTCGTTCTGGGTGACGACCGGCTTGTTCCTCAGCTCCTCGCGCGGCACCGCGAGCCGCAGCCCGGGGAAGCGCGCGTACAGCGCCGGGAGCGCCACCGAGGCCTCCAGGCGGGAGAGCGCCGCGCCGGGGCAGACGTGCGGGCCGTGGCCGAAGGCGATGTGCCGGATCGGCTCGCGGGTGACGTCGAAGTCGCCCGCCGTCGGACCGTGCTGGAGCTCGTCCCGGCCGATCGCGCCGTGCGACACGATCAGCCCCTCGCCCTTCGGCAGGACCCGGTCGCCGACCTGGACGTCCTCGCTCGCGAAGCGGATGAGCACGTGCGAGGTGGGCGTCGACCAGCGCAGGGTCTCCTCGATCACGTTCTCCCACGGCACCTCGCCCTTGAGCACCAGGGCGCGCTGCTCCGGGTGCGTCTCCAGGGCGACCACGGCGTTCACGATCAGGCTGATGGTCGTCTCGTGGCCGGCGGCCACCATCAGCTGGAGCGTGTTGGTGATCTCCTCCGTGGTGAGCCGGTCGCCGCCCTCCGAGGCCTCGATCAGCGCGCTCGTCAGGTCGTCGCCGGGCGACTCCCGCTTGCCCGCCACGATCCCGGCGAAGAGCGCCCCGAGGTCCGCCATCATCTGCGGCACCTCCTCCGGCGGCGTCTGCGTCGAGAAGAACTTCTCGAACAGCGCCTTCATCCGCGGGTGGTCCGCCGCGTCCACACCCATCAGCTCGCCGACCACGTTCATCGGCAGCGGGTAGGCGAACTCCGCCTTCAGGTCCACCGTCTCGCCCGCCGGACGCTCCGCGAGCCGGTCCAGCAGCCCCGCCGTCAGCCCCTCGATGCCCGCCCGCAGCCGCTCCACCCGGCGCGCGGTGAGCGCCTGGGCGACCAGCGTGCGCAGCCGGCGGTGCTCCGCGCCGTCGACCGTCAGCATCGACCTGCCGGGGTTGGCGAGACCGATCAGCGGCCAGTCGAGCGGTATCTCGCCGCGCTGCCAGGCCCCCCACTGCTCGATGTCCTTGACGAGCCGGGGATCGGTGAGGAGCGCCCGGGCCTCGGCGTGCCGGGTGACGGCGTAGCAGGGCACGCCGCCGGGCAGGACCACGCGGGCCAGCGGGCCGGCCTCGCGGAGCCGGGCGCCCTCCCCGTCGAGGTCCGTGACGAAGGGGTCGAGGACGACGGGCGCGCCACCCGCGGTGTGGTCGATGGGGCAGGTCATGCGGTCCCTCCAAGGGCGGGGGTCGGGGTGTACGTCACCGGCAGCGCGGTGAGGCCGCGCAGCCAGGGGGAGGGGCGACGGGTCAGGGAGGTCCCGGCGACGGCGAGGTCGACGTCCGGCAGCCGGTCGAGCAGCACCTCGATGCCGGTCCTGGCGACGGTCTCGGCGACCTCCTGCGCGGGGAACGGGCAGCGGTGCTCGCCGTGGCCGAAGGAGAGGTGCGCGTTGTTGCCGCCGGTGAGGGCGCCGGCGTCGGCCCGGACGTGCGGGTCGGCGTTGGCGGCGGCGAGTCCGAGCAGCACCAGGTCGCCGCGGGCGATGTGTCGGCCGCCGAGGTGGGTGTCGCGGGAGGCCCAGCGGCCGGCGACGTTCTGCGTGGGCGTGTCCTCCCACAGCACCTCGTTCATCGCCTCGCCGACGCTGTGCCGGCCGCCGGAGAGGGAGGCGGCGAAGCGGTCGTCGGTCAGCATCAGGCGCAGCGAGTTGCCGATCCAGTCGGCGGTCGGCTGGTGGCCGGCGGCCATCATCACCATGAGGTCCTGGGCGACCTCCTCGACGGTGAACCCGGCGGTGTTGCCGAGCATCCGCGAGGCGACGTCGTCGCCGGGCGACTCCGCCTTGGCGGCGAGCAGCGCCACCATCGACTCGGCGAGGTGCCGCTGCCCGGCCAGCGCGCCGGGACCGCCGTTGATCATGTCGTTCATGGCGGTCACGAGTCCCGGGCCCTGCTCGTCGGCGAAGCCGTAGATGCTGGCGAGCACCCGGACCGGCAGCAGCATGGCGTACTCGGCGATGATGTCGCACTCGCCCTTGCCGCACAGCCCGTCGATGAGCTCGTCGGCGAACCGCTCGGCGCGCCCCCGCAGTTCGAAGGGGTCGACGGCCTCCAGGGCGGCCGAGATCACCCCGGCCCGCTCGCGGTGGCGCTCGCCCACCGTGTACAGGATCGACGGCTGCTTGCGGCCGATCATGGGCAGCAGCGGCCAGTCGTCGGGGATCGCGTCCCACTGGTTCCACAGGTCGGAGTCGCGCGAGAAGAGCACGGGGTCGCTGGTGACCTGGTGCAGCTCGCGGTAGCCGAGGACCAGCCAGGCGGGTATGTCGCCGTCGAGGACGACGGGGGCGACGGCCCCGTGGTCCCGCCGGATGCGCCGGTACAGCTCGACCGGGTCGGTGTGGAAGCGCGGACCGCTCAGCGGGACCGGCGCGGGCTCGGCAGGGTTCACGGGGCGGGCTCCGGGACGGGCCGCCGACCGCGCTCGGGGTCGGCGGCGACGACGTGCTTCAGGTGTTCGACGAGCGCGATGAGGACCTGCTTGCTGGACTCCCGGGACCGGGCGTCGCAGAAGACCAGCGGCACCTCGTCGGCGAGGTCGAGGGCCGCGCGGATCTCGTCGGCGGTGTGCGCGGGTCCGCCGAAGTCGTTGCAGGCGACGACGAAGGGGGTGCCGTTGTGCTCCAGGCGGTCCACGGCGTACCAGGAGTCGGAGATCCGCCGGGTGTCGACGAGGACGACCGCCCCGAGCGTCCCGGAGAAGAGCCGGTCCCACAGGAACCAGAACCGCTCCTGCCCGGGCGCGCCGAACAGGTAGAGCACGTTGTGCGCGTCGAGCGAGATCCGGCCGAAGTCGAAGGCGACCGTCGTGGCCGTCTTGGCGGCGACGCCGACGGTGTCGTCGATGCCCTCGCCCGCCTGCGACATGGTCTCCTCGGTGTTCAGCGGACGGATCTCGCTGACCGAGCGGACCAGGGTCGTCTTGCCCACCCCGAAGCCGCCGACGACGACGATCTTCAGTCCGTTGTCGGCGGTGCTGCTCAGGGCCGGGCCCTGCTGCTGCTCAGAGATTGCGGAGTCCAACGAGCACCTGCTCCAGGATGTCGTGATCGGGAAGGCGGTACGAGGCGGGGCGCGGGTGCCGCGCGCTGATCCGGCCGGTGTCGTGCAGATCGGCCAGGAGGATCCTGGTGATCGACACGGGCAGCCCGAGCCCGGCGGCGACTTCCACCACAGCGGTGGGGAAGCGGCACATCCGCAGGATGGCGGCGTGCTCGGACTGCATGCCGGGCACCGGATCGCTCTCCGCCACCACGAGCGTGACCACGTCGAAGGCGGTGGACCCGGAGCTGCTGCGGCCGCCGGTCAGGGTGTAGAGCCGGTCGGGGGAGTCGTCGCGACCCGGCCTGACGCGGCTCATCCCCGCGGCCTCGCGACGAGGTGCTCGCCCAGCTGCTCGACCAGTTCGGTCATGTTGTGCCCCACGAGCCCGGCGTCGGCGTCCTCGTCGGCGACGAGCGCGAGGTGGGCGCCCTCCCCGGCCTCGACGATGAAGAGGATCCCGCCGTAGAACTCGGCCATCGCGGAGCGCACCCCGCCGGTGCCGTCGCCGAACTCCATGGACGCGCCGTGGGACAGGCTCTGGATGCCCGCGGCGATGGCGGAGAGCTGGTCGGCCTGGTCGACGGAGAGCCCGGAGGTGCGGCAGAGCTTCAGGCCGTCCCGGGAGAGCACCAGGGCGTGCCGGGTGCCCGGGGTCCGTTCGAGCAGGCCCTCCAGGAGCCAGCTGAGCTTGTCGTCGGTGGTCGTGCCGGTCATCGCGGGTTGCCTTCCGAATGGGGGTCGTTCGAGGGCGGCGTCGTCGGTTCCGCCGAGGGGCCGGCCGGTGCGCCGGGGGTGTCGCCCGGCTTCGGCTCGGTGCCGCGCAGGGCGCTCTGGAAGCCGCCGAAGCGGGCCGAGGCGCGGGACGCCTCGCCGGTGCGGGGCGCGGCCGGGCGGGGCGGCTCGGCCGGGGTCTTCTCCTGGTGGGCGGCGAGGGTCCGGCCGCGCCGGCGGCGCGGCAGCAGGGACCCGTCACCGTCGGCGGGGATCTCGGGGGAGGGCTCCGGCGCGGCGGCCGGCGTGGCGTCGGGGGCGGTGCGCGGGCCGGGCACGGGGAGCGGGGCGGGGGCCTTGGCGGCCGGCGCCGCCGCCTCGGCGCCGCGGCTGACGATCTCCTGGGGGATCATCAGGACGACGCCGGTGCCGCCGCGGGCGGAGGGCCGGAAGGAGACCGACAGGTTGTGCTTGCGGGCCAGCCGGCCGACGACGTGGAGGCCGAGGCGGGTGCCGGAGAGCCCGGCCAGGTCCTGGGTGCCCGCGTCGACGGCGGCCTCGGCGCGCCGCAGCTGGACGTCGCTCATCGTCAGGCCGCTGTCCTCGACGGTGACGACGACACCGGCCGGGACCTCCTCCACGTAGACGTGGACCTCGGCGCTCGGCGGGGAGAAGTTCGCGGCGTTGTCGAGGAGTTCGGCGAGCGCGTGCATGACGCCCTCGGCGGCGTGCCCGGCGACGGCCGCCTCGCACTTGGAGTGCAGCCGGACCCGCTGGTACCCGGCGATGCGGCCCATGGCGCCGCGCAGGATCGACTCCATGACGATGGGGCGGGCCCAGCGGCGGCCCGAGCGGGCGCCGGTGAGCACGGCGACGGAGTCGGCGAGCCGGCCCGCCTGCGCGGTGCGGTGGTCGAGGTGCAGGAGGTCGGCGAGGACGTCCTCGTCGGCGTGCCGGTGCTCCATCTCGCGCAGGTCGGCCATCATGCTCGTGGCCAGCGCCTGCATGCGGCCGGCCGCGTTGGCGGCGGCGGCGAGGGCGGCGGAGCGGGCGGACTCGGCGCGGCGCAGCCGCTGCTCCAGGCCGGCGACCGCGGCCGCGTGGCGGGCGGCGAGCCGCTCGGCCTCGGCGCGGTGGGTGCGCACGAGCTCGTCGGTACGGGCCGCGTGGGCGGCCGCCTCCGCGGCGGCCTGGGCCTCGTGACGCTCCTTCAGGGCGGCGGCCTCGCGCTCGGCGGCGGCCTGGCGCTGGGCGGCGTAGGTGTCCTGGGAGGCGACCTGCGCGGTCAGCCGCTCGGCCTGCCTGGCGAGGCCGCGGGCGGTGCGCGCGTACCAGGTGACGGCGAAGGCGGCTGCCGCGAGCAGCAGCACGCCGCAGACCGCGAACCAGGCGAGCGAGGAGCGGACTTCGGCCGGTGCGGCGCTCGTCGCGGCGGCGGTGAGCGCACCGCCCGCGGCGAGGGTCAGCAGCGAGGTGATCAGGGCAGGGCGGAACGGGGTGGGCGACGCCGACATCAACCGGACTCTCGAGAGGCAAGCACAGGGGAGGTTCGGAACGACCGCACTATAGAGGCGTTGTTGATCGGTTCGAAACTCACCCTGATCGGATTGGTATCCGGAGTGACACAAAACCTTCCAAATGGCAGTCGCTGATTCCGCGTCGGGCCCGTTCGTGCCCCTCCTCCCGTCCCGGCGGCCCCATCACCCCCGCCACCTCGGCAGAATGACGGACCGTACGGTACGTCCCCGGCTGGAAGGTCCCCTGTGAAGCTCCCCGAAACCGGTCGCGGCGTCCTCGTCAGCGGCGCCTCCCGAGGCCTCGGCCGGGCGGTCGCCCGCGCCTTCGCGGCCAACGGCGACCGGGTCGCCGTCCACTACGGCACCCGCGCCGACGAGGCCCGCGCCACCCTCGCCTCCCTGGAGGGGAGCGGACACGTCCTGGTCGGCGGCGACCTCGCGGACCCCGGGGGCGCGGCCCGGGTCGTCGACGAGGCGGCACAGGCCCTCGGCGGAACCGGCGGCGGCATCGACGTCCTCGTGAACAACGCCGCCGTGAACCTCCCGCACCCGCTCGCGGAGACCCCGTACGAGGAGTGGACGGCGCTCTGGCAGCGGCACGTCTCCGTGAACCTGCTCGCCACGGCCCACCTGAGCCACCTCGTCGCCCGCCGCCTGATCGACCGGGGGACGGCCGGCCGGATCGTCAACATCGGCTCCCGGGGCGCCTTCCGCGGCGAGCCCGACCACCCCGCCTACGGCGCGACCAAGGCCGCCGTGCACGCGCTCGGCCAGTCCCTCGCCGTCTCCCTCGGCCCCTACGGCATCGGCGTCGCCTCGGTCGCCCCCGGCTTCTTCGCCACCGAGCGGGTCGCGCCCCGCCTCGCCGGCGCCGAGGGCGAAGCGATCCGCGCCCAGAGCCCCTTCGGCCGGGTCGCCGACCCGGACGAGATCGCGGCCGCGGTCCTCTGGCTCGCCTCGCCCGCCGCCGAATGGGCCTCCGGCACGATTCTGGACCTCAACGGGGCCTCGTACCTCCGGAGCTGACGGCACACGGCCGTCCGTCGCGGACCTTCACCCTCGACGGGCGGGCCGTGGAGGCCGGGCGGAGGCCGTGGAGGCCGGGCGGAGGTCGTGGAGGCCGGGCGGAGGTCGTGGAGGCGGCGGAGGTCGTGGAGGCGGCGGAGGTCGTGGAGGCGGCGGAGGTCGTGGAGGCCGGGCGGGGAGTGGCATCCGCCCTCCCCGCCCGGCCTTCCGCGTTTCCGGGCCCGACATGTCGTATCTTGTGCCCTGTCGTTCGTCGCCGCGGCGAGAGGGTCCCGTCGTGCCCCTGGTGCAGTCCTGGCTCCCCGAGCGCCCCCGGTCGGCGGTGAGCTGGACCGTGGCGGGCGGCACCACGGCCCTGCTGCTCCTGGTCTTCGGCGACACGGAGCGCTTCTCCACCGCCGACGCCGGCGTCATCGTCCTCTTCTCGTACCTGGCCACCTACCTGGCCGTCACCCTGACCGTCTTCTCCACCGCCGCGCCCGAGGCCGTCCGCGCCTGGGCCGGCCGCCACGAGGAGCGCGGCACGGTGCTCCAGCGGTACGTGCTCGGCAGCGCCCCCGGCCCCGGCGTCTCCCTCTCCATCGCGGCGGCCGCCCTGCTGGTCGCGGTGGTCTGGCGCCCCGGCCACCTCGGCACCCACCTCCCGGTCGGCGTCCGCGTCGTGATGGCCCTGGTGCTCGTCGTCACCGCTTGGGCCTGCGTCCTCACCGCCTTCGCGGTCGCCTTCCACGCCGACAACCTCGTCGAGGGCGAGCGGGCGCTCGACTTCCCCGGCGACGGACCCGCGCTCTGGGCCGACTACGTCTACTTCGCCCTCGCCGTGATGACCACCTTCGGCACCACCGACGTGGACGTGACCTCCCGCGAGATGCGCAGGACGGTCTCGGCGAACGCGATCGTCGCCTTCGTCTTCAACACCGTCACCGTGGCGAGCCTCGTCGGCGCCCTCGACCCCGGCTGAACCCCGCCGGGCACCGTCCGGCCCCGGCCAAGTGGCCCGCACCGCCGTCCTCGAAGCCGGGCTCCCCGCCACCCCGAGGTGATCGACTCCCTGATCAGGCCGCTTCCTTGGGTGATACGAAAGCGCGCTTCCCTGCTTCTCGTGGCATCCGACAGTACGGCGGGCGGGCGAGCGCGACGCAGACTCGGTGCCCGACGGAACCACCACCCGAGGACCCCGAGGGGGAAGCACGATGACGGTGCAGCAGTACGACGGGATCGGCGAGGCGTTCGAGGGCTTCAAGGCCCTGCCCCTCACCCGTTACGGAGAGGTGCCCAGCGTCCTGGGAATCGTCGGGGACGTCACCGGGAAGTCCGTCCTCGACCTCGCCTGCGGCACGGGCTTCTACAGCCGTGAACTCAAGCGGCGCGGCGCCTCCGACGTCCTCGGCGTCGACATCTCCTCCGAGATGATCGCCGCCGCCCGCTCCCTGGAGGCCCTCGACCCCCTCGGCCTGCGCTACGAGGTCGGAGACGTCGCCGAACTGGCCGTCCCCGACCGTTCCTTCGACCTCGCGCTCGCCGTGCAGTGCCTCAACTACGCCGGATCCATCGCGGAGCTGGAGCAGATGTGCGCCCGCATCCACCGCGCCCTCGTCCCCGGCGGCCTGCTCCACGTCTTCGCGCAGAAGCCCGACTACGCCTTCGACTGCGCCTCCCTGGAGTCGTACGGCTTCCGCTGCGAACCGACCGGCGAGGAGATCGAGACGGGCCCCCGCGTCCGCGTCACCGCCCTCCTCGATCCGCACCCCATCACCATCGTGGGCTCCGCCCCGCGCCGCGAGGTCTACGAGAACGCCCTGACCAAGGCCGGCTTCACCGACCTGGAGTGGGTGCCGATGACCGTCTCCGCGGAGGGGTACGCGACCTACGGCGAGGACTTCTGGGCCGACCTCCTCGCCCACCCCCCGCTGGAACTCCTCCGCTGCCGCGCCTGACCGGCCCCCCGACGATTGTCTGCCGGGACGGCGCCGCACCCTCTGTGAGACCGCCCGGCACGGCCGCGTCCCGGGCACGGCCGAGGTGCGAGCTCGTCGGCCACGTCCGCGCGCGGCGGGCGGAGGCCGGAGCGGAGGCCCCGTGCGCGTACGTGCCCGGCGGGCGACGTCGGTGGACCCCGCCCGGGGGCGGGACATCGTCGGGCCGTTGAGGGGCGCCGGCGCCACTTGGCGGGGCGAACCCGTGGTCCAGGGCGGCCCGGACCGGACCGGCTCGCTGCCGAGCTCCGGGTCGGCCGAGGCCGGACCGCAGGCCCTCTGAACGGCGGTGGGGCTACGGTCCGGTCAGCTCCGGCAGCAGGTCGGGGTTGACGATCCGCAGGATCGTCGCGACCCGCTCCGGGTCGGCCGCGGCCCACAGCACCCGCCGGGCCGCCCGGTACTTGGCGGCGAGCCGCTCGCGCTGCTCGGGCGTGAGCGCCGCCGCCCGGTCCGCGCGGCTGTTGTGCGCGTTGTCGGCGATCTTCACCAAGGTGGCGTCGGGGTCCCGGGCGACGCGCCGGATCTTCTCCTCGTACGGGCAACCGGGTTCGGTGGTGACCGCCAGGACGAGCCGGACGACCCGCTCGGGCACTCCGGCCGCCCGGAGCCCGTCCGCCGTCCACTCCGTGTCCTCGACGACGTCGTGGAGGAGCCCCGCCATGGCCAGCTCGGGCCCGAGCGGCGCGAGCCCCGCGGCGACGGCCCGTACGTGCGCCACGTAAGGGACGCCGATCTTGTCGACCTGTCCGGCGTGCGCGCGGTCGGCCAGCGCGTCCACCTCGGCGAGCGTCATCATGCCCCCATCATTCCCGACCCTCCCCGGGGAAGCAGTCGATCGCGCGTTCGCCTTCGTGGGTGTCGTGGATCCCCGACCACGGCGCCACCGGGCCTCCCCGGCTTCCAGGACTCCCTGTTCAGTCAGGGTGACGAGCCCGGGCCCGGGGCCCTGGACGGCCTGCGGCGGACGCCGCCGACGGGCGGGGCCCGGGTGGTTCCACGGGCCGACGCGCTGTTCGGGGAGCCGGCCGGACGGGTGCCCTGGCGGGCCGAGCGCCGCAGGACGTACGACGGCGTCGTCGCCGTCCCGCGCCTCCTCGCCCACTACCGCGAGGGCGAGCCCCTTCCGGGCCTCGCGCTCACCGAGGCCCGCGACCTCCTCGGCGCGCACTGCGCCACCGAGCCGGGCGAAGGGTTCGCCACCGCAGGCCTCTGGCTCTACCGGGACGGGCGGGACGGTATCGCCCGGCACGGCGACCGGACCGTCCGCTCGGCCTCCCGCGACACGCCCGTCGCCCTCCTCTCCCTCGCCGACCCGCGCGATCCCGTGCTCCGCCCGCGCGGCGACGTCCGACCCCGCGCGCGGATCTCGTGGCCAGCCGGAACTGGCCATGGTCGTCTCGGGTGCCGGCGCCCGGCCGTCCGCGGTCCGTGAACGTCCTCGAGACTTCAGGAGAACACAACTGCCCAGCAAGATGCCAGGGTTACCGTGATCCGGACCCGTTCGATCCGGGGGTTGTGGGCCGGTTCGGGCGGGCAGGTTTGCAGCGTTGTGTGGCGGGAATTGTCGGCCGTCAGTGACAGCGGCAACATACAGATGGATTCCGAGGACTGAAGGAGGTGGAGCGACCATGCCCCTGCATGCCGTCGAAATCCCCGAGTTGTGGATGCCTCATCCGCTCAAGGTCAATCCGCACCTGCCGGACCTGCGCGCCGAGAGCGAGACCTGGGCCCGCGAGATGGGCATGCTGGACACCGGCGACGGACGGGCCGCCGGCCGCCCGATCTGGACCCCGGCCCAGTTCCGCGCCATGACGGTCGACCTGCTCACCGCCTGGACCCTCCCCGACGCCTCGCCCGCCGCCCTCCGGCTCAACCACCGCTTCAACATCTGGGCGCTCGCCTGGGACGACTACTTCGCCCACTCCTTCAAGCGGACCAGTGACCTCCAGGGCGCCCACGACTTCACCGCCCGCCTCCACGCCTTCCTGCGCACGGAGGAGGGCGCCCGTCTCCCGGAGCCCGTCAACGCCGTCGAGCGCGGCATCGCCGACCTCCAGCGGCACCTCTTCCCGCCCCGGCTCGCGCACTGGCGGCAGGAGTTCAGCCGCGCCCTCGCCCGCTACGTCGACGCGGGCGTCGAAGAGCTCGCCAACAGCCGCACCGGGCGCGTCCCCCACCTCATCGACTACGCCCCCTTCCGCCGCGAGAGCTTCGCCGCCCACACCGCGCCCTACTCCGTCGAGCTCGCCACGGGCGCCCGAATACCGGAGCGGATCCGGCACCACCGGACCGTCCGGGGACTCGTCGCCGCGTTCATGGACGTCATGGGCCTGGCGAACGACATCGCCTCCTACGAGCGGGAGGTCCACGAGGAACACGACGTGAACAACCTCGTCGTCGTCCTCGGGACCTCCCTGGGGATCCCCCTCCGCGAGGCCGTCCCGGCCTCCGTCCACCTCGTCAACTCCCGCATGCGCGACTTCGAGCAGCTCCGCGAGGAGGACGTCCCGCTGGTCGCCCGCAGGGCCGGACTGACCCCCGAGGAGCAGGCCGACCTCGAGACCTGGCTCGGCGGGGCGTGCAGCTTCCTCTCCGGCCTCCACGCCTGGTACACCGGCGCGCCCCGGTACGTCCCCACCGACCCGGCCTTCCCGGAACAGCGGATGCCCGCCTCCGCCGGGGAGTGGTACGGAAGGGGGTCCGGCCGGCACGCGGCCACACCCCCCTCCACCGTCGGGCTCGGCCACGACGCCGAGCCGTGACGGGGCTACCGCAGCCGCACCAGCCGCAGCAGCCTCTCCCACCAGGACGGTGCCGCCCCGGGCCGCCCGGCCGGTCCGGGGCCGGAAGGCCCGGCCTGGTCCGCGGTCGCGGTCGACGCCTCCGGCGCCGTGGCGGGTGCGGGGATCGTGGCGGCGTGCGGTGCCGGGGCCGCCGGCAGCGGCTCCTCGTACTGGGTGCCCCGCGGCGCCCGCGGCGCGAAGGTGACCGGCAGCGCCGTCAGGTGCCGCGCCCAGGTGGACGACCGCCAGCTGAGCTCCTCCTCCGGGATCGACAGGGCGATGTCCGGCAGTCGGGTCAGCAGGATGTCGATGCCGGTGTCGGCGATGATGCGGCCGACGTCCTGCCCGGGGCACTCGTGGCTGCCCGCGCTGAAGGAGAGGTGCGCGCGGTTGTGGTGCACGGGCGCCGCGGGGTCGGGGCGCACCACCCGGTCCATGTTCCCGGCCGCCAGGCCGAGCAGCAGCATGTCGCCGGCCATGATCCGCTGCCCGCCGAGCGTGGTGTCCCCGTTGGCGTAGCGGGACGGGCACACCATGAGCGGCGGCTCGTCCCACAGGACCTGCTCGACGGCCTCGGGCAGCGTCATCTGACCGCCGGCCAGCGAGCCGCGGAACCGCGGGTCGGTGACCACCATGCGCAGCACGTTCGACATCAGGTTGGCGGTGGTCTCGTAGCCGGCCAGCAGGATCAGCCGCAGGTGGTGCACGACCTCCTCGTCGGTGAGCCCCGCCGGGTGCGACATCAGCGCGGAGGCGATGTCCATGCCCGGCCTCAGCCGCTTCTCCCGGACCAGCTCCTCCAGGCTCGCCACCACGAAGGCGTTGCTCGCGAGCGAGGTCTCGGTCGCCTTGAAGAGGTCGCGGGCGGCCGGCACCAGCTTCGGCGCCGCCTCGTCGGACATGCCGAGCAGATGGATGAGGGTGAGCATCGGCAGGTGCTCGGTGAAGCGGTCGACCAGCTCCGCCTCGCCGTCCTCGCAGAAGGTGTCGATCAGCTCGTGTGCGAAGCGGTTGATGCGGCGCCGGATGCCCCGGTGGTCGAACTGGTCGAGCGAGGCGGTGACCGCGCTGCGCAGCCGCTGGTGCTCCTCGCCGTCCGCGCAGACGCAGTCGGGGCGCCAGCCGATCATCGGCATCAGCGGGGAGGTGGCGGGGTCGATCTCCCCGGTGCTCCAGCCGTGCCAGACCCTCGGGTCGCGGGAGTACTGGGTGGAGCGGGTCGCCACGTCGCGGTTCTCGTTGTAGCCGAGGACGAGCCAGGCGCGGACGTCGCCGTCGAGGAGGACCGGCGCCACCGGGCCGTGGAGGGCGCGCAGTTCCTCGTACAGGCCCATGGGGTCGGTCTCGGCGGCGGGGCCGTACAGCCGGGTCGCTCCGCCGGGGCCGGTGGCCACGTGGGCCGGGCAGCCGGGCGGCGGGACGAGCCCGGTGTCCGGTGTCGGGTGCTCGTGGGCGGGGAGGGTCATGCGGTCTCCTGGGCGGCGAGGGTGCACAGGTAGACCATCAGCGAGAGGAGGGCGTCCCGGCAGGACGCCCGGTCGCGGGCGTCACAGGTGACCAGGGGGACGGACTCGCTGAGGGCCAGGGCCGTGCGCAGTTCTGGTAGCGGGTACTGGGGGGCGTCCGGGAAGGTGTTGACGGCCACGACGAAGGGGACGCGGCGGTCCTCCAGACGCGTGATGATCTCGAAGCAGACCTCGATCCTGCGGGTGTCGACGAGGACGACGGCGCCGAGCGCGCCCTCGAAGATGCCGTTCCACAGGAACCAGAAGCGCTCCTGCCCCGGCGTGCCGAACAGATAGAGGATCAGTTCCTCGTTGATGCTGATGCGGCCGAAGTCCATCGCGACGGTCGTGGTGTTCTTGCCGGTGACGCCGGGGTTGTGGTCGATTCCGACGCCGGCCTGCGTCATGCGTTCCTCGGTGGTCAGCGGCGGGATGTCGCTCACCGCTCCGACCATCGTGGTCTTGCCGACGCCGAAGCCGCCGACGACCACGACCTTGACGCCCCGGGCGCCGTGCGGCAGCAGCAGGTCGGTCTCGCGCCGCCCCGGTGCCCTGAGCGTGTCAGAGTCTGCGTAGTCCATGGATCACCGCCTCCAGAAGGCCCCGGTCGGGGAAGGCCGCGACGGGGACGGGTGCAATCGCCTCGACGCGCTGGTCGTCGACGAGCTGGGACAGCAGCACGGTGACGACGCTGAACGGAAGGCTGAGGTAGGCCGAGACCTCGGCCACCGACAGCGGGTACTCGCACATGGTGAGGATGGACGCCTGTTCGGGCTGCATCGAGGGGTCCGGCGCGGACCTCGTCGCGATCAGCGTGACCAGGTCGAAGGTCTTGGCCGAGGACCCCTCGCCGCCGGTGATGACGTACAGCGGTACGGGGGTGCCCTCCTCCCAGGGCTTCGGGTTGTCCGAGGTCACATCGCCTGCCGGACGTCTTCACGCGGCGGACTGGTCATGTGCCGGCCGATCCTGGTGACGAGCGTCCGCATCCGGTCGCCGAGGAGCCCCGCGTCGACCTCCGCGTCGGCGAGGACGGCCAGGTAGGCGCCGGGCCCGGCCGCCATCAGGGAGAAGTAGCCGCCGTCGGCCTCGATCCCGACCATGTGGGTGGTGCCGTTGCCGTGCGGGAACATCTGCGCGATCGCCCGGGCGAGGCTCTGGATGCCGGAACAGGCGGCGGCGATCGCGTCGGCGGTGTCGGGAGCGGTGTTGGCCTGGCCGATGCTGAGGCCGTCCGCGGAGAGGACGACGACGTGTCGTACGTGCGGAACGCCGCCCACGAGCTCGGTGAGCATCCAGTCGATGTTGGGCAGTGGCTGCATGTTATTCGACCTCATCAGACAGCTGGCTGTGCGGAGCGGGGGATGCGGAGTCCGAGCGCTTGGTGCCGTTGAAGGCCTCCCACATCAGCCCGGGCTGGCGTGCGGAGGTGGGGGCGGGGGCGGGCTCGGGGCCGGTGCGGAGGACCGGCGTCGGGACGGGGGAGTCACGGCGGCGGCGGGGCAGACCGTTGAGGGTCGTCCCGTCGATGTAGGGCGCCGCGCCCTCGTCGAAGGAGGTGGGGAGCATGGGGGTGGGCGGCGGCACGGGCAGCGGCTCCGGGGCCGGCGGCGGCACCGTGGCGCCGCCGCGCGACGGCAGGGGCCGGACGGGGCCGGTCGCGCGCTTCCGGGCGGGCTCGGGGGTTCTCACGACGGGCTTCTCCACCGTGGTGATCAGGCGCCGGGGTACGAGGATCACGGCCCGTACGCCTCCGTAGGCGGAGGGGCGCAGGTCGACGTCGCAGCCGTACTCGCGGGCCAGCCGGCTCACCACCGGCAGACCGAGCTGGGTGACCTCGCCCAGGCCGGCGAGGAAGAGGCCCGAGGCCGAGTCCGTCATCACCCGGTTGATGCGCTGGCGGACCTCCTCGGTGAGGCCGACGCCGCGGTCCTCGATCTCGATCGCGATGCCCGAGGGCACCTCGACGGCGCTCACCTCCACGGGGGAGTGCGGGGGCGAGAACGTCGTCGCGTTGTCGAGGAGTTCGGCGAGCAGGTGGATCAGGGGCTCGGCGCCGGGGCCGATGACCGCGGCCTCGGTGACCGACTGGAGCTTGACCCGGGGGTAGTCGACGATGCGCGACATCGCGCCGCGCAGCACGTCGTAGAGGGGGATGGGCTTCGACCACTGGCGTCCGGGGCGGGCGTCGCCGAGGACGGCGATGCTGGCGGCGAGACGGCCGATCAGGGCGTTGCGGTGGTCGACGTCCTGCAGGCCGCGGGCGAGGACGAGGTCCGTGCCGTGGACCATCTGCATCTCGCGGAGGTCCTTGGCCAGCTGGTGGACGATCGCCTGGACGCGGCGGGCGACGGCCACCAGGGCGCGCTGGGAGGAGTCCCGCGTGTTCTCCTCGGCCTCGACGGCGAGCAGCAGCGTCCTCAGCGCTCCCTTGAGCGCCTCGGTGAAGCCGTCGTCGAGGTGCTCGCCGACGCGCACCGAGTTCACGATCTCCGAGGTGGAGTCGCCCTTCTGGAGCCGGGCGACGGCGGCGGGGAGCAGCTCCTCGGCCATCCATACCGTGGCCGTCCGCTGGTCGGCGAGGCGCGCGAGCAGCGCGGCCTCGCTCTCCGCGTGGGCCTGCCGGGCGGCCCTCAGCGCCCCGGTGTGCCGGGCCTCCTCGGCGGCCCGGGTCAGGCGCACGGTCAGGGCGCTGCTGCCGAGCGTGAGGGAGACGGCGGCGAAGCCGTACCAGGCCACCGGCGTCCGTATCTGCGCAGGTGCGAAGAGCAGCCCTAGGGCGAAGAGGGCGGCCAGCACCCCCGGGGGGACGAGCCACACCGGAGCCATCACACCCGGCCTGGCTCTGGAAGTTGAACCTGCGCGTACCATCAACGGTTTCCCTCGACGTCCGGAAAGGGGAAAGGACTGAAGTGGGGCGACGTACCGTCAGGAAAAAGAGCGGACATGCGATCGATCACGCACAGGTGCTCGAAACATCCCCTCGCGGCCGTGCTCCGTCGGCGCCCGCTCCCAGCGTTCATGACTCGCTGTGAGCGCGGCGCAACACATCTGCGGAGCATAGTCAGTTCGCGATTGGCGTGTGACCTCGATGGAAGGAAGGGTTCTATCAATCAAACTGGCCCTATAAGAGGGCGAGAATGTGTATCGAAAATGACAACAAGTGATCAGACTGCGTGGCTTTTGCCGGTCATTCCGAAAGGGTGCGCGAGCCGGAGTCCGCGCCCTCCGGATCCTCGTCCCGATCGCCCTCGACCGTCGCCGCCGTGAACGCCGCCGCCGGATCCCGGTCCGCGGGACCCGCCGGAACCCATCCGCCGCCGGTACGGCGGTAGGGCCACCAGCGGCCGTCCTCGCCGAGCCGCAGCTGCGCCCGCGCGCCCGCCGCCGTCCAGCGCGCCCCGGACCGGCTCAGCTCCGGAGCCTCGCCGTCCTCCCACGCCTCGGCCAGCCGGGCCTCCGCCACGGCCAGGGCCGCCTCGTCCGGCGTCCACGACTCCTCCAGTACGGCGAGGGCCGCGGCCCCGCCCCACCGCCACGCGCGCGTGGCCACGTCGAGCTCCGCGCGGGAACGCCCGGTGCCCGACGCGAGGCGCCCCGCGATCCAGGCCGGCGGCCGGCCGGCCGCGAGCCGCACCGCGTCCTCGGCGGCCGAGAGCCCCCAGGCCGAAGGTCCCCCGGACGAGAGCCCCCGGGCCGGACCGGCCGGGCGGCCGGCCAGCAGCTCCGTCAGCAGCCGGTGGGCGCGGGCGGCGGTGTCCGCGGCCAGGAACTCCAGGGCGGCGGGCTCCACCCCCGGCTCCGGGTCCGTCTCCGTGTCCAGGGCCGGAGGCTCCCCGGGCGCCGCGTCCGGCACCGGCACGGCGGGCAGCGGCGGCAGGATGTCCCGCAGCGCGTACGCCTCCGCCGCCGACACGCCCCGCGGCCCGCCGGTCCCGGCCGCCGCCCCGTGGACCGCGCCGGCCGCCGTCCCGCCGCCCGCGCGGGCCGCGCTGCGGACCTGGAGCGCGTCCACGACCGCCTGCTGTCCCCGCCCCCGCAGGAGCAGCAGCGCGAACGGGTCCTCGTCCAGGATCCGCGCCACCTGGTGGCAGAGCGCCGCCGTGTGCGGACAGTGGTCCCACGCCCCGCAGCCGCACTCCGGCTCCAGGTCCCCGATGCCCGGCAGCAGGTCGACCCCGACCCCGGCCGCGTCCTCCACCAGGTGCGGCGGCATCTCGTGGTCGAGGAGCGCGGCGATGTGCCCGGCGCTGTCGACGGCCAGGTCGAGCAGCCGGTCCCACTCCTCGTCGGTCAGGGTGCGCACCAGCACGTCGCTGCGGTACGCCGTGCCGTCGGGGTCCTGCACGACGGCGGTGATCCGGCCGGGCCGCACCGACACGGCGCCGACGGCCCCCGCCCGCGCGTGCCTCCGGCCCTCCTTCACCTGCCGCCCGTCGAGCGCCGTGTCCTCCAGCGCCTTGAGCCACGCCCGGCCCCACCAGGTGCGGGTGAAGGCCCCGCCGCGCACCGGCGGCGCCGCCGCGAAGGTGAGCTCCTCGGAGCCCCGGTCCGCCGCCCCGTAACCGCCGTCCACCGTCCCGTAGCCGTCCGTCGTCCCGTACCCGCTCATCGTCCGTCCCCGTTCGCGACGTCGTCCCCGCGCAGGGAGACCAGTTCCGCCAGTTCCGCGTCGGTCAGCTCGGTCAGCTCGGCCGGCGTGTCCCCGGACGCGCCGAGGACCGCGTCGGCCAGCGCGCGCTTGCGTGCGAGCAGCGCCGCGATCCGGTCCTCGACCGTCCCCTCCGCGACGAGCCGGTGCACCTGCACCGGACGCGTCTGCCCGATCCGGTACGCCCGGTCGGTGGCCTGCGCCTCCACCGCGGGGTTCCACCAGCGGTCGTAGTGCACCACGTGCTCGGCCCGGGTGAGGTTGAGCCCCGTACCGGCCGCCTTCAGCGACAGCAGGAAGACCGGCACCTCGCCCTCCTGGAAACGGGCGACCATCGCCTCCCGCTCCGCCACCGGGGTGCCGCCGTGCAGGAACCGCGTCCGCACCCCGCGCGCCGCCAGGTGCGCCTCCAGGATCCTGGCCATCCCCACGTACTGGGTGAAGACGAGGGTGCTCGCCCCCTCGGAGAGGATCGTGTCGAGCAGCTCGTCGAGGAGTTCGAGCTTCCCCGAACGGCCGGCGGTCCGGGGCCGCTCCTCCTTCAGGTACTGGGCGGGGTGGTTGCAGATCTGCTTCAGCGAGGTCAGCAGCTTCACCACGAGGCCGCGCCGCGCCATCCCCTCGGCCGCCGAGATGGCCAGCAGGTTCTCGCGCACCACCGCCTCGTACAGACCGGCCTGTTCCGGCGTCAGGGAGACGGCCCGGTCGGTCTCGGTCTTGGGCGGCAGCTCCGGCGCGATGCCCGGGTCGGACTTGCGGCGGCGCAGCAGGAACGGGCGGACGAGCGCGCCGAGCCGCTCGGCGGCCGCCGGGTCGCCGCCGCCCTCCACGGCGTCCGCGTACCGGCGCCGGAAGGCACCGAGCCCGCCGAGCAGCCCGGGCGTCGTCCAGTCGAGGATCGCCCACAGCTCGGAGAGGTTGTTCTCCACCGGAGTGCCGGACAGCGCCACACGCGCGCGTGCCCCGATCGTCCGCAGCCGGCGGGCGGTGGCGGAGTAAGGATTCTTCACGTGCTGGGCCTCGTCCGCCACCAGCAGCCCCCACGCCGGGGCGGCGAGCCGCTCGGCGTCGAGCCGCATCGTGCCGTACGTGGTGAGGACGACGTCCCCGGCACCGAGGCCGTCCAGGTCGCGGCCGGCGCCGTGGAAGCGGCGCACGCGCGTGCCGGGGGCGAACCGCTCGAACTCCCGCTGCCAGTTCCCCATCAGCGAGGTCGGGCAGACCACCAGGGTGGGGCCCGCGGTGGCGGGTTCGCCCTGCCGGTGCAGATGGAGCGCGATGACGGTGATGGTCTTGCCGAGCCCCATGTCGTCGGCGAGGCAGCCGCCGAGGCCGAGCGAGGTCATCCGGTGCAGCCAGTTCAGGCCGCGCAGCTGGTAGTCGCGCAGGGTGGCGGCGAGCGCGGCCGGCTGTGCCACCTCACGGGCCCCGCCCTCGGGGTCGGAGAGCCGCTCGCGCAGCCGCTCCAGGGCCTCGCTCGCGACCACCTCGAACCGGTGGCCGTCGACCTCGGTCGTGCCGGTGAGCACGGCCGCGAGCGCGTCGACCGGCGTCACCTTGCGGTCCTGCCGCTCGCGTGCGCGCCGCACCTCCGCCGGATCGACCAGCACCCACCGGTCACGCAGCCGCACCAACGGCCGTCCGGCCTCGGCGAGCCGGTCGAGCTCCGCCCGGGTCAGCTCCCGGTCGCCGAGCGAGAAGCGCCAGTTGAAGGCGAGCAGCGCGTCGGCCGAGAGGAACGACGGCACACCGCCGCCACCGTCCCCCTCGTCCCCGTCCCCGCCGTACGGGGCACCGGCCACGGGCCCGGTCGCGGCACCGGCCCCCGGCGCCGCCTCCACCGGTCCGATCTCGGCGCGGGCGGTCAGCCGGTCCGTCAGTTCTCGGGGCCAGTGCACCCGCATGCCGGTCGCGGCCAGCGCCCGGGACGCCGGACCGAGCAGCTCCACGAGCTCCTCGTCGGCCAGTTCCATCGAGTCCGGCACGGCGGCCGTCAGCAGCGGGGTGAGCGCGGGCCAGGCGCGGGCGGCCCGCCGCAGCGCGAGCAGCGCGTCCACCCGGGCGCGCGGTCCGAGCGCCGCCGCCGCGGGTCCGGCGCCCGACCAGGCGTCGGCCGCGTCCACGACCACCGCGGGATCGGCGGCGGAGTGCAGCTGGAGCACCGCGCGGAAGCCCGGCGCCTCCGCCCCGGCCGCGTCGCCGCCGACCAGTTCGAGGCGGAGCGACAGCCGCACGCCCGCGTCGTGACCGGCCGCCAGATCGGCGGCCCACGCCCGCTGTTCGGGCACGGACCGCGCCTCCTCGGCCGCGAACGCCGGGCCGCCCGCGGCGAGCGCGGCGGCCGGGGTACGGGGGAGGGCGTCGGCGACCGCGTCGAGGAAGGACCGCAGCAGCTCCTCCGGCTCGGGCAGCAGCCAGTCCTCCGTCTCCTCCGCTTCCTCCGCGGGGGCCAGCGGGGTGGCGTGCGCGGTCGGCGGCATCGACGCGGCGAGCGTACGCATCCGGTCCAGCTCCTCGGGCCCCAACGGCCCGGCCCGCCACGCGTCGTGACCGTCCGCGGTCACCCCGGGCAGCAGCAGGCCGCGCGCGACGAGGTCCAGGGCGAGGAGCGCCGCGCCGCCCCAGAACGCGGCCGCCGGGTCGGACCCGCCGGAGAGCCGGGCCGCGGCGAGGTACGGCAGCGCGTCCCGTACCGGCAGCAGCGCCGCGGGGACGGTCACCGGCCGGAGGTCCGCCCCGTCCACCACCGTGAGCACGTCCTCCACCGCCCCCGGCGGCGCGGGCAGCGGTTCGCCGGCGGGCGACCAGAGCGCGATCCGGCCGGCCCGGGGCGGGTCGGCGGGGAGGAAGACGGCGGCCGGAGCACCGGCGCCGGGCGCCGGGGCGGGGGTGACGGGCGGGACGGAGGGTTCGGAACCGGGGCCGGAGGAGCGGAACGACGACGTCAACACATTCCCCACATATGACTACCTGCGAGACGGAGCGGCCGACCCTACCCCACCCGAGCCCCCGACCGCGCACATCCGTGCGTGACACCCGACACATGCGCACCGGGCTTGGCCGGAGCGGAAAACCGTGCCCCGGCCGCAGCGCCGCCCCCTGCCCCGGCGGGCGAGGAGCCCGGTCCTCGGCCGGAGGGCGACCCTGGGCCTCGGCCGGAGTGCGACCCCGAGCGTCGGCCGAAGTGCGACCCCGAGCGTCGGCCGAAGTGCGACCCCGAGCGTCGGACGGAATGTGGCCCCCCGCCGAGGCGGAGTGCGACCCCCTGACGGAGGCGGAGGGCGGCCCCCCTGCCTCGCCCGGGGGTGGGGAACGCCCCACCCCCGGGCCCCGGTCCGCCCCCGCCCGTGGACGGGTGGTGACGCCATGGCTCCGTCCCGTCACGGATTCCTAAGGTGAAGACCTGTCACCGGCCCTCGGCGCGGACGGCGGCAGGCCACCTCACAGAAGCCGGAGCCCTCCCATGTCCCAGGCCACCGCCCTCGCACCCGCCCCGGCGCCGCCCGCCGCACGGAACCGGGCCGCCGGCAGCGAGTTCTCCCCGCTCCTCCGCCTGGTGCGGAGCCAGGGGCTGCTCGAACACCGCCCCGGCTGGTATGCCCGGGACATCGCCGTCACCCTCCTCGGCTTCGCCGCCGTCGCCGGCGCCCTCCTCCTCACCGGCCCCGCCTGGTGGTGCGTCCTGCTCGCCGTGCCCCTCGCGCTGCTCTCCGCCCGCGCCGCCTTCCTCGCCCACGACGCCGGCCACGCCCAGATCACCGCCGACCGCCGGGCCGGCCGCGTCATCCAGCTCGTCCACGCCAACCTCCTCCTCGGCATGAGCCGCGAGTGGTGGAACGACAAGCACAACCGCCACCACGCGAACCCCAACCACCTCGACAAGGACCCGGACGTCGCCGCCGACGTCCTCGTCTTCGCCGAGCACCAGACCGCGGGCCGCACCGGTCTGCGCGGCTTCCTCACCCGCCACCAGGCGCTGCTCTTCTTCCCGCTGACCACCCTGGAGGGCCTCGCGCTCAAGCTGTACGGCGTCCAGGCCCTGCTCGCGAAGGACGGCCCGTACCGCACCCGGCGCGAACGCCTCACCGAAGCCGCCCTGCTCGTCCTCCACTTCGCCGGGTACGCGGCGCTGCTCCTCACCGCCCTCACGCCCGCCCAGGCCCTGGTCTTCGCGCTCG
Organism: Streptomyces roseolus; assembly: GCF_014649855.1. Lineage (GTDB taxonomy): Bacteria > Actinomycetota > Actinomycetes > Streptomycetales > Streptomycetaceae > Streptomyces > Streptomyces roseolus. The sequence goes on along the minus strand of NZ_BMTV01000028.1, from coordinate 17,709 downwards.
TCCACCAGATGCTCTTCGGCGTCCACCTCGGCCTCGCCTTCGCCCCCAACCACAAGGGCATGGAGCGGCCCGACGAGCACGAGGACGGCGACAGCTGGGGCCACCTGCGCCGCCAGGTCCTCACCTCCCGCAACATCCGGGGCGGCGTCCTCACCGACTGGTTCCTCGGCGGCCTCAACTACCAGGTCGAGCACCACCTCTTCCCGTCGATGCCCCGCCCCCACCTCCGCCTCGCCCAGCCCGCCGTCCGAGCCCACTGCGGGGCCCTGGGCGTCCCGTACACCGAGACCGGCTTCGTCGACTCCTACCGGCAGGCCCTCGGCCACCTCCACGACGTCGGCGCCACCCTGCGCGAGGAGCGCGTGGACCGCCCGGAGTAGGGTCGAAGGCGGATCCGGTCAGCAGCGCGCACCAGGGGGGTCGCCCATGGACGACGGCATCGTCACCACGGTCAGCAGCAACGGCACCTACTCCTTCACCAAGCCCAACCGCGAGAGCATCACGCTCCTCGCCGGCCTCGGCGTGGACGGCGACGTGCACGCGGGCGTCACGGTCAAGCACCGGTCGCGCGTCGCCCAGGACCCGACCCAGCCGAACCTCCGCCAGGTCCACCTCATCCACGCCGAGCTCTTCGACGAGGTCGCCGAAGCCGGCTTCGCCGTGGCCCCCGGCGACCTCGGCGAGAACGTCACCACCCGCGGCGTCGACCTGCTCGCCCTGCCCACCGGCACCCGCCTCCACCTCGGCGCGGAGGCCGTCGTCGAGATCACCGGGCTGCGCAACCCCTGCGCCCAGATCGACGGCTTCCGCCACGGCCTGCTCAAGCAGGTCGTGGGCCGCGACGCCGACGGCGCGCTCGTCCGCAAGGCCGGGATCATGGGCATCGTCCTGACCGGCGGCGAGGTGCGCCCCGGCGACCCCGTCCGCGTCGAACTGCCGGCCGAACCGCACCGCCCGCTGGAGCGCGTCTGACGCGACGCCTGCCCCGCGTGCGCTCCTGCCCGTACGCGCCTGCCCCGCGTGCGCTCCTGCCCGTACGCGCCTGCCCCGCGTGCGCTCCTAGGAAGGGCGTACGGCGATGGCGTCGAGCCCTTCGAGCAGCGCGGGCAGCCGGGGGCCGGGCGCCACCGGAAGGACCTCGTGGGGAAGCTCGTCGAGCAGGAAGAAGGCCATGTCGTCGGTGCGGGCCACCAGCGACCAGCCGGGGCCGTCGGCGCGGAGCGTCCGCACGCCCTCGCCGGTCGCGTCGGACCGCACCCGGCCCACCGGCGGCGGCGAGTCCAGATAGCCGTGCAGTTCGTCCATGGCCCGGCGCACACCGGCGTACGGATCGGGCGCGGCTCCCCCGGAAGGGGCGGCCGCCGGCTCCGCCTCGGCCGCCGGTCCCGCCTCGGACGCCGGCGACGGGCCGGCGGCCGGCCGAGGGCCGATCTGTTCCCGCCAGAGGTTCCAGTGCAGCGCCACCTCGTCGGCGCCGAGCCTCCGGTGGGCGGGGGTCCAGGCGCCCTCGGCGGGCGGCGCCAGCGGGGCGGGGTCGCCCTCCTCCGGCTCGGGGTCGTGCGGGTCCGGGACGCCGGGGGCCTGGGTGGCGACGGCCAGCGGCCAGCCGGGCAGTCCGGCGACGACCGACTCCTCGTCGGGGGACAGGTCGTAGGCCATGCCGCAGTCCCAGGAGGCGATGGCCACCGCGACCAGCGAGACGTCGTCGACGACGACCGTCCAGCGTGCGCCGAGCTCGTCCTGGCCGAAGACGAGTCCGTATCCCTGCTCGTACGGTTCGAGGCCGAGGGCCGCGCAGGCAGCCGGATAGTCGTCGCCGAGCACGCTGGGGAAGCGTGCGGGCGTCAGCAGGCACGCGGTCAGCACGTACAGCGCGTCGTCGTCCGCCGCCGGTTCCGTAGCCGTCACCACACGCTCCCTCACTCGCCCGCCATCGGACCGTCGGCGCACCCTACTATCGAGTAACCCGTGAGTCGAGGGCCTTCGGCGTGGGAGGGTCAGCGCTCCTTGATCCCGAGCAGCGCGCGGGCGATGGTCTCGGGGGTCTGGTTGCGCTCGCGGGCGAGGGTGAGCAGGGCGCGGCCGGCCAGCTCGTTGACGCCGAAGCTGAGCTGGCCCGGGGAGACCCAGGTCGAGGCCTCGTCCATCCGTTCCCGGTCGTCCTCGGCACAGGCGGCCACGTACACCGCCGCGGCCTCGAAGAGGTTGCGGCCCTGGCGTCCGGGGCGGGCCGGGGGAGGGGCGGCCCCGTCCCGGGACGCGCGTCGGACGGAGGGGAGGAGCTTGCGCATGCGTTCCGCTATCCGTGCCACGGCTGGCCGCCTTTCCCCGGGCGCGACGGCCCGGCACGTCCACGGTAGACAGTGAAGTGCCGGGGCATAAGGGGGCGTTGAGACGCCGTCAGGCGCGGACCCGGTGCCGGGTCGCCAGAGGGGCGGGCGTCAGCCCTCCCGTACCGCCAGGGCGAGGTAGCGGGCGTCCTCGTCCGCGTACGAGTCGAGTCGCCAGCCGGCCTCGGCGAGTACCGGGCGCAGGCGGGGTTCGGCCCGCAGGTCGTCCGGGGTGATCCGCCGGCCGTGGCGGGCCGCGAGGGCGGCACGGCCGATGGGGTGGAAGAGGGCGAGCCGTCCTCCGGGCCGTACCACGCGGGCGAGTTCGCGCAGGTCGGAAACGGGATCCGCGAGGTGGGAGACGAGCCCCGCGCCGAAGACCGCGTCGAGCGCGCCGTCCCGCAGCGGCAGCCGGCCGACGTCGGCGAGGAGCAGGGCGGAGGCGCCGCCCGGGCCGCGTCGCCCGCTCCGTACCGCTTCGGCCAGCATTTCGGGGGTGAGGTCGGCGCCGAGCACGGTGCCCGACGGCCCGACGGCGTTACGCAGCGGGGGCAGCGCGCGGCCGGTGCCGCAGCCCGCGTCGAGCACGGCGTCCCCGGGGCGCAGGCCCAGGTCGGCCACGGCGGCGGCGTAGGCGGGCCCGTCGTCGGGGAAGCGGCGGTCCCAGTCGGCCGCGCGGATGGCGAAAAATGCTCGGACATCTGTGGGGTCATCGCTCATGCAGCCATGATCACCCACCCGTGAGTGTGAACGTTCTCTGGGCACGTTCGAGCTTCGCCCGATCGATCTGGAACTTCTCTCCGTCATATTCCAGCAGCTTTCGAAATGCGCCCCCGGTGCGCCCCCTTGTGCGCACTAGCGTCCCCGAGTCATGGGACACCTGGACCACGCCACCTTCGGCTGGCTGACACCTCTGCTGTCGTACGCGATGGCCTGCATCGGCGCCGCCCTCGGGCTGCGCTGCACCGTACGCGCGCTCGACGCGACCGGCCGTTCGCGGCGGAACTGGCTGCTCACCGCCGCCTCCGCGATCGGCACCGGCATCTGGACCATGCACTTCGTGGCCATGCTCGGCTTCGGCGTCACCGGCACCGACATCCGTTTCGACGTGCCGCTCACCCTCCTCAGCCTCGTCATCGCGATGGGCGTGGTGGGGGTCGGCGTGTTCGCCGTCGGCTATGGCCGCGACCGGGTCCGATCGCTTCTGATCGGAGGACTGACCACCGGGATCGGCGTGGCCAGCATGCACTACATGGGCATGGCCGCCCTCCGCCTCCACGGCACCGTCCATTACGACCCGGTGTTCGTCGCCCTCTCGGTCGTCATCGCGGTCGTCGCCGCGACCGCCGCGCTCTGGGCGGCCCTCCACATCCACGCGCCGGTCGCGGTCGCGCTCGCCTCGCTCGTCATGGGGGCGGCCGTCAGCAGCATGCACTACACGGGGATGTTCGCGGTGAGCGTCGAGGTCGTCCCCTCCTCCGCGGACCTTCCCGGCGCCACCGTCATGCAGTTCGTCTTCCCGCTCGCCGTCGGCCTCGGTTCGTACCTCTTCATCACCTCCGCGTTCGTCGCCCTCTCCCCGACCGCCCGGGAACGCGCCGCGTACGCCTCCGCCGAACGCCTCACCGAACCGGACGAGCGCGCGGTGGACGTGGCCCCGGCCGGCTTCCGCGCCGCGCGCGACCCGCTGCGGACGCCCACACCCTGACAAGCCCCGCCACCCCCACCGTCCACGCCTCGCGCACGCGCGCGTGCACCCGCCCGCCGCCTCCGCCCCCCACCACCCCCTGCAGGACTGCCGGAACGAGGAGCCCATGCGTACTCCCCGCAAGAACCAGGACGCCGTGGCGCCCGCGCCGCCGGCGACCGCACGCGGGCGGCGCGCGCACGCCGGGCCGCCCGCCGACGAGCCGGAACCACGCACCGCCGCGCCGGGAGCGGAGACCGCGTCGGAGTCCGCCGTTCCGGGCCGGGGGAGGGACGGCGGAGCCGGCGCTCCCGAGCCCGCCCTGGTCCCCGAGCCCGCCCTCGTCCCGGAGGCCGCCCCCACCGCGAACGCTTCCGCCGCGGACGCTTTTGGCGCCGGGAGCCGTCGCGGGGGACCGCGGCCCCGCACCGTGCGCGCGAAGATCGTCTCGCTGCTCATGGTCCCGGTCGTCTCGCTCCTCGCCCTCTGGGGCTTCGCCACCGTCACCACCGCCCAGGACATGGCCCGGCTCCGCCAGCTCCAGCGCGTCGACGCCGACATCCGGCAGCCCGTGTCCGCCGCCGTCACCGCGCTCCAGGACGAACGCCGGGCCGCGGTACGGCAGCTGGCCGCCCCCGGCGCGGTCCGGGCCGCCGAGCTCGAGGACCGGATCCGCCGCACCGACGAGGCCGTCGCCCGGCTGCGGCTCGGCGACGGTCACACCGTCGGCGACTCCGGCGACCTGCCCGCTGACGTCGCCGACCGCGTCCGCGCCTTCGTGGGCGAGGCGCAGGGCCTCGCCCGGCTCCGTGCCGCCGCCGTCGAAGGCCGCGGCGAGTGGGACCGCGTCCACGACGCGTACACCGCCGCCGTCTCGGCGGGCTTCGCCGTCGGCGGCGCCCTCGCCGGCATCCAGGACACCGGGCAGGGCTCCCACGCGCGCGTGCTCCTCGAACTCGCCCGCGCCGGCGAGATGCTCTCCCGCGAGGACGCCCTCCTCACCGCCGCCCATCTCACCGGCCGGCTGTCCGCCGCCCACCAGCGCGCCTTCACCGGCGCGGCCGAGACCCGGCGGACCCTCCTCGCCTCGGCCACCGCCGACCTGCCCCCGGCCGGCCGGACCGCCTGGTCACGGCTGGCCGACGGCCCCGACCACGCCCGGCTCACCGACGCCGAGGACCGGGTCGCCCGCGCCGCCGACGGCCGGCCCGCCGCCCAGGCCGCTCCCTCCGCGGAGTGGGACGCCGCCCTCGCCGCCGTACGCGCCGGGCTCACCGCCGTCGAGGACGACGCGCGGGCGGCGGCCGCCGAGTCCACCGACCCCTTCGCGGGCGGCATCCTCAGCCCGGCGGGCGCGGCCGTCGTCCTCGGGCTGCTCGCCGTCGCCGCCTCCCTCGTCATCTCGGTACGCATCGGCCGAGGGCTCGTCGTCGAGCTCGTCAGCCTCCGCAACACCGCGCTCGGCATCGCCCGCCGCAAACTCCCCGCCGCCATGGGCCGGCTCCGCGCCGGAGAGGAGATCGACGTCCACGCCGAAGCCCCGCCCGGCCCCGCGCCCCAGGACGAGATCGGCCAGGTCGGCGAAGCCCTCACCACCGTCCACCGGGCCGCCCTCTCCGCCGCCGTCGAACGCGCCGAACTGGCCGGCGGCATCTCCGGCGTCTTCGTCAACCTCGCCCGCCGCAGCCAGGTCCTCGTCCACCGCCAGCTCAACCTCCTGGACAGCATGGAGCGGCGCGCCGACGACCCCGGCGAGCTCGGCGACCTCTTCCGGCTCGACCACCTCACGACCCGGATGCGGCGTCACGCCGAGAGTCTGATCATCCTCTCCGGAGCCGCGCCCGGCCGCGCCTGGCGGATGCCGGTGCCGCTGACCGACGTCGTCCGCGCCGCCGTCTCCGAGATCGAGGACTACGCGCGCGTGGAGGTGCGCCGGCTCCCCGAGACCGCCGTCGCGGGCGCCGCCGTCGCCGACCTCACCCACCTCCTCGCCGAACTCATCGAGAACGCGGCCCAGTTCTCCCCGCCCCACACCAAGGTGCGGGTCAGCGGCGAGCCCGTCGGGAACGGCTACGCCCTGGAGATCGAGGACCGGGGACTCGGCATGGGCAGGGAGAGCCTCGCCGAGGCCAACACCCGCATCGACCGCTCCGAGGCCCTGGACCTCTTCGACAGCGACCGCCTCGGCCTGTTCGTCGTCAGCAGGCTCTCCGCCCGGCACGCGATCAAGGTGCGCCTGAGGCCGTCCCCGTACGGCGGCACCACCGCCGTCGTCCTCCTCCCCACCGGCCTCCTCCAGGGCGCCCTGGAGGACGCCGGCCAGGGCGCCGGACCCGGCACCGGCTCGCCCCGGGACACGGCGTCCCGCGTCGACGAACGCGCCGCCCGCGAGCGCGAGGAGGCCCACCGCGCGGAAGCCCGCCGCTTCGCCCGTCCCCCGGCCGACCCCCGTACCACCGGAGGAGCGGCCGCCGGCGCACGGACCCCCGTCGAGGACGGCGCCGCCGCGGCCGGGACAGTGCCGCGGACCTCCGCCACCCCGCCGCCCCCGGCCCCCGAACGGGCCCCGGCCCGGCCCCGGTCGACGCCGAGCACCCTGCCGCGCCCCACCGCCGTCCCCGCGCTCGGCCCGGCTCCCGCGACCACCCCCGTCGCCGCCCCGGCGTCCGTACCGGCCGGTGTCACCGCCCTGCGCCCCCGGGGCCACACCGCCGTACCGCCGCGGTCGGCGTCGAGGGCGGCCACGGACCAGGATCCGGTCCCCGGCTCCGGTGACGCGGACGGCGACGCCGGACTGCCGCGCCGGATCCGCCAGACGAGTCTCGTCCCGCAACTCCGGGAGGCGCCCGCGCCCGAGCCGCTGCCGGCGCCCACCGTCCCCGGCGCGCCGGAGCGGACGCCCGAGCGGGTGCGCGACCGGATGGCCGCCTACCGCGACGGCTGGCAGCGCGGCGGCGGTCCCGCACCGGGAGCCCGGCGCCCGCTCGGCGCCGGCGCGCCCTCGACGGGCACGCGGGCGGAGACCCCGACGGGCGTCGCGGACCCCGGCGCGCCCCCGGGCACGCGCCCGTACGGGGACACCGGGCGGACGTCCCCGATCCCGCCGCCCACGGCCCCGCGGACCGCCCCGGACGGCCCGCGCGACCCGCGCCGTGACGCACGCGCGCGTACCGACCTCGGCCCGTACTTCGGCGCCCGCCCCCACCCGCCCCAGGCCACCCGATCCGAAGGAGACGACGCATGATCGACCACGAGAGGGGCTCCCTCCACCGCTCCGGCGCACTCGACTGGCTCCTCGACGACCTGGTCGCCCGGGTCCGCGAGGTCCGGCACACCGTGGTGCTCTCGGGCGACGGCCTCCCGGTCGGCGCCTCCAGCGGACTCAGCAGGGAGGACGCCGAGCACCTCGCCGCCATCGGCTCCGGCTTCCACAGCCTCGCCAAGGGCGCCGGACGCCAGTTCCACACCGGCGGAGTCCGCCAGACCATGGTCGAGATGGACGACGGCTTCCTCTTCGTCGCCGCCGCCGGCGACGGCTCCTGCCTGGCCGTCCTCAGCTCCGTCAGCGCCGACATCGGCCTCATCGCCTACGAGATGGCCCGGCTCGTCAAGCGCGTCGGCGAGCACCTGCACACCCCGCCGCGGCTCGCCGCGGCCCCACCGGCCGCCGGCTGACCGGAGAACCGCCCCATGACCAGCCAGTGGTACGACGCCGAAGCCGGACCGCTCGTCCGGCCGTACGCGATGACCGGCGGACGCACCAAACCCGGCCCCAGCAATGTCCGGTTCGACCTCATCGCCCTGGTCGTCGTCGACGACGACCCGCCGGGCCGGGCCGAGGAGGACCTGCTCGGCCCCGAACACCGTGCCCTGCTCTCCCTCTGCCGGGCCGAGACCCAGTCGGTGGCCGAACTCGCCGCCGACGCCGACCTCCCCGTGGGGGTCGTCCGGGTCCTCCTCGGCGACCTCCTCGAAGCGGGCTTCGTACGGGTCAGCCGGCCCGTACCGCCCGCCCAGCTCCCCGACGAACGCATCCTGAGAGAAGTGATCGATGGCCTACGAGCGCTCTGACCGCACCGGCGCGGACGACGGCGCCGACACCGCTCTCGCCCTGAAGATCCTCGTCGCCGGCGGCTTCGGCGTCGGCAAGACCACCCTGGTCGGGTCGGTCAGCGAGATCCGGCCCCTGCGCACCGAGGAACGCCTCAGCCGGGCCGGCGAACTCGTCGACGACACCGGGGGAGTGGACCGGAAGACCACCACGACCGTGGCCATGGACTTCGGCCGGATCACGATCCGCGCGGGCCTCTCGCTGTACCTCTTCGGCACCCCCGGACAGGACCGCTTCTGGTTCCTCTGGGACGAGCTCGCGCAGGGTGCCCTGGGGGCGGTCGTCCTCGCCGACACCCGCCGCCTGGAGGACTGCTTCCCGGCGGTCGACTACTTCGAGCACCGGAAGATCCCGTTCGTGGTGGCCGTCAACTGCTTCGAGGGGGCCCGCTCCTACGGGGCGCAGGAGGTGTCCCGCGCCCTCGACCTGGACACCGGCACACCGGTGCTGCTCTGCGACGCGCGCGACCGGGACTCCGGCAAGGAGGTCCTCATCCGCGTCGTCGAGTACGCCGGGCGGATGCACACGGCCCGGCTCCTCGACACGGTCGGCTGAACGGACCCGCGGGTACCGGACCGCGCGGGCCGGAAGACCGGATCGGCACGTCGCGGGCGTACGGCGGCACACCCGGGCGGATCGGGGTGCTTGCCCTGTCCACGACAGTGCGTAAGGCTTGCCGCGACACGCGGTCCGTACGGCGCACGCGGGCACGGGGCCCGGCCGGGCGCGACCGCACCGAAGAGGGGGAGGACACCGCATGGCGCTGGACAAGGGGCTCGACTGGCTCCTGGACGATCTGACCCGGCGGGTCGGACCCATACGGCACGCGCTGGTGCTGTCGAACGACGGCCTGGTCACGGGCGCGAGCAGCGAACTCGCGCGGGAGGACGCGGAACACCTGGCCGCCGTCTCCTCCGGCCTGCACAGCCTCGCACGCGGTTCGGGCAGGCACTTCAGAGCCGGCCGGGCCCGGCAGACGATGGTCGAGTTCGACGAGGCGCTGCTGTTCGTCACGGCCGCGGGCGAAGGCAGCTGTCTGTGCGTGCTCAGCGACGCCGAGGCCGACGTCGGCCAGGTCGCGTACGAGATGACGCTGCTGGTCAATCGGGTCGGCGAGCACCTGGGCGTCGCGGCGCGTCAGCCGGGCGGGCCGACCGCCTGAGTTTTCCACAGGCGGCCGTCCACAGGTGGCGCACGGATCGTCACCCTGCGTTACGTTCGTGGGTGTCGGGTTCGCCGGAACCCGGACGGCCGGCAGGCCGGCGCGAGCGAGTGGGGGAGGCGGCGGACGCCATGACGGTGGACGAGACGACACGGACGGTGGCACCGGTCCGAGCGGCGGAAGAGCTGGGACTGAAGCGCGACGAGTTCCGGCTCGCCGTCCGGATGGGGCTGATCAGGACCGTGCCGAACCCGGTGGCGGTCCCGGACCCGCGGGGAGCACACCGGGACCGGCCGCCCGAGCGGCGCCCGGTCGCGCGCGCCGAGCTCGACCGGCTCAAGGCGGCGCCGGACTTCCCCGAAGGCCTGCGGGAACGGGTGCGGGCCGTGGGCGCGGGAGAGGCCGCCCAGCTCCTCTCCGTCTCCTACGGCCGCTTCGACCGACTGGCCCGCACCGGCCACCTGAGCCCGGTCCGCTTCTACCTCAACCGCTATCGGGTGGTGGTCTGGCTGTACCTGGCGGCCGAGGTCACCGCCTTCGGCGAGGAGAATCCCGGACTGCTCACCGGCCGGCTCCCGGCCGGGGTGCGCGAGCGGCATGCCGCCGGCGAGGACCTGCGGGCCAGGAACTGGCGCTTCCGGCACCTGTCCCTCCTCCTGCGCGGCACCGACGACCCCTGGGCCCGCGCGGCGGCGATCGCCTCCCTGCTCGACCCGGTCCAGGTCGCGGAGGTCGTCGACGACCCCTACGAGCGCACCTACCTCGACCGGCTGCGCCCGGCGCCGCCGCCGGGCCTCCCGGTCGCGGGCGCGTCCCACGAGACCGCCGTCCGTCTCGTCCGCGCCGACGACCCGGACGAGATCCTCTGGCACCGGATGAGCCTCGCCCTCGCCCTGGACGAGGCCCGCGCCGTCCGCCAGGCGCCCTACCCGGGGGAGCGCCGACGACCGGTTCGGGGACCGGATCCGGAGCCGGGGACGGATCCGGAGTCCGGGCAGGATCCGGAGCCGGCCGTGGAGCCCGCGGACCCGCCGGTGACGGAAGCGGCGGGGAGAGCGGAAGCGGGGCACGCGGCCGGGTCCCCGGTGCGTCCGGCTCCGCGCCCGCCCGGTCGCCCGCACGCCGGCCGGGGCGCCCCGTCTCCGGGGCGGGCGCCGGCTCCCCGGCGCCCGGGGCTGCTGGGCCGGATCCGCCGGGCCCTGCCCGGCAGGGCGACCGCGGGCGGGGGGTGGGGCCGGGGCCGGGACTGGAGCTGAGGGAGCGAGGCCGCGGGCGCAGGCGCGACTCCCGGTTTCGGTGCGGGTGCGGGTGCGGGTGCGGGGGTGGGCGGTGAGGATGGGGGGATGCTGCTGGCCCGTGTCGCCGAGGTCTCCCGGGCGGTCGCCGCCGTTCCGGCGCGGTCGCGGAAGATCGCGCTGCTCGCCGAACTGTTCGCGGAGGCCACCCCCGAGGAGAGTCCGCTCGTCATCGCCTACCTCTCGGGGCGGCTGCCCCAGGGCCGGATCGGGGTCGGCTGGAGCACGCTCAAGGAGGTCGTCCCGCCCGCCGTTCCCCCGGCCGCCGTGCCCGCCCTGACGCTGGCCGGGGTGGATGCCGCGATGGACGAGCTCGCGGCCGTCGCGGGTCCGGGATCGCAGGCGGAACGGACCCGCAGGGTAAGGGAGTTGTGCGCGGCGGCGACCGCGGAGGAGCAGGAGCTGCTGGTGCGGCTGCTCTCGGGGGAGGTGCGGCAGGGAGCGCTGGACGCCGTCGCGCTGGAGGGCGTCGCGAAGGCCGCCGCCGTGCCCGCCGCCGAACTGCGGCGGGCGGTGATGCTGGAGGGGTCGCTGCCGCCGGTGGCCCAGGCGGTCCTCGCGGACGGGCGCGCCGCGCTCGACCGGTTCACGCTGCGGGTCGGGCGGCCCGTGCAGCCGATGCTCGCGCACACGGCCGCTTCCGTCGGCGAGGCGGTGGAGGCGCTGGGGCCGTGCGTGGTGGAGGAGAAGCTGGACGGCATCCGGGTCCAGGTGCACCGGGAGGGGGAGGACGTGCGGGTCCACACCCGTTCGCTGGACGACGTCACCGCCCGCCTGCCCGAGGTCGTGGCCGTCGCCCGCGAGGTGCCGTCGGAGTCGTTCATCCTGGACGGTGAGCTGATCGCCCTCGATCCCGGCAGCGGCCGGCCGGCGGCGTTCCAGTCCATCGCCGGGCGGGTCGGTTCGCGTGCCGACGTCATCGGCGCCCAGGCCGCGCTCCCCCTCACCCCCGTCTTCTTCGACGTCCTCGCCGCCGACGGAGAAGCCCTCGTCGACCGGCCCGGCCGCGAGCGGAACGCGGTCCTCGTCCGGCTGCTGCCCGAGGACCGCCGGGTCCGCCGCCTGGAGATCACCGCGCCCGAGGACCCGGCGGGGCGGGAGGAGGCCGAGCGGTTCTTCGCCGACACCCTGGCCCGAGGGCACGAAGGCGTCCTGGTCAAGGCCCTCGACGCGCCGTACGTGGCCGGGCGGCGAGGTCGGACCTGGCTCAAGGTGAAGCCCGTGCACACCGTCGACCTCGTGGTCCTCGCCGCCGAACGGGGCAACGGGCGCCGCACCGGCTACCTCTCCAACCTCCACCTCGGCGCCCGCGCGGCCGACGGCAGCGGCTTCGTGATGGTGGGAAAGACGTTCAAGGGCCTCACGGAGTTTTGAGCACAGCATGGAGCAAGCATCATGGAAGAATGGGCAAATCGGGCATTTATGACATATATGCGCGGATCTCGATGGCCCCCGACGGGAGCCTTGAGAAGACCGACCGGCAGATCGGTGACGCCGAGGCGGAAGCCAAGCGGCGAGCCCTGACCGTCGGAAGGATCTTGCAAGACCCGAACCGATCGGCATGGCGACGCAACGTCCGCCGCCCCGGCTGGGAAGAGCTGATAGAGCGCTTCGAAGCAGGCATCACCGGCGGGTGCATCGTCTGGAACGTCGACCGCCTGATGCGCCAGCCGCGCGACCTGGAGCGTCTGATCGACATGGCCGAGTCGTCTCGGGGCTACGAGGTGGTCTCGTGCTTCGGCTCCTACGACCTGACCAACGCCGACGACCGGTTCCGGCTCCGGATCGAAACCGCAGCGGCAGAACGTGAGGTCGCTGCCACGTCGCGGCGACAAAAGCGGAAGATCGAGGCCAGCCGGAAGGCTGGAAACATGCCCGGCGGTCTCCGCCGATTCGGGTTCCAGGGGAAAGGCGACCAGGCCGTACCGGAGGAGCAGGTCCAGAAGGAACGCGAATACCTTGCCCGAGGCGTCCGCGAGCACGTGCACGACGGCAAGCTGATCTCGGAGATACAAGACGAATGGCGAGAGGCCGGCCTGACCGGCACTTCCGGGCAAGAGTTTGATCGCTTCTCTAACCTGGGAAGGATTCTCACTCGTCCGATCAATGCAGGGCTGATCGTCCACCACGGTGTCGTCGTTGCCCGCCGCCCCGACCTTGCCATCGTCAGCGAAGAAGATCACGAGATGATCTGCGCGATGCGTGCCGGCCGGAGCCGAGGTCCGCAACGCCGCCGACTACTGACGAATATCGCCCATTGCGAGCTGTGCGGGCAGGGCATGCACGGCACTCTGCTATCTGCGGGCACTGGCCGTAATCCTGACGGATCGCGGCGAACCTCGCCTGGCTACCGGTGCGATCGCCGCCGAGGCTGCGGCCAGGTATCCATTCTGGAAGCCCCGCTTGTCGAGTTTGTCAGGCAATTCGTGATCGCTCGACTCACCGATCCCGCACACGCTGCGCGTATCGCGGAAGTAGAAGCAGGGATGCGGGAGACCGGGGCGGAGATCTCACGCCTGGAAGAGCTGGTCGAAGTCTTCGATCAGAAGCTACTCAAGGGCGATATGACACTTGAACGGTACGAGAAGGCCACGGCCTCCGTGGAGCGGAGACTGCTGGAATTGCAAGAAGGAATGATGATCGTGCCCGCATCCCCCAAGGTTCCGTCCGCAGTCAAGGCGATTGAAGAAACCTGGCGCAACGGTTCGATGGAGGCGCGAAGGGAAATGGTGCGTTATGCGCTAGGCAGCCGCCGGCTCGTCGTCGGGAAGACCGACAAGCATATTCGGAATGCCGATTACTACAGCAGCAGGATTCATATTGTGTGACGCCAGGACGCGAGCTATGCCCTTGATCTCGGAATCGGTCAGGGGTGGTGCGTCTGCCGCCGCTTTGATACCGGCCGCCCTGAGGGCTGCGCGCTGTTCGTTCGTCATCTGAGCCCTCTCCCTTCGTATTGCGGGGGGCTCTGCTTGCCGGGCGGGGACCTGAGAGGGTCCCCGCCCGCAAGGGGTATATGAGATCGACGGTCATCGCGCTCGGGGCCTCAGGCCCTTTCGTCGCAGCACCTTCAGGTGCATCCCGCCTCACGTTCCCCGGTGAAGGGTTCGCCCGGCGGGGCGTCCACGCGTCGAAGTTATTGAGCATTCGCGAGCGCTTCGCGCGTTGCCTCCAGGGGGCGCACTAGGTGCTCACTGCCGGTTTTTTCTGCGGTACGCCTTGCGGCGTCCTCCTTGCGGAGGAGTGAGGGGCGGTGCCCTTTCGGTGGGGACGACCAGGGGGTCCGATCCGCTGTTGCGAGCCCATCGGCCTGACGTCATGGGGGTTCCACATGTCCCGGAGCTGGTCTTCCGTGTCCGGTTTGCCCGGTCTGTCCGACTTGCCCTGGTTGTAATCGTGCGCCGGTTTTACACGAACCGCAACCCCCCCTGGGAGAAAATTTCAAGATCTTCTTCGGGTACCTGAAATATTTTTCAGGTGATCAAAGGGCAAGATTTTTTACACCCCCTACTCCCTTGCGAGAAGGACAATCTGGCTGGTCGGAACGGGTTGCATATCAGGCAAACCCTTGACTCCCCGTTGCGGCTGGTGCAACCGTTGAGCTATCTGTACTTGAGAAAAGTTGATCGCCGTGGTTACATCCCCGGCCCTCTCCCTCCCACAGAACTCGGGCCCCCCACCCTCTGGGTTCGACCGACACCCCTCAAAGGGGAAGGCGCATGAAGCAGAGGCTTAGGAAAGATCAGGAATACTGGGGCGAATGGTTGGCTCGCACCATCGCCAACTCTGGTAAGAGTCAAACCGAGTTGGCGAGGTTCGCCGGAGTGAGCGACCCGCAGGTGACCCGATGGAAGAAGGGAACATTCCCTACCCCCGAGGTCGCTCAGAGGATCGCCGAGTTCTTCGACGTCAACCCTCTTCGCCTGGCAGTCACGGCCGGATTGATCTCCTCCGAGATGGCCGGCGTGGACAGGCTCCCGCTCCCCGACGACTCGGCCCAGCGCGAGGCGGAGCGCGAGGTCATCGCGAACTATGTCAACAAGAAGCTGACTCGGGACAGGGATAGAGAGGTATTGCTACAGGCATTGGAAGCTCTTAGGGCGAGGGATACCATGGATGGAGCCACATCCGAAGAGATAATGGCGGAGGCGCTCAAGCGCACAGAAGAAGCGGTAGAGGCCCTGGGTCAACTACTGAACCCGAATAGGGAATCAGGAACATGACAAGCAATGGTGCAAGCAAAGGAATGCCGACCGATCAGACGGAGCGACTGGTAGCCCAAGCTGACCGCTTGATCGCCGCAATGGAGTCCATAGCCGACAAGTCAGGGATCCGTATCGCGACGGTAGAGGAGAGGCAGCAGAAGCAGCGGAGGATAGTCCTGGCTCTCGGCATATCATTCGCAATGACCTTCGTCATGCTGATAGCCGTCCTCCTCATAGGGGTGGGGATGCGGCAGCAGGCCCGGGACATCGAACGCATACAGGACCGGGTCACGGGGGAAGTCCTCTGCCCGCTGTACCAGCAGTTCATCAACGCCGACACGCCGAAGGCGCGCGAAGCAGCCAAGCGCACCGGCCAGGACATGGAGGTGCGGGACCGCGCCTTCACCGTCATCCGCCAGGGATACAAGACCCTGGACTGCGAGAACGTCTCCGTCATCCGGAAGTGAGACGCGCCATGAGCACCACCGGCCCCCGGGCCGCCCCCGAGCAGCCCCGCAAGCCCCGCCGCATCTTCCTTTGGGTCTTCCTCGCCGTCCAGGCGCTCTTCCTCCTGTGGGTCATCGTCGGAGCCTCGTCGGGCGCTGGCGCCCCGGAGGACTGCGGCACCCTCAGCCGCGAGACCTGCAACGACGCCGAGACCGCCGGCACTGCCATCGGCGTCGGCATCATCATCGCCCTCTGGGCCGCCGTCGACCTCATCCTCGGCATCACGTACGCCGTCTACCGGATCTCCCGGCGACGATAGAGGCGATCGACATGGCGAAGTGGTATGTGGCGCTGCACGCGCATGTGGGCATGAGTGTCGAGGTGGAAGCGGACAGCTACCGCGAGGCCCAGCTCAAGGCCCAGGAGATAGCGAAGAAGAGGACGGTGCCACGGCCGGCTTCTTGGACATCGGTCTCCACGACCCGTCTAGATCATAAGTAAACGGCAACGGATACCGCGCCCTCTACCAAAGAGACACAGGTAGGGGGCGTACGCATATGTGTGATCGATCTCCCGAGGCGACGCAAACGATGGTATGTATATGGAGTGAACTATCACCCCAATGAGCGCCGCTATCTCGCTGAGGAACTGATTGCGGAGCGAGGACGCTCCTATGCGGCTGTCCTCGGCAACATGGCGGGGATGGCGATCCGAGCCGAAGGGCTCACCGGCGCTCGGCAGAAGACGGCGAAGAGCACGGTTGCCGGCATGCGCCTGGCCCTGGCGCTCATCCTCAAGGTTGAGCACGACATGACCGAGACCGACGCCGAGCGGGCCGTGAAGGTTGACGAGCAGCGCTGGCGCGAGGCGACCGCCAAGGACGAAGCCTCGATCGAGTCGGCCGAGTAGACCACTCCGAAGGAAGGGCATCGCAATGGCAGTGCGCGTAGTGCAGGTAGACGAGTCTCAGAAGGACGAACCGGGGGTGGAGCGAGCCACGACCACCATCGGCGGGCTCACCCTTACGACGTACGCCCGGCTTGAGCGAGTGGACGACATCGACGGCAAGACGACCGAGAACGTCGTCGAGGTCGAGATGCTGATCCCCGTCGAAGACGAGGACGCCGAGGAGGACGGCCCCGCCTACATCTTCAACCGGGCCGTCGTCGACATGGGCGAAGCCACCCTCAAGAGGTACCTGAAGGTCATCGAGCCCTATGCCGAGAAGGCGCGTCTGCTGCCGGCGACGCCGTCGACCCCCCAGGCCGCTTCGACGGGTGCCTCCCGCAGCCGGGAGCTGACCGAGTGGGGACACCGCGCGAAGAAGTGGCTGCGCGGCGCCGGCCACGAGGTCAAGGACCGTGGCCGCGTCCCCGCGCACCTCGAAGCGATCTACGTCAAGAACAACCCCAACGACCCGAAGCCGGAGTAGTCGGGGAACCGAGGTGAGGCCCCCACCGCCAGTTCGGCGGTGGGGGCCTTCGCTACGCCGCTTCGACCTCGGCCATCAGCAGGCGCAGGGTCAGCGAGTGCTTGTCGGGCGGAAGAGCGTTGAGGGCAGCGCGGGCATACCGAACCCCGCCCCCACGGTCGCCTGACCGAGCCAGCATGAGCCCCCGGTGCATTTCGAGGTGGGTGGCGAACCGGGGCAGTGTGGCGGGAAGCTCCCGGCGAGCTGCTTCCTGTGCCTCGACGGCCGTCTTCTCGTCTCCCAGACGTGCGGCTAGCAAGGAGATGAAGACGTTCATCCGCCACCACGGCACCGCGTAGTCGGAGGTCTGCTCGTGCGACCCGACGGCATCGAAGATGCGCCGGCCCTCGTTCAGGAGTCTTCGAGCCGCCTCCTGGTCGCCTCGCAGCACCGCCGCGTGCGCCTTGCCCATGACGGCGTTCAGCAGACCGAGCGAGGGCTTGTCGCTGATGGCCATAGCCTGGTCCGCCAAGAGGTCCGCCACCCCGAGGGAAGCCCCCTCGTATCCCAGCGCGATGGCCGCACGCCCCCGCACCCACACGCGAGCCTGATCGTCTCCTGAGCGGTCTGCCGATTCGGCTGCGAGGCGGTACCAGTTGACCGCACGGCTTCCGTCATTGCCGGGGAACGTCTTGGCGTAGAGCGTCATCAGGCGAGCGCCCACGGACCAGAGCTGCGGCTGTTCGAGTTGCTGCTGGACGATGACGAGTTCACCGGAGACGCGGCGCTGGATGTCTGCCGCCCCCAGACTCATGTATTCGGTTCCGTAGTTCGCCAGCTTCTCTTCCCAGTCGTCGGATGTCGGGCCACCACGCAGGCGGGCACCGAAGCCGGCGGCCAGTAGGTCCGACGCCACGATGGGGGCTATGGCGGTGGCGGCCACGTCAGACAGGAATGTACGACGCTTCATTTCGCTCTCAAGGACGGCTAGGGTCTGTTGTGAAAGTGCTGGTCACAGCCACTCGTTGATGGCTGCGACCAGCACGGTCGCTTCGTAGCGG
>NZ_BMTV01000027.1 GCF_014649855.1 Streptomyces roseolus | reverse complement strand
CGAGGCGGACGAACTCACCGTCCACACCCCGGACCTGGACGACGTCTTCTTCGCCCTCACCGACTCGACCGCCACCCCCTCCCCCGCCCCGACGGCCCAGAACCAGGAGCCCGCCCGATGAGCGCCTTCTCCCTCGCCGCCCGCGACTCGTCCACGATGCTCCGGCGGAACCTCCTGCACGCCCGCCGCTACCCCTCCCTCACCCTCAACCTCCTCCTCACCCCGGTGATGATGCTGCTGCTCTTCGTCTACGTCTTCGGAGACGTGATGAGCGCCGGCATGGGCGGCGGCGCGGACCGGTCCGCGTACATCGCCTACCTGGTGCCCGGCATCCTGATGATGACCGTCGGCGGCACGGTCGTGGGGACGGCGGTCTCCGTCTCCAACGACATGACCGAGGGCATCATCGCCCGCTTCCGCACGATGGCCATCCACCGGCCGTCGATCCTCGTGGGGCACGTCGTCGGCAGCGTCCTCCAGTGCGTGATGAGCGTGCTCCTCGTCGGCGCGGTCGCCGTCGCCATCGGCTTCCGCTCCACCGGCGCCACCGCCCTCGAATGGCTCGCCGCCTTCGGCATGACGATCCTGATCGCCTTCGCCCTGACGTGGATCGCCGTCGGGATGGGCCTGGTCTCCCCCAACGCCGAGGCCGCCTCCAACAACGCCCTCCCGCTGGTCGTCCTCCCGCTGATCTCCAGCGCGTTCGTCCCGATCGACTCGATGCCGGGCTGGTTCCAGCCGATCGCCGCGTACCAGCCCTTCACCCCCGCCATCGAGACCCTCCGCGGCCTCCTCCTCGGCACCGAAATCGGCAACAGCGCCTGGATCGCCCTCGCCTGGTGCGCCGGCCTCACCGTCCTCGGCTACCTCTGGTCGAAGTCCGCCTTCGACCGCGGCGCCCGCTAGCCGGCCCCGAGCCCCCCTCGGGCGGCGTACCCGACACCCGTCGGCGTACGCCGCCCCCGCGCGTGCCGCGTCAGGTCACCGCTGGTCCGCGATGCGCGCCAGCAGCGTCTCGTACACGGCCCGGCGGTCGGGGCGGGCACGGGCGGCGGCCTTCCGCAGGGGCGGCACCGCTTCCGGGCCCGCGTGCAGGACGGCCGCCTCCGCCGTGCGCCGTACGGTCTCCCGGCCGTGGTCGAGCAGGGCGACGAACTCCGGGACCGCCGTCCCCCGGCGCGCCCGCGACAGGACGCGGATCGCACCGCGCACCACGTCGGGCCGCGCGTCGCCGAGCAGCACCTCGGTCAGCCGCAGATACGCGTCCCGGTCGAGCAGCGCCCGCGCGACCCGGTGCGCGTGGAGGCGCACGCCCGTCTCGCGGTGCGCCAGCAGCACGCGCAACTCGCCTTCCAGGAGCGTCGGTTCCACGTCCACCGGCTGCTCGGCCAGAGCGGCCAGCGCGCGACGGACCCGCCGGGGCTCCGGCGACCGCAGCAGGACGACCAGCTCCTCGTACGGGAGGGAGGACCCGTCCCGCACGGGAGCGGTGGCGCGGGCGCGCAGGGCGCGGAGCGCCGCTGCCTGCCGTTCGGCGGCCTCCGGGCCGTACGGCGGGCCGTCGACGAGGACGAGCCCGGCCTCCGGGTGCCGGTCGGCCAGCCGGGCCAGGAGGGGCGTGCGCCGGAGGCGGCGGCCGGTGAGCAGTTCGAGCAGCCCCGTCTCCCCCGCGACGAGCCGGCCCTCCAGACGGCCCGCCAGGGCGTCGCCGTCGAGCCGGCGCAGTGCGGTGTACGCGTCGGACCGCGCCTCCGCCGGCCCGTGCCGCCACAGGTCCAGGAGGAGGGGCAGCAGGGCCGCGAGCCGCCGTTCGTCACGGACGGCGGCGGCGAGCCGGGCGACCCGGTCGGGCCGGAGCTCCGGGTCGCGCAGGGACTCGGGGCGCGCCTCCGTCAGGGCCGTCGTCAGGGCGGTGCGCGCGTCGTGGGCCGCCGGCTCGTCGACCCGGCCGCGCAGGTACGCGGCCAGCACGGCGGCGCGCGGCGCCGGTTCGGGCCAGGCGAGGAGGGCGGGCGCGGCCGCGTTCCGCCGCTTCGGGTCGCCGGAGTCGAGGAGGGCGAACAACCGGTCCCGCCGCGCGGCGGAACGGGGCTCGTCCGGGTCCGCGCGCGGCGCCGCCGCGGGCTCGGGCTCCGCCAGGTTCCACGGCGGGGCGTCGAGCGGCTGGAGGTCCGTCATCCAGTCGACCAGCGCCGTCCGTACGTCCTGCGCCGCCCCGGCCCACACCTCCACCAGGGCGGCCAGCAGCGCGCGTGACCCCACCGGACGCGGGTGCTTCCGGTGGTCGGCCAGGGTGCGCGGGCTCCGTGCGGCGACCGCGAGTTCGTCGTACCAGGTCGCGCGCGCGGCCTCGCCGGCCGCCACGCCGAACGCCTCCCGCAGCGCCCGCGTGCCCGCGGCCGACGAGTCGGGGCCGAGGGCGGCGCAGGCGAGTTCGCGGTCGAGATCGGCGCGTACGACGACCGCGCCGGCGAGCCGGAGCAGGGGCAGCGCGGAGCGCCGGCCCGGGCGCCGCACGGACGACGCCCGTACCGCGGCGATGACTTCGGCACGGTCGGCGACGCGGTCGGCGACGGACTCCAGGAGGGCGAGGAGCCCGTCCCGCACCTCCCCCTCCGCCTCCGCGAGGCCGTCGAGGAGGACCGTGACGTGACGGGCGAGCGCCGCGCGCTCGGGAACCGTCCACGGTGCCGGACAGACCTCCGTCGGCAGCACGGCCAGGACGGCCCGACGGGCCCCGTCCGTGGTCGCGGCGAGCTCCAGCCAGTCGGAGAGGTGGGGGCGCGTCGCGCCGAGCGGCACCGCGCGCGGCCGGGACGCGGCGAGGCGCAGGGCGGCGGCCGGGTCCCAGCCGCAC
This sequence comes from Streptomyces roseolus, assembly GCF_014649855.1. Lineage (GTDB taxonomy): Bacteria > Actinomycetota > Actinomycetes > Streptomycetales > Streptomycetaceae > Streptomyces > Streptomyces roseolus. The sequence goes on along the minus strand of NZ_BMTV01000027.1, from coordinate 117,458 downwards.
TCCGTGAGGTGGCGCAGGTCGGTCTCGTCCCGGCCCGGCCCGGGCGCGGGGGCGAGCGCGGCGAGCAGGCGGGCGCGGGCGGGGGCCTCGGTGGCGCGGGCGGCCGCCTCGGTGACCGTGGCGGTGAGGGTGTCGCCGAGGAGGGCGCGCAGGGCGTCGAGGAGGTGGGCCCGCAGACCGGGGTTGTCGTCGCGGGCCAGCCGGTCGAGCAGGGCGGGGACGGCCCGGGGCGTGCCGGCGGTGGCGAGGGCGCGGGCGGCGGTCTTGCGGACGTTCATGGCGGGGTGGGCGAGGCAGCCGGCGATCGCGTCCGACGCCCAGCGGGCCCCGGCGTCGCCGAGGGCGCTCAGGGTCTGGCGCACGGTCTGCGGATCCCGGTCGGGGCCGGTGAGCGCGAGGAGCGTCGCCGACACGGCCGCGACGCCGTCGCCCGTGGCGTCGCGGGCGAGGAGGGCGACGACGTGCTTGCGCACGTGCCGGTCGGGGTGGCGCAGGAGGGGGTGCACGCGGCGCCGGATCGTGCGGTGCGGGGCCCGCGGGAGGTCGAGCAGCACCCGGAGCAGGACGGCCTGTTCGCCCGGCGTGAGTCCGGGCCGGTCGAGCAGTCCGAGGACGACGTCCGTGACGAGCGCCGGGCCGGCCTCGTCAGGGAGCACGTCCAGGAGGCAGACCGGGCGGATCCGGCCGCGCTCCCGCAGCCGGCGCCCCAGGGAACTCAGCGCGTTCACGGCCGCCTCCGGCACCACCGGTTCCGCCTCGGGCACGGGTCCCGCGCCTCCGGGCTCCCAGGCGGCGGCCGCCTCCCCGGCGATCCGGAGCAGCAGGTCGGCGAGGACGGGCAGGAGGCCCGGGCCGGCGTGCGCGGCGAGGCGTTCGAGGGCGGCGACGGGACGTTCCGGGTCCAGGTGGGCGGCGAGGAGGGCGAGTTCGCGCTCGTCGGGTCCGCCGAGGTCGGCGGCCATCCGGGCGGGCAGCTCGGCAGCGTCGACCCGCGCGAGGAGCTGCCGCCGCACCTCGGGGTCGTCGTTCAGCAGCCAGACGAGTTCCAGGGCGCGCTTCCGATGCCCTCGCAACGCCCGCTCGACGCGCGCGGGTTCAGGCGCCGGAGCGTCATCCGGGACGACCGCGTCGAGGCCGAGGCCCGCGCCCAGGACGCGGACCGTCCGCTCGCCGCCCACGGCCTCCAGCGCGTCGAGCGCGTCGGCGGGGGCGTACGGGAGGGCTTCGAGGACGGCGTCCTCGGTGCCGGGGTCGCGCAGGACGCGCAAGGCGCTCATGAACGGCCCCGGTGTCTGCGCGCGCGACAGCAGGCGCGCGACCTCCCCGGCGACCGGCAGGCCCCCGGCCCCCTGCCCGTCGAGCGCGACGAGCAGGCCGAGCCGACGCGGCCACGCCGGGTCGTCCGGGGGTGCGTCGACGAGCAGGCGCAGCAGTGCGTGCCGTGCGGTGAAGAGCACCGTCGCGACGGCCTCCGCCGGAACGGTGTGATCGGCGAGCGCGAGGGCCAGTACGGCCGGCACGTCCGCGTCGGAGACGAAGTGGCCGCGCCGGTGCATCGCCCGCAGGCAGTCCACCGCGGGTCCGGCGAGCAGCAGCGGGTCCGTCCCGGCGAGATCCAGGACGGCGGTCACGTCCTCCCGCCGCGCCTGCTCGCCGTACAGGGCCAGTGCGCGTCTCCGTATCCGTGGCGGCATCCGGTCCGCGTCCGAGGCCACCCACCGGAGCAGGTCTCCGTGCCCGTGGGCGGCAGCGGCGGCGAGCGCCGCCTCGACGACCGCGGCCGACATCCGCTGCCCGGCCGGCACGGACCGCTCGACCGGCCCAGGCGCTCTGGACGACTCGACCGACCCGGACGCTCCGGACGACTCGACCGATCCCGACGCCCCGGACGACTCGACCGCCCCGGACACCCCGGGCGCCCCGGGAGACCCGGGCCGCCCGGACGCCGCGAGCAAACCGGCCGGCCGGGCCCGCGGCAGCGGCTCGAAGGCCGCCCAGGGCTCGGTGAGTTCGCGCAGCGCGTCCCGCACCACGGCCGGGGCGGACGAGTCCAGCAGCCCGGTCAGGATCTCGCGCACGAAGCCGGGCGCGAGCCCACCCCCGCGGAGCCCCTCCTGGGCCAGCCTCAGCGCCTCCCCCTCCAGCACGGCGTCCCCGGCGTGTGCCAGTGCGCCGACGAGCTCCGCCACGCGCGCGGGCACGCCCGCGTGCGGCGCCCGTTCGGCCCCGGCCGTCTCCACGCGCGCGTGGACGCCCCGGACCGCCTGGTACAGCACCTCTCCGCGTTCCTCGTGGCCGAGCACCGCCGCGGGGTCCCGTACCAGCTCCGCCCGCACCAGCGCCACCCGCACGGACGGCGCGAGCACGTCGTCCGGCCACTCCCGCCAGCCCGGCGGAGGCACCCCGGCGGAGGCCAGGGCGAGCGCCGCCTCCGGGCTCGCCGGGACGGGTCCGGGCTGCTTCGGGCACGGGCCCGCCTGCGGGTTCGACGTGGGACGCACCCCGGGATCGTACGGTCCGGGAAACCGGATGAGGGGACGGCGGCCCGTCTGGCACACTCACCCCGCAGGCAGAAAGGCTCGAACGTGCACCCGAAAGACAAGGCCCCCGAGGGCGACGGATCCGCCGGCGCGCAGGGGCCGTACGAGACGCACGTGACCCTCCGCTGCACGACCCGGGCCGAACTGGCCCGTCTGGAGGCGTGGGCGGCGCGCCGGGGCCTGAAGCTCACCACGATCGTGCTCGCCCGGGGCCGGACGCCCGTCCAGCCGATGCTCACCCTCCCCGACCGGTCGGGGCACCCGTCGCTGGTGGCCGCGCTGCGGGCGGACGGTTTCGAGCCGGTGCGGGTCAAGGTGGAGACCGTGCCGTGGAGCACGGAGCCGGTCGGGCCGGGCGGCGGCTACCACGAGCACCACCTCAAGCTGGCGCTGCCGTCCCCGTACGACCGCGCCGCGCTCGAAGCGCTCGTCGTCCCCCACGGGGCCCACGTCTCCTGGAACGCCCGGCGCGCCCTGCCCGGCCCGGAGGGCCGCCACGAACGCTTCGTGACGCAGCGGCACCCCGGACCGGCGCCCGACGCGCTCCGCGCCTGCGACGCCCTCCTCGCGGACCTGCGCGCCGCCGGATACGACGTGGTCGGCGAGGAGCGCGAACGGGTCCTCCACGACAGCGACCTCACGGTGGACGCGGGCTGGCTGGAACCCGGCGACGACACCGGCGCCACGGACCGCGCCGACACCCCGGAGGAGACGGCATGAACGACGACGGCATGAACGACGACGACACGCACAGCGACGGCACGAACGGCACCGGCGGCGGCACGACGTGGATCGATCCCGTCCCGGACGGCCCCGGCACGGCCGGTGAGCCGACCGCCGAGTACCGGCGGCGCACCAACGGGCACCCGAGCACGCTGACCGCCGGCGTCGGGACGGCGGCCGTCCGGCACCGCGCCTTCGACCCCGCCCTGAAGCACTTCCGGGACGCCTTCCGTCCCACGGACGACGTCATCGAGGACCCGGAGCTGCGCGTCCGCTGGCAGGCGGCCCGCCGCTCCGCGCTCGACCTGGTGCTGGCGGCGGTCGCGGGCTCGGCGTGGGCGGACTCGCTGGTGCTGCGGGGCAGCATGCTGATGTCGGCGTGGTTCGGGGAGGCCGCCCGGCCGCCCAAGGACATCGACTTCGTCGTCGTCCCCGAGACCTGGCGCATCGAGGAGCCCCGCACCAGGACCATGCTCGACGACATCGCCCGGTCCGCCGACCGGCTCGCCCGCGCGCTCGACCTGGACCTGGTGATCGACGACGCCGGCGCCGTGACCGAGTACATCTGGACGTACGAACGGGTCCCCGGCCACCGCCTCGTGCTGCCGTGGAGCGCGCCCGGCCTGCCCGGCGGGCAGGTGCAGCTCGACTTCGTCTTCCACGAGCGCCTGCCGACCGCGCCGCGGCCGGCGGACGTCGCCGGCGTGCGCGTGCGGGCGGCGGACCGCGAACTGTCGCTGGCGTGGAAGCTGCTCTGGCTGAGCTGCGACATGTATCCGCAGGCCAAGGACCTGTACGACGCCGTCCTCCTCGCCGAGAGCTGCACCCTGCCCCTCCCGCTCCTGGAGACCGTCATCGACGGGGCCGACGAGTGGCCGCTGGGCGTCGGCGTGCCGCTCGACCTCGCCGTGTTCGAACGGGCCGCCCGCGAGGTCGACTGGTCGGCCTTCCCCGACGACCACGGAGGCACCGGGGCCGCCTCGGGCTCCTCCCTCCGGGAGGAGCTGACGACCCGCCTGGTGGCGGCGCTGGCCCCGACGTTCGCCTCCTGACCGGGCCCCGGCCCGGCGCCGGAGGGGCGTTGTCAGACCCTCCCGACAAGATGGGTCCATGACCGCGATCCCCGCCGCTGAGGCGCACCTTGTCCTGTCCAGCTCCGCCGCCTACGAGGACGCGCTCGACCGGCTGCGCGCCGCGTCCGGTGCCTACTACGCGGGCGAGAACAGCCCGCTGGACGACGCCTCGTACGACGCGCTGCGGCTGGCCGTGCTGGCCTGGGAGGCGGCGCACCCGGACGAGGTGTCCGGTTCGCCGACCGGGCTCGTCGCGGACGGGGCCGCGCCGGAGGGCGACGTCGCGCACACCACTCCGTTGCTGAGCCTGGACAACGCGTTCGGACCGGAGCAGCTGGTCGCGTGGGACGCCTCGCTCCAGCGGCGGCTCGGCCGGCCGGTCGAGGGCGGGTTCACCGTCGAGCCGAAGCTGGACGGCGCGGCGGTCGCGGCCCGGTACCGGGACGGGCGGCTGGTGCGGGTCGTCACGCGCGGCGACGGCACGCACGGCGAGGACGTCAGCCACGTGGTGGGTTCGGTCGTCGGGCTGCCCGAGCGGCTGGCGGAGCCGGTGACGTTCGAGGTGCGGGGCGAAGTCCTCTTCACGCACGAGCAGTTCGAGACGGCGCAGCGGGTGCGCGCGGCGCACGGCGGCGCGCCGTTCGCGAACCCGCGGAACGCGGTGGCGGGGACGCTGCGGGCCAAGGACCGGCCGTACCGCCTGGAGATGGCGTTCTGGGCGTACGGCGCCGTGGACCTGGACGGCGGATCGTTTCTTCCGGTGGGGGCGACGCACGCCGAGGTGCTGGCGGCGGTCGCCGCGGCCGGCGTCCGGACGACGGCCGACACGCCCGCCGGGCTGCACGTGGTCGCCACCGTCGCCGAGGCGCAGGCCCGGGTGGACGCGATCGGCGCGCTGCGCGCCGGTCTCCCCTTCGGCATCGACGGCGTCGTCGTGAAGGCGAACAGCGCGGCCGAGCAGGCCGAGGCGGGGCTCGGCAGCCGCTTCCCGTACTGGGCCGTCGCGTACAAGCTGTCGGCGGTCGAGCGGCAGACGGTGCTGCGGGACGTCGTGTGGGAGGTGGGCCGCACGGGCGTGCTCGCGCCGACCGCCGTCCTCGACGCGGTCGAGATCGACGGCTCCACGGTCTCCCGCGCCACCCTCCACAACCCCGCGGACATCACCCGCCGCGACCTCCACCTCGGTGACACCGTGACCGTGTACAAGGCCGGCGACATCATCCCGCGCGTGCAGGCACCGGTGGCCGGACTGCGCCCCGAGGACGCCGTGCCGGTCCCGCTGCCGGCCGCGTGCCCGAACTGCGACGGCGACATCGACAAGAGCCAGGAGCGCTGGCGGTGCGCGAAGGGCGCCGGTTGCGCGCTCGCCCCGCTCGTCGAGTACGCCGCCGGGCGCGACGTCCTCGACATCGACGGCCTCGGCAGGACCTACGTCAAGGCGCTGATCGACGCCGGTCTGGTCACCGACGTGGCCGACCTGTTCACCCTCACCGAGGAACAGCTGACGGTCGCCTCCGGCAGCGCCCGGCGCGGCGCGAAGCTCGCCGAGCAGTTCGAGCTGGCCCGCAGCCGCCCGCTGAGCCGGGTCTTCTGCGCCCTCGGCATCCGGGGCACCGGCCGCCGCATGTCGCGGCGGCTCGCCGCCCACTTCGGCACGATGGAGGCGATCCGCGCCGCGAGCGCCGAGGACCTGCTGGCCGTGGAGGGCATCGGCCCGGAGAAGGCCCCCGTGGTCGTCGCCGAACTGGCGGCGCTCGCCCCCGTCGTCGACAAACTGATCGCGGCGGGCGTGAACATGACGGAACCCCAGCGGCCCGGGCTCCCGGCGGTCGGCGAGGCGGACGCGGCGGACGCCGACGGATCCGCGCCCGCCGCGGGCCCCCTCGCCGGCAAGACCGTCGTGGTCACCGGAAAGATGACCGGCCGGCTCGACGGCTTCGGCCGCTCGCAGATGAACGAACTCGTCGAACGGGCCGGCGGCCGGGCGGGCAGCGGCGTCAACGGGAGGACGAGCTACCTCGTCGCCGCCCCCTCCCCCACGGGCAAGCCCAGTTCGAAGGCGGTGGCCGCCGAGAAGCTCGGCGTCGAGGTCCTCACCCCGGAGGCCTTCGCCGAGCTCGTGGCCGACTACCTGCCCTGACGGCCCGTGCGCCCGGACCCGGGGACACGGCTCCTCCGCCGTGTCCGCCCGGCTCCGGGGCCCGGGGTCGGTCCTACGCCGCTCCGCCACCCTGCGCGGACGTGCGCCGGCGCGACCGCCGCTCGCCGCCCCGCGCCGAGGACGTGGCGGGGGCGTCGCCCTTGGCAGCGCCCGCCGCGCCGGAGCCCGTACGACGAGCGGTTCCCCGCCCGCCGCCGGCGGAGGCCCGTCCGCCGGTCTTGGCGCCACCGCCGGCACCGCCCCGGGCGCCCGCGCCACCGGCGCCGCCACGGCCACCCGCGCCCGCGCCGGCCTTCACGTCGCCGCCGTCACCGGTGCGACGGGCGCCACGGGCGCCACCCTTGCCACCGGCGCCACGGGTGCCCGCGTCGCCACGGGCTCCGGCACCGGCACCGTCACCGGCGCCGCCGCCCCCGCCACGGCGCCGCCGCGGCGGACGGGTACCGGCTTCGCCCGCCGGCTTGCGGGCGGGGCGGGAGGCCGCCGGGGCGGCCTGCTGGGGCACCTCGATGGTGACGGCGACACCGGACGGCTCGCGGGCGCCGGTGAGGGCGGTCAGCTCCTCGTCGCTCGACCTCAGGCGGGTCGTGCGGGGCTGGATGCCCGCGTCCCGCATCAGCTTGCTGACCTCGTGCTTCTCCTCGGGCAGCACCAGCGTGACGACGCTGCCGGAGCCGCCGGCCCGGGCGGTGCGGCCGCCGCGGTGCAGGTAGTCCTTGTGGTCGCCCGGCGGGTCGACGTTCACGACGAGGTCGAGGTCGTCGACGTGGATGCCGCGGGCCGCGACGTTCGTCGCCACCAGCGCGGTGACCTGGCCGTTCTTGAACTGCTCCAGGGTGCGGTTGCGCTGCGGCTGGCTGCGGCCGCCGTGCAGCGCCGCCGCCCGGACGCCGACGGACAGCAGCCGCTTGGCGAGCCGGTCCGCCGACCGCTTGGTGTCGAGGAAGAGGATGACCCGGCCGTCACGGGCCGCGATGCGGGTGGTGACGGCCTTCTTGTCGGTCGCGTCCTGCACGTGGAGCACGTGGTGCTCCATCGTGGTGACCGCGCCCGCCGACGGGTCGACCGAGTGCACCACGGGGTCCGTCAGGAAGCGCTTGACCAGCTGGTCGATGTTCTTGTCCAGGGTGGCGGAGAAGAGCATCCGCTGCCCGTCGTCCCGCACCTGCTTGATCAGCTTGGTGATCTGCGGCAGGAAGCCCATGTCGGTCATCTGGTCGGCCTCGTCCAGGACCGTGATGCGGACGTCGTCGAGGACGCAGTCGCCGCGCTCGACGAGGTCGTTGAGCCGGCCGGGGCTCGCCACGACCACCTCGACGCCGCGCCTCAGCGTGGCGGCCTGCTTGGTGATCGAGAGGCCGCCGACGACGGTGGTCATCCGGACGTTCACCGCGGTCGCGTACGGGGCCAGGGAGTCCGTCACCTGCTGCGCCAGCTCGCGGGTGGGCACCAGGACCAGCGCGAGCGGCGCCCTGGACTTGGCCCGCCGCCCGGCCGTGCGGGCGAGCAGCGCGAGCCCGAAGGCGAGGGTCTTGCCGGAGCCGGTCCGCCCCCGTGCCAGCACGTCACGGCCGGCGAGCGAGTCGGGCAGGGTCGCGCCCTGGATCGGGAAGGGCGTGGTCACGCCCTGTGCGGTGAGGGTCGCGAGCAGTCCCGCCGGCATGTCCAGCGCGGCGAATTCGTCCACGGCCGGGAGGGCGGGCGTCGCGCTCTCCGGCATGCGGAACTCGCCGACCGAGGCCGAGGAGGGAGCAGAGGAGGGAACCGAGAGGGGAGCGGAGCCTCGCTTGCTCGACTTCCGGGGCCTTCGGGACATATAAGGTTCTACCTTTCTTCGAACAGCACAAACCGGGGTCCGCACCACGAAGGTGCGAACCCCGGCGGGCGACGGACACGTGTCCGGCGATCAGGCGGGGACGATGTTCTCCGCCTGGGGGCCCTTCTGGCCCTGCGTGACGTCGAAGGTCACGCGCTGGCCTTCCTGGAGCTCACGGAAGCCGGAGGCGTTGATGTTCGAGTAGTGGGCGAACACGTCCGGACCGCCACCGTCCTGCTCGATGAAGCCGAAGCCCTTTTCCGCGTTGAACCACTTCACGGTTCCCTGTGCCATGACCTTCTCCTTCTGTAGGCAGAGGCCCCATCCGGAGATGCCGGTAAAAACTAATAATGCGCCCGCGGAAAAGCATTCCGGTCAGGCGCACATAGGTTCATGGGTACCACAACTGCAACACGTCCACCGTAGCACGATCCGGCCCGCGCGGCTCGGGGGGCGCGTCGACACGCCACACGCCCCTCCCCTGCCTTCTCGTCCCGGGGCTCAGGCGGTGACGGCCGCCAGCAGGTTCGCCGCGATCATCAGGACGACCCCGAGCCGGTGCACGGCGAAGCCGGTGCGGCGGGCCCGCATGATGTCGCCGGACCGGAAGCCGAGCAGGTACTGGCGCAGCCGCAGCAGCGAGGCGGGCAGCATCACCAGGACGAACCACCAGGGGGCGACGCCCACGAGGCTCGCGACGGCGATCGTCAGGAACTCGGCGAGGGAGAGCGCGCCGATGAACCGGGCGTTGCCGCGCTCCGAGACCAGGGCCGCGACGGTGGGCCGTCCCACCGCGCGGTCGCCCTCCACGTCGTTGGTGTTCGAGTAGACGCCGAACATCAGCGGGCCGAAGCCGAAGAGGACGGCCTGGACCAGCAGGAATCCGGTGGCCTGCCCGGTGACCATGCCGTACGGCAGGATGACCAGGGCGAAACCGAGGGCGACCAGGTAGAGCTCCTGGAAGCCGTGGTAGCTGAGCTTGACCCCGTACGAGTACTGGAGCGTCACCACCCAGAGCACGACGAGCCCGATCGTGGTCCAGGCCGGCCGGTGCGGGGCGAGGACGGCGGTCACCCCGAACAGCAGCGCGGCCAGGACGGCGCTCGCCCAGGCGAAGCGCAGCGCCTCGGGCACCGTGAGCGCCCCCGCCACCAGCGGCTTGCGCCGGACGTTGCGCAGCGGGTGGTCGGGGCCGTAGTTGGTGATGTCGCTGCCGTCGCGGAAGCCCGTGACGTCGTCGAAGGCGGTCATCGCCATGAGCAGGAAGACCTGCCCGACGAGGAAGACGCCGAAGAGGGCGGCGGTCCGCCCGGTGAGCGCGCCGGCGGGCAGCAGGACGGCGGAGAGGGCGATGAAGGTGCCCAGGTAGTAGTCGTAGACGTCCAGCTTGCCGAGCCGCGCGTAGGTCCGGAGCCTGCTGTCGGCGGGGGCGGCCGGCCCGTCGGGGGCGGGCGCGGTGGTCGTCGTGAGCGCGGAGTCTGTCATGTCGCCTCGGAGCGTGGGCAGGAGAGGGGGGCACGGGCGGGGCGGCGGCCCTGCACGGAGTAGAGGACGCCGGTCGCGGCGGCGAACCCGGGGTCGCGCATCAGCGCGCCGAGCCGGTCGAGCTCGGCGGGGGTGAAGCCCCCGTCGAGGAGCCGGGGCGCGAGATGGGCGAGGTGGTGGAGCTGGAGGCCGAGCGCGGGCGTGCCGGGGGCGCGCACCAGGACGTGCGGCCGGATGCGGAGGCCGGTGAGGCCCGCCTCGCGCAGGGCGGCGGGGGCCCGGCGGCCCCAGGTGGGGTCGCCGCCCGCCGCGCGCATCAGGTCGGTCTTGGCCGTGGTGAAGCGCTCGTAGAGCCGGGCGTCCTCCGGGGAGGGCGCGAGGAGGCACGGTTCGTGTCCGGCGTCGAACTCGTCGACCTGGAGGAGTCCGCCGGGTCGCAGCGCGCGGACCAGCCGGGCCAGGACGGCCTGCCGCCCGGGCAGGTGCTGGAGGACCAGGCGGGCGACGACGAGGTCGTAGGCCGCTTCGGGCAGCGGGTCGGTGACGACGTCGTGGGCGAGGACGGTCAGTCCGGGTGCCGGTGCGATCCGGCCCGGTTTGATGTCGGTGGCGGTGACGGTGCCGCCGGGCGTGACCAGCCGGAGCAGGGCGTACGAGACGCTGCCGGCGCCGGCGCCGATCTCCAGGCAGTCCATGCCGGGCGTCACGCCGGCCTCCCGGAGGTGGCCGAGCGTGAGCGGGTCGAGGGCGCCTTCGAGGGAGGCGTGGTGGCGGGCGCTGTGCGGACTGTCGTTGTCGAAGACGTAGCCGCCGGGCACGGCGGGCGGGGACGCGGTCATCTCAGGTCCAGCGGCCGGTGCCGCAGGTCTCGGCGCTGCCGGTGAGCCGTTCGAGGAGGACGGCGCGGCGGACCTTGCCGGTGGCGGTGCGCGGGACCTCGTCCCAGGAGACGACGGCGGGTTCGGCGAGCGGCGGGAGGCCGTCCGTGGCGCGCTTCCAGTGCCCGGGGTCGAGGGTGCCGTCCTCGGTGACGACGACGGGCAGCGGTGCGGCGCCGCCGGTCCGGGCGAGGACGACGCACTCCAGGGCCTCGGGGAGCCGGTCCTCCAGCATGTCCTCGGCCTGGAGGCAGCTGAAGCCGGGGAGGTGGTCGACCTCGCGGTCGAGGAGCCGGACGCTGCCGTCGCGGGCGATCGTCCCGATGTCGCCGGTGTTCCACCAGGGGCCGTGCGCCTTGGCCGCCCAGCGTTCCGATTCGCCGGGGTAGTCGGGGGCGAGCGCCTTGGTGCGGCACAGGATGAGCCCGGGAGTACCGGCGGGCACGGGGAGGAAGGTGTCGGGGTCGACGGCCTTGAGGCGGGTCTTGAGGGGGACGGGGCGCCCGAGGTCGCGCGCGGTCGTCGCGGTGCCGTCGGCGGCCCGGGCGACGGAGCGGCGGGTGTGGAAGGCGAAGGTCAGTGGTCCGGTCTCGCTCTGTCCCCAGCCCTGCATCCACAGCGGCCGGCGGCGGGTGCTGGCCTGGAGGTAGGAGCGGATGACCGGCGGGTGCACGGCGTCGTAGGTGCTGACGTAGGTGCGGACGTCCCGGAAGGGCTGGTCCAGGCGGCGGGTGAGCGGGCGGAGCCGTACGTAGTGGGAGGGCAGCGCCTCGACGACGGTCGGCGGGTGGGCGCGCAGCAGCAGGTCGGCGGTGTCGGGCCGGCCCTGGGAGTCGATCGAGATGTGCCGGGGGCCGCGGACGGGGGCGACGGCGGTCCAGCAGATGGTGCGGCCGTGGGCGTAGGAGCTGGCGTTGAAGAGGCTGTCGTCGCGGCGCAGGCCGATGCGGGGCGTCGGCAGGGTCTCGAAGCGGGCGAGGTGGTGGATGAGGGTGCGGGTGGTGTGGGCGACGAGTTTCGGTACGCCGGTGGTGCCGCTGGTGTGGACGACGACGAGGGGGGCGTCGTCGTCGCGGGGGTGCGGTCCGGGGTCGGGCCGGCCGCCGAGCTCGTCGAGGTGGACGGTGCCGTCGGGGAGCCCGTCGCGGGAGCCGAGGACGACGGTGGTGCGGGCGGCCTTGGCGAGGTCGGCGGCGGGGTCGCGGCGCAGGACGTCGGCGTCGGTGACGAGGACGGCGGGGGCGCAGCGGTCCAGGAGGACGCGCAGGACCTCGGGCGCGAGCCGGTCGGAGAGCTTGACGGGGACGGCGCCGGCGCGGACGGCGGCGCAGGCGATCAGGTCGTAGTCCCAGTGGTTGGCCTTGACGATGGCGACGCGGTCGCCGGGTCCGGCTCCGGCGGCGGCGAGGGCGCCGGCGGTCTCCCGGACGAGCAGGGCGAGTTCCGGGACGGTCCATTCGGTGGCGCCGTCACCGGTGGGCGAGGGGGCCAGGTCGAAGGGGCGGTCGAGGTGGACGCGGGTGGGCGTGCCGGCGTCGGCGAGCTCGTCGAAGAGGGTGCCCAGGTCGCGGGGGGTCATGCGGCGGTCTCCTGCCGGGCGGTACGGCCCCGGTGCGGGGCGAGGTGGGCGAGGACGCGGGCCGCGGCGAGGGCTCCGGAGCGGGCGGCGCCCTCGCTGGAGGGCCGGGCGGCGACCCAGTCGCCGGCGTACTCGACGGCGCGGGCCGGGCGGCGCAGGAAGGCGGCGCGGACGGCGAGTGCGCGGGGGGTGAGTTCGGGCATGGCCTCGGGCCAGTGGTGGACGTGGGCGGCGGTGAGGGCGGCGCCGAGGCCGGGGACGTACCGTTCGGCGGCGGTGGTGAGCCGGCGGGCGGCTTCCTCCTCGGTGGCCGCGGCGAGTTCGGGGAGGTGGCGCGGCGCGGCGAGGAGGCTGATCAGGCCGGCGCCGGCGGGGGCCCGGTCGGCGCATTTGAGGTGGTCGGCGATGACGCAGGAGAGCAGGGGTTCCTCGACGGCGGGGGTGAGCAGGGCGTAGCCGCCGCCGCGCGGGGCGAGGGGCCGGTCGAGGGCGCAGCTGACCTTGAACATGGGCCGGAAGGTGGAGGCGGCGACGTAGCCGGCGTCGGCCGGGTGGGGGCCGCCGGTGAGCTTCACGGCGACCGGGGCGGGGACGGCGAGGACGACGGCGCGGGCGGTGAGGGTGGTGCCGTCGACGGTGAGACGGGCGTGGTCGCCGTGGTCGGTGACCTCGTCGACCCGGTGGCCGTACCGGGTGTCGAGTCCGGCGGCGAGGCGGGTGGCGAGGAGGTCCATGCCGCCCCGGTAGGTGCGCCAGGCGGAGACGGGCCCGACGGCGAGGAGCAGGCCGACGAGGGGTGCGGCGGCGCTGCGTCCGGCGTCCCAGCCGAAGAAGGCGGAGGAGAGCGGCTGGAGCAGGTGGTCGTGGAGGTCGGGGTGGTAGGCGCGGGCGGCGTCGGCGATGGTGTCGGAGCCGAGCGGGGTGGTCTCGGGGTGGTCGTGGTCGATCTCGGCGCGGCGGCGTCCGCTCCAGGCGAGGAAGCGGGCCAGGGAGGGCCGGGCGGCGGGCACGAGTCCGGCGCCGGTGAGGACGGCCCGGGGTTCGCCGACGCCGTTGTGGGGCCGGCCGCCGCGCCACACGGCCATGGGGCGGCCGATGCGGGGCACGTCGTCGGGGGTGAGTCCGGCGCGGCGGATCAGCTGCCAGGTGGCGCGGTAGCCCTGGGCGGAGATCTGCTCGGCCCCGGTGTCGATGAGGTAGCCGTCGCGGCGGACGCTGCGCATCCGGCCGCCGGGGGCGTCGGCGGCCTCGAAGACGCACACCTCGTGGCCGTTGCGGCGCAGTTCGTGGGCGGCGGCGAGTCCGGCGAGTCCGGAGCCGATGACGGCGATGTCGAGGTCAGGGGTCATGCGGGGGTACTCCGTGCGGGGCGGGGGCGGGGGACGCGGCCCGTCCGGGGCGGTGCGGTCACCGGCGGGCGCGCAGGACGTGGGCGCGGACGGCGTCGGTGACGCGTTCGACCTGGGCGTCGGTGAGCCGGTGGTGGACGGGCAGGGAGAGGTGGCGGCGGGCGGCGTCGGCCGCGTGCGGCAGGCCGGGGCCCGGGCGGGCGGCGGCGACGGGCGCGAAGGCGGTCTGCTCGGGGAGGGTCCTCGGGTAGTAGACGTGGGTGTCGACGCCCGCGGCGGAGAGGTGGTCGCGCAGGGCGTCCCGGTCGTCGGCGAGCAGGGTGTAGACGTAGTAGCAGCGGCCGTCGGTGCCGGGCGGCGGGGTGGTGACGCCGGGCAGTCCCGCGAGGTGTTCGGTGTAGTGGGCGGCGATGCGGGCGCGCCGCTCCAGGCGGGCGTCGAGGCCGGCGAGCCGGTGGAGCTGGAAGGCGGCCTGGATCTCGTCGAAGCGGCTGTTGACGCCGATCCGGTGGTGGAGGAAGCGGTGGACGCCGTCCTGGCCGTGGTTGCGGAGCATGCGGACGGTGCGGCCGGTCTCCTCGTCGCGGGTGACGACGGCGCCGCCCTCGCCGGGCATGCCGAAGGACTTGACCTGGACGAAGGAGTAGAGCCCGGCGTCGCCCCACAGTCCGGCGGGGGTGCCGTCGAGGACGGCGCCCTGGGCGACGGCGGAGTCCTCGACGAGCCGCAGGCCGTGCTCGGCGGCGAGGGCGGTGAAGCGGGGCATGTCGGCCATGACGGAGAACATGTGGGCCGGCATCAGGGCCTTGGTGCGTCCGGTGATGCGGGTCTCGGCGTCGGCCGGGTCGAGGGTGAGGGTGCGGGGGTCGATGTCGCCGAAGACGGGGACGGCGCCGGTGTGGAGGACGGCGGCGGCGAGCGGGGCGCAGCCGAAGGCCGGGACGACGACCTCGTCGCCGGCGCCGATGCCGAGGGCGGTGAGGATCAGCTGGAGGGCGGAGGTGCCGCTGGAGCAGGCGACGACGTCGGCGGCGCCGAGCCGTTCGCGCAGGGCGTCCTCGAAGCGGCGGGTGCGGTCGCCGAGGATGAACTTCTGGTCGGCGCCGGTGCCGATCTCGTACAGGAGCCGCAGCAGGGTGTCGCGGTCCTCGTGGAAGAGGTCGGGCGGGAAGAAGGGGACGCGGTCGCCGGGGGCGGCGGTCGGCTCGGCGGGCCGGTCGCTGGTGGTGGTCATGCGGGCACCTTCCCGGTGTGGAACGCGTGGACGGCCGCGCAGACCCGGTCCACCTCCGCCTCGGTGAGATCGGCGTGGAGGGGCAGGGCGACGGCGGCGCGGGCGGCGGCCTCGGCGACGGGGAAGTCGCCGGGCCGGTGGCCGAGTCCGGCGAAGCAGGGCTGGAGGTGGAGCGGGCGCGGGTAGTACGTCTCGGTGCCGATGCCCTGCTCCTGGAGGTGGGCGACGAGCGCGTCGCGCCGTTCGGTCTCGATCAGGTAGACGTAGAAGACCTCGTCGGGGGCGCCGGTGACGGCGGGCAGCCGGATGATGCCGGGCGTGTCGCGCAGGCCTTCGTCGTAGCGGCGGGCCAGGGCGGCGCGGCGGCGGACGTCGTCGTCGAGGACGGTGAGTTTGGCGAGGAGGACGGCGGCCTGGAGGTCGTCCATCTTGCTGTTGTGGCCGATGTGCACGGTCTCGTTGGAGATGCCGGGGAAGTGGGCGAGGGTGCGGCCGGTGCGGCCGTGGTGGCGGAGGGCGGCCACGTGCTCGGCGAGCTCCGGGTCGTCGGTGAGGACGGCGCCGGCGTCGCCGAGCGCGCCGAGGGTCTTGCTGGGGAAGAAGGAGAGCACGCCGCCGCGTCCGTGCAGCCCGGCGTGGACGCCGTCCTGTCGCATGCCGATGCCTTCGGCGCTGTCCTCCAGGAGCGTGAGGTCCCGGGCGGCGGCGTAGGCGGAGAGGGCGGCCATGCCGGCCATCCGGGAGAAGAGGTGGACGGGCATCAGGAACCGGGCGCCGTCCGCGTCCTCGTCCCGGATCGTCTCGGGGCTCATGGCGTAGGTGTCCGGTTCGACGTCCGTGAAGACGGGCCGGCCGCCGGCCAGGACGACGGCGCTGGCGGTGGCCACGAAGGAGTACGTCGGGACGAGGACCCGGTCCCCGGGGCGCAGTCCGCAGGCCTGGAGGAGGAGCACCAGGGCGTCGGTGCCGCTGTTCACGCCGATGACGTGGCGGGCGCCGGTGTACCGCGCGAGGGCGTCTTCCAGGCGGCCGACCCGGCGGGAATGCGAGAACTTGCCGTCGGCGAAAATCTCGTCCACTCCGGCGCGCAGTTCCGGCCAGATCTTTTCGAACGTCTTCGCCTGGGAGAAAAAGGGAATGCTGGTTCGCGTCACGCGGAAACAATTCTTCTCGGCCGACGGGACGTCGGCGTCAACCAGGGCCGGGGAGAAGGCCCGAGAGGGACGAAGGGCCGGTCGTTGCCTGCCCTGAAAGCCTGCCGGGCGAGCGTAACAGTACGAAGATCGGCGTCACGAATCCCTCAAGAAAATTCATACTTCTCGGTGACCATGTCTCCGATTTCCTTGACCGGTATCGCGCGCGGCGGCGAGATTCTTCGCTGCGTCCCGCCCGAATCACCGAATGGAACAACCGTATGAGGCAGCCCCTGATCATCGGACTGGGCCGGGCCGGCGCCGGGCTGCACCTGCGGGCCCTGCGCACCGCCCTGGACCGCTCGCCCGGCCTCTGGCACGGGCCGGTCGTCGCCGTCGACCCCCGGCCCGGCGAGCGGGCCCCGGTCCCCGACGGGGTCACCGTGACCGCCGCGCTCGACGAGGCCCGCGCCCTGCTGCCCCCCGAGCGCGCCGTGGTCCACGTCTGCACCCCGCCCGCCACCCGGCTCGCCGTCCTCGCCGAGCTGGCCGCCGCCGGCTATCGCGACCTGGTCGTGGAGAAGCCGCTCGCCGCCGACGCCACGGAACTGGCCGCCGTCACCGCGCTGGTGACCCGGTACGCGCTGCGGGTCGTCGTGGTGGCGCACTGGCCCGCCTCCGGTCTCGCCGACCGGCTGCGCGCCTCCCTCGCCTCGGGAGAACGGGGGCGGCTGCTGCGCATCGACGTCGTCCAGCACAAGCCGCGCTTCACCCGCGGGCTGCGCCCCGACGACGGCCACCCCACGGCCTTCGACGTGGAGGTGCCGCACTCCCTGGGCCTGGTCCTGTCGCTCGCGGGCCCCGCCGAGGCGACCGGCGCCCGGCTGACCGGCCTGCGGATCGGGGAGACGGTACGCCCCGGCCTGGGCTCCGCGGTGCTCGACCTCCTCCACGCGGGCGGGGCGCGCACCCGCATCCACTCCGACCTCACCGCCCCGGTGCGCGAGCGGCGGGTCACCCTCACCTTCGAACGCGGCACCGTCGTCGGCCACTTCGCGCCGAGCGACGCCGACGACCACGTCCAGCTGGACGTCGACGGACGCCGCGAGGTGTTCCGCGACGACGCCCTGACCGCCTTCCTGCACCGCGCCTACCACCGCTTCGCCACCGTCCCCGCCGAAGAACCCTCCTGGGGCGCGGACTTCGCCCTGCACGCCGACGTGGTCCGCATCCTCGACGCGGCCAAGCGGCACTGCGCGGCGGACGCGGCCGGCGAGCGCGACGAGGAGGCCCGTCGTGCCGTGGCCCGCTGACCTGACCGGCCGGATCACCGGCATCGGCGACGAGGCCGCGCCCGGCCTCGCCGAACAGATCTCCGTCGCAAGCGAGTTGGGCTGGTCCGCGCTGGAGCTCCGCAGCCTCGACGGCATCGCCCTGGCCGACCTCCCCGCGAAGGCCGTACGGGAGGCGGCGGCACGGTTGCACACGGCGGGACTCGGCGTCGTCTGCCTCGACTCCCGGATCGGCAACTGGGCCCGCCCGGTCACCGGACCCTTCTCCGCCGACCTGGAGGAGCTGGACCGGCTCGCCGAGCACGGCAGGGTGCTGGGCTGCCGCAGCCTGCGCGTCATGTCGTGGACCGACGGAGGGCTGCCCGAGGAGGAGTGGGCGGCCGAGGCGATCGACCGGATGCGCCGGCTCGCCCGCCGGGCGGAGCGGCTCGGCGTCGAACTGCTCCACGAGAACTGCGCCGGCTGGGCCGGCTCCGACGCCGACCGGACGCTCCGGCTCCTCGCCGAGGTGGACAGCCCCGCGCTGCGCGTCCTCTTCGACATCGGCAACGGCGTGCCGTACGGCTACGACGGCCACGCCCTCCTCGAACGGCTCCTGCCGCACGTCGCCCACGTCCACGTCAAGGACGCGCTGCCCGGCGACCGCCCCGGCGAGGCCGTGTACACGCTGCCCGGCGAGGGCGTCGCCCGGGTCGCCGACTGCGTACGGCTCCTGGAGGAGCACGGCTACCGGGGCGCGTACTCGCTCGAACCCCATCTCGCGGTGGTCCCGCACGAGGGCGTCCGCGGCGAGGGCACCGACACGGCCGGCCCCTTCGTCCGGGCCGCCCGCCGCCTGGCCGCCCTGCCGATCCCCTCCCCCGCCGTCCCCGCCCCGGCCCCGGCGCCCGACCGGCCCCGCGCACCGGCCGGCGTCGACACGGGCCTGCTGCTCCACCTCCTCCACACGCCCACCGCCGGCCCCCTGGAGACCGGCCCCGACGCACCCCACCACCTGACGGCCGCCCTGCACTCCTACGCCACGGCGGCGGCCCGGCACGGTCTCACGACGGTGCGCCTCGGCTCCCCGGCCCCCGAGGCGGTGCTGCGCGACGACACCCCCCGGCCGGTACGCCGCGCGGTCGCCGCCGACCCGGCGTTCCTGGAGCGCCAGCCGAGCCTCCTGCTGCGCCTCGGCCCCGAACTGCCCCGGGAGCGCACGGTGATGTTCAACGTGCACCTGGACACCGTCGCCGGCGGCGAGCCCCCGTCCTTCGACGGATCCCGGTTCCACGGCCGGGGCGCCGTCGACGCGAAGGGCCCGGCGGTCGCGCTGCTCGCCGGGATCGCGGCGGCCGCCGCGCGCCGTCCCGCCATCGGGCGGGACGTCACGGTCCTCGTCCAGGCGGTGGCCGGCGAGGAGGGCGGGGCGCTGGGCACCTTCGGCACCCGGCCGCTGGTGGAGGCGGGCCACGTGGGCCGGCTCAACGTGTTCTGCGAACCGACCGGGCTGCGCCACCTGCCGCGCGCCACCGCCGCCGCCACCGCCCGCGTCTCGGTCGAGGGCGAGGACGCCGTCGACGACCGGCCCGGCGCCGGGCACAACGCCACCGTCCTCCTCGGCTTCCTCGCGCAGCACCTCGCCGCGGCGATCGGCCGGGCGCCCTCCGGCGGCCCCCCGCCCACCGTCTGCGTGGCGGGGCTGCACACCGGCACCCTGCACAACAAGGTGCACGGCACCGGCAGTCTGCTGCTGAACCTCGCCCATGCCACCGCCGAGGCGGGCGCCGCCGCCGAGCGCACGCTCGCCCGCGCCCTCGACGAAGGGCTCCGGGAGTTCACCGCCCGGTTCTCCGGCCTCCCCCTCTTCGCCCGTACGGCGGCCGACGCGGCCCGCATCACCCGCCTCGACTGGGAGAAGCGCGGCCTGCCCGCGCTCGGCCCCCAACCTGCCTGGGGCGAGGACCTGCTGGCCCGCGCGGGCATCGCCCGATGGCCGGACGACGAACCCGCCTTCACCTGTGACGCGATCTGGCTGGACGGCACGGAGGCCACCTTCACCACGGTGTTCGGCCCCGGCTCCCTGGACGCCAACGGGGCCCACGCCCCGGGTGAGTTCGTCGACCTCGCCGACCTGGAGGCCTTCGCGGACCGCGTCGCCGCACTGCTGACCGCCTTCGCCGACGACCTCCGGCTCGGCGCGGAACACCGCGTCGAGCCGGGACCTACCGAGAAAGCAGGAACCGCATGACGTCCACGCTGCCCGACGGCGCCGTCCCCCGGAGCGCCGGCCCGGCGCCCGGAGAGAGCCGGGAGGTCACGGTCGCGTACGAGACGCTGCTCGACGAGACCGCCGCCTGCTTCGTCCGGCTCGGACTCCCCGAGGGCCGGGCCCGGCTCGCCGCCGAGGCGCTCTGCTACGGCGACCTGACCGGCATGGACTCGCACGGCGTGTTCAACCTGGCCCGCCTCTACGGGCCGCTGCTGCGCTCCGGCGGCGCCGACCCCGTCGCCGAACCGCTGATCCTGCGCGACCTCGGCCCCTGCGTGGCCGTCGACCAACGGCGGGCGCTCGGCCTGTGGGCCGCGTCGGAGGCGATGGACCTCGCCGTGGAGCGCGCCGCCCGCTGCGGCATCGGCCTCGTGTCGGTGCGGGGCGCCACCCACTTCGGCTGCGCGGGCGTGCACGCCAAGCGGGCCGCCGACCGGGGCATGATCGGCGTCGTCGCCTCGAACTGCGGCGGCCAGCGCATCGCCCGCCCGCCGCTCGGCGCCGCCGCCCTCCTGGGGACCAATCCGCTGAGCGTGGCGGCCCCCGCCCTCGAAGGGCGCCCGTTCGTCCTGGACATGAGCACCACCGTCGTCCCCACCGGCCGCGTCCGCACGGCCGCCCGCGACGGCCGGGAGGCGCCCGAGGGCTGGCTCACCGACGACGCCGGACGGCCGGTGCGGGACGCGGCCGCCTACGACCGGGGCGAGGCCTGGCTGGGCTGGCTCGGCGGCACCCCCGCGACCGGCGCCTTCAAGGGCTTCGGCCTCGGCCTCGCCGTGGAACTCCTCGCCGCCGTGCTGCCCGGCGCGGCCACCGGCCCCTCCCCCGCCGCCCTGGAGGGCGACGGCAGGCCGGGCGGCACCGACGACGACATCGGCTTCCTCGTCCTCGCCATCGCGCCGAACGTGCTCCGCGACGGCTTCGACGACGACGCCCGCGAGATGTTCGGCACGATCCTCGACTGCCCGCCGCTGCCGGGCCAGGGACCGGTCCGCTACCCCGGACACCCGGAGGCCGAACGGGCCGAGCGACGGCGCGCCTCGGGCGTCCCCCTCTCCGCCGCGCTCCACGCCGAACTGACCGCCCTCGGCCTCCGCCTCCCGACCGCCCCGGAGGAGAACCGATGACGCCCGCCGCCGACCGCCCCCTGCGCCTGGGGATCGCCGGACTCGGCGTGATCTCCCGCTTCTACCTGGCCGCCGCCGAGCGGATGCCCGAGTGGGAGGTCTCCGCGGTCTGCGACCTGCGCGAGGAGGCCCTGGCGCCCTTCCGGGGCCGGGTCGCCTGCCACACCGACCACCGGGAACTGCTCGCCGCCGGCCCGCTGGACGCCCTGGTCGTCGCCGTGCCGAACCACGCGCACGCCGAGGTGTGCGCGGACGCGCTGCGGGCCGGCGTCCCGGTCTGCGTGGAGAAACCGCTCGCCCTCGACCCGGCGGACGGCCACCGCCTGGCCGCGCTCTCCAAGGAGTGCGGCGTCCCGCTGCTCACCGCCTTCCACCGCCGCCACAACGACCGGGTCCTCGCGCTGCGCGACCGGCTGCCCGCACCGGACGCGCCGGTGCGGGTGGAGTCCGTACGGGTGCGGTACCTGGAGCGGATCGAGGAGCACATCGGCACCGACACCTGGTACCTGGACCCGGCCCGCTGCGGCGGCGGCTGCGTCGCGGACAACGGCCCCAACGCCTTCGACCTCGTCCGCCTGCTGCTGGGCGAGGCCCCGCTGGAGGTCGTCGGGGCGAAGGTGGTCCGGGACGCGTCCGGCACCGACCGGCAGGCCGTGGTCGAGCTGGCCGGTCCGGGCGGCCGCGGCCTGGTGGAGCTGGACTGGTCGTATCCCGGGGAGGTCAAGGACGTCGTGGTGCGGCTCAGCGACGGCACCGAGCTCTCCGCGGACATGCTGGGCGGCCGCCCCGGCTTCAAGGAGTCGCTGTGGCACGAGTACGAGGGCGTGCTCAGGGAGGTCGCGGGGCTCCGCGACCTGCCCGACCCGTCCCGCGCCGTCGAGGGCGGCCTGGCCGCGCTGGGGCTGGTCGCCGACGTCTACGCGACGGAGGCGGACCGGTGACCGCGCCCCCTGTGGTGCCCGCCGCCTCCCTGGACGCCGGCCGGCACGAGAACGGTGCCAAGCGCGCCGTGCGCGGGACGCTGGTGAAGGTGCTGCTGCACGAGCGCACGGACCGGGGCATGACCCTGGAGCCGTTCGCGGCCCGCTGCGTCCGCCGGGGCGAGGTCCACGAGCTGCTGACGACCGACCGGTGGACCGACGCGCCGGGCGCGCGGGTGGACCGGGTCGGTTTCCTCGGCTTCGTGGAGCTGGAGGCCGGCGGGGTCGTCGACCGGGGCGACACGGTGCTGATCGGCGGGGAGCCGGTGGGTACGGTGCTCGGTTTCGACGGCTGCCACCTGCCCAACCACTACAACATCGTGATCCACGCGTCCCGGCTGCTCACCGGCCGGTCCCTGGCCCTCGAACCCGAGACGCCCGTGGTCTTCGCTCCGGCCGGCTGAGCCGGGCGCACAGGGAAACGGCCGGCCGGCACCCCCGGGAGGGTGCCGGCCGGCCGCCGTCGGCAAGGCGAGGCTCAGCCGAGCAGCTCGACGTCGAGCTCACCGGTGTGGAACTTGCGCACCGCGTCGAGCAGCTCGTTCTCGGAGAGCGAGCCGTCCTTGTCGGTGTCGATCTGCTGGAAGGCGGCGCGGCCCTCCTTCTCGTCCAGGCCGATGGCACCGAGCCACGCGGCGAACTCGGTCTCGTCGATGACGCCGTCGTCGTTCTTGTCGGCGAGGGCGACGATGCCCTTGGTGACCGGGCCGAGGACCGGGTTGAAGGTGGCGGCGCCACCCTCGACGACCTCACCGGCGGCCTGGAGGAACTGCGCACGGTTGATCTGCCCCTGCGCGGAGGCGCCCGCCTTGTCGGCGAGCAGGTCGAACATCGCGGTGAAGCCGTCGCGGAGCTGCTTGCCCTTCGCCGACTCGGGGGTCTCGCCGAAGGCGCGGGCGATGTTGGCGGCCTCGGTGACGAAGTCCGAGGGCTCCAGCACGCCGTCGCCGTTCACGTCCCACTTCTCGAAACGCTTGGCCAGACGCTCCTGGGCGATGGTCATGAGATTTTCTCCTTTAGATTTTTTCATGGTGCCGTTCGGACGGACGTCCGAACGGCCTTTCCTCGGTCCTGCCCTGCGCGCCGGGGCCGGACCGGAGGTCTGTGGGGCGCGGGGCGGCGTCAGATCCGCACCACGCGTCTGCCCTCCGCCGTCCCCCGGGTGTCCAGGACCGGGCAGTCCGCGCCGTCCCAGTCGGCGGTCCGGTACGCGGCGTGCTCCTGGAGCAGCACCACCAGGTCGCTTTCGGCGAGGGCCTGTTCGCACGAACGCCGCCGGGGGACGGGGACGCCGTCCACCTCGAAACGTCCGACGTACGGGTCGTGGTAGGAGAGCCGGACGCCGAGCGCGCCGAGCGCCCGGGCCACGGGGTAGGCGGGCGACTCCCGCGTGTCGGAGATGTCTGCCTTGTAGGCGACGCCGAGCAGGGTCACCCTGGCCCCCGCGGGGTCCTTCCCCGCGGCGGCGAGCAGGTCGCGGGCCCGGCCCGCGACGTGTTCCGGCATGGTGTCGAGGACGGCGCGGGCGGCGCCCAGGGTGTGGAAGGTGAAACCCTGTTCGGCGGCGTGGCTCATCAGGTAGCGGGGGTCGACGGGGATGCAGTGGCCGCCGACGCCCGGGCCCGGCCGGAAGGCCGAGTAGCCGAAGGGCTTGGTGCCGGCGCAGCGCAGCACGTCCCAGACGTCGATGCCGACCCGGTCGCAGTAGAGGGCGACCTCGTCGACCAGGGCGATGTTGACGTACCGGTGGGCGTTCTCCAGGAGTTTGGCCATCTCCGCCTCGCGCGTCCCGGCGGCGACGACGACCTCGTCGACGAGCCGCTCGTAGAAGGCGGTCGCGTGCTTGGCGCAGAGCTTGGTGCAGCCGCTGACGACCTTGGGCGTGGTGCGCAGGCTGTAGCGGCGGTTGCCGGGGTCGATGCGCTCGGGGGAGTACGCCAGGTGGAAGTCCTCGCCGACGCGCAGTCCGTGCGCTTCGAGGAGGGGCCGGACGATCTCCTCCGTGGTGCCCGGGTGGCTGGTGGACTCGACGCAGACGAGCACGCCGGGTTCCAGGTGGCGGGCGACCGTGCGGACGGCCGTCGTCAGCGGTAACAGATCGGGCTCTCCGGCCGGGGTGAGCCCGGTGGGCACGCAGATGACGACGGTGTGGGCTCCGGCGAGGACCGAGGGGTCCGTGGTGGCCCGGAAGCCGGCGGCGCGCATCGCCGCGACGTCCGCGTCCGGGATGTCCTCGATGTGGGAGCGCCCCCGGCCGAGCCCCTCCACGACCTCGGCGTCGACGTCGAAGCCGACGGTCGCGAGTCCCGCTTCGCAGGCCCGGCGGGCCAGCGGAAGACCGACGTAGCCGAGACCGACCACGGCGACTTCTGTGAACATTCGTCTCCCCCGTGATTCACTTCCCGCACAAGGAAGTTGAATCAAAGATTCCGTTTGCAGCAACAGGATTGCATGCGACTCCGGGTCGCTGCGCAATCAATGCGCGAGTTCGCCCGCATGAGTGAAAGGCCCTGCCTCGAAGTCGACGCGGACCGTCGCACCGACCGGGGTGGTACCGCCCAGGGCCTCCACGGCCCGGGCGGTGACGGTGCGCCGGCAGACCTTTCCGGTGGGCCGCAGCGGCATCCGGTCGAGCACCAGGAGGTACTCGGGGAACTTGCGGCGCTCCAGCCCCCGGGCCGCGAGGTGCGCGGTCACGGCGTCCAGGGCCGGGGCGGGCGCCCCGGGGGCCGGGCGTACGGCCGCGCACAGCCGCTCGCCGAACTCCTCGTCGGGCACGGGCACGCAGACCGCCTCCGCGATCCGGGGGTCGGTGCCCAGCTCCCGTTCCACCTCGGCGGGGCTGATCGTGTAACCGCCCCTGATCACCACGTTCTTGAGCCGGCCGAGGACCCGCAGCCGGCCCGCTTCGTCGAGCGCGCCGAGGTCCCCGGAGCGGACCCACCCCGTCGCGGTGCGGTAGCGGGCGTCGAGTTCGGGCGCGTCCACGTAGCACAGCGGTGTCATCGGCCCCTTGGCCTGGATCTCCCCGGGCTCGCCGGTGTCCGCCGGCGTGCCGTCCGGCCGGACGATCCGGAGTTCGGCCACGGCGGGATCGGGGATCCCGGCGGTGTCCCCGGCCGGAGTGACGGTGTGGCAGTTGACGCCGTCGGACGAGCCGTAGACGGTGACGACCGGCACGCCGAAGCGTTCCCGGCAGGCGGTCGCGGTGGAGGCGGGCAGCGCGGCGCCGCTGGAGACGACGGCCCGCAGCCCCGGGGCCGGCTCCCCCCGCAGACGGGGCAGGTCCGCCATCCGCCGCAGCATGGTCGGCACCCCGAAGACATGGGTGGGCCGGTGGTCGACGACCGCCCGGAGCGCCTCGCGGGCGTCGAAGCGCTCGCGCGTGATCAGGGTCGCCCCGAGCGCGGCGAGCGCCACCGGGACGCCGAGCGAGCCGTACGAGGAGGCCAGCGGGACGAGGACGAGGAAGCGGGGCGGCTCCGCCGGGAAGCCCGCGAGGGCGCGTACGTACGCCGCCCGGCCCCCCGCCAGCGCCTGATGGCTGTAGGCGACCAGCTTCGGCTCGGCCTCGGAACCGGAGGAGACGAGGAACCGCGCCGGCGCGCCGGCCTCCGCGGGGCGGTCCGCCGGCCGGAAGGCCGTCCGCGACACGGCGCGGTCGAGGCCGTCCGCGCCGGCGGAGGTGCGGAAGACGGCGCGCGTCCACGGCAGTTCGGCCGCCGTCTCGACGTCCGCCGGTTCGCTGAGGACGGCTCCGCCCGCCCGGGAGCGGGACAGCAGCGCGCGGGTGTCGCGGACGCCGCCGCCGAGCGGGTACGGCAGGGCGACCGCGCCGAGGGCGTAGACGGCGAGTTCGGCCGCGGCGGCGAGCCGCCCGTTGGGCAGCCGCAGCGCGATCACGTCCCGGGCGCCGAGCCCCGCCTCCGCGAACAGGCCCGCGACGCGCACCACTTCGGCGTACAGCTCGCCGTAGGTGAGGGTGCCCCGGTCGTCCACCACCGCCTCGCGGTCGGGGAAGGCGAGGACGTTGCGCCGGAAGAGGGTGAAGAGGTCGGCGTCGGGGCACAGCCCCCGGGCCTCCCACGCCGCGCGGTCGGCGCGCGGCACCCGGTCGGGCAGCTCCAGGCCGTTGTGGGAACGCCAGGGGGTCTCCCGCACGGCGGACGTCGCGGTCATCGGGGTTCTGCCTTCCGGGGTGGTTCGGGTTGGGCGTCGGGCCTCGGCGGGACGGACGCGGGCGCCGCGTCAGCGCGTGCGGGCGCCGGCTGTCGGGCGGCGGCGCCTCACGCGGAGGCCTCCTCGGTGAACGTCCAGGGCGCGGCCGGGCGGGCGTACGGGAGGTGCTCGTCCGGCGGGAGGACGGCCCGGGCGAAGGCCGGGTCGCCGGCGAGGCGGGCCAGGTCGGTGCGGACGGCGACCGACGGCAGTCCGGCCGTGCGGAGGCGGGCCAGCCAGGCCTCCGTCGTACGGCTCCGCAGCCGCTCCCCCACCGTGTCGGCGCCGTACGCGCCGACGGCCCGGGCGAGCTCCCCGGGCCTGGAGCGTGCCCGGGCGCCGAGGTAGAGCAGCCCGTCGGCGGTGGGCAGAGGGTGGTCGAGCGGGGAGAGGACGGCCCGGTGGCCGGCCCGGGGCACCAGGGCGGCGGCGGAGAGCAGCGAGGAGTGGACGCGGGCGCCCCGGTGGGTCCGCTCGCGGGCGAGGAGGCCGGCGAGGACGGCCTGGGCCAGGACGAGCCCGCCGAGGACGTCGGTGACGGTCATCAGGGAGGGGGCCGGGGGCTCGCCCGAGGGGCGGAGGGCGGCGGCGAGGCCGCCGTGGACCTGGGCGAGGTAGTCGGTGCCGATCGGCGGGACGGGACCGAGGGCGGTGCCGAAGCCGGAGGCGGAGGCGTACACCAGGCGGGGGTGGAGGGCGTGCAGCGCCTCGGCGTCCAGGCCGAGGACGCGGTCCTTGCCGGGGGCCCAGTTGTGGACGAAGGCGTCGGCGGTGGCGGCGAGTTCGGCGACGGCGTCGCGGCCCCGGCGGGTGGTGAGGTCGGCCTCGACGACGGACTTGCCGTGGTTGAGCGCGGAGAAGCGGACCGAGCAGCCGGCGGCGACCGGCGGGAGATCGCGCAGGGGGTCGCCGCCCGGCGGTTCGACGCGTACGACCTCGGCGCCGAGCATCCGCAGGACGTGTCCGGCCATGGGGCCCTGGACGCGGCGGGCCGACTCGACGATCCGTACGCCGGCCAGCGGCAGGGCACCCCCGTCGAGCGGGGTGGCGGCCGGGGGGCGGGGCGGGGCGTGGGGGGCGGGTTCCAGCGTCCAGGGGGCGAGGCCGGGCGGGGGCGTCGTGGACGCGCCGACCTCGGCGACGGAGACGCCGTGCGCGGCGCCCGCCCGGCGCACGGCCTCCAGGGGCAGGGCCAGGACGGCGGTGCGGAGCTCCGCGGGGAGGGGGCAGACCGCCGTCCCGAAGCGGGACTGGAAGGGCAGCCAGCCGCGGCCCGCCGTGCGCGGAGGGACGCCCAGCCGGCTCCAGAACCCGGCCCAGGCGTCGGGGTCGAGCGTCTCGATCTCGACGCGGGCGCCGTCGGCGGTGACGAGGGTGGCGAGTCCGGACGGGCCGTCGGCGGGCGGGGCGTCGTCGGGCGCGGTGGCGGCGGCGAGGTACTGGGTGACCGTGAGCAGCGCCCCCTGGGCGAGGGAGGTGCCGGTGCGCAGCGGCGGGCGGCCCTGGGCGCGGGCGAACAGGGCGGCCGTGACGCCCTGCGCGGCGAGCACGCCGGTGACGGCGGAGACGTACTCCGCGGTGAGGGGGGCGGGGGCGCCGGCGGCCCGGCCGTGCACGTGCATGACGCCGCAGGCGGCCTGGGCGGCCCGCTCGTCGCCGGCGTCGATGCCGATGGGTCCGGCGCCGCCGACGGTCCAGGCGGGGAGGTCCCGGTCGCCGCCCGGCAGGGCGCCCAGGGTGCGGTCGAGCAGCGCCCCGGCCACCGCGCGGGCGGCGCGGGCGGGGTCGGCGGGTGCGGACGGCGCCATGGTGCCGGCCTCCTCGGACAGGCTCACCTACGCCGACCGCCTTCCCCGTCCCGCAGCACGCGCCGTCCCTCTCCCGCCTCGAAACGATCTTCCATCGGGTGAGAACAGCGGACCGGCGGCGGGGACACGGCCGTCGGCCCGGCTTCCGCCCCACGAGCGAGCGCCCGTACGGCTGTCGGGGAGCGGTACCGGCCACTGCGGGGCCGCAAGGTTCAGGCGCGGGAGACGGCCGGGGAGAGGGCGTGCAGGCGCAGGGCCAGCTGTATCTCCAGGGCCCGGGAGGGCGCTTGCCAGTCCGGGCCGAGGAGCCGGCCGACCCGCTCCAGGCGCTGGGCCACGGTGTTCACGTGGACGTGCAGGTCGTCCTTGGTGCGGGCCGGGCTCATGCCGCTGGCGAAGTAGGCGTCGAGGGTGCGCACCAGGTCGGTGCCGCGCCGTCGGTCGTAGGCGACGACCTGGCCGATGGTGCGCTCCACGAAGCCGCCGATGTCCCGGCCGTCGGCGAGGAGCAGGCCGAGGAAGCCGAGGTCCTCGGCGGCGGCGCCCTCGCCCGCGCGGTGCAGCAGTCCGAGGGCGTCGAGGCAGCGGCGGGCCTCCTGGTACGCGCCCGCCACCCGGCCCGGGTGGTCGAGGAGGTCCCGGACGGGGGCGGAGGCGCCGACGGTGACGGGTTCGCGGAGGGTGCCGCCGAGGTGGCGGGCGGTCTGGCGGGCCAGTTCGGTGGCGTCCTCGCCGGGGCCCAGCGGCAGCAGGAGGACCGTACCGCCGTCCCGGGCGGAGGCGAGGCCGCTGCGGGTGGCGGCGAGGTGGGAGGCGGCGGACCACAGCCGCTGCCGGTCGGCGCTCTCTCTGCCGGGCCGTTCGGCGTCGTCGGGGCCGGTGCGGTCGATGCGGGCGGCGAGGACGACATGCGGGGCGTCGCTGTCGGTGCGGAGGCGGGCGGCGCGCTCGCGCAGCAGGCGGCGGTCGCGGTCGGGGGCGTCGAGGAGGTCGTCGAGCAGTTCGCCCCGTACCCGCCGTTCGGCCTCGCCGGCCGAGCGGCGGGCGAGCAGCAGCAGGGAGGTGACGAGGGCGGCCCGCTCCAGGGTGCGCAGGTCGACGGGGTCGAGGTCGGGCCGGCCGCGCAGGACGAGGGCGCCGAGGTGCTCGCCCCCGGCGGAGACGGCGGCGACCCAGTCGTCGCCCTCGCGGACCGCGTGCCCGCCGGAGCGGCGGGCGGCGCCGGCGGGGGTCCGGGTGAACTCGACGGTGCCGCCGAGGACCTCGGAGACGGCCTCGGCGACGTCGTGGACGCCGCCGCCGCGCAGCACGAGTTCGGAGAGGCGGTCGTGGACCTCGGAGGCGCGCTCGATGACGGCGCTGTGCTCGCGGATGATGTCGTTGGCCCGCTCCAGCTCGGCGAGGGCGGAGCGGGTCTCGGCGAGCAGGTTGGCGGTGTCGATGGCGACGGCCGCGTGGGCGGCGAAGGAGCCGAGGAGGGCGACCTGTTCGCGTTCGAAGACCCTGGCGCGGCGGTCGGCGGCGAAGAGCACGCCGATGACCTGGCTGCCGAGGCTCAGCGGCACGCCGAGGATGGCGACCAGGCCCTCGTCGCGGACGGCGGAGTCGATGGTGCCGGTGTGCTGGAAGCGGTCGTCGCCGAAGTAGTCGGCGGTGACGTAGGGGCGGGCGGTCTGGGCGACCAGGCCGCCGAGCCCTTCGCCCATGCCGAGGCGGACCTGCTGGAAGCGGGCGGAGACGGAGCCCTCGGTGACCCGCATGTAGGTGTCGCCGGCCACCGGGTCGTTGAGGCTCAGGTAGGAGACCTCGGTGCCGAGGAGGGCGCGGGCGCGCTGGACGATCGCGCGCAGCACGGCGTCGAGGTCACGGAGTCCCGCGAGGTCGTGGGCGGTGGCGAAGAGGGCGGAGAGCTCCGCCTCGCGCCGCCGCCGGCCCTCCAGGTCGTCGCGGACCCTCAGGGCGAGCTGCTTCGCCTCTTCGAGTCCGGCCAGCACCTCGGGCTCCGCGCCGCTCGCGCGGGCGAGGAGCACGGGCCGGTCGTATGCCTCCGTGGCGGCTCCCCGGGCGAGGAGTTCCAGATAGGAGACGTGTTCGTGGGACATGGACACAGGAATACCCGGCGGACGTGTGCCCGCACCACCCCTGGGGACGGCTCCTGTGGACGGCTCCCGCCGGGGCGCCGGACGCCGCCGGACCCTCCCGTCGGGGTGCCCGGACGCCGCCGGACCGTGCGTCAGCCGGCGGACGCGGTGCGGAACCAGGTGGGTTCGTCGGCGAGCGCCTTCTCGATCCTGTGCAGGGAGAAGCGCTTCATCTCGGGGAGGGCGCCGACGTCGAACCAGCCGACGTCGATCGACTCGTCGTCGTTGACCCGGGCCTCGCCGCCGACGGCACGGCAGACGAAGGACACGTCCATGAACTGGCAGACGTCCCCGTTGGCGTAGACGACGGGCTTGCGCAGGGTCTCGACCAGGAGCACCCGCTCGGGCACGCAGCGCACCCCGGTCTCCTCCTCGACCTCGCGGACCGCGCAGTCCGCGGGCTGTTCGCCGGGCTCGACGATGCCGCCGACGACGGCCCAGGCGCCGGTGTCGGCGCGGCGGCCCAGCAGGACCCGGCCCCGGTCGTCGAGGACGACGGCGCTGACCCCGGGCAGGAAGAGCAGCTGGTGTCCGGCGGTCTTGCGCAGTTCGCGGATGAAGTCAGGGGTGGCCATGGGCCCGACCCTAGATCATCTTCCGGGCCGGGCCCCGGGCTCAGGAACGGCCGCGGCGGGCCCGTACGCCCCGGGCGGCGGCCCAGCCGAGGCCGGCGGCCGCGACGGCGGCGAGCAGGGCCTCGGGGAGGGTGCCGAGTCGGGTCGCGGGGGTCCGCGTGGAGCGCAGCGGGACCTCCTCGACCAGGTAGTCGGGGGTGAACATGGCGGTCTGCGAGACGATCTCGCCGTCGGGGCGGATGACGGCGCTGACGCCGCTGGTGACCGGGACGACGACGGCGCGGCTGTGCTCCACGGCCCGGACGCGGGACATGGCGAGCTGCTGGTAGGTCATCTCGCTGCGGCCGAAGGTGGCGTTGTTGCTGGGGACGGTGAGCAGCTGCGCCCCGTGGGTGACGGTGTCGCGGACGGCCCAGTCGAAGGCGGCCTCGTAGCAGGTGGCGAGGCCGACCCTGGTGCCGGCGAGGTCGAAGACGCCGACCTCGCCGCCGGGGCCGAAGTCGCGGGCGACGCGGTCGACGTCGCTGTTGAAGAGGCGGACGACGGACCGCATGGGGATGTACTCGCCGAAGGGCTGGACGTGCCGCTTGTCGTAGGTGGCGACGGGCCCCTTGCCGGGCTCCCACTGGATGAGGGTGTTGCGGAGCTTGCCGGTGGGCGGGGAGATCACGGCGCCGATGACCGTGGGGGCCTTCACGGCGTCGACGGCGCCCTCGATGACGGCGGCGGCGTCGGGGTTGGCGTAGGGGTCGATGTCGGAGGAGTTCTCCGGCCACAGGACGAAGTCCGGCTGCGGCTCGGTCCCGGCCTTCACCTCGGCGGCGAGTTCGCGGGTGCGGGCGGCGTGGTTGTCGAGGACCTGGCGGCGCTGGGAGTTGAAGTCGAGGCCGAGGCGGGGGACGTTGCCCTGGATGGCGGCGACGGTGGCGGTGCCGTCCTCGGGGGCGTCGCTGACGAGCGGCAGGGCGGCGAGGGCGCCGGTGACCGGGACGAGCACGGAGAGCGCGGCGGCGGCCAGGGGGCCGCGGGGGACGGCGCCGGTCGCTCGGTGGAGGCGGACCAGACGGACGGCCTCGTGGAGGCCGAAGCCGCAGAGGGCGACGGCGAAGCCGAGCACGGGGGTGCCGCCGACGGCGGCGAGGGGCAGGAAGATCCCGTCGGCCTGGCCGAAGGCGATCTTGCCCCAGGGGAAGCCGCCGAAGGGCACACGCGCGCGTGCCGCCTCGCCGAGGATCCACACCCCGGCGGCGAAGACCGGCCACCAGGGCAGCCGCGAGACGGCGGCGACGCCGAGTCCGGCGACGGCGACGAAGAGCGCCTCGACCGCGGCGAGGGCGAGCCACGGCACCGGGCCGACCTCCTCGCCGGTCCAGACGAGGAGCGGCAGCAGGAAGCCGAGCCCGGCGAGGTATCCGAGTCCGAAGCCCGCGCGGAGGCGGCGCCCGTGCAGGCTCCAGCCGAGGAGCGCGAAGGCGGGCAGCGCGAGCCACCACAGGGGGCGCGGCGGGAAGCTCAGGTAGAGCAGGACGCCGGAGAGCAGGGCCGTTCCGGGGCGGGCGAACCGCTGGAGCCGGGCGAGACGGCGCGTCCGGTCGTCGGCCGCGGGCGGGTCGTCGGCGGCTCCGGCCGCCTCGGGGGTGATGGTGGTGCTCACCTTGCGGAGTGTACGTGCCGTGCCCGTTGACGCCCGGTCCGGCACCGTGCA
The DNA here is from genome assembly GCF_014649855.1 of Streptomyces roseolus. GTDB lineage: Bacteria > Actinomycetota > Actinomycetes > Streptomycetales > Streptomycetaceae > Streptomyces > Streptomyces roseolus. Next base: position 85,390 of record NZ_BMTV01000027.1, on the reverse strand, counting down.
GCTCCGGAGGCCGCGCCGGTCCCCGCGGGTACCCGCCACCCGTACGCGCGCGTGCCGGTCAGGCGCCGGCGGGGGTCTGGGGCGGTGCCGGGCGGCGGAGGCGGCCCCGGATGGAGTCGACCGCCCCTTCGGCGCCGTCGACGGTGACGGTGAAGCTCCGCCCGTCGGCGAGGCGGAGCACCAGGCCCTCGCCCCGGCGGACCACGACGGCGGTGCCCCGGTCGGGGCGCCAGCGGTAGCCCCAGCCGCCCCAGTGGCGGGGAGTGACCCGGGGTGCGTAGTCGGCGTCGACGACCTCGGTGAGGAGGATCGTCCGGCGGGGGACGCCGATGTGGCCGCAGCGGACCTCCATGGCCCGGTCGTCGACGCGGACTTCCACGTGCACGAAGGCGAGGGTGCCGAAGAGGATGAGGAGTCCGGCGGCGACGCAGCCGAAGACGGCCATGACGAGCGCGGCGACGCCGGTGGTCCAGGCGGACACGACGGCGAGGGTGATCCCGAGCGCCATGAAGGCGGCGCCGGCGACGGCGGCGATCCACTGGAAGCGGTTGGTCGCGCGACCGGTCCAGACGGCGGGCGGACGCCCGTCGGCACGCACGTGGCCGGATTCCTTCCTCATGTCCGGAAGCCTAGCCAGCCGCGTCCGGTTCGGCGCGACGGAGCGCGTCCGTCCGGTGGCGCCGCGTGGCCCCGCCGGGGCCCGGAAGGATCAGAAGGAAGGGGCCGGGGCGGCGGCCAGGAGCCGTCCGGCGGCGTACTCGAGGGCGGCGGCCGGGAGGGTGCCCGGGCGGCCGCTGAGCAGGACGGAGAGGGTGCCGGTCGGCTCGGCACCGGGAGCCGGCGCGGCGCCGACGCGGCGCAGCGCCTGGGCGGCGACGGCGTCGGCGGAGCCGTGGAAGACGAGCGGCGGCAGGCCGGGGCTGCGGCGGGGGGCCAGGGCGGCGAGGATGCGGTCCTCGACGAGTTCGTAGTGGGTGCAGCCGAGGACGAGCGCCCGGACGTCCGGCGGCGTGAGCGCGGCGGCGGCCGCGACGGCCCGGTCGACGGCCTCGGGGTCGGCGTGCTCGACGGCGTCGGCGAGGCCGGGGCAGGGCACCTCGGTGACCTGGGCGCCCCCGGCGAACTCGCGGATGAGTCCGCGCTGGTAGTCGCTGCCGGTGGTGGCGGGGGTCGCCCAGATGGCGACCTTGCCGCCGGCCGCGGCGGCCGGCTTGATCGCGGGAACGGTGCCGACGACCGGGACGGCCGGTTCGAGGGCGGCGCGCAGCGCGGGCAGGGCGTGGACGGTGGCGGTGTTGCAGGCCACGATCAGGGCGTCGGGCCGGTGGGCGGCGGCGGCGCGGGCGACGGCGAGGGCGCGCCCCGTGAGGTCCTCGGGGGTACGCGGTCCCCACGGCATGCCGTCGGGGTCGTTGGAGAGCAGCAGCTCGGCGTCCGGGCGGAGCCGGCGCACCGCGGCGGCCGCCGGGAGGAGGCCGATCCCGGAGTCCATGAGCGCGATCTTCACCCGGTCACCCTAGCCGATGGGCCTTGTGTCCCCGGCATTCTGGGGCAGACTGCGGCAAATGAGCACCCTTGCCTGGTTCGCCCTCCTCTCCCTGGCCGTCTGGGTCTGGCTGCTGCTCGGCCAGGGCTTCTTCTGGCGCACGGACCAGCGCCTGCCGAAGGCCGGCCCCGGCAGGGAGCACGCGCGCGTGGGGGCGGGGGCGTGGCCCGGCGTCGTGGTGGTGGTGCCCGCGCGGGACGAGGCCGGGGTGCTGCCGCTGAGCCTGCCGTCGCTGCTGGCCCAGGACTATCCGGGCCGGGCCGAGGTGATCCTGGTGGACGACGGGAGCACGGACGGGACGGGCCGGCTGGCCGCCGAGCTGGCCGCGCGGCACGACGGGCTGCCGCTCACGGTGGTGTCGCCGGGCGAGCCCGGACCGGGGTGGACCGGGAAGCTGTGGGCGCTGCGGCACGGGATGGCGCTGGCACGCGCGCGTGACCCGGAGTTCCTGCTCCTCACGGACGCGGACATCGCCCATGAACCCGACAGCCTGCGGCGGCTGGTGGCGGCGGCGCGGGACGACGACCGGGACCTGGTGTCGCAGATGGCCCGGCTGCGGGTGAGGAGCTTCTGGGAGCGGCTCGTGGTCCCCGCCTTCGTCTACTTCTTCGCCCAGCTCTACCCCTTCCGCCGGATCAACGCGGCCCGGCCGCGGGCGACGGCGGCGGCCGGGGGGTGCGTGCTGCTGCGGACGGAGACGGCGGTGGCGGCCGGGGTGCCGGACGCGATCCGTACGGCGGTGATCGACGACGTGTCGCTGGCGCGGGCGGTGCGGGCGGCCGGGGGCCGGATCTGGCTGGGGCTCGCCGACCGGGTCGACTCGGTGCGCCCGTATCCGGGGCTCGGGGAGCTGTGGCGGATGGTGACGCGGAGCGCGTACGCCCAGCTGCGCTACAGCCCGCCGCTGCTGCTCGGGACGGTCGCCGGCCTGGTGCTCGTCTACCTGGTGCCGCCGGCCGCGCTGGTGGCGGGGCTGACCACGGGGGACGCGCCGGCGGCGTGGGCGGGCGGGACGGCCTGGGCGGTGATGGCGGGGACGTACGTGCCGATGCTGCGCTACTACCGCCTGCCGGCGGGGACGGCGCCGCTGCTGCCGTTCACGGCCTTCCTCTATCTGCTGATGACGGTGGACTCGGCGGTACGCCACCACCAGGGGCGGGGCGGGGCATGGAAGGGCCGGTTCCACTCCGGGCACCGGAGGGCGACGGGGGGCGGGGAATTCACTCCCCGCCACGGGGAGTAACGCGGCGAATTCGGCGTGTGCACATCTCGCCGTTCGGCGCCGGATCGGCTTTTCGACTTACCCAAGATCACTTCTCCCACTCCTTCCGGCCGCTTTTTCTTTATCCGTTCTTCATACCGGGCGGAGCCGTCGGCGGCGCCCGGTCCGACCCGGCGGTAACCCCCTCCCAACTCGGGTTTTGCGCGATCATGGGACAGCGGCGTGCCCGTTTTCTACGAGTTCGCTCTGGTTGGGGATCCGCGGCCGCCGGAACCCCGTCAAAGAAGGCGTTGAGCAGGCTCCCCAATCGGCAGATCGTGGGCTTAACTTATGTGCCATGACCTCCCCCCGCTCCAGCTATGGAGGCGGTTACCACACCGCGCCGTCCTTCCCGGACACCCCTATCTACGACTCCCTGGTCGCGGAGCGGGGCACGCCTCAGATCGCCCCGATCCGAGTGCCCGCCGCGTACGAGGCCCCCGTCGGCTATCCGGCGCCCGCGCCGACCGGCTCCTACCTTCCCGCCCTCCCCGCGGCCCTGCCCGCCCTCCCGGCGGCGCCGTCCCCCCAGTCGGCGCCCGGCTACTTCGGCGGCGGCGGTTACGGATATCCGCAGCCGGCCCCGCAGATGACGGCGCCCGCGCCGCTCCAGCCGGCGCCGACGCCGTACATCCCGCAGCAGCCCGCGGCGCCGCGCGGCTACCCGGGCGGGCCGGTCCCGCAGCCGGCCCGGCCGGCCGCCACCGGCTACGAGGCGATGCGCCCCGCCGCCCCGCGCCCCGCACCGGCGCCGGTCCCGGCCCCCGCGCAGTACCACGACCCGTACAACCGCCCCTACCAGGGCGGCGGTTACTGACGGCCCGCGGACCGGTCCCACCGGGGACGGAGCGGCTGGCAGGATGAGCCCATGGCCGATCCCGTCCTCCGCTCCGTCCACGTCCATCCGGTGAAGGCCCTCCGCGCGCTCGACCGCGCGGAGGCAGAGGTGCAGCCCTGGGGACTCGCGCACGACCGCCGCTGGGCGGTGGTCGACGCCGCCGGCACCGTCATGACCCAGCGCCGTCACCCCCGGCTCGCCCTCGTCGCCGCCGAACCCCTCCCGGACGGCGGCCTGCGGCTGACCGCGCCCGGGCGCGCGCCGCTCGTGGTGCCGGTGCCGGAGCCCTCGGCCACGCTGACGGCGAACCTCTTCGACAAGGACGTGGAGACGGTGCCCGCAGGCGAGCCGGCCGCCGCCTGGTTCTCCGCCTACCTGGAGACCGACGCGCGCCTCGTGCACCTGGACGCGCCCGAGCACCGGCGTCCGATCGACCCCGCGTACGCGCTGCCCGGCGAGACCGTGAGCCTCGCCGACGGCTACCCGCTCCTCGTCACCTCCAGCGCCTCCCTCGACGCCCTCAACGCGCTCATCGGCGAGGGCGACCACGCCCACGAGGGCCCGCTGCCCATGAGCCGCTTCCGGCCCAACCTCGTCGTCGACGGCACGGAGGCGTGGGCCGAGGACGGCTGGACCCGGCTCGCCGTGGGCGAGGTGACCTTCCGGGTCGCCAAGCCGTGCGGTCGGTGCGTGGTGACCACCACCGACCAGACGACCGCCGCGCGCGGCAAGGAGCCGCTGCGGACCCTCGGCCGGCACCGGAAGCTGGACGGCAAGCTCGTCTTCGGCCAGAACCTCGTGCCCGAACACCGCGGCACCGTCCGCGTCGGCGACCCGGTGAAGATCCTCGACTGATCCCGGCCTCCCCGCTCGACAGGCGAACCCCGCACCCCGGGGGCAGACTCGTCGGAGGACCGACGAACGAGGGGGTTCCGGCACATGCGCGCAGTCACCGGACTCTGGCGCTGGCGGCACAATCCCCTGCGCCGCACGACGGACCTGGTCGAGGCGTGGGTGGCGCTCGTGGCCGCCCTCGCGCTGTGCCTGGCGGTGCCCGCGGCCGGCTGGGCGGCCGGTGCCGCCGCGCAGCACTCGCTCCAGCGGACGGTCCACGCCCAGCAGCAGGGGCGCGTGGAGACCACGGCCCGTGTGCTCCGCCCCGCCCCGGTGGCGCCGGGCGCCGCCGCGTCGAGCGACCAGGCCGCCGAACAGCGCTTCCGGCGCGCGGTCGTGGCCCGGTGGACCGCCCCCGACGGCACCTCCCGCACGGGCACCGTCACCACTTCCCGGGCCGCCTCCGCGCCCGGCGACGCATTCTCCCTCTGGACCGACCGGGACGGCCGGCCCGTCGCCGCGCCGCTGGCCCGCGACACGGCCCGCGCCCACGCCGTCCTCGTCGGCCTGATGACGGCCGTCCTCGCCGGGGCCGGCGTCGAGCTGGTCCGGCGGCTGGTCATGCGGCGGCTCCGCTGCCGGCGGTACGCGCGTCTGGACCGCGCCTGGGCGGAGGTCGGCCCCGACTGGGGACGTACCGGCGCCGGCAGCTGACCCGACCCGGAACCAGGCTTCCGTGCCCCGTAAGGGTGCGGCTCGACGACCCGTCAACCCCGCGCCGCCGCGCGCGCTACGGTGGGGCATCGGGTCCACGGTCCCGGATATCGGATCCATCGCATGGGATCCCGTACGCCGGATCCCGTGCATCGGATCCGATGTACGAGATCCAGGATCCGATGTATGGGATCCAGGAGACGTTACGCCGGATCTCATGTATCGGATCCTGGATCCGGTTCAGCGTCGACGGCACGAGGCGGGGGCAGAGCACACCCATGGCACAGGGCACGGTCCAGGTGACGCACACCGGCACGTCGCGGTGGCGGCGCCGCACGGGCGAGTACGCCTCCCTCGCCGCCGCGCTGGAGGCGGCCGGGGACGGCGACGTCCTCACCGTCGCGCCCGGCACGTACCGGGAGAACCTCGTGGTGACCCGGGCGGTGACGCTGCGGGGGCCGGAGGACGGCGCGGGGCCGGTGCGGATCGCGCCGCCGGACGGGGTGCCGCTGACGCTGCGCGCCTCGGCGATCGTGCAGGACCTGCACATCGAGGGCCAGGACGTGGCGGCGCCGGCGCTGCTCGTCGAGGACGGCACGCCCGAACTGCTCGACCTGCGGATCATGACGCGCTCGGCCGCCGGGATCGAGGTGCGCGGGCAGGCCAGGCCGACGGTCCGGCGGTGCACGATCGACAACCCGGCGGGCGTGGGCATCGCGGCCGTCGACGGCGCCGGCGGGGTCTTCGAGGAGTGCGAGGTCGTCGCGGCCGGGCAGGCCGGGGTGGCCGTGCGCGGCGGGGCGCACCCCCGGCTCGAACGGTGCCGGGTGCACCACGCCTCCGGAGCCGGGATCGCCGTCACCGGCGAGGGCAGCGGCCTGGAGGGCGTCGGCTGCGAGGTGTACGAGATCAAGGGCGCCGGACTCCAGATCGCCGGCCGCGCCACCGCGCACCTCGTGGACTCCTCCGTGCACCGCACCTCCGCCGACGGCGTGACCCTGGACACCGACGCCGTCCTCACGCTCTCCGACTGCGACATCCACGACGTGCCGGAGAACGCCGTGGACCTGCGGTCGCGTTCGGTGCTGACGCTCACCCGGTCGACCGTGCGCCGCTTCGGGCGCAACGGCCTGTCGGTGTGGGACCCGGGGACGCGCGTGGACGCCCACCAGTGCGAGATCCACGACAGCACCGGTGACTATCCGGCGGTGTGGGTGAGCGACGGGGCGAGCGCCGTGCTCGACGCGTGCCGGGTGCACGACGTGCCGGACGCCCTGTTCGTGCTCGACCGGGGTTCCCGGGTGGACGTCGTGGACAGCGACCTCACACAGGTGCGGAACACCGCCGTGTCGGTGAGCGACGGCGCCACCGCCCAGCTGGACGACTGCCGGATCAGGGAGGCGTCCACCGGGGCGTGGTTCCGCGACCACGGCAGCGGCGGCACCCTCGCCAACTGCACGGTGGACACCGTGCAGACGGGCGTCATCGTCACCAAGGGCGCGGACCCCACGGTCGAGCGCTGTGTCGTCACCTCCCCCGCCGAGGCCGGTTTCTACGTGTCGGCGGAGGGCCGGGGCACCTTCCTGGGCTGCCGGGTCACGGGCAGCGGCGGCTACGGCTTCCACGTGATGGACGGCTGCCGGACGGTGCTGCGCCGCTGCCGGACCGAGCGGTGCGCGCGGGGCGGGTACGAGTTCCCCGAGGACGGGCCCGTCGTGGAGGACTGCACCGGGGACGAGAGCGCCGTGCGGACTCCGCCGGCGCCCGTGCCGGCGGCCCCGGCACCGGTCCTGACCGCCGCCCGGCACTCCCCCGGCCTGCTCGGCTCCTCTCCCCCGCCGCGTACCGCCGCCGCACCGGCGCCGGCCGCCGTGGTCGCCCCGGTCCCCGCGCCGAGGTCCCCGGACGACGTGCTCGGGGCGCTCGACGCGCTGGTCGGCCTGGACAGCGTCAAGCACGAGGTGCGGACGCTCACCAACATGATCGAGGTGGGCCGCAGGCGGCAGGAGGCGGGCCTGAAGGCCGCCTCGGTCCGTCGCCACCTCGTCTTCACCGGCAACCCGGGCACCGGCAAGACGACCGTCGCCCGCCTCTACGGCGAGATCCTCGCCTCGCTCGGCGTCCTGGAGCGCGGCCATCTCGTGGAGGTCTCCCGGGTCGACCTGGTCGGCGAGCACATCGGGTCGACCGCGATCCGCACCCAGGAGGCGTTCGACCGGGCGCGCGGCGGGGTGCTGTTCGTGGACGAGGCGTACGCGCTGTCGCCGGAGGACTCGGGGCGGGACTTCGGGCGCGAGGCGATCGACACGCTGGTGAAGCTGATGGAGGACCACCGGGACGCGGTGGTGGTGATCGTCGCCGGGTACACCGCCGAGATGGAGCGGTTCCTCACCGTCAACCCCGGGGTGGCGTCCCGTTTCTCACGGACCATCAGTTTCGGTGACTACACGCCGGAGGAGTTGCTGCGGATCGTGCGGCAGCAGGCGGACGAGCACGAGTACCGGCTCGCGGAGGGCGCGGACGACGCCCTCCTCGCGTACTTCGAGAAGCTGCCGAAGGGCCCGGCGTTCGGCAACGGGCGGACCGCGCGGCAGACCTTCGAGTCGATGGTGGAGCGGCACGCGGGCCGGGTCGCGGTGCTCGTGGAGGCGAGCACCGACGACCTGACCCTGCTCTATCCGGAGGATCTGCCCGAACTCCCCTGATCCGCCGCCTCGTCGACGCCCTTCTGGCGGGGCAGCGCGGGCAGGAGCCGGTCGAGGAGGGCGGACCGGCAGATCGCGAAGGCCGGGTCGGCCTGGTAGTCGGAGTGGCCGAGGACCGGTTCGGGCAGCGGGTGGGCGTGGGAGCGTCCGTACGCGACCGGGTCGCGCAGCGCCGGTGCGTCGACGGCCGGGCGGCCGTCCTCGGCGGGGACGCGGACGGGGCCGCCGATGGGGTCGGTGGCGCGGTGCAGATTGGTCCAGCAGTGCACGGCGCGGTGGAGTCCGCGCAGCGCCTCGGGGCCGAAGTAGGCGGGGAACCAGCGGCCGTAGAGCCGTTCCAGCGGTGAGCCGTACGTGAGGAGGGCGACCCGCGAGCGGGTCGCGGTCGGCAGCTGCCAGACGGCCGCGGCGGCGAGGACGCTGCCCTGGGAGTGGCCGGAGATGACGAGCCGGCCGCCGGTGTGCCGGGTCCAGGAGCTCATCCGCCAGGTGAGGTCGGGCACGGCCCGCTCGGCGTAGCAGGGCGGCGCGAAGGGGTGGGCGGCGCGCGGCCAGAAGGTGCCGACGTCCCAGAGGATGCCGATGGTGCGGCGGGCGGAGGCGTCGCGGTAGGCGCGGCGGCCCCAGGTGACGAAGAGCAGGAAGCCGAAGCCGATCATCCAGGAGCCGAGCGCCTGGGTGGCGGAGGCGAGGGCGGCGATCGCGGGGTGGGCGCCGGAGAACGCGCTGCCCGGCACCTTCCCGCTGGTCCAGGCTCCGGCGACGGAGGCGGCGCCGAGGAGCAGCGCGGTGCCGGAGACGACGCCGATCAGAACGGGCGCGGAGTCGGTGAGCGAGGCGCGGGCGCGGCTGGTGGCGATCTGGCCGGTGCGCACCGGGTCGGGGCGCTCGCCGGCGTAGTCGGCCTCGACGGCGGCCCGCAGCCGGCGGGTCGCGAGGACGGTCCTGACGCCGAGGAGGGCGGCGGGCAGGAGCAGCAGCAGGAGCAGGACGGGGATGACGGACGCCTGCCAGCTGAGGAGGACGGGCGGGCCGACGAGGGGGCCGGACTCGCCGAGGCGGTCGGCGACCCACTGGGCGACGCCGCCGGACATGACCCCGCCCAGGGCGCAGGCCAGCACGGCGGTGGCGGGTCCGCCGAGTCCGGCGAGGGCGGTGCGGGGGTCGCGCCGGGGCCGCTGGAGCAGCAGGGCGACGGCGCCGAGGGCGACGACGAGTCCGCCCTGGGCGAGGGTGAGCGCGCCGAAGGCGGCGTTCCCGGGGAGGGTGCCGGCGGAGGTCCAGCCGGGCCGGTCCCAGGCGGTGTGCAGGGCGGTCAGCGCGAGCAGGACGAGCGCGGCGGCGGGGAGCCGGGCGAAGACGGCGCTCTCGACCCGCTGGTCGAGCCGGCGTTCGCTGCGGCCGCGGGCGCAGACCGACCACAGGACGACGGCGGCGACCGCCAGGAGGGCGGCCCGCAGGGCGAGTCCGGTCGCGGCGAGGGCGCCGGTGTCGTGGCGGGCGGGCGCGGCGGCGAGGGCGCCGGCCACGGTGAGGAGGCCGGCGGCGGTGTGCGCGGCGCGCAGCCGGGCGACGAGCCGCCTCCCGTACCAGAATCCGGGCCGCCCGAGCGCGGGCCGCGGGTCCTCGGGCACCGGCCCTGACGGTACGGAGCCGGGCGGTACGGGCCCGGGCGATACGGGCCCGGGCGGGTCCTCGCCGGTGGGCGGACGCTGGGCCTCGTACGCGCTCCAGGTGCGGTGGGAGAGGTACCAGAGGAGTCCGACGAGGGCGGCCGGGAGGACGGCGGCGACGGCGAGCCGGCGGCCGGGCGCCGACCACCAGCCGCCCCGGTCGGCGGCGAGGAAGCCGAGCCAGGCGCGCCCGTCGGCGCAGCCGGCGGTCCCGGCGCACTGCCAGGCCGTCAGGTCGAGGGCGACCTCGCAGGCGGCGGCGGTGAGCAGCGCGGTGAGCGTGAGGGCGAGGAGGCGGACGAGGACGCCGTAGAGGCGGACGAGTCCGGGGCGGCCGGTGGCGGGCGGCCGCATCCAGTGGGCGAGGTTGACGACCATGAACGGCAGGAGCAGCAGCCAGAGGGCGCGGGCTCCGTCGCCGGAGGTGAGGTGGGACCAGACGTACGCCTCCGGCACCGGCCGGGCGGCGTGCCGCCCGGGGTGGTCCTCGGCGTCGAGGTCCTCGGCGCGCCGGTGCACGGCGGCGGTGTCGTCACCGGCGATCCGTACGGTCCTGGGGTCGTCCAGCATCGACTGGGGGGTGGCACCGCCGACTCCGTGGACGAGGAGTTCGAGCGCCGCGCCCCCGTGCTCCGGGGCGGGTGTGGCAGGGGACACTTAGGAGTCCTCCTCTCGGGAGTGGGAGGATGCGACGTCGGCTCCAGGATCGCGGACGACCCCGTGCCCGCGCACGGTCTCTCACCGAATCCGACAGCCATCCCCTCGTCTCCTGCGGAAGGACCGGCCCCGGCGGTGACTGACAATCAGAACCTCCTCGCGGAGCAGCGGCGCGCCCTGATCCTCGACGAGGTGCGGCGGCGCGGCGGCGTCCGGGTGAACGAACTGACCCGGCGGCTCGGCGTCTCGGACATGACGATCCGCCGCGACCTGGACGCGCTGGCCCGGCAGGGCATGGTCGCGAAGGTGCACGGCGGGGCCGTGCCGGTGTCGGAGCCGAGCACGCACGAGCCGGGGTTCGAGGCGAAGTCGGCGCTGGAGCCGAGCGCCAAGGACGAGATCGCGCGGGAGGCGGCCTCGCTGGTGCTGCCGGGGTCGGCGATCGCGCTGTCGGGCGGGACGACGACGTACGCGCTGGCGCGGCAGCTCCTCGACGTGCCGGACCTGACCGTGGTGACGAACTCGGTCCGGGTGGCGGACGTCTTCCACGAGGCGCGCCAGACGGCCGGCGAGGGCCGGCGGGCGGCGACGGTGGTGCTGACGGGCGGGGTGCGGACGCCGTCGGACGCGCTGGTGGGGCCGGTGGCGGACCGGGCGGTCCGCTCGCTCCACTTCGACCTGCTCTTCCTGGGCGTGCACGGCCTGTCGGTGGAGGCGGGCCTGTCGACGCCGAACCTGGCGGAGGCGGAGACGAACGGCTGCCTGATCCGGTCGGCGCGCCGGGTGGTGGTGGTCGCGGACCACACCAAGTGGGGGACGGTGGGCCTGAGTTCCTTCGGGACCCTCGACGAGGTGGACACCTGGGTGACCGACCGGGGCATGTCCGCGGAGGTGCGGGCCGAGGTCGCCGAGCACGTGCCGGGGCTGCTGGTGGCCGGCGGGACGGCGGCATGAGCCTCTTCCGGGTGGCGCGCGTGGTGCCGCTGGCTCCGGCGGAGGCGTGGCGGCGGCTGACGGACTGGCCGGCGCACGGCCGGCAGGTGCCGCTGACGCGCACGACGGTCCTGACGTCCGGCCCGAGCCGGCCCGGGACCCGCTTCACGGCGCGCACCGGGATCGGCCCGCTGGGCTTCGACGACCCGATGGAGGTGGTCCGCTGGGAGCCGCCGCACGGGGACGGGCCGGGCCGCTGCCGGCTGGAGAAGTACGGGCGGCTGGTGCGGGGGTGGGCCGAGATCGAGGTCGCTCCGGGACCCGGCGGCACCCGGGTGGTGTGGACCGAGGACCTGTCGGTGCGCGGACTGCCGCGCGCTTTCGACGGGGTGCTGGCGCGGGCGGGGCGGGTGGTGTTCGGCCGGGCGCTGGACAACCTGCTGCGGGCACCCTCCGGGGGCCGGCGGTGACGGGGCCGGCGCCGTCCGGTGGGGACGCCGGCCCGGACGGTGGCACTCCGCCCGCCGACGGCCACGTCTCGAACGGGCTTTCGCACTGACGGTTTGTCAGTTAGGGTGCCTCTTCCACTCATCCGGGAGGTCCGGTCCATGCCACGCCGACTGCGGCAGGTGGAGCTCGGCTTCACCGCCACCGCGCCCGTCCGCCTCGCCTTCGAGGCCACCCTCCAGGCGCCGCCGGCGGCGGTCTACCGCTCGATCGCGGTGGAAGTGGGCAGCCTGCCCGCCTGGTTCGCCCCGGTCGACTCGGCGGTCCCGCTCGACGACGGGGAGCGCCGGACGATACGGCTGCGCGGCGGGATCCGGTTCGAGGAGACCGTCCTGGCCTCCGAACCGGACCTGCGCTACGCCTACCGGGTCGACCTCACCAACGCGCCCGCGGTCTCCGCGCTGGCCGAGGAGTGGGCCCTGGCGCCGGAGGGCGCCGGGACCCGGCTGCGCTGGACGATGGCGGCCGACGGCCCCGCCCCGTTCCGCGCCGGGCTGCGGCTCGCCTCCCCCGGCCTCGGCCTGTCCTTCCGCCGCGCCGCCGCCGCGCTGGACCGGCGGCTCACTCCGGCCAGACGCCCGTCGCCAGGAAGCGCTCGACAGCGGCGGCGTACGGGGTGATGTCGAGGCCCTGCTCCGCGAGCCAGGCGTCCGAGTAGTACTTGTCGAGGTAGCGGTCGCCGGGGTCGCACAGAAGGGTGACGACGCTCCCGGTGCGCTCCTCGGCGACCATCTCCGCGACGATCTTGAGGGCGCTCCACAGACCGGTGCCGGTGGAGCCGCCCGCCTTCCGCCCGATCGCGCCCTCCAGGGCGCGGACGGCGGCGACGCTCGCCGCGTCCGGGACCCTCATCATGCGGTCGATGGCGCCGGGCACGAAGCTGGGCTCCATCCGGGGCCTGCCGATGCCCTCGATGCGGGAGCCGCAGTCGGAGGTGGCGTCGGGGTCGTGGTGCACCCAGCCGTCGAAGAAGCAGGAGTTCTCCGGGTCGGCGACGCAGATCCGGGTGTTCTGCTGGGTGTAGTGGACGTAGCGGGCGATGGTGGCGGAGGTGCCGCCGGTGCCTGCGGTGGCGACGATCCAGGCCGGCTCGGGGTACCGCTCCAGGCGGAGCTGCTGGTAGATCGACTCGGCGATGTTGTTGTTGCCGCGCCAGTCGGTGGCCCGCTCGGCGTAGGTGAACTGGTCCATGTAGTGGCCGCCGGTGCGCGCCGCGAGCGCCGCCGCCTCCTCGTACATGGTGCGCGAGTCGTCGACGAAGTGGCACCGGCCGCCGTGGAATTCGATGAGCCGGCACTTCTCGGGACTGGTGGTGCGGGGCATCACGGCGACGAAGGGGACGCCGATGAGCTTCGCGAAGTACGCCTCCGAGACGGCGGTCGAGCCGCTCGACGCCTCGATGACGGGCTTGCCGGGCCGGAGCCGGCCGTTGCAGAGCGCGTACAGGAAGAGCGAGCGGGCGAGGCGGTGCTTGAGGCTGCCCGTCGGGTGGGTGGACTCGTCCTTGAGGTAGAGGTCGATCCCCCACTTCTCGGGGAGCGGGAAGCGCAGGAGGTGGGTGTCGGCGGAACGGTTGGCGTCGGCCTGGACCTTGCGGACGGCCTCCTTCAGCCAGGTGCGGTAGGCCGGGTCGGTGCGGTCGACGTCCACGGTGGCCATCGCCCCGCCGGTGTGCGGAGTGCTGCTGGCGGCGGTGCTCAACGGTTCTCTCCTCGCTGTCCCGCCGGGTCGGAACCCGGCTTCCCGCTGCCGACGATACCGCTCCGACCTGGGCAAACGTTCACTTTGACGCTCCATAGGAACGCCTTGGGGAACACCTGAGCGGGGTCTCTGGCGTCCGCGCCGACGGCCCGGCACACTGGGAGGGACAGGCAGTCGGAAGGGGTGGACGGCATGGCGGAACCGGAGTTCAGCGCCAGGGGCGTACGGATCGAGCGGTGGCCGCGCTCGCTGACCCGGGCCGGGGAGGTCCGCATCGAGGACGGCCGGCTCGCGCTGCTCACGAGTTACGGCTCCGAGATCGACAGCGCGCCCGTCAAGGCGGTCCGGGCGGGCCGCCCGTGGTTCGCGAAGGGCGACGAGACGGTGGCGACGGTGAACGGCACCCGCTACCGGCTGACCATGGACGCCGCCGGGGAGGACGACGACCGGGACGCCGAGCAGGCGGGCCGCTTCCTCGCCGCGCTCAGGCGGGCGGGCGGCGGCGAATGAGCCCTTCCGCGGGGCGCTGACCTGCGGAAGCTCGCGGCGGGTTGCGGCACGGTGACGGCTGGTTCACGCTGGAACCACCTCACTGAGGGTTCAACGGTGGTGACACTGCGCTCAGTGCGCCACCCTGACGTACCGCATGACAGATCCGAATCTCCGTTCTTCAGGACTACTTCGGGGAGTCGCAGCCGTGATCAGCGAGCCGAGCAGGTTTTACGCGGTGGAGCTCCAGGCCCTGCCGTCGCGGATCGGTCAGATCCGCAGGATCGTCGCCGCCCATCTGCGTCATTGGCGCCTCGACGCCCTGGTCGATCCCGTCCAACTGGGAGTGACCGAGCTGTTGAGCAATGTGCACCGCCATGCGCAGCCCGACAAGGAGTGCACCGTCGAGCTGGAACTCCTGCTCGACCGGCTGACCGTCTCGGTCCGGGACAACGATCCCCGGATGCCGGTGGCGACGGAGTCGGCCTTCCCCGACCCGTGGGACGAGCCGGACGGGCTCGCCACCTCGGGCCGCGGCCTCGCCATCGTCGGGGCGCTCAGCGACAGTTGGGGCGTCCGCCCGCGGGGCGCGAGCGGCAAGGTCGTCTGGTTCACCCTGACGGCGCCGCCGTCCGCCGACGGACCGGCCGCGGTCGGCGCCGAGGCGGGATTCGGCTTCGGGTTCGGACCCGACGCGGTGCCGCTCGCCCCGATCGTCTCGTACAGCAGGCTCGCGGGCGTCCCCCTGGGCACGCCGGCGGAGGCCCCGGCGCTCGCCGCGAGCGGCGCCCGCGCCTGAGCCGCGGCGCCCGGGCGCCGCGGGTCAGACGGTGGCGACCAGCGTCAGGTACGCGATGCCGAGGACGTTCCGGTACCCGTTCAGCCACCAGCCCCGCTGCCGGTCGACACGCTCGCGGGTCTCGGCGGCCAGCGGGTGGTCCGGGTGGGCCGCGAGCCAGAGCTCCGTGTCGTACCGGTAGCCGGACTCGAAGTCCTCCCACTCGTCGCGGCTCGCCGTCTCGATCCACGCCGGGCGGAACCCCGCCGCGATCGCCAGGTCGACGAGCTCCCCCAGCGGGAGGTGGTCCCCGGTGCTCGCGTCGGGCCACATGCCGGCGAGCTCCGCGTCGGTCGGAGTGCGCTCCCAGAAGCCCTCGCCGAGCACGACCATGCCGCCCGGCCGGACCAACCGGCGCAGCTCGCGCAGCGCCTCCGCCGGGTCGTGCGGCAGCTCCGGGTCGCACAGCGCCTGGCTGGAGCCGAGGCAGAGGATCGCGTCGACGGGACCGCGCCCGCTGCCGCGGGCGGACTCCTCGGCGAAGGTGACGCGGTCGGCGAGCCCCCGTTCCGCCGCGAGCGCGCGGCCGCGGGCGAGGTCCTCGGCGTTGATGTCGACGCCGATGCCCTTGGCGCCGGGCGCGGCGTCGAGGATCCGCAGCAGCAACTCGCCCCAGCCGCAGCCGATGTCGAGGACGTCGGCCGGGCCGGAGTCGGCGATGCGGCGGACCAGCCGCCCGGCCCGCTCCTCGGAGAGCGGGCCGTGGAAGGTGAGGCTGCCCAGGCGGGGCGGGAGCGGGGCGTCGGTAGAGATCATGTACGGGGACGTTACCCGCCCGCGCCCCGGGCGCCCACTCCCTTTTCCACGGTGCCTCCGGGGCGGACGGGAGCGCCCGCCAGGGCGGCCAGGGGATCGTCGAGGACCGGCTGCCAGGCCAGTTCGGCCGCGCCGACCAGGCTGTTGTGGTCCAGGGTGCAGGGGAGGATCGGGACGCCGCCGCTGCGGCCCCACAGGCTGCGGTCGGCGACGACCGCGCGCAGCCGCTCCGGGTCGGCGTCGAGCAGCTCGCGGTGGAGGCCGCCGAGGATGATCCGGTCCGGGTTGAGGATGTTCACCAGGCCGGCGAGGCCCAGGCCGAGACGGTCGATCAGCTCCTCCACCGCCATGCGCACGCCCGGGTCGTCCGGTGCGGTCCGCAGCAGGTCGCGGGCCTGCTGGAGCAGGGACACCTCGGGGCCCGGCGCCCGGCCGGCCACCGTGAGGAAGGCCAGCGGGTCGGTCTCCACGTCCAGGCAGCCGCGGCCGCCGCAGTGGCAGGGGCGGCCCTCCGGATTGACCGTCAGGTGGCCCACCTCCAGGGCCAGGCCCGAACTGCCGGTGTGCAGGCGTCCGTCGAGGACGAGCGCCCCGCCGACGCCCCGGTGCCCGGTCGCCACGCACAGCAGGTCGCGGGCGCCGCGCCCGGCGCCGTGCCGGTGCTCGGCGAGCGCGGCGAGGTTGACGTCGTTGGCGGTGAAGGCCGGGCCCTCGATGCCGGCGGCGCGGATCCGCTCGGCGAAGATCTCGCGGACCGGCGCACCGGCCGGCCAGGCCAGGTGGAGCGGGTTGAGCGCGGTTCCCTCGGGCTCGGCGACCGCGGACGGCACGGCGAGGCCGGCGCCGACGCAGTGCCGCCCGCTCTCGCGGAGCAGCGCCGCCCCCGCGTCCACGACGGCGCCGAGGACCTGCGCCGGGTCGGCCGAGACCGTCACCGAGCCGGGGACGGTGGCGACGAGGGTGCCGCCGAGGCCGATCAGCGCGGCCCGGAAACCGTCCGCGTGGACCTGGGCGGCGAGCGCCACGGGCCCCTTCTCGTCGACGGCGAGCCGGTGCGAGGGCCGGCCCTGGGAACCGGCGGCGGCCCCGGGGTTGGAGTCGACCCGGATGAGCCCGAGGGCCTCCAGCTCGGCGGCGACGGCACCGGCGGTGGCCCGGGTGACGCCCAGCTCGGCGGTGAGGACGGCCCGCGTCGGCGCCCGGCCGGTGTGCACCAGCTCCAGCGCGGGGCCGAGCGCGCTGCGCCCCCTGTCCAGCCGAGTACGCGTCGTCGTCGCCTTGCCGTTCATGCGCCCGAGTCTGCCATGATCGGGGCCGCCCTCCGGACCCGGCCGGACCGGTCCTCCTTCCCGGACGCGACGGTCCGACGGGCCCGCCGGCGACCGGGCCGCCGCCGGGTGGTCAGGGCCGCGGAAGCAGGCCCACCTCGCGGCCGAGGCGTTCGGCGGCGGCGGCGAAGAAGGCGTCCCGGTCCTCGACGACCCGGTGGAACTGGCCGAAGACCTCGAACGAGACCAGGCCGAAGAGCTGCGCCCACGCGGAGGCGAGGGCGACGGCGAGCGCGGGCGGCAGGTCGGGGGCCACGTCGGCGGCGAGCCGCTCCGCCTCCGGCACGAGGACGTCCGGGAGCGGCGGAAGCGCGACGCCCTCGGCCTCGTGCGCGGCGCGGGCGGTCCCGACCAGGAGCAGCGCGACGCGGGCGGCCGGGCCGACGGTGTCCCGGGGTGCGGTGTAGCCGGGGACCGGGGAGCCGTAGAGGAGGGCGTACTCGTGGGGGTGGGCGAGGGCCCAGGCGCGCACGGCGCGGCAGGCGGCGGTCCACTGCGCGAGGTGGTCGCCGGGGGCCGCGTGGACGGCCGCGGCGTGGGCCTGCTCGGCGGCGGCGCCGACGGCGTCGTACGCGTCGATGATGAGCGCCGTCAGCAGTTCGTCGCGGCTGGGGAAATAGCGGTAGAGCGCCGAGGAGACCATGCCGAGCTCGCGGGCGACGGCGCGCAGCGAGAGCTTGGCGGCGCCCTCGGCGGCGAGCTGTCGGCGGGCCTCGTCCTTGATGGCGGCGGTGATCTCGGCCCGGGCGCGGGCACGGGCTCCTTGTACGGGGGTCATGGGAGCAGTCTGCCACGCTTCGGAGCGGCGCACTGAAATGAGAGCACTGCTCTTGCTTGCGAGCGGAGATCCGTGCAGACTGTTCTCGTTCGAGAGCACCGCTCACGATTCAGGTGGTCGATACGAATCGAGAGCATCGCTCACGCAGCAATATCGCCCGCTCGCCCCGGCCCGCTTCCCCCAGGAGGATCCGATGTCCGCCGAGACCACCGTCCACGTCATGAAGCCCGGCTGGTTCACCGTCCACGTCGTCAACCGCTCCGTCGCCTGGCTGACCCGCCGCGGCGTCAGCGTCTGGGGCTCGCGGATCCTCGCCGTCCGGGGCCGCAAGAGCGGCGTCTGGCGGACCACTCCGGTGAACGTGCTCACCCTCGACGGCGAGCGCTACCTGGTCGCCCCGCGCGGCCACGTCCAGTGGACCCGCAACATGCGGGCCGTCGGCGGCGGCGAGCTGCACCTCGGCAAGCGGGTCGAGCCGTTCACCGCGGCCGAGGTCGGCGACGACGCCAAGGTGGCGGTGCTGCGCGCCTACCTCAAGCGCTGGAAGGCCGAGGTCGGGGTCTTCTTCGGCGGTGTCGGCCCGGACTCCACCGACGACGAGCTGCGCGCCGTCGCGCACAAGCACCCCGTCTTCCGCGTCACGGCCGCCGGAGACGCGTGAGGGCGGGCGCGGCCCCCGAGGCCCGCGCCCGCC
Organism: Streptomyces roseolus; assembly: GCF_014649855.1. Taxonomy (GTDB): domain Bacteria; phylum Actinomycetota; class Actinomycetes; order Streptomycetales; family Streptomycetaceae; genus Streptomyces; species Streptomyces roseolus. Next base: position 67,138 of record NZ_BMTV01000027.1, on the reverse strand, counting down.
CTCGCACCCCGGCGGCGCCCGGTCGTCAGAGCGCCCCGGCCGCCTCCTCCGGAGCGGCGGCGTCCTCCTCGTCCTTCCGGGTCACGCCACGGCCGGCCGGGCCGACGCCGGACTCCGTGTCCATGCGCTTGTCGAGGACGTCGAGGGCCCGCCGGGCCAGGCCGTTCGAGCGGACCATGCCCCCGAGCGTGGCCGAGCCCCGGGTGATGTCCGCGAACGCCTTCCAGGCCGGCCGCACCCCGGTGATCACCGCGTGCAGCAGTCCCGGGCGGCGCTCGAAGACCGAGAGCATCCGCCGCCCGACCGCCATCTCCACGCCGAGCCCCGCCTTGATCGCGAAGGCGTAGTTGAGCGCCTGGCGCCGGGCGTCCACCGCGTCGGCGGCCTCCGCGACCCGGACCGCCCACTCGCCGGCGAGCCGGCCGGAGCGGAGCGCGTACGAGATGCCCTCGCGGGTCCACGGCTCCAGCAGTCCGGCCGCGTCGCCGCAGACCAGGACCCGGCCGCGGGAGAGCGGGGAGTCGTCGGTGCGGCAGCGGGTGAGGTGGCCGGAGGAGAGCGCGGGCTCGAATCCGGCGAGGCCGAGCCGGGCGACGAAGTCCTCCAGGTACCGCTTGGTCGCCGCGCCCTCGCCGCGCGCCGAGATGACGCCGACCGTGAGGGTGTCGCCCTTCGGGAACACCCAGCCGTAGCTGCCGGGCATCGGGCCCCAGTCGATGAGGATCCGGCCCTTCCAGTCCTCCGCCACCGACGGCGGCACCGGGATCTCCGCCTCCAGGCCCAGGTCCACCTGGCCGAGCTTCACCCCGACGTGCGCCCCTATCCGGCTGGCGCTGCCGTCCGCGCCGACCACGGCCCGCGCCAGCACCGTCTCGCCGTCGGCGAGCACCACCGCGACCGTCCGCCGGTCCGGCACGGAGGGGCCGTGCTGCTCCACCCGGGTCACGGTCGCGCCGGTGCGCAGCTGGGCCCCGGCCTTCTGGGCGTGCTCGACGAGCTGGGCGTCGAACTCGGGCCGGTTGACGAGGCCGAAGAGCATCCGGCGCGAACGGCGGGTGCGGGGGAAGCGGCCTTCGAGGGAGAAGGTGACCGCGTGCACCCGGTCCAGGAAGGGAAGTTCGAAACCGGGCGGCAGGGAGTCGCGGGAGGGGCCGATGATGCCGCCGCCGCAGGTCTTGTACCGGGGCAGCTCCGCCTTCTCCAGGAGCAGCACCCGGCGGCCCGCGACCGCCGCCGCGTACGCCGCCGAGGCACCGGCCGGCCCGGCGCCGACGACCACGACGTCCCACACCTCGGGCCCGTCGCCGCCGTCCGCGGAAGCGGGCTCCCCGTCGGGCCCCGCCTCCGGCCCGCCGTCCGTCGGCGCATCCGTCGGCGTGTCCGCCGAAGCGCCCGTCGCCGCGTCCGCCGACGGGCCGGTCGGGCCGGCCGCCGGGGCCGGGTCGCCGGGCGCGAGCGGCTCGATGGGCTCCGGTCCGGCGTTCTCTGCGTTCTCGCTGCTCACGATGTGCTTCTGCTCCTGATCCGACCGGCGTCTGCTTCCCGCATCCTACGGCTCGGTAGGCCGGAGCCCGGTCGTAGGATCGACGGTGCGAACGCCGTACCACCCGATACGCCGTTCGTTTCCCTGACTCTCAACGTCGCACCCACGAGGAGCGTGCCCATGTCGCCGAATCCGATCGCCGAGACCGTCCGGTCCCTGATGCCTCGCGCGAAGGCCGAGCTGACGGAGCTGGTCGCCTTCGAGTCGGTCGCGGACGAGGCCGTGGCGCCCCGGAGCGAGTGCGAGGCCGCCGCGAACTGGGTCGCCGACGCCCTGCGCGCCGAGGACTTCCAGGACGTGGCGCTGCTCGACACCCCGGACGGCTCGCAGGCGGTCTACGGCGTTCTGCCGGGCCCCGCGGACGCTCCGACGGTACTCCTCTACGCCCACTACGACGTGCAGCCGAAGCTCGACGAGTCGGCGTGGCTGACCCCGCCGTTCCAGCTGACGGAGCGCGAGGACGGCCGCTGGTACGGCCGCGGCGCCGCCGACTGCAAGGGCGGCTTCATCCTGCACCTGCTCGCGCTGCGGGCCCTCAAGGCCAACGGCGGCGTGCCGGTGACCGTCAAGATGATCGTCGAGGGCTCGGAGGAGCAGGGCACCGGTGGTCTGGAGAGATACGCGGAGGAGCACCCCGAGCTGCTGGCCGCCGACACCATCGTGATCGGCGACGCGGGCAACTTCCGCGTCGGCCTGCCGACGGTGACCGCGACCCTGCGCGGCATGACGATGATCCGGGTGCGGATCGACACCCTGGAGGGCAACCTCCACTCGGGCCAGTTCGGCGGCGCCGCGCCGGACGCGCTCGCCGCGCTCATCCGGGTCCTCGACTCGCTGCGGGCCGAGGACGGTTCGACGGTGATCGACGGGCTGCCGGCGGACGCCGTGTGGGAGGGCCTCCAGTACCCGGAGGAGCAGTTCCGGGCCGACGCCAAGGTGCTGCCGGGCGTGGACCTGCCCGGGTCCGGGTCGGTCGCCGACCGCATCTGGGCGCGTCCGGCGGTCACCGTCATCGGCATCGACTGCCACCCGGTCGCGGGCGCCACCCCGTCGATCCCGCGCACCGCCCGCGCGCAGTTGAGCCTGCGGGTGCCGCCCGGCCAGGACGCGGTCGAGGCGACCGAGCTGCTCTTCGCCCACATCGAGAAGCACACGCCGTGGAACGCGCGGGTGACCCTGGAGCAGGTCGGCCAGGGCCAGCCGTTCCAGGCGGACACGTCCAGCCCGGCGTACGCGTCGATGGCCGAGGCGATGCGGGTGGCGTACCCCGGCCAGGAGATGCAGGCGGCCGGCATGGGCGGCTCGATCCCGCTGTGCAACACGCTCGCCACCCTCTACCCGGAGGCGGAGATCCTGCTCATCGGCCTGAGCGAGCCGGAGGCGCAGATCCACGCGGTCAACGAGTCCGTGTCGCCGGAGGAGCTGGAGCGGCTCTCCGTCGCCGAGGCGCTGTTCCTGGTGAACTACGCGGACGCGCGCCGGGTCTGACGCGCCGACGGCCGCCGGGGTTGGTCCGCCGCGGCCGGTCCGCGGCCTTCCTTTTCCGCGCTGGGCGAAGCTCGCCGAGAGCGTAGAACCCCCCGCCGGGCGGGGCTCCATGCGTACGTTCGACGCATGGAAGCCCTCAGGATCACCCCGCGGCTGCACCTGCTCGACTACGGGATCGGGCAGGCGTACCTGTGGCGCGACGACAGCGAACTGACCCTGGTGGACGCCGGCTGGGCCGGCTCGGCGGACGCCACGACCGAGGCGGTGCGGGGGGCGGGCCTGGACCCGGACCGGCTGGCCCGGATCGTCCTCACCCACGGCCACCGCGACCATGTGGGCGCGGCGCAGGAGCTGGCCGACCGGCACGGCGCCGAGGTCCTCGCCCACCGGCTCGACGCGCCCTACGTGCGCGGCGAGCTGCCGGTGCCCCCGCCCGACCTCCTGGAGTGGGAGCGCCCGATCTGGGACCACGGCCTCACCTGCCCGGAGGCGCCGCCGACCCGGGTGGACCGGGAGGTCGAGGACGGCGAGGAGCTCGGCTTCGGGGACGGGGCGGTCGCGGTCCACGTCCCCGGCCACACCCCCGGCTCGATGGCGGTCCACCTCCCTCGCCACGGCGTGCTCTTCGCGGGCGACACCGTGGCGTCGGTGCGGGGCGTGACCTTCGGCGTCATGCACGTGGACCGCGCGCGGGCCCTGGAGTCGCTCGGCCGGCTGGCGGAGCTCCGCCCGTCGGTGCTGTGCTGCGGGCACGGACCCGCGGTGACGGAGGACACGGCGGAGCGGCTGTCGGCGGCCGCGGCGGCGGGCGCCGTCGCGCTGGGCTGACGGGGCCGGCCCACCGGACGGCCGGAGCCGGGGCGCTGTTCGGGTCTCGCCCCCTGGGCCCGGGACCCGGGCCCGTCCGGCCCGGACCGGGTCGGTGTCAGCCGACGGGTACGCCCGCCTCCAGGTTGAGCACGGTGCCGCGTTCGCGGGCGCGCAGGGCCCAGCGGAGGCGGTGGTAGCGGACGGGTGGGAGGAGGTCGGCGGCCTCCTCCTCGGTGACGAAGCGCCAGGCGCGCAGTTCGGCGCCGGGGAGCCGGAGCCGGTCCCGGTCGTGGGCGGCGAGCCGGCCGCCGTCGAACAGCAGGCGGAGGCCGCCGAAGCCGGGGGGCTGGGGCCGCTCCCAGTCCACGAGGAGCAGCCGGGGGACGGCGTCGAGTTCGAGGCCGATCTCCTCGGCGACCTCCCGCATCCCGGCGCGGGCCGGGGGTTCTCCGGCCTCGACGACGCCGCCGGGGAACTCCCATCCGGGCTTGTAGGTGGGGTCGACGAGCAGGAAGCGGTCCTGGTCGTCGAAGAGGAGGACGCCGGCGGCGAGGGTCTCGCGGGTCGGCTCGGGCGTCTGGACGATCCCGCAGGGCGTGGCGAGGCCGCCCTGGACGGCGTCGGCGACAGCCCTGGCCGTCTCGGCGACGGTGAGCGCCGAGCCGTCGACGGCGTGGGCGTCGGCGCCGAGCCAGCCGGCGACGGCCTCCCGGTAGGCCGGCAGACGGGCGTGACACCAGCGGCGGACGTCGGCGTCGACGTCCGGGTCGCCGTAGTCCGCGCGGCCGTCGATCCGGGACCGCAGGATCGTTTCCTCGGGTGCCAGGAGCACATGCCGGACGTCGATGCGACGGGCGGCGAGGCCGCCGAAGATCTCGTCCCGGTACTCCTGCCGCAGCAGTGTCATCGGGACGACGAGCACCCCGCCGACCTCGGCGTGCAGGGCGGCCGCGGTGTCCACCACGAGCCGGCGCCAGATCGGCAGGTCCTGGTAGTCGTCCACCTCGGCGAGGCGCTTGGCGGGGAGGAGCCGGCGCAGCGCGGCACCGGTCGCCTCGGGGTCGTACAGCGTGCTGTGCGGGATCAGTCCGACCAGTTCGCGCGCGGTGCTGGATTTGCCCGCGCCGAAAGCACCGTTGATCCAGACGATCACGATTCCCCCCTCATCGACGGCCCCCTGTGGCTTGCCCGCAACACCCTGCCACGGAAACCACGAACACACGTCCGGGGTCGAGCCGTAACGCTTCGGGGCCGGAGATCGTTGACAACGGCGAGCACGAGGGGGTGCGGAGATGGACCGTACGGTTCTGGAGCGGTTTCCCGCGGGCGGACCGCGAGGGCACTGGCCCGCCGAGGAGTACGCGGGCGCGCGTCGCGAGGAGGGAGTGCCGGCCCGGGTGGTCATGGACCTGGCGTCGGACGCCTTCCTGGTCGTGGTGGAACAGCGCGCGCCGCGGCGGGCGGAGCCCCGGCCCGCTCCCCTGCGCGAGTGACCGCGGCGCCCGCCGCTCGGCGCGGCGCTCCACGCGTGCGCAAGGCCCCGCTCGGCGCGGTACGCCGCTCCGCGCGTGGACGCGGCCCCCGGCCGGCGCGGTACGACGCCGCCCGTGCGTACGGCGCCCGGTCAGCGCGGCGCGCGGGCCGCGGCGGCGGCGCCCAGGAGGCCCGCGTCCGCGCCGGTGGCGGCGGGGACGACGGTCAGGCCGCGGGCGAAGGAGAGCGTGGCGTAGTCGGCGAGGGCGCACCGCAGCGGGGCGAAGAGGACCTCGCCGGCGCCGGCGACTCCCCCGCCGATCACCGCGATGTCGACCTCGACGAGGTGCGCGGTGGCGGCGATGCCGGCCGCGAGGGCGCGGGCGGCCCGCTCGAAGGCGGCGACGGCCGCCGGGTGGCCGGCGCGCGCGGCCTCGGCCACCGCGGCGGCGGAGGCGTCGCCGTCGGGGCCCGGCCGCCAGCCGCCGTCGAGGGCGTGGCGGGCGATGTGCGGGCCGCTGGCGAGGCGTTCGACGCAGCCGCGGCCGCCGCAGGCGCAGGGGGCGCCGTCGAGGTCGACGCTGAGGTGGCCGATGTGGCCGGCGTTGCCGGTGGGGCCGGGGTGGAGGCGGCCGCCGAGGACGAGGCCGCCGCCGACGCCGGTCGAGACGACGAGGCCGAGGGCGTCGGCGTGGCCGCGGGCGGCGCCGAGCCAGTGCTCGGCGGCGGTCATGGCGACGCCGTCGCCGACGAGGGTGACCGGCCGGCCGCCGGCGTGTTCCCTGACCCGCTCGACCAGCGGGAAGCCCCGCCAGCCGGGCACGTTGACGGGGCTGACGGTGCCCCGGGCGGCGTCGACCGGGCCGGCGCTGCCGATGCCGACGGCCTCGGCGACCGCCCAGGCCGGGGAGGTCGCGAGGGCGTCGAGCACCGCGCCGACCGCCCCGAAGACGCTCTCCCCGTCCTCCCCCGCCGGGGTCGGCCGCCGCGTCCTGGCCAGGATCCGGCCGTCGGCGTCGACCAGCGCCCCGGCGATCTTGGTGCCCCCGATGTCGAGCGCGGCGACGGGTGCGGAGGCGGGACGGGGGGCGGGCGCGGTGGGCATGGGCATCAGGTTCTCACGGGGCCGTGCGGCGGCCTCGGGCCCGTACCGGAAAGCCCTGGTATGACAACGTTTTCGAGGCTCTATGCTCGGTCGGAAGCGCATGATCCGCCGGTGGCAGCGCCCGCCGGCTCCCCCGACCAGGAGGATTCCCGCACCGTGGCCGAGACCCCCCGCCCCGAGCCCCGCTACGGCAACCGGCCCACGATGAAGGACGTCGCCGCCCGGGCGGGCGTCGGCCTGAAGACGGTCTCGCGGGTCGTGAACGGCGAGCCGGGGGTCACCCCGGAGACCGAGGGCCGGGTCCGCGAGGCCATCGACGCGCTCGGCTTCCGCCGCAACGACAGCGCCCGGGTGCTCCGGAAGGGGCGGACGGCGACCGTCGGGCTCGTCCTGGAGGACCTCGCCGATCCGTTCTACGGGCAGCTCAGCCGCGCCGTGGAGGAGGTGGCGCGGGCCCACGGCACGCTGCTGATCAACGGTTCCAGCGCGGCGGACCCCGGCCGGGAGCAGGAGCTGGCGCTGACGCTCTGCGCGCGCCGGGTGGACGGGCTGATCGTGATCCCGGCCGGGGACGACCACCGGTACCTGGAGCCGGAGATGCGCGCGGGCGTGGCCACGGTCTTCGCCGACCGGCCGGCCGGGCTCATCGACGCGGACGCCGTCCTCTCGGACGGCTTCGGCGGGGCCCGGGACGGCGTGGCGCACCTGATCGCCCACGGCCACCGGAGGATCGGCTTCGTCGGTGACCGGCCGCGGATCCACACGGCGGCGGAGCGGCTGCGCGGCTACCGGGCGGCGATGGAGGACGCGGGGCTGCCGGTCGACGAGCGGTGGGTGGCGTCGGGGTCCACGGAGCCGGAGCGGGTGACGGCGGCGCTCGCCGCGATGCTGTCCGGCCCCGAGCCGGTGACGGCGCTCTTCGCGGGGAACAACCGGGTCACCGTCACCGCCGTCCGGGTGCTCGCCGGGCGGGCCGGCGGGGGTCCCCCGGTGGCGCTGGTCGGCTTCGACGACGTCGAGCTCGGCGACGTCCTGGGCGTCACGGTGATCGCCCAGGATCCGGCCGCGCTCGGCCGGACGGCGGCCGAGCTGCTCTTCCGGCGGCTCGACGGGGCCGCGGAGGCGCCCCGTCGGGTCGTCATCGGGACGCGGCTCGTCGCCCGGGGGTCGGGCGAGGTCCCGCCGTCGTCCGGCTGAGCGGGGTCAGCGGTCGGCGCTCGCGGTGAGGTCGCCGCGGCGGGGGGCGGCGAAGCGCTCCACGTCGGCGCGGGTCATGCCGGTGAGGGCGTCGACCTCGGCGGTGTCGAGGGCGCCGCACTGGAGGCCGCGCAGCAGGTAGGAGGAGAGCGCCTTGGCGGTGGCGGGCTCGTCCATGACGTCGCCGCCGGCGTGGTTGGCGTAGGCGGAGAGGCGCTTGGCGGCGGTCTCGAAGCCCTCGCGGTAGAAGGCGAAGACGGCGGCGTAGCGGGTGGGGATGTGGCCCGGGTGCATGTCCCAGCCCTGGTAGTAGGCGCGGGCCAGGGCGCGGCGGGTGAGGCCGTAGTGCAGCTTCCACGCCTCGTGGACGTGGGCGGTGGAGCCGACCGGGAGGACGTTGGTGGAGCCGTCGGAGACGCGGACGCCGGTGCCCGCGGCGGCGACCTGCATGATCGCCTTGGCGTGGTCGGCGGCCGGGTGGTCGCTGGCCTGGTAGGCGGCGGAGACGCCGAGGCAGGCGCTGTAGTCGAAGGTGCCGTAGTGGAGGCCGGTGGCGCGGCCCTCGGCGGCGTCGATCATGCGGGCGACGGCGGCGGTGCCGTCGGCGGCGAGGATGGACTGGCTGGTCTCGATCTGGATCTCGAAGCCGAGGCGGCCGGCGTCGAGGCCGTGGGCCTTCTCGAAGGCCTCCAGGAGGCGGACGAAGGCGGTGACCTGCTCGGGGTAGGTGACCTTGGGGAGGGTGAGGACGAGGCCGTCCGGCAGGCCGCCGCTCTCCAGGAGGCCGGTGAGGAAGACGTCGGTGGTGCGGATGCCGCGGTCGCGGACGGCGGCCTCCATGCACTTCATCCGGATGCCCATGTACGGGGCGGCGGTTCCCCCGGCGTACGCCTCGTTGATCAGACGGGCGGCGCGGGCCGCGTCCTGGTCCTCGTCGGCCCCGGCGTAGCCGTCCTCGAAGTCGACCCGGAGGTCCTCGACGGGCTCGCGCTCCAGCTTGGCGCGGACGCGGGTGTGGACGTCCTCGGCGAGGTCGTCGGAGAGGCCGAGGACGGCGGCGAAGGAGGCGGCGTCGGGGGCGTGCTCGTCGAGCGCGGCGAGGGCCTGGTCGCCCCAGGAGCGGAGGGTGCCGGCGTCGAAGGCGTTGCCGGGGACGTAGACGGTGTGGACGGGCTGGCGGGTGCCGGGGTCGCCCGGGTAGCGGCGGTCGAGCTCGGCGTCCACCGCGGTGAGGGAGGCGCTGATGCCCTCGCTGACCGCGCCCGCGAGGCTCGTCGACACCTTCTCCTGCTGACCCATCCCTGATCCCTCCTGTTTTCCGCTTCACGGAATCAACAATCCGTATAGCGAAGTTAGTAGGCCGTCGGACCCGCGTCAATGGTTGTCCGAAACGGCCGGGGGCCGCACGGCGGAACTCGCCGTGCGGCCCCCTGGACCTGCGGAAGCGCTGGTCGTCAGCCCTTGCGGGCCTGGACCTCCTGGGTCAGGACCGGGACGACGTCGAAGAGGTCGCCCACCACGCCGTAGTCGACGAGGTCGAAGATCGGCGCCTCGGCGTCCTTGTTGATCGCGACGATCGTCTTCGAGGTCTGCATGCCGGCGCGGTGCTGGATCGCGCCGGAGATGCCCGCCGCGATGTACAGCTGCGGGGAGACCGACTTGCCGGTCTGGCCGACCTGGTTGGAGTGCGGGTACCAGCCGGCGTCGACGGCGGCGCGGGAGGCGCCGACGGCCGCGCCGAGCGAGTCGGCGAGGGCCTCGATGACCGCGAAGTTCTCGGCGCCGTTGACGCCGCGGCCGCCGGAGACCACGATCGCGGCCTCGGTCAGCTCCGGGCGGCCGGTCGACTCGCGCGGGGTGCGGGCGGTGACCTTGGTGCCGGTGGCCTTCTCCGAGAAGGAGACGGCCAGGGCCTCGACGGCGCCGGCGGCCGGGGCGGCCTCGACCGGGGCCGAGTTCGGCTTGACCGTGATGACCGGGGTGCCCTTGGAGACGCGGGACCTGGTGGTGAAGGAGGCGGCGAACGCGGACTGCGTCGCGACCGGGCCCTCGTCACCGGCCTCCAGGTCCACGGCGTCGGTGATGATGCCGGAGCCGATGCGGACCGCGAGGCGGGCCGCGATCTCCTTGTTCTCGGCGGAGGACGGCACCAGCACGGCGGCCGGGGACACGGCCTCGTAGGCGGCCTGGAGGGCCTCGACCTTCGGGACGACGAGGTAGTCGGCGAACTCGGCGGCCTCGGCGGTCAGGACACGGGTGGCACCGTGCTCGCCGAGGACGGCGGCGGTGTCGGCGGCTCCGTTGCCGAGGGCGACGGCGACCGGCTCGCCGATGCGGCGGGCGAGGGTCAGCAGCTCCAGGGTGGGCTTGCGGACGGCTCCGTCGACGTGGTCGACGTAGACGAGAATCTCAGCCATGGGACTTCAATCTCCTGCGAACGAAAAGGGGACGGCCTGAGGGGACAGCGCGGCTCGCGGGAGCCTTAGATGAACTTCTGGCTCGCGAGGTACTCGGCGAGCTGCTTGCCGCCCTCGCCCTCGTCCTTGACGATCGTGCCCGCGGTGCGCGCCGGACGCTCGTCGGCGGAGTCGACGGCGGTCCAGGAGCCCTCCAGGCCGACCTCGTCCTCGTCGATGTCCAGGTCGTCGAGCTCCAGCTCCTCGACCGGCTTCTTCTTGGCGGCCATGATGCCCTTGAAGGACGGGTAGCGCGCCTCGCCCGACTGGTCCGTCACGGAGACGACGGCCGGGAGGAAGGCCTCCAGCTGCTCGGAGGCGGTGTCGCCGTCCCGGCGGCCGGTGACCTTGCCGTCCTCGACCTTGACCTCGGAGAGCAGGGTGACCTGCGGGACGCCCAGGCGCTCGGCCAGGATCGCCGGGAGGACGCCCATGGTGCCGTCGGTGGAGGCCATGCCGGCGATGACCAGGTCGTAGCCGGTCTTCTCGATCGCCTTGGCGAGCACCAGCGAGGTGGCCATGACGTCGGAGCCGTGGATGGACTCGTCGTCGACGTGGACGGCCTTGTCGGCGCCCATCGACAGCGCCTTGCGCAGCGCGTCGCGCGCGTCCTCGGGACCGACGGTCAGGACGGTCACCTCGGCGTCGTCCGCCTCCTCGGCGATCTGCAGCGCCTGCTCGACCGCGTACTCGTCGAGCTCCGACAGGAGACCGTCGACGTCCTCGCGGTCGACCGTCAGGTCGTCGGCGAACTTCCGGTCGCCAGTGGCGTCCGGCACGTACTTCACACAGACAACGATCCTCAAGCTCACGCCGGCTCTCCTACTGCATCGTCATAACGGGGCTGCCTTGTTGCTCGCAGCATAGGCGCCTGAAGGGCGGGTTTCCGGCCGGGGCGCCGGACGCCTCGACCAGATATTACTCGTCAGTACACCCAGTTCGTGACCAGTAAGCAAGCGCTCAGCACTGTGATCTGCCCAACGCGCGCGAGGACGCCGCCGCGGGAACTCTCAGTCGCGCAGCGCGTTGAAGCGCCCCTCGTGGTACAGGAGCGGACGGCCCGCGCCGCCGGGGTCCCCCGCGACGGCCTCGGCTATGACGATCCGGTGGTCGCCGGCGGGCACCCGGGCCACCACCCGGCAGACCAGCCAGGCCTGCACCCCGTCGAGCACGGGCACGCCCTCGGGACCCCGGCTCCAGCGGGTCGGCGCGGCGAACCGGTCGGCGCCGCCGCGCGCGAAGGTGGTCGCCAGCTCCTCCTGGTGTTCGCCGAGGACGTGCACGCCGACGTGCTCCGCCTCGGCGATCACGGGCCAGCTGGAGGAGCCGGTGCCCACGCCGAAGGAGATCAGCGGCGGGTCGGCGGCGACGGAGCTGAGCGAGGTGGCGGTGAAGCCGACGGGGCGTTCGCCGTGGGCGGTGATCACGGCGACGCCGGCGGCGTGGCGCCGGAAGACGGAGCGCAGCAGCTCGGGCGAGGCGGAGCGGGGGGCACCGATCGCGGGAACGGCGCGGAGCTCGGGCGAGACCGTCATGGAGTCGTCCTTCGTGCGGGGGCGGCGTGGAGCGGGGTCCGGGGCGTCAGAGGCCCGGACAGCGCGCGCTCGCGTGGCGGCCCAGGTCCACGTCGGCCCGGCCGTAGAGAAGGGGGGCACCGGTCACTCCGTCAGGGTGACGACGGGTGACGGCCCGGGTCAAGTGCGTACCGCGATGTGGGAGATGTGTCACCGCGTCAGGACCCCGGGGCCCGGCAGGTCCGCGGGAGGCCCGGCGGCCGGGCAGGCTCACAGCGCGTGACCGAGGGCGGCGATGACGTCCGCCTTGCGGGGCTGCCCGACGGCCCGGCGCACGATCGCACCGGCCGCGTCGAGGACGAGGACGGTGGGGGTGCGGGTCACCCCGAGGTCGCGCACGAGGGCGAGGTGCTCCTCGGCGTCGATCTCCACGTGCGCCACGCCCGGCACCATGGCGGCCACCTCGGCGAGCACCCGCCGGGTCGCCCGGCAGGGCTGGCAGAAGGCACTGGAGAACTGGACCAGGGTCGCCCGCTCCCCGAGGCCCGCGCCACCGAGGTGCTCCGGCCCGAGCCTTCGCGTCGCCTCCACCGTCATTCCTCGTCCCCCGTCACCCTCGTGCGCCGGTTCCGCGTCCTTCTCTCCGTGCAGCGTCGCACGGGGCCGAACGATTCCCGCCACGACCACCGCGAGTGACGAGAATCTCCCCGTACGAAGCCGCCTGGACTGGTCACGGCGGCCCACATGGGGCACGATCTGCCCAAAGCCGAAAACCTACGGCCGCGTAACTTCGCCGGGAGAGCCCTCCCACAGGCCTAGAAGAAGGGGTATCTCTCGCATGGCAGAACTCGTGTACCGACCGGTGATCGGCGCCGCGCTGACGATGTTCAAGGCGCTCGATCTCAAGATCGACACACAGGGTTCGGAGCACATCCCGCGGACCGGCGGCGCCGTCCTGGTCAGCAACCACATCAGCTACCTGGACTTCATCTTCGACGGCCTGGCCGCGCTGCCGCAGAAGCGCCTGGTGCGCTTCATGGCGAAGGAGTCGGTCTTCCGCCACAAGGTCTCCGGGCCGCTGATGCGGGCGATGAAGCACATCCCGGTGGACCGCTCCCAGGGCGAGCACGCGTACAAGCACGCCCTGGAGGCGCTGCGGGCGGGCGAGATCGTCGGCGTCTTCCCCGAGGCGACCATCTCGGAGTCGTTCACGCTGAAGAGCTTCAAGTCGGGCGCCGCCCGGCTCGCGCAGGAGGCCGGGGTGCCGCTGATCCCCATGGCCCTGTGGGGCACGCAGCGGATCTGGACGAAGGGCCGGCCGCGGAACTTCAAGCGGGCGCACATCCCGGTGACGATCCGGGTCGGGGAGCCGGTGGAGGCCCCCGCCGACCAGTACGCGGGGGCGATCACGCGCCGGCTGCGCGACCGGGTCCAGGAGCTCCTGGAGGCCGCGCAGCGCGCCTATCCGGTGCGCCCGAAGGACGCCGCGGACACCTGGTGGATCCCCGCGCACCTGGGCGGCACGGCGCCGACCCCGGAGCAGCTGAAGGCCGCCGGGAACTAGCCCCGGAGGACCGTCACCCGGGGTCGCGGACGGCGGTCCGAGCCCCGGAGCCGAGGGCGCGCACCTCGTCGGAGACGGTGAGCGCCAGGGGCGTGGTCGTCGTCCCCCGCTGCCGGGGTCTACAGGTCCGTGGGGAGGGTCCGCCACAGGTGGGGCCGGTCGGCAGCGGCCTGGAGCGCGCCGAGGACGACCGGATGCGGTTCGGCGTAGAGCACCGGATAGTCCACTTCATCGACCTCCGGGCGTGCGACCCAGGCCAGTCGCTCCTCGCCGACCGAGAACTGGGCGTCCACGCCGGGCGGGACGTTCCCGCGCACGTCCTGCCGGGCCCACCGCTCCTCGCCGGGCAGCAGGACGGCGGCCAGTCCGTGGATCACCGGGTTCGAACCGTCGTCGTCGGCGAGACGCTGGTAACAGAGGGCGGCGGGGATGCCCCGGGCCCGCAGGAGAGCGGCGTACGCGACGGACTTGGCGTAGCAGATGCCGGTGCCCTGCTCCAGGACGTCGGAGGCGCGCCAGGTGACGCGCATGTCTCCGGAGTCCTGGGAGTGCGGGATGGTGTCGCGAACGAACTCATAGGCGGCCTTGGCGTATGAGTATGCGTCGTCCTGGTCGGCGACGATGCGGTCCGCCGTGGCGCGGACGAGCGGGTGGTCATGGTCGACGGCCTCACCGACGGCCAAGTACGCGGCTATGTCGGCGTACTGCTGTTTCAGCTCCATGATCCGCGAGCATAGGTATGCGGCCGAGTAGAGTCAATCACTTTCCACTCAACCGCATATCTATTCAATTTCTGCTAGCGGGCCAGTTCTTCCTTCAGGGCCTGGAGGAAGGCGTCGACGTCTTCCTCCGTGGTGTCGAAGGAGCACATCCAGCGCACGTCGCCGGCCTGCTCGTCCCAGAAGTAGAAGCGGAACCGCTTCTGGAGCCGGCGGCTGACCTCGTGCGGGAGGCGCGCGAAGACCGCGTTGGCCTGTACCGGATAGAGGATCTCGACCCCGTCCAGGGCGCGCACGCCGTCCGCGAGGCGGCGGGCCATCGCGTTGGCCTGCCGGGCGTTGCGCAGCCACAGGTCCTTGGCGAGCAGCGCCTCCAGCTGCACGGACAGGAAGCGCATCTTGGACGCGAGCTGCATGGACAGCTTGCGCAGGTGCTTCATGTGACTGACCGCGTCCGGGTTGAGGACGATCACGGCCTCGCCGAAGAGCATGCCGTTCTTCGTGCCGCCGTACGAGACGACGTCGACCCCCACCGCGTTGGTGAAGGCGCGCATCGGCACGTCGAGGGAGGCGGCCGCGTTGGCTATCCGGGCGCCGTCGAGGTGCACCTTCATGCCCTTGGAGTGGGCGTGCTCGACGATGGCGCGGATCTCGTCCACGGCGTAGACGGTGCCCAGCTCGGTGTTCTGGGTGATCGAGACGACCTGGGGCATCGCCCGGTGCTCGTCCTCCCAGCCCCATGCCTGCCGGTCGATGAGCTCGGGGGTGAGCTTGCCGTCCGGGGTGGGCACGGTGAGCAGCTTGAGGCCGCCCATGCGCTCCGGCGCGCCGCCCTCGTCCACGTTGATGTGGGCCGATTCGGCGCAGATCACGGCGCCCCAGCGGTCGGTGAGCGCCTGGAGCGCGGTCACGTTCGACCCGGTGCCGTTGAAGACCGGGAAGGCCTCCGCGAGCGGGCCGAAGTGGCTGTGCACGATCCGCTGGAGGTGGTCGGTGTAGTCGTCCTCGCCGTAGGCGACCTGGTGGCCGTCGTTGGCGAGGGCGATCGCCGCGAGGATCTCGGGGTGGACTCCGGCGTAGTTGTCGCTCGCGAAGCCCCGGACCGACGGGTCGTGGTGACGACGGGCGTCGGTCCGGTGTCCGAGGGCGGCGGTCACGGTGCGGGGGTCAGCCACAGGCGCTGTCCATTCACTTCCTGGGCGGGCCGGTCCCACAGGCCGGCGATCTCGTCGGCCAGGTCCTTGACGTCGGTGAAGCCCGCGAACTTCGCATTGGGGCGTTCGGCGCGCATCGCGTCGTGCACCAATGCCTTGATCACCAGGATGGCAGCCGCCGCCCGGGGGCCGTCCTCGCCCCCCAGCTTGCGGAAGGAGTCCGCCATGGCCAGCGTCCAGGCCTCGGCCGCGGCCTTGCCCGCGTTGTACGCGGCGTTGTTGGCCTGCGGCTTGTGGGCGCCGACCTGGCTGACCAGCGCGTAGCGGCCCCGGCCGCCGCTGCGGAGCAGGGCGTCGTGGAAGGCGAGCGAGGTGTGCTGGACGGTCCGGATCAGGAGCTTCTCCAGGAAGTCCCAGTCCTTGAGGTCGGTCTCGGTGAAGGAGGGACCGCCGCGCCAGCCGCCCACGAGGTGGACGAGCCCGTCGACCCGGCCGAACTCCTTCTCCGTCTTGTCCGCCCAGCCGCGCGTGGCGTCGAGGTCGAGGAGGTCCACCGTGTCGCCGACGACCTTGGCTCCGTGCACCTCGCGGGCCGCCTCGACCGCCTCGGCGAGCCGGGCCGCGTCGGCGTCGGCGGCGACCACGGTCGCGCCGGCGCCGGCGAGGCGGAGCAGGGCCGCCCGGCCGGCGGGGCCCGCCGCGCCGGCCACCGCGACGACCGCGCCGTCGAGGGGTCCGCCGTTTCCGTTGGCGTTCATGGACGCCTCCTCCGTGTGCTCCGTACCGTCGGTCACGCGGCGGCCCGCTCGGGCATGTCCGCGGCGGTGATCCCCTTGGTGCCGGCGATCACGCCCTTCATCTTCTTGGAAAGGGCCTCGAAGAACATGCTGAGCGGAAACTCGTCGGGAAGCACGTCGTCGACGAGCTTGCGCGGCGGGAGCGTGAGGTCCAGGGCGTCGGGGCCCTTGGCCCACTTGGAGGCCGGGTGCGGGGCGAGGTAGCCGGAGACGAACTCGTACGCCTTGATCCAGTGGACCAGCTTCGGGCGGTCGATGCCGTCGCGGTAGAGCGTCTCGATGTCCGAGCAGAGGCGGTTGGTGACCTCGGGGGCGCGGTCCCAGTCGATGGTGAGGACGTTGTCCGTCCAGCGCACCACGTCGTTCTTGTGGAGGTACGCGAAGAGGAGCTGGCCGCCCAGACCGTCGTAGTTGCGGTTGCGGTCGCCGGTGAGCGGGAAGCGGAACATCCGGTCGAAGAGGACCGCGTACTGCACGTCGCGGCCGTGGGAGTTGCCCTCGGCCTCCAGCTTCACGGCCTCCTTGAAGGCGGTGAGGTCGCAGCGGAGCTCCTCCAGGCCGTACATCCAGAACGGCTGGCGCTGCTTGATCATGAAGGGGTCGAAGGGCAGGTCGCCGCGGCTGTGGGCGCGGTCGTGGACCAGGTCCCAGAGGGCGAAGGCCTGCTCGCAGCGGCTCTGGTCGTCGAGCATGGCGGCGATGTCCGCGGGCAGCTCCAGGCCCAGGGTGTCGACGGCGGCCTCGGTGACCTTGCGGAAGCGGGCGGCCTCGCGGTCGCAGAAGATGCCGCCCCAGGTGAAGCGCTCGGGGACCTCGCGGACGGCGACGGTCTCCGGGAAGAGGACGGCCGAGTTGGTGTCGTACCCGGCGGTGAAGTCCTCGAAGGTGATGCCGATGTAGCCCGGGTTGTCGTAGCGGGTGGCCTCCAGCTCGGCGAGCCACTCGGGCCAGACCATGCGGAGGACGACGGCCTCGAAGTTGCGGTCCGGGTTGCCGTTCTGCGTGTACATCGGGAAGAGCACGAGGTGCTGGAGCCCGTCCGCGCGGTCGGCGGCCGGGTGGAAGGCCAGCAGCGAGTCCAGGAAGTCCGGGACGCCGAAGCCGTCCTCGGACCACTTGCGCAGGTCGGCGACGAGGGCGCGGTGGTACGCGGCGTCGTGCGGCACGAGCGGGGAGAGCTGCTCGACGGCGGCCACCAGCCGGTCCACGGTCAGCTCGACGAGGGAACGCGCGGGCGCGCCCTCGGCCTCGAAGTCGACCGAACCGTCGGCACGCTGCCAGACGCGGATCTCCTCCACGGCGTTCTTGAGCTCCGGCCAGGCAGGGTGGTCGATGACGCGGGCGGTGGCTATCCCCTCACCGGTCACGTCCTGCACAAGAATTTCCGTCATGCCTCTTCCTCCACAGGAGAACCTTGCGTAAAGGAACCGTATCCACGCATGACTCAGGACCGCAAGAGGAGCAAGAGAAATTCTCTTGCGAGACACCCCCTCGACCGAATTTTTTCCTGTCAGTCGGGGGGTGAACATGTGCTTCCGGCGGAAGGATCAGACCAGGGGCTTCACCAGGAGCTCGAAGCGGAGGTCGTCGCGCCGGGGTCGGCCGAAGCGCTCGTCGCCGTACGGGAAGGGGCTCGTCTCGCCCGTGCGCCGGTAGCCGCGCCGCTCGTACCAGGCGATCAGCTCCTCCCGGGCGGTGATCACCGTCATGTGCATCTCGCGGACGTCCCACAGCTCGCGGACCCGCCGCTCGGCCTCGGCGATGATCCGCTTGCCGAGGCCGGCGCCCTGGAGCTCGGGCCGGACCGCGAACATGCCGAAGTAGGCGGCCTCGCCGCGGTGCTCAAGCTGGCAGCAGGCGACCGTGTCGCCGTCCCGCTCCACGAGCAGCAGCACGCTGCCCGGGGCGGCGATCACGGCGGCCACGCCCTCCGGGTCGGTCCGCTGCCCGTCCAGGAGGTCCGCCTCGGTGGTCCACCCGCCCCGGCTCGCGTCGCCCCGGTAGGCCGACTCGACGAGCGGCACCACCACCGGCACGTCGTCGAGCACCGCCTGCCGGTAGGTGACGGTGCCGGGCTCCGGGCTCGCGGCGGTGTCGGGAACGGGCGTGGCGGTGTCCATCGTGCGGGGCTCCCCTCGGGCGCTGTCGACCGGCGTGCGCGGTCGTCCCGAGCCTAACGCGCGCCGCCGCACCCCCTTTCGTACGCCTGTGCGCGCCCGTGCGCCCGCGTGCGCGCACCCGGCGGCGGGCAGTCCCTTCCCGGGGCACGAGTCGAGGGGGGTGTGCCGTGCACGGACCGGCCCTGTCGGGGTGGCTGCTCGTCGCGCTCTGCGCGGCCGTCGGGGGGTACTGCGCACTGCGGACCCGGGCCAGCGCGGGCGAGGAGCGGCGGGCGGCGCGCGCGGAGGCGGTGATGGGCTTCGGGATGGCGGCGATGGCACTGCCGCCCGCCGTGCTCACCCCGCCGTCCTGGAGCTGGGCGGGGTACGCGGCGCTCTTCGGCGCGGCGGCGGCGGCCGACCTCGTCGCGGCGCGCCGGGACGCACACCGGCTGCACCACGCGGTCGGCTCCCTCGCCATGGTCTACATGGCGCTCGCGATGGCCCCGTCGGCGGCGACCGGCGCGCAGGGGGTGCACGCGGCGCACGGCGCGGGGGCGGCCGGGGGGATACCGCTCCTGACCGGCGGGCTGCTCCTCTACTACGCGGTGTACGTGCTCCGCTCCGGGGCCCGGCTCGTCCCGGCCGGCCGGCCCGCCCGCGGGGGGAGACCGGCTGGCGGCGGGGGGACCGGCTGGGCGAACCGGCCTGAGCTCACCCTGGCCTGCCGGCTGTCGATGGGACTCGCCACCCTGGCGATGCTGTGCACGCTCTGAGTCCCTTGTCCCGCGCGGACGTTCGGGCTCACCGCCGGTGAAACCGTGGCGTACGTCACTTGACGGGTGAGGCCATACCCCCGGGGAGCACCCCGCTCGTAGGGTGACGTCCATGTGGGTCTCCCTCGCGCTGCTCCTGCTCGGCGTCCTGACCGCGCTCACCGCGCCCCGGCTGCTCGCCCGGGCCGACTGGGCGGAGCGAGAACCGGTCGTGGCGCTCTGGGTGTGGCAGTGCGTGGTGGCCGCGGTCCTGGTCAGCTTCGCGCTCTCGATGACCTTCAGTGCCGCCGCCGCCTGGCAGGCCGTGCGCGGGCAGGTCTTCGCGCCCGCGCCGCGCGCGGTCCTGGAGGCGTACGAACTCTCCACCGACGGCGGCCCCTGGTCGGCGGCGCTCGCCGTGGTCCTCGCGGCCGGCGGGCTGTGGACCGGCGCCATGCTCGGGCGCGAGATCGGGCTCGCCCGCGCCCGCCGCCGCAAGCGCCGCGACGACCTGCTGGTCCGCGCCCCGCAGCTGCCCGGCGAAGAGCCGGACGGCGGGCGGCTCGTCGTCCTGGAGGGCGAGCGCCCCGATGCCTGGTGGCTGCCCGGCACCACGCCCCGGCTCGTCATCACCACCGCCGCGCTGCGCCGCCTGAGGGGGCGACAGCTCGACGCGCTGCTCGCCCACGAGCAGGGGCACGCCCGGGCCCGGCACGACTGGCTGCTCCACTGCTCCGGCGCCCTCGCCTCCGGCTTCCCCGGCATCCCGGTCTTCACCGCCTTCCGCGAGGAGATGCACCGGCTGGTCGAACTCGCCGCCGACGACGTGGCCTCGCGCCGCTTCGGACGGCTCACCGTCGCGCTCGCCCTGGTGGAACTGAACGAGGAGCGGGGCGTCTTCGCCGCCCCGCCCGGCACCGGCCCCGAGGCCGGGCTCCCCCAGCGCGTCGACCGCCTCCTCACCGCCGCCCCCCGGCTCCCCGCCGTCCATCGCCTGCGGCTGACGGCGACGGCGGCCCTCGTCCCCGCGGTCCCGGTGCTCATCGCCTTCTTCCCCGGCCTGGCCGCCCTCGGCTGACGCCGTGACGGCGGGGAGGAACGCTCCGGCGGAGACCCGGACCCGCGACCCGCGGGACGGTGCCGAGCGGGACGGGTCGCGGCGGGCGATCCGGCAAGATCGAGGAATGCGAAATTCCGCGATGGTCTCCGGAGGGCTCGCCCTGATCCTGCTCGTACTCGTGGCGGCCAAGTGGTCCCCACTCCTCGCCTTCGACCGGTCGGTCGACGAGGCACTGCACAGAAGCGCCGTCGCCCAGCCCGGCCTCACCCGCGTCCACCGGGTGCTGAGCGACTGGGTGTGGGACCCCTTGACGCTGCGGGCGCTGGCCGTCGCCGTGGCGCTCCTCCTCGTGCGGTACGGGTACCGGCGCCTCGCGCTGTGGGTGGTCGGGACCCTGCTGGTCGCGGCCGGGGTGCAGCAGGGCGTGAAGGCGCTGGTCGACCGGGAGCGGCCGGTGTGGCGGGACCCGGTGGACTCGGCGTCGTTCGCCGCCTTCCCGTCGGGGCACGCGATGACGGCGGCGGTGGTCTGCGGGCTGCTGCTGTGGGTGTTCGCGCTGGTGGGGCGAGAGCCGTGGTACGGCTGGGGGACGGCGGCCGGTCTCGCGGCGGTGTCGGTGCTCGGGGTGGGCTGGACCCGCGTCTACCTCGGGGTGCACTGGCCCTCGGACGTGCTGGCCGGCTGGCTGATGGGGTGGTGCTGCGTGGCCGTCGCCGTGGTCGCGTACCGGCGGAGGCCCGGCGACGGACCGCTTCCCGCTTCGGCGGGCGAGTCGCGCGGGCAGGAAGGGGACGGGACATGACGAGGCCGCCCGTCCTGGACGATCCCCCGTGTCGCCCAGGAAAGGCGGCCTCCCCGCCGTCGCGCCACGGGGGCGGGACGACGAGCCACGCTGAGTATATTGGCCGCGAGCCAGTCAACGCAGGAGCCCAGCATGACGCCGCGTAGCCCATCGGTCAACGAAGAGCTTCGGCGACGCTCCCGGGAGCGGATCCTGGCGGCTGCCGTGGACCTCGTCGGGCGCCGTGGGTACGAGGCGACCACCCTCGGGGACATCGCCCGGGAGGCGGGGGTGGCGCGCGGTCTGATCTCGTACTACTTCCCCGGCAAGCGCCAGCTGCTGCAGTCCGCGGTGCACCGGCTGATGCACCTCACGCTCGCCGAGGCGCTGGAGCGGGCGCCGCGCACCGAGGACGGCCGGGAGCGGCTGGCCCGGGCGATCGACGCGATCCTGGGCCTTGCGGTGGACCGCCCGACGCTGATGCGCACGCACATGGCCGGCATCCTCCAGGCCGAGGGCTTCGTGCGCTGCGAGGAGCAGCAGCGGCTCGCCTTCCTGCTGCGGGACACGGTGGAGCGGTACGGCTCGGAGGACGTGGACCGGGACTATCCGCTGCTGCGGGCGCTGCTGATGGGGGCGGTGGTGGCGGTGCTGCTGCCGGGGGCGCCGATGCCGATGGCGCGGCTGCGGGCGGAGTTGTTCCACCGCTACGGCCTGGACTGGGAGAGCGGCGTGCCGCCGGACGGTGGTCCGCCCGACGGCACGCTCTGAGGGGTCCGGGGTCAGTCCCGGTCGCCGAAGTCCTCGAAGTAGTCCGGCTGGGTCTGGACGTTGAGCTCGTCCATCCGGATCCGCTTCGCGGGGTCGGTGCGCCGGTCGGAGATCTTCAGGACGTCGAGGCCCCGGGCGATCTCGTTCGAGTAGACGTGGCCGTTGTAGTAGTACGCGGACCACGAGCCGCCGGTGGTGAGGGCGGTGTCGGAGACCGGGCCGCGGTCGAAGTAGCCGATCTCCTTCGGGTGCGCGGAGTCGGTGAAGTCCCAGACCGAGACGCCGCCCTGGTACCACGCCTGGACCATGAGGTCCTTGCCCTTGACCGGGATCAGCGAGCCGTTGTGGGCGACGCAGTTCTCGGTGGCGGCCTGGTGGCGCGGGATCTTGAAGTAGCTGCGGAAGACGAGCTGGCGGTTCTTGCCCTTGCCGGTGATGTCGTAGATGCCGTTGGCGCCGCGGTTCGGGCCGACGGCCGCGTTGCAGGTGGCGCCGCCGCCGCCGCCGAGCTCGTCGGTGAAGACGACCTTGTTCGCCTTCTGGTTGAAGGTCGCGGAGTGCCAGAAGGCGAAGTTGACGTTGTCCTGGACCTGGTCGATCACCCGGGGGCGCTCGGGGTCGGAGACGTCGAAGAGGATGCCGTCGCCCATGCAGGCGCCGGCGGCGAGGTCCTTGCCGGGCAGCACGGTGATGTCGTGGCAGCCGGTGGTCTTGGAGACGCCCGGGTTGATCGGGCCGCCGGGGTTGCCGCCGCCGTCGACGCCGTCGCCCGGGAAGAGGACCGGGAAGGCGACGACGCGGGCCTGCTGGGGCGCCTCGCGGGGCACCTTGATGACCGAGATGCCGTCGTGCGGGGGCCGGCAGTCGGGGAAGTTCGTGTTCGGCGAGTAGGAGGAGACGTACACGTACACGTCCTTGCGCTGCGGCAGGAGCGTGTGGGTGTGGGAGCCGCAGGCGGTCTCGACGGAGGCGACGTACTTCGGGTTCGTGACGTCGCTGATGTCGAAGATCTTCATGCCCTCCCAGGACTCCTTGACGGAGGCCGGCTGCGTCGTGCTGGTGCACGAGTCGTCGCTGCGGGAGGAGTCGGTGGAGAGGAAGAGAAGGTCCCCGGAGACTGAGATGTCGTTCTGGGAGCCGGGGCAGAGCACCTGGGCGACGGTCTTCGGGGCCTTCGGGTCGCTGATGTCGAAGATCCGGAAGCCGTCGTAGTTGCCCGCGAAGGCGTAGTCGCCCTGGAAGGCGAGGTCGGTGTTGAGGCTCTGGAGCGCGTCCTTGGGGACGTTCGCCAGGAGCTGGATGTTGTCGGTCTTCACGATCTCGTCGACGCCGGGTATCGCGCCGCTCTCGATCGCCGCCCGCGCCTCGGCGGCCTGCGCGGCCGGGACGGGCGCCTGGACCGGGGCGTCTCCGGGGTCGGGGGTGGCGGCGGCCGTGCCGCCGACGAGCAGCGCCGCCAGGAGGCCGGCGGCGGCGGTGGCCGCGCCGAGGCGTCTGGTCCGGGAGCGTGGACTCTGCGGGGTATGCAACGAGGTCACTCCGTCCTCCGTGTTTTCCGTTCAATGCTGAACGGTGCTGGACCCCGGCAGTATGTTCCTTGGCGTGCACATACCAACAGATGGCAACACAGATGTCATGAGGGAATCCGCGCAACCCCCCGGGAAGACCTGCTAGGAACGGCCCCTGAGTCCGCAAAACCCCCTGGAGGCACCGTTGCTGAACCGCCATCGCCGACGCGCCGCGCTCGCCGTGCCCCTCTCCGCGCTGGCCGTACTCACCCTGGGAGCCTGCGAGTCGGGCTCCGGCGCCGCCGCGTCGGAGCCGGCGCCGACCGGCACGGCCGCGGCGGTCGTGGCGCCGGGAAAGCCCGGTGAGCCGGCCCGGCGGATCTCACCGGAGGAGGCGGCGAGCCTGCTCCCCGACGAGCGGCCGAACGGCGCGGACTTCCGGTACGTGCAGATGATGGTGGTGCACCACCGGCAGGCCCTGACGATGACCGCGCTGGCCCCGAGCCGTGCCGGATCGCCCCGGGTCAAGAAGGTGGCCGAGCGGATCGCGGCGGCACAGCAGCCGGAGATCGGCGCGATGGAGGGGTGGCTGGCCACCCACGGCGGGCCGCGCGACCAGGGCGCCCACGACCATCACGCGATGCCCGGCATGGCCACCGAGGCCCAGCTGGCGGAGCTGCGGGAGGCGCGGGGCGCGGCCTTCGACGCGCTGTTCCTGGAGCTGATGGTGCGGCACCACGAGGGCGCCGTGACGATGGCGGCCGAGGCGCTCGGCCAGGGCAACAACATCCAGGTGGAGGAGATGGCGAACGACGTGATCGCGCAGCAGACTGCCGAGATCAACCGGATGCGGTCGCTGTGAGTCCGGCGCCCTCGGGCGCTCCGCTCGGGACCTGGCGGGCGGACTGGGCCTCGGCCGCCGCCAGGACGGTGTCGAGGAGGCCGGGGAAGAGGGCGTCGAGGTCGTCGCGGCGCAGGCCGTTGAGCTTGGCGGTGCCCCGGTAGTCCTGCCGGATGACGCCGGCCTCGCGGAGCACCCGGAAGTGGTGGGTGGTGGTCGACTTGGTGACGGGGAGGACGAAGTACGAACAGCTCAGCTCGGTCTCCGCGGCGGCCAGTTCGCGGACGATCCGCAGCCGCACGGCGTCCGAGAGGGCGTGCAGGACCGATTCCAGGCGGATCTCCTCGCACGCGGGGTGCTCCAGGAGGCGGGTGCTGGCGGGGGTCGTCATGGCGGCGGCTCCACTGGGTCCGGAGGGGTCGTACCGGGCGGCCTCCATTGTACGAGGATCCTCGTAGTTTGACGGTCGCCGTACTACGATGGGTACCGTACGAGCATCCCGTCGGGCCGCCCCGCGCCCGGCACCCCGGCCGTCCCGAAACGGAGTCCCCGATGAGCGCCGCCCTCTTCGAGCCCTACGCCCTCCGCTCGCTGACCGTCCCCAACCGCGTCTGGATGGCGCCGATGTGCCAGTACTCGGCGGAGGTCTTCGGCCCGAACGCCGGCGTCGCCACCGACTGGCACTTCGCCCACTACGGCTCCCGGGCCACCGGAGGCGCCGGACTGATCCTGGTCGAGGCCACCGCCGTCGCCCCCGAGGGCCGCATCAGCCCCGCCGACCTCGGCCTGTGGAACGACACCCAGACCGAGGCGCTGCGCCGGATCGCCTCCTTCCTCAAGGCGCAGGGCACCGTCCCGGGCATCCAGCTCGCCCACGCCGGCCGCAAGGCCTCCACTCAGCGCCCCTGGCTCGGCCGCGGCCCCGCCCCGGCCGAGGAGGCCTGGCAGCCGGTGGCACCGAGCCCGCTCCCCTTCGACGAGGGCTACCCGGTGCCCACCGAGCTGACCGAGGACGGCATCCGCGAGATCGTCGGACAGTTCGCGGCCGCCGCCCGCCGCGCCCTGGCCGCCGGCTTCGAGGTCGCCGAGGTGCACGGCGCCCACGGTTACCTGATCGGCGAGTTCCTCTCCCCGCACAGCAACCACCGCACCGACGCCTACGGCGGCTCCTTCGAGAACCGCACCCGGCTCGCCCTGGAGGTCGTGGACGCGGTCCGCGCCGTCTGGCCCGAGGAACTGCCGCTCTTCTTCCGCGTCTCGGCCACCGACTGGCTGGAGGAGGCCGGTTGGACCCCGGACGAGACCGTCCGCTTCGCCGCCCTGCTGCGCGAGCACGGCGTCGACCTGCTCGACGTCTCCAGCGGCGGCAACGGCGGGCCCGCGTCGATCCCCGTCGCCCCCGGCTACCAGGTGCCCTTCGCCGCGCGCGTCAAGGCCGAGACCGGGCTGCCGGTCGCCGCCGTCGGCCTCATCACCGAGCCCGCGCAGGCCGAGAAGATCCTCGCCAACGGCGAGGCCGACGCGGTGCTGCTCGGCCGCGAGCTGCTCCGCGACGCCTCCTGGCCGCGCCGGGCCGCCCGCGAGCTGGGCGCCACCACCCTCACCCCGCCGCAGTACGCCTGGGCGATCTGACCCGGCACCCACCCCGGGACACCCCGTGACGGGACCGTCACGGGGTGTCCCGGGGTCGTTGTCAGTGGCCGGGTGCAGACTGGCCCGTATCCGCGACAACGGCGTCCTGGAGGTGGGCCCCATGCCCGACGTACTTCTCACCGTAGGCACCCGCAAGGGTCTCTTCATCGGCCGCAGGCACGACGGGCGCTGGGAGTTCGACGAACCCCGCTTCCCGGCCCAGGCCGTCTACTCGGTGGCCATCGACACCCGGCCGGACACCCCCCGGCTGCTGGTCGGCGGAGACAGCTCCCACTGGGGGCCGTCCGTCTTCCACTCCGACGACCTCGGCCGGACCTGGACCGAACCGCCCGCGCCCGCCGTCATGTTCCCCCAGGACACCGGCGCCTCCCTGGAGCGCGTCTGGCAGCTCCATCCGGCCCCCGCCCACTCCCCCGGGGTCGTCTACGCGGGCACCGAACCGGCCGCGCTGTTCCGCTCGGAGGACGGCGGCGCCTCCTTCTCCCTGGTCCGGCCGCTCTGGGAGCACCCGAGCCGTTCGGCGTGGGTCCCGGGCGGCGGGGGCGAGGCCGTGCACACGGTCGTCACCGACGAGCGCGACCCCGGGGCGGTCACCGTGGCCGTCTCCACCGCCGGCGTCTTCCGCAGTCGCGACGGCGGCGCGTCCTGGGCCCCCGCGAACCGCGGCGTCGCGGCGACCTTCCTGCCCGATCCGCACCCGGAGTTCGGCCAGTGCGTCCACAAGATCGCGCAGGACGCGGGGGACCCGGACCGGCTCTACCTCCAGAACCACTGGGGCGTCTACCGCAGCGACGACGCCGGCGGCAGCTGGACGGACATCGGCGGCTCGCTCCCCTCCGACTTCGGCTTCGCCGCCGCCGCGCACCCGCACCGCCCCGGCACCGCCTACGTCTTCCCCATCACCGCCGACTCCGACCGGGTCCCGGCCGAGCGCCGTTGCCGGGTCTTCCGCACCACGGACGCCGGCGCGAGCTGGGAGCCGCTGCACCAGGGCCTCCCCCAGGGCGACCACTACGGCACGGTCCTCCGCGACGCCCTCTGCACCGACGACGCCGACCCGGCGGGCGTCTACTTCGGCAACCGCAACGGCGAGGTGTACGCCAGCGCCGACGACGGCGACAGCTGGCAGCTGCTCGCCGAGCACCTGCCCGACGTGCTGTGCGTACGGGCCGCGGTCGTCTGAACGCCCCGCGGCCGTACGGCCGTCGGCGCACCGCTCAGGGCAGCAGCCAGTCCACCGGCTCCGCGCCCTGGGCGACCAGCATCTCGTTCGCCCGGCTGAAGGGCCGGGAGCCGAAGAAGCCCCGGTCGGCCGAGCGGGGGGACGGGTGCGCCGACTCGACGGCGGGCAGGTCCCCGAGCAGCGGACGGGCGTTGCGGGCGTCGCGGCCCCAGAGGATGGAGACCAGCGGCTTGCCGCGGGCGGCGAGGGCGCGGATGGCCTGCTCGGTGACCTCCTCCCAGCCCTTGTTGCGGTGCGCGCCCGCGTTGCGCGGGGAGGTGGTCAGAGTCCTGTTGAGCAGCAGGACGCCCTGCCGGGTCCAGGGGGTGAGGTCGCCGTTCGACGGGCGGGGGTGGCCCAGGTCGGTGTGCATCTCCCAGAAGATGTTCAGGAGGCTCCCCGGCAGCTGTCGCACCTCGGGCGCCACCGCGAAGCTCAGGCCGATCGCCATCCCCGGCGTGGGGTAGGGGTCCTGACCGACGATCAGGACCCGCACGTCGTCGAACGGCTGCTGGAAGGCGCGCAGCACGTTCGGTCCCGACGGCAGGTAAGTACGGCCCGCGGCGATCTCCGCGCGCAGGAAGTCGCCCATCTCGGCGATCCGGCCCGCCACGGGCTCCAGCGCCTCGGCCCAGCCGGGCTCCACCAGTTCGTTCAACGGTCTCGCAGTCACGGTCCGTCACTCTAGCGGCCTACACCGACAACGCCCTCCGGCCTAGACTGCGGGCCCCAGGACCCCACCGGGAAGGGACGGTTG
This sequence comes from Streptomyces roseolus, assembly GCF_014649855.1. Classification (GTDB taxonomy): domain Bacteria; phylum Actinomycetota; class Actinomycetes; order Streptomycetales; family Streptomycetaceae; genus Streptomyces; species Streptomyces roseolus. The sequence continues at coordinate 39,871 of NZ_BMTV01000027.1, read as the reverse complement.
CAGCGTGGACTCCGAGAGCGGTCACGACGGCGGACCGATGGACCCGGTGGTCGTCGGCATCGACTCGGGCGGCTCGGGGCTCCGCGTCGCCCTCGCCCGGGCCGCCGACGGGACGGTGCTCGACCGGGCGGCCGCGCCCGGTCCGGTGCGGACCGGCCCCGGCGGGATCTCCGCCGCCCACTTCCTGGAGTCCGTGCTGCCCGCCGTCGCCGCGCTGCGGGCCCTGGCCGGGGAGGGACGGCCGGTGCTCGCCGCGGCCGTGGGCGCCGCCGGCATGGCGACGCTCGGCGAGGAGCTGCGGGCGGTGCTCCCGGGGGCCTTCGCCGAGGCGTGGGGGGTCCGCGGGACGGTGCTCGCCGCCGACGCCGTCACCGCCTACGCGGGGGCGCTCGGCACCCGGCCGGGCGCGGTCGTCGCCGGCGGCACGGGGCTGATCGTCCTCGGCACCGACCTGACCGGCTGGCGCCGCGCCGACGGCTGGGGCCACCTCCTGGGCGACTGCGGCAGCGGCGCCTGGATCGGCCGGGCGGGCCTGGAGGCGGCGATGCGGGCACACGACGGACGGCGCGGCGGTTCGCCCGCCCTGCTGGCCCGCGCCGAGGAGGTCCACGGTCCGGCCGCCGGGCTGCCCGCCGCGCTCTACCCCCGCACCGACCGGCCGGCGGTCCTCGCCGCCTTCGCCCCCGAGGTCGCTGCCTGCGCGGCCGACGGCGAGCCCGTCGCGGTCCGGATCCTGGAGCGGGCGGCCGGCCACATCGCCGAGGCCGCCGAGGCGGCCTGCCCGCCGGATCCGGCGGCCGTGGTGGCGCTCACCGGCGGACTGTTCCGGCTCGGCGACCCGCTTCTCGTACCGCTGCGGGCGGCGCTCGCCGAGCGGCTGCCCGGGGTCCGGACCGTCGCTCCCGCGGGGGACCCGCTGCACGGCGCCCTGACGCTGGCCGGGGGGCTCGCCACCGGGGCCGGGGGGCTGCCCGAGGACCCCGCGCTGCTGCGGTACCTCTGAGCCCGCGGCGGGCATCGCCGCTGGTCCGGGGCGTGCGGAGGCGACCCATCGGGCCCGGTCCACGATCCGGCGCACCCCCGAACGGACATACAGGGGCAGAAGGCGCATGGTCGCACCTCACCGAACGCTCCCGTCCGCAAAACCAGTAGCATGCGGCGCCATGAGCACCCCCACTGGGCCCGCCAACGGCCTGCCTGTACGAATGCCGCGCCCCCGCCCGTCCGGGCGGCACCGTCGCCCCGACCCGGCGGCGGCGCCCGAGGGCGCTCCCGCCCTGGTGCTCGCCGTCCCCGGCGCGCCCTCGGCCGCCATACGTTCGCTGGCCGAGGAGCTGGTGAGCATCGCCCGGTCCGAGCTGCCCGGCCTGGAGGCCGCGATCGGCTTCGTGGACGGCGACGGCGAGGAGTACCCGACGCTCGCCGGCGTGCTGACCGCAGCCGCGGAGCTCCGCGAGGAGCGGTACCGGATCGCGGTGGCGGCCGGCCGCGAGGTCGAGGCCCCGCAGGGCCCGGCCGCGATCGTCGTCCCGCTGCTCGCCGGTCCGGACAGCGCCGTCATGCGCCAGGTCCGCCAGGCCGTCATGGACAGCGGCAACACCGCGGAGCTGACCGACGTGCTCGGCCCGCACCCGCTGCTCGCCGAGGCGCTGCACGTGCGCCTGTCGGAGGCCGGGCTCGCCCGCGCCGACCGCGCCCGGCTCTTCACCGTCGCCACGGCCGCGGACGGCATCGTCCTGGCCACGGTCGGCGGCGAGGAGGCCGTCCAGGCCGCCGGCATCACGGGCATGCTGCTCGCGGCCCGGCTCGCCGTGCCGGTGATGGCCGCCGCGCTCGACCAGGAGGGCTCCATCGCCTCCGTCGCCGAGCAGCTGCGCGAGGCGGGCGCGGTGCAGCTGGCGCTGGCGCCCTACCTCATCGGCCCGGAGCTGGCCGAGGGCCTGCTCGACGAGGCGTCGAAGGAGGCCGGCTGCCCGGCGGCCGAGGCGCTGGGCGCCTACCCGGCCATCGGCAAGCTGATCCTGTCGCAGTACTCGGCCGTGCTCGGCCTCCCCCAGCAGGGCGCGGCGCCGGCGCACTGACGCCGCGGCACCGCACGAGGGCCCGCACCGACGGTCGTCGGTGCGGGCCCTTCCGCGTGCGCCGCGCGGCCCCGGGGCCGTATCAGCCGAAGACGACGCAGGTGACCGCCGGGGCCTCGACCGCGCCGGCCCTGACGGGGGTGCCGGTCTCGGGGTCGACGTCGAACCAGGTGACGTCGCCGGAGCGCTCGTTCGCCGCGTACAGCCGCCGTCCGGACGGGTCGAGGGCCAGGTCGCGGGGCCACGCGCCGCCGCAGGGGACGGTGGCGGAGCGGATCGCCTCGTCGCCCGCCGGGGAGAGGACGAGGACGGCGAGGGTGTCGGTGCCGCGCACGGCGACCCAGAGGAACCGGCCGTCGGGCGCCACGACGACGGCGGAGGGGTACGCGGGCCCGGCGGCGTCCGTGTCCACGAGCGGGATCTCCGCGAGCGGCGTCAGTTCACCGGCCCGGGCGTCCCAGCGGCAGACGGTGACGGCGGGCTCCAGCTCGCCGACGACGTACAGGTGGCCGCCCGCCGGGTGGAAGGCGAGGTGCCGGGGGCCGTAGCCGGGCCGCAGGGCGGTCTCGCCGTGGAGGCGCAGGGCGCCGGTGGCGGGGTCGAGGGCGCAGACCCGGACGGAGTCGGTGCCCAGGTCCACGGTGAGGACCCAGCGTCCGCTCGGATCGGGGAGGACCTGGTGGGCGTGGGGGCCGGCCTGCCGGTCGGCGACCGGGCCGCCGCCCTCGTGGTGGAGGACGGCCGTCGCGGGGCCGGGGACGCCGTCCGCGCCCAGCGGCAGGGCGGTGACGCTGCCCGAGGTGTAGTTGGCCGTGAGGAGGTGGCCGGCGGCGACGGCCAGGTGTGTGGGGCCGGCGCCGTCGACGGGCACGGGGGCGCCGAGCGGGCGCGGCGCGGGCCCGCCGGGGGCGAGGGCGGCGACGGCGCCCGGATCGGTCTCGGAGACGGCGTAGAGGACGCCGCCGGCGAGGGCGAGGTAGGACGGGTCGGCGACGGCGTCGGTGGCGCCGGTGACGGTCAGCGCGCCGGTGACCGGGTCGACGTCGGCGGCGAGCACGCCGCGTCCGCCCGCCGAGGTGAAGGAGCCCAGGTAGGCGCGTACCGGCCCCGTCCCCCGCCCATGTGTCTCGTCGGTCCCGCCCACGGCGCCTCCCTGCCCCGGGGCCGGTCGCTGCGACCGGCCGTCTGCGGGCGACGTTAGCAGGCGGTCTAGACCAAGCCTGATCAGCCGGGGGGCGGAGTCCGTCAGGAGCGGACCAGGAGGGAGCCCGGCGGGGTGCGCAGCGGCTCGTCCAGGGCGGCGAGCAGCCGCTCCAGACCGCTGACGTGGCCGAGGGCGGCGGGCGCCGGATCCGCGGCGGGTTCGGGCTCGGCAGCGGGCGCGGGACGGGCCGGACCGGGCGAGGTGAGGCCTTCGACGGCCGCCTCGACCCGCCAGCAGGCGGCGGCGAGCCGGGCGTCGTGGCCGGCGTCGGGGTCGGCCGCGACGGCCGCCAGCCCGCGCACCTCGGCGGCGCACTCGTCGAGCAGGGCGAGGACCTTCCGGGCCCGGGCCTTGCGGCCCAGGAAGGGGCTCAGCGGGTGGACGAGCGGGGCGAGGGAGAGCCGCACCCGGCCGAGCACCAGGTCGAGCTCGGCGACGTGCGGGCTCGGGTCGGCGGCCTCGTCGCCGGCGAGGCGCCGCTCGGAGGCGGCGGTCGCCGCGTGGACCGCGCGCAGGGCGCGCTGGATCCAGGCGTCGTTGATGGCGTGGGTGGTGACCGGGAGGATCAGCAGCACCGCGAGGGCGGCGCAGACGGCGCCGACGACGGTCTCCTCCAGGCGGAGCACGAGGAGCGCCGGGTCGAGGACGCCGAGGAGGCCGTAGAGCAGGCCGGCCATGACGGTGACCGCGAGCATCATCCAGCTGTAGGAGAGCGGCGCGGTGTAGAAGATCCCGAAGACGCAGACGGCCACCAGGAGGGCGGTGGGCAGCGGCGCGCCGTGCAGCGGGAGGGCGACGACCATGCCGACGGCGATGCCGAGCAGCGTGCCGAGGAAGCGGCGGAAGCCGCGGACCAGGGTCTCGCCGCGCGAGACGGTGTTCACGAAGATCCACCAGGTGGTGCCGACGGCCCAGTACCAGCGGTCCTCGGAGAGGACCTGGCCGATGCCGAGGGCGACGGCGCAGGCGGCGGTGGCCTGGATCGCCTGCCGGGTGGTGATCCGGGCGAGGCCGGTGCCGGGCAGCGGGGCGGGGGCGGCGGGCGGCGGGGTGCGCCGCTCGATCGGCCAGAGCGCGAACCGTACGGCCCCGGCCGCCGCGAGGGCGATGCCCACGGCCGCGTACAGCTCGGGGAGCTGGGCGGGCAGGGCGTGCAGGAACTGGGTGCTGAAGAAGTTCATGAAGGCGAAGATGCCGAGCGCGTGGCCGCGCGGGCCCCAGCGCCGGGCGTAGACGCCGGCGAGGACGACCAGCAGGAAGGAGGCGTCCCGCAGGAGGGTGTGGTCGTGCAGCAGCGTGGCGAGCGCGAGCACCGGGAAGCCGGCGAGCGGCAGCAGCAGAGTGGTGACGGCCTGGCCGCGGACGGTGGCGTCGGTGACGGTGAACAGGGCGAGCAGCGCCGCCAGTCCTCCGGTGATCGACGCGGTCAGCGAGAAACCGGCCAGCTCGGCGACGGTCACCGCGAGCGCGATGCCGAGCACCGCGCGCAATCCGGTCCTGAGCCGGAGGAGCCCCGGGTCCGGAGCCACGAACATCTTCTTCACGGCGGTCGGCCGCCCCCTCGTCTTGCCGCTCGCCCGCCGCACGCCCTGCCCCGGAGGTGGTGGGGCGCGTACGGACACGACGAAGGCGCCGGCGTCCGGAGCGGCCTCGTCGCCGTCCCGGCGCTGCGGCGCCGCAATCTTCTGATGGACACAAGAAAAACACCGACCGGGCCCTTGGCTCAAATCGTCTTCGAAACGCTGGGCCATTGGCCCGGTGTCGGGCTCTTGGGCTGGCCCGGCTGTGGGCCGCTGGACCAGTTCGGACGCCCAGCTGCTCAGCCGAGGGCGGACGGAGCGGCCGGAGTCCGGCGCAGCAGGGCGGCGAGCGCGGTGTGGCCGCGCCGTTCGGCGTGCGCCAGGGCGGTGGTGCCGTACGCGTCGGCGAGCCGGGGGTCGGCGCCGGCGGCGAGCAGCAGCGCGACGACCTTCTGGTGGGCCGGGCCGCCGTCGCCGAGGATGACGGCCTCCAGGAGGGCGGTCCATCCGAGGGCGTTGACGTGGTCGACGTCGATCGGGGTGTCGCGCAGGACGGCCCGGACGTACGGCACGTGGCCGCGTTCGGCGGCCGGGATGAGGCTGGTGCCGCCGAAGCGGTCGGTCAGCCGGAAGTCGGGGGCGGGGTCCGCGGCGAGCAGCACCCGCAGCATGGCGACGCTGCCGGTGACGCCGGTGACCAGCCAGGGGGTGTCGTGCCGGGCGTCCCGGGCGTCGGGGTCGGCGCCGGCGTCGACGAGCGCGCGGGCGGCCCCGACGTGGTCGCCGAGGACGGCGAGCAGCAGCGGGGAGCGCAGCTCCTCGTCGCGGGTCTCGGTCGGGGCCCCGTCGGCGAGCGCGGCGCGGACGCCGACGGCGTCGCCCCGGCGGGCGGCGGCGAGGAGGCGGTGGTGGGGTGCGGCGGTCACGGCGGCCTCCTCGGACGCAGGGGGGCGGGAGCGCGGGGTGCGGGGCGGGGCCGACGGCGTCCGGGCGGGCGTGCCCGGACGCCGTCGGGGTTTCGGGGCCCCGTGGGGCCGGGCGGTGTCACTCGGCGAGGGCGTCGACGCCGGCCTGGGCGAACTTCTGGTCGAGGTCGCCGGAGGGGGCGCCGGCGACGCCGATGCCGGCGATCGGGGCGTTCTTGCTCGTGACGGGTGCGCCGCCGCCGAGGAAGAGGGTGCCGGGGATGTCCTTGAGCTGGGGGGCCCGCTCCAGGCGCTCGACGAGCTCGGTGGTGGGCGCGTTCCAGGAGACGGCCGTGTAGGCCTTCTTCTCGGCGGACTCGTAGGACTGGGGGCCGGCGCCGTCGCCGCGGAGGGTGACGAGGGTGTTGCCGTTGCGGTCGACGACGGCGACGGAGACGCGCCGGTTCTCCTTCTGGGCGGCGTCGAGGGCGGCCCGGGCGGCCTTGGTGGCGGCGTCGATCGTCAGGTGGGTGCTGGTGGTGGTGTTCTTGTTCTTCGCGTCGGCCTTGACGGCGGCGGCGGGGGCGGCGGCCGGGGTCGCGGCATCGGCGGAGACCGCGCCGAAGGCGCCGGCGCCCAGGGCGACCAGGGCCGCACCACCGGTCAGGACACGGACGCGCTTCGAGATCTGCTGCATGGACGGACACTCCTCCGGCTCGGTGGGAGGCACTCGCGCCGTCCCGCTCCGCCTCCATCCTGGGTCCGGTCCGCGACCCGGACGGTCGGCCCGGAGGCTGGCCGTCCGGCCCCGCCCGGCGGACCGGGGGGTCGGCCGATCGGACGACCCCGGACCGTGCCGGCCTGCTGTACGCGCGCCGGTCCACGCGCCGGAGGGACCGGTCCACCCACTGGGTAGAGTCGGACCATTCCGGCAGATCGCCCCGCCGGACCGACCCTCACACCGGCGCGGCCCGCGCCGGTGGGCACGGAGAGGCAGGCCGGCACGCCATGGCGGTGGACGAACTCGACACCCGCATCCTGCGGCTCCTGATCGAGCAGCCGCGCACCAGCGTGCGGGAGTACGCGCGCATCCTGGGCATCGCCCGGGGCACCGTACAGGCACGCATCGACCGGCTGGAGCGGGACGGCGTGATCACCGCGACCGGCCCGGTCCTCTCCCCCGCCGCGCTCGGCCATCCGGTGCTCGCCTTCGTGCACGTGGAGGTCACGCAGGGCCATCTCGACGAGGTCGGCGACGCGCTGGCCGCCGTGCCGGAGATCGTCGAGGCGTTCTCCATCACCGGCGGCGGCGACCTGCTGACGCGCGTGGTGGCCCGGGACGCGGGCCACCTGGAGGACGTCATCCAGCGGCTCATCCGGCTGCCGGGCGTGGTCCGCACCCGCACCGAGATCGCGCTGCGCGAGCGGGTCGCCCACCGGATGCTGCCGCTGGTGGAGTCGATGGGCCGGGGCGGCGCGGAGCGGAGCACCGGGGGCCGGTGAGGCGGCGGGCCGGTGTCGGTCCCGGGAGGGGGCGGCGGGCCGGTCGGCCGGGGGCGGCGGGCCGGTTCCGGTTCCGAGGGGACAGCGGGCCGGTTTCGGTCCCGGGGCAGGTGACAACCCGGGTGCGGGGCGGGCGGCGGCGTGGCAGGGTACGGGCGTTCCCGCGTCCGCGCACCTCCTCACGTACCGGAGCCGTCCATGGCGATACCCGACCGACTCGTGCCCCTGCTCGCCGAATTCGACTTCGCCCGCGAACGGCTGACGGACCGTCTGTCGGGGCCGGTGGTGGACAGCGGCAACGGCACGGACGTGCCGGTGGGCCCGATGACCGACGCCGAGTACCTGTGGGAGCCCGCGCCGGGCTGCTGGTCCGTACGTCGGCGGGCCGACGGCCCCGGTCCGGCCGCCGCGCTGCTGACCGGCGCCGGCGAGTGGGGCCGGGAGACCTCCCCGTATCCGCATCCCGTGCCGCCGCCTTTCACCACGCTCGCCTGGCGGCTCACCCACCTCAGCGAGCTGCTGGCGCTCCGCGCCGACCACACGAACGGCACCCGCTCGCTGACCCGCGACGACTACCGCGCGCCCGGCGACGCGGCCGCGGCGATCACCGACTTCGACGTGTCGGCCGGGGCGTGGCGGGCCGCGCTGCTCTCCGTCGACGACAAGGACCTCGACACGGTCGGGCACTGCTCCTACCCGCACGGCGGCGACCCGGAGGAACCGTTCCTGGACGTCGTGTGGTGGGTCAACCAGGAACTCCTGCACCACGGGGCCGAGATCGCCCTGCTGCGCGACCTGTACCGGGTCCTCGCCCGTCCCGCCGTCTGACGCTCAGCCGGTCGTGCGGGCCAGGACGAGGGCCACGTCGTCCTGGGCCGGGCCCACGAGGAGCCGGGCCAGGACGACGTCGCACACCTCGTCCAGCGTGCCGCCGGCCCGGGCGATGGCCTGTTCCAGGGCGCGGCCGAGCTCGCTCATCCCGACGTCGAGGTCCCGGTCCCTGGCCTCGATGAGCCCGTCCGTGTAGAGCACCAGCAGGCCGCCGGGCGGCAGCGGGAGTTCCTCGGTGCCGAAGTCGTGGGCGCCGGTGCCGAGCGGGGTGCCCGGCGGCGCCTGGAGGAAGGAGACCGCGCCCTCGGGCGTGACGACGGCCGGCGGAAGGTGCCCGGCCCGGGCGATCGTCCAGGTGCCGGTGACCGGGGAGTGCACGGCGTAGAGGCAGGTCGCCATGGTGTCCTCGCCGAGATCGGCGACGACGGCGTCGAGGGAGCGCAGCATCTCGGTGGGCGGGATGTCGTGGCGGGCCAGGGTCCGCACGGCGGTGCGCAGTTGTCCCATGACGGCGGCCGCGTGGATGCCGTGGCCCATCACGTCGCCGATGACGAGCCCGGTGCGGCCGCCGGGCAGTTCGATCACGTCGAACCAGTCGCCGCCGACGTCGTGGGCGCTCGCGGGCAGGTAGCGGCCGGTGAGTTCGAGGCCGGGGACGGCGGGCAGGGCGCTGTTGGTGAGGCTGCGCTGGAGCGCGAGGGCGGCGGCGCGCTGGGTGGTGTAGAGCCGGGCGTTGTCGATGTTGAGCGCGGCTCGGGCGACGACCTCGTCGATGAGCACCGCGTCCTGGTCGTCGAAGGGTTCCCGGGTCTTCAGGCGGGTGACGGTGACGGCGCCGAGGACCTGACCGCGGGCGACCAGGGGCACGGTGCGGGCGGAGCCGAAGCGGGTCGACAGGTACGCGCGCAGCGACTCGGCGGCCTTGCCGGGGAAGAGGACCGGGATGTCGGCGTCGGTGAGGAACGTGGGCCGGCCGTCGAGGACGAGCCGCTCGTACGCGGATCCGGCGGGCAGCTGGAAGGTCTGGCCGGGGCCCAGGAGCGGGCTCGGCGGCACCGGCTCGGGGAAGACGGCGGCGATGCGGCGCAGCACGCCCCGGGAGGAGGCGGCCGGGTCGTCGGGCTCCAGGACCGCCTCCAGCATCTGCACGTCGGCCGAGTCGCAGAGCTGCGGCACGAGGAAGCGGACCACCTCCTCGGCGGTCTGCCACAGGTCGAGGGTGGTGCCGATGCGCGCGCCGGCCTCGGCGAGCAGGGCGAAGCGGTGCCGGGCCCGCTCGACCTCCAGGTGCGCCTCCTGGCTCTCGGTGATGTCGACGAGGGAGGCGATGAGGCCGAGGGGGCGGCCGGGGCCCGCGGGGTCCGCCGCGCCGTCGGCGTGCCCGGGAGGCGCGTGTGCCGGGGCGGTGTGGCCGGGGGCCGGGGTCGTGGGCCCGGCGGCGTCGGCGCCGCCGGGGAGGGAGCGGGTGCCGCGGTCGACGAGGGGTGCGTAGGAGCAGGACCAGATGTGGTCGCGGCCGGGGTCGGCGGGGGTGCGGCCGACGCGGCGGGCGTCTATCACGGGCGTACGGGTGTCGAGGACCTGCCGCATCAGGGACTCCAGGGAGGCGGCGTTGACTCCGGGGACGACCTCGGTGAGGCGGCGGCCGACGTGTTCGGCGGCGGCCACGCCGTTCATCCGGGCCAGGGCGTCGTTGACCCGCAGGAAGCGCAGGTCGGGGCCGAGCAGCGCGAGCCCTATGGGCGACTGGGTGAAGAGGCTCTCCATGGCGGCGAGGTTCTCCCGCATCCGCAGGACCTCGGAGGTCTCCACGGCGATGAGCATGGCGCCGGGGCGGCCCGTCGGGTCGGCGGCGGGCACGATCCACATCTCCATGGGGACGGTGTGGCCGTCGCGGTGGCGGACGGGGAGGGTGCCGACCATGGTCTCGCCGGCCTGGACGCGGCGGGTGAGCCTGTCGGCGAGCTCGCGGTTGGCGTCGGGCACGAGGAGCGGCGAGGCGGGCAGGCCGAGGACGTGCTCGGGGCGGTGGCCGAGCAGGTCCTGGGCGGCGAGCGACCACTCGACGATCCGCCCTTCGGCGTCCTCGCGCCACAGCGCGATCGGGAGCAGTTCCCGGAGCACGCCCGCGTCCCCGACGGCCGCCCGCGGCGGCTGCGGAACCCTGCTCGGTGACGACTGATGAGCGTCCACGCATCGACCTACGCATCGGCCTGGCCCCGGGGGGCAATCCCTATCGAATCACCCTAGCCGAGGAGCCGTCGGGGAGCTTGCGAGGCGCCTCCGTTCGGTGAGCGCCCGCCTGCCGCGGGGTCAGAAGGCGAAGATCGCCCCGGTGCGGGCGCTCAGCTCGCAGGAGTTGCCGTACTGGCGGGTGAAGGAGACGGGCCGGCCGCGCCAGAGTCCCTCGGCGCGGACCTCGACGGGGTCGTAGAGGAGGACGCACGCGGTGTCGGACTCCCGGTCGACGCGGCCCCGGGAGGCGTCGAGGTCGGCGCAGGCGGCGTCGGCGCGGGGGTGGTCGCCGCCGGCCGGGTCGCACCGGAGGGTGACGGTGCGCGCGGCGGGCGCGGGGACGGCGGCGGATTCGGGGGACGGGGCGGTGGTGCCGGGGGCGGGGCCGGTGACGGTGAGCCGGAGGGTCGTCGTCGGGGCGGGGACGACCGGTCCCGCGTCGGACGCGGAGGTGCCGACGGCGGGTGCCGCGAGGAGGAGGGCGGCCAGCAGGGCCGTGGGGGTGTACGGATTCATGTCCGGTCAACGAGTCACGGGGACCGGGGGTCACCTCCCGGCTCCCGAGGGGCCGGCGGGCACGTCGTGGCGAGGACTCGCCAGATGGCGGGGGCCCGGGCGGCGAGAAGGCGCCACGTCCGCCGCGCGGAGGACGAGGGCGCACGGCCGACGGAGTGGCCGATTCCGGGAGGTCGGTGCGGCGGGCACCTTGGCGCGCGGGGCCCGTCAGGGTTCCCGCGCACGGCCGGACGGCCGGATCCCGCCCTTGGTCACGCAAACCGCCCATGGACACACAGGGCGTAATCAACGCTGGACACGTGCGTCTGGCGCCCCTCCGCACGCCCTGGCGAAGCCGATCTTCCGGAGCGCACTCTGGTCCGTGAGCACGAACGGGAGGGGTGGCACGTGGAGCGCGACAGGGGCGGGGACACGACGGGACCCGTCGAGCACGGCGGCGCGGACGTCTGTGTGGTGGGGGCCGGTCCGGTGGGGCTGACGCTCGCGATCGGGCTGCGCCGGCTCGGCCTGGGGGTGCGGATCGTCGACGCGGCGCCGGAGACGAAGCGGGAGGCCCGTGCGCTGGTGCTGTGGGCGAGGGCCCGGGAGGCGCTGCACTCGCTGGGCGTCGGCGCGGCCCTGGACGCGCACGGGGTGGAGCTGAGCGCGGTGACCGTACACGCCCGGGGCCGGCGGCTGGGCGAGCTCACCACCGGCTGGGCGCACTCCGCCTTCGCGCGCCCGCTCAACATCGAGCAGCACGTCATCGAGCGTCTGCTGGCCGCGGAGCTGGCCGGCCTCGGCACCCGCGTCGAGTGGAACACCGAGCTCACCGACGTCAAGGTGCACGACGACCGGGCCGAGTTCACCCTGCGGCACGGCGACGGGCGGGTCGAGTCGGGCGGCGCGGCGTGGATCGTGGGCTGCGAGGGCACCCGCAGCACGGTGCGGGACCGGCTGGGGATCGCCTTCGAGGGCCGCCGCCGCACCGGCCTCCAGGTCGTGCAGGGCAACGCGGTGCCGACCTGGCCGCTGGCCGGGGAGCCGGGACGCGGGCACATCTTCCTGGCACCGCGCCGGGCGCTCCTCGTCTTCCCGCTGCCCGACGGCGGCTACCGCTTCTTCTGCTTCCGCGACGACCCGGACCCCGCGCTCGGGTCTCCCCCGACCCTCGACGAGCTGCGCGACCTGGTCGCCGAGACCGCCCGCATGCCGGGGCTGCGCCTCGCGCCCGCCCCGTCCCGCTGGCTCAACCGCGCCCGGTTCAGCGACCGGGTGGCCGCCCGGCTGCGCAGCGGGCGCGGACTGCTCGCGGGGGACGCCGCGCACGCCTGGGCACCGGTCGGCGGCCACGGCATGAACGTGGGGGTCCTCGGCGCCCACAACCTCGCCTGGAAGCTCGCCGCCGTGCACCGGGGCGAGGCCGGGGACGCGCTGCTCGACACGTACGACGCGGAGCAGCGGCTGCTCGCGCTGCGGTACATCCGGGAGATGCGGCCCAACTTCATGGAGCTGCCGCTGCCGCCCCTCGGGCACCGGGCGTTCACCGCGACCGTGCCCGCCGCGCTGGCCAGGCCCGGCTTCCAGCGGCGGCTCGACCTGCGGCTGAGCGATCTGGTGCGCCACCACCGCGACAGTCCTCTCTCGGTCCGCGTCCCGACCGCCGGGCGGGCCTCGGGCGCGCGGGCCGGCGACCGGATGCCGGACGCCTCCGTGGTCCCGGCGGAGCCCCGGCCCGGCGCGGGAGGTCCCGGGGAGGCGGTGCGGCTGCACCGGCTGCTCGCGTACGGGACGTGGACGCTGGTGCTGCGCGCGGACCGGGCCGACGCCGTCACCCTCGGGGCGCTGCGCGCGGCCTGCGCCGGGACCGTCGCCGTACGGCTGCTGCCGGTGACGCCCGCGGACGCGCGGGCGGAGGCGGCGCTGGGGGATCCCGCGGAGCTGCGGCTGGTGCGCCCCGACGGCTACGTGGGCCTGGTCGCCCCGCTCGGCGGCGTCGAGCCGCTGAGGGCGTACGTGGCGGCGCTCGCCACCGGCGCGAGAGCCGCCGCCCGGCCCTGAGCCGCGGTCGCCCCGCGCCGGTGCCCTCCCCCCTCTCGTCCTTCCGCCCTGTCGCCTTGCGGCTGTCTCGTCTTCTCGTCCCAGAGCCTGCGCGCCGAACCGTCCGGGAGTCGGATCCTGATGTCCACCCATCCCCTCCACCCCGCCGCCGTCGCCGTTCCCCGGCCCCGTCCCGGCCCGTCGCCCCGCAGGCGTCCGTGCGCGGCCGGCACGGTGACCGTCGTCGGGGCGGGGATGGCCGGGCTCGTCGCCGCCTACGAGCTGGAGCGGCTGGGGTTCCGCGTCTAGGTCCTCGAAGGCGGGCGGGTGCGCACCCACCGCTTCGGGGCCCAGGAGAGCGCGCCGTTCGTGGAGCTGGGCGCGATGCGGATCCCCACGGCGCACCACCGGACCATGGCGTACGTCGCCCACCTCGGGCTCGCCGACCAGGTACGGCCGTTCCGGACGCTGCTGTCGGAGGAGAACGCGTTCCTGGCGACCGGCGGCGGGCACGTGCGGCTGCGGGACGCGCCGCGGGCCCTGGTGTCCGAGGTGCGGTCCTCGCTGGGGCCCGCCGGGTTCCGGGAGGAGACGGTGGTGTTCGGCGCCTGGCTCGCCGCGGTCGTCGACGCCGTCGCCCCGCCCGCGCTGCGGGACGGGCTCCGTGCCGACCTGGGCGGGCGGCTGCTCGGTCTGGTGGACGAGATCGACCTGACGCCGCATCTGCGGGGCGGCGGCAGGGACCGGATCGACGTGCACGGTCTGTTCGCGGCCCATCCGGGGATCCGGGCGGGCTGCGGCAGCCGGCTCGACGGCTTCCTCGACGACATCCTGACCGAGACGAGTCCCCGGCTGGTGCGGCTCGCCTGCGGCATGGACCAGCTGGTGCAGCGGCTGGCCGCGCGGATCCGGGGGCCGATCTGGCTCGGCCAGCCCGCCACCGGCTTCGAGGTCGCCGCCGACCACGTGCGGGTGTGGCTGGGCGGAGGGGCGGCGGCCCGGGTCCGGCGCTGCGACTACGTGCTGTGCACGGTGCCGTTCTCGGTGCTCCGGGGGCTGCACCTGGCGGGCTTCGACGACGACAAGCTCGCCGCCGTCCGGGAGGTCGTCTACTGCCCGGCCACCAAGGTGGCCGTGCACTGCCGGGAACCGTTCTGGGAGCGGGAGGGCATCCGGGGCGGCGCCTCGTTCAGCGGCTGCCGGATCCGGCAGACGTACTACCCGACCGCGGAGACGACCGGTGCCGGGGGCGCCGCGGATCCCTCGCTCGGTGCGGCGCTGCTCGCCAACTACACGATCGGCGAGGACGCCGACGTGCTCGGCGGGATGCCGGCGCCGGTCCGGCACCGGGCGGTCGTCGAGGAGCTGGGCCGGATGCATCCGCAGCTGCTGCGGCGCGGGATGGTCCGCGGGGTCGCCAGTCTGGCCTGGGGCGGTCATCCGTGGACGCGCGGCGGCTGCACGATCCGCTGGGGCGCGGACCCCGCGGGCCGGGAGGAGCAGCGGCTGCGGGCGCTGCGGCCGCAGGGCCGGATGTTCTTCGCCGGGGAGCACTGCGCGACGGAACCGGCGTGGATCGAGGGGGCGGTGGAGTCGGCCCTGGAGGCGGTGGACCTGATCGCGCGGGACGAGGGGCGGGGGACGGCGGGGCGGACCGGCCGGGGCCGTGCACGGTGCGGGTCGGCCCCGAGGGGGTGGTGGTCAACGAGCCGTACACACGCGGCGGGGCGGGCGGTGGTGACGGGCCCGTGCTCGAAGTGCGGACCGCCGCGTCGGGGCTGACGGTCGCGGTCCTGCCCGGGGACTTCCGGGGCGCGGCGGTGACGGCCGTGCCGGCGGTGTCGGAGGAGGCGGTGCGCCGGGCCGCGGAGGAGGGGCTCGTGGTGGTGCGGGACGGCGCCGGGGTCGTCCTGCGGGAGCGGGAGGCGGTGGTGCTCACGGACGAGGCCGCGCTGATCCTGGACCATCCGGACGCCGAGCGCGGTGACGAGCACGCCGTCGAGGTGCCGGTGCGGAGCTTCCTGCGCGGCCGACCGGGGCCGCTCGCGGTGGAGGTGCGCCAGTACGCGAACCCGCGCGCCCTGCCGCTGGATCCGGTGGTCTCCGACCCGCGCGCCCGCGCCGGGGACGTCGAGGTGGTACGGCTCCGGGCCGGCCGGGCGGGCGGCCGGAAGGGCTCGGAGGCGGCGCCCTCCGGGGCCGCGTGCCGGGTGGCGACGGACGCGGAGGGGGACGGCTGGTTCACGGTCCACGGGGCCCGGGCGGGCACCGCGCGGCTGCTGTTCTCGACGGGGGCAAAGGACCTGCCGCCGGTCGACGCGGCGGCGCCCGGTTCGGCGACCGCCTGCTACGACGACGGGGACGCGCTCGGCTTCTGGGCGTGGGCGGCGGGCGCCGCCGTGCGGGTGCTGCCCGACGACTGGCACCTGGACGCGGTCCTGCCGACCGAGGTCGACTTCGAGCTGCTGTACCGCGAAGTGTTCGCGTACTACGAGCAGCTGTTCCCGTTCATGCGCGACGAGGTGTTCAGCCTCGCCGACCGCTGCAAGGTGGAGACGTACGCCAAGCTCGTCTGGCAGATGTGCGATCCGGCGAACAAGGACCGCACCTACTACATGCCGCCGACCCGGGACCTGACGCTGCCCAAGGCCCGGCTCCTCCTCACCCATCTGCGCTCCCGGGGCGCGGCGGCGGCCCGCCCGCGCGCCCCGGCGGCCCCGGCGCCGCGCCCCGCGGCCGAGCCGCGCATCACCACGCGCGGCCAGTTGCGCGCGGCGCTGTGGCAGGCGGTCACGGTCGAGCTCGCGACCTCGCTGCAGTACCTGTACGCGGCGTACACGGTCCCGACGCACGGGACGGGCTTCGCGTACGTCCGCAGCGGGGTGTGGACGCCCCGGCAGCTCCGCCTGGCCTGCGGGGACGGCGGGGAGACCCTGGCGAAGGGCATCAGGGACAGCCTCCTCGACGTGGCCCGCGAGGAGATGATCCACTTCCTCGTCGTCAACAACGTGCTGATGGCGATGGGCGAACCCTTCCACGTGCCGGCGATCGACTTCGGGACGCCGGGGCGGCTGCCGCTGCCGCTGGACTTCGCCCTGGAGCCGCTGCACCTGGGCAGTCTCCAGCGGTTCATCGCGATCGAGCGGCCCGAACGGCTCACGGGCGGCTCGGCCGGGGCGCAGCCGACGGGAGAGCGGTGGGACGGCCCGCGGACGGGGACGCCGTTCGGGTCGCCGAGCGAGCTGTACGCGGCGATCCGGGACGGCCTGACCCGGGTGCCCGACCTCTTCCTGGTGGAGCGGGGCCGGGGCGGCGGGGAGCACCACCTCTTCCTGGGGGCGGCCGTCGACTCCGTCCACCCGGACTACCAGCTGGAGGTGGACGACCTGTCGAGCGCGCTCTTCGCCATCGACTTCGTCACCGAGCAGGGCGAGGGCGGGGTCCTGGACGCGCCGGGGGACGGCGGTCCCTCGCACCACGAGACCTTCGTGCGGCTCGCCGAACTCCTCATGGCCGAACGGGCCGACGGGCCCGGCGGGCAGGGCGCGCCGTGGGAGCCGGCCCACCCGGCCCTGCGGAACCCGACGGCCGACCCGGGGCATCCGGGGCGGGCCGCCGTGCTCGACGCGCACGCCCGGCAGGTGCTGCGGCTGTTCAACCGCAGTTACTTCCTGATGCTCCAGCTGATGGTCCAGCACTTCGGCGAGAGCCCGGACGCGAGCCTGCGCCGCTCCCGGCTGATGAACGCCTCGATCGACGTGATGACCGGGATGATGCGGCCGCTCGCCGAACTCCTCGTCACGCTCGACTCGGGCTGGCGGGGGCGGACCGCGGGCCCCTCCTTCGAACTGGAGGAGCCCCCTGTGCACATCGCCAGGCCCGATGTGGCCCGGCGCGGTTTCGCGATGCGCTTCCGGCATCTGGCGGCGATGGCCCGGGAGTGCCCGGGCGTCCCCGACCGGGTGCCGGAGCTGATGGCCTGGTACGCGGAGTACTTCGCGGCGGAGGGGAGGAGGTGAGCCGGTGACGGTGACGGAGGAGACCGAGGTGCTCGTCGTGGGCGGCGGCCCGGTGGGGCTGGCGCTCGGGCTCGACCTGGCCGGGCGGGGGGTCGACTTCGTCCTGGTGGAGGACGGGGACGGGCGGATCACCCACCCCAAGGTGTCGACGATCGGGCCGAGGGCGATGGAGCTGTTCCGCCGCTGGGGTGTGGCGGACGCGATCCGGGGCGCCGGCTGGCCCGCCGGGCACACCCTGGACGTCGCCTGGGTGACGGCGGTCGGCGGGCACGAGCTGCACCGGCTGCGGTTCGGCACGGTGGCGGAGCGGCCCCGGCCCGCTCACACGCCGGAACCCGAGGCCGTCTGCCCCCAGCACTGGCTCGTGCCGCTGCTGACGCGCCGGCTCGGCGTGCGGCCCGAAGGCCCCGTGCGGCTGCGGACCCGGCTGACCGGGTTCCGGCAGACGGACGACGGGGTGCGGGCCGAGCTGACGGACGCGGCGGGGGCGCGGACGACGGTCCACGCCCGGTACCTGGTGGGGTGCGACGGGGCGGCCTCGCCGGTGCGGAAGGCGTGCGGGATCGCCTCGCCCGAGCGGCACGCCACCCGCACCCTGCGGAACGTCCTCTTCCGGGCGCCGGGCCTCGGCGACCGGCTCGGCGCGCGGGCGGCCCTGGTCCACTTCGTCACCGAACCGGGCGGTCTCCGCTACCCGCTGCGGGCGATGGACGGCCGCGACCTGTACCGGCTCACCTGTCCGCCGGGCCCGGCCGAGGCGCTGCGGGTGGTCCGCCGGGCGCTCGCCGTGGACGTACCGGTGGAGATCCTCTCGGACACCCGCTGGCACCTGACCCACCGGGTCGCCGCCCGCTACCGCGACGGCCGGGTGCTGCTCGCCGGGGACGCGGCGCACACCCTCTCCCCCTCCGGCGGCTTCGGTCTCGCCACCGGGATCGGCGACGCGGCCGACCTCGGCTGGAAGCTCGCCGCCGAACTGTCCGGCTGGGCGGGGCCCGGGCTGCTCGACGCGTACGGGAGCGAACGGCGTCCGGTCGCCCTCGCCGGCCTGGAGGAGAGCCATCGCAATCTGCACCGCACCCTGGACCGGCGCATCGCCCCGGCGCTCCTGGAGGACTCGCCGCGCGGCGCGGAGGCCCGCGCGGAGCTGGGGCGGCGGATCGCCGCCTCCGACCCCCGGCGCGAGTTCGAGGCGCCCGACGCCCACTTCGCCCACCGGTACCGGTCGCCGATCGTCGCGGAGGACACGGCCGGGGAGCCGGTTCCGGCGGCCGGGGACGCCGGCCGTCCGGAGTGGGACCGGGCGGCGGTACCGGGCGGGCGGGCCCCGCACGTGTGGCTGGCGGCGGGCCTCTCCACGCTGGACCTCTTCGGTCCCGGCTTCACCCTGCTCCGCTTGGGCCCCGGGGCCGCGGAGGGCACGGAGGCGACGGAACGGGCCTTCGCGGCGCGGGGGGTGCCGCTGCGGGTGTGGAGCCCGCCCGGGGGCGCGGAGCCACGGCGCCGGTACGGGCGTCCGTACGTGCTGGTGCGGCCGGACGGCCACGTCGCCTGGCGGGGGCCACGGCCGCCCGCCGACCCCGGCGCCCTCGCCGACCTGGTGCGCGGGGCCGGCCCCGGCACCGGCGGGGCACGACCGGGCGGGGGCGGATGATGGGCGCGGACCGGCTCGCGCCGTTCGATCCCGGGCAGCTCGACCTGGCGGATCCGTACCCGGTCTACCGCCGCTACCGCGAGCGGGACCCCGTCCATGCCGTGCCGTCGCCCGACGGCGGGGCGGGCGGGGCCGGGGACACCACCTGGTACCTCTTCCGGTACGCGGAGGTGGCACGGGTCCTCGCGGGGCGCGCGTACCGGCGGAGGTCTCCGGCGACCGGGCGGGCGGCGGCGATACCGGAGGGGTACGAGACGCTGCGGCGCGTCGTCGAGAACTGGCTGGTCTTCCTCGATCCGCCCGACCACACCCGGCTGCGGGCGCGGGTGAACCCGCCGCTCGCCTCCGCCGCCGTCGCCGGACTGCGGCCGGCCGTACGGGAGATCGCCGAGGAGCTGGCGGCACCGCTCGCCGGACGGCCGGCCGTCGATGTGGTGCGGGGGTTCGCGGCGCCGTTCCCCCGCTCGTCATCGCCCGGCTGCTCGGGGTGGAGGGACGGCTGTGGCCGTGGTTCCGGGAACGGGCGCTCGCGCTCCAGGAGGCGGGCGGCACGCGCGGCGACCGGACGGGGGCGGGCCTCGCGCGCGCCGAGCGCGCCGCGGGCGAGCTGGAGCGGTACTTCACGGCCGCGCTGGCGGCCCGGCGGCACGCGGGCTGCGCGCCGCGCGACCTGATGGGGGCGCTGGCGGCGGCCGGCCGGGAGGACCCCTCCCTCACCCCGGCGGTCCTCACGTCGACCTGCGTCCACCTCCTGACGGCCGGCCACGAGACGACGACCGGGCTCCTCGGGAAGGCGGTCCTGGCCCTGCTCGCCCGGCCGGGGACGGTCACCGAACTCCGCGCCGAGCCGGGGCTCGTGGCGGGCGCGGTGGAGGAGTTCCTGCGCTTCGACCCGCCGGTGCAGATGGTGACCCGCTGGGCGTGGCGGGACACCGAGCTCGCCGGGCGGCGGGTCCG
Organism: Streptomyces roseolus; assembly: GCF_014649855.1. Taxonomy (GTDB): domain Bacteria; phylum Actinomycetota; class Actinomycetes; order Streptomycetales; family Streptomycetaceae; genus Streptomyces; species Streptomyces roseolus. Next base: position 20,427 of record NZ_BMTV01000027.1, on the reverse strand, counting down.
GCGGGGGGACCGGCTGGTCGCGGTGATCGGCTCCGCCCACCGGGACCCGGCGCACTTCCCGGACCCGGACGTCCTCGACATCCGCCGGGCCACCGGCCGGCACTGCGCCTTCGGACTCGGCATCCACTACTGCGCGGGGGCGGCGCTCGCCCGCCTGGAGGCGGAGACGGGGCTCGCCGTGCTCCTCGACCGGCTGCCCCTGCTCCGGCCGGACGCCCGCCCGCTCGTCGAGGTGGAGTACGCCCCGGACTGGGTCTTCCACGGCCCGTCCCGGCTGGTCCTCAGAGAACGGGGACAGGAAGGGGAAGCCGCCGGGAAGGATCACCACCCCACCCCCGTTATACCCCCACTGGGTATAAAGAGGAGGAGTGCATGACCACGACCGGCACCACCACGACCCCCACCACTGCCGCCACTCCCACCCGTCCCCGCCGGCTGCCGGCGCTCACCCCGGACCAGGCCCGGGGCCGGGCCCGCGAGCTCCTCGCGGACATCGTCGAACGACACGGCTCGGCGGGCGAGATGGTCTCCACGATGGCCAACTCACCCGCGTTGATCGAGGGTTACCTGAGCCTTTCCCGCGCGATGAAGCGGGTGAAGATCCCGCGCGCGCTGAGCGAGAAGCTCTCCCTCGCCGTCCAGGAGTGGATCGGCTGCGGCACCTGCCGCGAGGCGCACGCGTCGGCCGGCCGCGCCGCCGGGCTGAGCGGAACCGACATCGCCCTGGCCCGGCAGGGCACCTCGACGGATCCGCGGGAGGCCGCCCTCATCACCCTCGCCCTCAAGGTCCTCGCCGAACCGGCCGCGCTCGGCGACGCGGACGTCGCCGAGGTGCGGGCGCACGGCTGGAGCGACCGGGTCGTCGCCGAGGTGGTCGGGGTCGTCGGCCTCAACCTGCTCACCGGCGCCTTCAACCTCCTCGCCGGCATCCAGCCGGACGAGGAGGAGGGGGCGGACGAGGAGGGGCCGCGGAGGGTCAGGCGGCCGGCGGGAGCTCCTTCTCCATCAGCGTGAAGGACTTCGCCGGGCCGCCCGGCTGCGGCTTGCCGTCCTTCCGGCCGACGACGCGGTAGCCGGCGTCCCGGTAGTAGGAGGCGAGCTTCGGGTTGGTGGAGAGGCAGTCCAGGCGCACCCGGGTGCGGCCGGCCGCCGCCACCCGCTCCTCGGCGGCCGCCAGCAGCAGCCGCCCGGCCCCGGGGGCGACGTCATGGTCCACCATGAGCCGGTGGACGTACCCGGCGACGGGCGGCTGCGGGCCCCAGGCGTCCTCGTCGTCCCACCACAGTTCCCAGGCGCCGGCGACGCGCCCGTCCCGCTCCGCGAGCCAGACCTCGCCGTGCGCCATGATCCGGCGGAAGTGGTCCTCGCCCAGCTCGCCGGGCCGCCACTGGCCGGTGATTCCCCGCTCCAGCATCCAGCGGGCGGCGTCGTCCCGGAGCCGTACGAGGGTGGCGAGGTCGGCCTCGTCCGCCGGGCGGTGGTGCAGCGTGATCATGCGGCCGATCCTCGCACGGGGCCCGCCGACGGGGAGGGGACGGCCGTCCGCGACGGGGCGGTGAAGGAGACGGCGGCGGCCGGGGCGGTGACCTCGGCGTCGGAGCCGAGGGAGTACGCGGCGACGCGGGAGACCACCGCCGCCGGGACCGCGTCGGCGACACCGGGGACGGCCGGGCAGTCCTGGGTGGCGTGGCCGTCGTGCGGGACGACGACGAGGAGCGTGTCGACCGGCGGAAGCGGGGAGGCGGACGGGAGCGGGGAGTCCGTCGTGAGCGGGGAGTCGGAAGGGGACGGGGAGCCGGATGGGAGCGACGGGTCCGGCGGGCGCGGGGGGTCGGGGTCGGGCGTGGCGGGGTGCGCGATCATGCGGTCATCATCACGCGGTCGGCCGCGGGCGCTCCACGGGGTTTCCGGCCGTCACCGCCCTGCGGAGCAGCACCTGCCCGGTCACCCCGGTGGTGAACACCCCACCGAGCAGGGCGAGGAGGGAGGCGGCGGCGCCCGAGCGCCAGTCGACGTCCGCGGCGCGGGCGGCGAGGACGATCCCGCAGGCGACGGCGACCGCGGGGACGGACCGGAGGGCGGGGCGGCCGCGCGTCAGGTCGTCCTCGGCGAGCGAGGCGAGGACGCCGACGCCGAGCGCGAGCGCCCGGACGCCGATGCCTTGGGCATCGGCGCGGTTCACCGTCCACGGCACGAACGCGCTCCAGAAGCCCGGCAGGAAGAGGAGCCCGGCGCCGGTGCCGAGCCACCCCGAGCCGAGGACCGCGAGCAGCGGCCTGGACCAGGCGGGCGCGGGCACCACCCCGCCGGCCCGGGAGAGCGCGGTACCGGACGGACCGGTGCGCACCGCCGCGGCCGGCCTGCGGCACCGGGCGGCGAGGCAGCCGACCGACGCCGGGGCGAGGAGGACCACGACGGGCATCCGGCCGAGGCTGAAGAGGACCAGGAAGAGCGGGTCGCCGGTGGCGACCCGGAGGGCACCGAGGTCGAGGAGGGTGACGGCGAGCAGCCCGGTCAGGACGACGACCAGAGGCGGGTAGAGGCTCCGCGCCTCCTCCCAGTCGTCGGCCGGCCCAGGGCGGGCAGGGCGGGCGCCACCCCGACCATGGCCGCGCCGATGAGGCCCGGGCCGAGGGCTTCGGGGGAGGCCCAGGTGCCCGCCGCGTGCCCGGTGAGGGCCGCGACGGCGAGGAGGGCGCCGGCACCGAGGCTGACGGGGTCGACGACGGTTCCCATCACGGCGACGGCGGCGGACGGTTCGCGTCCGGGGCGGCGGCCGGGGGCGCTCACCGGCGCTCCTCCCCCGTCGCGGCGGCGCCGCCGAGCACCGGTGCGGGCGCCGAGGGCGGGGGCGTGGACGCGCGGGCTCGCCCCGGACCGGAGTTTCAGGATGCCCCGTTCGCGCGCCTCGACCGGGACGGAGAAGGGGTCGGCGAGTCGGCCGCGCAACGCCACCGCCCCCTCCTCCGTGAGCCGCATCGACCGCCGGTTCCGGCCGCCCTCCTGACGCGCCTCCGAGAGCAGCCCGGCCTCCGGGAGGCGGTCGCACCGGGCGTACACCTGGGCGTGCGGCACGGACCGGAAGGGGGCGGCGGTCCGCGCGGCCGCGACCTTGACGTCGTACGGACTGGCCTCGTCCAGCGCGTCGATGATGCCGAGGGCGAGGAAGGAGGGCGTGGTCAGCCGGACTTCGGGCACGCGGAGACCGTATCGCGGGGCCTCAGACCGGGTGCTCCGCCCGGGCGCGGGGGCCGGCGGGCAGCGGCGAGGGCAGCGGGCGCAGCACGGGCTCGGGCCGCAGCAGCTCGTCGAGGCCGGTGAGGCGGACCAGGCGGTGGATCCACGGCTGGTCGCAGACGAGCTGGAAGTGCGCGCCGCGCGCGCGGGCGCTCCGCGCGCAGTGGGCGAGCAGGCCGAGGCCGGTGGCGTCGCAGAAGCCCAGCGGACGGATGTCGAGGGCGAGGGCGTCGGCCTCGCGGACGAGCGCGTCGAGTTCGGGTCGCAGATGGCGGACGAGGACGAGGTCCAGTTCGCCGCGGAGGACGGCGACGGTCAGGGCGCCGGCCGCACGGACGGTGAGATGGGGGTCATGACGGGGGATCAGCTGCATCGGACGCTCCACAGGGTGGGTCCAAGTGTCAGGTCGAGGGTGGCCGTAGTCAGGGCGGAAGGGACGTTTCGCCTTGGCCTCAGTCACCGGATCCGGTGAATACGCGTCCCCCGGTGTGCCGGACGCGCGTGCGAGGAGTCAGGGGCGCCGCTCGCCGAGGAGGGAGCGGGGCGCGGGGCGAGGAGGGCCTCGAAGCGGAGGCGGATCGGCTGGGCCGAGGGCGGCGGTGTGCCCGTGCGGCGCGGTACGGATCCGGTCGAGCGGCCCGGCCGGCCCTCGCCCCGTGCCGCCGTCCGCCGGCGGCACGGTCAGCGCCGGATCGTCGCCCCGCCGGACGAAGAGGAGTCCGGCGTCCGCACCGGCCGCCGCGAGCCGATCGCCGCCGGACGGGACGGCACCGGACGGGACGGCACCGGACGGGACGCCGCCGGGCGGGACGGCACCGGACGGGACGCCGCCGGGTGGGACGGCGGCGTCGGCGGCCCGCCCCGGAGCCGGGGCGGGCCGTTCCGTGCGGTCAGTGTGCGGCCGGCGCCCCGAACCAGCGCTCCAGTCGCGCGCGCAGCTCCGCCGGGTCGTCGCCGGCCCAGACGACGTGGCCGTCCGGCCGCAGCAGCGCCGCCGGCACGCCGGGCTCGTCACCGGCGGGGGTGACGACCTCCACCCGGTCCTCCCAGCCCGCCACCGAGAGCGTCCCCGTCCGGTCGAGCAGCAGTCCGCGGCCGGCCCGCGCCGCCTCGTAGAGGCGCCCCTCCTTCAGCGGTACGTCGCGCAGCCGGCGGCCGACCAGTTCCGGCTCCCCCTCCTCCGCGTAGTCGTAGCGGATGTCGATCGCGATGAGCTTCGCGATCAGATGCCGGTTGACCTCGTCGAACTCCATCAGCTCCGCGAGCAGCCGGCGCACCGCCCGCGCTCCCGGCTCCTCGGACATCAGCTCCATCTGGGCGCGGGTGTTGTCGAGCACGGCGGCGGCGACCGGATGGCGCTCCGAGTGGTACGTGTCGAGCAGCCCCTCGGGCGCCCAGCCCCGCACCTCGCCGGCCAGCTTCCAGCCGAGGTTGAAGGCGTCCTGCACCCCGAGGTTGAGGCCCTGGCCGCCGGTCGGCGGGTGGATGTGGGCGGCGTCGCCGGCGAGCAGCACCCGGCCCTCGCGATACCGCTCCGCCTGCCGGGTGCCGTCGCCGAAGCGGGAGATCCAGCGGGGCTCGTGGACCCCGAAGTCGGTCCCGCCGACGGCGACCAGACGCTCCTTCAGTTCGTCGAGGGTCGGCGCGGAGCGGTCCCGGGAGAGCCCGTCGGCGGGCACGACGACCCGGAAGAGCCCGTCGCCGAGCGGCATCACGCCGTACCGCGTCTGCGTCTTGCGGACCTCGGTCATCACCGGGACGACCTCCTCCCAGGGGACCCCGATGCGCACCTCGGCGATCAGCGTCTCGTACCGCGCGGGCAGGCCGGGAAAGCCGATCCCGGTCAGGCCGCGCACGGTGCTGCGTCCGCCGTCGCAGCCGACCAGCCAGCGGGCCCGCAGTCGGCTGCCGTCGGCGAGCTCGGCCGTGACGCCCTCCGCGTCCTGGTCGAGCCCGACCAGCTCCCGGCCGCGTCGCAGCTCCACGCCCAGCTCGCGGGCGTGCTCGTCGAGGAGTTCCTCGGTGACGTTCTGCGGGATGCCGAGGACGTAGGAGTGGGCGGTGTCGAGCCCCTCGGGCCAGGAGGTGCCGAGCCCGGCGAAGAAGCCGCCGACCCGGTACTGCTGTCCGCGGGCGAGGAAGCGGTCGAGGAGGCCGCGCTGGTCCATCACCTCGATGCTGCGGACGTGCAGCCCGAGCGCCCGGCTGTGCCCGGTCGGCTCGGCCGCCTTCTCCAGGACGAGCGGCCGCAGGCCCCACAGGCGCAGCTCGGACGCGAGCACGAGCCCGGTCGGCCCGCCGCCGATCACGAGGACATCGGCATCGAACATGGACGTTCCCCCTCTGTTTGTGCTGTTCAGCCGCCGATTCTGCGTCACTCGGGGGGCCTTGCCGCAAGGCCCCCCGTGCGCTATACGTTGAAGAGGGCAGGGGGCCTTTCGGATAACGTATCGGCGCGGGCCCGGCGGCATTCGTCTCCGTGCGGGCCCAGCCCCATTGCTCTCAGCGCAGGTCCAGCCGCATGAGGATCCGTGGGTGGCCGGCGAGCACCGAGGTCGTGTCGGCGGCCCGGACGAAGCCGGCGCGCTCGAAGTTCTTCCGCAGCCCCGCGTACGCCATCGTCATGTCCACGCGGGCGTCGCCGTTGTCCAGCGGGTACGCCTCCACCGCCGGTGCCCCGTGCGCGCGGGCGAACTCGACCGCGCCCGCGATCAGGGCGTGGCTGACGCCCTTCTCGCGGTGGCCCGGGCGGACCCGGACGCACCAGAGCGACCAGACCGGCAGGTCGTCGACGTGCGGGATCTTCCGGTTGCGGGCGAAGGTGGTCTCCGAGCGGGGTGCGACGGCGGCCCAGCCGGCCGGTTCCCCGTCGTCGTAGGCGAGGACGCCCGGCGGCGGCTCCCCGGCGCACAGCCCGGCGACGTACTCGCCCCTGGCCGGTCCGCGCAGCTCGTTGTTGAGCCTGGACGGGATCCGGTGGCTCAGGCAGAAACACACCGAGGCCGTGGGCGACTTGGGGCCGATCACGGCCCGGACGTCCTCGTAGACGGAGGCCGGGCGCACGTCGATGGTCATGCCCCCACCCTGGCACGGACACCGCCGCCCGGCAGACCGTCCGGCAGACCTTGCGGGCGCGGTCCCGCGAACCGGCCCGGGAGCGCCCGCGCCGTCGCCGTCCGCGGATCCGGCGCGCGCTCCCGGACCGCGCGTGCGGCCGGGGACGCGCCCTGCTCGGCGCTGCTCCGAACGGCGGACCGGGAAGGGGGTCAGACGCGGAGTTCGCGCGCTTCGAAGCGGCCTTCGCCGAGGACGAGGACGAAGGTGATCTGCTGGCCCTCGGAGAGGGCACGGACCCCGTCCTCGACGTCCTCCGCCCGGAAGAAGACGGGTTCCTCCGACCCCACGGGCAGCACGAAGCCGTATCCGGCGCGGCGGTTGAAGGACTGCACGAATCCGGTGGTGCGGTTGTCCACGGCGACCTCCTTCGCTCCGGGCGCTCACGGCGCCCCACCGGAGGTGTACCCCGTGCGGCCCGGCTCCGCATCCGGGCCCCGGGGAGCCGGGCGTCAGAAGACGGAGAGTCCGGTGATGGTGGTGAAGCGGTCGAGGGCGGCGACGCCCGCGACCGAGTTGCCCCGCTCGTCGAGGCCCGGGCTCCACACGCACAGGGTGCAGCGACCGGGCACGACGGCGATGATCCCGCCGCCCACGCCGCTCTTGCCGGGCAGCCCGACGCGGTAGGCGAAGTCGCCGGCGGCGTCGTAGGTGCCGCAGGTCAGCATGACGGCGTTGATCTGCTTGGCCTGGCTGAGGGTGAGCAGCCGGCTGCCGTCGGCGCGGACGCCGTGCCGGGCGAGGAAGCCGGTGGCGACCGCGAGGTCGGCGCAGGACGCCTCGACGGAGCACTGCCGGAAGTACTCGCGCAGCAGGGTGGGGACGGGGGTGGAGACGTTGCCGTAGGAGGCCATGAAGTGGGCGAGGGCGGCGTTGCGGTCGCCGTGTTCGCCCTCGGAGGCGGCGACGTCCCGGTCGAAGTCGAGGTCGTCGTTGCCGCTCTCGGCGCGCAGGAAGTCCCGCAGGACCCCGGAGGCGTCGCCGGTGAGCCGGTGGAGCCGGTCGGTGACGACGAGCGCGCCCGCGTTGATGAACGGGTTGCGGGGGATGCCGTGTTCGTACTCCAGCTGGACGAGCGAGTTGAAGGGGTTGCCGGAGGGTTCGCGGCCCACGTGCTCCCACAGCTCGTCGCCCTCCTTGGCGAGGGCGAGCGCGAGGCTGAAGACCTTGGTGACGGACTGGGTGGAGAAGGGCCGCTGCCACTCCCCCACCCCGTACACGCTGCCGTCCACCTCCGCGACGGCCATCCCGAACAGGTTCGGGTCCCCCGCGGCGAGTGCCGGGATGTAGTCGGCCGGGCGGCCCCGGCCGGCGAGGCCCTCGATCTCCTCGGCGACGCGTTCGAGGACGGGCAGGAAGGACTGCATCATGATCACATGATGCAGTCCCGGGGACCGCTCGCGTCTCCCGGCCCGGTCCGAAGGACCCGAAGGATCCCAGGGACCCGTCCCTCCGCCGCCGCGCGCCCCCGGGCGGGAGCGCGGGCCCGGCCGCACATCCGGGCCCGCGCGTCCCCGGCGGTCAGCCCGCGACGCGGGCCATCCACTCCTCCACCTCGGCGGAGGTGCGGGGCAGCCCGGCGGACAGGTTCTCGTGGCCCGTCTCCGTGACCAGCAGGTCGTCCTCGATGCGGACGCCGATGCCGCGCCACTCTGCGGGCACGGTCAGGTCGTCGGGCTGGAAGTAGAGGCCCGGCTCGACGGTGAGGACCATGCCCGGCACGAGGACCCCGTCGACGTACTCCTCGTTGCGCGCGGAGGCGCAGTCGTGCACGTCGAGGCCGAGCATGTGGCCGGTTCCCGCCATGGTGAAGCGCCGCTGGAGGCCGAGCTCGTACGCGCGGTCCACCGGCCCCTCGAGGAAGCCCCACTCCACCAGCCTCGCCGCCAGGTGCCGCTGGGCGGCCTCGTGGAAGGCGCGGTAGGGCGCGCCGGGCTTCACCGCGTCGAAGCCGGCCTGCTGGGCCTCGTACACGGCGTCGTACACCTGTCGCTGGAGGTCGGTGAAGGTGCCGCTGATGGGGAGGGTGCGGGTGACGTCGGCGGTGTAGAGGGAACGGGTCTCCACGCCCGCGTCGAAGAGGAGCAGTTCGCCGGGGCGGACCGGGCCGTCGTTGGAGGTCCAGTGCATGATCGTGGCGTGGTCGCCGGCGGCGCAGATGGAGCCGTAGCCGACCGAGTTGCCCTCCAGGCGGGCGCGGCGGAAGAAGGTGCCCTCGATCCAGCGCTCGGAGGTGGCGACGGCGGTGGAGAGGTCGCCGACGGCGTCGGTGAAGCCGCGGACGGTGGAGTCGACGGCCTTGCGGAGCTCGCCGATCTCCCAGGCGTCCTTGACCAGGCGGAGTTCGCTGAGCACGTCCTCCAGTTCGGTGTCCCGCTCCTCGTCGGTGGTGACGGCCGCCTCCAGGGCGGGGTCGACGCCGCGCAGGACCCGGGTGGGCACGCCGGCGCCCGCCGCCAGGTGGGCGGGGAGCTCGCGGACGTCGCGGCAGGTCAGTCCGAGGACCCGCTCGGCCTCGGCGAGGGAGAGCCGGCGTCCCATCCACAGCTCGGCGGTGTAGCCGATCCAGAAGGTGTCGTCGTCGCGGCCGTCGCGGGGCAGCACATAGCCGTACGCGTCGTGGCCGCCGTCCTCGCGGGGCTCCAGGACCAGGGCGCAGTCGCGGGCCTGGTCGCCGGTCATGTGGACGTACGCGGAGTGCGGGCGGAAGGGGTACGTGTCGTCGTTCGAGCGGACCTTGAGGTTGCCGGACGGGATCACCAGGCGCTCGCCGGGGAAGCGGGCGGAGAGCGCGGCGCGCCGGGCGGCGGCGTAGGGCGCCTGCTCGGACTCGGTCAGGTCGTGCCGCTCGGTGTCGGCCCAGCCGGTCCGCATGAGCGCGGAGAGTTCCTCGGATATGCCGTCGTACAGGCCGTTCTTGCGACCCTTCGCCACGTCGTGCTCCTTCGTCGAGAGTCCCCGCGGGGAACCGCCGGTCGTCGGAGGCTCACGGACCGTAGCCCGCCCGGCGGGGCCGTGGGGCCGAAGTGTGCCAGTGGCACGGATCGGACACGCGGGGACGCGGGCGGCGGCCAGAATGGGCGGCATGGCGAAGGAGAGACTGGGCGAGGCGCTGCGGCTCCTGGGCCTCGGCGAGACGGCGGCGCGGGTCTACCGCGCGCTCCTGGAACGGGCGCCGGCGCCGCTGGCGGCGGTCGGCGCGGCGGCCGGGGTCGAGGGGCCGGCGCTTGTGGAGGCGTACGGGGAGCTGGTCGACGCGGGGCTCGCGAGCCCGGCGGCCGACGACGGCGGCACGGTGGCTCCGGTGCCGCCCGCGGCGGGCCTGGAGATCCTGGGCCGGCACCGGGCCGCGGAGCTGGACGAGTCGCGGATCACCGTGGGCGGCGCCTTCGAGTCGTTCCGGCGGCAGCGGCTCGCCGCGTACGGCGACGACCTGGTGGAGGTGGTGACCGGGGAGGCGATCGGGCCGCGGATGCGGCAGGCGTGGGCGAGCGCCCGGCAGCAGATCCGGCAGCTGGACTCGCCGCCGTACTTCAAGGTCCCCGGCGCCACCGACGACGCCCTCGCGACCCTCGCCCGGGGCGTCACCCAGCGGGTCGTCTACTCCCGGGCCTCGCTGGAGCAGCCGGGCCATCTGGAGCGGTCGATCGAGCCGGTGATCGCCGCCGGCGAGCAGGCCCGGGTGCTGCCGTCCGTCCCGGTCAAGCTGGTGATCATCGACGAGGCGTACGCGCTGGTGTCGCTGTCGATCCGGGAGGCCGACGTGTTCACCACGATGCTGGTGGTGCAGCCGTGCGGACTGTTCTCGGCGCTGGTGGCGCTGTTCGAGCAGTCCTGGCGGGACGCGCTGCCCTTCCACGGCCGCACCGCCCTCCCGGGCGGCCTGCGGCCGGCCGACCGGCGGCTGCTGTGGCTGCTGGCCGGGGGTGCGGCGGACGAGGTGATCGCCCGGGAGATCGGGGTCAGCCGCCGCACCCTCTTCCGCCGGATCCAGGTCCTGATGGCCCGGCTCGGCGCCACCAACCGTTTCCAGCTGGCGCTCCAGGCGCAGCGGCACGGCTGGCTCTGACCCCCCGGGGCCCGCCGAGGCGCCTGGCCCCGGGGGTCAGGTGCCTCGGCGGGCCGCCGAAGCCAGGAGCCTCGGCGGGCCGCCGGGGTCAGGAGCCGAGGTGCTTGCGCAGGAAGGTGTACATCAGGGCCTTGTTGCGGGCGGCCTGCGCGTTGTCGGTGGCGCCCGCGTGCCCGCCGCCGGTGTTCTCGTGGAAGAGGACCGGGTGGCCCAGCTCGCGCAGCCGTGCCGCCGCCTTGCGCGCGTGCCCGGGGTGGACCCGGTCGTCGCGGGTGGAGGTGGTGAGCAGCACCGGCGGGTAGGGGGCGTCGGCGGTGAGCCGGTGGTACGGGGAGAGGTCCCGCAGGTGCGGCAGGTCGGCCTCGTCGTCGGGGTCGCCGTACTCGGCGATCCAGGAGGCGCCGGCGAGCAGCTTGTGGAAGCGGACCATGTCGAGCAGCGGCACCTGGCAGACGATCGCGCCGAACAGTTCGGGGTAGCGGGTCAGCATGGCGCCCATGAGGAGGCCGCCGTTGCTGCCGCCGGCCGCGCCGAGACGTTCCGGGGTGGTGATGCCCCGGGCGACGAGGTCGCGGGCCACGGCCGCGAAGTCCTCGAAGGCCCGGTGCCGGTGGGCGCCGAGCGCGGCCTGGTGCCAGTCCGGGCCGTACTCGCCGCCGCCCCGGATGTTGGCGATGACGTAGGTGCCGCCGCTCTCCAGCCAGCCGCGCCCGGTGAGCGAGGCGTAGGACGGGGTGAGGGAGACCTCGAAGCCGCCGTAGCCGTACAGGAGGGTGGGGCCGGGGCCCTCGGAGCGGTCCGGGCCGATGACGAAGTACGGGACGCGGGTGCCGTCGTCGGAGACGGCGAAGGCCTGCTCGACGGCGAGCCCGGTGATGTCGAAGCGGGCGGGCGCCTGGCGCAGGACCTCGGTGTCGCCGCCGATGTCGCCGCGGGTGAGCGTGGACGGCTGGAGGAAGCCGGAGACGTCGAGGAAGTACTCGTCGGAGACGTCCGGGTCGGTGTCGGTGACGGCGACCGCCGACAGCGGCGGCACGTCGGCCAGCGGGGCGCGCGACCAGCCGCCCTCCTCGCGTGGGGTGAGCACCTCGATGCGGGTGCTGACGTCCCGCATGGTCTCCAGGATCAGGTGGTGCCGGGTCCAGGAGTGTCCGGCGAGCGCGGTCCGCTCGTCGGGGACGAAGAGGGCCTCGGCTGTGCGGTCCCCGGCCAGGAAGGCGTCGAAGCCGAAGGCGAGGAGGGCGCCGGCGGGGTGTCCGAGCCACGGCGACTTGAGGGTGACGATCAGGTGTTTGCGGTGGGCGTAGACCTCGGCGTCCTCGGGGACCTCGATCCGCACGAGCCGGTCGTCGGCGGTGACGAGGTGGGTCTCGCTGCGGAAGAAGTCGAGGGAGCGGCCGACGAAGTCGCGCTCGTAGCCGGGGGTGGGGTCGTGCCAGGCCCAGGCGGAGACGTCGGAGGGCTCGCCCTCGAAGAGGGTGACGGCCTCGGCGAGCGGGGTGCCGCGCCGCCAGCGGCGGACCGTGCGCGGGTAGCCGGCGTCGGTGAGCGAGCCGGGGCCGTGGTCGGTGCCGACGAACACCGTGTCGGCGTCGACCCAGCCGATGCTCGTCTTCGCCTCGGGGACGGTGAAGCCGTCCTCGACGAAGCTCCGGGACGGCAGGTCGAACTCGCGGACGACGACGGCGTCGCCGCCGTCGCGGGAGAGGCTGACGAGCGCCCGGTCGTGGTCGGGCCGCCGCACCCGGGCCCCGGCCCACGCCCACTTCTCGCCCTCGGCCTCGGCGAGGGCGTCCACGTCGAGCAGGACCTCCCACTCGGGGGCGTCCTTGCGGTACTGCTCCAGGGTGGTGCGCCGCCACAGGCCCCGTACGTGCTCGGCGTCCTGCCAGAAGTTGTAGAGGTAGGGGCCCCGCCGGGTGGTGTACGGGATGCGGTCGACGGCGTCGAGCACCTCGCGCAGGCGCTCCGCGAAGGCGTCGAAGCCGGGTCCGGAGGCCAGCTCGGCCTCCGTCTCGGCATTCCGCTCGGCCACCCAGGCGAGGGCGGCCTCGCTGTCGACGTCTTCCAGCCACAGGTACGGATCGTCATGGTTCACGCGGGCCATTCTCCCCCGGCGTCGCCGGATGGTGCCTCAGTCGGCCACCAGCTTGTACACCTCCTTGCCGTCGGTGTCGACGGCGAGGTAGCCGACGGCGCTGTAGTCGTTGGTGCGGTAGACGAGGAGGGTGGGACGGTCCTCGTTGAAGCTCCAGCGCTGCACGATCAGGTACCGGGTGAGGGGCCCCTCGACCTTCAGCTCGCGGTCGGCACGCTCGGCGAGGGCGGGCAGGCCGTCCCAGGGCAGTCGGGCGGGGTCGAAGGGCTGGTCGCCGGCGCGGGAGGCGCTGATGGTGCCGCCGATGCCCTGCCGGCTGACCTTGCCGTCCCGGTACTGCCACCGGTCGTAGGTCTTGGCGCCCTGCCGGGTGGGGATCTCGGCGATGGCGTACTCGTCGTAGACGAACACCTGCTTGACGGTGGAGACGCCGGTGGCCTCGCGGAAGGCGGCGAGCGCGGTGCGGACGCCCGCGGGGGTGAGGAGGGAGCCGGAGGCCGCGGTCGTGGGGGCGGTGGCCCTCGGGGTGCCGCCGCCCGTCGGGCCGGGCGAGGCGGTCTGCTCGGTGGACCCGGTCCGCTTGCCGTCCCCGGTGCCGAGGCCGAGGCCGCCGGAGGCCCCGCCGCCCCCGCCCCCGTCGGGGACGAGCTGGGCCACGCCGAGGGCGAGCAGGGCCCCGCCGACGGCCAGGCCGGCGGCGACGGTGGCGAGGCGCTTGCGGCGTGCCGGGCCGGTGCGGGGCTCGGGGCCCCGCCCGGAGGTCTGCGGGACGGGCCCGGCGTAGGCGGGGTGGGCGTACGGGTGCGCCGGCGGCGGGTACGCGCCGGGCACGGCCGGGCCGAAGCCCGGGGGGACGGCGTCGGCCGGGGTGGCACCGGGGTTCGCGGCGCCCTCCTGGGCCTGGGCCTCCTCCAGGAGCCGGTCGAGGAGCGCGCCGTCCGGGCGCTGGGCCGGGTCGCGGACGAGGAGGCGGTCCAGGACGGGGGCGAGGACGCCGGAGCGGACCGGCGCCGGGATCGGGTCGTCGAGGACGGCGACGACGGTGGCGAGGCTGGTGGCGCGGCGCAGCGGGTGGTACCCCTCGGTGGCCACGTACAGGAGCATGCCGAGGGACCACAGGTCGGAGGCGGGGTTGCCCTCCTCGCCGCGGATCCGCTCGGGGGCGATGAACTCGGCGGAGCCGATGAGGTCGCCGGAGGCGGTGAGCCGGGAGGTCGACTCGTCGAGGACGGCGATGCCGAAGTCGGTGAGCACGGCGCCGCCTTCGGCGCGCAGCAGCACGTTGGCGGGCTTGACGTCGCGGTGCTGGATGCCGGCGGCGTGGGCGGCGCGCAGGGCGCCGAGGACCTGCCGGCCGAGGGCGATCGCCTCGCGGACGGGCATCGGCCCGGCCGCGAGCCGGTCGGCGACCGAGCTGCCCTCGACCAGTTCCATGACGATCCACGGGGCCGAGCCGTCGGCGGGTTCCACGATGTGGTGGACCGTCACGACGTGCGGGTGCGAGAGCCGGGCGAGCGCCCGGGCCTCGCGGACGGCCCGGGCCCGCAGCTGCTCCGTGAGGCCGGGGCGGGCCGCCTCGGCGGCGGGGTCGGGCGGACGGACCTCCTTGAGGGCGACGTCCCGGTCGAGGGCGATGTCGCGGGCCCGCCAGACGGTGCCCATGCCACCGCTGCCGAGCCGGGAGACCAGCCTGAACCGTCCGTCGACGAGCGGTCTGCCGTCGTCGTCACTCGTGCTCATGAGCGGTCATCGTAGGCGGCCGGGGTGACAGCCGTCGGTCCGGGCGGCGCACCGGAGCGCGCCGCCCGGACCCGCGGGGTCAGGGCTTCATCTCGTACGCGCCGGAGAGGGCCTCGACGCGGGACCAGACGCGGGCGGTGCGGGCCTCGTCGACGACGGGCCGGCGGACCGCGCCGAGCGCCCAGGTCTGCTGCGCCTCGGTGGCGGAGTCCTTGCCGTGGAGTTCGACGGCGTGGGCGGAGAAGTCCCGGACGAGGACGGCGAAGAGCTCGTCGAGGACGTCGTCGTCGAGGCCGGTGAGGGCGGCCTGCTCCAGGACGAGCTGGGCGTGGACGACGAGCGCGAAGAGCTGGCCGACGGCGAGGAGCAGGTCGAGGTCGCGGCTCTGGGCCTCGTCGGGCGCGGCGGTGCGGACGAAGTCGCAGAGCGCGTCGGCCTGTTCGCGGAAGCGGGCGACGTTGGGGAGGCGGTCGTACGCGTCGAAGGCCGGCCGCCAGTCGTGGAAGCGGACGGAGCCCAGGCCGCGGGCGGGTCCCTGGCGGAAGAGGAAGGTGTCGTCGGCGGCGTCGAGACGGGTGGGGACGGGTTCGTAGTCGGCCGGGGCGAGGAGGTGGTTGGCCATGAACTTGAGGATGAGGGCGAGGTTGACGTGGACCGTGCCCTCCAGCTTCGGCAGGCCGCGGATCTCGACGGCGGCCTGGGCGAAGTAGTTGTCCTTCTCGAAGCCCTTGGCGGCGATGACGTCCCACATGAGGTCGATGACCTTCTCGCCCTCGGTGGTCACCTTCATCTTCGTCATCGGGTTGAAGAGGAGGTAGCGGCGGTCGTCGGGTCCGGCGGTGCGGAAGTAGTCGACGGCGCGGTCGCTGAAGAGCTTCATGCCGGCCAGGCGCACGTAGGCGTCGGTGAGCTCGCGGCGCACGTGCGGGAAGGCGGTGACGGGGCGGCCGTAGAGGATCCGGTTCTGCGCGTGGGTGACGGCCTCGTACATCGCGTGCTCGCAGATGCCGATGGAGGCGGTGCAGAGGTTGAACTTGCCGACGTTGACGGTGTTCAGGGCGGCGTCGAAGGCGGCACGGCCGGTGTGGAGGACGTCGGCGGCGGCGACGGGATAGTCCTCCAGGCGGAACTCGCTGACGTACTTCGAGGAGTCGACGACGTTCTTGACCAGGTGGTAGGCCGGGTGCCGGCTGTCGGCGGCGAAGAAGACGTAGCCGTCGGGGCCCTCGACGTCGCTGCGACGGCCGAAGACGGAGACGAGTCCGGCGGCGTTGCCGTTGCCGATGTAGTACTTGGAGCCGGTGGCGCGGAAGCCGCCCTCGCCGTCGGGCGTGAGCAGCATGTCGGTGGAGTAGATGTCGGCGCCGTGCGTCTTCTCGGAGAGGCCGAAGGCGAACACCTCGCCCTGGTCGAGGAGTTCGGCGGCGCGGGCGCGGGCGGCGGCGTTGTCGCTCTGCCAGACCGGCCCGAGGCCGAGGATGGTGACCTGCCAGGCGTACCAGTAGTCGAGCCCGTAGAAGCCGAGGATCTCGTTGAGGGCGGCGATGCGGGCGGTGTCCCACCGCTTGTCGTCCTGGCCTTCGCCGGCTTCGGCGGCGGGGGTCAGGAAGGTGGCGAAGAGCCCTTCCTCGGCGGCGAAGGCGAGGAAGTCGCCGAGCCAGGCACGGGTCCGGTAGTCCTCGATGATCCGGCGCTTGCCGCGGTCCTCGAACCAGTCGACGGTGGCGCGCAGCAGCCTGCGGGTCTCCGGGTCGAAGTGCGCGGGGTCGTAGGTGCGGGGGTTGAACAGGAGCGCGTCGGTCATGGGGCAACCGCCTTGGACTTGAGGGTGGATGAGGGTGGGTGAGGGCGCGGACGGGTTCCGGAGGGGTGCCTCAGAACCGGCGCAGGGTGGCGAGGACGTCGTCGAGCCAGGCGATCATCATGCGTTCGTACGCGATGCCGCCGCGCAGCACGACGTGCTGGAGCTCGCGCTCGGCGTCCGGGGGCCCGCCGGGTGCGGGCGGGAAGTCGCGCTCCTCGCCGGCGAGGTAGTGGGCGAGGCGGTCGGTGTGCGCCCGCCGGTGCCGCTCGACCTCGCGGACGAGGCCGGCCGGGTCGTCGAAGGCGGCCCCCCGGATCTTCACGGCGAGGTCGTGCCGGACGCTCTCGGGCTCGATCGGCTCGTGCAGCCAGGAGCTGAGCGCCGCGTGCCCGAGGTCGGCGACGGAGTACTCCTTCTTGTCCGGCCGCCCCTGCTGGGGCACCTCCCGGGCGGCCACCCAGCCGTCGTTCTCCATGCGCTTGAGGACGCGGTAGATCTGCTGGTGGGTGGCGGTCCAGAAGTAGCCGATGGACCGCTCGAACCGCCGGGCCAGTTCGTATCCGGACCCGGGCTTCTCCAGCAGGGACACGAGGATCGCGTGTTCGAGCGCCATGCCCCCGATCCTGCTATGCAACTGGTTGCATAGCAAGGCGGCCGGGCGGCGATGAGACGCGCCTCACGGCCCGCCCTTCCCGGGGCCGTCTCACGCCGCCTGGAAGACCAGGGAGAGGACCTCCGCGAGACGCCGTTCCAGCGGCTCGGCGTGCGGGGTCCGCGCGGGGCCGGGGCCCCGGTCCGGGGTCGTACGCCGACGTCGGCGAAGAGGTACGGCATCCGCAGTGTGCGCATGGCGTTGGAGACGCGCGCCGCCGTCGCGGGGCCGCCGGGCGGCCGCCCGGCGGCGAAGGCCGCCTCGACCGGCCCCAGCCGGCACAGCGCCTCGGCCTCGGTCGGCTCGGTGCGGTTCAGGGTGCGGGCGACGCCCTGCGCGAGCCGGTCGTCCTCCTGCTGGTCGAAGACGTGGTCGGTGGGGGGCACGAGCCGCTCGGCCGCGAGCGCGAGCATGCCGCCCGGGTCGACGCCCGGGTCGACGTCCGGGCGGGAGCCGAAGGTGCCGAGCAGGTCGGCCCCGTGCGCGACGGCGTGCAGCCGGCCGAGCCGGGCGTCGTGGCCGCGCAGGCCGGTCTCGGCCGGGTACCACCGCCGGAAGGCGGCGAGCCACGCCGGGTCGAGGTCGCCGCGGGCGACGATCATGTCGAGGACGAGCGGGGCGACGGTACGCGCCTGGACCTCGGGGTCGTCGAAGCGGGCGGCCATCACGGTGCCCGGGCACGCGCGGCGGCCGGTCGATCACGTCGCGCTCGATCCAGGTCCGCAGCACGACGTACGACGCGCCGTCGCGGAGGTCGGGGTCGGGGTGGCGCAGCGCCTCGGCCAGTTCGTCGGCGAGCGCGGGCAGGTCGGCGGCGGCCGGGGCGGGACGGCCGTCCGCGTGGAGGCGGAGCCAACGGGCCGCGTCGACGGGCGGCGTACGGTCGTTCTTGATCACAGCCCCACCCTCGGCGGCCCGCTCGGAGACGGTCGACCGATGATCGGACGGCGGGCCGGGACGGGCGGGACGGGGCCATCCGAGTCGGGTCGGCCGACGGGACCGGGCGGGACCGGGCGAGTCGCGTCGGACGGAACGGCACAGGGCCGGCCCTGTCAGTCGGGCTGACTACGCTCGGCGGCATGACGACGCACCTGGTGGACGCGGCGTGGGACCGCATCGATCACTGGCTCCTGACGCACGCGCCCCGCACCTTCGCCACGCTCGCGCCGCCCGCGCCGGAGGAGGACATCCGCGCGGCAGAGCGGGAGTTGGGGGTCGTCTTCCCGGCGGACCTCCGCGCCTCGCTGCTGCGCCACGACGGCACCCGGCCGGGGCCGGAGGCGCTCCGCTTCGACACCGGCGACCGGCTCCTCGGGCTCCGGGACATCGTGGAGGCGACCGGCTCCCTGCGATCGATCGCGGAGGACCTGGAGGAGGAGGAAGAGGACGGCGCGGAGGGCTACTGGGCGCACGGCTACGTGCAGTTCGGCTCGTACGAGGTCACCGCCGACGGGGTCGCCATCGACTGCGACCCCCGCCGGGACACGTACGGCACGATCGGCCGCTTCTTCGACGAGACCGGCACCACCTTCGGCAAGGCCGACTCCCTGGGCGCCTTCCTGACGGGGCTGGCGGACAGCCTGGAGGACACGGCGCACCCGGCCCGGGTGGTCTTCGCCGGCCGCCTCATCTGGGAGGGCCCGTCCGGGCGCCTCCCCGAGTGGCGGCACGCCGGTGCTCCCCTCCCCGGCCCGGACGTGGAACTCCCCCCGCTCGACCTGCCCGAGAACCCGGCGGAACGCCTGAAGGTGGGCCACCTGTACGGCCTGGGCGAGCTCGGCGCCCTCGTCGCCACGCTCCCTCCGGAGCGCATCGCCGAAGCGGCCCGCGCGCAGGCCCGCCGCCTGGCCGAGGAGACCGGCCTCGCGGCCCACCCCGAGATAGCCGAGGCCCTGGACGCCCTTCCTGGCGTCCTGGACTCTTCTCCGCCTCCGCTCGACGGCCCCGCGCTCCTGCGCCTGCGCGCGGTGAAGGCGTGGGCGGAGTCGTCCGGCGACCGCGTCCGGGCCGTGGCCGCCGTCGAACTGGCCCACGCGGTACGGGGATCCGCGTACCGGGCGGTCGCGGAGATCCCGACGACCCGGGCCCTCTACGTCCCGCTGTGGCGCGACGACCTCCACGCGGACCTCGGGGGCCCGCCGCTCCCGCCGGAACCCGACGACACCTTCTGGGCGCAGCTCCGCAACCCCGCCATCGACGCGGACGCGTACGCCGACTGGTACGCGGAGACGTACCGCGTCGAGGAGTGAGCCCCTCCCCCGCTTACTAGCGGCCGATGCCGTGCACGTTCGGCGCGGGCGCGGGACGGACGCGGGCCAGCTTCGCGGCCGTCCCGCGCGCCGTCTCGAATCCGAGGACCGCGTCGCCGTCCCTCCGCCAGACCTCGGCCCCGCACCACGGCCCGATCAGCCGGAACTGCTCCAGCGCGGGGCCGTACATCATGGTCCGGACCATGGCGTCCGCCAGCCGGTGCCGGAGACCCGGCAGGAGTTCGTGGTCGGGGTCCACCTGCTCGAAGGAGGCGGCGACCCGCTTCAGCATCCGCCGGCCCATCGGCCCGGCGGGCAGCGTGAAGGCGGTGCGTGCCAGCAGTTCGTCCAGCGCGTGCAGGTAGATGCCGGCCAGCGGGCTGCCGGGCGGGGCGTTGCGGACCGCCCGCCGGGCGAAGCTCATCATCTGCTGGTCGCTGCCGAACCATTTGGCGCACCAGTACTGGAGCGCCTGCCAGTGGCCCTCGAAGTGGTGGGGCGCCCGGGCGACGAGACCGTCCCAGAGCTGGTCGAACTCCCGCGGGTTGTACTGCGCTCCGCGCGCCGCGGTGATCATGACGACCCACGGCCCCGGGTTCGCCGGGTCCAGCAGCGAGGCCCGCCGCGCCTCCTCGATCGCCGCCGGGAGCAACGCGCGGAACTGGTTCATGTCGTAGCCGGAGACCTCATGGGCGTAACCACTTCCCCGGATCGCCCAGGCGCGGTGCACCAGGAGACTCGCGTGGAGCGTGGCGGCATCACAGTTGCCGGGATCGGCGGCCCGCCAGGCGTCGAGCCAGGCCCCGTCCTCCTGGGCGACGTGCTGCAGCACCTCGAGCCGGGCCCAGCGCTCGTCCCAGTCCTCTCCCGCCGCACGCACGTACCGGTCGGCCGCCGCCCAGTCCCCGCCCCACGCCGCGTCGGCGACGGCCTGCCGCTCCCGCGTCCGATGGCCGGGCGCCGGCGGCCCGGCACGACGCGAATCGAGCGCCTCGCGAGGCGGCAGCCCGTACTCGGCGGCGACGAACCGCTCAAGAGCCCAGACAGCGGCCCGCCGGGGCACGACGAAAAGCCGGTAAAGAACGATGAGGAGCACGCCGAGCAGAACGGCGAGAAAGAGTGTCACGGCCGGAAATGATTCCGGAATCGAACACTCCATGCAATAGGGCATAGAAATGCCTCAGCCCCCGGACGGAGTCCGGGGGCTGAGGCTAATGATTGTTCGGCGGTGTCCTACTCTCCCACAGGGTCCCCCCTGCAGTACCATCGGCGCTGAAAGGCTTAGCTTCCGGGTTCGGAATGTAACCGGGCGTTTCCCTAACGCTATGACCACCGAAACACTATGAAGATGTGAACTCAACCGGAACACGGGAGTTCGTTACTTCAAAACTAACACAGTGGACGCGAGCAACTGAGGACAAGCCCTCGGCCTATTAGTACCGGTCAGCTCCACCCATTACTGGG
>NZ_BMTV01000026.1 GCF_014649855.1 Streptomyces roseolus | reverse complement strand
AGCGGGACGGCGTCCCAGCCGATCGTCTGGCCGTGCACGACCGCCCCGTCCGCGCCGGTGTGCTCGACGATGCCGGGGACGCCGATGCCCACGCCGAGCAGCCGCTCCGCGGAGACCTCCGCCGTGCGCAGCACCTCCGCGATGCCGTCCCGGAGGTGATCGACGACGACCCCGACCTCGTACCGCCCCGTCCGCGGCCCCGACGTCGCGAGCGGGCGCTCCGTGCGGGCGAGTTCGGTCAGGGCGAGGTCGAACAGCTCGATCCGGACCCGCGTCTCGCCGATGTCGACGCCGATCATGCAGCCGCTGCCCGGGGCGATCCGCAGCAGGGTGCGGGGGCGCCCGCCGGCCGAGTCGACGCTGCCGGCCTCCTCGACGAGGCCCTCCGCCACCAGCTCCGCGACCACGTTGCTGATCGAGCCGGAGGAGAGGCCGGTCGCGGGGCCCAGCATCAGCCGGCTCATCGGGCCGTCGAAGTAGAGCCTGCGCAGCACCGCGGTCCGGTTCTCGCGCCGCAGGTCGCGCACCGTGCGGCCACTCTTCGCGTGCACTCTCGTCCCCGCCCCTCGTAGTCGTCCGCTGCAACATACCCGCACGACAAGCCTTGACGCGACCTTCTCATGGGGTTTAACTCACATCCTAAATTAAGCCGACGCGGCGGAGAGCGGTCCGGGCGCTCCCCCTGTCGGTACTCCCGCCTTCCCTGAAAGGGACCAGGAGCCATGCGCAGAATCAGAGCCGCCGTCACGGGTGCCGTCACCCTCTCCCTCGTCCTCACCGCGACCGCCTGTGGCGGCGGAGAGGACGGCGGCGGCCAGGCGACGAAGA
Source organism: Streptomyces roseolus (assembly GCF_014649855.1). Lineage (GTDB taxonomy): Bacteria > Actinomycetota > Actinomycetes > Streptomycetales > Streptomycetaceae > Streptomyces > Streptomyces roseolus. Next base: position 128,204 of record NZ_BMTV01000026.1, on the reverse strand, counting down.
CCCTCACCTACTGGGCCACGAACCAGGGCTCCAGCCTGGAGGTCGACAAGAAGGTCCTCCAGCCCGAGCTGGACGAGTTCGAGCGGAAGACCGGCATCAAGGTGAACCTGGAGGTGATCCCGTGGTCCGACCTCCTCAACCGGATCCTCACCGCCACCACCTCCGGCCAGGGCCCGGACGTCCTGAACATCGGCAACACCTGGAGCGCCTCCCTCCAGGCCACCGGCGCCCTCCTGCCCTGGGACGCGAAGAACTTCGAGGCCATCGGCGGCAAGGACCGCTTCGTCGACTCCGCCCTCGGCTCCACCGGCGCCCCCGGCAAGGACCCGGCCGCCGTCCCGCTCTACTCGATGGCCTACGCCCTCTACTACAACAAGCAGATGTTCAAGGACGCCGGCATAGCCAAGCCGCCGACGACCTGGGACGAGGTGGTCGCCGCCGGCAAGAAGCTCAGCAAGGACGGCAAGTGGGGCATCGGAGTCGAGGGCTCCAACCTCTCCAACAACATCCACCAGGTCTTCGTCCTCGGCAAGCAGCACGGCGCCGACTTCTTCACCGCCGACGGCAAGCCGGACTTCACCTCCGACGGCGCCGTCGCCGCCGTCAAGCAGTACGTCGACCTCATGGCCACCCACAAGATCGTCGCCCCCGGCAACGCCGAGTACGCCCAGAACCAGTCCCTGAGCGACTTCGCCAAGGACAAGACGGGCATGGTCCTCTGGCAGACCCCGTCCCAGACCTTCGCCTCCCAGGGCATGTCCGAGGAGGAGTGGGGCGTCGTCCCCGCCCCCGTCCCCTCCGGCGAGCCGGGCACCGGCACCGCCACCAACTCCATGGTCGCCGGCATCAACATGGCCGTCTTCAAGAACACCGAGAACCTCGACGGCGCCCTGAAGTTCGTGGAGTTCATGACCAGCGACGAGGAGCAGATCGCCCTCAACAAGACCTACGGCTCCGTGCCCCCGGTCAAGGCCGCCCAGAAGGACCCGGCCTTCTCCGGCCCGTCCCTCGCCGTCATCCGCGACACCCTCGCCACCAGCGCCGCCGCCCTCCCGCAGGTCCCGGAGGAGTCGCAGTTCGAGACCGTCGTGGGCACCGCCGTCAAGGAGCTCTTCGCCGACGCCGCCGCCGGCCGCCCCGTCACCACCGAGTCCGTCAAGGCCAAGCTCGACAAGGCCCAGCAGCAGATGCCGAAGAAGTAGGCACCGGCCCCATGACCCAGACCGCCGTCACCCCCGCGCGGGAGCCGGCGGTGCGCAAGGCCACACCCGGAGGGGCGCGCACCGCACGCCGCTCCGGGCGTCGCCGCCTCGCACTGCCCTATCTGCTGCTCCTGCCCGCCCTGCTCCTCGAACTCCTCGTCCACCTCGTACCGATGCTCATGGGCATCGTCATGAGCTTCAAGGAGCTCACCCAGTTCTACATCCGCGACTGGGCCGCCGCCCCCTGGTCGGGACTGGACAACTTCTCGGTCTCGCTCGACTTCGACGCGGCCGTCGGCCAGTCGCTGCTCAAGTCCTTCCTGACCACCTGCCAGTTCACCGTCCTCTCCGTCGGCCTGTGCTGGCTCCTCGGCACGGCCGCCGCGGTCCTCCTCCAGGAGAACTTCCGCGGCCGGGGCGTCCTGCGGACCCTGTTCCTCGTCCCGTACGCGCTGCCCGTCTACGCCGCCGTCATCACCTGGGCGTTCATGTTCCAGCGCGACAACGGCCTCATCAACCACGTCCTGCACGACCAGCTCGGCATCGGCGACAGCCCCGCCTTCTGGCTCATCGGCGACAACAGCTTCTGGGCCCTGCTCGCCGTCTCCGTCTGGAAGGGCTGGCCCTTCGCCTTCCTCACCGTCATGGCCGGCCTGCAGAACATCCCCCGGGAGATGTACGAGGCCGCCGCCCTCGACGGAGCCGGCGTGTGGAAGCAGATCCGGCACATCACCCTGCCGTCCCTGCGCTCCGTCAACCAGGTCCTCGTCCTGGTCCTCTTCCTGTGGACCTTCAACGACTTCAACACGCCGTTCGTCCTCTTCGGCGAGGCGGCCCCGGAAGCGGCGGACCTCATCTCGCTCCACATCTACCAGTCGTCCTTCCAGACGTGGAACTTCGGCACCGGCTCGGCCATGTCCGTGCTCCTGCTGCTCTTCCTCCTCCTCGTCACGGGCGTCTACCTCCTGCTCACCACCCGCGGAAGGAAGACCTCCGATGTCTGACGCCGCCCACGGGCGGGCGCCCCGCCCGCGTTCCCCGATGGCCCCGCCCCGCTCCTTCCTGTGGACCCGGCGGATCGTCCTCGCCCTCCTCACCGGCTTCGTCCTGCTGCCGGTGTACGTGATGGTCTCCAGCTCGCTGAAGCCGCTGGAGGACGTCTCCGGGAAGTTCGAGTGGATCCCCTCGACGTTCACCCTGCGCCCGTACGCGGACATCTGGGAGACGGTCCCGCTCGCCGACTACTTCGTGAACTCGATCGTCGTCGCCGGCGCCGCCACCGTCCTCTCCGTCGCCGTCGCGGTCTTCGCCGCGTACGCCGTCAGCCGCTACGCCTTCCGCGGCAAGCGGGTCTTCACCGTCACCGTCCTGTCGACGCAGATGTTCCCCGGCATCCTCTTCCTGCTGCCGCTCTTCCTCATCTACGTCAACATCGGCAACGCCACCGGCCTCGCCCTCTTCGGCTCCCGCGAAGGCCTGATCCTCACCTATCTGACCTTCTCGCTGCCCTTCTCCATCTGGATGCTCACGGGGTACTTCGACTCGATCCCGCGCGAGCTGGACGAGGCGGCGAAGGTCGACGGCTGCGGCCCGGTCAAGGCACTGTTCCGCGTGATCGTCCCGGCCGCCCGCCCCGGCATCGTCGCCGTCGCGATCTACGCGTTCATGACCGCCTGGGGCGAGGTCCTCTTCGCCTCCGTCATGACCAACGACACCACCCGCACCCTCGCCGTCGGGCTCCAGGGCTACGCCACCCAGAACGACGTCTACTGGAACCAGGTGATGGCCGCCTCCCTCGTGGTGAGCGTCCCCGTCGTCGCCGGGTTCCTGCTCCTCCAGCGCTACCTCGTCGCCGGCCTCACCGCGGGTGCGGTCAAGTGACGCCCCCTCAGCCCCGTACCGCAGAAAGGCACCCCGTGTCCGACCCCACCGCCGCGCCGCTCGACCTGACGGCCTTCCCGCCCTCCTTCTCCTGGGGGACGGCGACCTCCGCCTACCAGATCGAGGGCGCCGTCGCCGAGGACGGCCGCGCCCCCTCCATCTGGGACACCTTCTCCCGCGTCCCCGGTGCGATCGACAACGGCGACCACGGCGACGTCGCCTGCGACCACTACCACCGCTGGCGCGAGGACATCGCCCTGATGAAGGAGCTCGGCACCGACGCCTACCGGCTCTCCATCGCGTGGCCGCGCGTCGTCCCCGGCGGCGACGGGCCCGTCAACAAGGCCGGACTCGACTTCTACGACCGGCTCGTCGACGGCCTCCTCGACGCCGGCGTCACCCCGTCCGTCACCCTGTACCACTGGGACCTCCCGCAGGCCCTCCAGGACCGGGTCCGGGACAGCCACGGCGGATGGACCGAGCGCGCCACCGCCGAGCACCTCGCCGCGTACGCCTCCGTCGTCGCGGAGCGCCTGGGCGACCGGGTCACCCGGTGGGCGACCCTCAACGAACCGCTCTGCTCCGGCTGGATCGGGCACCTGGAGGGCCGGATGGCCCCGGGCCTGACCGACCTCACGGCCGCCGTCCGCGCCTCGTACCACCTGCTCCTCGGCCACGGCCTCGCCGTCCAGGCCGTCCGCGCCGCCGCACCCGGTGCCCGCGTCGGCCTCGTCACGAACCACTCCACCGTCGAGCCGGCCTCCGGCCGCCCCGAGGACCTCGCCGCCGCCCGCCGCATGGACGGCCACACCAACCGCTGGTGGCTCGACCCGGTCCACGGACGCGGCTTCCCCGCCGACATGCGCGAGCTGTACGGCGTCGAACTCCCCGAGCGAGCGGGGGACATGGACCTCATCGCCGCCCCGCTCGACTGGCACGGCCTCAACTACTACTTCCCGGTCACCGTCGCCGACGACCCCGAGGGCCCGGTCCCGTACGCCCGCGAAGTACGCCTCCCGGACGTGCCCCGCACCGGCATGGACTGGCAGATCGAGGCGGCGGGCCTGGAGAGCCTGCTGCTGCGGCTCACCGAGGAGTACGGCGTCCGCGAGCTGTACGTCACCGAGAACGGCTCCGCCTTCCCCGACGCGGTCGGCCCCGACGGTGCCGTCCACGACCCCGACCGCACCCGCTACCTGGAGCAGCACCTCGCCGCCTGCGCGAGCGCCGTCCGCAAGGGCGCCCCGCTCGCCGGCTACTACGCCTGGTCGCTCCTGGACAACTTCGAGTGGGCCTACGGCTACGACAAGCGCTTCGGCCTCGTCCACGTCGACTACGCCACCCAGAAGCGGACCGTGAAGACCAGCGGCCGCCGCTACGCGGAGCTGATCCGCGCCCACCGGGAGCCGCGCGGCTGACCCGCCGCCGCGACCGCCCGGAAGGCCGCCCGCCGACGGCGGGCGGCCTTCCGCGCCGTGCCCGAGCAGGGCACCATCCCTCACCGGGCCGCAGACGAGGAGAGTCCCATGACCGACACCACCGTTCCGCGCTCCCGGCGAGGGGGAGACGACACCGCCGAGCGGGTGTGCCGTGTCCTCGGGCCGGTGACGGTCGTCCGGAGCACACCGCTCTCCGGAGGCCTCTACAACTCCGCCGACCTCGTCGAGCTCCAGGACGGAAGGCGCCTGGTGCTCAAGACCGCACCCGAGGAGGGGGCGCCCGCCCTCGCCCACGAGCGGGGCCTCCTCGGTACCGAGGCGCTCTTCCACCGCCTCGCCGCGCGGGCCGGCGTCCGGGTCCCGGCCGTCCTCCACCACGAGCCGGCCGGGGCGGACACCCCCGCCGAGTGGCTGCTCCTCACCTACCTCGACGGCGCCACCTGGGACGCCTCCCGCGCCGAGCTCACCCCGGCCGACACCGCCGCGCTGCGCCGCCGGCTGGGGGAGGCCCTGGCCCGCGTCGCCTCCGTCACCGGACCGGTCCACGGCTACCCCCGGCCCGCCCTGGGGCTCTGCGCGCCCGACTGGCCCGGCGCGTTCACCGCCATGCTCCACGCCGTCCTCGCCGACGCGGACCGGTTCGGCGTCGCCCTGCCCGTCCCGGCGGGACTCCTCGGCGGGCTGCCCGCCCGGTTCGGCCACCGCCTCGCCGAGGTCGACCGTCCCGCCCTCGTCCACTTCGACGCCTGGCCGGGCAACCTCGTCCTCGACCGGACCGGAGCCGGCCCGTGGCGCCTGAACGGCCTCATCGACGGGGAACGCGCCTTCTTCGGCGACCCCCTGGCGGAGTTCGTCGGGCTCGACCCGCTCGGCTCGGCCGAGGACGATCCCGACTTCCTGGCCGGTTACCGCTCCGTCGCACCCGCCCTGTCCCTCGACGCCGGTGCGCGGATCCGCCTCGCCCTCTACCGCGTCTACCTGGCTCTGGTGATGCGCGTGGAATCCGTCCCGCGCTCCTACGAAGGGGAGTTCGCGTCCTGGCTCGACACCTGGTCCGCCGAGCGGGTCACGGAACAGGCCGCCCTGCTGGACTCGCTGGGGGAGTGAGCCGCGGGGCGGCGTGCGGGAAGCCGCGTCAGGCCGACGCGCGGACGACCAGGGCCGGCTCGAAGACCTTCGAGCCGGCCCGGGGAGCGCTCCCGTCCAGCTGTCCGAGGAGCAGCCCGGTCAACGCGGCCGCCATCTCCTCCACCGGCTGCCGCACGGTGGTCAGCGGGAGGGCGGCGTCCCGGGCGGCCACCGAGTCGTCGAATCCGACCACGGCGACGTCCCCGGGCACGGCGAGGCCCCGCTCGGCGAGGTGGCGGCAGGCGCCGCGGGCCATCAGGTCGTTGGCGGCGAACACCGCGTCGACGTCCGGGTGCCGTGCGAGCAGGCGGGCCATCGCGTGTCGCCCGCTCTCCTCGGTGAAGCGGCCCCGTTCGACCGGCACGGCGGTCACGCCGCGGCTCGCGAGCGCGGCCGTGAAGCCGTCGAGCCGCTCGCGCGCGGTCGGGGCGGACACCGGGGCGGCGATGACCGCCGGCCGGCGCCGCCCGACGGCCCACAGGTGCTCGGCCGCGAGCCGTGCGCCCGCGCCGTTGTCCAGGTCCACCCAGCCGCAGCGGACCCCGGCGCGCGGCCGTCCGAAGAGGACCGTCGGCAGCCCTGCCGCCACCAGCAACCCGGGCAGCGGGTCGTCCTCGTCGAGCGGCACCACGACGGCCCCGTCGGCGCCGCCGCGCCGCAGGTAGTCGACGAGCTGGAGGCGGGCCGGTTCGGACTCGGCGACGAGCAGCACCGGCTGGACCGCGCGCTCGCGCAGCACCGGGAGCACCCCGTCGACCACGCGTCCGAAGAAGGGGTCGGAGAAGAGGCGGGCGGTGAAGGAGCCGCCGGTCGCCGACAGGACCAGGGCCACCGCGCCGGTACGCCGGGTGACCAGCGAGCGGGCGGCCTGGTTGGGGGCGTAGCCGGTGCGGGCGACGGCCGCGCGGACCGCGTCCTGGATCTCCGGAGCCACGTTCCGCACGCCGTTGACCACGCGGGACACCGTGGCGCGCGACACCCCCGCCTCGCGTGCGACGTCCTCAAGGGTCGGTCCTCGATTCCCCATCCACGCACTTTATCGGTGCGGTGTGTCCGGTGGGTGTGCAGACGCCGCCGCGCGGCCGCCGCCTCCGATCGATGCTTAATGCAAGCCAAAAGAAAAGTCATGTCGCATGCCTTGACCGTCGAGTCGCCCCGCATGCAAGGTTTCGGAGAGCGCTCTCCCATGTGTCCGCCACGTATCACCGAGGAGATCCATGTCCTCCGTTGGGTCCCCGCCGCCACGCCGGCGCCCCGCGTCCCCCCTCCGCCGCACCACGATCGGCGCCCTCGTCGCCTCCCTGGCCGGCACCCTGCTCGCGGTCGTCCCCACGACCGCGGCCCAGGCCGCCGAGACCCTGCTCTCCCAGGGGAAGACGGCCACCGCCTCCACCGTCGAAGGAGCCGTCTTCCCCGCCTCCGCGGCCGTCGACGGCGACCTCGGCACCCGCTGGGCCAGCCAGTGGCAGGACCCCCAGTGGCTCCAGGTCGACCTCGGCGCCAGCCGGCAGCTCAGCCGGGCCGTCCTCACCTGGGAGGCCGCCTACGGCAAGAGCTACCAGATCCAGGCCTCCGACAACGGCACCGACTGGCGCACCGTCACCGCCGTCTCCGCCGGCGACGGCGGCACCGACGAGGTCACCCTCTCCGGCTCCGGCCGCTACGTCCGCATGAACGGCCTCACCCGCGGCACCGGATACGGCTACTCCCTCTGGGAGTTCCAGGTGTACGGCTCCACCGACGGCACCGGCCCGACGCTGCCCGGCGGCGGCGACCTCGGCCCCAACGTGCACGTCATCGACCCGTCGACCCCGAACATCCAGGGCAAGCTGGACCAGGTGTTCCAGGAGCAGGAGTCGGCCCAGTTCGGCTCGGGCCGTCACGCCTTCCTGTTCAAGCCGGGCACGTACAACAACCTGAACGCGCAGATCGGCTTCTACACCCAGATCGCCGGCCTCGGGCTGCGCCCGGGCGACACCGTCATCAACGGCGACGTCACCGTCGACGCGGGCTGGTTCAACGGCAACGCCACCCAGAACTTCTGGCGCGGCGCCGAGGGCCTGACCCTCAACCCGGTCAGCGGCACCAACCGGTGGGCGGTCTCGCAGGCGTCCTCCTTCCGCCGCATGCACGTCAAGGGCGGCCTCAACCTCGCTCCGAACGGCTACGGCTGGGCCTCCGGCGGCTACATCGCCGACTCCAAGATCGACGGCCAGGTCGGCAACTACTCGCAGCAGCAGTGGTACACCCGCGACAGCTCGATCGGCGGCTGGTCCAACAGCGTCTGGAACCAGACCTTCTCCGGCACCGAGGGCGCGCCCGCGACCTCCTTCCCCGAGCCGCGCTACACCACGCTCGACACCACCCCGATCTCCCGCGAGAAGCCCTACCTCTACCTCGACGGCGGCGAGTACAAGGTCTTCGCGCCGGCCAAGCGCGTGAACGCCCGCGGCACCACCTGGGCCAACGGCACCCCGCAGGGCGAGTCCATCCCGCTCGGCCAGTTCTACGTGGTCAAGCCGGGCACCACCGCCGCCACCATCAACCAGGCCCTCGCCCAGGGCCTGCACCTGCTGTTCACCCCGGGCGTCTACCACGTCGACCAGACCATCAACGTGAACCGGGCGAACACGATCGTGCTCGGCCTCGGCCTCGCCACGATCATCCCCGACAACGGCGTCACCGCGATGCGGGTGGCCGACGTCGACGGCGTCCGGCTCGCCGGCTTCCTGATCGACGCGGGCCCGGTCAACTCCCCGACCCTCCTGGAGATCGGCCCGCAGGGCGCCGGCGCCGACCACGCCGCCAACCCCACCACCGTGCAGGACGTGTACATCCGCATCGGCGGCGCCCACGTCGGCAAGGCCACCACCAGCATGGTCGTGAACAGCGACGACGCCATCATCGACCACACCTGGGTGTGGCGCGCCGACCACGGCGAGGGCTGGGGCTGGGAGACCAACCGCGCCGACTACGGCGTCCGCGTCAACGGCGACGACGTGCTGGCCACCGGCCTGTTCGTCGAGCACTTCAACAAGTACGACGTCGAGTGGTACGGCGAGCGCGGCCGCACGATCTTCTACCAGAACGAGAAGGCGTACGACGCCCCCAACCAGGCCGCCATCCAGAACGGCGCCACCAAGGGCTACGCCGCCTACCGCGTCGACGACTCCGTGAACACCCACGAGGCGTGGGGACTCGGCAGCTACTGCAACTACAACGTGGACCCGACCATCGTCCAGGACCACGGCTTCAAGGCGCCCGTCAAGCCCGGGGTGAAGTTCCACAGCCTCCTGGTGGTGTCCCTCGGCGGCATGGGCCACTACAACCACGTCATCAACGACACCGGGGCGTCCACCATCCCCGCCGGCACCTCCACCGTGCCCTCCACCGTCGTCCACTTCCCGTGACGACCCGCCGGGGCGCGGCGCCCGCCGCCGCGCCCCGGCCCTCCCACCCCTTCCGGGCGACGCCCCGTCCCGCCGCGCCGCCCGGAAGGACGACCCCTCCCCCTCCCCGTCCAGGAGCCTTCATGACCACCGCCCCGACCGCACGAAGGCGGGCCCGCGCCACGGCCTCGCTCGTGTCCCTCGGCGCCCTGCTCGCCGCCTCCGTCACCGTGCTCACCGCGGCGCCCGCCACCGCCGCCGAGACCCTTCTCTCCCAGGGGAGGACCGCCACCGCCTCCTCGGTCGAGGGCGCCGGCTACGCCGCGTCCGCCGCGGTCGACGGCAACCTGACCGGCACCCGCTGGGCGAGCCAGTGGACGGACGCCCAGTGGCTCCAGGTCGACCTCGGCGCCCGCAAGGACCTGAGCCGCGTCGTCCTGACCTGGGAGGGCGCCTACGGCAGGAACTACGAGATCCAGGCGTCCGACAACGGCACCGACTGGCGCACCCTGAAGACCGTGACGGGCGGCGACGGCGGCACCGACGACCTCGCCGTCTCCGGCTCGGGCCGGTACGTCCGCATGCAGGGCCTCGCTCGTGCCACCGGATACGGCTACTCCCTGTGGGAGTTCCAGGTCTACGGCACTGACGGCGGAACCAACCCCCCGCCGGCCGGCGCGGTGAGGGTGACCGGCTCGCAGGGCGACTGGCGGCTGACCGTCGGCGGACAGCCGTACACGGTCAAGGGACTCACCTGGGGCCCGGCGATGGCCGACGCCCCCCGCTACATGCCGGACCTGAGGTCGATGGGCGTCAACACCCTCCGCACCTGGGGGACCGACGCCTCCAGCAAGCCCCTGCTCGACGCCGCGGCCGCCCAGGGCCTGAAGGTGATGAACGGCTTCTGGCTCCAGCCGGGCGGCGGACCGGGCTCGGGCGGCTGCGTCGACTACGTCACCGACACGACGTACAAGAACACCATGCTCACCGAGTTCGCCAAGTGGGTCGACACCTACAAGTCCCACCCGGCGACACTGATGTGGAACGTCGGCAACGAGTCGGTCCTCGGCCTGCAGAACTGCTACAGCGGCACCGAGCTGGAGAACCAGCGCAACGCGTACACGACCTTCGTCAACGACGTCGCCAAGAAGATCCACTCCATCGACCCCGACCACCCCGTCACGTCCACGGACGCGTGGACCGGCGCCTGGCCGTACTACAAGCGCAACGCCCCCGACCTCGACCTGTACTCGATGAACGCCTACGGCGACATCTGCGGGGTGCGCCAGGACTGGATCGACGGCGGGTACGACAAGCCGTACCTCATCACCGAGACGGGGAACGCCGGCGAGTGGGAGGTGCCCGACGACGTCAACGGCGTCCCCGATGAGCCGACCGACGTCCAGAAGGCCGAGGGCTACACGAAGGCCTGGGAGTGCGTCACCGGGCACCGGGGCGTGGCCCTGGGTGCGACGATGTTCCACTACGGCCTGGAGCACGACTTCGGCGGCGTCTGGTTCAACCTCCTCCCGGACGGTCTGAAGCGGCTGTCGTACTACGCGGTGAAGAAGGCGTACGCCGGCTCCACCACGGGTGACAACACCCCGCCCGTCATCACGAACATGACCGTCAGCACGCCCACGGCGGCCCCGGCCGGCCGCGAGTTCACCGTCCGCGCCGACATCCGCGACCCCGACGGCGACCCGATCACCCCCAAGATCTACCTCAGCGGCAACTACGCCAACGGCGACAAGCGCCTCGTCGACGCGCGGTGGCGCTCCCTGGGCAACGGCACCTTCGCCGTCACCGCTCCCGAGAAGCTCGGCGTCTGGAAGGTCTACATCCAGGCCGAGGACGGCCGCGGCAACGCCGGCATCGAGACCAAGTCGGTGAAGGTCGTCGCCCCTCCCGTCAGCGGCACGAACCTCGCCCTGAACAGGCCCACCACCGCCTCCTCCGCCCAGGCCTCCTACGGCGACTGCCCCTGCCCCGCCTCCCACGCCACCGACGGCAACCCCTCCACCCGCTGGGCCAGCGACTGGAGCGACCCGCAGTGGATCCAGGTCGACCTCGGCTCGGCCAAGCCCATCCGCACCCTCCAGCTCGTCTGGGACCCCGCCTACGCCAAGTCCTACGAGGTGCAGGTGTCCGACGACGGCACCACCTGGCGGACGGTGCACACCACCACCACGGGCAACGGTGACGTCGACACCGTCGAGACCTCCACCACCGCCCGCTACGTCAAGCTCCAGCTGACCGCCCGGGGCACCGGCTGGGGCTACTCGCTCCACGAGTTCGGCGTCTACAGCTGACGACCCGGGCCTCCCTGACGGGTGGCGGGGCCCGCCGCTCGGCCCCGCCACCCCGGCACCACCGCACGAAGCGCAACCGCCACCCCATCAGTCGCGTGGCGTCCCCGCGTTCACGCGCACCCACCCCCACGGGCAGGAGATCCCCATGAGATCGAGTCCGAAGCGGCTCTCCGTACTCCTCGTCAGCACGGCCCTCATCGCCGGCGCCCTCGGCATCGGCACGGTCGCCCAGGCCACGGACCCCGAGGGCGGCGTCCCGCCCGCCGTCGCCGCGGCCGTCCACCACGTCGGGCACCGGATGGCCGCCTCCACCCAGGCGTCGGGCGACGACGCCGACGGAGACGGGTACATCCCGGCGAACCCGCCGGTCACCGGCGTCGTCCCGTCCACGGCCACCCCGCCCCCGGCCTACCACCACGAGTTCCAGGCCGGCTGCGCCGTCTCCCACACCGCGCCGGACGACCCGATCGTCTACCCCGGCCAGTTCGGCAAGTCCCACGACCACACGTTCATGGGCAACACCTCCACCGACGCCGCCAGCACCACCGGCACGCTCCACGGAGGCACCACCACCTGCAAGGCACCCGCGGACGCCTCCGCCTACTGGATGCCCTCGCTGTACAACGGCGACCAGAAGATCCTGCCCGTCGGCCCGCAGGTCATCTACTACAAGGCGGGCGTCACCGACTACCGGAGCGTCCGGCCCTTCCCGAAGGGACTGCGGTTCGTCGTCGGCAACCCGATGCAGACCGAGCAGCAGTTCCGGAGCCACAAGGGCTTCGTCGAGGGCTGGGAGTGCGGTGACAGCTTCTTCAACACCGACATCCCGGCGAGCTGTCCGAGCCGGCCCGACGTCCAGCTCAACCTCCGCATGCAGGCGCCCAGTTGCTGGAACGGCCTGCACCTCGACACGCCCGACCACCAGAGCCACATGGCCTACCCGGTCGTGAAGCCCGGTACCAACGACAACATGTGCCCGGCCTCCCACCCGGTCGCCCTGCCGATGATCGAGTTCAAGATGGCCTGGCCGGTCAACGGCGACATGAGCCGGGTCCGCCTGGCCAGCGGCCGCGGCTACTCCTTCCACTACGACTTCTTCAACGCCTGGGAGGAGCGCACCCTCAAGGCGCTGGTCGACCACTGCATCAACGGCGGCCTCCAGTGCGACACCCGGGGCTTCGACCTGTACCGCCCCGAGCGCGGCACGGTGCTGAACGCCGACCACGTCCTGCCCTGACCCCGCCCCCGTACCGCCACCACCGGAGAGCGCCCATCCATGTCCGCCGACGCCCGCTTCCCCGCCGACGACGCCCTGATCGCCCGCCTCCCGCCCGACTTCCGCATCGGCGCCGCCACCTCCGCCTACCAGATCGAGGGCGCCGTCGCCGAGGACGGCCGGACCCCCTCCATCTGGGACACCTTCTGCCGCGTGCCCGGTGCGATCGACAACGGCGACACCGGCGACACGGCCTGCGACCACTACCACCGCATGCCCGAGGACGTCGCCCTCATGGCGGACCTCGGGCTCGACACGTACCGCTTCTCCGTCTCCTGGCCGCGCGTCCAGCCCGGCGGGCGCGGCCCGGCCAACCCGAAGGGACTCGCCTTCTACGACCGGCTCGTCGACGCGCTCCTCGACCACGGCATCACCCCCTGGCTCACCCTCTACCACTGGGACCTGCCCCAGGAGCTCCAGGACGCCGGCGGCTGGCCCGCCCGCGACACCGCCCACCGCTTCGCCGACTACGCCGCGCTCGTCCACGACCGGCTCGGCGACCGCGTCACCCACTGGACCACCCTCAACGAGCCGTTCTGCTCCGCGGTCCTGGGGCACGTCGAGGGCGTCCACGCGCCCGGCGGACGCTCCCTCGCCGACGGCGTCGCCGCCGTCCACCACCTGCACCTCGCCCACGGCCTCGCCGCCCGACGGCTGCGCGCCGAAGCCCGGCGCCCGCTCGACCTCGCCGTCACCCACCTGCTCGGCACCAGCGCCCCCGCCACCGACAGCCCCGCCGACCGCGAGGCCGCCCGCCGCGCCGACGCCTTCGGCTTCCGCTTCTACCTCGACCCGATCCTGCGCGGCGGCTACCCCGACGACCTGATCGCCGACCTCGCGGCACACGGCGTCGAGATCCCGGTCCACGACGGCGACCTCGCCGCCATCGCCACCCCCATCGACACCCTCGGCGTCAACTACTACCGCTCGATGCGCAGTTCGGGCACCGACCAGCACGGCTCCACCACCGACGCCCAGGGCCGCCCCGTCACCCGCAACCTCCCGCACGGTGGCCTGCCCGTCACCGGACTCGACTGGGAGGTCATGCCCCACGACCTCACCGACCTGCTGCTGCGCATCGCCCGCGACTACCCCGGCACCCCCGTGGTCGTCACCGAGAACGGCGCCGCCTACGACGACGTCCCCGACGCCCGCGGACGCGTCGACGACCGCGACCGCACCGCCTACCTCTCCGCCCACCTCGCCGCCGTCGCCCGCGCCCGCGAGGCCGGCGCCGACGTCCGCGGCTACCTCGCCTGGTCGCTCCTCGACAACTTCGAGTGGGCGTACGGCTACGCCCAGCGCTTCGGCCTCGTCCGCGTCGACTACGCGACCCAGACGCGCACGCCCAAGCGCAGCGCCCACTGGCTGCGCGACACGGCCCGCCGGGTGCGCGGCACGGCCTGAGGACGGAATTGCGGGCGGTCGGCCCGGGGCGGACGATGAGAGGAGAGGGGGCCGAAGGAGTGACGTCATGGCCGAAGAGCAGGGCGACCCGCACGCCGCCTGGACCGAACGACTGCTCGGCCTCGGCTCCGGCATCCCGCTGACGGAAGCCAGGTCGTTCGTCCGCGACCTCTACCTCCACGCCCAGGCCGGCCTCGACGCGGAACGCGCCGAGGCCGAGGCCGCCCGCGAGGAGTAGGCGCGCGGGCGGTCAGACGCGCAGCGCCCGCGTCAGGACGAGCGCGCCGGAGACCGGCACGCCGATCGCGAACACACCGATCACCAGCAGCTCCACCGGACCGACCCAGCCGCCGGCGAGGAACAGCCCGCCGAGGAGCAGCAGCACCGGTACGGCCAGAGCCGTGGCCGTACCGATCCGCTTGTGCCGGGCGTCCCACAGCGGGGTCTTCCACAGCAGTGCGAGTCCGATGGCCAGGACCAGGGCGCCCGCGAACGGGGAGCCGAGGATCAGCAGGCCGCCGAGGGCGGGCAGGACCGCGATGATCCGGGCGGCCTGACGGCCGGCGAGCGGTCCGGTCGGCACGGCGGTGACCGCGGTGGCCGGCGCCCCCTCCTCGGCGAGCGCGGAGGCGGCCACCGTACGGGGCTCGCCCAGCTCGGCGAGGACGGCGCGGACCGCCTCGTCGTCACGGGCCTCGCTCACCTCGATGTGCTCGCGGAGGTCCGCGAGGAGTTCGGCCCTGCGCTCGGCGGGGAGCCCGGCGGTCTCGCGGGCCACGGAGTCGAGGTAGGCCGCGACGAGCGGGTGGTCGATGGCGTTCATGCGGTGTCCCCCTGCGGGTCGTTGAGGAAATGGTCGACGGCGTCCCGGAAGCGTGGCCACGCCCCGGCGAACTCGGCGAGCGCGGTCCGGCCGAGGGGCGTCAGAGCGTAGTAGCGGCGCGGCGGCCCACTGGGGGACTCGCGCAGCTCGGTGTCGACGAACCCCTCCCGCCGCAGCCGCGACAGGAGGGGGTAGATCGTGCCCTGGCTGGTGGTCATCACGCTCACCGAGGCGAGCTCGGCGAGGAGTTCGACGCCGTACTTCGGCTCGTCCCTGAGCAGCGCGAGGACGCAGTGCTCGAGCACGCCCTTGCGCAGCTGGCTGGGGACCCTTCCCCCGCCGTCGTCGTTCTTTGCGTCACCAGGAACCATGCAATGCAAGATAGCGCCGGGGGGCGTCGCCGACAAGCCGCCACCCGACGGGAACCGGCCGCTCCGGCCGGACGTGTTACGGGGGACGGTGCCGAGACGAGGGGAGACGTGGTGACCGCGAACGCGACCAGGATCGACGGGGACGCACTGGTGCTGGGGGACGGGGTGCGGGTCCGTTTCATGCGGACGCTGCGGCTGCCGGAGACCGGCACCCACCGGTTGCCGCCGGGCCTCGGCACCTTTCCGCTCCGCCGGGTCGAGGACTACCCCGGCACCGTGCCCGAGCAGTGGCGGGCCAAGGGCGGCGTGATGCTGCCGGTCCACCTCCGTGAGGCGATGTGGCTGAGCTTCGCCGGCAGCCCGGAGCCCACCGCGCTCCAGGTCGGCGTCGGCAAGGTCTGCGCGGTCTCCGGCGAGAAGTGGACCGGGAAGCTCTCCCGGCGCCCGCAGAACTACGTGGTACTGCCCCGTCAGCCGTGGCTCGACGGCATCAACTCCGGCAAGGGCACGGTGCGCCAGTTCGTCGCCGTCCCGCTCGGCACGGGCGCCACCGTCGAGGGCCAGGTCACCGGCGAGGAGACCGTCGGCGGCCTCCAGCTCCAGGCCTTCCCGCTCAACCCGAAGCTCCGCGCCGCCTGGCGCGAGGAGCAGCGGCGCCTCGCCGAGGAGCGGGCCCGCCGCCTCGCCGCGTCGCCCCCGCAGGCGTTCGGCGGCTACGGCGGCCCGCCGCCGATGGCGATGGCCGCCCCCGCGGCCCCGCCGCCCGCCGCCGCGGCCATGGGCATCGGCGCGGGCGGCACCATGCGGCAGGAGGTGTACAAGGACGACCGCGCCTCCCGGGACTGGTCGGACACCCCCGAGGCCCGCGTCTTCGTCCACCTGGTGACGCCGCCCGAGTGGCGCCGCATCACCGGCGAGGAGCCTCCGCCGTCGCCGGCCGACCGCGCCGCCTACACCCGCGCGGGCCTCCCCTGGTTCGACTACGACGACCCCGACGGCACCGACCTCGCCCCCTCCGACGCCCTCGCCGACGTGAAGCCGGTGGGGGACTGGCTGGGTGACGACCTCGACCCGTGGGCCCCGCCGGCCCCGTGGCAGGTCAAGCCGGTCGGCCCGCCGCCGCCCCCGCCGGGCGCCCCGGTCGCCGACGGCGACTGGTGAACCCGCCGGGCGGGACCCGCCACGGGACGACCGCCTGGCCGCCCGGTAGCGGGACCCGCCCGCACGGCCCCGGCTCCGGCACGGTACGAATCGTTCCGTGAACGACTCGCCCCGCCCCGCCGCCACCCCCGCCACCATCCGCGTCTTCATCGCCCTGGCGCCGCCCGACGACGCCAAGGACGAGCTCGCCCGGGCGCTGGCGCCGGCCTACGCGGCGTACCCCGGGATGCGCTGGAACCGGATCGAGGACTGGCACATCACCCTCGCCTTCCTCGGTGAGCTCCCGGCGGCCGTGGTGCCCCGCCTCCACGCGCCGCTCGCCGAGCTCGCCGGGGAGCGCGGGCCGCTGGAGCTCTCGCTCCGCGGCGGCGGGCAGTTCGACTCCCGCGTCCTGTGGAGCGGGATCGCGGGCGACGTCCCCGGCCTGCACCGGCTCGCCGACGACGTACGGGAACGAGTCAAGGAGGCGGGGATCGCCTACGAGGGGCGTCCGCTGCGACCGCACCTGACGCTGGCCCGGGCCCGTCGGGGCGACCTCACCGGCGTGCCGGCGGCGGTCGGGGTGCTGGACGGCTTCGAGGGCCGCGCGTGGCCGGCCGCGCGGCTCCACCTCGTCGGCAGCGACGACGCCCGGGGCCCGGCCCCGGTCCGCTACCGGGACATCGACTCCTGGCCGTTCACCGGAACGGGGACCGGGACCGGACGCGGGACCGGAGCCGGCGTCTGAGGCGTCTCAGGGTGCGGTGATCAGTCGGCTCAGTCGCGTCGCGAGCCAGGGCCGGGGGCCGCCGGCCCGCATCCGGCCCCGCGCGATCGCCTTCCAGATCGGCAGCCTGCCGAAGGAGACGAGCAGGAACGCCGTCGGCGACGCCACGATCCGGCAGTCGTACGCGCGCGGCCCCGGGTCCCGGGTGACGGTCACCGCCTCGTCCGCCACGTCGACGGCGAGTCGCGGCCCGCCCTCCAGCACCAGGTCGAAGGCGATCCGCACGCCCTTCGCCTTCTCCGCGTCCAGGGCGAGCGGCATCATCGTCACCATCGCCTGGCCGATCACCAGCGCGGCCTCCGCCGGGGGGACGGTCCACGGCCGGCGGGCGCCCCGGGCGATGTCGAGCCCGTGGAGCAGGGTCTCGCTGAGCACGAGCCCCGTCGCCGCCGCGAGCGGGACGGTCCGCCCCGGCCCGTACCAGGGTGCGGGGACCGGAGTCCCGGGCGCGAGCCCCGCCGAGTCCCGCAGGAAGGCCGCGCCCCGCTCGGCGAGGATCGCGCCGAGGCGCTTGCGCTCCTCCCCGGCGATGAGGCCGATGGACAGCGCGTTCACGGCGGCGATCCGTTCCCCGAACGACCCTTCCCGGCCCGTGAGCAGTCCGTCCCAGTCGACGCCCCCGTCCCCGGTCACCGCGGAGCGGTACGCGAGGTACACGGCGGCGAGGTGCGCGCCGACGTCCCCCACGGACCACCCCGGAAGCCCGGACGGCACCTCCCACGCGTCGATCCCGTCGGCCAGTCGCACCAGGCGCCCGACCGCGCCCTCCAGCGCGGCCCGCGTCCGCTCGTGCTCGGCCACCGGATCGAACGCCGTGACGACACCCATGCGACTTCCCCCCAAGGCTGTGGACGGCCCCGCACGTTACCGTCGAGTAGCCCCGTGCGACAGCCCCCACGCGCCACGAACCGGCCCGCAGGACTCCGAAGTTGCGCGAGCGGTCCGGCAGCGCGGCCTCGGCGGCCTCCGAGCGGGCCCGCCGCCGTCCTCACCGCCACCGTCCGCTTGCCCTGCGCCACCGCCGGACGGGCCCTCCTCCGGCTCGGGTCGACCGGTCGACGGATACGCTCACGCGATCCCCGGGCTCGTCCCCGACACGCGGAAGCCCGGCCGCCGCCCCGAGAAGGAGACGCCCGCATGGCCCTCGTCGCCCTCGTCAACCCCAACACCGACCGGGCCACGACCGCGACGATGGCCGCGATCGCCCGCCGCACCCTGCGCCCGGAGGACGGCTACGAGGTCCGGGGCGTCACCGTCGCCGCCGGCCCGCCGATGCTCGTCGACGAGGAACTGCTGCGCGCCTCGGTCCGGCACGTCCTCGACGCCGCGGACGCCCTCCTCGCCGCCCCGGAAGGCCCCGAGGTCGCGGCCCTCGTCGTCGGCGCCTTCGGCGACCCGGGCGTCGAGGACCTCCGCGCCCGCACCACCGTCCCCGTCATCGGCATCGCCGAGGCCGCCCTGCGCGAGGCCGGCGCCGACGGCCGCCGCTTCGGCATCGCCACCACCACCCCCGGCCTGGCCGCCGCGATCGACGCCCGCACCGCCCGCCTCGGCTGGTCCGCCCAGTACACCGGCGTCCGGCTCACCCCCGGCGACCCGCACCGGCTGGCCGCGGACCCCGCCGAGATGACGGAGCGCCTCGCCGACGCCGTGGACCGCTGCGTGAGGGAGGACGGCGCCGAGGCCGTCGTCATCGGCGGCGGCCCCCTCGGCGAGGCCGCCGAAGCCCTCCGCCACCGCTTCCCGGTCCCGGTCGTCGGCCCGGTCCCCGCCGCGAGCCGCGAGGTCCGCCGCCTCCTGGAGGGCACCGGCTGAACCGGGCGCCGGGCGTGGCCGGGGATATGTCCAGGGATAAATTCGATAGGGTCGCGGTGGAGGTGGCACCGTGCCCGAGGAAGGCGTTCTGTTCCAGGCCGTGGAGGCGCTTCTGGCCGGCGGGCCGGAGTTCCCCCCGCCCGCCGAGCGGGCCCGGCTGCGTGTCGCCGCCGGCGTCACCCAGGCCGGCCTCGCCGCCGTCCTGGAGACCTCGACCCAGACGGTCAAGAACTGGGAAGCGGGCCGCAGCGAGCCCCGGCCCCCTCGCCGCGCCCCCTACCTGGCCCTCCTGAAGGGCTGGGCGGAGAAGTACCCCTTGCCGCCGGAGACGGCGGAACACGTACGGGTCGCCGACCCCGAACCCGTACCCGCCGAGGCCGCTCCCGCTCCCGTTTCCGAGACCGCCCCGGCCCCGGTCCCGGCGAAGCCGCCGGTCAAGAAGGCGGTGTCCGCCCAGCGGGCGGCGATCGCGCGGAAGGCCGCCCTCGCCAAGAAGGCGGGCTCGGGAAGGAAGGCGGCGGCGGGGCGGCGGGGCTCGGCCGGCGTCGACCCCCGCTTCGCCCACGGCCCCCTCGCCGTCATCGACCTCGGCGCCGACGGCGACGCGGCCCCCGTCGCGTACTGCGTCGGCGGCCTCGTGCTCGACGTCCCCGCCCGTTCGCTGCCCGAGCTGGTCGCATGGGCACTCGGCGAGGCGCGGCTGGGGGCGCCGCGCCTGGACGCGGCGGGGTGGGACGCCGATCCGGTGCTCGTCCTCACCCGGTCCGCGCTCGCGCACTACGGCCTGCCGGTCGAACTCACCGACGACGAGCGGATCGAGGGCCGCCTCCCCGCCGGCCATCCGGCGGTCAAGGAGATCGAGCGGGCCGACTGGCGGCTGACCCGGCGCGGCTTCGGCCCGTGGGCCCGGATCTACCGGCCCGCCCAGGGCGGCCGCCGCCTCTGCGCACAGCTGTGCATCCCGTCGTGGCGCGCGCTCGACACCCGCTCCTGGGGCGACTCCGCCGAGCTGCCGCCCGCCGAACTCGCCCGCGTACTCGGCCTGTACGCCTCCCGCGTGATCACCCCGCGCGGTTCGACGGCGGTCACGGGCCTGGAACTGATGACCGCGCTGCGCCCGCCGACCCGCGCCTCCGACCCGGACGAGGAGGGGCGCCGGCACAGCGTCCACAACGCCGGTTCGCTCGGCAAGGAGCCGATGGACCCGCCGCCGTGCGAGGCGGTCGACGGGCACCCGGTCCTCGCCGGCCTGCCCCGCTTCCACGTGCGGGGCCCCGAGGAGCGGATCTTCGAGGAGGCGTACGACTGGGCGCGGGAGCTGACGGACGAGGAGTGCCTGAAGCCGCACCTGGTCGGCATCGACGTCAACATGGCCTTCGGCGCCGCCGCGAACGGCGCGCTCATCGGCCTCGCCCAGCCCCCCGTCCACGTCGTCCACCCGGACTTCGACCCTTCGGTGCCGGGTTCCTGGCTGGTCGACCTGTCCCACGTCGACCTCTCCCGCGTACGCCTCGGCACCCGCACCCGCACCGGCGCGGACGCGGGCGGCGACCGCGACGGGTGGACGCGGCTGCGCGGGGAGCTGCTGCCCAGCCCCTTCACACCGACCGGCGAGACCCCCGCGGGCCCGGCCTGGTACGCCACCCCGACCGTGGCGTACGCGGTCGAACTCGGCTACGAGGTCGCCCCGTCGGAGGCCTGGGTGCGCCCGGAGGCGGGCCGCTATCTGGACGAGTGGTACCGGCGGCTGCGGAACGCGTACGTGGAGACGATGGCGGACCTCGGCGTCGGCGGCGACCTCGACCCCGCCGCGTACCTGGCGGCGATGGACGGGTACAAGCGCCGCGACCCGGAGGCCGCGATCGTCCTCGACGCGATCAAGAACACCGTGAAGGGCGGCATCGGCAAGCTCCAGGAGAAGGCGCGCGGCGACGGCTGGCGGCCGGGCAAGCCGTGGCCGGCGCTCGCCCGTCCCACCTGGCGCCCCGACATCCGCGCGGTCGTCATCTCCCGGGCGAGGATCAACATGCACCGCAAGATGGTCGCGCTCGCCGCCGCCACCGGCAGCTACCCCGTCGCGGTCCTCTCCGACTGCGCGGTGTACGCCGCCGACGGCCCGTCCCCGCTGGACGTGCTGCCGCACACCCCCGAGGGCAGGACGATCCCCGGCTCCTTCCGCATCGGCGTCTCCCCGGGCATGGTCAAGCACGAGGGCACCCGCACCCCGCTCTGGGCGGAGCGCCTGCGCGACGAGACCGGCGACCCGCTCCTGAACCTGGCCCGCTACATCAAGACCGGCGACCGCACCGGCCCGGACACGGGGGAGTAGGACGATGGTGGTGAGATCGGTCGGCGAGGGCCTGGACCGGGTCCTCGACAAGGCGGTCACCCGCAAGCCGCCGCAGTCGGCGGGCGCGCAGGTCCGCTTCCTGGTGAAGCAGCTCAAGGGCACCCGGGCGGTGGCCGCCCTCCTCGGCGTCTCCCAGCGCACCGTCGAGCGGTACGTGAAGGGCGAGATCAAGAGCCCCCGCCCCGAACTCGCCGCCCGCCTGCGGGAGGAGACCCGCAGGCGTTGGCAGCCGAGGGTCAAGGCGAAGGCGCGGCGGGCCGCCGGCACCACCGACGGCCTGATGATCGACGTCCGCGCGAGCCTGGGCTACGCCGCCCCGGCCGGCACCACCGACGAGGCCCGCGAACGCCACCTCACCCTCGCCCTCCCCCCGCACCACGCCGAACGCATCTTCGCCGCCCGGGAGCAGGGCGAGCACGACATGCGCCGGGCCGTGGCCGAGGCACTGCGGGACGTCTACTTCCAGCAGCGCGGCACCCGCGCCGCGAGCCTGGAGGAGGTCCGCATGCTGAACGTCGAGCACATCGAGTTCGACCTGTGACCGCGGCACCGGCGACCGTCCGGCTGCGCGAGCACCAGGCCGCCGGGCTCGCCGCCATCCGCGCCTGGACCGTCCGGGCCCGGCGCCGGACGCCGCGCCCGGACGGCGAGCGGGCCACGTACGTGTCGGCCACCGGCTCCGGCAAGACGTACACGGCCGCCTCCGCCGCCCTCCGCTGCTTCCCCGGCGGGCGGATCCTGGTCATGGTCCCGACGCTCGACCTGCTCGTGCAGACCGCCGAGGCCTGGCGCAGGATCGGCCACAAGGCCCCGATGGTCGCCGTCTGCTCGCTCGACCGCGACGAAGTCCTCGACCGGCTCGGGGTGCGGACCACGACGAACCCGCTCCGGCTCGCCCTGTGGGCCGGCCGCGGTCCGGTCGTCGTCCTCGCCACGTACGCCTCGCTCGTCGACCGCGACGCCCCCGGGGGATTCGACGGCCTCGACGGTTTCGAGGGCCTCGCGTCCGACGGCCCGGCGGGCGTCCGGCAGGTCCGCGGCCCCCTGGAGTCGGCCCTCGCCGGCGGACCGCGGCTGTACGGGCAGCGGATGGACGGCTTCGACCTCGCCGTCGTCGACGAGGCGCACGGCACGGCCGGCGACCGGTCACGCCCCTGGGCGGCGATCCACGACAACCACCGCGTCCCCGCCGCCTTCCGCCTCTACATGACCGCCACACCCCGCATCCTGGCCGCCCCGCGCGCCGGCGCGGAGGAGGCCGCGATCGCGTCGATGGAGAGCGACCCGGACGGCACCTACGGCGAATGGATCCACGAGCTCGGCCTGGCGGAGGCGATCGCCCGCGAGATCCTCGCCGGCTTCGAGATCGACGTCCTGGAGATCCGCGACCCGGACCCCCATCCGGTCCCGGTCCCGGTCCCGGTCCCGGACCCGAATTCGGACCCGGATTCGGATTCGGACTCGGGCGCGGAGCCGGATTCGGGCGCGGGCCCCGGTCCTGCCGAACAGGCCCTGCGCGGCCGGCGCCTCGCCCTCCTCCAGACCGCGCTCCTGGAGCACGCGGCCCGTCACAACCTGAAGACGGTGATGACCTTCCACCACCGGGTGGAGGAGGCCGAGGCCTTCGCCTCCCGACTTCCCTCGACCGCGGCCGAGCTGTACGCGACCGAGCCCACGCTCACCGCCCTCGCCGACGCGGAGCGGATGCCCCCGTCGTCCATCGACGCCCGCCTCTACGACCTCGACCCCGGCCGCCACGTGCCGCCGGACCGGGTCTGGTCGGCCTGGCTGTGCGGAGACCACCTGGTCGCCGAACGCCGGGAGGCCATCCGGCAGTTCGCGAACGGCGTCGACGCCGCGGGCCGCCGCGTCCACCGCGCCTTCCTCGCCTCCGTGCGCGTCCTCGGCGAAGGCGTCGACATCACGGGGGAACGCGGGGTGGAAGCCGTCTGCTTCGCCGACACCCGCGGCTCGCAGGTCGAGCTCGTCCAGAACATCGGCCGCGCCCTGCGCCCCGACCCGGACGGCACCGCCAAGACCGCCCGCATCCTCGTCCCCGTCTTCCTCCGGCCGGACGAGGACCCGCGGGACATGGTGGCCTCGGCGTCGTACGCCCCTCTGGTCGCCGTCCTCAACGGCCTGCGCTCGCACTCCGAACACCTCGTCGCCGACCTCGCCTCCCGCGGCCGCACCCGCGGCGCCCGCACGGTTCACGTCCACCGCGAGGCGGCCGGCCGGCCCGGTGCCGCGGACCCCCGGGACACCGGAGCCGAGCCGTCGCCGCTCCTCCGCTTCGCGACCCCGCGCGACCCGGCCACCGTCGCCGCCTTCCTCCGCACCCGTGTTCACCGCCCCGAGTCCCTGGTCTGGCTGGAGGGCTACCAGGCCCTGCGCCGCTGGCGCGCCGACCACGGCATCGAGGGCCTGTACGCCGTCCCGTACGACACGGAGACCGCACTCGGCGCGACCGGAACGTTCCCGCTCGGCCGCTGGGTCCACCAGCAGCGCAAGAACCTCCGGGCCGGCACCCTGGAGCCGTACCGCAAGCAGCGGTTGGACGACGAGGGCATGGTGTGGGAGCCCGGCGACGAGGCCTGGGAGACCAACCTGGCCGCCCTCCGCTCCTACCACCGCGCCCACGGCCACCTGGCACCCCGTCAGGACGCCCGCTGGGGCGGGACCGACCGCGACTCGATCGCGATCGGCCGCCTCGTGGCCAACCTCCGCCGCCCGGGCGCCCTCGGCAAGGACCCCGAGCGCGCCGCCGCGCGCGCGGCCCGGCTGGCGGAGATCGACCCCGACTGGAACTGCCCCTGGCCCCTCGACTGGCAGCGCCTGTACCGGGTCTGCGCCGGCCTGGCCGCCGACGAACCCGACGGCCGCCTCCCCGCCATCGCCCCGGGCGTCGTCTTCGACGGCGACGACCTGGGCGCCTGGCTCGCCCGCCAGCACCGCGCCTGGCCCGGACTGGCCGAGGAGCAGCGCCGCCGCCTCGCCCTCCTGGGCGTGGCGCCGCCCGAGCGCCGTGCCGCCGCGCACCCGGCTCCGGCCCCGACCGCGGCCTTCGCGCGCGGCATCCGGGCACTCGCCCAGTTCACGGCCCGGGAGGGCGCCGGCGCGGCGCCCGCCCGCGGTCACGTCGAGACGCTCGTGGTGAACGGCGAGGAGCACCTCCACAAGCTGGGCGTCTGGTACGCCAACGTCCGCCAGCGGCGCGCCCGCCTCACCGCCGCCCAGCGCGCGCGCCTGACGGCCCTGGGAGTCCCCTGGGCGTGACCGGGACCGCTTGCTCCGTCAGCGGCTCCGGAACACCCGGAGATCCGCCACCTCGAAGGACATCTCGGTCGTGCCGGGATCGGGCGCGGGATGGTAACGGCCCGCGCAGACCGAGAGGTTGACGATCAGGTAGGCGTGCCAGGACCGGCCGACCCCCCGCCCGTCGGCGAAGACCTCGGTGCCGTTCACCCACCACACCACGGACCTGGCGCCGAACCGGGTCCGCAGCTCCACCCACTCCCCGGGCCGGACGTCCGGCGACCGGTGGTAGTGATGAGTGCCCCGCACCCGGTTGGAGAGCTCCAGCAGATCGGGGTTGTCCGGGTGGTACTCGAAGACGTCGACCTCCTGCCCGCCGTCGCGCCAGGTCCAGATCGCGGGCCAGGCCCCCGTTTCCGACGGCAGCCGCACCCGGGCCTCCAGCACGTCCCCCGCCCGGACCTCGAACCCCTCGTCGCTCCCCTCCGTCGTCAGCAGCCCGCTGTCCCACAGTCCGTCGGGCCGCCGCGTCGCCCGGAAGACCCCGGAGCGACAGTAGTCGGGGTCGTCCACGAGGTGGTCGAGCTTGTTGTCCAGCGGGTTGACCGGCCCGCCGTCCGGATAGGCCCAGGAACGCCCGGCGACCCACTGCGAGGGGGACCCGAAGTCGGCGGTGAACACGGGCTCGTCGGGCGACGGGGAATGCGGCACGGACATGGCGGCTCCTCGCGGGCTGAATCGGCCGACAACGGACACGTCATGGCTCCCCGCTCACGCGCCCCTCATGCGGAACCGTGTCTTCCTGTCCAGAACTCGTCACGGCACCCCCGCCCCGCGCGCGCCGTGACGCCCGGCGCGCTCAGTCCCGTACGAGGCAGAACGGATGCCCCGCCGGATCCGCGTACACCCGCCAACTCCGCCGCCCGTCACCGCCGTCGAGAAGCGTCGCCCCCAGGGCGAGGACCTCCGCCCCGGCCCGGTCCAGGTCCGCCACCCCCAGATCGAGGTGGAACTGCTGGGGGCGGGCCGGATCCGGCCAGCGGGGCGGCCGGTACTCCGCCACCCGCTGGAACGCCAGGACGATCCCGCCGTCGCCGTGCAGCGTCGCCCAGTCGTCGCCGAGCGACCACCGGGGATCGGGCCGGTTGACCTCACCGCCGAGCAACGACGCGTAGAAGCGGGCGAGTTCCATGACGTCGGGGCAGTCCAGCACCACGCATTGCAGCTTTCCGATCATGCGGAGCACACTAGAGGACCGCCGCTGCCGAAGCGGCGGGACCGGGGGTGGGGGAGTGCTGCGAGGACCGAGGGCCGGCGTGATCCTGGGGGGCGCCGTGCTGGCCGTGACCTCCTGTGCGGGAGCGGAGGCCCCGGCGCGGACGGCGTCGCCGAGCCCCGCGCCGACCGCCGTCACCGCCCCCGCCACGGCCGGCGGGAGCGTGGAGGAAGCCGTCGACGCCGCGGGCGTGGCGGTGCGGGCCGCCGCCACCGGAAGCAAGGCGCCCGGGACCCGGGGCCTGTTGGTCGCCGCCGCGTCGACCCGCGGGGCGCTCTTCGTCTGGGAGACAAAGGACGGGCGGTTCTGCCACGGCGCGGCCGTCGGGATGACCATGGTGGCCTGCGCCTCGGCCCCCCACACGCCGCCGGTGGGAGAGGAGCCCCGGCTCGTCCGTCTGGTCGCCATGATGGCCACGGGCTGGAACGTCGTCTTCGGCGCGGAGCACGAGACCGTCGAGTCCGTGACCTGCGACGGCGTACCCGTCCCGGTGAGGGCCGTCGGCCTCATGGCCGACGGCCGGCGGACCGTCCACGCCGTCGAGTTCCCCGGCCTGACCGTCGGCACGGTCGACGTCCGGGTGAGGAGGGGCTCCCGCGTCGTCACCGAGTCCCTCACCCTGATGACACCGCCGGGGAAGGGCGGCGCGGGGAAGACCGCGTCCTGCGGACGGCCGTAGGGCCCCCGGTGCCGAGGGCGGCTACTCCGGGCGGCCGAAGCGGCGGGCCGCCCAGAGGAGGGCCGCCGTGCCCAGGGCCAGGAGGAGGCCCGCTTCGAGGAGGAGAGGGGGCTGGTGGCCCGCCCACGCGAGGCCGTCGGCCGCCGCCTGTTCCGGCGCCCGGAGGGCGATCGAGCGGCGCAGGACGTCCACGCCGTACGCCAGGGGGTTCGCGGCCGCCAGGGCCTGTGCCCAGCCGGGCAGGGACGTCAGGGGGAAGAAGCCGCCGGAGAGGAAGAGGAGCGGCATCATCACCAGGCCGAGCAGCGTGTGGAAGGTCTCCGGACTGCGCAGGCCCACGGCCAGGGCCAGGGACAGAGAGGTGATCGCGAACGACGCGAGGACCATGCCGGCGAGGAGCAGGACGAGCAGGACCGGGTCGTACGGGAGGCCCACCGTGCCCGCCAGGAGGAGGAGCACCGCGCCCTGGACCGTCGCGACCAGCGTGCCGCCCGCGCAGCTGCCGAGGAGGAGGGTGGCGCGGCCCACGGGGGCCATGAGGAGTTCGCGGAGGTAGCCGCTCTGCCGGTCGGTGATGAGCCGGATCCCGACCATGATCGCCGGAGTCTGCACGGTCATCATCAGCATCCCCGGGAAGAGGTACGTCCGGTAGCCGACGCCGAGCGAGGCGGCGGGGATCAGCGCCGCCAGACCGCCGCCCAGGATGAAGAGGTACAGGACCGGGTGGAGGAGCATCAGGGCGGTGGGCACCCGCTGGCAGGCGAGGCGGAGCAGGTCGCGGTGGACCAGGGCGTGCACCGCGCGCAGTTCGTGCCGGAGGCCGGTGCCGGCGGGGGTTCCCGCGCCCGCGTCCGTGCCGGTGAGGGTCGTCATCGGGCGCCGCCCTCCCCCGGAGCCATGCTGCGGCCGGTGTGGTGGAAGAAGACGTCGTCGAGCGTGGGCGGGGTGGCGGAGGCGGCGTGGACGGCGATGCCGTGGGAGCCGAGCGCCGCGCACAGGCGCGGGATCCAGGTGCTGCCGTCCGGGACGCGCAGCCAGAGGCCGTCCGCGTCGACCGTGACGGGCCGGCCGGGCGGAGCGAGCGCGGACACGACCCGCCGCGCGCCCGCGTCGTCGCTCGTGCGCAGCGCCACCCGGTCGTCGCCGATCGCGGCCTTCACCTCGGACGGGGTCCCCTGCGCCACCAGCCGGCCCCGGTCGACGATGGCGAGACGGTCGCAGTGCTCCGCCTCGTCCAGGTAGTGGGTGGTGACGAAGAGCGTGCTGCCGTGCCGGTCGCGCAGGGTCCGCAGGTGGTCCCGGACGAGGACGCGGGCGTGCGGGTCGAGGCCCGTGGTCGGCTCGTCGAGGAACAGCACCCCGGGGGAGTGCAGCAGCTGGCGGGCGAGTTCCAGCCGCCGCCGCATGCCGCCCGACAGGGTGCGGACGGGCGCGCGGCGCCGGTCGGACAGGCCTGCGACGTCGAGCGCCTCGGCCGTGCGGCGGCGGGCCTCGCCGCGGCGGAGCCCGTACAGACGCGCGTGGACGCGGAGGTTCTGCTCGGCCGTCAGGTCGGTGTCGAGGGCGCTGTGCTGGAACAGCAGCCCGACCCTGCTCCGTACCAGGTCGGGCTCGGTGAGCACGTCGGCGCCCGCCACCGTCGCGCGCCCGGAGGTGGGGCGGGTGAGGGCGCAGAGCATCGCGATGGTCGTGGACTTCCCGGCGCCGTTGGGGCCGAGGAACGCGAACGTCTCCCCCTGGCGCACGTCCAGGTCGAGCCCGCGGACCGCGTCGGTGGAGGTGCCGTCCGGTCCCCGGTAGCTCTTGACCAGGCCACGCGTGCGGATGGCGGAGGGGACGGAACCGGCCGACGGCGTGGGGCGCGCGGCGGCGGTGCGGGGGGAGTCGTGGTCACCGGGATGCAGCGGCATGGTCTCGTCCTCGTCGGTGGGGCCGGGCGGGCGGGCCGGAGCCTCGCCCCGGCCGGTGGCTGTCCCGGGACAGCCACCGGCCGGGGGAGGCGACGCGGGTTACGCGCAGCTGATGCCGATGCAGACGGTGTTGAGGAGCGTCAGCAGGCCGACGCACTCGCAGGTGGCGGCGAAGGGCGCGCCGTCGACGCCGACCGGCTCGGTCTCCGGAAGGGCGTGCAGGCGGGCGAGGAGGTCGAGGTCCTTGTTCTCCATGGTCTTCTCCTTCTTCGTGGTGTGTCGTGTTTCTTTGCTGCGCTGTTCCTCTGGGTGCGACGGCGGAGTGTCCGCCGCCGCTCAGACCGGCGGCTGGACCATCCAGTGCCGGGGCTCGGTGTGGCGTACCCGCAGGAGGAACGCCAGGATTCCGGCGGAGCCGTCGCTCCACCCCGTCGAGACCTCCCCGTACTCGTTGGGGAAGACGACGTGGTCGCCGCGGCGGGACCGCTCGGCGACGAGGAGGCGGGCCAGGTCGCCGGCCCGCGTGCGGTGGACCGGGTCGCCGGTGGCGTCGGCCAGGTCGAGGAGGAAGTCGCCGTTGCCCGCCAGGCCGTGGCACTGGGTGAGCGCGGCGCGGGAGGCCCGCTCGACGACGGCCCGGCCGGCGGCGCGGGCGAGGTCGCCGTACCGGTCGTCACCGGTCGCCCGCCACAGCCGGACCAGGAACGAGCCGATGCCGGCCGAGCCGTGGCACCAGTACGGAGCCGTCGGCACGTCCCCCGTCTGCGCCGGCCACTGGGCCGCGCCGCCCACGTCCACGGCATGGGCCACCAGGTGCTCGCCCGCCGCCACGGCCAGTTCCCGGTGGACCGGGCTGCCGGTGACGGACGCGGCGGCGAGGAGGAAGCAGCCGATGCCCGACGAACCGTGCGCGAAGCCGAGATAGCGTTTGCCCGCCTCCTGGGCGACGGCCTCCGCAGGAACCGGCCAGGTCGCCCCGGTCGCCTCGCGCCGGGCCGCCTCGGCCAGCCGGTCGGCGGCCTCCCCGACCAGCGCGGCGAGACGCGGATCGCCGGTGCGCCGCCACAGATGGGCGCGCGCCATGCCGCTGCCCGCCGTGCCGTGGGTGATGTCGTGGCTGGGCGTCCGCTCCTGCGGGGCCACCGCCAGGGCCAGCGCGTGGTCGACCAGCGCCCGGTCCTCGACGGCCCGCCCCGCCTCGTACAGAGCCCAGGCGGTGCCGCCGGTGCCGAAGTGCAGGCCCGGGCGGGCGGAACGAGGGTCGGTGCGGTCGGCGATCCAGCGCCCGGCGGCGGCGAGCGGTCCGGGCAGCCGGGGGTCGCCGGTCAGCTCGAAGTACCGGGTGAGCACCGCGAGGACACCGGCCGCGCCCTGCTGCACGGTGCACGGGTCGGTCTCCCCGGCCAGGGTCGAGACGGGCCACAGCCTGCGGTCGTCGTCGGGCGTCATCGTGTCGACGAGGCGCCGCACGATCCCCTCGACGGCGGCCCCGATCGCGTCGCCGCCGGCCGCGGCGGGGGCCGCGGGCGGGGTGGAGACGGTCGAGGCGGGCCGTGGGGAGCGCGCCGCCGGCCCGGCGGCCGTCCGCGCGAGGGCCTCGCGGGCCCTGGCCGGATCCCAGCGCGCGTCCGGGTCGTCCCGCATCAGGCCGAGGATCAGCTCCCGCATCCCGTCGGGGAGCCGTACGGAGACGAGGCAGGCGTCCAGCCACTCGGCGAGGCGTTCTTCCACCGGCCGGTCCCGCGGCTCCTCGGCCAGCAGGTTCGGGACCTTGCCCGTGAGCACGAAGCACACGGTCGCGCCGAGGCTGTAGTAGTCGGCCGTCGGGGAGACCGGCGCGTCGACCAGGCGCTCGGGGGCGCTGAAGCCGGGCGTGCCGACCCGGGTCGGGAGGGCGGCGTCGTCCGCCAGGACGGCCAGCTCCAGGTCGATCAGGCGCAGTTCGCCGTCGGGGCGGACCATCACGTTGCCGGGCGTGAAGTCGCGCAGCACGCAGCCGTGCGCGTGGGCCTCCGCCACCAGGTCCACGAGCCGGGCGACCTGGGCCGTCGCCTCGGCCCCGTACCGCTCGCCGCCCGCGTCGCGGAAACGCTCGGCGACCCAGGTCCGCAGCGGGACGCCCGGCACCTCCTCCTGCGCGAGGAACAGGTGTCCGGCGTGCTCGAACAGCGCCAGCGGTTCCGGCGCGAGCCCCGACCCCCGCAGTTTCTCCAGGGCCCTCGCCTCGGCGCGCAGCCAGTCGCGGACGTCGCTGCCGGAGGCGTCGGCCTCCACGTGCGGGCGGGTCTCCTTGATGACGACGGGCGCGCCGGTGCGGACGTCGCTGCCCCGGTACACACCGCCCTTGTTGGTGTGCCGGATCGCCTCCCGCACCGCGAACCGGCCGCCGACCACCACGGGGCGGGGCTCGGCGGGAGCCGGTGCGGGGGAGGGCACGTGGGCCGGTGCGGGGAAGGGGCTGACGGCCCACTCCGGGGGCGTGTACTGCCCGGTCCGCCGGTCCTCCACCGGATTGCCGTCGGGGTCCTCGAAGTACCAGACCAGCAGGCCTTCGTCGGACAGCCGCCGCCGGCCGACGAAGGCCCCGTACCGGTAGTGGACCAGGCTGTCGGCGGCGTACTGCTGGTCGGAGAGGATCCGGGGGCCGGCGAGTCCCGCCGTCGCGCGGTGCAACTCCGCGGCGAGGCGGGCCGCGTCCGCGTCGGAACGCGGGTACACCGTCAGGAACTTGCCGGAGCTGCCGCGTGGCGTGGCCCGGGAGTTGAGCGCGCCGACCCGCTCCAGCGAGCGGGCGAACTTGAATCCCGAGGAGTCCGGCAGCAGTACCTCCAGGGACTTCAGGAGGACGGCCGGCGCGGAGGCGGCCGTCGCCGACACGTGCAGCTTCCAACCCTGCGGACGCTGCTCCCCGTTCAGGGGCGTCACCCGGCACCACATGTCGTCGGACCCGGTCGTCCAGCGTTCGCCCGTGTCCGTGGCGATCAGGGCTCGGTGGAGGAGGTCTTCGAGCAAGGTTTCGGTGGCGTGGCTGGTCATGCCCATCCCTCTCGATGGCGAGAACCGCTGCGGGGAACGTGCCCGGCGCACGTGTCGCCCTCACGTACCCGGTACTGGATTCACCGGTTCCGCCGAGCGCGCGCCGGCGTTGTCACCCCGTGAGGCGCGACCGGCGCGGAAAGGCGCACGGCGGCTCACCAGGGGGTTCATACCCCTCCTGACCAGGCCTGAGAGCCGGGCGAGTGGGGTGCGAAACGTGCCGAGGGGGCGCCTTCGGGCATGCCTCCGGAAATTTCTCCGGGAAAGTCCCGCGCCGGATGTCGAGACCGTCGTCGCGGCTTCGACCCAGGGGTACCGGTGTCACAGGGGCACCGGCACACACAGGAGGACCGGCCGACACCATGGGCAAGCTCATCCACTTCGTGCACCAGTCCCTCGACGGTTACATCGAGGGCCCGAACGGCGAGTTCGACTGGCCGGAGATGGGTCCCGGCCTCTCCGCCCACGCGCGGGAACTGACCCCGGAGGGCACGGTCTTCCTCTACGGCCGCAAGGTGTGGGACCTCATGTCCGGCTTCTGGCCCCAGGCCGAGCGGTACTCGCGGGACCCGCACGACCTGGCCTTCGCGCCGGTCTGGCGCAAGGCGCCCAAGGTCGTCGTCTCCCGCACCCTGCGCCAGGACGACCTGGACGAGGGCGCCCCGGGAGAGGCCGCGCACACCACCCGCGTCGTCTCGGACGACGCGGCCGAGGAGCTGACCGCCCTGAAGGAGGCCGGCCACGACCTCGTCCTCTTCGGAGGCTCGGAGCTCGCCGCCCACCTCGCCGAGCACGGCGTGATCGACGAGTACCACGTCGTCGTCCACCCGGTCCTCCTCGGCGGCGGCCGCCCCGCCTTCCACCCGGCCCCGGCCCGCACCCCCCTCGCCCTCGCCGGGACGCGCACCCTCGACGGGCGCGCCGTCCTCCTCGTCCACACCCGCGCGGTCTGACGGAGGAGGCGGCGCGCTTGACCTTGACACGGTGACAAGCCTTTGACTGCCGGGCGAGGAGGTGGTTCCGATGACCACGACGTATCAGGACCCCGAGGTGCGGCGCGCGCTCCGGGCGCTCGCGGACGACCGCCCGTCGGTACGGCTCAAGGCCGCCCTGGCGGTCGGCACGACCCCCGACGAGCGGTTCGTCGACGCGCTCGTCGAGCGCTGCGCCGTCGAGCCCGAGTTCTTCGTCCGCGACATGCTGACCTGGGCCCTGACCCGGCACCCCGACTCCCTGACGCTGCCCCGCGTGCTCGCCGAGCTCGACTCGGAGCGGACGCGCGCACGGAGCCAGGCCCTGCACACGCTGTCCAAGATCGGCGACCGGCGGGCCTGGCCGGCGCTCACCCGCGCGCACCTCACCGATCCCGACGACGAGGTGGCCAGGGCCGCCTGGCGGACGGCCGTCCTGCTCGTACCGCACGGCGGGGAGCCGGCCCTCGCCGCCGTGCTCGCCACCCAGCTGGGCCGCGGCGGGCGGGAGACCCAGCTCAGCCTGAGCCGGGCGCTGACCGGGCTCGGGGACGTGATCCTGCCGGTCCTGGACACCGCGGCGGCCGCCCCCGACCCGCTGGTGCGCGCGCACGCCCTCGCCACCCGGCGGATCCTGGACGACCCCGACACCGGATTCGCGTACGCGATCGAGGAGGCGAAGCGCGTCGTGGCGCTCGACGGCTCTCCGGGGGAGGGACACTAGGGCGTGTTGATCGGTGAGGTGGCGCGTCGCTCCGGCGTCAGCGCCCGCATGCTCAGGCATTACGAGAAGCTCGGCCTGGTGCGGCCCTCGGACCGCACCGGATCCGGCTACCGGGAGTACCGCGACGAGGACATCCGGCGGATCTTCCACATCGAGAGCCTCCGCTCGCTGGGGCTGTCGCTGCGGGAGATCGGCCGCGCCCTCGACGACCCCGGCTTCACGCCCGGGCGGCTCGTCGGCGACCTCATCGAGCAGACCCGCGCCCGCATCGCCGCCGAGACCGAACTGCTCACCCGGCTGCGCCGCATCGACGCCGCCGAACCCGCGGGCTGGGACGACGCCCTGCGGGTCGTGGCGCTGCTCCAGGCCCTCGGCTCGGCGAGCGAGGGAACCCGCCAGCGCGCCGCGCTCGCCGCCGCCGACGAGGTCCCCGTACCGGTGGAGGCACTGGTGGAGGCCGCCCTCGGCGAGACGGATCCCCATGTCGCGGGCGCCCTCCGCTGGGCGCTCGCCCGCTCCGGCGACGGAGGCCCCGCCCTCCTGGCCGAGGGACTGGGCTCCCCGGAGGCGGCGGTGCGCGAACGGGCCGCCCGGGCCCTCGCCGGGCTCCCCGGCGACGGGACGACTGCCCTGCTCCGCACCGCCCTCGCCCACCCCGACCCGGTGGTCGCGGGCCGGGCGGCCCTCGCGCTCGGCAACCGCGGCGACGCCGACGCGCTCCCCACGCTCGTCGAGATGGTCGTCGACGGCCGGAACGACACCGACGCCGCCGACGCGCTCGCCGCCCTGGCCACCGACGACACCACCGGCGACGGCATCGCGGCCGGACTCCTCGCCCGGCTCGCCGACCCCGCCACCGGACCCGCCGCCCGGGGCCGGCTCACCCAG
Source organism: Streptomyces roseolus (assembly GCF_014649855.1). GTDB lineage: Bacteria > Actinomycetota > Actinomycetes > Streptomycetales > Streptomycetaceae > Streptomyces > Streptomyces roseolus. The sequence goes on along the minus strand of NZ_BMTV01000026.1, from coordinate 94,145 downwards.
GCCCTCGCCGACGTCCCCGGCCCGGCCGCCGCCCGCGCCCTCGCCGGCCTCGCGCACGACGAGGACCCCGCCGTCGCCCTGACCGCGACGTACCTGCTCCGCCTCCGCGACGGCCGCTGACCCCGCGCCCGCCCGGCGGGGACTTCGGCCGTCCGGCCCAGCCGGCCGTGTCGGTGCCCGGCGGGCGGCGCCGGCGGCGCTGCAATGCCGCTGTGAAGGCGGCCCGCGCCCCGCCGGCCGCCGCGACCGAGCCGGGAGAATCCGTGAAGAGATCCACGCCGGGTGTACGCGCCGCAGCCTGCGGCACCTTGATGGCGATCGGCCTGGGCCTCGGCCTGGCCGTCCCCGCGCGGGCGGCCGACGCCCCCTGCCGGTCGGCGGCGTGTGCCGCGCCGGCGACGAACGACGGCGTCGCACCCCAGAACGTGGTCGAGACCGCGCACCTGACGGAGCGGGCCGCCGAGAAGGCCGCGCGCGCCGCGCTCGCGGCGGCGGTCGCCGCCGGGCAGCGCGTCAGCGTCGCCGTCCTCGACCGCGGCGGCAACCCGATCGTCGTCCTGCGCGGCGACGGCGCGGGACCCCACACCTACGAGTCCGCGCAGCGCAAGGCGTACACGGCGGCGTCGTTCAACGCCCCCACGTCGGTGCTCGTCGGCCGCCTCGAACAGAACCCGACGCTCGCCGACATCCCCGGCACCCTCTTCCTCGCCGGCGGCCTCCCCATCACGTACCAGGGCTCCCCGATCGCCGGCATCGGCGTCGCCGGCGCGCCCAGCGGCCTGCTGGACGAGGAGTTCGCCCGGGCGGGCATCGAAGCCCTCGGCCACTGACCACCACCGGGGGGGCGGCACACGGTGCGGGTGTGCCGCCCCCGGAGGGTCAGTACGTGAGGATGCCCGGGTCCGTCACGCCCTCCGCGCCCGTCTCCACGTGCCCGGCCAGGCGGCGCACGTAGTCGGCGTGGGCGGGCGAGGTGACCGTGACGTCGTACCACCGGCCGGAGTCGGCGAGCGGCACGGTGTGGGTGACGGTCGCGCCGCGTGCCACCGTCAGCGTCCGCGGGCCTCCCGCGTAGGCGTTCACGAGGGTCACGGTCGTGGTGGCGCCCGCGTTGGTGAAGGTGAGGCGCAGGGAGCCGGTGGCGGCGTCGTGGCGGGCGGCGACCTCCGGGACGGCGGTCTTCCCGGGCGAGCGGAAGCGGCGCAGGAAGCCGTTGGGGCCGTGCACGGTGAGGTCGGTGACGCCCTTGGAGTACCTGGTGTTCCAGGTGTCCGCGATCGACGCCCCGGGCCCGGTCGTGTACGTCCAGGGGGCGTCGGTGCGGTTCGCGGACGTCACGTGGAACTGGGCGCCGGCGGACGGACCGCCGCTGAAGGCGAGACGGAAGGTGCCGGCCGCGGTGTCGGCGGAGCCGTCCACGTACGGGGCGTACTTCAGCGGACGCGTCGGCTTCGCCCCCGGCTCCTGGCGCGGCATCGTGCCGACGGCCGGGGCGGTGGCGGGGAAGTCGGGGTGGCGCTCGCGGTCCGGCGGGTAGTAGCCGGCGGTGGACGGCAGCGCGACCGGCCGCGGCTGGGCACGGCCGAAGTCGAAGGCCGACGTCAGGTCGCCGCAGACGGCCCGCCGCCACGGCGAGATCTGCGGCTCCTGGACGCCGAAGCGGCGCTCCATGAAGCGGATGACCGAGGTGTGGTCGAAGGTCTCGGAGCAGGTGTAGCCGCCGGTGGACCACGGGGAGACGACGATCATCGGGACGCGGGGGCCGAGGCCGTAGGGCCCGGCGACGTACCCCGTCCTCCCGGGGAAGTGGTCCAGGGCGGTCGGCGTGGTCGACAGGCCCTGCGCCGCGGAGGCCGGGACGTACGGCGGGACGACGTGGTCGAAGAAGCCGTCGTTCTCGTCGTACGTGACGAACAGCGCCGTGCGCGCCCACACGTCCGGGTTCGAGGTCAGCGCGTCCAGGACCTGGGCGATGTACCAGGCGCCGTAGTTCGAGGGCCAGTTGGAGTGTTCGGAGAAGGCCTCGGGGGCGGCGATCCAGGAGACCTGCGGCAGCCGCCCGGCCTGCACGTCGGCGCGCAGCCGGTCGAAGTACCCTTCGCCCGCCTTGGCGTTCGTGCCCGTGCGGGCCTTGTCGTACAGCGGGTCCCCGGGCCGGGCGTCGCGGTAGCTGTTGAAGTACAGGAGGGAGTTGTCGCCGTAGTTGCCGCGGTACGCGTCGTCGATCCAGCCCCAGGAGCCGGCCGCGTCCAGGCCGTCGCCGACGTCCTGGTAGACGCGCCAGGAGATCCCGGCCGCCTCCAGCCGCTCGGGGTACGTCTTCCAGCCGTACCCGGCCTCGGCGTTGTTGAGGACCGGCCCGCCGCCGGTGCCGTCGTTGCCGGTGTGACCCGACCACAGGTAGTAGCGGTTGGGGTCGGTCGAGCCGATGAAGGAGCAGTGGTACGCGTCGCAGACGGTGAACGCGTCGGCGAGCGCGTAGTGGAAGGGGATGTCCTCCCGGGTCAGGTACGCCATCGTCGCCTTGGTCTTGGCCGGGATCCACTGGTCGTAGCGTCCGTTGTTGAACGCCTTCTGGCCACCCGCCCAGTCGTGGTTGAGCCCCTGGAGGAACTCCATCCCGAGCTTCGCGCTCTCCGGCCGGAACGGCAGCGTCACCTTCGAGCCGTCGGCCTGGTTCCACACCGACTTCCCGCTCGGCAGCGTCACGGGCCGCGGGTCGCCGAAGCCGCGGACGCCCTTCATGGCCCCGAAGTAATGATCGAAGGAACGATTCTCCTGCATGAGGACGACGATGTGCTCGACGTCCTGGATCGTGCCGGTGGACCCCTGCGCGGGGATCGCCGCGGCCCGGGCGATGGACTCGGAGAGCGCGTTGAACGCGACGGCACCACCTGCGAGCTGAAGGAACCTGCGACGATCGAGATCGGCCATGGGGGAAGCCTCCGGAGGACGAGCGGACACGGAACCGGGCGCCGGCCGCGGACCGGCACGGAGCGCCCCAAGAAGAGCGCCCTGGAACCACCGCCCCACGACCGTCCCGTGACTTCCCGCTGTACGCCCGGGGAAATCCCCCGCGCCCCGGAAGCACCGGAACCCGCCCCTGAGGCGCGGAGGACGGGACCGGCGCGAGCGGTCAGTCGCGCGGCCCGGGCGGGGCCGTGGCGCCGTCGGCGTGGCGGAGCTCCGCGAGGAGCTCGCTCTGGCCGACCAGGAGCTCCGTGAGGATGCGGCGCGCCGCCCTGAGGAGGTCCGCCACGTCGCCCCCGGCGAGCGCGTAGCTGACGGTGGCGCCGTCGCGGACGGAGACCACGATCCCCGAGCGGCGCAGGACGGCCAGCTGCTGGCTGAGGTTCGACGGCTCGACGTCGATGTCCTTGAGGAGTTCGCGGACGGGGAGGGGGCCGTGCTGGAGCAGTTCCAGGACGCGGATCCGGACCGGATGCCCGAGCATGCGGAAGAACTCCGCCTTGGCCTGGTACAGCGGGACCTGCATGCGACGACTCTCCCCGACGTTCTGACCTGTGCTGACGGGCCCATCCTCCCGTGTCCCGGCTTCCACCCGCCCTCGACTGCGTCACTTTCGGATGTGCCGACTTGAAGATTTCTTCAAGTGAAGGGCGTGCGGAGCCGGGCGCCGGGAGGACGGTTACAGCTCCAGGTCCGCCTCGATCCGCTTCAGCTGGTGCCGGGCCATGGCCAGATTCGCGCGGTTCTTGTCCAGGACGATGTACAGGAACAGGCCGTTGCCGCCCCGCCCCTTGATCAGCCGGATGAGGTGGTACTGGGTGTCGAGGGTGATCAGGACGTCCTCGATGCCCTCGTCTATGCCCAGCATCTCCATCGTCCGCAGCTTCGCCCGGACGACGTCGGTGTTGCCGGCCGCCGCGACGGTCAGGTCGAGGTCCTTGCCCCCGCCCAGCGTGCCGAGCGCCATGCCGCTCGTGTAGTCGACCAGCGCGGCTCCCACGCTCCCCTCGATGGAGGCCATCGCCTCCTTCAGGGACGTTTCCACACTCACCATCAGTACGTGCTCCCTCGGTTCTCGGCATGCCCGGCCAAGAGGCGTGCGCCACGGCCGGGTGGTGCTCACGGACGAGATCCACTAGACACCAAACCCGCGGGGAACGAAGGGCTTTCGCCGGAAGACGATGCCCCGGGCACAGGACACCGAGTCCTTTCCCCGCGGTCTATCGTGGCCCGATGCAGACACACACCGTCGACCGCCCCGACGACCTCGACACCGTGCGCGACTCCTACGACCGCGTGGCGGACAACTACGTCGACATGGTGCTGAACACGGGGATCGGCGACATCCGCAAGGACCCCTGGCTCAAGGCCCCGATCGACGCCTTCGCCGACGCCGTCCGCGGACTCGGCCCCGTCCTCGACGTCGGCTGCGGGCCCGGTACGGTGACCGCGTACCTCGCCGAGCGGGGCATCGACGTGTCCGGCGTGGACCTCTCGCCCCGCATGATCGAGAACGCGCGGCGACTCCACCCCCAGTGCCGCTTCGCCGTCGCCTCCGCCACCGAACTCGACCTCGCCGAGGCCTCCCTCGGCGGCGTGCTCGGCTGGTGGTCGCTCTTCAACCTCCCCCGCGAGGTCCTCCCGCAGGTCCTCGCCCTCTTCGCCCGGGCGCTGAAGCCCGGCGGACACCTCGTCACCGCCTTCCACGTCGGCGACGGGGACCTGCTGCGCACCGAGGCCTACGGCGGCGTCCCGGTCCGGTGGACCACGCACCGGTGGCGGCCGGAGCAGATCGTCGCGCTGGTGGAGGAGGCCGGACTGCGGACGGTCGCCGAACTGCGGCTCCCGGCCGACGAGATGCGGGGGTCCGGGCCGGGCGTGGTCGTCACGGCCCGCCGGGACGCCTGAGGAAGACGGGGCGCGGGCCGGAGGGCGCGCGGACCTGCGTTGTCAGTGGTGCCCACTAGCTTCGGAGGTGTTGCGAGAGAGTCGCACGACACCGTTCCGACAGGGGGCTTCGATGAACGACGGCTGTGTGGACACCGCGCTGCGGGTGGTGCTGACGGATGTCGACGCGGGGGTGGTACAGGCCTGGCGCGCCGCCTTCGCCGACGTTCCCGGCATCGAGATCCGGCGGGGTTCCATCCTCGACGAGGACGTGGACGCCTGGGTCACGCCGACGAACGCGGCGGGCCGGATGGACGGTGGCGTCGACGCCGCGATCAAGCGCCACCTGGGCGCCGGGATCCAGCTGCGCGTCCGCAAGGCGATCGCCGACCGCTTCGACGGCAGCATGCCGGTCGGCAGCGCGGTGTGCGTCCCCTCGGGAGCGACCGTGCCGCGCTTCGTCATCTCGACGCCGACCATGGTCGCCTCCTCGCAGAACGTGAGCGAGACGCTGAACGTGGCCATGGCCTGCGCGGCCGCCTTCCAGGCCGTCCACCGGCAGAACCGCACGGCGCCCGGCAGCATCCGCTCGGTGGCGCTGGTCGGGATGGGCGCCCGCACCGGCCGCGTCCCCGCCCGGGTGTGCGCCAACCTGATGTGGACCGGTTACACCCTCTTCCACGACCACTGGTTCCAGGACGACGACGAGCTGCGCGCCACCATCACCGCCCAGCTCGCCGGCGTCGACCAGGCCTCGCCCGCGACCCGGGTGCGGATCGTGCCGCCGGGCGGGACGCCGGAGGAGTACGCGGCACCGGCGGGAGGGGGGACGGCCGCCGGAGGAGCCGCCGGAAAAGGAGCAGCCGCCAAAGGGGGCGTCGCCAAAGGAGCAGCAGGCAAAGGGGGCGTCGTCAAAGGAGCAGGCGCCGAAGGAGCAGCCCATGGCGGGCCCGGCGCAGGGGTCCTCGCCGCAGGACACCCCCTGCACCGCTGACGGCGCCCCGCCGGCCGCCGCCGCGGCGCACACCACCGCCACCGCCCACCCCGCAGGTACGACCACCGGGAGCTCCGCCGCCATGAGCGACACCACCGCCACGCCCTCGCCGCAGCCCGACCCGAACGACCCGCTGGCCCTCGCCGAGCTGTTCACCGGCGGCGGCGAGCCCTGGCTGCCCGTCCTCAAACCGGTCATCGAGGCCCGCGCGGAGGCCGACCGGTTCATCGGCCCCGGCCGCAGCCCGCAGGTGGTCCCCGTCCGCGAGCTCACCTTCCAGGCCCTCAAGCCGCACCCGCCGCACAAGTGGAAGGTCGTCGTCTTCGGCCAGAACCCCTACCCGCGGCCGGAGAGCGCCACCGGCATCGCCATGTTCGACAACACCTTCAACGACTGGAAGGACAGCCAGTTCGGACGGGCGGTCAGCATCCGCTGCCTCATCAAGGCGGCGGCCATGTGGAAGCACGGCATCGTCAAGAAGACCCCCATCAAGGACATCCGCTCCCTGCTGAAGGAGCACGAGACCGTCCAGCCGCCCGAGTGGTTCCAGGCGATGCTCACCCAGGGCGTCCTCCTCCTCAACGCCTCGCTGACCGCCAGCGCCGACGGCGCCATGGCCACCGACCGGCACACCGCCTTCTGGCGGCCCGTCGCCGAGCGGATCGTCGAGGAGATCCTGCGCGCCAAGCAGGAGGCGGAGGGCCCGGAGGACCGGGGCGTCGTCTTCGCCTGGTGGGGTGCCCACGCCCGCAGCCTCAAGAAGACCGTGCAGCGCCTGGAGAAGAACTACCCGGGCGTGGAGGTCCGCCACATCGACCACGCCAACCCGGCCGCCCAGGGCGACCTCTTCTGCGACGGCGACCACCTCGCCACCGTCAACGACGCCCTGATGTCCCTCGGCGCCGACCCCGTCGACTGGCTGCCGAGCAAGGGCTGGGACCGGCCCCCGGCCGGCGCCGCCACGGGCTCCGCGCCCTCCGCCGCAGGCGGCGGCCCGGACGCCGATGTCGCCGCCCGCATGGGCGCCTTCATCGCCTCGACGATGGAGCTCCACCAGCTGTATCTGGAGCGCCTCACCAGCGTCCGCGACGAGGGGCACGTCCTGCCCCCGCTCACCGGCGTCTTCGACACCGCGCTGATGCCGTTCGAGGACGCCGTCGCCCCGGTCACCCGGGTGCTGCGCGGCCTCGCCGGACACATCGACCGCTCCCGCGAGTTCGGCAAGCGGCGGGCCGACGAGCAGGCCGGCGCGGGACTCTCCGCCGACGCGATCGCCGCGCTCCACCTCTACACCTGCGAGTCCGGCTTCTACCGGAACATCAACGCCGTCCTCCGCTCCCCGGACCGCCACCGCGTCGTGCCGTACCTGCCCTACCTGCGGCTGCTGTTCTCCGCGGTGGAGGCGCTCCCCGCCCGCACCGAGCCCCTGTGGCGCGGCGTCGCCCTGGACCTGCGGGCCCAGTACCCCCTGGGGGAGACCGTCACCTGGTGGGGCGTCTCCTCCTGCACCTCGGAGCTGGGCGTCGCCCGCGCGTTCCTCGGCAGCCGCGGCAAGCGGACCCTGTTCGAGGTGACGCCGGCCCGCGCCGTCGGCATCCGCGGCTTCTCCGCCTTCACCGGCGAGGAGGAGTACATCCTGGCCCCGGGCACCCAGCTGGAGGTCACCGACGTGAAGGCGGAGCGCGGCGGACTGTGCACCGTGAAGCTCAGGGAGGTGGAGACCCGCCTCGTGTCCTGACCGGCGGGGGGCCGTCCGGGGCGGCGGTCAGCTCGCCTGGCCGGTGGGCATGACGGTGACCTGCTGGAGGTTCACCCGGGGCGGCAGCGAGACGAGGAAGCCGATGGTGTCGGCGACGTCCTGCGGGGTGAGCCACTCCATCGACTCCCTCGCGTCCGCCAGCCACGCCCGCGCGCCTTCGTCGGTGACGTGGCTCTGCAGCTCGGTCCCGACGATGCCCGGCTCGATCGCCGCGACCCGCACGTTCTTCGGGCCCAGCTCGGTGCGCAGATGCCGGGAGAAGTGCGTGACGTACGCCTTGGTGCCGGAGTAGACGGCGAAGGTGGGGAAGATGTTCTGCGCCGCGATCGACGAGGTGTTGACCAGGTCGGCCACCCCGCGCTCCGCGGCGGCCGCGACCAGCTGGGGCGTGAACGCGCCGGTCACGTTCATCAGCCCGGTGACGTTCAGGTCGATCTGCCGCTGCCACTGGTCGGTGGCCAGCTCCTCGATCGGGGCGGGCAGCATGACGCCGGCGTTGTTCAGCAGCAGGTCCGCGCCGCCCAGCTCGGCCGCGACCCGGTCCGCCGCCGCGCGGACCGCCGCCGGGTCGGTGACGTCGGCGGCGATCGCCAGCGCCCGGCCGCCGTTCTTCTCGACGCGGGCGACGAGCTCCGCGAGCCGCTCGGCCCGCCGGGCCAGCGCGACGACGTGCGCGCCCAGCCCGGCCAGCGTCTCGGCGGCCGCCTCGCCGATCCCGCTGGAGGCGCCGGTGACGACGGCGACACGGCCGCGCAGGGGGAGGGCGGCGTCCCGCGCCGCCGCGGAGGCGTGCGCCGCGGCCAGGTGGGTGTTCGGCGGGGACGCGAGGGTGTTCTGCGGGGACATGAGGTCCTGCCTTCCGGAGGAACGAGGAGGTGGGTGTGGTGCGGGTCACTCCCGGCACACCTCAAGAACACCAGCTCGCGACCCCCTCCGGGACGTCCGAGCAGGCCCTGTCGAAACAGGTACCGACAGGGCCACCCCGCGGCCCCCCGCGGCCCGCGCGACGCCCCACACTGGAACCATGGACCGCAGTGAAGAGACCGCCGACTTCCTCCGGGGCCGCCGCGCCGCGCTCGGTCCGGAGCGGGCCGGGCTGCCGACCGACGGCCGGACGCGCCGCGTACCGGGCCTGCGCCGCGACGAGGTCGCCCGGCTGGCCGGGGTCAGCACCGAGTACTACACGCGCCTGGAGCAGGGGCGCGCGGGCCGCCCCTCCGCCGAGGTGGTCGCGGCCCTGGCCGGCGCCCTCCAGCTGGACGCCTCCGAGCGCGAGCACCTCACCGACCTGCTGCTGCCCGGCCCGGACACGGCCCGCCGGGCCCCGAACCGGCCCCAGCGGGTCCGCCCCGGCCTGTACCTCATGCTGGAGACGCTGAGCCACGTGCCGGCCTTCATCCTCGGCCGCCGCACCGACGTCCTCGCCTCCAACCACCTCGCCAGGGCCGTCCTCACCGACTTCGACGCCCTCCCCGCCACCCGGCGCAACATCGCCCGCTACTACCTCCTGGACCCGCGGGCCCGCGAGCGGGTCGGCGACTGGGAGCGGATCGCCGCGGAGACCGTGGCCATGCTGCGCCTGGAGGCCGGCCGTCACCCGGGCGACCGCAGGCTCGCCGACCTGGTCGGCGAACTCACCCTCGGCTGCCCGGAGTTCTCCGCCTGGTGGAACGACCACAAGGTGCTGCGCCGCACCCACGGAGCCAAGCGCTACCTCCACCCCGAGGTGGGCGAACTGCACTTCTCCTACGAGTCGTTCCAGGTGCCCGGAGACACCGAGCAGACCCTCTGCGTCTACAACGTCGAACCCGCCTCCGAGACCGCCCGCTCCCTCCGGCTCCTCGCGGACTGGACGGCGCCCCACCCGGCGGCCCCCTCAGCGTGACGCCTCCGCCGGGGGCGAGAGCCGTTCCGCCAGGAACGCGATGATCTCGTCCCGGGCCCGCACGGTGGGGTGCCCGGCGGTGTCCACGAGATGGGCGGTGACGACGCTGTGGGCGCACCCGACGACCTCGCGGAAGAACGGCGGCGGGTCGGGGTTCGCCGCCCCGGCGGGAAGGACACGCCCGTCGAAGGCCTCGCCGAGCAGCGCACGGTACGCGGCGAACCGCCGGCCCGTGCACCAGCGGTCGCCCTCGAAGCGGTAGGCGAGCACCTTCAGCCCGTCGCGCCGGACCCGCTCGGCCACGGCGACCGCGTCCTCCTCACCCAGTTCGAGCCCCTCGGGGTCGTCGAGCGGCAGCGACGGATGGTTGACGACGGGCGCGACGACGGCCGGTTCCAGCGTCATGGACAGGGCGAAGTTGCCGGTGAAGCACAGCCCGACCGCCCCGACCCCCACCCCGCCGCGCTCGGCGTGCGCCACCCGCGCGAGCCCCCGCAGCCACGCGACCACGGGACTGGTCCCACCGCCCGCGAACGCCCGGAACTCGGCGCTGACACAGGCCCGCCGCACGATGCTCCCGGCCGCCTCCGCCAGCGGATAGGCCCCGTCGACGCCGAACAGCGACGGCACGTACACCGAGAAGCCCGCGTCCCGGATCCACCGGGCGAACCGGGCCACGTCAGGACTGATGCCGGGCATCTCCGGCATGAGGACGACGGCGGGCCCCGCCCCGGTCACGTACACCCGCCTGCCGACGCCCTCGACCTCCACGACCCGGCACGAGAAGTCGTCCAGCGGGTCGTCGAGCCGCTTCTTCCGCTCTGTCATGGCGGACAGCATGACGAGGCCTCCGCCTTCCCGGGAACGGGCGATGTCGCCGATACTCCGGGGTGTCCCGCCACGCGCCCGCCGCCGCGGCCCACCACCCACCGGGAGGACCCGCCCCATGAGCCCGCTGCGCGTGAGCGTCCTCGCCTATCCCGGCTGCTTCGCGTCGGAGGTGTACGGCGTCCCCGACCTGTTGACGATGGCCGCGCGCGTCGGCGCCGCGCGGGGCCGGACGGAGCCGTCGTACGAGACCTCCGTCGTCTCGCCGCGCCGGCGGGTCCTCGCGGCCGGCGGGGCCCGTATCGACGTCGCCGCGGTCCGCCCGGCCGACGTCCTGATCGTCCCTGGCTTCGACCTGCCGCCCTCGCTCGAACCGGACGCGGTGCTCGCGGGCCTCGCCCCGGAGCTCGCCACGATCCGCGAGCGGGCCGCCTCGGGAGCGGCCGTGGTGTCGATCTGCGTCGGCGCCTACCTCCTGGCGGAGGCCGGATCGCTCCACGGCCGGGAGGCGACGACCTCCTGGCTGCACGCGGACCGCTTCGCGCGCCGCTATCCGCAGGTGCGGGTACGCCCGGAGAGCCTGGTGGTCACCGACGGCGGGGTGACGACCACGGCCGCGTTCAGCGCGATGTACGACTTCGCGCTGCGCCTCGTCCGCGACCACGACGGGCCCGGCACCGCCCGGGCCACGGCGCGCGTCGCCCTCCTCGACGACACCCGCTCCACCCAGTCCCCGTACGTCGACGCCGCCCTCCTCCCGGCGACGGGACACGCCTTCTCGGCCGCCGTCATGCGCCACCTCGACCAGAACCTCGCCGCCCGCTACGACCTGACGGGCCTCGCCCGGGAGTTCGGCGTCAGCACCCGCACCCTGCTGCGCCGCTTCGGCGCGGAGACGGGCCGCACGCCCCTCACGTACCTCCACACCGCCCGCGTCCGCAGGGCCCGCCACCTCCTGGAGACCACGGACCGCACCGTCGCGGCCATCGCCGCCGACGTCGGCTACCGCGACCCGGGCACCTTCTCGGCCGTCTTCACCCGCCACACGGGCCGACGGCCCGGCGTGTACCGCGCGACGGTGGCCGCGGCGCCCGTCCGGAGCGACCAGTAGGGTCGCGAACACCGACGGGGAGGGGCGCGGCCATGGTCACGGCACGGCGCGGATCCGGTGATCCAGGGCGACGGGGGCGCGGGGCCGGGGCGACGACGTGGCCGCGATCCGCGACCGGACGGCCTCCCGTCGGACGCCGGTCCCTCACAAGGGCGTGAGCACCATCAGCACCTCGTCGCGGTCGTCGCCGGGCGCCAGGCGGAGCGCGCCCGGCCACCGCCCCGTCTCCCGCCAGCCGAACCGCGCGTAGAAGTCCTCCAGCCCCTCGCCGCCCCGGGCGGCCAGCCGCAGCTGTTCGAGCCCCAGCTCGTCCCGGGCGATCCTCCGTGCCTCCGCGACGAGCGCCGCCCCGATTCCCCGACCGCGCCGGTCGGGTCGCGTCCGCAGGTGGTGGATGCTGCCCCAGTGCCCGACGAGCCGGTCCGGATCGCGACGCAGCAGCACCCATCCGACGAGCGCCCCGTCGCCCCGGGCCACGACCAGCCGGCTCCGCTCGGGACTCAGCCCGCCCACGATCGCGTCGACGACCGGCCCGACCTCACCGTCACCGACCGGCGGGAACGGAAACCCGGCCGCCCCGCCCGCGTTGGTCACGGCGATCCAGCAGTCGATCAGCTCCCGTCGAAGCCGAGGACCGACACCGTCCGGACGGGGCACCCGAAGCAGCTCCAGGCCGGATTCCCGCTCGAGGGCACACGTACGCGTCATGCGGAGGAGCTTGCCGGAGGGGTCCGACACGCACTCCTCGCCGACGACTGCCGCGGCGTCCTCGCGGCACGCCCGGGCGTCTCCCGGTAGCACCACCTTCACCTCCTGCACCGGAGCCCAACTGCCCGAGGGCGTAGGGGTGTTCGTCTTCGAGCAGCCGTGCCCGTCGACGCCTTGACGGCGGCGAGAGCGCTCGGTCATGCTCATCGCCAGGCGGTGAGGAACGTTCAACAATCCTCAAGCTCCGTATCGGTGGTTCCTCAGGCGGACCGTGCCAGGACGCCCGCATTCCGGCGCGCGTGATTCCGCGCGCCCGCCGGTGTCCGTGACCCGTCCCCGTACCGCCCGGTCGCCTCCTCACCCCTCCCTCGCGGAAGGACAGCACGTGACGAAGACGAACTGGAACAGCGAGGCCCGGCCCGCACGCCTGGAGGAGCGTCTGGACGACGACGTCGTCCGCTGCCACCTCAGCCCCCGCAACTGCCGCATCCGGCCCGGCCAGCACGGTTTCTGCCGGGTGCGGGCGAATCGTGACGGCCGGCTGGTGACCCTGAACTACGGGCGGTCGGTGCACGCCACCGAGGAGACCATCGAGACCGAGGCCGTGTTCCACTACGCGCCCGGCGCCCGGATCCTGTCCATGGGCAACGTCGGCTGCATGCTCAACTGCGACTACTGCCACAACTGGAAGACCTCGCAGGCGCGCCACGTCGAGGACAAGGACGTCCACCGGTACACGCCCGAGCAGGTCGTCGACATCGCGGTCCGGCACGGGATCAGGGTGATCTCCTGGACGTACAACGACCCGGTCGTCTGGCACGAGTTCGTCGTCGAGACCGCCGCGCTCGCGAAGGCCGCCGGCCTCGTGAACCTCTACAAGTCCGCCTTCTTCGTCACCGGCGAGGCGATCGACGAACTCCTCCCGGTCATCGACATCTTCTCCGTGTCCATCAAGTCCCTGGACCCGACGTACTACCGCAGGATCACCAAGGGCTGGCTGGAGCCCGTCCTGGAGGGGACGGAGCGGGTCTTCCGGGCCGGAAAGCACGTCGAGGTCTCGACGCTGATGGTCACCGACCTCAGCGACGACGAGAAGACCGCCCGCGACATGGCGACCTTCGTCGGCGAGCGCCTGAGCCCCGACGTGCCGACGCACTTCGTCCGCTTCCACCCCGACTACAAGATGACCGACACCGTCCGGACCCCCGTCGACCGCCTGGAGAGGGCGCGAAAAACCGCTCTGCGCATGGGACTTCGCCACGTCTACCTCGGCAACGTCTACGACACCGGGTCGACGCACACCCGGTGCGGCCGGTGCGGACGGCTCCAGGTCACCCGCTACGGCCTGAACGCCGACCTCGTCGGCCTGGACGCCGACGCTCGCTGCACCGGCTGCGGCGACGAGGCCGGCTTCACCCTCCTCCCGGACTCCCGGCCGCGCGCACGGCTCCGCGACCTCCCGCCCGGGCAGCCGCTCTCCGTCGCCGGCTTCGACTGGCACGGGGACGTACGTGCCCTCCACTTCCAGCTCCGCAACACCTCCTCCGCGCCGCTGCGGGCCTACGCCCGCCGCCGCGGCGACGCCACCGCCGACCAGGCGTGGGAGGTCATCGACCTGGCGCCGCACGAGAGCTTCCGCTCCATCGCCGCCAAGAGCACCCCCGGAGAGACCGGGGTGCAGGTCGCCGTACCGGCGGGCTGTGAGTCCACCCTCCACCAGGTCTTCGACCGGGCGCACTTCCCCACGGTGGAGGCGACGGCCGGCACGCTCAACGCCGACGTGTCGCCGCTGCCCCTCTTCCGCCCGGGCGCGCGCCCGTGACCGGGCGCGCGCCCGTGACCGGGCGCGGGAACGACGCCCCGGCGGGGACCGCCGCCCTGCGCCACGGCACGGACTACCGGGTCCTCCCGCTGGGCGGTGGCGGCGACGGCGGCGACGGTGACCACTCCGGCACCGCCGCCGTCCTCATCACCGGCAACCACCGCCTCCTGCTCGCCCCCGCCGCCACCGCCCGGCGCCTCGAAGCCGGGGAGGACCACCTCCTGCCGGACGAGCGGACGGCCTGGGAACGCCTCCGGGCCGAGGCCGGCGTCGGCGACGACACCCACCGGACCCTGCTGGCCGAGAGCGCGCTCTCCGACGGCGCCGACTTCGCGGTCAACGTCAACCTCACCAACGTCTGCAACCTCGCCTGTTCCTACTGCTTCGCGGAAGGCGGCGACTACGGCCGGATCACCGAGGCGATGGGGGAGCACTCGGTCGCCTGGATCTTCGACTTCATCGCGACCCACGCGGCACCGGGACAGCGCGTCCGCTTCGAGTTCTTCGGCGGCGAACCGCTGGCCAACCTCCCCGTCATCCGGACGGTCTGCGAGCGCGCGCGGGGTGTCGCGGAGCGGGACGGCACGCGGTTCCTGTACCGCGTCTCCACCAATCTGACGCTCCTGCCCCCGGGCACCACGGAGCTCTTCCGCGAGTACGGCTTCATCGTCTCCGTGTCGATCGACGGCGGCCGTCAAGTCCAGGACGCCAACCGGCCGTCGAAGAGCGGCAGGGGATCGTACGACCGGATCCTGCGCAACCTCCGGCGGGTCCGCGCGGAGTGCGGCGACGCGGTGACGCTCGTCGCGCGGATGACCATCACGACCGCCGAGCCCCGCCTCAGGGACAGCGTGCGGGACCTCTGGCGCCTCGACCTCTTCGACCACTTCCAGATCTACCCGGGCGTCTACCCGGTCCGCACGGGCACGACGGTCCCCGTCGCCCTCACCCTGGGCGACCGGACGCTCTCCGAACCCCAGGGCGGGATCCGGTACATCAACCACTTCCTCCAGCCGGGCATCGTCGAGCAGTTCAAGGAGTTCCTCGCCGACTACCCGAACCTCTTCGACCCCGGCAACCGCTTCCAGGGCGTCCTGGAGTACGAGCGGACCGTCCAGATGATCAGTGAGGGGGCGGCGGCCCTCGCCTTCTGCTCCGGCGGCCGCGCCTACTACACCCACTCCCCGGACGGCAGCGTCAGCCCCTGCCACCGCCTGGTCGGCGACGAGGACTTCGACGTCGGCACCGGCGACCGGGGCATCACCCGGGAACACCCCGAATGGCGCCGCTCGGTCGACGAGCACCCCGTCTGCGGCGGCTGCTGGGCCCGCTACCTGTGCGGGGGCGGCTGCCGCCAGGAGAACCACGTGGCCACCGGCGACCTGAACACCCTCAACCCCGAGTCGTGCCAGTACCAGTTGATGCTCGCGGAGGAGGTGGTCAAGATGCTGGCCCGCGCCACGACGGCCTACCGGAACCGCTCCCGCACCCGCTACGACGACCTCTTCGTCTCCTGCGGCCGCCCCGTCGTCCCGAGCACGAGGGCCGCCGCGCCCGCCCCCGCCGGCGACTACACCCCCTTCCGGCTCATCTGCTGAGCTTTGGCCACGGATCCGGCCACGAAGGCCGGGGAGACCACGGAGAGTGGCCGGAACCGTGTGCGGTCGTCACCCGTTGGAGCGAAGGACGGGGCGAGGTGTAGACCCGCAGCACATGCCTACGTAGCGTGCGTGATCAACGAGGGCCGACCGAAGGGGACCGGTCCGGGGAGATCGACAGCCCGCGGGTCAAGGGGGAGTGCGTGGAAGGTAGTTGGATGGCGTCGGGACGGTGCCGGGAGGCGGACGCCGAGGACCTGTTCGTCGAGGGGGCGGCCCAGAACCAGGCCAAGGAGCTGTGCGTGGGCTGTCCCGTACGCTCCGAATGCCTGGCGTACGCGCTGGACCGGCGGATCGAACACGGCGTCTGGGGCGGCATGACGGAGCGGGAGCGCCGCGCCCTCCTGAAGCGCCGCCCCACGGTACGGGACTGGGCCGGCCTCCTCCAGGCCGCCCGCCGCGAATATGCCGCGGGAGCGGGCGAGGGTGCCGGCATGGCGGCGGCATCGGCGGCGCGCCGCTCCGCGTGAAGCCGGACGGGCGGCGGGGCACGCGTCACGCGCGGGGCGGGCCGAGGATCCGGTTCCGGCCGACGAGGTCCGTGCGAGGCGTTCCCTCCCGCGGAGGTGGTCCGGCTCGGTCGGCTCGGGTGCGGTCACGGCCCGGAACCTCGCACCGGGACCGCCCGCGGCGACACCGGACAGGGAGACGGCGCCGGGCCGGCGGGTGGGGGAGTGGGGCAGAGTGGGGGCATGGGTTCTTACGAGACGATGGCGTCCCACCTGGAGACCGAGCGGCTGATCCTGCGTCCGTGGGCCGAGTCGGACGCCGACTGGTTCCGTGCCCTCCTCGACGAACGCGACCGGGGGACGTTCACCGTCGAGCGCGCCCGGGCCGGGATCGTGAAGCTGCTCGCCGAGACGGAGACCACGGGGTTCGCCCTGCTGCCGATCCGGCGGCGCGCGGAGGGGGACGCCATCGGCTACTGCGGACTGATCGTCGGCCGGGCCTCCGTGGACGAGCCGGAGATCGCGTACGAGCTCTTCCGGCACGCGCACGGCAGGGGTTACGCCACGGAGGCGGCCCGCGCCGTGCTCGACGCGGCGGCCGCCACCGGACGGAAGCGGCTCTGGTCGACCGTCGGCTCGTGGAACGGGCCGTCCCTCCGCGTCCTGGAGAAGCTCGGCTTCGAGCGGGACCACGTCTCCCGGGAAGAGGACGCGGGCGAGGTCGTGTGGCTCACTCGCTCCCTGCCGTGACGCCCACCCGGCGCGCGCCGTGGGGGACGTGCGCCGCCCAGAGCGCCAGGGCGATGAACAGGACCTGCTCCGGGATCCTGAACCAGAGCGGCGTCGCCGGTTCGCCGTTGAGGCCGATGCCGGACACGGCCGCGTGGACGTTGGCCGGGAGCATCAGGACGAAGAGCACGGCCAGGCCGAGCCCGGCGGCCGGGCGGGTCGCCTCCCGGACCAGCCCCGCGGCGCCGGCGAGCTCCAGGACGCCGGTCGCGTAGACCGTGAAGCGGGGGAACGGCACGAACGACGGGACCATCGCCACCAGGTCCTGATGGCCGGGCATCGGGCCGAGGCCCGAGGGGACGAAGTGCGCGCTCGCCGTGAAGACCAGCATCACCGCGAGGCCGTGCAGCGCGGAGACCCGCCAGGTGGCGAACCGTCCGACGCCCAGCGCACCGAGCAGCCGGAACAGCAGGGCGGGGACGGCGAGGAGCATGAGGGTGCCGAACATGGGAGGGGTGTCCTTCCGGTGGAGGGCGTTCGGGCGGAGCTCGGGAGTACGGGCGTGCGGGGCCGCGACGGGCCGTGACATGGTGACCGCTTCAGAATGGATAATAGCGTTATCCATTATCCGTTATCGAGGGGAAGAACGATGAAGGTCTCCGAGCTGAGCCGACGCACCGGCGTCCAAGTGCCGCTGATCAAGTACTACTTGCGCGAGGGCATGCTCCCCCCGGGCCGGGCCACCGCCGCCAACCAGGCCGACTACGGCGAGGACCACGTCCGCCGCCTCCGGCTGATCCGCACCCTCGTCGGGACGCGCGGGCTCTCGGCCGGCGCGACGAAGGAGATCCTCGACGCGATCACCGCCGGACAGGAGGACCTGCACCAGGTCCTCGGCATCGTGCTGGGCGTCCGCCCGGCGAAGGGCACGGACCATGAGCCGTCGCCGGACCCGGACCCGGCCCCGGAGGCCTCCGGCTCCGCTCCGGAAGGACTCGCCGAGGCGCACAGCCTGATCGGCGAGATGGGCTGGGACGTGTCCCCGGGCAACCCCGCGACGCGCACCGTCGCCGAGGTCCTCGCCGCCCTCGACCACCTCGGCGCGGGCATCGACTGGCGCAGCCTCCTGCCGTACGCCCGCCTCGCGGACGACATGGCCGAGCTGGACCTGCGGCAGCTGGACGGAAAGGGCGACCCCCTGGCCCAGGCGGAGAGGGCCGTACTCGTCACCGTCCTCCTGGAACCGGCCCTGCTCGCGCTGCGGCGACTGGCCCAGGAGGACAAGTCCTCCCGGCTCTTCGGCGGCGCCCGCACCACCGGCACGGACGAGGCGTAGGCCCGTTCGGCCGAGTGCCCTGCCGCCGGCCCGGAAGTTCACCCAGGAACCGGGAGACGACCGGACCGCGGTCGAAGTGCGCTACGGCGGCGAGGAGTTCGTGATCCGGCGTCCGGCCGGCCCGGGGTCAGTCCGGGGCGTCCAGCAGGTGGGGGCCGTTGTTGCGGACGTTGTTCACGGCGAGCGAGACCGCGCGGACGGCGAGGTGTCCGTCGGCGGGCCGGGTGAGCAGCGCACGCAGGTCGCCGGTGTCCTGGTGGTGGGGGTCGAGCCAGGCGTCGTAGCGGTCGGGGGAGAGGGCGAGCGGCATGCGGGGGTGGACGCGGCCGGCGGCGTCCGTGGCCTCGGTGGTGATGATCGTGCACGTGATCAGCCAGGCGGCCGGGTCGTCGTCGGCGCCGACGTCGGGGTCGCGCCAGTACTCGTACAGGCCCGCCATCGCCATCGGACCGCCGTCGGCGGGGTGGATGAAGTAGGGCTGCTTGCGGGTTCTGCCCGTCGCCTCGTCCTTCACCGGCTCCCATTCGTAGAAGCCGTCGGCGGGCAGCAGGCAGCGCCGCTTGGCGAAGGCGCGGCGGTAGGCGGGCTTCTCGTGCACGGTCTCGACCCGGGCGTTGATCATGCGGGCCCCCGACCCGGGGTCCTTCGACCACGACGGCACCAGCCCCCAGCGCGGGGTCCGCAGCTCGCGGCGCACCTCCCCGCCGCCGTCCTGGCCGGCCCGCTCCAGGACGGCGTACACCCGGTCGGTGGGCGCCACGTTCCAGCTGGGCTCCAGCACCTCCTCCGGCTGCCGGTCGGTCACCTGGAAGAGCCGCGTCAGCTCCTGGGGGCTGCGGGTGGAAGCGTATCGGCCGCACATACGACCACTCTCCCACTCCTGACCCGCCGCGGGCCGCTCCCGCGCCGCCCGACGGGCGGCAGGCCGGCCCGTACGACGGCGGACGCGCGGAGCCGGCGGGGCGATTCCGGGTCGAGCGGCGGGCGGTGGCGCGGACCGGACGGGGCGCCGCGCCGCCGTCTGCCCTCGGTGAACACCGCCCCGGGCGGGCGCCACGGTCATTACCGTTCGGTCACATGACGACGGTCACCACCCGTACGGTCGCGTACCCGGCCGACGGCCTGACGATGATCGGACACCTCGCGCTCCCCGCCGGTACCGGGCGCCGGCCCGCGGTCCTGATCGGACCCGAGGGGGTGGGGCTCAGCGACGTCGAGCGCCGGCGGGCCGAGGCCCTGGCCGAGCTGGGGTACGTGGCGCTGGCCTTCGACCTCCACGGCGGACGCTATCTGGAGGACCCGGAGGAAATGCTGGCCCGTTGCCTGCCGCTGCTCGCGGATCCCGACCGCGTGCGGGGAATCGGTCACGCCGCGCTCGACGTGCTGCGTGCCGAACCGCGGGCCGACCCCGACCGGACCGCCGCCATCGGCTACGGCACCGGGGGCGCCGTCGCACTGGAACTCGGTCGCGACGGTGTCGACCTGCGCGCGATCGCGACGGTCAACGGACTGATCACGGGCCGGCCGGGTGAGGCGGCACGCATACGCTGCCCGGTATGGGCCGGGGTCGGGTCGGAGGACCCGATCATGCCGCCCGCGCAACGGGAGGCGTTCACGGCCGAGATGCAGGCCGCGGGCGTCGACTGGCGCCTCGTGGTCTACGGAGGAGCCCTGCACGCCTTCCACCACCCGCCGGTCGACCACGCCGCGCCTCCCGGCGTCGGCCACCACCCGCGGCACGCTGAGCGGGCCTGGCGTGACATCGTCGCCCTGCTCGACGAGTGCCTGCCCGTCGCGGACTGATCCGCGTGCTTCATCCGGAGCGGCCGAGGGGACGGTAGCGGCGTCTCCCTCCACTTCCCTTGCGTACCAAGGCTGTTGGAGGATCCCCTCATGAATCCGTATGCGTCCGAGCCGACCGCCGAAGCGGCGGCCACGTACCTCACCGCCCTCCGGGAGCGGCTGGCCGGAGACGGCTGCACGGTGACCACGCCGGAGTGGAACGGCCGCCGGGTGGTGGCCGGCTCCCGGGCCGACCGGAAGGCGCGGTGGTTCGGGACCAAGGCCGAGGTGTTCGTCTTCGCCGCCGCCGTGCCCGAGGTCGACGCGGCCGACCTGGCGGAGTTCACCGGCTGGGCCATGGGCTACGCGAAGGGCCTGCGGAGCGGCGTGCCCGGCGCGCGCAACGCGGCCATGGTGCTGCCCGCCCTGGTGAGCACGCGCGTCCGGCCGGAGGCGGCGCGGTGGGCGGCGGAGGACGCCCGGATCCTCGGCACGACGCTGATCGGCCGGCCCCTGACGGTCGAGACCACGCCCGGTGGGGCCCGGACGACGATGTACCGGGGGCAGGTGCAGTGGGGAGGTCTCTTCACGCGGCACGTGCTGGAGAAGGCCGCCCTGTACTTCCCCTGAGGCGGCCGGCTCGTCCCCCGATCGGCCCAGGCCCACGACGTGCCGGAGCCTCCTGCCGGGGGGTTCCGCACGGCCGGGTGGCGCAGCCCCGGCCGACGGTCCCGGAGCCGTGTGCCGAAGCTGGACGGGCCGGTACGCCGCGCCCGGCCGCCGGCCCGTCCAGGAGGTCACGCATGCCCCGTTCCGCCCCCGCCCGCCGCCCGCACCGCCCCCACCGCCCGAGACGGTCGGCCGTCGCCGTGCTGCTCCTCGCCGCCGCGCTGACCGGGCCCGCCCTCCCGTACGCGACGGCCGGCGAGCGACCCCCCTCCGGGACGAACGGCGACGGAGGCGGACACGGCGGCCCCGAGGAGCGGGAGCTGCGCCGCGCCCTCGCCGAGCTCGTCGCCGCCCCCGGCGGGCCGCCCGGCGCGATCGCCGTCCTCACCCGCGACGGCGAACGCCGCGTCTACCGCGCCGGAACCGCCGAGCTCGGCGGCGGCACGAAAACCGGGACCGGCACGAAGTCCGGGACGGGCGGCTCCCGGCCGCCCCGCGCGGACGACCACATGCGGATCGCGAGTGCCGCCAAGGCGTTCAGCGGGGCCGTCTCCCTCGCCCTGGTGGACCGTGGCGCCCTCGCCCTCGACGACACCCTGGGAAAGCGGCTGCCGCACCTTCCGAAGGACTGGCACGCCGTCACCCTGCGCCAGCTCCTCCAGCACACCAGCGGCCTGCCCGACTTCAGCCGCAGCCCACGGTTCCAGGAGATCGTCCGCGCCGATCCGCGCCACCGCTTCGACTCCCGGCGCCTGCTGGAGTTCGTCGCGGGCGAGGACCTCGCCTTCCCGCCCGGCAGCCGGTACGCCTACTCCAACTCGGACAACATCGCCGTCGCCCTGATGGCCGAACAGACCACCGGACGGCGCTACGAGGACCTGCTGCGGGAGCTGGTGTACCGCCCGCTCGACCTCCGCGACACCAGCCTCCCCGCCGGGTTCCGGCTGCCCCGCCCCTTCCTCCACGGCTATGACACGACCCCCGGCGAACCGCCCGAGGACGTCAGCGAGGCGATCAGCGCCTCCGGCGCCTGGGCCTCGGGCGGCATCGTCTCCACCCCCGCCGACCTGAACACCTTCATCGGCGGCTACGCCGGGCCCGCCCTGCTGTCGCCGCCCACCCGGCACGCCCAGCACCGGTTCGTGCCCGGGGAGTCCCAGCCCGCCGGTCCCGGCGAGAACGCCGCCGGACTCGCCCTCTTCCGGTACGAGACCCGCTGCGGCACCGTCTTCGGCCACACGGGGAACACCCCCGGCTACACCCAGTTCGCCGCCGCCACCCGTGACGGCCGCCGCGCCGTCACCGTCTCCGTCACCAGCCAGGTCACGCTCGACCCGGCGCTGCTCGCCCGGCTGCGCGCGACGGAGGAGCGGTTCGTCTGCGCCCTTCTGGAGGGAGACGGGGACCGGCCGCACGGCGGATACGGCGATCCCTCCGCCTGACGACCGGAAGTCCGGAAGTCCGGAAGTCCGGCACAGGAGAGAGGGGCTGCCCCGCGGCGAGACGCGCGGCGGGGCAGCCCCTCTCCACCTTCCTCAGAAGGGACGGGCGGCGACCGTCACGGCGTCACGCAGACGAGGGATCCGACCGGGTGGTTGTTGCCCGTCGAGGTCGCGGTGAAGCCGAAGGTGACGCTGCCGTCCGGCGGGACGGTCCGGTTGTGTGCGACGTTCCCCACGGTGACCGTGCCGTCCGTCCCGGTCGTCAGGGCGCCGTTCCACAGACTGCTGATCCGGGTGCCGGCGCCCGGCGTCCAGCGCACCGCCCAGCCGTCGCGCGCCGTCGTGGCGTGGTTCATCACCTCGACGGAACCCTGGAAGCCGCCGGACCAGGCGTTCACCACGGTGTACACGGCCATGCAGCCGGTGTGCGGATCGGTCGGAGTCGGCGTCGGGGTCGGCTCCGTGGGCGTGGGCGTGGGCGTGGGCGTGGGCGTGGGGGTAGGGGTGGGCGTGGGAGTAGGGGTCGGGGTGCCGCCCGAGCCGCGGATGCCGGTCACCTCGCCGTTGCCGCCGTCGAAGACGACGTCGGAGCAGGAGAAGAAGTTCTCCTGGCTGTCCGAGCGGACCCACTGGATGAAGAGCACCGCGTCACCCGAGCGTCCGGAGGGCAGCGCCAGGTCCCAGTAGTAGTGTCCGCCGTCCGTTCCGGGGGAGCCCGTCTGCGGCGGGTCGGTGACGGTCTGGATCAACTCCAGGTCGTCCCAGCCGAGTTCGGTCGTGGGGGAGTAGCCCGGCTTGGAGAGGTACACCCGGAAGGAGCCCGGGTGGGCGGCCCAGTTGCTGTGCTTGACCTGGATCGTCCGCCCCGAGGTCAGGTGCGTGCGGGGCCAGTCGGCGCGCGCCGCGTTGTAGCCGCTGAAGTCGTACGGCGAGCGGTCGCCGGCGCTGCACAGCGTGCCGTCCGGGACGTAACCGGCGCCGCGTCCGCCCGCCTGGGAGTCGAGGACGGCGAACCAGTTGTACAGCGAGTTCGGTCCGCTCTCGGCGAGCGCCGCCTTGCACGCGGGGTTGGTGGGGTCGAGGCTGCCGGTGCTGGTCTTGGCGTCCAGCCAGCAGAGGTACGTACGCGATCCGGGCGTCATCGTGACGCCGTGGGCCTGCGCGCTGCCCTGGCCGAGCAGGGTCAGGCCGATTCCGGCGAGCAGGGTCGCGAGCACCGCCGTGAGGGAGGCGAGTCGCTTCTTGCGTCCAGCCATCATGTCTCCTGTGCGTGGGTGGGGGAGGCTCGCGCCTCGGGTCACGAGCAGGGCACCCCGCCGAGGGCGAAGCCGGACGGCGGGGCGAACGTGCCGCTGTACGTCCCCTGGAAGCCGAAGGACTGGCTGCCCCCGGCGGGGATCCGTGCGTTGTGGGCGAGGGCGGTCGCCGTCACCGTGCCGGAGGACGGGGTGACGGCGGCGTTCCAGGCCTGGGTGATCCGGTGACCGGCCGGAAGGGTGAAGGCCAGCTTCCACGGCTCGACGGCCGCGGGGCCGGCGTTGGCGACGGTGACGTCCGCGGTGTAGCCGCCGGTCCAGACGTTCGGGGTGAACGTCACCCGGCAGGCCGTCGTCGGGCCCGGTTCACCGGGGCCGGGCTCTCCCGGACCCGGCTCCTCGGGTCCGGGAGACGGGGTGCCGAGGGTCACCGTCGAGGAGAAGGAGTTGACGGTGAGTCCGGCGCCGTTCTGCCAGGGTTCGAAGCCGGCCTGGACGCTCGTCAGGTACCAGTCGTTCCGGGCCATGCCCCGGGAGACGGTCTCCCGGACGAAGTCCATGACGTCGAAGTTCCACTCCGCGAGGGCGGACGGGGCGACGAAGGAGATGACGTCGTTGGAGCCGTTGCCGCCCGTCCACACCTGCCACGACCGGCCGCCGACGGTCGCGGTCCCGACCGGCGAGCCGATCGGCTGGACCGGGCCGGCCTTGTGGAACCAGATCATGATCTCGGTCCGGTTCACCCCGTCGGTCCGGGGCGTCGGGTCCAGCCAGATGTCGTACGAGGCGTTGTAGACGGCGTCGCCGACGAAACCGTACGAGATGCCGCTCGGGGCCGCGGCGATGCCGTCGATCCGCGCGGGAAGGGCGGTGCCGGGCGAACAGCGCGTGTAGTGGCAGCCGTTGAAGAGCGACGGGTACGCCTTCGGCGGGCCGTCGGTCGGCACGGAGCCGTCGGCGCGGGTCAGCCGGAAGCCCGTGTCGGTGGCGGTGACGCACTGGGTCGCGCCGGTGCCCCAGCGGTTGTTCTGGACGACGTACCGGCCTTGGACGGTGGCCGTGCCGTACTGCTCGCAGATCAGGGTGTCGGCCGTGGCCGCGGGCGCGGTGCCCACGAGCATCGCCACCAGGGTGGCGAAGGCGAGGAGCAGCGCGCCGAGCGCGGCACGGAGGCGGCGGGGGGACGCTCGCACGGGGGGACCTCCTGGGGAGGGGAGACCTGTCAGGGGGACGGAGCGCAGGGGAGCGTTCCCGGAAGATGCGGGTTTCCTATGATTGGGAGCGCTCCCACGTGAGGGTGCTGGACGCACTGTAGGAGCCAGACGCGTACCTGACAACCCGTCGGGCGGGATACGGGGACGACCGATTCCGTGGGCCGCGAGCGGACGGGCTCCCGGCTTCGACCGCGCCGGTGAGGCCGGCCTCGCGCGGCCGGTCCGGTGGGGCCGATCCCGTGCTGCCGAGCCGGGGCGGCCGGTCCGGTGCGTCGATCCGGTCCGTGCACCGCGCGGTTCGGTGTCGTGCCGGGGCCGGTGGGGCACACTGGCGGCGTGCGCATCGTGATGATGACGGCGGGGTCGCGGGGCGACGTCGCGCCGTACACGGGTCTGGGCGCCGGTCTCGTACGGGCCGGGCACGAGGTGACGCTGGCCGCGCACGCGGTGTTCGAGCCGCTGGTGGCGGGGTCGGGGGTGCGGTTCCGTCCGCTGCCCGTGGACCCCCGCGCCGAGCTGCACTCCACCCGGGGCCGTCGGCTGCACGACGCGCGGACCGGCGCGGGAAAGCTCGTACGCCTCGCGTCCATGGCCCGCGGAGCGGTCGACGAGATGACCGCGGCCCTGGTGGACGTGGCCCGGGAGGGCGAGGTCCTGCTGGTCGGCGGGGCGCTGGGGCCGCTCGGGTACGCCATCGCCGAGGGCCTGTCCGTGCCGGCCCTGGGCCTGCACCTCCAGCCGCTGCACCCCACCGCGGAGTTCCCCGCCCCCGTCCTGGGCACGCGGCCCCTGGGCGCGGCGGGGAACCGGCTGAGCGGACGGGTCGTCATGACGTCGGTGGAGCTCATGTTCCACGACGCCGTACGCTCGCTGCCACGGCGGCACGGGCTCGCGGGGCCGGGCGGACGGTCCCGGGCGCGGCGGCCCCGGCAGGTGCTGCACGGCTACAGCGAAGTCGTCGTCCCCCGGCCCCGGGACTGGCCCGCCGGCCTGGAGGTCGCCGGATACTGGTGGCCGCACGAGACCGGGCGGCTGCCCCGCGCGCTGGAGGACTTCCTCGCCGCCGGGCCCCCGCCGGTCTTCGTCGGGCTCGGCAGCGCCACCGTGCCCGATCCCGAGCGGGTGAGCGGCGAGATCGTCGCGGCGCTGCGCGCGGCGAAGGTGCGCGGCGTCGTGCAGAAGGGCTGGGCCGGGCTGGCCGCCCGGGACGACGACATCCTGACCGTCGACGAGGTGCCGCACTCCCTGCTGTTCCCGCGTACGGCGGCCGTCGTCCACCACGCGGGAGCGGGCACGACCGGCGCCGTCCTGCGGGCCGGGGTGCCGACCGTGCCGGTGCCGGTCCAGTTCGACGCGGCGTTCTGGGCGTCCCGCCTGACCGCCCTGGGCGCCGCCCCCGGGGCCGTACCCCTGAGGCGTCTCACCGCCGGGACCCTGGCGGCGGCGCTGCGCGCGGCGACGCGGGACACCTCCCACCGCGTCCGCGCCCGCGCCCTCGCCGACCGCCTGGCGGCGGAGGACGGCGTGGCGCCCGTCCTCGCGGCGCTCGCCCGGCTGACCCGCTGACGGCCTGCGGATTCGTCGCGGGCGTTCCCCGAGGGGTGACCCTCTAGGATCCTGTACCCGTGAGCCGCCCGACGCGAGGTGTCCGGGCGGCGGTCGTCTCTACGGGGGAGAACTTCGGTGTTCGGAATCATCAGGCCGTGCCGTCATCGGCTGGGCGAGGGACTGCGCACGGAGTGGATGGCGCACCTGTGCGGGCTGTGCCTGGCGCTGCGCGGCGAGTACGGGCAGTTCGCGCGGGTGGCGACCAACTACGACGGCCTCATCGTCTCGGTGCTGACCGAGGCGCAGTCGGAGCGCACCGGCGACTGGCGGCGGGCCGCCGGCCCGTGCCCGCTGCGCGGGATGCGGTCGGCGGACGTGGCCCAGGGCGAGGGCGCGCGGCTCGCGGCGACGGTGTCGCTGGTGCTCGCCGCGGCGAAGATACGCGACCACGTCGCCGACGGCGACGGGCTGGTGGCGCGCCGCCCGGTGGCGGTGGCGGCCCGCCGGATCGCCCGGGGCTGGGACCGCGCGGGCGCGGCGGGCGGCGAGCGGCTCGGTTTCGACACGGCGGTGCTGGTCGAGGCGGTCGAGCGGCAGCCGGGGATCGAGCGGGCCACCGGCCCCGGCGGCTCGCTGCTGACGGTGACCGAGCCGACGGAGACGGCGACCGCGGCCGCCTTCGCGTACACCGCGGTCCTCACCGACCGGCCGGGCAACGCCGCACCGCTCGCGGAGGCCGGCCGCCTCTTCGGCCGGCTGGCGCACCTGCTGGACGCCGTGGAGGACCTGGACGCGGACGCGGCCTCCGGCGCGTGGAACCCGATCGCCGTGACCGGCACGGACCGAGCCGAGGTGCGCAGGCTCTGCGACGACGCCGTCCACGGCATCCGACTGGCGCTGGCCGAGGCGGACTTCGTCGACGGGCGGCTGGTGAGGACGCTGCTCGGCGGCGAGTTGGAGCGCGCCGTCGACCGTGCCTTCGACCCCCGGCACCGCGACCACGGCCACCAGCACCCCGGCCGGCCGCGGCTGTTCGGCCTGCTGCCCCTGCCGGGCCGTCGTACGGAAACCCTCCCGGGACCGGGAGCCGACCACTCCTGCGGCGTCGGCGCGCTCACGGGCACCGCCCCGGAGGGCGGCGTGACGGCGGCGAACCGGCCGCCGGACGGGGAGTGCCGGCGGTGCGGCCGGTGGCGCCGCCTCTGCCCCGACTGCAGGCTGTGCCACGACTGCTGCCGCTGCGACGACGAGGTCGAGGGGGAGGACCTGGAGTCCGTCCAGTTCGACGGCGGTGGCGGAAACGGTGGCGGTTCCGGTTCCGGCCGGGACGGCTCGGGCGGCGACGGCTGGTTCGGGGGGCGCGGCGGCGGCAACTCGGGTGGTTCGTCCGGTGGTTCGTCCGGTGGTTCGGGAGGCCCGGGCGGTTCCGGGGGTGGCTCCGGCGGTTCGGGCGGAGGTTCCGGTGGCGGGTGCGGCGACGGCGGCTGCTGCAACCCGTGCAAGTGCTGCGACTGCTGCTGCGACTGAACGGGACGGGCGCGCCGCTCCGGTACCCCGCACGGGGGTACCGGAGCGGCGCGCCGCGTCCGGCCGGGGCCGTGAGCTCAGTGCTCGCAGAGGGAGAACTCCCGCTCGTAAAGCTGCTCGTTGTGCTCGTCGACGAAGAACTTGCGTTCCTTCATGAGCTCTTCGCGGAAGGTCCTGGCCTGCTCCAGCGTCATGGTCGAGGTGTCGGCCCACGGCTGCTGCGGCGGCACGTCGGCCGTCGAGACGATCCGCCGGGAGGGGTCGACCAGGAAGAACGCGAGGATCTTGCGGTGTCCCGGCCGGGTGGGGTCCGCGAGGCGGAAGGCGTCGACGCGGTGCTGGAGGACGTTCGGAAAGGCCAGACAGCGGCCCTGCGGCGTCGACGCCGATCCCAGCGGCTGGTTCAGCGCTTCGTCGTTCTCCAGGCCGTAGACCTCGCGGACACCGGTGTCGTCGCTCTGCTCGTACTCCGGCTCGTCGACGGCCGTGCGGAAGCCCAGCCGGCTCTCGGTGATGTTCTCGCTGTCCCAGTAGTAGAGCCCCGTCGAGACGATGCGCTCGTTCACCATCCCCTCGACGTGCCAGGAACCGCCGGCGTACTCGGGCTTCTCGGGGGTCAGGTGGATGGTGGCGAGCTTGACGATCACCTGGAGGCGGCGACCGCGCAGGTCGACCCGGTCGGCCTCGGCGGGCGCCTCGGGAGCGGTGAACCCGGGGGCGTCCGGGACAACCGGCGTGCGGTTCTCGTACCAGTCGTCGTGGGCCTCGACCCACGCGTGGTAGGCCTCCTGGTAGGCGGCGTCGTCGGGGTGGTCGGCCTTGGCCGGATACGCCGGCTCCGCCTCGTACCACCCGTAGGGGTCGGCCTCGATGCGCAGCGGCCGCGGATGGCGCAGGTCGGTGAGCACCCGCTCGAACAGCGGACGCATCCTGCCGAACAACTCCGGCAGCACGGAGTCGAGTTCACGATGGGTCTCGGGGTGGACGTTGTTGACGTACGAGAGGAAGGAGACCCCGCCCTCGTCGTCGACCTCGACGTCCGTGGGCAGCCACTGGAAGCGCTCCGAGAACTCGTAGGCCGAGTAGTGGTCCGTCGGGTTCCGCCACGCCTCCTCGGGGGCGCCGCTCACCTCCCGCACCAGGCAGAACAGCGAGGGGTGGACGAGGTCGAGCACCTGGCCGTCGGAACCGGGATGCCAGTCCTTCTCCGCCTCGGGAACCTCCTCGAGGACCCGCACCGCGTCCCGCAGCCGGGACCTGAGCCCCTCGTCGACGAGGGCGTCCGACTGCCACACCCCGTCCACCGCGGACACCTCGACGCCGGTCGCCCCGTCCCGCAGCGCGGCGTAGTGCGCGAGTTCCGCGAGCACGTACGCCACCTGCGCCTCGGTGAGCCCCTGCGCGACCGCCTCACGCGTCCACCGGGCCACGATGTCGGCGTCGTTCCTCTTCTCGAACCACCCCGATTTCGCGCGGATATGCGCGCTGCACTCCATCATCTCCAGTTCCCGCAAGGTCCGCGGCGGGGTGTACGGCATCGTGCGGGAGGCCTGGAAAGGCAGGGGGAAAGCGGTGAAGCCGGTCAATGCTCTGGGTCCTTCGAGTCGGCGTGCGATGGCGGGAAGGATATGTCAGAGGACCGACACCGCGTTCGCCCGGACGGCGGATGCCCGACGGCCCGTCACCGGAGCGCCCGGGTGCCTCGTACGGGTGAGATCCCCGCCGCCCGCGAGGGCGGCCCGGGGCCCGGCCCCACCGGCGCGCGAGCGGGTCGCCTACGGTGGGCGGAGGCATCGGAGCGTGACGAGGAGAGGACGGGACGGTCCATGACCGACACCCCTTGGCGAGAGCGGTCCGTCGTGGTGACGGGCGGGACGCGCGGCATCGGGCGGGGCATCGCCGAACTCTTCGCCCGCCGGGGCGCGGCCGTGCTCCTGACCGGACGGGACGCGGCCGTGGCGCGCGAGGTGGCCGGGGCCGTCGCACGCGCCACCGGCGGGCGGGTCGCCGGGACCGGCGTGGACCTGCGCGACCCGGCCGCGGTCGAGGCGATGGCGGCCGAGGCGGAGCGCCTCCACGGCCACGTCGACGTCCTCTGCGCGAACGCCGGCGTCTTCCCCGAGAAGCCGCTGCGCGAGATGACGGCGGCCGATGTCGACGACGTCCTCGCCGTCAACCTCCGGGGCACGATCCTCGCCGTGCGGGCGTGCCTGCCCGCGATGGAACGCGCCGGGCGCGGCCGCGTCGTCCTCACCTCGTCCATCACCGGACCGACCACCGGCTTCACCGGCTGGTCCCACTACGGCGCGAGCAAGGCCGGCCAGCTCGGCTTCCTGCGAGGGGCGGCCCTGGAGCTGGCCCCCCTCGGCATCACCGTCAACGCCGTGCTCCCCGGGAACGTCCGCACCGAGGGCCTGGACGCGCTGGGCGAGGGGTACCTGCGGCGGATGGCCGCGTCGATCCCGCTGGGCCGGCTGGGAGAGCCCGCCGACATCGCCCACGCCGTCGGCTTCCTCGCCTCCGACGAGGCCGCGTTCATCACCGGCCAGACCCTGACCGTCGACGGCGGCCAGACCGTCCCCGAATCCCTGGACGCCCTCGCCGCCGCCCCCGTCACCGACGCCCTCTGAGGGCCCGACCGCCGCGGCGAGGTGTCCGGGAGGGGGGAAGGCCCCGAAGGCGCCGCCCCCGTCACCGGAGGCGACGGGGGCGTGGGGGTCAGTTCAGCTCGTCGGGGTGCGGGCCGGTGCGCAGGCCGCGGTCGAGACCGGCGATCGCCGCCATCTCCTCGTCCGTCAGGACGAAGTCGAAGACGTCGGCGTTGGCCCGGATGCGGGCCGGGGTGACCGACTTCGGGATGACCACGTTGCCGAGCTGGAGGTGCCAGCGGATGACGACCTGGGCGGGCGACTTGCCGTGGGCGGCGGCGATCGCGGCGATCGCCGGGTCGTCGAGGACCGCGCCCTGCGCCAGCGGGCTCCACGCCTCGGTGGCGATCCCGTGCTCGCCGTGGAAGGCGCGCAGTGCGGACTGCTGGAGCGCGGGGTGCAGCTCGATCTGGTTGACGGCCGGGGTCAGCGTGGCGCCGTCGAGCAGCCGGCGCAGGTGCTCGGGCTGGAAGTTGGAGACGCCGGCGGCGCGGATCCGGCCCTCCTCGGCGAGCCGCTCCAGGGCGCGCCAGGAGTCGCGGTACAGGTCGCGGGCCGGGGTCGGCCAGTGGATCAGGTACAGGTCGACGTAGTCCAGGCCGAGCCTGGCCAGGCCGGCGTCGAAGGCCCGGAGGGTGGCGTCGTAGCCCTGGTCGGCGTTCCACAGCTTGGTGGTGACGAACAGCTCCTCGCGGGCGATTCCGGAGGCGGCGAGGGCCCGGCCGACACCGGCCTCGTTGCCGTAGACGGCGGCCGTGTCGATGCTGCGGTATCCGGCGTCGAGGGCGGCCGTGACGGCCGCGGTGGTCGCGTCGTCGGCGACCTGGAAGACGCCGAAGCCGAGCTGGGGGATCTCGACGCCGTTGTTCAGCTTGACGGTGGGGACGGCGGGCGTGGCGGACGGTGCCATGGTGGGTACGTGCTCCTTCACTGGGTGAGCGCGGTGCGCTCGGTGGTGCGGGGGGCGTTCACGGAGGGGGCTCCGGAAGGCCGGGTCAGTGGTGGACGGGGGTGCGGGCCGGGGCGGCCTGGGCCACGACCCTGCCGGCCTTGGCGGTGCGGCGTTCGAGCGCGGCGGACCAGAAGGCGAGGGCGAGGGCGGTGACGGCGAGGAGGGCGCCGACCCAGTTGGGGGCGGTGTAGCCGAGCCCCGCGGCGATGACGAGGCCGCCGAGCCAGGCGGCGAGGGCGTTGCCGAGGTTGAAGGCGCCGATGTTGACGGCGGACGCGAGGGTGGGGGCGCCGTGCGCCTGGTCGAGGACGCGCTTCTGGAGGGGCGGGACGGTGGCGAAGCCGAGCGCTCCGACGAGGAAGACGGCGACCGCGGAGAGGATCTTGTCGTGCGCGGCGAGGGTGAACAGGGCGAGGACGACCGCGAGCCCGCCGAGGGTCGTGTACAGCAGGGGCATCAGGGCGCGGTCGGCGAAGCGGCCGCCGAGGAGGTTGCCGAGGAACATGCCGACGCCGAACAGGACGAGCAGCCAGGTCACGGCGCCCTCCGAGTACCCGGCGGTCTCGGTCATCATCGGCGCGATGTAGGTGATGGCGGCGAAGACACCGCCGAAGCCGAGGACGGTCATCGCCATGGCGAGGAGGACCTGGGGGTTGCGGAAGGCGGTGAACTCGCGCCGCAGGTTCGCGCTTTCGGGGCGGGGCATGGCGGGGACGAGACGGGCGATGCCGGCGAGTCCGACGACGCCGAGGGCGGCGACGACCGCGAAGGTGGTGCGCCAGCCGACGGCCTGCCCGATGAAGGTGCCCAGCGGGACGCCGACGATGTTGGCGACGGTGAGGCCGGTGAACATGGTGGCGATGGCCCCGGCCTTCTTGTCGGGGGCGACGAGGCCCGCGGCGACGACGGAGCCGATGCCGAAGAAGGAGCCGTGGGCGAGGGAGGCGACCACGCGCCCGGCGAGCATGACCTCGAAGGTGGGGGCGAGGGCGGAGACGAGGTTCCCGGCCACGAACAGGCCCATCAGCAGCATCAGCATCCGCTTCCGGCTGACCCGGCCGCCGAGCACGGTGAGCAGCGGGGCTCCGACGACGACGCCGAGTGCGTAGCCGGTGACCAGAAGTCCGGCCGTGGGGATGGACACGCCGTAGTCGCCGGCGATCTGGGGCAGAAGCCCCATGATCACGAACTCGGTCGTGCCGATCCCGAAGGCCCCCACGGCGAGGGCGAGGAGGGCGAGGGGCATGGGGTCCGACCCTTTCCGATTGCTTGAGTGAGCTCCTTGCATGCTCAGACAATAATTGCATGCGCGTGTTAAATGCAAACGCGGGTAGGGTGTGCAATCTGGTTGGGGTCGATCGCAGGTGAAGTGTTCCGGAGGTGCGGCCCGCTCTTCCTCGCCCCTGCGATGGGGTGGCCGGCCGCGCGTCCTCCGTCGCGCCGACGGTCGCGCGCGCCGGCGGCGGCGGGGCTTCGGGGGAGTCCCGGGGCGCCGGTCGGGCACCCTCACCGCGGTTGCGTCGGGGTGTCGCGCACCCCGCCGGTGTCACCGTCCTCCTCCCCGGGGCGGCGTCCATGCTCGACCGGACCCGCGCCCCCGCCCCGGCCTCCGCCGTGGCGCTGGATCGGGTCCACGGCGCCCGGGTTCGAGGGTCAGCCCTCCAGGGCCCTGAGCAGCGGCAGGACCACGTGGTGGCGCACGGCCTCCTCCGGGTCAGCTCCGGAGCCCGGTGCGGGAGGGGAGCCGGCCACGGCTCGTGTCGTGAAGCCCGTGTTCAGGTGCGGCGGGCGGGCGTCCAGGAGGGTGATGCCGTCGCGGCGTGCCTCGCGGCCGGTCACGCGCAGCCACGTGGCGAGCGCGGTCTTGGTCGCCGCGTAGTCGGCCATACCGAGAGGAGGGCGGTCCACGATCTCGCCCGTCACCACGACCACGACGCCACCCCGGGGGAGGGCGGGAAGGGCGCCCCGCACGACGGCCATGGGGCACAGCGTGTTGACGGTGAACAGGTGCTCGGCCGCGGCGTCGGACACGTCGGCGGAGGCTCCGAAGGCGGCGACGCCCACCGCGACGACGACGGCGTCCAGCCCGCCGAGGGCCTCCCTGGCCCAGGGCGCCAGCCGGGCGCAGCCGTCCAGGTCGTAGGCGTCGAAGCCCCGCCGCGGACGTCCCCCGAGCGCCGCCCCCCTCGCCCGGAGGCGTTCCGGGTCACGGCCGGCGAGGGCGGTCGCCGCCCCGTACCCGGCGATCT
This sequence comes from Streptomyces roseolus, assembly GCF_014649855.1. Taxonomy (GTDB): domain Bacteria; phylum Actinomycetota; class Actinomycetes; order Streptomycetales; family Streptomycetaceae; genus Streptomyces; species Streptomyces roseolus. Next base: position 60,722 of record NZ_BMTV01000026.1, on the reverse strand, counting down.
GCCGGGCCGCGAGCCCGCCGATCTCGCCGGTCGCGCCGACCAGGAGGACCTTCTTCTCGGCGGCGTTCACGATGACGCTCCTTCGTGGCGGTGGCTTCCTCCCCGGGCATTCGCGCTTCCGGGCCCTCGCGGATGCGCCGCGCCGGTGGGGCCGCCCCGGATGTCGAGAGCCGCCGGGGTCGCCGGATCTGCGTTCCGTCGCCCAGGTGCATCCGGCGGTGGCGCTTCCGGAGAAGTCCGAGCCGAGACGCCGTTCACGACGACGGCGATTCGCGCCGGAGCGGGGTGAGCGGTGATCACCGTTCGACGGAGGCTCCGCGTCGCCGTCCCCTGGAGGAGCTGGTCGCCTGCCTGGAGGATTTCGGGGACACCGAGGAAGGGACCCCGGCGCGGTGCGCTGTGTCCGGATCGACGAAGGTTCCGTGCGGCCGGGCTCCACGCGGCGCGGCACCTCGCGCTTCCGGGGGGGCGTACCGGCGGACTCGCCCACCGGCCGGAGGCGCGAGAACCCGCCCGCCTGGCCTTCGCGGGAACGAACAAGGCGATGACCGCCGACGACGGCCTGCTCCTCGAAGCCGTGTCGCCGCGCGAGACCGTGCTGCCGCACCGGGCGTCACCGCGGTTCAAGGGTTTGGCGAAGCTCGCCACCCCGTTCTGAAGGGGGAGTTCGAGCGGCTGCCGGCCGCGGCCGTCGAACGTCGCCCCCGACGCCTCGCTCCGGCGGCCCGCGCCCCGTGAACACCCCGCTCTCTTCCCAGGAGGGATCATGACCGAGCCTCTCGTACCTCCCCAGGAAACCCCTCCCGTCGAGGGTTCCACCTCGTCGGCCCATGAGGAACGGCCCGATGGAGGCGTGTGGGAGCACCCGGCGGTGTGGGTCTCCCTGATCGTGTCCGGGGCCGTTCTGGTGGCTCTGTTCTTCGCGTTCCGGGTCCTGGGCCTCTGACCGGCGCGGACGGCGCCGGCACCCCGGGCCCGAGGTCCCGGGGTGCCGACTCCCGGGGCGGGCGAGCCGCGGTGCCGGTCCGGTGCATCCGCCGAGGGGCCTGACGCGGAACCTCCTCCGGTTCCGAGGATCCGCTACCGCACGACGGCGGTCGCACGAGGCGACCCGCTTCCTTATATCTCAATCATTGAGGCTGTTTGAGATCGAGAGACCCATCCGGAGTGTTCATGTCCATACCCGCGCGGTGGGCCGGTCGGCTGCTCCCGCTCCTCGTGCTCGTCGTCTGGCTGGCGATCGGCGGAGGGCTCGGCCCGTACGCGGGCAGACTCGGCGAGGTGGCCACCAACGATCAGGCGGCCTTCCTCCCGCGGAGCGCCGAGTCCACCCAGGTCCTACGGGCCCAGGAGTCCTTCCGGCAGGAGGAGACCCTGCCCGTCCTGCTCGTCTGGACGGCACCGGGCGGCGGCCGACTGGACCCCGCGGTCCGAGGGGACGCGACACGGGCGCTCGCGTCGCTGAAGGGCGAGCCCGGCGTGGTGGGCGCGCCGTCCCCGGCGCTGCCGTCCGAGGACGGCGAGGCACTCCGGGGGATCGTGCAGATCCGGCCCGATCCGGGGGACGAACTCCCGGCGACGATCGACAGGATCGACGCCGCGGCGTCCTCGGTCCCGGGCGCGGAGGCATGGCTCGGCGGCCCCGCCGCCACGCAGGCCGACCTCGCCGACGCCTTCGCCGGGATCGACGGCCTGCTGCTGGTGGTCGCCCTCGTGACGGTCCTGGTGATCCTGCTCCTCGTGTACCGGAGCGTCCTGCTCCCGCTGGTCATCATCATCGGAGCCGTGTTCGCCCTGGGACTCGCCTGCGCCGTCGTCTACGTCCTGGCGGACCGCGACCTCGTGCGGGTGGACGGACAGGTCCAGGGCATCCTGTCCATCCTCGTCATCGGCGCCGCCACCGACTACGCCCTGCTCCTGGCCGCCCGCTACCGCGAGGAACTCGGGGCCCGGGACGCCGACCGGGCACCCGCGATGCGGGCGGCGCTGCGGCAGTCCATCGGCCCGATCACGGCCAGCGCGGCCACCGTGGCACTCGGCCTCCTCGCGCTTCTGTTCAGCGACCTGACCAACAACCGCGCCCTGGGTCCGGTCGGGGCCATCGGCATCGTGTGTGCCGTGCTGAGTGCCGTGACGTTCCTCCCCGCCGTCCTGGTGCTTCTCGGGCGTGCCGCCTACTGGCCCGCGCGCCCCAGGGCGACGCCCGCCGCCGACGCGCACCCGATCTGGCGCGGGATCGCGGCGCTCGTCGACCGTTCTCCCCGCAAGGTGTGGGGAGGGTCCCTGGCGGCCCTGCTGCTCTGCGCCGCCTTCTCCTTCGCCCTGGACTCCAGGGGCGTGCCGCTCGACGAGATCTTCGTCAAGGACGCCCCGTCCGTCGCCGCCCAGGCCCGGCTCGGAGAACACTTCCCGGGCGGTGCCGGAAACCCGGCCGTGGTCATCGCCGACGCGGGTGCCGTCGAGCGGGTCCGAGCGACCGCGGAGGGCGTCGAAGGGGTCGACTCCGCCACCGTCCTCACCGAGCCCGGTGGTTCCCGGGACCCCCGCCCGCTGGTCGCGGACGGCCGGGTGCGCGTCGATGTCACCCTCGCCGACGCCGCCGACACCGACGCCGCCAAGGACACCGTCGCCGCCCTCCGGTCGGCCGTCCACGCCGTGCCGGACGCCGACGCGCTGGTCGGCGGCTACACCGCTCAGCAGTACGACACCCGGGTCACCGCCGAACGGGACCGGAAGCTCATCGTCCCCGTGGTGCTCGCGATCATCCTCGTGATCCTCGTCGGGCTGCTGCGCTCGATCCTGCTCCCCCTGCTCCTGGTCGCCACGGTCGCGCTGAACTTCGCCGCCACCCTGGGGGTCTCGGCCCTCGTCTTCGGGAACGTCTTCGGCTTCACGGGAACGGACTCCGCCGTGCCCCTGTACGGCTTCGTCTTCCTGGTGGCACTCGGCGTCGACTACAACATCTTCCTGATGTCCCGCGTCCGGGAGGAGACCGCCCGGCACGGCACACGGGAGGGGATGCGACGGGGCCTGACCGCCACGGGAGGGGTCATCACCTCCGCCGGTGTCGTGCTCGCCGCCACGTTCGCCGCGCTGGGAGTCATTCCGCTCGCCTTCCTGGTCCAGATCGCGTTCATCGTCGCCTTCGGCGTCCTTCTCGACACCCTTGTCGTCCGGTCGCTGCTGGTCCCGGCTCTCGTCCGTGACATCGGTCCCGCGGTGTGGTGGCCGGGCGCCCTCCGGCACCGCCCCTGACCGGCGGCTCACCGGCGACCGCGGCGTCTGCCGGATCTGGAGGACGAGGCCGCCGAGGCCGTGGCACGGCGAGCACGGCGCCTCGTCCGCACCGGTACCCGGCGGCCGCCACGGCCTCCGGCAGTGACACCTGGCCTCGTGCCAGGGCCGCCTGCGCATCCGGCGCGGGCCTCGCGTCCGAAGAAGGGGAGACGGCACGGTCCGGGAGCGGCAGAGGTCCCGTCGTCCCGTGCCGGAGGGGGCTGACGAACGGAGCGCAACCATGCACACAGCTCTTCCCGGGACGCCGGCGCTCGCTGCCGGTGCGTGGCAGTCAGGTCTCGCCCAGGTGTTGGGCGGGCTCGTCGTGGTCGCCCTGCTCATCGGGGCCTTCGTGCTGGGCTTCCGGGTCATGAACAAGGAGCTTCCCCCGCCGGACCCCGGGTCCCAGCCGCATCGGCCCGACACGGACCGGCCGCCCGGTGAGGTCGCCGAGTACCGCAGGCCTTCCGAGGTGCCGAGGACGGACGGTGAGCACCGGCTCATGCCGTACAACCTGAGCAGCTCCGGCGAGGCGGTCCTGGAAGCGCCGAGCGAGGAGCGGCGGAAGTGGCGTGGCGTCTCCAGCGGCGGCTTCGGCAGCGGCGGCACCGGCCACGGGGACTGACCGTCACCACGCGGGCGTACCCGCCCCGCGTGCCTGGAGACCGTCCGCACCGACCCCTGCCCGGGCGCCGCGCCCGGGCAGGGGTCGGTGCGGACGGGCCCCGTCCTCAGGCGCGCCGCGCCGGTACGTCGATCGCCTCGACCGCCGCGACCAGCGAGGTCAGCTCCGGGTTCCCGGCGGCCTCGTCCAGAGCCCGCCGCAGGGCGGCGTCATTGGTCGGCCGGGCCGCGTCCAGGAGCTCCCGGCCGGCCGGGGTCACGTCGGTGTAGATGCCGCGGCGGTCGGTCGGGCACAGGTACCTCGACAGCAGGCCGCGGTCCTCCAGGCGGGTGACCAGGCGCGTCGTGGCGCTCTGACTGAGGACGACCGCGTCGGCGACCTGCTTCATCTGCAGGTGGCCGCCTTCGCCGTCGTGCTGCCTGCTGAGCACGTCGAGCAGGGAGTACTCCCGGACGCTCAGGCCGTGGCCCGACTGCAGGGCCCGCTCGACGTGCGACTCGATCCGGCCGTGCAGCAGGGCGAGGTGCCGAAAGGGAGGAATCAGGAAGAATTGTCGTCGACGCCCTCGCGGGAGGGCGGAAAAGAGGAGGGCTCATGGTCGTCGCCGACACTCCGATGCACCTCACCCGGAGTGCCCACGTCGGGATCTCCGTCTCCGACCTGGACGCCTCGGTCGCGTTCTACACCGCGCTCACCGGTCGCGGGCCCGTCGCGGAGGGGGCCATGCACAGCGTGCCGTTCGGTCGGTCGCAGGGGCTCCCGGTCGCGAAGCTGCGCTACGCGACGATCAACCTCGACGGGCTCGGCATCGACCTGATCCAGTTCCAGGACCCGGTGGGCGAGCGGACGAACGGCAAGGCGAACCGCCCCGGCTCCATGCACCTGTGCTTCAAGGCCGACGACTTCGACGCCGTGTACCGGCGGATGAAGGAGGCCGGGTACGACTTCCTCGGCGACGACTACACCTTCGCCGCCGGAGAAGTCACCCCGGACGCGGCGCTCGGCACCAGGGTCGCCTACTTCAACGACCCGGACGGCACCAACCTGGAGATCATCGAACCCCAGGGCGGGTTCGCGAACTGACCTCCTCCGCGCGGGCGAGGGCGTCGCGGGCCGCCTCCTCCGCGAGGGCGCGGTCCTCCGGGACGACGCCGACGCGGGTGCGGCGGTCGAGGAGGTCGGAGGTGTCGAGGGCGCCCTCGTGGCGGGCCGCCCACACGAGTTCGGCGCCGGTGACGGGGTGGCCGGGCACGACCGGCTCGGCCAGGGCCGGGTCCTCGGTCCCGAGGGCGTGGACGGCCGGGGCCTCGGAGCCGTACCGCTGGACGAGGCGGGGCGGCACGTCGAGTCCGGCGAGGACCGCCGGGCGGGCCGCGCCGACGAGCGGGACCGAGGCGGTGCGGCAGGGACCGGCGGCCAGGCCGCGGACGGCGACGGCCGCGTCGACGGCGTCCTCGGCCATGCGGCGGTAAGTGGTCAGCTTGCCGCCGACGACGGTGACGACGCCGTCGGGCGAGGTCAGCACGGCGTGCTTGCGCGAGATGTCGGCGGTGCGGCCGTCCGGGCCCCGGGAGTCGAGCAGCGGCCGCAGTCCGGCGAACGCCCCGACCACGTCGGAACGGCCGACGGTGACGTCGAGGGCGGAGCCGAGGACGTCGAGGAGGAAGCCGATGTCGGTCTCCGGGACCTCCGGCACGTCGGGGACGTCGCCGTCGACGGGCTCGTCGGTGAGGCCGACGTACACCCGCCCGTCGCCCTGCGGCAGCACCAGGACGAAGCGGTTCGTCTCGCCGGGGATCGGGATGTGCAGTCCCGCGGAGAGCCGGCCCAGGGTCTCGGAGCGGAGGACGAGGTGGGTGCCGCGCGAGGGCCGGAGCCGTACGTCGTCCACGAGGCCGCCCGCCCAGACGCCGGTCGCGTTGACGATGGCGCGGGCACGGATCCGCAGCTCCTGGCCGGTGGTCTCGTCCCGTACCGGCGCGCCGTCGCCGTGCAGCTCCAGGGCCCGGACGCGGGTGAGGATCCGGGCGCCGTGGGCGGCGGCGGTGCGGGCGATCGCGGTCACGAGGCGGGCGTCGTCGGAGAGCTTGCCGTCCCAGGAGAGCAGTCCGCCGCGCAGGCCGACCGGGCGCAGCGCGGGGGCGAGGTGGCGGGTCTCGACGGCGGACAGCGTCCGCGGCCTCGGCAGGGTGAGCCGCGAGGTGCGGGCGCCGACCCGCAGCAGGTCGCCCGCGGCGAACCCGGCGCGGGCGAGGGCCGCCTGGCCGCGGCTCACGAGCGGGGTGAGGGGGAGCACGAAGGGCTGGGCGCGGACGAGGTGCGGGGCGGTGCGTTCCATCAGGACGCCGCGCTCGACGGCGCTCTCGTGGGCGACGTCGAGCTGCCCGGTGGCGAGGTAGCGCAGTCCGCCGTGGATCAGCTTGGAGCTCCAGCGGGAGGTGCCGAACGCCAGGTCGTGGGCGTCGATCGCGGCGACGCTCAGCCCCCGGGTGGCGGCGTCGAGCGCGGCCCCGGCGCCGGTGGCGCCGAGCCCGACGACGAGGACGTCGACGGTCTCGCCGTCGGCGAGCCGGTCCAGTTCGCGCCGGCGCCGCCCGGCGTCGAGCGAGGAGCCGGGCAGGGCGGTGCCGTTCGGGGGAGTGCTCGTGGGGTTCACGGGGCGAGGGTCCTCTCCAGCAGGGTGCGCAGCTCTTCGAGGAAGGCCGCTTCGCTCAGTTCGGGATCGCTCGCGTCGGCCATGGTGCCGAGCGAGAGCGTGAAGGACTGGACGACGAGCAGCACGGAACGGGCCTGCAGATCGGCGGGGGCGCGACGGACGGAACCGTCCTCGTGCCCCTCCTCCAGTGCCGTGACCAGCAGCCCGAGCAGGGCGTCCTGGCTGGCGCCCCGCCGGTCGAGCACGTAGGGCAGCAGCAGCTCGGGGTCGACGTCGAGGATCTTCCGGAACAGCGGGTGGGACCGGAAGGCGGCGACGCCGGCCACGAGCCCTTCGACGATCCGGTGCCGCTCCGGGCGGTCCTCGTCGACGGGCGGCATGGCGTCGGCGGCGACGGCGATCCACTCGCGGGTCATCAGGTCGCCGACGAGGGTCCGGACGTCGGGCCAGCGCCGGTAGATGGTCATCCGGGAGACGCCGGCCCGCCGGGCGACGTCGGTGAGGGTGGTCCGCCGTACGCCGACGGCGAGCACGCAGTCCCGTGCCGCGTCGAGGACGGGATCTGCGTCCGCATGGTTGTGACGAATGGGCGTCATCTGTCACAGTGTAATGCCAGTGCGGGCCGAGCGGCAGCGCCGTCCCTGAAACAGACCGTGAGGAACCTCTCGAAGTGGACATGTTGTGGAGCGGCTGGGGCGACCCGGCCAAGGCGGCGCCCCTGCCCGAATCGGTGACCGGACTGCTGCGGGACCTGCTCGGCGTCACGCCCCGCGAGAGCGGCCCCTCCGCCCTCGCCGACATCGACGTGCCCGCCCCGGCGCTCACCGAGGAGGCGAGCGGAGCCCTGCGCGCCGCCGTCGCCGCCCCCGACGGCGTACGGCACGACGCCGAGAGCCGCGTCCGGCACACCCGCGGCAAGTCCACCCCCGACCTCCTGCGCATCCGCGCCGGCGAGGTCGACGACCTCCCCGCCGCCGTCGTCCTCCCCGGCAGCCACGACGAGGTCCTCGCCGTCCTGCGCGCCTGCGCGGACCACGGCCTCTCCGCCGTCCCCTTCGGCGGCGGCACCTCCGTGGTCGGCGGCCTCGCCCCCACCACGAAGCGCCCCTTCGTCGCCCTCGACCTGCGGCGCCTCGACCAGTTGCTCGCCCTCGACGAGGTCTCCCGCACCGCCACCCTCCACCCCGGCCTGCGCGGTCCGCGGGCCGAGGCGCTGCTCAACGAGCGGGGCTGGACCCTCGGCCACTTCCCCCAGTCCTTCGAATGGGCCACCCTCGGCGGATTCGCCGCGGCCCGCTCCAGCGGCCAGGCCTCGGCCGGCTACGGCCGCTTCGACGAGATGGTCCTCGGCCTGGAGGTCGCCACCCCCGAGGGCACCCTGTCCACCGGCCGCGCCCCCCGCTCCGCCGCCGGCCCCGACCTGCGCCAGCTGATCCTCGGCTCCGAGGGCGCCCTCGGCGTCATCACCTCGGTGACCGTGCGCGTCCGCCCGCTCCCGGAGAAGCGGATCTACGAAGGCTGGCGCTTCGCCTCCTTCGAGGCCGGCACGGCCGCCCTGCGCCGGCTCGCCCAGGACGGCCCCCGGCCCACGGTCCTGCGGCTCTCCGACGAGTCCGAGACCTTCGTCGGCCTGGCCCAGCCCGACGCCATCGGCACCACCGCACTCCCCGAGAACCCCGGCTGCATGGCCATCGTCGGCTTCGAGGGCACCGAGGCCGACACTGCCGCCCGCCGCGCCGCCGCGCGCGAGGTCCTCCTCGCCTGCGACGGCGAGTTCACCGGCGAGGAGGCGGGCGACAGGTGGGAGCACGGCCGCTACGACGCCCCGTACCTGCGCGACGCGCTCCTCGACGCCGGAGCGTTCGCCGAGACGCTGGAGACGGCCGCCTTCTGGTCCGCGATCCCCGGCCTGTACACCGCCGTGCGCGACGCGCTCACCGGCACCCTCACCGAGGCCGGCACCCCGCCCCTCGTCATGTGCCACATCTCGCACACGTACGAGAACGGCGCCTCGCTGTACTTCACGGTCGTCTCCGCGCAGGGCGAGGACGCCGTCGCGCACTGGGCGCCGGCGAAGCGGGCGGCGAACGACGCCATCCTGGCGGCGGGCGGCACCATCAGCCACCACCACGGCGTCGGCACCGACCACCGCGACTGGTACGCCCGCGAGATCGGCCCGCTCGGCATCCGCATGCTCCAGGCGGTCAAGGCCGAGGTCGACCCGACCGGCGTGCTCAGCCCCGGGGTCCTGATCCCCGTCCGCTGAGCCCCGCCCCGTCCCTTCCCGCCCCACTCACCGCGCCGCCCGGAGGCCAGTTCCATGCGACAGTTCACCGCCGTCGTCAACCCCACCGCAGGGGGATCCAGCGGCACGGCGAGCCTGCTCCCGGTGGCCCGGCTGCTGCGGGGGGCGGGCGCGCGGCTCGACACCGTCTACAGCCGCAGCCTGGAGCACGCGCGGGACGTCGCCCGGGAGGCGGGGGAGAAGGGCCACGTCGTGCTCGCCGTCGGCGGAGACGGCATGGCCGGCACCGTCGGCGGCGCGCTCAGCGGCACGGACACGGTCTTCGGCCTGGTCCCCGCCGGCCGCGGCAACGACTTCGCCCGCGCCCTGGGCCTCCCCACCGACGCCCCGGGCCTCGCCGAGGTCCTCCTCCACGGCGAACCGCGGGCCGTCGACACCATCGAGGTGGAGTCGGCCCGGCACCCCGGCGTCCGCGTCCTCGGCAGCGTGTACGCGGGCGTCGACGCGGTGGCCAACCACCACGCCAACGCCTCCCGCCTCCTGCGCGGCGCCGCCTCCTACTACGCGGGCGGCCTCCGGGCCGTCCTCACCTGGAAGCCCGCCGCCTACCGCATCACCATCGACGGGACCCGGCACGAGCGCACCGGCTACACCGTGGTCGCCGCCAACTCCGGCTTCTACGGATTCGGCCGGAACATCGCGCCCGGCGCCCGCGTCGACGACGGCCTCCTCGACGTCGTCGTCATCAAGGAGGCTCCCAAGCGCCTCTTCTTCGCCATGATGAACGAACTCAAGACAGGCGCCCACGTGAACCGCCCCCAGATCGAGATCCTCCGCGGCGAGGAGGTCCGCATCGAGGCCGACCGCCCCCTCCCGTACGGCGCCGACGGGGAGGTCGACGCCACCCTGCCGGTCACCCTCAGGGCGATGCCCGCCGCCCTCCGGGTCCTGGCCTGACCCGGACGCGGGACCCGGGGTCCTCTATGCTTCTGGGCGGCACCCGCGCAGCGGCTTGTGAGGCCCGGGCGGGGACCGCGTGACACCGATCGTGAAGACCCTGGGAACCGAGTACCGCCGCGGCGTGTCCGGGCGGTGGGGGGCACCCGGCTCTCGCCGTGAACAGGAATCCCAGGGAGAAGTGAGGTATGTCGGTGATCTGCGTCGGAGGCATGATCGGGATCGGCAAGACGAGCGTGGCCGAGCTTCTGGCGAAGGAGCTGGGCAGCGAGGTCTTCTACGAGAGCGTCGACGACAACCCGATCCTGCCGCTCTTCTACACGGCGAGCCCCGAGGAGATCCAGGCCAAGCGGTACCCCTTCCTGCTCCAGCTCTACTTCCTCCAGACGCGCTTCGCGTCGATCAAGGAGGCGTACAAGCAGGGCGACAACGTCCTCGACCGGTCCATCTACGAGGACTGGTACTTCGCCAAGGTCAACCACGAGCTCGGCCGCATCAGCTCCCTGGAGATGCGGGTGTACGAGGGCCTGCTGGACGAGATGATGCGCGAGATCGACGGCCTGCCGTACCGCAAGGCACCCGACCTCATGGTCTACCTGAAGGCGGACTTCGAGACGGTGCTCAAGCGCATCGGGCTCCGCGGCCGCGACTTCGAGCAGGACGAGGCCCTCGTGGAGTACTACCGCACGCTCTGGTCCGGCTACGACGACTGGGTGCACGAGCACTACTCGGCCAGCGAGGTCCTCGTCATCGACATGAACCGCACCGACGTCGTCCACGACCCCGACGACGCGGCCCGCGTGGTGCGGCAGGTCAAGGACGCCCTGGCCGCCGCCAGGTCCCGCGCCTGACCCGCGGGCACGCCCGGCGGGCGCGTGCGCGGGACGGGACCGGGTAGGCGCAGGCCCCCGGGCCGTCACACGGCCCCGGACCCCGGGGCCGTCACGGCCCCCTGACGCCCCACGGCGAAGGGAGTCGGACCATGCGCCTGTCCCACCCCGACGGCTCGGACCCCGCGAACGAAGCGGTGCGCTCCGGCATCGACCGGACGGTCCCCCTGCTGCTGAAGGGGTACGCGTGGCTGCCAGGGCTCCGACGGGACCGGCTGGGCGACGGCCCGGTGGCCACCCGGCTGCTCGGGCGCCCGACGCGGGTGCTGCGCGGCCCCGACGCGGTCGCCTTCTTCTACGACGAACACCACGCGCGGCGGTCCGGCGCACTGCCCGGCCCCGTCCTCGACACGCTCTTCGGCCGGGGCGCGGTGCACACCCTCGACGGCCCGGAGCACCAGGTCCGCAAGGCGATGTTCCTGTCCCTGCTGACCGGCCCCGAAGCGGTCGGCGAGCTGGCCGGGCGCGTCGCCGAGGGACTGCGCGAGCGGCTCGCCGGACGGGACGGCCGGGAAGAGGTCACCCTCTTCGACGAGGGGGCGCTCGTCCTGGCCCGTGCCGTGTCCGACTGGGTGGGGCTCCCCGGCCACGACGACGCGGCCACCGCCCGCCTGGGCCGGGACTGCGTGGCGATGGTCGACGGCTTCGCCACCCCCGGCCCGCGCCACCTGCGGGCCCGCAGGGCCCGCAGGCGGCAGGAGGAGGCGCTGGCCGCCGAGGTCGTACGCGCCCGGGCGACACCGCCGGCCGCACCCCCGCGCACGCCCTTCGAAGCGGTGGTGGCCCACCGCGACGCCGACGGGACGCCGCTCGCCCCGAAGACCGCCGCCGTGGAGCTGCTGAACATCCTGCGGCCCACGGTGGCGATCACCTGGTTCCTGACCTTCGCCGCCCACGCCATGAGCCCCCGCCCCCGGCTGCGGCAGCGGCTCGCGCAGGAGGAACCCGCCGGGCTCGCCAGGTCCTTCGCGCACGAGGTGCGCCGCTTCTATCCGTTCGTCCCGTTCCTCGGCGCCCTCGCGCCCGACGGGCTCGTCCTGGACGGGGAACGGGTGCCGCACGGCACGCTGCTGCTGCTCGACGTGTACGGGCGCGCTCACGACCCCGCGCTGTGGGAGGAGCCGTACCGCTTCGTACCGGACCGGTTCCTGACCGCCTCGCCGCACACCCACGCCCTGATCCCCCAGGGCGGCGGCCCCCGCGACGGGCACCGCTGCCCGGGCGAGGACATCACCGTCGCGGTGCTCGCCGCGGCGGCCCCGGTGCTCGCCCGGCTCGACTTCACCGTGCCGGAGCAGGACCTGCGCATCCCGCTCCACCGGGTCCCGACCCGACCGCGGGACGGCTTCCGGATCGTCGTCGGGAACGGCGCCGGGACGGAGGCGGCCGGATCCGGGACAGGGGCCGCGCCGCCCCGGTCCCTCGCGGGAGGCGGGCGACCGTGACGGCGGCGGTTCCCGGGCCACGGCCGCCCGGGACCCCCACGACGACGACAAGCGGTACGACGCGACGCCGTTCCTGCCGGAGCGCGGGGGCCTCCCCGCGCACCGCAGGGCCGCCGCCGTCCGCCGCGGCTGCCCGCTGCACCGCCACGCGACCGGCACGGTCTTCGGCCGCGGCCCCGCCCACGCACGGCTGATGCCGGTGGGCGAACAGCCCGCCGACCGCGAGGACCAGGAGGGGAAGGCCTTCGTCGGCCCCGCGGGCCGGCTGCCGGCGAAGGCGCTGAGCGAGGCCGGGACCGACGAGGAGGAGGCGTACCTCACGAACGCGGTCCAGCACTTCGAGTTCACCGAGGAGGCGACCCGCACGCGCCGGATCCACGAGACGCCGAGCCCGCGCGAGACGCTCGCCCGCCACCCCTGGCTGCTCGCCGAGCTCCGGCCGGTCTCCCCCGCGGTGGTCGTCACCCTCGGCGCCACCACCGGCCGGGCGCTGCCCGGCCCGTCCTTCCGGGTCGGGCAGCGCCCGGCCGGGGCGTGCCGCGTCCGCTGCCCGCCCAGGAGCCCGACGGCCGCCCGGCGGGCGGGGCCCGGGTGCTCCCGACCGCGCACCCCTCGGCGGTGCTCCGCGCACGGGACCGGAAGGAGAGGTACGAGGGCCTCGTCGCCGACCTGCGGACCGCGGCCGGCGTCCTGGAGGACGCCGCCGGACAGTGACCGCCGGATGAGGCGCGCGGCCCCCGGCGGTCACCCCGGAGGCCGGGACAGGGGGCTGGTGTCGAGCGTCCGCAGCAGGGTCATGGCGTCCTCGCGGACGAGGACCGCGCCCGCCTCCTCCAGCTCGGCGCGCGTCGTGCCGCCCGTCAGCAGGCCGACGCACGGCACCCCGGCCCGCCCGGCCGCCTCGACGTCCCAGACGGTGTCGCCGACGAAGACGGCGTCCCCGGGCTCGGCTCCCACCGCCGCCAGGGCCGCTTCCACGAGGTCGGGCGCCGGTTTGGTGGTGTCCACGTCCCCGCCCGAGGTGACAGCGTCGATCACGTCGTCGGCGTCGAGCAGCCCGCGGACGGCGGCGACCTCCTCCTCGGAGGCCGAGCTGGCGAGCACGACCCGCCATCCGCGCGCGGCCACCGCGCGCAGCAGCTCCGTCGCCCCCTCGAAGGGGCGGAGGTTCTCGTACCAGGCGGAGTAGAGGGCCCCGTGCGCGTCGGAGATCGCACCGTCCTCACCGCGTCGGCGCCGCTCTCCGAGGACCGCGTCGAGCAGCCGGTCGGAGCCCATGCCGACGGCGTGGTGGATGCGGGACATCGGAACGTCGTGGCCGTGCCGTCGCAGGGCCTGCCACCAGGTGACGGTGTGCAGGTAGTTGGTGTCCACCAGGGTCCCGTCGACGTCGAACAGGGCGGCGCCCCGGGACGCTCGTGCCGTACGCGCGGTCATCGTGTCCTCCTCACACCGAGCCCGTCGCCTCGGTCCGGTCACGCGACTACCCGACCGCGTCCCTTCCATCCGTCCCCGTATCCGTTCCGCACGTGCACGCGCACCCGTACCCGCGCATCGGGCGTGCTCCGCCCGCGGCCGCCTCGCCGGCGCTCCCCTGCCCGCCGGGAGCGCTCCCGGACCATCGGGACTCCGGTTCACGCTCCCGGCGGCTTCAGGCGGCTTCGCGGGCGGGGACGGGCAACTCGTAGAGCGCGAACGCGCGGTCGATGACCGGCTGGGCGACGTTGCGGACGCGGACCCCGCCCGCCGTCGTGCCGTGCTCCGTCCCGAGGTGGGCATGGCCGTGGACGGCGAGGTCCGCGCCCACGGAGTCGATCGCCTCGGCCAGCAGGTAGCTGCCGAGGAACGGATAGATCTCGACGGGTTCACCGGCCAGGGTGTCGGGGACCGGCGAGAAGTGGGTCAGCGCCACGCGGACGTCGCAGCGCTCCGAGGCCAACTCCTCAAGCGCGGAGCCCAGGCGCTCGGCGCCGACGTGCGCCACGCGCACCCAGGCCCTCATCTCGGGCTCGCCGAAGGCGCCCGCGCTCCGGCCCGCGAACCCTCCGCAGAACCCCTTCGCGCCGGCCACGCCGACCCGGTGGTCCCCGACGGAGAAGACGGCCGACTGCCCCTCCAGGACGTTGACGCCCGCGGAGCCGAGCGTCCGCGTGACCTCGTCGGCCTGGTCCGAGTGGTAGTCGTGGTTGCCGAGCACGGCGACGACCGGCACGCCGATGTCCCGGACCTCCTCCGCGACCACCCTGGCCTCGTCGACGGTGCCGTGCCGCGTCAGGTCACCGGCGAGCAGGAGCACGTCCGCGCACTCGGGGAGTTTCGTGAACGCGGGGCGGAGCAGTCCCTCGCAGCCCGGAGCGAGGTGGATGTCACCGACCGCCGCCACCCTGACCACGTGGTCCCCGCCGCCCGGGGACATCGGTGTCGACGGCCTCATGACAGCTGCTCCCCGTGGTCGGGCGCGTCGGCGGAGGGCGTGGTGAGATCGGCCCGTACGACGATCCCGTCCAGCTCCTCCCGCGCCAGCCGCAGGATCTCGTCCCGCCGGTCGGCCGTGGCCAGCGAACCGGTCAGCAGGACCGTGGCGCCGCGGAGCTCGATCCGGACACCGAGTTCGGCGACGTCGTCGCCGGCCAGGCGTTCCCGCAGCCGGGCGATCCGGTACTCCACCTCTGGGGAGGCGTGTTCGGTCATGCGGCCGGCTCCTCTCCGCCGCCGGGGCGGGGCTCGATGACGTCGAGCCGTTCCAGCAGGTACAGGAAGGCCGCGGCCATCGGCTTGTCCTCGGTCTCCTCGCGCACCCGGTCCCAGTCGACGCGCTCCCGCAGTCCGCGGGCGACGGGAAGCAGACGCCCGAAGTCGCAGTGGTGCTCGGAGAACGCGGCCAGCCGCCCGATCATGAGGTCGGTCGGGTGGAGCACCGGCATGTGCACCGAGTCGACGGGCAGGGTCTCGGCGCGGTCGAGCAGTTCGGTGGTGACGGGGCGGCCCGCGAGGGAGAAGATCAGATCGATGTGCTCCCCGCTCCTGCGGCCCTTGATCAGCCAGTCCTCGGGCGGTTCGACGATCTCGATGCCCTGCTCGGCGAGCAGGGGCGTCACCTGGTCGGCGTCCTCCCGGCGCACGGCGAAGTCCACGTCGTGCTGGAGGCGCACGGGGATGCCGTGGGCGTAGGCGGCGACGCTGCCGACCAGGGCGAACGCGCACCCCGAGGACTTGAGGACGGCCGCGACCTCCTTCGTGACCTCCAGGATCGCCTGGGTGTGGTCCGGCGGGAGATCCTGCCCCCGCGGATCGCCGGCCGTGCGCGCCGCGGACCCTCCGGAGGCGAGGCCGGGGTCCGCGGGCCGTCGGCCGTCGGCGGCGGTGCCACCGGGCGCGGGGGCTCCTTCGACGAGGTTCATCTCGATCCCTCCTGCCGAACGCACCGCTGTGGACTCCGATCCCCGAGGGTCTGCCAGTACCCCGTCCGCCCCGAAGAATGCACCGGCCGGCCCTGACGGTTCCGGCCCGTGTCCCGGCCCCCTCACGAGTCCGCGCTGGGGACGTCGAGGGGGCTGCCGGGCGCGTTCCCGCGCTCCTCGGCCATCCGCTCCCCGAGCTCGACCAGGCGCTTGCGGCCCATGGCCTTGCGCACGTCGGGGAACCAGTCGCTCTCCTCCTCCTCGACGTGGTGCCGGACGTTCTCCATGAGCACCGTCATCTTGGCGTCGAAGCGCTCGTCCTCCGGGTCGAGTCCGTCCAGCTCCGACAGCATCCACAACACGGCGTGGTGCTCCTCGACGCTCTCCAGGACGTGGTCCGTGGTGTCGGGCGCGGCCTCCCGCGCCGCCGGGTAGAACACCCGCTCCTCGATCCAGGCGTGGGCGGTGAGCTCCCGGATCACCTCGTCGGCGATCTCCCGCTTGCGCCCGTGGGCGTCGTCTCCCGCCCGCTCGAACTCCTTGAACAGCTTCTCCACCTTCTTGTGGTCTTCGCGGAGCAGCACGATGCCGTCCATGGGTACTCCTCTTCGCAGGGGTCGGGCGACGGCCGTACGGCCGCCGCCGCGGTGGGGGTGACGGACCGGGCGGCGGAGCCCGGTCGTCCCGGCGGGCCTCAGTGGGCCCCCGCGCCGAACTCGGCGTGCTGCGTGCGCAGCGCGAAGTCGGCCTCCGCCGCCGGTGGTCCGCCGAGCGACCGACGTCGGGCCTCCGCGCGGGCCTCCTGCATCAGCGCCCGGAACTCGGCGTCCGTCAGCCGCCGGCGATGCGGGCGACGGCCGTCGCCGGGCCCTCGGTTCTCCGCGTGCGTCCGCATGGTGCCCCCTCCGCCTTTCTCGTTCTGGCCCCGCGTCTACCCGGCCCGCGCCGGAGCAGTACTCGGATCGCCGTCGGGATCCGGAGCGGGGGATCGCCCCCTGCTCCACGCGGTCCAGGGCCTTGGCCCCGCCGCCGCACGCTCGCCGGGGTCGTCCACGCGCCCTCCGCATGCGCGACGGCCGCGTCGTCCCGGACGCGGCGGGGCGACCGGGCGCATCCGCGTGCCCCCTCACGAGGAAAGAACCGTACGGAGCGTGTACGCCACCGCCGACGGTGAAACGGATCAGCCCATGGACACTCCCACCCCGGCCGACGGAGCCCTCTGCCTGGTCACCGGCGCGAGCGGCTACATCGGAGGCCGCCTCGTACCGGAGCTGCTCGACAGGGGGTACCGGGTGCGCTGCCTCGCCCGGCACCCGGACAAGCTGCGCGACTTCCCCTGGTCCGACCGGGTGGAGACCGTGCGCGGCGACGTCACCGTCGCCGAGAGCCTCCGCGAGGCGTTCGCCGGCGCCGACGTCGCCTACTACCTCGTCCACTCCATGAGCTCGACGGCCCGCTTCGAGGACGCCGACCGCCGCGCCGCCCGCGCCTTCGCCGCCGAGGCCCGGTCCGCCGGCGTGCGGCGCATCGTCTACCTCGGCGGTCTCGTCCCGGCCGGCGTGCCGGAGAACGAGCTCTCGCCGCACCTGCGCTCCCGCACCGAGGTGGGCCGCATCCTCCTCGACTCCGGCGTCCCCACCGCCGTCCTGCGCGCCGCCGTCGTCATCGGCTCCGGATCGGCCTCCTTCGAGATGCTCCGGTACCTCACCGAACGGCTCCCCGTCATGGTCACCCCCACGTGGGTCGACACCCGCGTCCAGCCCATCGCGGTCCGCGACGTGCTGAGGTACCTGGCGGAGAGCGCCGCCCTGCCCGCCGACGTGAACCGGGCCTTCGACGTCGGCGGACCCGACGTGCTCACCTACCGGCAGATGATGGAGCGGTACGCCGAGGTCGCCGGGCTCCGCAAGCGCCTCATCGTCCCCGTACCGGTCCTCACCCCCCGGCTGTCCAGCGAGTGGATCGGCCTCGTCACACCGGTCCCGTCCTCGCTGGCCCGCCCCCTCACCGAGTCGCTGCGGCACGAGGTGGTCTGCGCGGAACACGACATCGCCCGCCACGTCCCCGACCTTCCCGGCAGGCCCCTCCCCTTCACGGAGGCCCTCCGGCTGGCCCTCAGCCGCGTGCGGGAGGCGCGGGTCACCACCCGCTGGTCCTCCGCCTCGCCGCCCGGGGCGCCCAGCGACCCGCTGCCGACCGACCCCGACTGGGCGGGCGGCAGCCTCTACACGGACGAACGCTCCCGCGCCGTCGACGCGAGCCCGGAGGCGCTGTGGCGGGTCGTCGAAGGCGTGGGGGGCGAGAACGGCTGGTACTCCTTCCCGCTGGCCTGGGCCGTCCGGGGCTGGGCCGACCGGCTCGTCGGCGGAGTGGGGCTGCGCCGGGGCCGCAGGGACGCCGACCGCCTCCGCGTCGGCGACGCACTCGACTTCTGGCGCGTGGAGGCGATCGAGCGCGGCCGCCTGCTGCGCCTCCGCGCCGAGATGCGCCTGCCCGGCCTCGCCTGGCTGGAGATGGCCGTGGAACGGGACGAGGAGGGCCGGACCTCGTACCGGCAGCGGGCGCTCTTCCACCCCCGGGGCCTCGCCGGCCAGGCGTACTGGTGGGGCGTGTCCCCGTTCCACGCCGTGGTCTTCGGCGGCATGGCCAGGAACATCGCCCGGACGGCCGAGAAGACCGGCGGCGGGGGGACGGGAGCGTCACCCGGCCGCGGGTGACCGCCGACGTCCGGGCGGACCCCGCCGTGCGGGGGTGCGCCGCCGGGGCGACGCCGCCGGGACCGCGTGCATCCGGCGCCCCGGGGCCGGGGGAACCGCCTGTGCAGAAGTGCCACACCAGTACCCCGGCGCGGCGCCGCGCGCCCGCGACCGGCGGCCGAGCAGGGAGAGCGCGATGACCGTCTCCGTCGTCCTGTACACCTCGGACCTCCGGGTGCACGACCATCCGCCGCTGAGGGCGGCGGCCCAGGGGGCCGACGAGGTGGTGCCGGTCTTCGTCCGCGATCCGGCCGTGGACCGCGCGGGCTTCGCGGCCCCCAACCGGCTGGCCTTCCTCGCCGACTGCCTGGCGGACCTCGACCGGTCCCTGCGCGACCGGGGCGGCCGGCTGGTGGTGCGGGAGGGCGACACGGCCGCCGAGGTACGGGCCCTGGCGCGGCGGACCGGCGCCGACGAGGTCCACATGGCCGCCGGGATCACGGCCTTCGCCCGGCGGCGGGAGGACCGTCTGCGCAAGGCGCTGGAGGAGGACGGCTGCCGGCTGTACGCGCACGACGGCGTGGTCACCGTCGTCCCGCCCGGCGACGTCGCCCCGCAGGGGTCGGACCACTACGCCGTCTTCACCCCGTACCACCGGCGCTGGGCCGCCGCGCCGCGCCGCACCCCCTTCACCGCCCCGAGGGGGCTGCGGGTGCCGTCGGACGTGCGCTCCGAGCCGGTGCCGCGCCGCTCCGCCGTCGCGGACGTGTCGCCGGCCCTCCCCGCCGGAGGTGAGAGCGCGGGCCGCAGGCGGCTCGCCTCCTGGCTGTCCGCGCGCCTCGACGCGTACCAGGACGGTCACGACGACCTCGCGGGCGACGCCACCTCCCGCCTCTCGCCCTACCTGCACTTCGGCGCGCTGTCCGCCACCGAGGCGGTGCACCGGGCGGCGAAGCGGGGCGGGGCGGGCGCCGAGGCGTTCGTACGGCAGCTGTGCTGGCGGGACTTCCACCACCAGGTGCTGGCCGCGCGCCCCGCGGCGGCCGGGGCCGACTACCGGCCCCGGCCGGGCGGCTGGCGGGTGGGCGCGGACGCGGAGGCGGACCTCGCGGCGTGGAAGGAGGGGCGCACGGGCTATCCCCTCGTCGACGCCGCCATGCGGCAGCTCGCCCACGAGGGGTGGATGCACAACCGGGGCAGGCTGATCACGGCCTCCTTCCTGTCCAAGACGCTCTGCGTCGACTGGCGGGAGGGCGCGCGGCACTTCCTCGGCCTGCTGGTGGACGGCGACCTCGCGAACAACCAGCTCAACTGGCAGTGGGTGGCCGGCACCGGCACGGACACCCGGCCCCACCGCGTCCTCAACCCCGTCGCCCAGGCCAGGCGGTACGACCCCGAGGGCCGGTACGTACGCCGCTGGGTGCCGGAGCTCGCGGGCCTCGAAGGCCCGGCCGTCCACGAGCCGTGGCGGCTCAGCGGACCCGACCGGGCGGCCGTCGACTACCCGGACCCGCTGATCGGGCTCTCCGAGGGGCTGGAGCGGTTCCGGCGGCTGCGCGGCCTCTCCTGAAACGATGCGTGCACCTCTTCTTCGATGCGTAAACGATGCAAGTTGAGGTGAGGAGCGCTCAGGGCGGACGGTGAGGGGGCACGGCCTCTCCGGGGCCCCGGCGCCGCCGTTCCGCGGTGACGGCGGGCCGCACCCCGGAGGGAGCGCGTGCGCCACCCGAGGAGGAACCGCCATGACCGCATACCGTGCCACCGGAGTCCTCGCGAAGGACGTCGCCGACACGACGCACGCCGACCCCGAAGCCGACGAGCAGCGGATCGCGCGCGGGCTGGCCGACGGCGACGAGACGTGCCTGGCCGCCGCGTACCAGCGCTGGGGCCGCCTGGTCCAGGCGCTGGCCGCACGGGCCCTCGGTGACCCCCGCGAGGCGGAGGACATCACCCAGCAGGTGTTCGCCGCCGCCTGGCGCGGGCGGGCGAACTTCCGTCCCGAGCGGGGTTCCCTCCCCGCCTGGCTCGTCGGCATCACCCGGCGCAAGATCGCCGACACCCTGGCCGCCCGCACCAGGCGCACCCAACTCATGGCCGCCCTCGGCACCCTCCTGGAGCACGAGGGCCGGAGGGACGAGGAGCACGACCGCGTCCTGGAGCGGCTGGTCGTCACCGAGGAGCTGTCCCGGCTGCCCCGCGTCCAGCGCGACGTCCTGGAGCTCGCCTACTTCGCCGACCTGTCCCAGACCCAGATCGCCGACCGTACCGGCATGCCGCTCGGCACGGTCAAGAGCCACACCCGCCGCGGCCTCCAGCGGATGCGGCACAGCCTCGAACTCGCCGGCGTCCACGCCGCCCGCTGAGGTACCCGCGCCACGCACGCGCCCCTGACGCACGTGCCCCTGACGCACGCGCTCCTCCGGTCCGTGCCGGGCCGGCACGGACCGCCCGCGTCAGACGCCGGTGCCTCCGGCCCGCTCCCCGTCGTTCCCGGCCGACGGCTCCCCGTACAGCCCGGAGATCAGGCCGATCGCCTCCCGCAGGCCGCCCGGACGGGCCGTGCCGGGGGCGAGGGCGCGGCCGCGCCAGCCGGGGCCCGCCAGGAGGACCACCGGGCCCGTGCGCGCTCCTCGCATCCCGAACGTGGTCCCCGCGATGTGCCGGGCCAGGGCGTGGTCGGCGGTGGAGCGGGCCTGGGACCAGAGGACGACGGCGGCCGGCCCGGACCGCCGCACCGCCGCGTCGAGGGCCTCGGCGGGGACGGCGGCGCCGAACATGCTCGTCGGCAACGCCTGTTCGGCGAGGCCGGCGGCGAGCGCCTCCAGGGGCAGCGTGTGCTGCTCCGAGGGGACGCAGGCCAGCAGGGTCGGAGGACCCTGCGAGGCGACGGAGGGTCCGGTGACGGCGGCCCGCCGCAGGGCGGTGGAGACGTGCCAGGAGAGCAGGTGCTCGACCTCGACGTAGCGGTCGCCCGACGACTCCCACTTCCGCCCGACCGCGTGCAGCGTGGGCGTCATGATCTCCTCCCAGGTGGTGACCAGCCCGTACGTCGCCAGCGCCGCCCCGAGCATCGCCTCCATCAGGGCACCGTCGAGGCGCACGGCGGCACGGGCGAGCCCTCGGCACTCCTGGCGCACGTCGCCCAGCGGCAGGCCGCTGCCGGCCCTCGCGGACCGGGCCGGCCCGGGAGCCGGTTCCGCGGCGGGCTCGGCGACTGCTCCGCCGGCGGGCGGCCGGACGGCCGCGGCGCGGCCGTCCGGCACCGCGGGGGTCCGCGTCTCCGCCGCCTTCCGCACCTTCCCGGCGGCCCGTGCGGCCTCGGCGGGCGGGACGCCCGACGCGGTGAGGCGGCACATCTCCTCCAGCATCGCGACGTCCGCGGGGCTCCAGCGCCGGTGCCGTCCGTCCGCCCGGACGGCGGGCCCGATCCCGTACCGCCGCTCCCAGGAGCGGACGGTGGTGGGGGAGACCCCGAGGCGTCGGGCCACGGCGCCCGTGGTGATGCCGTGTGCGGTGTCGTCCATGCCTTCACCCTACGATGCGAAAACGCTGCGAGTTCATCCGTGCTGGCTCCTGTCCGGCGGCGGCGGGAAGAACCCGCCGGTGCGCGCGGAGTACGCGGCGTGGCCCGGACGCCCGGACACGTGCTTCTCCGGCAGGAGCTTGCCGCTGCCGACGGTGAGGAGCAGGGGCATGAGGACCGGGGAGACGAGGACGGCGAGGGCCGGCTGCCACGCGGTGCGGGCGAGCAGGCGCGGGGACCTCGTACGAGGACGCCGGGACGTGCGCGGCCGTCAGGTCCGCCACCCCCGCGCCGACGACCGCCGCCCTCCGCCGTTCCACCGCGACCGCTCCCGCCCTTCGACACGCCGCTCGACCGCGGCGCTTCACCACTCCTTCGGAACGGCCGGGCCTTCGGATGCGCCCGCGTGCTCCGCCGGCGCGGTCTCACTCGTTCGGGGGACGGACCCATCCGCCGGGCGGGGGCCGCCGAATAGCGGGTGTGAGCGGCTTCCGCCGCGACCCCGTCCGTCTCGTCCGTGCCGACGAGCGAGCGGACGGCACGGCCTGTTCGTCACCCTCGCCCGGACCGCCGGGCGGCCGAAGGGCCGCACCGCGCGGCCGCCTCCACAGACATCCGACAGAAGCCTTTCGAGGAGCAACTGACCATGAACCAGACGAAGTTCCGCCGCACCGCCGTCGCCGTCGCGGTGGCCGCCCTGCTGCCCGTCTCCCTGGCCGCGTGCTCGGACTCCGGCAGTGACACCAAGGCCGCGCCGACGAGCGCGGCGGGCGACCAGGCGCAGACGAGTGCGACGCCCTCCGAGGAGGCGATGACGGACGACCAGCCCTTCGGTCCGGCCTGCGCGGGCGTGCCGAAGGAGGGCGCGGGGTCGTTCGACGGCATGGCGAAGGACCCGGTCGCCACCGCCGCGTCGAACAACCCGGCCCTGTCCACCCTGGTCACGGCGGTCAAGACGGCCGGACTCGTCGACACGCTCAACAACGCGGAGGACATCACGGTCTTCGCGCCGACGAACGACGCCTTCGCGAAGATCCCGAAGGCGGACCTCGACAAGGTCCTCGCCGACAAGGCGACCCTGACCAAGATCCTCACGTACCACGTCGTCGGTCAGAAGCTGACGCCCGCGCAGCTGGAGAACGGCAGCTTCGAGACTCTCCAGAAGGGCGTGATCACCACCAAGGGCTCCGGTCAGGACTACACCGTCAACGACAGCTCCGAGGTCGTCTGCGGCAACGTCAAGACGGCCAACGCCCACGTCTACATCGTCGACACCGTCCTCATGCCCAAGTGACGCCGAGGCCGCCTCCCGCACCGGGAGGCGGCCCGCTTCCCTCCGGCCCCGCCCGACGGCCCGCCGACCTCCGGCCTTCCTCGGAATCGCTTTCGCGATCGAGTGGATCCGGCCATTCCTCCGCGCTTTTGAGGCTCTGTGCAGACGGAAACCTCGCGTTAACCCCGAGGGCAACTCCGCTGGATTAGCATGCGTCTTGACCTTCCCTTGACCAATTATTGGTCCGGTCTATACGTGTGATCTCGCCGAAAAGGAAGCAGAAGCCGCATGTCACGAGTCGCGACGACCCGGTGCGTGGTGACGCTCCTCGCCGTCGCGCTGCTCGCGTCGTCGCTGCTCGCCTCCACCACGCCCTTCGCACACGCGCACACCGAGCGCCACGCCGCCCTCGGTGGGCAGGGAGCGGTCATCCCGCTCGTCGCCGGGCCGCCCTGCGACGTTTCGGTCCCCGCCGTCCACCCCTCCTGGGGTGACCCGGTCGGACCGCCCCAGGCCCGTGAACGGCACCGCGCGGTCGTCCCGCGCGCGTCCGCCCGGCCCGACCGGCCGGCGGTGGCCCCGCAGCGCGAACCGGCGGCCGGAGACGCCGCGTCGGTGACCGGCACCCCGCACACGCCCTGGCAGAGAGGCTCCAGAGCGCCCTCCCGCGCCACCCTCCAGGTGTTCCGCTGCTGACAGGGGCGGAGCGGTACCCCCCCCACACCCCGTCACGCACCCGACGCGCACCCTCGCGCGCCAGGAGGAATCACCACGCCATGCAACCCCTCATCGACAACGCGCGGGCGTTCGGACAGCGCCCGGAGGAGTTCACCGGCCTTGCCGCAGGCCAGTCCCCCGCGGTTCTGTTCATCACCTGCTCCGACTCCCGGGTCGTCCCGGCCCTGATCACCGGCGCCCGTCCCGGCGAGCTCTTCGAGCTCCGCACCGCCGGCAACATCGTTCCCCCCTACGCCTCCGGCACCCCCACCGGCGAGGCGGCCACCATCGAATACGCCGTGGAGGTCCTCGGCGTCGGCGACGTCGTGGTCTGCGGACACTCCCACTGCGGCGCCGTCGGCGCGCTGGTCCGCGGCGACGACCTGAGCGCCGTGCCCGCCGTCCGGGACTGGCTCGCGCACGCGGCGGACGAGCCCCGCTCCTCCGATCCGGCCGACCCGGCGGTGGCCGAGGCCGTGCAGAACCACGTCCTGACCCAGTTGCTGCGGCTGCGCTCCTACCCGTGCGTGGAGAAGCGGCTGGCGGAGGGCCGCCTCCGGCTGCACGGCTGGTACTACGAGGTCGGCACCGGCGCCGTGCGCGAGCACCGCCCGGACACCGACGCGTTCGAGGCGCTGTGAGCGGCGTGACCGCCGGCGCGCGCCGCCGCTTCCCGCACCTGCGCCAGGACTTCCTCGCGTCCGTCGTGGTCTTCCTCGTCGCCGTCCCGCTGTGCGTCGGCGTGGCGGTCGCCTCCGGCGTCCCGGCCGAACTCGGCCTCGTCACCGGCATCGTGGGCGGCCTCGTCACCGGTTCCATGGCCGGCAGCAGCCTCCAGGTCTCCGGACCCGCGGCGGGCCTGACCGTGATCGTCTTCGAGGCGGTCAGCACGTACGGAGTGGGCACGCTCGGCGTGATCGTGCTGGCCGCCGGCCTGCTCCAGCTCGCCATGGGCTTCCTCAAGGTGGGTCGCTGGTTCCGGGCCATCTCCGTCTCCGTCGTCGAGGGCATGCTCTGCGGCATCGGCCTGGTGATCATCGCCGGCCAGCTCTACGCCGCGGCGGGCCTCAAGGCCCCGGAGACCGGCATAGGCAAGATCGTGGGCCTGCCCCGGGCCTTCGCCGACGTGCTCGGGAACACGGAGGCCCTGGCCTCCCTCGCGATCGGTGCCGGCACCATCGCCGTCATCGTGCTGTGGAAGAAGCTGCCGAAGCGGGTGCGGTCCGTGCCCGGCGCCCTCGCCGCGGTCGTGCTGGCGACGGCCGCCTCGCTCGGATTCGGCCTGCCCGTCGCCACGGTCGAGGTGGAGGGACTGCTGGGCGTCATCGAACCGCCCGGCGCCCAGGCCTTCGCCGAGCTCGCCACCCCGGCCCTCTGGGGCACGATCATCGCGTTCGCCCTGATCGCGTCCGCGGAGAGCCTGTTCAGCGCGGCGGCCGTGGACCGGCTGCACGACGGTCCACGGACCGAGTACGACAAGGAGATGCTCGCCCAGGGCACGGGCAACACCGTGTGCGGCCTGCTCGGCGCGCTGCCGATGACCGCGGTGATCGTACGCAGCTCCGCCAACGTCGAGGCCGGTGCCAGGACCAAGGCCTCGCGGGTCCTGCACGGCGTGTGGCTGCTGCTGTTCGCCGCCGTGCTGCCGTTCGCCCTCGCCCTGATCCCGCTGGCGGCCCTCGCCGGAATCCTGGTGCACGCGGGCTGGAAGCTGATCCCGTTCCGCCAGCTCGCGGGGCTGTGGCGCGGGCACAAGGGAGAGGCCGTCGTCCTGGTGGTCACGGCCGTGTCCATCGTCGTCGTGAACATGTTCGAGGGCGTCCTGATCGGTCTCGCCCTGGCGGTCGCCAAGACCGCGTGGGAGGCCTCGCACGTCAAGATGGAGGTCGTCGACAAGGGAGCCGGCCCGATCCGGGCGTACCTCGCCGGCAACGCCACCTTCCTCCGCCTGCCGAAGATCCTCGACAGCCTGGAGTCGCTTCCCCAGGACCGCCCGGTCGAACTGGACCTGTCACGGCTCCACCACCTCGACCACGCCTGCCGTACGGCGCTGGAGAACTGGGCCGAGCGGCACAGCGCCGCCGGCACCGAACCCGTGAAGCTCACCATCGCCGCCTGAACGGACGGCACCCGTCGACCGCCGGTCGACGGGTGCCGCAGCCCGCGCCCCTCAGCGGTGGCGCGCCACCACGCGGAAGGTCTCCAGGGACGGATCGGCCGCGTCGGGGATCAGCATCCCGTGCTCCACGCCGCTGCGGAGGTACTCCACCACCTCGGCGTTGATCACCTCGCCCGGCGCCACCACGGGCACCCCCGGCGGGTACGGGCTGATCGTCTCCGCCGCGATCCGGCCCACCGCGTCCTTCGCGGCCACGTGCTCGGCCTCCCCGAAGAAGGCGTCCCGCGGCAGCCGGGCCTGCTCCAGCTCCAGTGCCGGCGGCTCCGGCAGCCGCACCCGGGGACGCCGTTCCATCCCCTCGGCCCCGTCGACCAGCGCGCGCAGGGCGTCGACCAGCACCCGCTCCGTCTCGTCGTCGTCCGCGTGCGTGATCGAGGCGCTGATCCGGCAGGTGTCGGAGCCCCCGACGTCGACCCGGCGCTCCGTCCTCAGCCACTCCGCCGCCTGCATGCCGCTGACGCCGAGCCCCCGGACGTCCATGACGACCTTCAGCGGGTCCAGATCCGCCGCGAGACCCGCCCCGACGATCTCGTCGTGCCCCATCACGGCGATCCCGGGCAGTTCGGACACGGTCTTCCGGATCCGGGCCGCCCGGTGCATCGCGCCGTCCAGCAGCTCCCGGCCCCGCTCGACCATCTGCCGCCGCCAGCCGTCCAGCGTCGCGTACACCAGCGACGACGCGCTCGTCGTCCCGAGCAGGTCCTCGCGCTGCTTCAGCACCTCGGGGGAGACCCGGTCGTACTGGAGGTGGAAGACCGAACTCTGCTCGATCGCCCCGCCCATCTTGTGCACGCTGGTGACCACCAGATCGGCCCCCGCGTCGATGCCCCACACCGGCAGGTCCGGATGGAAGGGCAGGTGCGCGCCCCACGCCTCGTCCACGATCAGCGGCACGCCGTACGCGTGGCACACCTCGGCCACGCCTGCGACGTCGGCGCAGGTGCCCCCCTCGGTGGGGGTGATGAGAAGCATCCCCTTGGCGTCGGGGTGCTCCTCCAGCTTCCGGCGCACGTCGTCCGGCTCCGGGGGATGGGCCATGTGCCGCTCGGCGTCGAACTTCGGGTGCACCCAGACCGGTTCCACCCCGTTCACCACCACGCCGGCGATCACGGACTTGTGCGCGTTGCGCGACAGCAGCAGCTTCTCGCCCGGCCCGGCGACCGCCAGCATCGCCGTCTTCACCGAGAGCGAGCTGCCGCAGGTCGAGAAGAACGCCCGGTCCGCGCCGACCGCGTCGGCCATCAGCTCCTGCGCCCGGTCGAGCACGCCCTGCGACTCCCGCCGGTCGTCGAGACCGTTGAGGGTGAGCACGTCGGACCGGAAGACGTCGAGGCCGACGACCTCGGCCACGCGGGGGTCGACGCCCCTGCCCTGCTTGTGCCCCGGCGGTCCGAAGACGACGTCCCCGCGGCGCCGGAAATCCTGAAGCGCTTCGAGTACGGGTGCGCGCGAGTGATCCATTGCTCCTCCGGGTTCTCCGACTTCCAGGCTTCTCAGTCCCGCTCCGTGCGCCGCCGGTCACCGGCGGCGCCGGGGCCACCGCTCTCCTCGCGGTCCCCGTCCTTGTCGGTGTGCGCCGCCCGGCGCGGACCGAGCATCGCCTCCTCCGCCTCCCGGCGGGCCTGCGCGTCCCCGCTCTCGCCGACCGCCTCGGACGGCGTGGTGCGCGGCTCTTCCTCGCGGCCTCGACCACTCATGACGTGCTCCTTCCACTCTCCGTGACGGCGGCGCCCGGTCCCGGACGCCACGCGGTGTGCGCCTGCCCCCGCCAGGGCGGCCGAAACGGTCGCGCGGACGCCGCGGGGACCCCGTCGGCGGGCGCTACGGCGCCTCGGTCGTGATGCGGGCGCAGGCCCGTACGACCTCCGCGAGGTCGAGGCCGTCCTCGTGCAGCCGCCGCTGGCGCCGGGCACCGCCCCCGTGGGCGAGCAGGTCCGCGATCCCCTTCCGCACCAGCTCGAGGTCCCCGGTGTCCCGCAGGGCGTCCTCCGTGTGCGCGACGAGCGCTTCGAGCACCGCCTCCGCCGGCCGCTCCCGCATCGTGACGGGATCGACGAGCGGCCCGTCGAGCCCCGAGCGCGCCGCCCGCCAGGACGCGAGCCGCAGCAGACCGACCGGCATGCGGGCCGGCGGCTCGCCCGCCCGCCAGGACCGGGCCGCCGTCTCGACCAGGCCCCGGACGAGCGCGGCCACCAGCACGGTCGTGCGGGGCTCCAGACAGACGTCGGCGACCCGGATCTCCACGGTCGGGTAGTTGTGGGACAGCCGGGCGTCGAAGTAGATCATCCCCTGGTCGCGCAGCACACCGGTGGCGAGCATCTCCCGCACCACCTCGTGGTACCGGTCGGCGCCGCCGAACAGTTCGACGGGCCCGGCGGACGGCCACCGGTTCCAGACCCGGCTGCGGTAACTGCTGTAGCCGCTGTCCCGGCCCTGCCAGAACGGCGAGTTCCCGCTGATCGCGTTCAAGGGGTACAGCCACGGCCGGATCCGGTCGAGGACGGCGACCCCCTCCTCGTCGGACTCCACCGACACGTGCACATGACAGCCGCAGGTCAGCTGCTCCTGCACGGTGAGCCCGTACTGCTCGGCGAGCCAGTGGTACCGGCTCCCCAGGTTCCGCGAGGGTTCCACCGGCAGGGGAGAGGTCGCCAGGGCCGCCACCCGGGCACCGGCCCGCTCGGCATGCCGCCCCGCCTCCGCCCGGCACCGGACGATCATCTCCTCCAGCTCGTCCATGGCGCTCACCGGCCGGGTCGCGAACTCCACCTGCTCCTGGTGGAGCTCCTTCTCGAAGACCTCCTCCTCCTGTTCCTCCGCGCCCAAGGCCGCCGACGCCAGGACCGCCGAGGAAACCGCGAGCGGCTCCCCGGTTCGCTCACTGACGAGCAGCAACTCCTCTTCCACTCCCACGGTGCGCAACGGTGGCTCCTGTCGTTCCGCGGGCCGCCTTCGGGCCCGCCGGTCACACGTATGCCCCGCGATCGGCCCCCGACGCACCACGCCGCGCCGTGTAAGGAGCCCCGGACCGGGCAGGCGTACCGCGCGGGAAGGCAGCGGCGGCCCGCGGGCCGCCGCTCGCCCACCGGAGGGGTCGTGCTCGCGCGAGGGCGGGCCTCCGGTGGCGGCATGGGCCGAACGGGCTCAGGCCGAGACCTGTGGCGAGCGGAGGGGCGCCGCCGTGCCTCCCGCATGCCAGCCCGCCCTGTGGGGTGCCCCGCCGACGGGACCTCCGGCCGACGGCGCCCGGCCCCTGAGGCCGGGCCGACCGGGGGCGGGCCCCTGTCCGACACGAGGAAAGGCAGCGTGACCGAATGACCGACAGCCGCCCCGTCACCACGACCGATTCCGGTGCCCCGGTGGAGAGCGACGAGCATTCGCTCACCGTGGGCCCCGGTGGGCCGGTCCTGCTGCAGGACGCCTACCTGATCGAGCAGATGGCGCAGTTCAACCGCGAACGGATCCCGGAACGCCAGCCGCACGCGAAGGGCAGTGGTGCGTTCGGCCACTTCGAGGTCACCCACGACGTCAGCCGTTTCACGAAGGCGGCACTGTTCCAGCCGGGTGCGCGCACGGAACTGGTCGCCCGCTTCTCCACCGTGGCCGGCGAGCGGGGCAGCCCGGACACCTGGCGCGACCCGCGCGGCTTCGCGCTGAAGTTCTACACCTCCGAGGGCAACTACGACATGGTCGGCAACAACACGCCGGTCTTCTTCGTGAAGGACCCGATGAAGTTCCAGCACTTCATCCGGTCCCAGAAGCGCCGCGCGGACAACAACCTGCGCGACCACGACATGCAGTGGGACTTCTGGACCCTCTCCCCGGAGTCCGCCCACCAGGTGACCTGGCTGATGGGCGACCGTGGCATCCCGCGCACCTGGCGCCACATGAACGGCTACACCTCCCACACCTACATGTGGATCAACGCCTCCGGCGAACGCTTCTGGGTGAAGTACCACTTCAAGACCGACCAGGGCATCGAGTACTTCACGCAACACGAGGCCGACCAGATGGCGGCCGCCGACACCGACTACCACACGCGCGACCTCTTCGAGCACATCCGCGACGGAGACTTCCCCTCCTGGACGCTGTACGTGCAGGTCATGCCGTACGAGGAAGCGGCCGCGTACCGCTTCAACCCGTTCGACCTCACCAAGGTGTGGCCGCACGGCGACTACCCGCTCATCCCCGTCGGTCGCATGACCCTGGACCGCAACCCCACCGACAACCACGCGGAGATCGAACAGGCCGCCTTCCAGCCGAACAACCTCGTCCCCGGCATCGGGCCGAGCCCCGACCGGATGCTGCTGGCGCGCCTGTTCTCGTACGCGGACGCCCACCGCCACCGCATCGGCGGCAACTACCAGCAGCTGCCCGTGAACGCGCCCGTCGTCGACGTCCACACGTACTCGAAGGACGGGGCGATGGCCTACCGGAAGACGACCGACCCGGTCTACGCCCCCAACTCCAAGGGCGGGCCGGCCGCCGACACCGACCGCTACGGGACGCCGCCCAGCTGGACGGCGGACGGCGAGATCACCCGGGCGGCGTACGTCGACCACCCGGAGGACGACGACTGGGGCCAGCCCGGCACCCTCGTCCGCGACGTCATGGACGACGCGGCCCGCGACCGCCTGGTCGACAACGTGGTGGGCCACCTCCTCAACGGCGTCACCGAACCCGTCCTGGAGCGCGCCTTCGCCTACTGGAAGAACATCGACAAGACCGTCGGCGAGCGCATCGAGCAGGGCGTGCGCGCCAAGGCCGACGAGAAGGACCCCAAGGCCGCCGAGCAGGGCAACCCCGCACGCAGCTCCATGCAGCACAAGGCCTGACGGCACCTCTCGGCCCGCCCGCGCGACCTCCTCGAACGGGCGGGCCGAGCCACGCCCCGCCCCGCCGCGGTCGGTCAGGACGGCTGGAAGGGTGCCCGCGTGGGGAGGAGACGGTGGGGCCCGCCCGCGTACGGGTCCCACGTCACGACGAGGGAGGACCCACCCATGGCACAGTCCCATCGGCCGAACGGCACCGACTCCGGCGCCCGATCCACGGCGACGACCACGGCAAGCCGCGGCGGCGGGCTGCTGCGACTGGGCGCGCCGCCCGTCGCCGCGACCGCGCTGACGGCGACCGTCGCGCTCTACATGACCCTGGTCGCCTTCGGGAACATCACGGACTTCGGGACCAACCAGCAGTTCGTCCAGCACGTCCTGAGCATGGACACCACGTTCAAGGACCCCGACCTGATGTGGCGGGCCGTCGAATCCCCGGCCCTCCAGAACGCCGCCTACGTCGCCGTCATCGTCTGGGGGACCCTGGCCGCGCTGGTCCTCCTCGCCGCCACCTGGTTCTGGATCACGGGGCTGCGCCGCGACGCGTACGACCGTGCCCGAGCGGCGAGCACGGTGGGCCTGGTGATGGTGCTGCTGCTCTTCGGCCTCGGTTTCCTCGCGATCGGCGGCGAGTGGTTCGCCATGTGGCAGTCGTCCGACTGGAACGGCCTGGACGCCGCGGCCCGCAACGTCGCGCTGGCCGCCTTCACCCTTCTCGTCGTGCACCTGCCCGGTGTACGCCGGCCGGCGGCCGAACAGGTCTGACGCCCCCGAGCGGCCCGCCGGCCCGCCGGCCCGCCGGTATGGAAACAGTGCCGGCGAGCGCGTGCCTGCGCGGAGTGCCGTGCCGCTTCGAGGGACGGCACAAGGCGCCCCCGGCGATCGAGGCCGCGCTCGCGGGCCGCGGGCCGGTCCCGTTCTGCCCGGAGACGGCGGGGGCCTCACGACCCCGAGGCGCCCCGCCGAGCCGGTCGGCGGCGACGGGGGCGCCGTGCTCGACGGCACGGCACGCGTGGTCGACGACACGGGCCGCGACGTGACGGCGGAATGCGTCACCGGGGCCCGTCTCGCGCTCCGGGCGGCCCGGAGCGCCGGCTGCCGGGAGGCCCTGCTGATGCCGCGCAGCCCTTCGTGCGACGGGGGCGCGGTGCATGACGGTTCGTCCACCGGCCGGCTGACGGCCGGCGACGGCGTCACCGCGGCCCTCCTCGAACGGAACGGCGTCACGGTCCGCCCGGCGCCGGAGCGTGATCCCGCCTCCCGCGCCGCCTTCTCCTTTCTCCGGCCGCCCCTTTCTCCGGCCGCCCTCCCCGTGTCCCCCGTGGGTTCGGGCGGGCGCCGGCCATGACGTGACTCAACCGGGTCCGTTCCGACTAGACAACGTTGTCATCATCTCGCAGAGTGGTGTCTCGCACGAACGCGAGACGGTTCTGGAGAGGTTGGGCGGATGGTGTACGGAGCGCTGGACATCGGTGGTACGAAGATCGCCGGGGCGCTGGTCGACGGCGAGGGGCGCGTGGTGGCGGCGGCGCGACGGCCCACTCCCGCGCGCGAGTCCGCCGAGGCGATGATGGCCGCGGTGGCCTCGGTCGTGGACGAGCTGGCGACCCGGCCCGAGTGGGCCTCGCTGTCCCGCATGGGGATCGGGAGCGCCGGACCCGTGGACACCTCCGCGGGCACGGTGAGCCCGGTGAACATCCCCGCCTGGCGCGGCTTCCCCCTCGTGGAGCGGGTGCGGAACCATCCCGCCGTACCGGACGGCGTCGAGCCCGTGCTGGTCGGCGACGCGGTCGCCATGGCGGCGGCGGAGCACTGGATCGGAGCGGCGAAGGGCGTGGCGAACGCCCTGTGCATGGTCGTCTCGACCGGGGTCGGCGGCGGTCTGGTCCTGGGAGGTTCCCTCCACGCGGGAACGACGGGGAACGCCGGCCACATCGGCCACATCACCGTCGACCAGAACGGCCCGGTGTGCCCCTGCGGCGCCCGGGGATGCGTCGAGCGCTACGCCAGCGGCACGGCGATCGCTGCCCACGCGCTGGAATCGGGCTGGACGCCCCCGGGCGGCCTCCCCGCCACGGCCCGCGAGGTGGCGGTCTCGGCCCGTGCGGGCGACGCGCGGGCGCTCGCCGCCTTCGACCGGGCCGGCCGCGCCCTGGCCGCCGCCATCGCGGCCACGGCCGCGCTCGTCGAACTCGACCTGGTGGTCGTCGGGGGAGGGGTCTCGCAAGCGGGCGAGGTGCTGTTCGCGCCGCTGCGGCGCCACCTGAGGTCGTACGCCGTCCTCGACTTCACGCGGGACGTCCCGGTCGTGCCCGCCGGCCTGGCTCTCGACGCCGGACTGATCGGCGCCGCGGCCGCGGGCGCCGCCGCCCCCCGGCTCTCCCGCTCCCGGGCGGGCACCGGCGGGCGGACGCCCGTCTGACGGCCGGACCCGTCGGGCGGGACGCGGGCGGGACCGGCCCGTCGCGCCCGACGGACGGCACCGCGCACCCCTTTCAGGGCACCGCGCACCCCCTTCAGGGCGCCGGGGAGTCCGTTTCGGGGCGCCGCGGAGTCCCCGCCGCCGTTCCGCCCTCCCTCGATCCCACCGCACGCACTCCAGGAAACGACCATGGATCTCCTCCACAACACCGTCCAGCCCTACGACTGGGGCTCCCGCACCCTGCTGCCGGACCTCATGGGCGTGCCGCCCACCGGGGCTCCCCAGGCCGAACTGTGGATGGGCGCCCATCCGGCGGCGCCCTCCCGGGTGTCCAGAGGCGGCGTCCTCGCCCCCCTGGACCGGGTCGTCGCCGCGCACCCCGAGGAGGAACTCGGAGCGGTCACCGTGCGCCGGTTCGGGCCCCGGCTCCCGTTCCTGCTCAAGCTCCTGGCCGCCGAGGCGCCACTCTCCGTGCAGGTGCACCCGGACCTCGCCCAGGCCCGGGCCGGATTCGCCCGGGAGGACGCGCTCGGCGTTCCCCTGGACGCCCCGCACCGCAACTACCGCGACGACCAGCACAAGCCCGAGATGATCGTCGCCCTCACCCCGTTCCGGGGACTGTGCGGCTTCCGGAGCGCGGCGGACGCCGCCCGCCTGCTCGACTCGCTCGCGGTGCCCGCCCTGCGGCCGTACGCCGAGACCCTGCGGGGCGTCTCCGAGCCCCTGGCGCTCGCGGAGGTGTTCCGCGCCTTCCTCCGTCCGCCGGCCGGCCTGCTCGACGCGGTGGCCCGAGCGCTGGCGGACGCGGCGGCGGGTCCGGACGAGGCCCGCCTCGCCGCCTACGACGCCGTCGCCCGGGCTCACCCGGGCGACGCGGGGCTCCTGTCCGCGCTGATGCTGAGGCAGGTCGAACTGAGCCCGGGGGAGGCGCTGTTCCTCGGGGCGGGAGTCCCGCACGCGTACCTCTCCGGACTCGGAGTGGAGATCATGGCGAGCTCCGACAACGTCCTGCGGTGCGGACTGACCTCCAAGCACGTCGACGCGGAGGAACTGGCCCGGGTCGTCCGCTTCGGGGCACCCCCGGCTCGCGTCCTGACCCCCCGGGAGGAGAAGGGCGAGGAGGTGTACCCCGCGCCGGTGGACGACTTCCGCCTGTCGCGGTACCTCCTCCGGGCCGGCGGGCCCCGGCGGCGCGTGACGGTGGACGCTCCGCAGATCCTCCTCTGCACCGCCGGGACGGTGACCGTCTCCTCCGGCTCCGGGGAGCGGCTGGCCATCGGTCCGGGACGGGCCGTGTACGTGCCTGCGGGCGCCGAGACCGGACTGGAGGGCGCCGGCACGGCCTTCCGCGCCACGACCGGCGCGGCGGAACACAGCGGGTGAACGGGCGGGGCGCGGAGGGGACGGGTGAGCGGGCGCGGCGCGGAAGGAAGGGGCGCCGCTAAACCGACAACCTGAACTTAACCGGTTATGTCAAAGCTCTTGTTTCTCGGCCGTGACGACTTCTACTCTCGGCTCGGCCGCCGGGAATCGGCAGAAAACCGCGATCGACGAATGCGGTGACCGAACCGTCCCCGCGGCCACCCCCCACTGCCCGGAACCGAGCCGCGCATTCTCCGGGCAGTGGGACCGGACCGGCGGCGTCGAATACCTCGGCCTCGGCCTCGCCACCGGCTTCGACGCCGACCGGCCCACCCCCCTGGGCGAGCGCCTCTTCCACGGCCCCGACGGCATCCGCCGGACCGCCGAGGAGACCGGCGTCCACCGGCGCGGCCGTTCCCCGCCGACCGGCCCGACGGTGCTTCCCGCGCCGAGGGCCGGCCTCCGTACCACCGCGGCGCACCGGGTGCGCGAGGAGCGGGTCCCGCCGACACGTCGCCGCGGAACCCGCTCCTCGCGCGTGTACCGCCTACGTACGCCGTGGCGGGCCCGTCGACCCCCGCGGCGTCAGGGACGGCGTGGGCACCTGCCGGGCGCCCCGGTGGGTCCCCTCGATGATCCCGAACAGGGTCCGGGCGACCTCCTCCCCGAAGTGGTGCACGTCGTGGCTCATCGCGGACAGCGGCGGGTGGGTCAGCCGGCACAACTGCGAGTCGTCCCAGGCCAGCAGGGAGACGTCGTCGGGGACCGAGAGTCCCATCTCCGAGGCGACCGCGGCCCCGGCGACGGCCATGATGTCGTTGTCGTACACGATGGCCGTCGGCCGGTCCGGGGACATCAGGAGACCGCGGGTGGCCCGGGCCCCTTCCTCTCCCACGAAGCCGGTCGCCACCTGGCGCCCCCCGTTCAGCCCCAGCTCGGCCATGGTCGCCTCGAAGGCGGCGGCGCGGATGCCGCTGTGGCCGAGCCCGGCGGGGCCGCCGACGCGGGCGATCCGCCGGTGCCCGAGCGCCGCCAGGTACCGCACCGCCTCCGCCGCCGCCGAGGCGTCGTCCGTCCAGACCGACGGGAACCCGCCGGTCAGCGACGGATGTCCGACGGCCACCACGGGCATGCCGAGGGCCCGCAGGGGCGGGATCCGCGGGTCGTCCCGGTGGAAGTCGACCAGGATCGCCCCGCCGACGGTCCTGCCGCGCCACCACTCCTGGTAGAGGGCGGTCTCCTCGTCCAGGTCGCGCACGAGCCGGAGCAGGAGCGAACAGGAGCGCTCGGCGAGGACGTCCTCCAGGCCGGAGATGAACTCCATGTAGAACGGCTCCAGGCCGAGGAGCCGCGCCGGCCGGCAGATCGCCAGGCCGACGATGCCCGCCCGCCGGCCGGAGAGGTTGCGCGCGGTCTGGTTCGGGCTCCAGCCGAGCTCCCGGGCCGCCGCGAAGATGCGGTCCCGGGTCGTCGGGGACACCCCCGGGCGGTTGTTGAAGGCCATGGAGACCGCGCCCTTGGACACCCCGGCCACGGCGGCCACGTCGTTGATCGTGACCCGCCGGCCGGGAACGTGAGGGGCCGGGGTGCTCACACCGCTCCCACGCTGAACAGCGCCGCCCGTACGGCCTCCGGGTCGTCGCCGGCCCAGCCGCGCACCGCGAACCGTGCCCGCTCGCCCGGCAGCAGGGTGACCAGGCCCCGGTCGGCGCGGGCCGTCGGGGCCAGCCGGTCCGCCTGGAGCAGGAGGTCCCGTACGAGGGTGCGGGCGGTGACCGTCACGACCGAGTCGCCGTCCCCGGCCGGCTCGACCAGGACGTCGTACACGGGCGCCGGATAGGCGAACTCCTTCTCGAACACCGGGAGATGGACCGCGCGCAGGCCGTCCGCGTCGGCGACCAGCAGTTCCTTGCCGGAGTCGGCCGCCGGCAGGAGGGACACCGGGACGACCACCCGTACCACCGTCCGGGCCGCGGCCTCCAGGTCGAGGGCGGCCTCCTTCAGCACGGTGCCGTCGGCGGCGACGCGGCGCAGGGTGACGGTGGTGCGCCAGGTGGTGCCGGACTGGTTGTCGAGGGCGAGGACCGGACCGCCGTCGGCGGGGACCAGGCTGAGGAGCCGGTCGGCGTAGACGCGGCGCAGCTCGTGGTAGAGCGGCTTGAGGCGCCCGTCGCCGTCGACGGCGGCCCAGCTGCTCACCGGCCAGCAGTCGTTGAGCTGCCACACGACCGTGCCCGCGCAGACCGGCCAGTGGGAGCGCCAGTGCTCGATGCCGGCGGCGACGGCGCGGGCCTGGACGACCTGGGCGAGGTAGTGCCAGCGGTCGAAGTCGCCGTCGGGGAGGCCGAAGTGGCGCTCGATGCCGCGGTTCAGCTTGCCGTTGCCGTCCTCGGCCTTCTGGTGGTGCAGCATCCCGGGGGAGTCGGGAGCCAGGTCCTCGCCGGGCAGGGCGCGCCGCAGGGTGCTGATCGCGGGCGGGGCCTGCCAGCCGAACTCGGCGCAGAAGCGGGGCACGTCGGCGCGGTACTCGGCGTAGTCCTGCCGGTTCCAGACCTCCC
The DNA here is from genome assembly GCF_014649855.1 of Streptomyces roseolus. Lineage (GTDB taxonomy): Bacteria > Actinomycetota > Actinomycetes > Streptomycetales > Streptomycetaceae > Streptomyces > Streptomyces roseolus. The sequence continues at coordinate 23,665 of NZ_BMTV01000026.1, read as the reverse complement.
ACGAGTGGTGGGTGCCGTGCCGGGGGTCGTTGGGGTGGTGGTCCCAGGAGCCGGACCAGGGGCTGCCGGCGGTGTAGGGGCGGGTCGGGTCGAGCTCGGCGACGATCCGGGGCAGGACCCCGAGGTAGTAGCCCTCGCCCCAGGAGTCGCCGGCGAGCGGCTCCTCCCAGTCCCAGTCGCGGAAGCCCCACAGGTTCTCGTTGTTGCCGTTCCACAGCACGAGACTGGGGTGCGGCATCAGTCGGACAACGTTGTCGCGCGCCTCGGCCTCCACCTCTCCCCGCAGCGGCTGCTCCTCGGGGTAGGCGGCGCAGGCGAAGAGGAAGTCCTGCCAGACCATCAGGCCCAGCTCGTCGCAGACGTCGTAGAAGGCGTCGTCCTCGTAGATGCCGCCGCCCCAGATCCGCACGAGGTCGATGTTGGCCTCGGCGGCCTGGGCGAGGCGCGTGCGGTAGCGCTCGGGCGTGACCCGGGACGGCAGGACGTCGTCGGGGATCCAGTTGACGCCGCGCGCGAAGATCCGCACGCCGTTGACGACGAAGGTGAAGCCGGTGCCGTGCTCGTCCGCCGAACGGTCGACGGTCACCGTACGGAAGCCGATCCGCCGCGACCACGAGTCGAGCGGCGACCCGTCCTCGTCCAGGAGCTCCACGTCGAGCCCGTACAGCGGCTGGGAGCCGTACCCGCGCGGCCACCACAACTCCGGCTCGGGCACCTCCAGTCGGAGCACCGCCTCCGCCCCCTCGAAGGAGGTCTCGGCGACCGACCCGGCGACCGTGGCCCGCAGGGTGAGCGGACGGCCCGTCCCGCTTTCGGTGCGCACGGCCCCGACCCGCAGTTCGACGCGGCCGGTGGTGCCGTCCACGGTGACCAGCGGGCGGACCTCGGAAAGCCGCGCGGTCGACCAGTGCTCGATCCGCACGGGCCGCCAGATGCCGGCGGTCACCACGGTCGGGCCCCAGTCCCACCCGAAGGAGCAGGCCATCTTGCGGATGTACTGGAACGGCTCGGGGTAGACGTTGGGCCGGTCGCCGGTGAGCGCGCGGACCCGCTCCGCCTCGTCGTACGCCGAGTCGAAGCGGACCTCCAGGCGGCCGCTCCGCCCCGTGACGTCGAAGCGGTGGACGCGGTGCATGTTCCGGGTCGAGCCGAGGGACGCGCCGTCGAGCAGGACCTCGGCGGCGGTGTCGAGGCCTTCGAAGACCAGCTCGGAGCGCTCGTGCCCGCTGTCGTGGGCCAGATCCGTCCCGTACGACCACGACCGGCGCCCGACCCAGGCGACGTCGGTCTCGTCGAGCCCGAGGAACGGGTCCGGGATCACCCCGGCGGCGAGCAGATCGGTGTGGACACAACCGGGCACCTGCGCCGGGAGCGCTGCGCCCTCGTGGCGCAGGGTCCACCCCTCGTGCAGCTGGGTGAGGTCCTTCATGGTGTGCGGCTCCAATCGCCTGGCAGTGGGCGGGATGCGTGTACGGGCCGACAAGTTAGCCGGACATTTACTTAACTGTCCATGAACCGGTGAAGCAGAGTCGCTGTGAAGCGTTGTGCAAGGGGTACGAGGCTTCATCGGCCCTCAGCGGACCAAGGGTCCGGGTAACGATTGGGCATCACGCTGGAAATCGACACTTTACCGGTTCACGACTGGCTGACATAGTGCCGTCATCCCACCGATGACCTGAGCCGTGACTTTGAAGGAGTTGGGCCATGGGGAACAAGAAGACGACCGCGCTCTCGGGCGCCGCGCTGGCCGCCGTGATGCTCGCGCTGTCGGCGTGCGGCGGCGGAGGCGGCGGAGCGACCGGAGAGGTCGCCGCTCCGCCCTCGGACCCGAAGGAGGTCTCCGGCGAGATCAAGGTCCTCACGCAGCGCACCGACCTGGTCCAGAACGGAACGCTCCAGAAGTACGCGGCCGAGTTCAACAAGGTCTACCCGAACGTCAAGGTCGAGTTCGACGGCATCACCGACTACGAGGGCGAGGTGAAGATCCGCATGAACACCGACAACTACGGTGACGTGCTCCTCATCCCCGGAGCGGTGGCCAAGAACGACTACCCGAAGTTCTTCGCCCCCCTCGGCACGGCCGAGGAGCTGTCGAAGTACCGCTTTGGCGACAAGACCGAGGTGGACGGCAAGGTCTACGGCATCGCCCAGTTCGGCACCGCCAACGGCTTCGTCTACAACAAGAAGCTCTGGAGGCAGGCCGGCGTCACCTCCTGGCCGAAGACCCCGGACGAGTTCCTGGCGGGCCTGAAGGCGGTGAAGGAGAAGACCGGCGCCACGCCCTACTACACCAACTTCAAGGACGGCTGGCCGATGGTCCAGTGGACCGCCAACCTCGGGGTCGTGGGCTGCGACGCCCGGGCGAGCGACGCCCTCGCCGGGCCGGTGTCCCCCTGGAAGGCCGGGAGCGAGCTGCGCGCCATCGACGGCCTCCTCCACGACATCGTGAAGCGGGGCCTGTCGGAGAAGGACCCGACCACCACCAACTGGGAGACCTCCAAGGCGCTCCTCGGCGAGGGCGAGATCGCCACGATGATGCTCGGCTCCTGGTCGATCACGCAGATGCGGGACGCGGCGAAGAAGGCCGGCGGCTCGCCGGACGACATCGGCTTCATGCCCTTCCCGGCCCAGAAGGACGGCAAGCACTGCGCCGCCCTGGTCTCCGACTACCAGCAGGCCGTGAGCGTCCACTCGCACAACAAGCCCGCGGCGCGCGCCTGGGTGGACTGGTTCACCGAGAAGTCCGGCTTCGCGGAGAAGGAGGGCGTGGTCTCCGCGGTCAAGTCGGCTCCCATGCCCGCCACCCTGAAGGACTTCGTTGACAACGATGTCAGGTTCTTCGACCGTTCCGAGGCGAAGACCGCGGCCGTCAACGACATCGACGAGGCGGCCGAGATCGGCCTCAACAAGCAGGACTATCGCCAGAAGCTGATCGACACGGCCCGCGGGGCCGCGAAGGGCAGCATCGAGGACTTCTTCGCCGACCTGAACAAGAGGTGGGACGAGGCGGCGAAGACCGTCGGCAGCTGACACCGACGGAGCGGGCCCCGGCCGTACGACACCGGCCGGGGCCCCTGGACCTTCCGCAGCCGCGGACACGAAAGGCCGACATGACCCACACCACCGACACCGCACCAGAGGGCGCCGCCATGACAGGGCGATCCAGCACGGACAAGGGCAGGGACGAGACGGGAAGGGACCGACGGCGCCCGGCGGGCGGCCGGCGCGGTCCCGCCGCCGGAAGGACGAGGTCCTGGCGGGACTCGCCGCTCCGGCGGATCACGCCCTGGCTCTTCCTGGCGGCCCCGCTCGCCCTGCTGATCACGTTCACGTACGTCCCCGTCGCGAGCATGATCGCGTACAGCTTCACCGACTGGGACGGCGTGAGCCCGGACCGGGAGAACGTGGGCTTCGACAACTACGTCCGGATCTTCACCCGGCCCGAGCTCTTCCGCGTCTTCTTCGTCAGCGGCTACTACCTCGCGGCGTCCGCGGTCCAGATCGTGGTCGCGCTCTACTTCGCGGTGATCCTCAGCTTCGACCTGCGGTTCCGGAACCTCTTCAAGGGGATCCTGTTCTTCCCCTACCTGATCAACGGCGTCGCGATCGGCTTCGTCTTCCTGTACTTCTTCCAGGACGGCGGCACCCTCGACTCGGTCCTTGCCTGGCTCGGCGTGAGCACCGACCACGCGTGGCTGGGCGACCCGACGTCCGCGAACGTCTCCCTCGCCGGCGTCTCCGTCTGGCGCTTCACCGGACTGAACTTCGTCCTCTTCCTGGGTGCGATCCAGTCCATCCCCGGTGAGCTGTACGAGGCGGCCGAGCTGGACGGGGCCGGGAAGTGGCAGCAGTTCCGGCACATCATCGCCCCGAGCATCAAGCCCGTCATCAGCCTCAGCGCCATCCTGGCGATCTCCGGATCCCTCTCGGTCTTCGAGATCCCCTACATCATGACCGGCGGCGCGACCGGCACCCAGACCTTCGTCATCCAGACGATCAAGCTCGCCTTCCAGTTCAACAAGACCGGCCTGGCCTCGGCCGCGGCCGTGGTGCTGCTCCTGATCATCCTGCTGATCACCTGGATCCAGCGCCGGCTCGTGCCCGACGACAAGGTGGACCTCGTATGACCTCCCCCGACCTCACCGCCGCCTCCGTGAAGGAGCCCCGCACGCCCCGCCGCCGGCCGCCCGTGGGCGGCCTGCTGACCTACCTGTCGCTCCTCGTGGCCTCCGCGGTCGTCCTGATCCCGCTGGTGGTCGTCTTCCTGACCTCGCTCAAGACCTCGCAGGAGGTCGGCGACGGCAGCGCGCTCTCCCTGCCGGGGAACTGGTTCAACTTCGACAACTACGTCACCGCGTTCCACGACGGCAAGATGCTGATGGCGTTCGGGAACACCGCCTTCATCCTGCTGTTCTCGATCGGCGGCACGGTGATCATCGGCTCCATGACCGCGTACGCCGTCGACCGCTTCGACTTCCGCGGCAAGAAGCTCGTCATGGCCGGCTTCCTGATCGCCACCCTCGTGCCCGGCGTCACCACCCAGGTCGCGACCTTCCAGGTGATCAACGGCTTCGGCCTCGTCGACACCCGCTGGGCGCCCATCCTCCTCTACATGGGCACCGACATCGTCTCGGTCTACATCTTCCTGCAGTTCATCCGCGGCATCCCCGTCTCGCTCGACGAGGCCGCCCGGCTCGACGGCGCCCACGCCTTCACCATCTACCGGAAGATCATCTTCCCGCTGCTCAAGCCCGCGATCGCCACCGTCGTCATCATCAAGGGGATCACCACCTACAACGACTTCTACATCCCCTTCCTCTACCTGCACTCCGAGGACCTGGGCACGATCTCCACCGCGCTCTTCCGCTTCAAGGGACCCTTCGGAGCGCACTGGGAGGCCATCTCCGCCGGAGCGATCCTCGTCATCGTCCCGACGCTGGTCGTCTTCCTGCTCCTCCAGCGCTGGATCTACAACGGCTTCGCCCGGGGAGCCACCAAGTAGGGGAGCGCCGCGACGCGGGGGCCGGGCCGTACGAGGGACGGCCCGACCCCCGCGCACTCCTCCGGGGGACGGGCGGTCAGCGGGGGCCGGGCCCCCGCGACGGCGGGGCGGTGCTGCCCCGGGGCACGAAGTGCGCGTATCCGTCGCGGACGCTGTCGACGTCCTCCCCGTCGATCAGCGCGAGGAGCGCGGTCGCGGAACGGGCCCCGTACGCGGCGATGTCGCGGGTGACGGCCGACAGCGTCGGGCGCACCACCTGCGTCAGCGGCGACTCGTCCCAGGCGACGACCGACACGTCGGCGGGGATCGACAGCCCCAGCTCCTGTGCCACCGACAGCGCGGCCACCGCCATGATGTCGTTGTCGAAGACGAGCGCCGTCGGCCGTTCGGGGGCGATCAGCAGAGCCCGCGCGGCCCGCGCGCCCGCGTCGCCGGTGTAGTCGGTGTGCACCACCGCCGCCACCGGAAGGCCGGCCTCCCGACAGGCCTCCGCGAGGGCGGCGTCGCGGACCGCCGTGTGCGCGAGCCCGGCGGGGCCCGCCACCCGCGCGATCCGCCGGTGCCCGAGCGCCGCCAGGTACCGCACGATCTCGTGCACGCTCTCGCCGTCGTCCGACCAGACGGCCGGCAGCCCCCCGGCGACCTCCGGAGGCCCGATGGCCACCGCGGGCAGCCCGATCTCCCGGACCGCTCCGACCCGTTCGTCCTCGGTCCGCAGGTCCATCAGGAAGACGCCGTCGACACGCCGCTCGCCCCACCAGCGCCGGCAGACCTCGATCTCCTGCTCCTGGTCCCCGGCCATCTGGAGCATCAACGCGTACGAACGCTCGGCGAGCACGGTCTCCACGCCGCTGATGAACTCCATGAAGAACGGCTCCACCCCGAGGGTGCGCGCGGGCCGTCGCACGGTCAGCCCGACCGCCTGGGCCCGTCCGCCGGTCAGCGCGCGGGCGGCGCTGTTCGGCTGCCAGCCGAGCTCCTCGGCGATCGCCTTGATCGCGGCCCGGGTCGTCTCGGACACCCCCGGCTGGTCGTTGAGCGCGTACGAGACCGCCACCTTCGACACGCCCGCCCGCCGGGCGATGTCCGCCATCGTCGGCCGCTTCACCTGCACCCCAGCTCCATCCTGAACCTCGATACGCCGACCCTACCGCCCGGTGCCCGCCCCGGCGGCGGCCCGCGCGGCCGGGGCGCCGCCCGGGGCGGCCGCCCACACCCGGTGCGGCGGAGCGGGTCCGCGAGCGCGTCGGCGAGGGCCGGGGCGTGTCTTTCGGATCAGGCCGGATCAGCTCGCGGCGTCCGGTGCCGTGCGTCGCGAGGCGGAGGAGGGAGTCCCTGCGGTGGGGCACCTCCCGGGCGAAGCCCGGGGGACATCGGCGACCGACGACAACGCGGCTGGGGGTGCCCCCTCTGGGGGAGCGCGTGCGGACGGGGGCACCTCCCAGCGGTAGCCGGGGGAGTCGCGAGCCCGGCATGATCCGAAAGACACGCCCCGGGTCCGTGGTGACGCGGGCGGTGCCGAGGAGTTCGGCCGACGCGAGACCGACGAGGGCCACCGCCCGTTCCGCGCGTTCCGCGGGCCCCTCCAGGGGGTGACCCCGGTCCGGACGTCCGTCCGGACCGGGACGCCGGGCATTCCGGCGACGGACCGGTGACCGGAGCGGTTCCGTGGCCGACAGTGGGTGGCATGACGACGATCCGCTTCCTCGCCCGCCGTTGGCCGACCCTGCTGGCGCTCGTCCTCGCCGTGGCGACCTTCGCCGACGGGTTGCCGCCCGCCTCCTTCCTCGCCGCCCTGCTCGTGGTCATGCCGCTGTGCTACCTGGCCTTCGGGGCCGTACGCGGCGAACTCGGCGACCGGCGGGCGCTCACCGTCCAGACGGCCGGCCTCGTCGTCTTCTGCGCGTGGGCGGCGGCGGTCCTCCTCGTGGACGGCAGGGCCGCGCTGTACGTCGTGGCCGCCGGCTGGTTCGCCCACGCCCTCTGGGACCTCGCGCACCACCGGACCGGCCGGGTCGTCCCCCGCGCCTGGTCGGAGTGGTGCGGCGTCGTCGACGCGTCGGGCGCGCTGGCGATCGTCCTGCCGGTCTGACCCGCGGACCGATGGACCTGGTGGCCGGGTCCGGACGGAGGTGTCCGTCCGGACCCGGCCACCGGGTCAGGCGCAGGCGCTCGCGTTGAGCGTGAAGGCCGTGGGGGAGGGCGTCGAGCCGGTGTGGGTCCCCTGGACTCCGAAGCTCACGGTCGCGCCGGGGGCGATCGTCCGGTTCCAGCCGGTGTCGCGGGCGCTGACGGCGGTGCCGTTCTGGGTGACGGTGGCGTTCCACGCGCTCGTGACGCTCTGGCCGCCCGCGTAGGACCAGGCCAGCTGCCAGCCGTCCACGGCCGTCGGACCGGTGTTCCTGACGGTGACGGTCGCGGTGAAGCCGGTGCTCCAGACGTTGTCCACCGCGTACGTCACCGCGCAGGCGGCGGCGGGCGGTTCGCCGCCGGTGGAGGTCCGCTCGGCGGCGTAGGCGGCGAGCCAGGCCAGCGGGGCGTTCCAGTTGACCGCCACCTCGTTGGTCGAGTACGAGTCGATGTGGTCGACGTAGCAGGCCGCGGGGGCGCAGCCGCGCAGCCGCTCCTGCGCCACCGGGTCCTGGAGCCCGCTGTTGGGGCCGCCCGCGAGCGAGCCGGCCGGCGGGTGGGGCAGCGAGGCGTCCAACTGGTGTGCCCAGAAGCGGTGGTGCTGGTTCTGCGCGGACGTCTCGCCGTAACCGGTCACGTACGACATGCCGAGGGCGTTGCGGCCCAGCAGGTAGTCCATGGTCTCCAGGGCGCCGGCACGGTAGCGCGCGTCGCCCGTCAGCTCTCCGGCGACGGCCATGACGACGGCGTCGTTGGCGACCTCGCCGTTCGATCCCCAGAAGTAGCCGTCCGCGGGGACGGGCACGGCGTACCCCTGGGCGGCCATCCTGGACAGGTAGCCGTCGGCCGCGGCGGTCACCGAGGAGCGGATCCGGGCGGTGTCGGCGGCGGGCAGCCCGGTCGGGACGGTGGCCAGGACGAGCCGGCCGAGCGCGGCGGTGTCCGCCCAGCCGAAGCCGTACGGGCTGAACGCGTCGGCGGAGGTGTGCCAGGACGAGGAGGTGACGGCGTCCCGGTAGGCGCTCTCGCCGGTCGCCGCGTACAGCTCGGCGGCGGCCCAGTAGAACTCGTCGGTCACCCGCGTGTCCCCGTAGGCGCCGCCGCCCGTGCTGTCGGAATCCGGGGCGTACAGCGCCGGGTTGGCCTGCGCGGCGGTCCACGCCCGGCGGGCGGCCGACAGACAGCGGTCGGCGTAGGCGGAGTCGTACGGCCGGAAGACCCGGGCGCACTGCGCGGCGGCGGCCGCGAGGTTGAGGGTGGCCGCCGTGGAGGGGCGGTGCAGTTCGCGCGGCTGGGGATCCTGCTCGGGCCGCGTCGGCATGCCGGTCCAGGCCGCGTCGTGGATCTTGTGGAACGCCATGCCCGCGTACGGCTTGCCGTCGGGCACCTGCATCCGCATCAGGAAGTCGAGCTCCCACCGCGCCTCGTCGAGGACGTCCGGCACGCCGTTGCCGCGCTCGGGGACGCGCAGGGTGGAGTCGCCCAGCGCGGCTTCCTTGCCCGCCCGTGCGGCCCGCTCGAAGGAGTTGACGACCAGCCAGGTGGAGAGGCCGCCGTTGACCACGTACTTGCCGTGGTCCCCGGCGTCGTACCAGCCGCCCCGGACGTCGCGGGTGTAGTCGCACACGCCCGCCTGGCAGGGGACGGCGGTGTCGCCCTTGTTGGGTGCGACGCCGAGGTGTCCGGCCGGGCGGGCGTGGGCGGAACCCACCAGGGAGGCGTCGATGGTGATGCCGCTGCGCTGGTGGTGGAAGAACGCCATCGAGTCGGAGCGCAGCGTGTCGTAGAGGTCCGCGCGGATGTCGAACGGCGCGCTGCTGCTGCCGTCCACGGTCAGGACGTACCCGGTGCCCGTCGCCCGGTGCGAGGAGAAGTCCGCCACCTGGGTGGACTGCCCGGAGGGGGCGTCCGCGCCGCGCGGGACGGTCGAACCGGAGGCGACGACCGTCCCGGAGGCGTTCCGCAGCTGCCAGCCGAGCGCCTGGGTCGCCGTGGTGACGACGGTGGCGCGCTTCGGACCGTCGGGCAGGTAGCCGACCTGGTTGACGCGTACGGCCGAGGTCGCCGCCGTGGCGGACGTACCGGCGGCGGCCGGGACGGTCGTGAGACCGCCGAGGAGGAGAGCGCCCGCCAGGAGCGCGCCGGAGAGGCGCGCGGCGCGGCGCGGTAAGGACGTTGTGGTGGGGGGCATGTGCGGCTCCTACGGGAAGTCGTGGGGCGTCGGCGGGACGAGCGGACGGGCGCGAGCCGGTGGAGAGCCAGGGGTTTTCGGACGGGCCGGCACGGGTCATGCCCGGCGGCGTCCGGTGGAACGATCGTATGGGAGCGCTCCCAAGGAGTGCCGCGTCGCACCGCGGTCGGCAGGACGGGGATCTGGAGCGGAGATTAGTGACCGCCCGCCGCCACCGTCAACGGTTTCGACGGCGGCGGGAACCCGGTCGTCCGGCCGGCCCGGGGAAGGCGGAGCCGCGAGGGCTGAGCGCGGCGCACCCGACCCGGGCGAGGGCGGCGGCCGCGCGGCGTCGTGGGCCGCGCGGCTTCATGGGGCCGGCTTTCCTGGCCGGAGGGCGAAGGCGAGGGCGCGGAGGGCGGACGCGTGCCTGTGGCCCGGTCGCGCTGCGGCGGAGTCCGGGCCGCAGGAGCCGGAGGGTCAGTAGCCGTAGATCATCTTGTAGGCGACCTCGGGGAGGAACTGGCCGGCCGTGGAGCCGGTCCCGACGCCGCAGTTGCCGTCGGACTCGCCCGGGGCCTTGATCCACAGCAGCATCTCGGCGCCGCCGCCCAGCCGGGTGGGCGTGCCGATGCGGCGGCCGGCCGCGTTGCACCACTCGCCGTTGGCGCCGTTGCCGTTGCGGCTGGTGTCGACGACGAACGGCTTGGTGTAGCCGTAGCGGGCGGCCAGTTCGCCGTTGACGGCGTTGCCGTAGGCGGTGTTCTGGGCGGTGGTGTAGTGGTTCGAGACGTTGAGGGAGAAGCCGTGCGCCTGGCGGAGGCCGGCTTCGTGGAGGCGCTGGGCCATCGTTCCGGCGCTCACCCAGCCGGGGTTGCCGGCGTCGAGGTAGACCCAGGTGTGGGGGGCCTGACGGTTGAACTCGGCGACGGCGCCGCTGATCATGCCCTGGCGTTCGCGGATCTGGGTCGGGTTCAGACAGCCGTAGTCCGCGAGGGAGTCGGGTTCGAGGACGACGACGGCCGGGCGCTGGGCGATCCCGCCGGCGAACTGGGCGATCCAGGTCGCGTACGCGGAGGGCGAGGAGGCGCCGCCCCCGGAGTGACCGCCGCACGAGTCGCGGAGGTGGATGTTGTACGCGACCAGGACGGGCAGCTTGTCCTGGTGGTCGGCGGCCCCCACGTACGCGCCGGTCGCGGTGCCGATGGTGCCGCTCCAGGCGCCGAACCAGCGGGCCGTGGGGGTCTCGGCGAGGGACGCGCCGATCGCGGCGGCCCGGCCGTCGCCGGGGTTGGCGGCGACCCACTTCTTCGCGCTGGAATCGGGGTCCACGTAGAACCCGCTGGTCATGGTGGTGGGATCCGCCGCGTGGGCGGGCGGGGCGACGGCGAGCGCCAACGGCAGCGCGGAGAGTGCTGCGACGAGCGTGCGGATCCTGTGGCGCATGGCTGTACCTCGGTTTCCTGACGGCGGAAGCGTCGTGTGCTCTCGTCCCGAGCGGGCGACGCGCGAAGGAAGTGCGGTGGTACGAGGTCCCCGTGCGGCGGCGGCTCCGACCGCTGGGGACACCGGCACGCCGAGGGCGTACCGAGAACGTTGGGAGCGCTCCCAATGGAAGCGTTTCCAGCAGCGGTTCGGTAGGTCCGGGGCGTCGCCGTATCGTGGGTTGCGCTTCTTTCGGCTGTCAAGTGGCCTCACGTGAACACCACTTCACGCGGCGGTGATCACGCTCTCCGTCCCTGCGACCGGAAGCGCTTCCGGTCTTCCAGGCGTTCAGGCCGCGACGGGAAGGCGGATCATGGCCGACGGCGTGCCGCGACGGCGGTCGGCCCTCGACGAGGTGGTCGAGACCGCGGCGCACCAGCCCATGGAGGGTCTCGGCCGAGAGACGGCGCGCATGCTCGTCGCCCTCGTCGACGGACAGGTGCCCCCCGCTGATCCTCCCCGTGCGCCCGGTCGTCGGCGCCGGCGCCCGACGGGCCGCCTCGCGGCGGGCCTCCCGGCCCGCAGGTTCAACCCCGGTGCCTCCCGGCCGCCTTGGCGGAAGGTCGAAGGAGCGGCAGGGTTTCGACGCCGCCTTGGGGAGCGCTCCCGGTCCGGGAAGAAGCACCCGCCTCGGGAGCCGGGTCCCGGCGAAGCCCGGCTGCGCGTCTGCGCCGGGCACGTCGGGGACGACGGCCCGCCTCCGGCGGCTCACCCCGGAGGCGGCCTCGGGGAGGGCCGGGGGGCGCGGAGAACGACTCCTGATGTCCGGGATCCTGGATGCCGTTCGAAATCGTGTCGCGACGATACGAAGCGCGGTGGGGTGTCGGCGGGCGCCGTTCCGTGGGGTTCGGTGCGGGCTGCTCCTCAGCCGCCACTGTTAACGCTCACAACTTCCTGGCTCTGGTTCACGGCGGGCTGCTCCACTTCGCCGTATCAAAAACGGGTAACGGCCGTACGAACCCTTGAGTTGCATGACTGTTAGCGCTCACAATGACACGCGTTCGCCGACCCACCGGTCGCCGGGAGCCGACGACTCGTTCTGCCTCCGCCCGGTTCGACCACCGCTGCGCAGCCCTCCCTTCGCCGGGCCCGTCCCCTTGAGGGCCCGCCTCGTACGACGCACGTCCCGAGAGGAACCACGACATGGCCCACAGAGCCCTCCGCGTCATCGCCGCCGCCGCCCTGGCCGCTGGTGCGCTGACCGCCTGCACCACCGAGCCCGCACCCACCGGCACCGCCGGCGGCACCGGCAAGGGCTCCTCCGACGGCACGCTGGTGCTCGGGTTCGCCCAGGTGGGAGCCGAGAGCGGCTGGCGCACCGCCAACACCAAGTCCGTACGCGAGGCGGCCGAGAAGGCCGGCATCACGCTGAAGTTCTCCGACGCGCAGCAGAAGCAGGAGAACCAGATCAAGGCGATCCGCACCTTCATCCAGCAGAAGGTGGACGTCATCGCCTTCTCGCCGGTGGTCGAATCCGGCTGGGACACCGTCCTGAAGGAGGCCAAGAACGCCGGCATCCCCGTGATCCTCACCGACCGCGCGGTCGACTCGCAGGACACCTCGCTCTACCAGACCTTCCTCGGCTCCGACTTCGTCAAGGAGGGCCAGGAGGCCGGCAAGTGGCTCGTGAAGGAGTACGAGGGGACCTCCGACCCCGTCAACGTCGTCGAGCTCCAGGGCACCACCGGCTCCGCCCCCGCCAACGACCGCAAGGCGGGCTTCGCCGAAGTCGTCAAGGGCGACCCCAAGTTCAAGGTCGTCGCCTCCCAGACCGGGGACTTCACCCGCGCCAAGGGCAAGGAGGTCATGCAGGCCTTCCTCAAGTCCCACGAGGACATCGACGTCCTGTACGCCCACAACGACGACATGGCCCTGGGCGCCATCCAGGCCATCGAGGAGGCGGGCAAGAAGCCGGGCACCGACATCAAGGTGATCTCCGTCGACGGCATCAAGGACGCCTTCGTCGCCATGCAGGAGAAGAAGATCAACGTGGTGGTCGAGTGCAACCCGCTCCTCGGCGACCAGCTCATGGAACTCGCCAAGAAGGTCGCGGCCGGGGAGAGCGTCCCGCGACGGGTCGAGGTCAAGGAGGGCGTCTTCACCCAGGACCAGGCCGCGGCCGCCCTGCCCGGCCGCCAGTACTGACCCACCGCCCGCACCGGACCGGGGGCGGCCCTCGCGCCGCCCCCGGCCCCCCAGAACGAGGAGGGCGGATGACAGCCCCACCCACCCCCCGCACACCCACCCCCGCCGGCCGGCCGGTCCTGGAGGCCCGCGGCATCCGCAAGGCGTTCCCCGGCGTCCTCGCCCTCGACGGCGTGGACCTGCGCCTCTTCCCCGGCGAGGTCCACGCGCTGATGGGAGAGAACGGCGCCGGCAAGTCCACCCTCATCAAGGTGCTCACCGGCGTCCACCCGCCCGACGCGGGAACGGTCTCCGTCGACGGCGGCCCCCGGCGGTTCGCCCAGCCCCTGGAAGCGCAGCACGCCGGAATCAGCACGGTCTACCAGGAGGTGAACCTCTGCCCCAACCTCTCGGTCGCCGAGAACATCCTCGTCGGCCGGGAACCCCGGCGCTTCGGTCTCGTCCACTGGAAGGCCCTCCACCGGCGCGCGGCACGGCTCATCACCGAGCTGGAACTCGACCTCGACGTCCGCATGCCGCTGAGCGCCCACTCCCTCGCCGTCCAGCAACTCGTCGCGATCGTCCGCGCCGTGGACGTCCAGGCGAAGGTCCTCGTCCTCGACGAGCCCACCTCCAGCCTCGACCGCGACGAGGTCGCCCAGCTCTTCGCCCTGGTGCGCCGCCTCCGGGACCGGGGGGTCGCGATCCTCTTCGTCACCCACTTCCTCGACCAGGTCTTCGACCTGTGCGACCGGGTGACCGTCCTGCGCAACGGACGCCTCGAAGGCGAGTACCGTATCGACGAGCTGACCCCCGTCACCCTGGTCCACCACATGGTCGGCAGCGAACTGAGCACCCTCGACGAACTCGCCGAGACCTCCCGCCCGGGCACCGCCGCCGCCCCCGAGACCGCCGGAACGCCCTTCCTCAGCGCCCGCGGGCTCACCCGGGCCGGCTCCATCGAGCCGTACGACCTGGACATCCACCGCGGCGAGGTCATCGGTCTCGCCGGTCTCCTCGGATCCGGACGGACCGAGGCCGCCCGGCTGCTCTTCGGAGCCGACCACGCCGACGGCGGCGAGCTGCGGATCCACGGCGAACGCGCCGTCCTGCGCTCGCCGCGCACCGCGATCGCCCACAAGATCGCCTTCTGTTCGGAGAACCGCAAGGCAGAGGGCCTGATCGGCGAACTCACGGTCCGCGAGAACATCGTCCTGGCCCTCCAGGCCGCACGCGGATGGACCAGGCCCCTCTCCCGCGCCCGGCAGGACGAGATCGCCGCCCGGTGGACCGAGGTCCTCGACATCCGCCCGGCCGACCCCGAGGCCCAGGTCCGCAACCTCAGCGGCGGCAACCAGCAGAAGGTGCTGCTCGCCCGGTGGCTGCTCACCGACCCCGAGCTGCTGATCCTGGACGAACCCACCCGGGGCATCGACATCGGCGCCAAGACGGAGATCCAGCGGCTCGTCGGCCGCCTGGCCGCGGAGGGCACGGCGGTCCTCTTCATCTCCGCCGAACTCGAGGAAGTGCTGCGGCTGAGCCACCGGGTCGGCGTCCTGCGCGACCACCGGCTCGTCGCCACCCTCCCCAACGACACGACCCTGACGCCCGACCGGATCCTGGGCGCCATCGCCACCGGAGCCACCTCATGACACCACCTGACGACACCGGCGCCGGGGCGCGCCCGGGCCGGGCGCCCGGAGCCCGGCGGCTGACCGGGCACCGCCTGTTCTGGCCCGCCGCCGTCCTGGCCACCCTGTTGCTGGGGAACGTCGCGCTCACCCACGACTTCTTCGCCGTCCGCGTCCAGAACGGACACCTGTACGGCAGCCTGATCGACATCCTCCAGTTCGGCGCCCCGCTGATCCTGGTCTCCCTCGGCATGACGCTCGTCATCGCCACCCGGGGCATCGACCTCTCGGTCGGCTCGACGGTCGCCATCGCCGGCGCCCTCGCGTGCGAGCACATCGCCACCGCCGAGGACCCCGGAAGCCTGTCCACGCTGACGACGGCGATCGCGCTGGCGGTCGGCGTGGCCGCCGCGATCGGCCTCCTCAACGGCCTCCTCGTCGCCCGCCTCGGCGTCCAGCCCATCGTCGCCACGCTGGTCCTCATGGTCGCCGGGCGCGGCGTGGCCCAGCTGATCACCGACGGCCAGATCATCAGCGTCTCCAGCGCCGCCTACAAGATGATCGGCGGCGGCTACTGGCTCACCCTCCCCTTCGCCGTCCTGCTCGCCGCGGCCCTCGTCGCCGTCACCTCCCTCGTCACCCGTCGGACCGCACTCGGCATGCTCATCGAATCGGTGGGCGGCAACCCGGTCGCGAGCCGGCTCGTCGGCATCCGGGCGGCCGGCCTCCTCGTCACGGTCTACGTCCTCAGCGCCGTCTGCGCCGCGGTCGCCGGCCTCATGATCAGCTCCAACGTGTCCAGCGCCGACGGCAACAACGCGGGCCTGTGGATCGAGCTGGACGCGATCCTGGCCGTGGTCATCGGCGGGACCGCCCTCACGGGCGGCCGCTTCTCCCTCGGCGGGACGGTCCTCGGCGCGCTCGTCATCCAGACCCTCTCGACCACCATCTACACCCTCGGCGTGCCGCCGGAGACCACCCTCGTCTTCAAGGCCCTCGTCGTCATCGTCGTGTGCCTCGTCCAGTCGCCCGTGTTCCGCGCGCGACTCTCACGCCGTCGCCGGACGGCCGCCCCGGAACCCGCCGCCGGCGCGGGCGACCTGACGGCCCGTCGGCAGGAGGTCCACCCGTGAGCACCCTCCTCACCAAGCCGCTCCACCGCTTCTCGGCACGGCACGCCGCCCGCCTGCCGCTCATGGTGACGGCCACCCTGCTGGTCGCGATGTTCTCGATCGGCTCCGTACAGTACGAAGGCTTCTTCTCCGCGCAGGTCCTGCTCAACGTCCTGATCGACAACGGCTTCCTGCTCGTCGTCGCGATCGGCATGACCTTCGTCCTCCTCACCGGCGGAATCGACCTGTCGGTCGGCTCCATGGTGGCCCTGTCGACCATGCTGACGGCCTGGCTGGTCGAACAGAACGGCCTGCCGCTCGCCCTGGCGGTACCGCTGGTGCTGCTGGTGGGAGCGGGCGGCGGCGCCCTCATGGGCTGGGTGATCCACACCTTCGAGATCCAGCCCTTCATCGTCACCCTCGCGGGCATGTTCCTCGCCCGCGGCCTCTGCTACATGATCAGCACCGAGTCCATCTCGATCACCGACCCGACGACCACCCGGATCGCCCAGACCCGGGTGCTCCTGCCCGGCGGACTGTTCGTCTCGCCCGCCGTGGTCATCGCCCTGGTCGTGCTGGCGGCCGCCTTCGTCGTCCTCCACCACACCCGCTTCGGCCGCACCGTCTACGCCCTGGGCGGCAGCGAGTCCTCCGCCCGCCTCATGGGCCTGCCCGTCGGGCGCACCAAGGTCGCGGTGTACGCCGTGAGCGGCCTGTGCTCCGCCCTCGGCGGTCTGCTGCTGACCTTCTACATGCTCTCCGGCTACGCCCTGCACGCCGTCGGCATGGAACTCGACGCCATCGCCGCCGCCGTGATCGGCGGGACGCTGCTGACCGGTGGCTCCGGATTCGTCCTGGGCACCGCGCTCGGCGTGACCGTCCTCGGCCTGATCCAGACCGTCATCAGCTTCCAGGGCACGCTCAGTTCCTGGTGGACCCGCATCGTCATCGGCGGCCTGCTGTTCGTCTTCATCCTCCTCCAGCGCCTCTTCGGCGGATCCCGCCAGGCCGAATAGGTCCGGGCCACGCGGGGGCGGGGTCCTCCCCGCCCCCTTTCCGGCCGCGCCCTCCCGCGAACAAGGAACCTCCATGAACCCAGCCCCGCCGCCCCCGATCACCGGTGCCCCTCCGGTCCGCCGACCCGACCCGTACGCCGGCCACCGATGGACCTTCGGCTTCCCCGGCGGACTCACGGCGGAGGTGCACACCCTCGGCGCCTGCCTCCACGGGCTGTGGGCGCCGGACCGGCACGGCACTCCGGCCGACGTCGTCCTCGCACCCCTCGACCCGCGCCACACGGCCACCACCGCCCGGTACTTCGGCGCCACCGTCGGCCGCTACGCCAACCGCATCGCCCACGGCCGCTTCTCCCTGGACGGGACGCCCCACCGGCTGACCACGCAGGAGAACGGCCACTGTCTGCACGGCGGCACCGACGGTTTCGACACCCGCCTGTGGGAAGCCGAGAGCGTCCACACCCCGGAGTGGACCGGCGTGCTCCTGCGCCTCCGCAGCCCGGACGGCGACCAGGGCTTCCCGGGGAACCTGGAGGCCACCGTCAGCTGTCTCGTCGGCCGCGACGGCGAACTCGCCTTCTCCTACACGGCCGTCACCGACGCCCCCACCCCGGTCAACCTGACCAACCACGCCTACTTCAACCTCGACGGCGAGGGCGCCGGCGACGTCCTCGGCCACGAACTGACCGTCGACGCCTCCCACTACACCCCGGTCGACGGGGACCTCATCCCCCGCGGGGACCACCTTCCCGTCACCGGCACCGCGTTCGACCTGCGCCGGCCGCTCCGGATCGCCGACGCCCTGGCCCGCCCCGGCGCGGACGGCGGGTACGACCACAACTTCGTCCTGAGCCCGCCCGGCGACACGACGCCGCGCCGCGCCGCCGTCCTGTACGCGCCGGCCACCGGCCGCCGCATGGAGGTGCTGACCACGGAGCCGGGCCTCCAGGTCTACACCGCGGGGCAGTTCGACGGCTCGGTCCTCGGCAAGAGCGGTACGCCCTACCGGGCGGGGGCCGGCATCGCGCTGGAGACCCAGCACTTCCCCGACTCCCCGAACCGCCCCGGTGACCCGTCCACGGTGCTGCGGCCGGGCGAGCGGTACACGTCGAGGACGGTCCTGCGGTTCACCACCCGCGACTGACCGCGCACGGACACGGCTGTGCCCGCCGGCACCCCGCCGGCGGGCACAGCCGTGTCAGGAGCGACGTCAGGCGCCCGCCCTCCGCTTGTTCCACACGTCGAAGCCGACCGCCGCGAGCAGCACCAGGCCCTTGATGACCTGCTGCCAGTCGGTGCCCACACCGACGAGGTTCATGCCGTTGTTCAGCACGCCGAGGACCAGGCCGCCGATGATGGCCCCGAGGACGGTCCCGACGCCCCCGCTCATCGACGCCCCGCCGATGAACGCGGCGGCGATGGCCTCCAGTTCGAAGTTCACGCCCGCCTTCGGCGAGGCCGCGTTGAAGCGCGCCGCGAAGACGAGGCCGGCGAGCGCCGCGAGCATCCCCATGTTGAGGAAGACCGCGAAGGTCACCTTCCTGTCCTTGACCCCGGACAGCTTCGCGGCGGGCAGGTTCCCGCCGATCGCGTACACGTGGCGGCCGATCACCGCGTTGCGCATCACGTACCCGAAGCCGACCAGCAGGACGGCCAGGACGAGGAGGACGACGGGCGCGCCCTTGTAGCTGGCCAGGAGCAGGGTGGTGACCAGGACCGCGGCGACCAGCGCCGTCACCTTCAGCGCGAACAGGCCCGCCGGGAGCGTCTCCAGGGCGAACTCCCGCCGGCGGCGACGGTCCCGCACCTCCTGGAAGACCACGTAGGAGATCAGCCCCAGGCCGAGGAGCAGCGTCAGGTTGTGGTAGTCGGTCCGCGGCCCGACCTCCGGCAGGAAGCCGTTGGCGACCTTCTGCAGTCCGTCCGGGAACGGGCCGAGCGTCTGCCCCTTGAGGAAGATCTCGGTGAGCCCGCGGAACAGCAGCATGCCGGCGAGGGTGACGATGAACGACGGTATGCCGACGTACGCGATGAAGAAGCCCTGCAACGCGCCGGCGACCGCCCCGAGGAGCAGGGTGAGGAGCACCGCGACCGGCCAGGAGACGTGGTGCTCGACCATCAGCACCGCCCCGACGCCTCCCACCAGGGCCATCAGCGAGCCGACCGACAGGTCGATGTGCCCGGAGACGATGACGATCATCATGCCGATGGCCAGGACGAGGATGTAGCTGTTCTGCAGGACGAGGTTGGACACGTTGCGCGGCAGCAGGAGGTCGCCGCCCGTCCAGATCTGGAACAGCAGCACGATCAGGCCGAGCGCGAAGAGCATGCCGTACTGGCGCATGTTCCGCCGGACGCCGTCGAGGAGCACCCGGAGCACCGGTGTCCCGGTGGACGGGGACCCGCTGCCCGGGGGCGCGGGGGAGGTCGTCTTCGTGCCGGCTTCGGTGCTCATGCCTGGTGTCCTTCACTGGGGGCGGGGTCTGCGGTGACCGCCGCCGGTGCGGGGGAGTCCTGCGTCATGTGCCGCATCAGCACTTCCTGGGTGGCGTCCGCGCGGGCGACCTCGCCGGTCAGCCGCCCGGCGGCCATGGTGTAGACGCGGTCGCACATGCCGAGCAGTTCGGGCAGTTCGGAGGAGATGAGGAGGATCGCCTTGCCCTCGGCGGCGAGCCGGTCGATCACGGTGTAGATCTCGTACTTGGCTCCGACGTCGACCCCGCGGGTGGGCTCGTCGAGGATGAGGACGTCCGGTCCGGCGAGGATCCACTTGCTGAGGACGACCTTCTGCTGGTTGCCGCCGGAGAGGCGGCCGACCGGTTCGAGGACGTTCGGGGTCTTGATGTTCATGGTCCGCCGGTAGCGTTCGGCCACCCTGCGCTCCTCGTGCCCGTCGACGACGCCGCGGCGGGCGAGGGCGCCGAGGGACGCGAGGGAGATGTTCCGGCTCACGGAGTCCCCGAGGTCGAGGCCGTAGTGCTTGCGGTCCTCGGTGACGTACGCGATGCCGTGGGTGACCGCCTCGGGCACGGTGCGCGTCCGCACCTCGCGGCCGTCCTTGAGCACGGTGCCCCGCTCGTACCGGCCGTAGGAGCGGCCGAAGACGCTCATGGCGAGTTCGGTCCGGCCGGCCCCCATGAGTCCCGCGACGCCGACGATCTCCCCGCGGCGCACCCGGAGCGAGACGCCGTCGACGACCTTGCGGCCGCGGTCGAGCGGGTGACGCACGGTCCAGTCCCGGATCTCCAGGACGGGGTCCGCGTCGGCCGGGCCCCCGTACGGCGTGCGGTCGGGGAAGCGGCTGTCGAGGTCCCGCCCCACCATGCCGCGGATGATGCGTTCCTCGGTGGTGGCCGGATCCCTGACGTCGAGGGTCTCGATGGAGCGCCCGTCCCGCAGGATCGTGACGGAGTCGGCGATCCTGGCGATCTCGTTCAGCTTGTGCGAGATGAGGATCGAGGTGATGCCCTGGTCCTTCAGTTCCCGCATCAGTCGCAGCAGCTTCGCGCTGTCGTCGTCGTTGAGGGCCGCGGTGGGCTCGTCGAGGATCAGCAGGCGCACGTCCTTCGCCAGCGCCTTGGCGATCTCCACGAGCTGTTGCTTCCCGACCCCGATGTCGCCGACCCGGGTCTCGGGGTGCTCGTCGAGCCCGACCCGCCCGAGCAGTTCGGACGCCCGGCGCAGCACCCGGTGCCAGTCGACGATCCCGCGCCGGGACGGTTCGTTGCCGAGGAAGATGTTCTCGGCGATCGACAGGTGGGGGACGAGCGCGAGCTCCTGGTGGATGATGACGATGCCGCGGCGCTCGCTGGCCCTGATGTCCCTGAAGCGGCACGGCTCGCCGTCGAAGAGGATCTCGCCCTCGTACGTCCCGTGCGGGTGGACGCCGGACAGGACCTTCATGAGGGTCGACTTCCCGGCCCCGTTCTCCCCGCACAGGGCGTGCACCTCGCCGCGCTCCACGGTCAGGGTCACCTCGGAGAGGGCCCGGACGCCGGGGAAGGTCTTGACGATGGACCGCATCTGGAGGAGGGCGGTCACTTCAGCGCCCCGGCGTCGATGTAGCCGGAGTCGACCAGGACCTCCCGGTAGTTCGACTTGTCGACGCTGACCGGGTCGAGCAGGTAGGCCGGGACCACCTTCTTGCCGTTGTCGTAGCTGGTGTCGTCGTTGACCTCGGGCTTCTTGCCGTCGAGGACGGCGGCCACCATGTCCGAGGCGACCTTCGCGAGGGCGCGCGTGTCCTTGTAGACGGTCTGCGTCTGCTCGCCCGCGATGATCGACTTCACGGAGGCGACCTCCGCGTCCTGGCCGGTGACGACCGGCAGCGGCTTGGCGGCGCTCCCGTAGTCGTCGGACTTCAGGGCGGACAGGATCCCGATGGAGATGCCGTCGTACGGGGAGAGGACGGCGTCGACCCGGGCCGAGGAGTACGCGGAGGTCAGCAGGTCGTCCATGCGCTTCTGTGCCGTCCCGCCGTCCCAGCGCAGGGTGGTGACCTGGTTGAGCTGGGTCTGCCCGGAGCGCACGACCAGCTGCTTCTTGTCGAGGTAGGGCTTGAGCACCTTCATGGCGCCGTTGAAGAAGTACTTGGTGTTGTTGTCGTCGTTGGAGCCGGCGAACAGCTCGATGTTGAACGGGCCCTTCTTGGCGCCGGACTTCAGCCCCAGCTTCTCGACGATGTACGTGGCCTGGAGCTCGCCGACCTTCTCGTTGTCGAAGGAGGCGTAGTAGTCGATGTGGGGAGAGCCCAGGATGAGCCGGTCGTAGGAGATCACCGGGATGTCGGCGTCCGCGGCCTGCTGCAGGACGTTGGACAGGGCCTCGCCGTTGATGGCGGCGACGACCAGGGCGTCGACCCCCTGGGTGATCATGTTCTCGATCTGGGCGACCTGCTGGTCTGGGTCGTCCTCGCCGTACTGCAGGGTCGTGGCGAAGCCGGCCTTCTTCAGGCTCTCCGTCATGTTGCGGCCGTCAGCGATCCACCGCTCGGAGGACTTGGTCGGCATGGCGATGCCGATGGTGCGGTCCTTCTCGTCCTTCGCCTCCTGGCTGCCGCCCTCGCCGGACTGCCCGCAGGCGGTCAGCAGCAGGGCGCAGCCGGTGGCCACGGCCAGGAGAGCGGATGCGGATCGGAACTTCTTCATGGGCGTACCCATCCCGTCGTCGAGAGCGGCTCCGACCGGGAACGGCCTCGACGGCAGCGCGGTCCACGCACCACCGGGACGGCACCGTTCCGGCTGGGTGGCCGGGGCGTCGGCGCCCCGGTCGAGCTAGATTGTTAGCGCTCACAAAGGCGTGATACAAGAGGCGCTAAGGTTTTTCCCGTATCGATACACAGCCGTGAGCACCGAGAAGGGAGCGAACGTGGCGCACCCCGCGGAAGACGTCCGCCCGCCGACGATGGCCGACGTCGCACGGGAGGCGGGGGTCTCCCACCAGACCGTCTCCCGGGTGCTGAGCGGCCACCCCAACGTGCGCGCGGCCACCCGGGAACAGGTCACCGTGGCCATCGAGCGGCTCGGCTACCGCCGCAACTCCGCCGCGCGCGCCCTGGTGACGCGCCGCACCAGGACGCTCGGCGTCATCGCCGTCAACACCGCCCTGTACGGCCCCGCCAGCACCCTGACCGGCCTGGAGGAGGCGGCACGGGAGGAGGGCTACCTCGTCTCGGCCGTCAGCCTGCGCAGCGGAGGCGGACAAGGGCTCAGGGACGCCATCGACCACCTCGCGGCCTGGGGCGTCGAAGGCGTCGTCGCCATCACCCCGCAGCGCTCGCACGTGCAGGCCCTCGCCGAACTGGACGCGCCCTTCCCCGTGGTCACCGTGGAGGGCGGCCACCAGCTCGACCTGCCCGGCGTCTCCCTCGACCAGGAACTCGGCGCCCGCATGGTCACCGAGCACCTGCTCGCCGCCGGCCACGCGAACGTCTGGCACGTGGCGGGTCCCGGCGACTGGCTGGAGAGCGAGGCCCGCACCGCGGGCTGGCGTGCCGTCCTGGAGGAGAACGGCATCCGTCCGCCGCGCGTCCTCACGGGCGACTGGAGCCCCCTGTCCGGGTACCGGGCCGGGCAGGAGCTCGCGGGACTCGCCATGGCCCGCCGCGGGGCGACCCCGGTCACCGCCGTCTTCGTCGCCAACGACCAGATGGCGCTCGGCGTCCTGCGGGCACTGCGCGAGGGCGGGATCCGCACCCCCGCCCAGGTCGCCGTCGCCGGCTTCGACGACATCCCCGAGGCCGAGTACTTCCCCCCGCCGCTGACGACGGTCCGGCAGGACTTCGCCGCCATCGGGCGCCGGAGCATCGGACTCCTGGTGGACCACATCGAGGGGCGCGCCACGAAGACCGAGCACCTCCTGGTCGAACCGCAGCTCATCATGCGGGCGAGCACGCGCCCGCCGCACGAGGCCTGACGGCGGCGCCGGTTCACGCCGCCGCGCCCCGGCCCCGGCGGGCCGGCGGGCGTCGGGGCGTGCCCGTCGACCGGTGACGGGTTCGCCGGAAGCCGTACGGCCGGTGACGGGCGCCCGCCCCGACCCGTACGGCCTCCGGAGGCGCGGGCCCGCGGGCCGCCGTACGGAGGTCCGTCCCGTGCCGCGCGCCCCCGGTCGCCGCCCCGCCTCTCACCGCCCCCCGCCCCTCCACGGGCCGGTCCCGGTCCGCCGACCTGCCTCGGGGGACGAGTGAGCGCTCACTTGGAAACCCGCGTTTCCTGCCCGATGTTCGACAGAACCGCACCCAACTCTTGTTCAACTCAATTGTGAGCGTTAACAATTTGGGTGCTCCCCCTGACTCCCGCTCCCGACGAGAGAGACCGCATCGTGAGCTCACACGTTCCTCCCGGCCCCACGGTTCGCCACCACCCCGAGGCGTGCACGGTCGGTGTCGATTTCGGCACTCTTTCCGGCCGCGCCGTCGTGGTGAGGGTGCGGGACGGTGCCGAGCTGGGTTCGGCGGTGCACGAGTACCGTCACGCGGTCATCGAGGACCGTCT
>NZ_BMTV01000025.1:17730-129237 GCF_014649855.1 Streptomyces roseolus | reverse complement strand
CGGCACCGAAGAGCTCCGCGAGCTTCTCGTCCCACTGATCGGGAACGACCCCGCGGACGTCGTACGCCTTCACGATCGCGGCCAGCGAGGCAGCGGGGGACGACAAGACCTTCGACACGTCGAGCTCCTTCAGGCGGAGGGGAGGGACGCCGCCGGACGCTACCCGCGCTTCCATCCCACCCGCCCGCAGACCGCCGATTCACACGACGGCTATGGCACCTCGCGGCTCACCCCCCGACACGGACCTCACCCGACTCCGAATCCGACCCCGAATCCGTGTCCGTGTCCGACTCGGGAAGATCGAACCGCAGCGAGTCCCGGATCTCGGGCGCGGCCACCGCGGGCAGCAGGTATCGCCAGAGGGAGACGACCCGCTGGGGCAGGTCGCGCCGCTCGGACGACACCTGGGAGAACAGCTGCGCACCGGTGAAGGAGCTCACGAGCACCCAGGCGAAGTCCTCGTCGTCGAGGCCGGGCAGGAGCTCGCCCCTGGCGCGGGCGAACCGGAGCTGCTGCCGGAACTCCAACACCCAGGCCTGGTAGGCAACATCGTCCCGCAAACCGAACTCGCCCTGCTCGACGGCGAGTCGGACGCCGGCCCGCAGCAGCGGATTGCGCCGAAGCTCGACGGCCAGGTACAGGGTGATGTCGATGAGCCGCTGGAGCCCGTCCTCCCCCTTGGGGAAGTCGAGCCCCTCGCCCTGGCTGACCATCACGGAGTAGGCGAGCTCCTCCTTGGAGCCGAAGTGGAAGTACATGCCTCCCTGGGTGACTCCGGCCCGCTTCATGATCTTGCTGATGCTGGCCCCGCTGAACCCGAACTCGTCGAAGACCTCGGCCGCGGCGCGCAGGATCACCGCTCGGGTCTGCACCGCCCTCGGTTGCGGCGTCCTCTGCCGGTTCCCGTCTGCCACGTCCCGCTCCCCTCTCGACAAAAAAAACGAACATCCTCTATTTTAGGGCGTGTGCCCGGTCAGGGCCATCCACACAGCGCACGACACCTGGGGGAATCCGATGACTCCATACGTCGATCACACCGTCTTCGCGAACCACGCGGGTCTGAGCAGCGCGTTACCGAGGGAGTACGTGCACAAGAGCGCGCACTCCGAAGTCCTCCTCACCGGCTGGAAGACGGAAGGCCCCGACACCTTCACCGTCACCGCCCAGTGGCCCCGCACCCACGCGTTCTACGCGCCCACCGACGGCCGCCACGACCCGCTGCTGCTCGCGGAGACCGTCCGCCAGGCCGTCCCGCTGCTGAGCCACGTCGCCTACGACGTGCCCTTCGGCCACCGCCAGATCTGGAACACCTTCTCCTTCACGCTCGACCCCGACGCCCTCGCCGTCGGCGCCACTCCGGCCGAGGTCGACATGCACGTCAGGTGCACCGACGTCACCCGCCGCGCCGGCCGCCTGCACGGCCTCACGATGCACGTCGAGCTCACCCGCGACGGCGCCCCCCTCGGCACCGCCGAGGCCGCGTTCACCAACCAGCCGCCCCACCTCTACCAGCGGCTCCGCGGACCGTACGCCGACACGGCCCGCGCCCTCTCCACGGCCCTCCCCGCGCCGTCCCCGCTGCCTCCCCACCACGTCGACCGCGACCGCCGCACCGACGTCGTCCTGGCCCCCACCCCGGCGCCCCACCGGACCCAGCTGCGCATCGACCCGACGCACCCGGTGCTCTTCGACCACCCCGTCGACCACGCCCCCGGCATGCTCCTCATCGAAGCCGCCCGCCAGGCCGCCCACCACACCACCCCCGACGGCCACCCCACCGCCGTCCTCACCGGCCTCCACACCACGTTCCACCGCTACATCGAACTGGACGCCCCCTGCTACATCACCACCCGCCCGACCCCCACCCACACGGTCGAGATCCAGGCCACCCAGAACGACCACCTCTCCTTCGCCGCCGCCGCCACCCTCACCCCCCGCACCACCTGATCACCCCGCCTCCCCCCACCCCCCACAAACCGAGGCGCCCCCACCACCCCCCATCCGCTAGGCTGTGACCGGCCATCCCCGCCTCCGTAGCTCAGGGGATAGAGCACCGCTCTCCTAAAGCGGGTGTCGCAGGTTCGAATCCTGCCGGGGGCACACGGCGTGAGGACCCCTACCGGGCTCGGTAGGGGTCCTCGTCGTTTTCTCGGGGCGGCCGGGAGGGGTCAGATCGCCTCGGGGCGGTAGGGGGCGATCTTGAGGGTGAATTCGAGGTGTTCGGCGGCCGCCCTGGCCACGCGGGTGGCTTCTTCGGGGGTTTCCGCGACCGCTCGGGCGAAGGCCACGCGGGATTCGGAGGAGGTCAGGCCGCCCGCTTCGGTGCCGGGCTTGGCGAGGAGGGTGACCTGGGTGACGCCGGGAAGGGCGCGGGCCTCTTCGAGGCGGGCGACGTGGTCGAGGACGCCGGTGGTCTCCAGGGCGACGAACCAGACCGCCGAGCAGCGGGGCGGGCGGGGCTCGGCCAGGGTGGCGCGGACGGCCGGCAGGACGCTCTCGCCCAGGGTCTGGCGGGCCGCGCAGTCGTCGATGTCGACGCCGGTGGCGTCCCGGACCAGGGCGGGGATCTCGTCGCCGCCCATGCGCACGTGCGTCTCGATCAGGCGCGGGCCCTTCTCCGTGAGGCAGATCTCGGAGTGGGTGGGGCCGAACTCCACGCCGAGGGCGTCGAGTACGGCGCCGACGTAGGCGTGGATCCGGTCGCGGTCCCCGGCGGCGAGCGGTGCGGGCGTGACGTGGCCCAGTTCGACGAAGGTGGCCGGGTCGGAGAACTTCGCGGTGATCGCGACGACCTGGTGCTCGCCAGCCTCCGAGACGGCCTCGACGCTGAACTGCGGCCCGTCGAGGAACTCCTCGACGAGGACGCCCGCGTTCGGCAGGTCCCCGTAGCTGCCGTCGGCCCGGGCGAAGGCCTCCGCCAGTTCGCCCTCGTCGGTCACCTTGGTGATGCCGGCGCTGCCGGAGTTGGAGACCGGCTTCACCACGCAGGGCAGGCCGTGGCGGTGGACGAACGCGCGCAGTTCGTCGACGTCGGCGACGCGGGCGCCGGCGGTGGAGTCCACGCCCGCCTCGCTCAGCCGGGCCCGCATGGCGCGCTTGTCGTGCACCAGGTGGACGGTGTCCGGGTGGTGCGCGGTGAGCCCCAGCGCCTCGGCGATGAGGGCGTAGTGGTTCTGGTTGCGCTCGCCGAAGGTGCCGATCCGGGTGAACGGGTCCCGGGCGTGGACGGCCGCCGCCAGGTCGACCCACTCCTGCTCGGGGGCGTCGTCCCGGAGCCCCAGGACGCGGGCGTTGTCACCGGGGGTACGGACCCGGCCGACGGAGTCGAGGCGGCAGAACACCGTCGTGCGGGCACCCGGGTGGGCGGCGCGGATGCGGGCGGGGAAGTCGCGGCCGGTGCCGACGATCAGGACGTGCTCGGACAAGGCGGCTTGTCCCTTCCGGGTGGGAGGTGAAAGGGGAACGGGGGACGGGAGCGGGTCACTCCCAGCGGGCGTGGTGGTTCCACCACTCCGTCGCTTCGGCCAGGCGGGACTCCACGTCCTCCGTGGTGTCGGCCTCGACGAAGGCGCTGGCCACCGCGTCCGCGGCGGACTCCACGCCCCGGCCCGGCGTCCCGGCCTCGCGCAGCAGGGTCAGCTCCACGCCGGGGACCGGGCACGGGTCGGCCGGCGGGACGAAGACGCCGTGGCCGGGCGACAGCAGGACGTGGCCGACGGCCCGGGCCGGGGCGGCCGGCTGGGTGGTGAGGGTGAGGGGCAGCCCGCACTGCGCCCGGAGTCCTTCGCGCGCCAGGTGGACGCCGAAGGCCCTGATGTACTGGTCCGCGATGAGCCCGCCGCCGGCGCGGCTGGCGATCTCGCACAGCACGGGGACGCCGTCGGGGCCGACCCAGGCCTCCAGGTGGAAGGCCAGGGGGTGCGGCGCCGGGGGCAGGGCGGCGACGACGTCGGCGGCCAGGCGCTGGAGGGCGTGGGTGGCGGGGGCGTCCGGGGCGAGCAGGACGCTGCCGGTGTGGAGGTCCTCGCGGACGCGTTCGGCGAGGCCGCCGGCGTAGCGGGAGGGCCAGGAGTGGACGATCCGGCCGTCCCGCATGATGCCGTCCACGTGGTGGAAGTCGCCGTGGGCGAGGCTCTCCACCATCCACTGGCCGGGCAGGTACGGCACGTCGGAGCCGCGTTCGCGGGCGAAGAAGGCCGTGACGTCCGCGGGCTCGCGCAGGAACGCCACCCCTTCGGCGCCGGCGCCGGAGCGCGGCTTGACGACGACGGGCAGGCCGTGGGCGTCGACGAAGTCGAGGAGGTCCCGCGGGCTGTCGACGGCGGCGAAGTCCGGGACCCGGATGCCCGCGGCCCGCGCGAGCTCCTTCATGACGACCTTGTCGCGGTAGGCGGTGGCCGAGGCGACGTCCTGTCCGGGCAGGCCGAGCCGGGCCCGGAGGCGGGCGGACCGCAGGACGTCGCTCTCGCTGGTGCTGGCCACCAGGTCCGCCCCGTACGCGCGGGCGGCCTGCTCCGCGATCTCCTCCGTGACCCAGCCGTGGTAGTCGTCGACCAGCCGGTGGCGGGGGAAGGAGGCGGCCAGGACGTCCTCGGCGCCGGCGACCGCCTTGGGGGTGGTGATCAGGACGGCGTCCTCGGGACGGTCGAGCCACTCCTGGAGCGGGCGGCCGGTGAGCGGCTGGCGCGAGAACAACAGAACGGTGGGCATGTGTCAGGTCCTTGCTGGAAGAGGGGTCGTGACCGGCTGCAGGTCCCCGTGGCGGTGGACGAGGCCGTCGCCCCGCTCGCCGTGCTCGGCCTGCTCGACGGCGCCCACCAGCAGGTGGTGGTCGCCCAGGCGCACGGTGCTGTGGCGCGAGCACAGCAGCCGGCCCAGGCAGCCCGCCAGGTACGGGACGCCGTACGGACCGGGGTGCCAGGCGGTCGGCGGGGCGAAGCGGTCGGCGCCCGGGGTGGCGAAGCGGACGGCCGTGTCCGCCTGGCCGGCGCCGAGCAGGTGGATCGCGAAGTGCTCGCTGTGCGCCATCTTCCGCCAGGTGGAGGAGGTGTCGGCGAGGGCGACGGCGACCAGGGCGGGGTCGGCGCTGAGGGAGGTGAAGGAGGTGACGGTCACCCCCACCGGGGCGCCGCCCGGCCCGGCGGCGGTCAGGACCGTGACCCCCGACGGGTGGGCGCGCAGGACGGAGCGCAGGGCCGTCCCGTCGACGGTCATACGGCGCTCGCCGGGGCCGCGGAGGAGCCCGACGCGCCCGAGGATGAGCCCGCCGGGACCGGAGGGGCGTTCGTCGCCGCCGGGGAGGCGCTCGCCGGGGCCGGCGGGAAGGCGGGACGGGGCAGTCCGAGGTTGTCCCGGAGGGTGGTGCCCTCGTAGCGGGTGCGCACCAGGCCGCGGCGCTGCAGTTCGGGGACGAGGAGCTCGACGATGGCGTCCAGGCCGCCCGGGTGGTAGTCCGGCATGATGTTGAAGCCGTCGGCGGCCTCGTTGACGAACCAGTCCTCCAGCTCGTCCGCGATGGTCTCCGGGGTGCCGAGGAGGAAGCGGTGGCCGCGTCCGGCGGCGACCGCCAGGTACAGCTCGCGGATGGTCAGGCCCTGCCTGCGGGCCTGTTCGTAGATGACCTGCTGCTTGCTGGTGCTGCCCTCGATGGCGGGCAGTTCCGGCAGGGGGCCGTCCAGCGGGTGTCCGGTGAGGTCGACGTTGCCGAGCTGGTACGAGAGCATCCCGAGGCCGACCACCGGGTCGACGAGGGACTGGAGGGTCGCGTACTTGTCCTCGGCCTCCGCCAGGGTGCGGCCCACCACGATGAAGGCGCCCGGCAGGATCTTGACGTGGTCGGGGTCGCGGCCGTGGTCGGCCACCTGCTTCTTCAGGCCGCGGTAGTAGACCTGTGCCTGGTCCAGGGTCTGCTGGACGGTGAAGACGACCTCCGCCCAGCGGGCGGCGAAGTCCTGTCCGTCCGGGGAGGAGCCGGCCTGGACGATGACCGGGTGGCCCTGCGGCGGGCGGGCGACGTTCAGCGGGCCCCGCACGGAGAAGTGCTCGCCCTTGTGCCCGAGGATGTGCAGCTTCTCGGGGTCGAAGAAGCGGCCGGACTCCTTGTCGTAGAGGAAGGCGTCGTCCTCCCAGCTGTCCCACAGGCCGGTGACGACCTCCATGAACTCCCGGGCGCGGTGGTAGCGGGCCGCGTGCTCGGGTTGCCGGTCCAGGTGGTAGTTGCGCGCCTCGGCGTCCGTCGCGGAGGTGACGACGTTCCAGCCGGAGCGGCCGGCGCTGAGGTGGTCGAGGGAGGCGAACTGCCGCGCCAGGGTGAAGGGTTCGTTGTAGGTGGTGGACGCGGTCGCGGTGAGGCCGATGTGCCGGGTGTGCACGGCGAGCGCGGACAGCAGGGTCAGCGGCTCGAAGTGGACCATGCGGCCCTGGCGGCTCAGCTCGTCGGCGTCCTTGTACCTGGTCCGCACCCCCGCCCCGTCGGACAGGAAGACCATGTCGAACATGCCGCGCTCGGCGGTCTGCACCAGCGAGCGGTAGTAGTCGAAGTCCAGGCCGCCGTCGGGGCGGGCCTCGGGATGCCGCCAGGCGGCTATGTGGTGCCCGGGCGCGGGAAGGAAGGCGCCGAGCTTCATCATGCGGCGGTGCGGACTCACCAGGGGTTCTCCACGGTCGGCAAAGCAGGGGCGGGTGGGACGGGTGGGACGGGTGGGACTGGGACGAGCGGGACGGAAGGGAAGCCGCCTCGGCCGAGGAGGCGGAAAGACCTCGGCCGAGAAGGCGGAAGCGCTCCCGGCCGGGGCAGCGGCGGTGCTCCCGGCCGCGGCAGCGGTCTCAGCCGAGGAGGCGGACCGGCGCGCCGGCCAGGTAGGCCTCGATGTCCTCGACGGCGTGCGTGTAGTAGGTGCGGTAGTTGTTCTGGGAGACGTAGCCCAGGTGGGGGGTGGCCAGGAGCCGGGGCGTGGTGCGCACCGGGTGGTCGGCGGGCAGCGGCTCGACGTCGTACACGTCCAGGCCCGCGCCGGCGATGCGGCCCTCCCGCAGGGCCTCCAGGAGGGCGTCCTGGTCGACGAGGCCGGCCCGGGAGGTGTTGACCAGGTACGCGGTCGGCTTCAGGAGCGCGAGTTCGGCGGGGCCGATCAGGCCGCGGGTGCGGTCACCGAGGACGAGGTGCAGGGAGACGAAGTCGCTGGTGGCGAGGAGTTCCTCCTTGGAGGCGGCCCGTCGGACGCCGACCTCGGCGGCGCGCTCGTCGGTGAGGTTCTGGCTCCAGGCCTGGACGTCCATGCCGAAGGCGAGCGCGACCTGGGCGACCCGGCTGCCGATCTTGCCGAGGCCGAGGAGGCCGAGGGTCCGGCCGTGGAGGTCGGCGCCGACGGTGGACTGCCAGGGGCCGCCGGTGCGCAGCGCCGTGTTCTCGGTGACGATGCCCCGGGCCAGGCCGAGGAGGAGGGCCCAGGTCAGTTCGACGGGCGGGGTGGAGGTGCTGGCGGTGCCGCAGACGGTGACGCCGTTGCGTGCGGCGGCCGCGTGGTCGATGACGCTGTTGCGCATGCCGGAGGCGACGAGGAGGCGCAGGCGGGGCAGCCGGTCGAGGAGGGAGGCGGGGAAGGGGACGCGTTCGCGCAGGGTCACGACGATGTCGAAGTCGGCCAGCGCGGCGGCGAGTTCGTCCTCGGTGGCGAAGTGTTCGGGGAAGCTGACGACCTCCACCCGGTCCTTGAGGGGGCTCCAGTCGGCGGCGGTGGTGGCCACCTGCTGGAAGTCGTCGAGTACGGCGCAGCGAAGGCTCATGTCAGTCCTTGTCCCAGGTGATCGGGGTCGGATGGAGGGTAGCGGCGCCGATGCCCGGGCCGGTGGGGAGGGCGAGGGTGCCGTCGTCGACGCGTATCCCGGTGAAGGGGTC
Organism: Streptomyces roseolus; assembly: GCF_014649855.1. Taxonomy (GTDB): domain Bacteria; phylum Actinomycetota; class Actinomycetes; order Streptomycetales; family Streptomycetaceae; genus Streptomyces; species Streptomyces roseolus. Next base: position 121,340 of record NZ_BMTV01000025.1, on the reverse strand, counting down.
GTCGCGCAGGCCGACGGGGCCGTCCAGGTCGAGGTGGTCGGCGAGCGGGGCGAGCTGGGCCATGGCGGAGACGCCGAGGGCGCTCTCCACCTTGCAGCCGAGCATGGTCCGCAGGCCGCAGGCCCGGGCCAGCAGGATCATGCCGTGCGCCTCGGCGAGGCCGCCGCAGGTGACGAGTTTGATGTTGACGCCGTCGACGTGGCCGCGCAGGCGCAGGACGTCGTCGGCGGTGGCGCAGTCCTCGTCGGCGAAGACGGGGACGGGGGAACGCTCGTGGACGTGGCGCAGGTCGTCGAGGCGGCCGGGGGCGACGGGCTGTTCCAGGAGTTCGACGTCGTGGCGGTGGAGCTCCTCGGCGACCCGGAGGGCCTGGTCGCGGTCCCACGAGCCGTTGCCGTCGACGCGGATGCGGCCGGGGTAGACGGAGCGGAGGACCCCGGCGCGGCTGCCGTCGTCGCCCGGGGTGAGCTTGAGCTTGAGGACCGGCCAGTGGGCGAGCGCGCGGCCCCGGCGGGCCAGTTCGTCGTCGGGGCAGGCGCCGATGGACAGGGCGGTGGGCGGCACGGGCAGGCCGTCGAGACCGAGGAGGTGGCGCAGCGGGCGGCCGGTGGCCTTGCCGAGCAGGTCGTGCAGGGCCATGTCGACGGCCGAGCGGGCCGCCGGGCCGATGGCGGGCAGCGCGTCGAGGGCGGCGCGCAGCCCGTACGGGGAGGCGCCGGCGAGGGCGGGCGCGCAGGCGTCGAGTTCGTCGGGGTCGGCGTCGCGGGCGGTGCCGAGGCCGCGCAGTCCGCCCCAGGCGAGTTCGACGACGCGCTGGCGCACTTCGGTGGTGACGCCGGTGTTGCTGACGAACGGCTCGCGCAGGGCGATGACGATCTCGTGGTGGGCGAGCCTCATCCGAGGACCTCCTCGAACGCGGCGACCGCTCCGCACGCCTGACGGAAGGTCAGAGTCCGGAATCCGTCGGGTTCGACGGGGACGGCGGGTTCCCGGACGGTGCCGTCGGCCGGTACGCCGCTGCCGCCGGCGAACCGGCCGCGCAGGTACGGCGACAGCAGCTCGGCGTGGCCGTCCAGCCAGCGCAGGGTCGTGTCGTGGGCGTCCGCCGGGTCGGCGGCCGCGAGCCGGGCGAACAGGCCGGCCATCAGGTCGACGTCGCGGGGCGAGGTGCTGGGCGGGCAGAGCATGAAGGTCTGGGCGGGCAGCAGGACGAACGCCACGGGGCGGGCGGCCTCGAAGTGCTCGACCAGCGGGTCGGTGATGGCGCGCAGGGACCGCACGGTGGAGCGGCGCGTCAGGTAGCCGTGGCGCCGGGGCGGGCAGCCGGCCATGGCGCGGGCGCCCCAGTGCAGGTGGGTGATGAAGGGCTGTTCCGGCGGGCCGGGCGGGGCGTCGGGGTGGTGCATGTCGAGGAGCGCGAAGAGGACGTTGGTGAGCTGGAGCGACATCACCGGCAGCAGCGGCGGCAGTCCGGGCAGCCGGGCGAAGAACGCGGCCGGGTCGACGAGCGCGTGGACGGTCACCATGACCGCCTCGGCGAGCGCGCGGGCCGACGGGTAGTACTGGTCCTCCAGGAGGTAGCCGGGGCCTTCCGGGCGCACCCGGCAGCGGGCCACCTCGCCGTCCGCGCGGACCGCCTGGCTGATGAGTTCGGCGAAGGCCTGGTTGCGGCCCTGGGCGGCGGCCTGCTCCAGGAGCAGGGTGAGCATGTCGGTGACGAGGCCGGCGCGGTCGGTCAGGGCGGTGGCCCAGTGCCGGAAGCGGTAGCCGGGCAGGGCCTCCATCCGCTGCCGGTGCAGGTCGACGAGGGGGACGAGCTCCCCGTCGACCTCGGCCTGCACCAGGGGGCAGAACAGCGGGGCGGAGCGGTCGCGGCGCGCGTAGCGGGAGCCGTCCCAGGTGTGCAGCGGCAGGACGTGCCGCTTGCCCTGGTCGATGAGGGAGCCGGGCTGGTAGGCCTCGTCGCCGCCCTCGGTGTCGGCCTCGGTGCGGGTGAAGCCGTAGATCAGCGGGTAGCCGTGGCCGCCGCCGCAGATGGCGGTGTTGAAGTCCATCGGCCCGGCGCGGCCGGCCGCGATGTCCTCCCAGTTGCCCAGGTGGCCGGTGCGCGGCGGCAGCAGCGACAGGTCGTCGGCGAGGGCGTCCAGGAGGGTGCCGACGGGCAGGTCGTGGGTGCCGGTGTGGACGGGGACGAAGGTCTTGGCGCCCGCGGCGAGGGCGTCGGCCTCGACCGCGGCGCGCAGGCCCAGGGTGTCCAGGATGTGCGTCACGCGGGGTCCTCCGGTCGTGCGCCCATGGTCCGCAGGAGGTGGGGCAGGGTGCCGCCGGCGAGCAGGACGTCCCATTCGCCGGCCGACCGCACGTCGGCCCGTACGGCGAAGGCGGTGCCGTCGGCGGTGACGCGGGCCTCGCCGCTGTCGCGGACCCGCGACAGGTCGACGTCGAACTCCTCGCGGCCCGTCAGGCCGAGGTCGCGCCAGCTCCGCCCGGCGGGCAGGAGCAGCGGCAGGATGCCCATGGCGCACAGGTTGGCGCGGTGGATGCGCTCGAAGTCCTCGGCGAGGACCGCGCGGACGCCGAGCAGCCAGGGGCCCTTGGCGGCCCAGTCGCGGGACGAGCCCATGCCGTAGCCGCGCCCCGCCAGGACGATCAGGGGGGTGCCGCTCTCGGTGTAGCGCCGGGCGGCGTCGTACACGGGCAGCCGTTCGCCGCCGGGCAGGTGCAGGGTGGTGCCGCCGCTGTCGCCGTCGCCGACGAGCAGGTTGCGCAGGCGCGGGTTGCTGAACGTGCCGCGGGCCATCACCTCGTGGTTGCCGCGCCGGGAGCCGTAGGAGTTGAAGTCCCGTACGCCCCTGGCCCGCAGGTACTCCCCTGCCGGGGAGGCCGCCGGGACGGCGCCGACGGGAGAGATGTGGTCGGTGCTGACGTGGTCGCCGAGGGCCACCAGGGCGCGGGCCCCGGTCAGGACGGGCAGCCCGCCCTCGGAGTCGACGTACGCGGGCGGCCGGATGTAGGTGGAGGCGTCGTCCCACGCGTACACCTCGCTGTCGGGGGCGGTGATCGCCTCCCAGGCGGGCTGCGGCGTGGCGTCGGGCGCGAACACCTCGGGGGTGACGTACCGCTCCTCCAGTTCGCGCAGCTCGGCGGCGTGCGGCCACAGGTCCCGCAGGTGGACGGGGACGCCGTCGCGGTCGACGCCGAGCGGCCGGCTCTCCAGGTCGGTGCGGACGTCGCCGACGAGGGCGAGCGCCACGACCAGGGCGGGCGAGGCGAGGTAGCCGGCGCGGACCTGGCCGTGGACCCGGGAGGCGAAGTTGCGGTTGCCGCTCAGGACGGCGGCCACCGTCAGGTCGCCGCGGTCGACGGCCTCGCCGACGCCCTCGTTGAGGGGTCCGCTGCCGCCGTTGCAGGTCATGCAGCCGTAGCCGGCGACGTGGAAGCCGAGGGCCTCCAGGTCGGTGAGGAGCCCGGCGTCGGCCAGGTAGCGGGTGACCGCCCGGGAGCCGGGCGACAGGCTGGTCTTGACGTGGGCGGGGACCCGCAGGCCCCGCTCGACGGCGCGCTTCGCGAGGAGGCCGGCGGCGAGCATGGCCTTGGGGTTGGAGGTGCTGGTGCAGGAGGTGATGGCGGCGATGACGAGGTCGCCGTCCTGGACGCCGCCCTCGCTCCGCGGACCCTCCGGGCAGAGCGCGGCCAGCGAACCGGGCAGTTCGCCCAGGGAGATGCGCTGGTCGGGGCGGCTGGGGCCGGCGAGCCCCGGGCCCACCTCGCTCAGGTCGAAGGCGATGGTCCGCCCGAAGACGGGCTCGGCGGCCTCCCTGAGCAGGCGCTGCTCCCGGCAGTACTCCCGTACGCGGGTCACCGCCGGCTCGTCGCGGCCGGTGCGCCGCAGGTAGGCGAGGGTCTCCTCGTCGACGGGGAAGAACGCCGACATGGCGCCGTACTCGGGGGCCATGTTGGCCACGGTGCAGCGGTCGGGCGCGGAGAGTTCGTCGACGCCGGGGCCGGTGAACTCCACCATCAGGCCCTGGACGTCCTCCTCGCGCAGGCGGCGGGTGAGCGCCAGGACGACGTCGGTGGGCGAGGTCCCGGGGCTGGTGGTGCCGGTCAGCCGCACCCCGACGATCGCGGGGATGCGGATGGCCTGCGCCAGGCCGAGCATCTGCGCCTCGGCCTCCAGGCCGCCGACGCCCCAGCCGAGCACGCCCAGGCCGTTGACCATGGTGGTGTGGCTGTCGGTGCCGAGGACGGTGTCGGGCACGAGGGAGCCGTCGGGGGCCTCGGTGACGACGGTGGCCAGCTGCTCCAGGTTGACCTGGTGGACGATGCCGCGGCCCGGCGGGATCACGCGCACGCCGTCGAAGACGCCTTCGGCCCACTTGAGGAAGGCGTAGCGCTCGCGGTTGCGGTCCATCTCCAGGGCCTCGTTCAGGCCCAGGGCGTCGGGGCGGCCCGCCCAGTCGGTCTGCACCGAGTGGTCGACGACCACGTCGACGGGGAGGGCGGGGTTGACGCGGCCCGGCTCGGCGACCCGGTCGCGGAGCACGGCCAGGTCGACCAGGAGCGGGATGCCGGTGTAGTCCTGCACCAGGATGCGGGCGGGGCGGAACGGCATCTCCAGGGCCGGGTCCTCGCCGAGCGCCAGGCGCTTGCCGAGGACGGCGGCCTGCGCGGGGTCCCCGGCCCGCAGCAGCGATTCCAGCAGGACGCGGCCGGTGTAGGGGACGGCTCCGAGGTCGAAGCCGTGCGCGGCGGCGAAGTCCGGCAGGCGCGCCGGGGAGGGGGAGGGTACGGACGCGGGGCTCATCGCGCTGCTCCCGAGGGGTGGGTGAGGCCGCGCGGGCCCGCGTAGGCGAGCAGCGGGCGGATGAGGACGTTGTTGGCGTGCTGTTCCAGGGCCTGGGCCACCCAGCCGGCTGTCCGTCCGATGACGAACAGGGCGACGGCCAGGTCGTCCGGGAGGCCGAGGAGGCGGTAGGAGAGGCCGGCGTAGAGGTCGACGTTGGGGGCGACGCCGTGCCGCTGCCGGGGCCGCATCGCGGCGGCGACCGCGTCGAGGACGTCGAGGCCGGTGCGGTCGCCGCGCTCCTCGCTCAGCTCGACGACGCTGGCGCGCAGGTGGCGCATGCGCGGGTCCTCGGTGCGGTAGACGCGGTGGCCGAAGCCCATGACGGGCTCGCCGCGGCTCTGCAGGGCGGCGACGTGCGCCTCGGCGTTCTCGGGGGTGCCGACCTCGTCGACGAGGGTGATGGCCCGTTCGGCGGCGCCGCCGTGCACCGAGCCGGAGAAGGCGGCGATGGCCGCGGTGAGGGCGGCGGTGATGTCGGCGCGGCAGCCGATGGCGACGCGGGCGGTGAACGCGGAGGCGTTGGAGCCGTGGTCGGCGTGGACGACGAAGCCCTTGTCGATGACGCGGACGGCGGCCGGGGTGGGCTCCTCGCCGAGGAGCACGGTGAGGAACGCCTCGGCGTGGCCGGCGTCCTCGCGGGGCCGGAGCGGTTCGCGGCCGCTGCGGAAGGCGTGGTGCGCGGCGACGATCATCGGTACGCGGGCGATGAGTTCGATGCCGGCCTCGCGGGCCTCGGTGAGGCTCTCGTCGGTGCCGGCCGCCCGGCGGGGGGCGAACGCGCCGAGCGCCGAGACGCAGGTGCGCAGCGCCTCCATCGGGTGGGCGTGCGCGAGGGCGCGGGCGAGGTCCAGGACCGGTGCGGGCAGGGTGCGGGCCGCGCGCAGCTGCTTGGTGAAGATCTCCAGGGCGGCCGCGTCGGGGAGGTGGCCGTGGACCAGCAGGTGGGCGACCTCCTCGAAGGAGGCGTGCTCGGCGAGGTCGTGGATGCTGTAGCCCCGGTACTCCAGGGTGCCTTCGGCGCCGTCGATGAGGGTGACGGCGGTGTGGTCGAAGGTGACGCCCTCCAGGCCCCGGTGGACGGTGACGGCGGCCGCGGGCGCGGCGTCCCCGGAGGCGGTACCGGGCGCGGTGACCCCGGCGGCCGTACCGGGCGCGGAGACCCCGGCGGCCGTACCGGGCGCGGGGGCGCCGGCGGCCGGGTCGGCCAGGCCGTCGGCGAAGGCGCGCACCGCGTCGAGCGTGCGCAGTTCCAGCATGAGGTCGTCGTCGACCTCGACGCCGTACTCCTGCTCCAGGGCGACCATCAGCGCGACGTGGCCCAGCGAGTCCCACTCGCGGACGGACTGGTAGGCGAGGTCCGCGGTGAGGCGGTCCTCGGTGATGCCCAGGGTGCGGGCGACGAGCTGGTCGACTGTGCTCACGATGGGCTCTCCTCGGGTCGCGGATCGCGGGTCGGGATCGTCGGGGTCGTCGGGGTCGTCGGGGTCGCGGACAAGGGGGCGGCGGTCACAGGCCGGCCCGCAGGAGGTCGCGGAGCGCGCCCCGGTCGGTCTTGCCGTTGCCGTTGAGGGGCATCTCGGCCAGCACGTGGATCCGGGCGGGCGTCATGTAGGGCGGCAGCGCGGCCTCGCAGGCGGCGGTGAGCGCCGCGGGGTCGGCGTCGCCGCAGACGACGGCGGTCACGGTGTGGTCGTCGGGCCACCGCAGGGCGACCGCCTCCACGGCGCCGGCCCGCCGCAGGACGGCCTCGATCTCGCCGAGTTCGACGCGGTGGCCGCCGATCTTGACCTGCTGGTCGTTGCGGCCCAGGTGGACGTAGGCGTCGCCCTGCAGGCGCACCAGGTCGCCGGTGCGGTAGTAGGTGCGTCCCTCGTACGGGAAGTAGCGCTCGGCGGTGAGTTCGGGCGCCCGCCAGTAGCCGGGGGTGGTCTGCGGGCCCGCCATGCACAGTTCACCGGTCTCGCCGTCCGTGACGGGGGCGCCGTCCTCGCCGACGACCAGCGGGTGCAGGCCCGGGTAGGGGCGGCCGATCGGCACGTTGTCGTGGACGCAGGACGCGGGGCCGGTCACCGGGTCCCAGCGGTGGACCGTACAGGCGATGGTCAGCTCGGTGGGCCCGTACAGGTTCTCCACCACCGACCGCGGGGCGGCCGCCTGCCAGGCCTCGGCGGTCTCGCGGGGCAGCGCCTCGCCGCAGAACAGGCTCCAGCGGAGGGTGGGCATGGTGCCGGGGAGGAGTTTCCCGCGCCGCCGCAGGACGGCGGCGGCGGACGGCACGGAGAACCAGACGGTGATCCCGTTGCGCTCCAGGTACCTGAACGGCGACAGCAGCTCGATGGGGTCCATGGAGCAGACCCGGGCGCCGTTCTCCCAGGCCATGAAGAGGTCGAAGACCGACAGGTCGAAGGTCTGGTCGAAGGTCTGCGTCAGCCGGTCGTCGGGGGTGAGCCGGTAGCGCTCCTGGCTGGCGTCGAGGAACGCGCGGACGTTGCCGTGGGTGACGGGCACGCCCTTGGGCACGCCGGTGCTGCCCGAGGTGAACAGCAGGTAGGCGAGGTCGTCGGGCGCGACCGGCGGCAGCTCCTCCAGGGGCGCGGCGGCGGCCAGGTCCCGGGCGTCCAGGACCCGGACGTCGCCCAGGTCGCCCGCCTCGGCCCGCTCGGCGTCGGGGAGGAGCACGACCGGCTTGCGCGGCAGTCCCCGCAGGAGGCCGGCGAGGCCGGGCAGGGAGGCGGCGTCCACGACGAGCGCGTCGACGTCGGCGCGCTCCAGCATCGAGCGGGTCCGCTCGGCGGGGAACCTGCGGTTCAGCGGGACGAACGCGGCGCCCGCGTACAGCGCGGCGACGACTCCCAGGTAGGAGGCCTCGCTGCGGTGGGCGAAGACCCCGACCCGGGCGGGCCGGCCGCCCGCGGCCTCGACCAGCGGGGCGGCCCAGCGGCGCGCGGTGGCCGCGGCCTCGGCGTAGCTCACCTCACGGCGCCCCAGGGTCAGCGCGGTGCGGTCCGGCTGGACGAGCGCGTGCTCCAGGAGGCCCGCGCCCAGGCGTACGTCCGTTGCTGTGGTCATGTCTGTCCGAACTCGTCGACGGCGGATTGGCTCGAAGCTATCGACGGCCCGGGGGGCCGGTCCCGGTTGTGCGCACTGCCGCGCTAAACACCCTTGACCGGGGAAAAACGCGTTCTGCTCGTTTTCCCCGACGGAGGCCGGCCGACGACGCGACGGCGACGCGCCCCCGGCCGGGGGCGCGTCGCCGCGGGAAGTACAGGGGCGCTCAGACGGTGGCGGCGGCGTCCTTCGCCGGGGCCTCCGCCCTGCGGGCGCCGAGGGAGACGACGGCCGGGACGACGGCGCCGAGCACCGCGTAGGCGACGGCCAGGACGACCCAGCCGACGGCGCCGTGGCCGATGACCAGCCAGGCGAGGACGGCGGGGGCGAACATCTTGCCGATGTCCTGGCCCATCTTGTACGTGCCCTGGTACTGGCCCTGCGCGTGGTCGGGCGCCAGGTCGAAGACGATGGTCCAGCTGCCCGCCGCCTGCCGGATCTCCCCGAACGCGTGCAGCAGCGCGCCGGCGCCGAGGAGCAGGCAGGCGGCGACGACCTCCGCGCCGTCGGTGAGGGCGAAGAGCAGGCAGGCGGCCGCCACGCAGCCGGCGCCCTGGAGGCTCGCGAAGGACGCGGACCTCGGGCCGTCGACGCCGCGCGCGGCCCGGGTCTGGAAGGCCACCACGAGGATCGTGTTCAGCAGGAGCAGGGCCGCGCTGGTCCAGCGGGGCGCGTCCGTGTGGTGGACGACCCACAGGGGCAGGACGAGGTCGAGCAGCAGGGCGTGGGTGGCGAGGGCGCCGTCGAGGACGGTGAACGCCAGGAACGGCGTGTCCCGCAGCACCGAGAAGGCGGCGCCGGGCGTGGCGGGCGCCGGGGGCACGGGGCGCTCCTTGAGCGTGAGGAGTCCCGTGACCAGGAAGCACAGGGCGGTGAAGAGGACGGCGCTCTGGTAGCCGACGCGTTCGTCCCACACCAGGACGAGGCCGGCCAGGCAGGCGCCGACCGCGAGGGTCGCGTTGACCGCGGCCCGGATGTACGCCATGACGTGGACCCGCTTCTCCCGGGGCACGTTGGCCGCGATCATCGCCTTGCGGGCGTTGTTGCCGGCCCGGTAGGCGAGGCCCTGCACGGAGGTGACGACGAGGTACGACCAGAAGCCCTGCGCCGCGACCAGGGCCGCGGTCAGCGGGGCCAGGGCGAGGAACGACCACAGCTGCACGGTGCGGGGTCCCGCGCGGTCGGCGAGGTGGCCGAGCGGGATGCTGGACACCAGGACGAGGACGGCCGTCACGCCGAGGGCGACGCCCAGCTCGCCGGGCGACATGCCGACGACCGTCACCGCGTAGAGGGCGCTGAGGGCCATCCACAGCCCCTGCCCCAGGCTCATCACCATGGTGATGAAGGTCAGCAGCCGGGTGGGGCCGGGCTCGGGAAGTATGCGGATCGGCACGGTCGGCTTCCTGTCGCGTGGTGGGTGGTGCGGGGGACGTGCGGAAGGGGGCGGACCGCCGCTTCACGCCCGGGAGTAGAGGTGCTCGGGCCGGCCGCTGGTGCCGTACCTGAGGGTGAGCCGCAGCCGCCCGCTGTCGGCGAGGTGCTTCAGGTACCGCTGGGCGGTCGAGCGGCTGATGCCCGTCAGCTCGGACACCTCCTGGGCGGCGAGCTCCCGCCCGGCTCCGTGCTCCTCGACCATGCGGGAGACGAGGTCCGCGGTGCGCTCGGAGAAGCCCTTGGGCAGGTCCCGCGCCGCGTCCGGCGGGGAGCCGCCGCCGAGGGTCCGGTCGACGGCGTCCTGGTCCATCTCCGTGGCGTCGGTGAGCGCGGCGCGCGTCCGGGCGTACGACTCCAGGCGTTCGCGGAGGCTCTCGGGGGTGAACGGCTTGACGAGGTAGTGCAGGACGCCCGCGCGGCGGGCCGCGCGGACCGACTCGGGCCTGCGGTCGGCGGTGACCATGAGGACGTCGACGTCCAGGTCGAGGGCGCGGAGGCGGCGGGTGACGGAGAGTCCGCTCTCGTTGGGGAGGTGCTGGTCGAGCAGGACGAGGTCGATGCCGCCGCGCTCGACGGCCGCCAGGGCCGGGGCCGCGCTGTGGGCGATGCCCGCCACCCGGAAGCCGGGCGTCTCGGACACGTAGTGGGCGTTGATCCTCGCCACGTAGAAGTCGTCGTCGACGACGAGCACGTCGATCACCGGCCCTCCCGCGGCCGGCCCGGCGTGTCCGCCTCCCCCTGGCACGCCGTCCGTCGGCGGGCGTCCCGGCGCTGTTCGCCGGCGCGCATCCGGACGGTGAAGACGGCGCCGCCGCCCCGCCGGTCCCGCACCTCGACGGAGCCGTCCCGCGCCTCGGCGACGGCCCGGACGAGCGCGAGGCCGATGCCCCGGGGGCGTTCGGGCGAGGCCGGTTTCGTCGAGGTGCCCCGCTCGAAGACCCAGCCGCGCAGATGGGGTGCCACGCCGGGCCCGTTGTCGTGCACGGAGAGGTCGACGGTGCCCCGCTCGTACCGGAGCGCGACCTCCACGCGGGGCTCCGGCCGGCCGGCGCCGGCGACGGCGTCCAGGGCGTTGTCGACGAGGTTGCCGAGGACGGCGCCGATCTCCCCCGCCCCCTCCAGGCCGTCGGGCAGCCGGGAGGCGGGACAGAGCCGGAGGTCCACGCCGCGCTCGGCGGCGGCGATGAGCCTGCCCACGGCCTGGGCGCGGACCAGGGGGTCGGCGATCCGGCGGGTGATCGCCTCGACCGTGGCGACCGGCACCCCGTGGGAGGCGGCGAAGGCGTCCGCCCGCTCCTCCGCGAACCGGGCGAGCACCTGGAGGCCCCTCAACGTGTGGAGCGCGTTGCGCCGTTCGTGCCGCCGCACCTCGGCGTCGACCAGATGACGGGCGCTCTGGAGGCCGGCGAGCCAGGCGCGCTCCGCCGCCGTGGGAAGCGCGACCCGGGGCTGCGGGGCGGTCGCGTACATCTGGCTGGGGTGGGTCATGACGGACTTTCCGTGGTCCTCGCACCGGTGAAGGTGAACCATTGGACCCGATCAAGCCGAACACTTCAACGAATGTGGCGTGAATAGATCACCTCGCTCACTTCTCCGGTGTGAAGGCGTCCGGGACCGGCAGGGTCGACCAGTTCGTCAGCGGCCAGGCCACGACGACGGCGCGGCCCACCACGTCGTCGAGGGGGACCATGCCGGCGTGCGGGTCGTCCTGGTGGTAGCGGGAGTCCTGGGAGGCCTGGCGGTGGTCGCCCATGACCCAGAGGTGCCCGGCGGGGACGGTGACCTTGAACCGGCCGCCCTCGTCGTCGCTGCACGGGGTGTTGCCCGCGTACACGTACGGCTCCGTGAGCGGCTCGCCGTTGAGCCTGAGCGGCCCGGTGCCGGAGCATTCGACGGTGTCGCCGGCGACGCCGATGACCCGCTTGATCAGGTGCTGTTCGTCGGCCGCGGGCATCAGGCCGACGAAGCCGAGGGCCTTCTGGACGGTGCTCGGGGGCTTCGCCTCGTGGCCGGCGAGCCAGTCGGCGGGGTCGCGGAAGACGACCACCTCGCCCCGGTCGGGTTCCGAGCCGAACCACGGGGTGAGCTTGTCGACGAGGACCCGGTCGTCCTCCTGGAGGGTGTTCTGCATGGAGCCCGAGGGGATCAGGAACGCCTGGAGCAGGAAGGTCTTGATCAGGAAGGCGAGGCCCAGGGCGACCACGGCGAGGAGGGGGTACTCCAGCCACGGGGAGAGCTTGCGGCGCTTCCGGGGGGACTCCTCCGGTTCCGGGGCCGGCCTCGTCTCCGTCGACACGTCCGTGCTGTCCGTCATCTCCGCCCGCCCCGATTCAGTTGGTTCCTGCCGCATGGGTCGACCCTAGGGCCCGTACTCCCCGGCGAGCAGTCCCCCGGCGGGTTCGCCCTCCTTACGGGTGACCCGCCGGGGGACGGGCTCAGCGCAGTTCCTCCGGGCAGGCCGTGCCGCGCGGGAAGAGCTTGTACGGGGCCGCCAGGCGGTAGGTGCCCGCCTTCGGGGCGACCAGTTCCGTCCACTCGTCGCCCTGTTCGTCCGGCTCGGCCTTCACCAGGCAGCCGTTCTCGTTCGCGAAGACCTTCGGGAGCTCCGTCTCGGACTCCTCCCGCGCCCGCTTGGACTCCTCCGTCTCCTGCGGGGGCTCCAGCTTGCCGCCGTTCTCGTCCATCAGCGCCAGCCACGGCGAGTAGGGGACGCGGATCCTCACCCGGGCCGGCCGGTCCAGGCGGAGGACGACCTCGTTCTCGGCGGCGCGCTCGACCTGCGCCGGGGCGTCGGCGAGCGGGGTGGCGCCGGCGACCTCGTACAGCCGCCAGTTCGCGTCGGACCACACCTGGTTCAGGTACGGCAGGCCCTGGCCGACCAGCTCGGCCTCGCGGGCGGCGCCCGAGTCGGGGGCGCCGGTCGGGAGGACGACGTACCGGACGGCCCAGCGGTGGAGCCATTCGCGGTAGTTCACGGCGTTGAGGGTGTCGTCGTAGAAGAGCGGGTTGCGCTCCATGTCCGCCTGGCGGTTCCAGCCGCGCGCGAGGTTGATGTACGGGCTGAGCGCCGAGGACTCGCGGTGGCTCGACGCCGGCACGACCTCGACGCGCGCCTTCCGCGCCTCCCGGACCTGGAGCTGGTTGATCAGCGGCGCCACCTCGAAGGCCCAGGAGGCGTCCGGGCGGGTGCGGATCACGTCGTCGACGCCCTTGAAGCCGATCCAGAAGTTGAGGCCGAGGAAGGCGACGGCCAGCGCGTACCAGCGGCGCGACCGCGGGCGCGTGTAGGGCAGCGCCGCGAGCAGCGCCACGCCCGCGAAGAGCATCGGGAGCCGCGAGATGTTCGACCCGATCTGGGAGTCGATCAGCCAGGTCAGGAACGTGCCGACGGTGTAGCAGGCGGCGGCCGTGCGGACGGTGCGCCAGTCCCTCGGCACGAGGACGAGGACGAGGATCCCGAAGAGCAGCGGCAGCGACGTCGACCCGAAGGACATCGGCTGGGTGCCGGAGAAGGGGAAGAGCCAGGAGGAGAGCGCGACGACCGCGACCGGGGCGAGGCCGATGGCGTACGCGCCCGGCCTCCGCTTGTTCAGGAAGAGCGCCGCCGCGACGACGCCGAGGAACAGGCCGGCGACCGGGCTGCACGCCGTCGCGAGCCCGGCGAGCGGCGCCGCGACCGCGGCCTTCGCCCACCGTTTGCGGCGCCAGCGGTGCGGCCAGCAGAAGACGGCGGCGACCGCGCCGAGCGCGAACATCATGCCGAGGCCGAAGGTCACCCGGCCCGACAGCGCGTTGCAGAGGAAGGCGAAGACGCCCGCGAGCGAGCAGGCCATCGGGTTCCGGACGGCCGGCACCCGCACCAGGATCAGCGCGGTCAGCGCGGCGGAGAGCGTCCCCGCGATCATCATCGTGGAGCGGACGCCGAGCACCGACATCACGTACGGCGACACGACGCTGTACGAGACCGGGTGCATGCCCCCGTACCAGGCGAGGTTGTACGCCGAGTCGGGGTGCCGTCCGACGAACTCCGCCCAGGCGTCCTGCGCCGCGAGGTCGCCGCCGCTGTTCGCGAACCAGAAGAACCAGAGGACGTGGAGCAGCGCGGCGACGCCCGTCGCCACCATCACGGGGTAGCGGCGCTTGCGGCGCCGCGGCGGCGGCGCGGCGGCGGCCGGGGGCCGCTCGGGGGCGGAGCGCTGGTTCGGGAGCACGATGCGCGGCGGTGGACCGGGGGTGGGGGGCGGGACGGTGCCGGGGGCCGGGGAGGCCTCCTGGTCGCCATCCTGCGCGACGGGCGGCCCGGCGTCCTGCGGAGGGCGCGGCCGGGGGTCCGGACGCGTGGCGGTACGGTCCGTGGCGGCCCCGTCCGCGGCGGCCTCGCCGCGGCCCGCGCGTGTCGGCTCGACGGTGGTCACTGCGGCCCTCTCCCGTGCTGCTTCCGTGCTGTCCTGTGTGGGTCGTCCCTCTCGCGGGGGCGCGGCCGGCACCCCGAAGACGCTAACAGCAGGGCGCCCCGGTCGTCCGGGGCGCCCTGCTGTCCGTGCGGCCGGGGGCTCAGCCCACGCGGGTCAGCTTCTTGTCGAAGCCGGGCTCCACCAGGTCGGACCGGAGCGCCACCGGGGCGCTGATCCTGCCGGCGCCCTCGCCGACCGAGACCGTGCCGACGACGTCCCCGGCCCTGCCGGAGTGGGGGACGGCCTTGCCGCCGTCGGTCAGCTCCAGGTCGACCTTCAGTCCCGGCCAGCCGACGGCCTTGATCTCCTTCGTCGCCACGACGGGTGTCTGCCCGCCGAGGCCGTCGTCGATGTATCCGACGACCTGGCCCTTCTTCACGACGACGGCGGAGGTGGCGTCGGCCTGCGCCTTCTTGATCAGCTCGTAGCTGTAGTCCAGCGACAGCTCCAGCTTCTTGTTGAGCGACTCGGCGTTCTGCGCGCCCATCACGATGCCCAGGATGCGGTGGACCTTGCCGTCGACGATCGTGTTCGCCGACCAGAGCAGGTTGCCGCCCGCGGGGGTGGAGGAGCCGGTCTTGATGCCGCTCACGCCCGGCTTGAGCAGGAGGCGGCTGTTGTTGTTCTCGATGTAGCCGACGCCCTCGATGGTGGCGTTCGGCATGTCCACGATCTCGCGGAACACGTCGAACTTCATGACCGCCTTCGCCAGCTTCAGCTGGTCCTGCGGCGTGGAGACGGTGGAGTCGAGCAGGCCGGACGGGTCGGTGTACCGGGACTGGGTCATGCCCAGCTCCTTGGCGGCGGCGTTCATCTTGTCGACGAACGCCTGCTCCGAGCCGGCGTCCCAGCGCGCGAGCAGCCGGGCGACGTTGTTGGCCGACGGGATCATCAGGAGCTGCAGCAGCTCCTTCTCCGTGTAGGTCTGGCCCTTCTTCACCGGCGCCGTCGACTCGTGCGCCGCCTTCGCCTGGTCGGCGGCCTTCTGGTCGATGGTGATCTCCGGCCCCTTCTGCTTCCCCTTGAGGGGGTGGTCGCGGAGGATCACGTACGCGGTCATCGTCTTCGTCACGGACGCGATGGGGGCCGGCTTCTGCGCGCCGTACGTGCCCATGGAGCCGACGCCCTCGATCTCCACCGCGCCCTGGCCCTCGCCGGGCCACGGCATCTTCAGCGGGCCGCCCGCGAAGGTGTACGTCGGCGTCCCGGAGAGCTTCAGGGCGGGCGCCGGCAGCGGGCGGACCATCTGCGCGATCGCGAAGACGATCAGGAGGAGCAGGACCAGCGGGGTCCAGATCCGGATCCGGCGCAGGGTCGTGCGCCAGGCGTTCGGCGGCGGGGGCGGGGTGTTCGTCAGCTCGGCGAGCAGATCGAGCGGCGGCAGCGGGGGCAGGGGCTGCTGCCGCGTCCGCTCGGGCTCGGCGAGGGCGGGGGACGGGGCGGGGGCGGGGGTCTCCGCCTTCGGCTGGGGCTCGGGGGCGGCGGCTTGGGCCTTCGCCGCCTTCCGGTCGGCCGGGACGTCCGGACGCAGCGGCACGAAGGTGCTCGTCCGCTCGCTGTCGGAGTCGGGGCCCGCGAGGTCGCGCGGCAGCTTGAGCGCGGTCGTCGGCTGGTCCACGACCGGCGGCCGCACGGCCCGGAACATGGTGGTGGGCTGGTCGACGGGCCCCTCGGAGGCGGCCGGCTTCGACGCGGCGGCCTTCGGCGCCCCGGCCTCCGGCGCGGCGGGCCGGGGCACGTCGGCCTGGGGAGCGCCGGACGTGGAAGCGTCCGCCTCGGGCGCGGCGGACTTCGGCGCGGCGGGCGCCGGGACCTCGGACTTCGGGGCGTCGGGCTTCGACCCCTCGGACTTCGACGCCTCGGGCGCGGACGGCGCGGGCTCCGACGCCTCGGCTTCGGCGGCACCGGACGTCGCCGACGCCGACCCGGGAGCCTCGGACCGCGGCTCGGCGGGCTTCTTGGCGGCGAACCACGACGGCTCCACCGCCTTCGGCGCCCCCGCGGCCGCCCCAGGGGCCGCCACGGGCTCGTCGGCGGCCTCGGCGGCCTCCGAGCGCTCCTCGGGCCCGGAGGGCGCGGAGACGGGCCCCTCGGCCTCCGAGCGCTCCTCGGACACCTCGTCAGCCTCAGGCGTCCCGTCGCCCTCAGGCGTCCCGTCGCCCTCGGGCGTCCCGTCGCCCTCGGGCGTCTCGTCATCGGTCTCGGGCGACTCGTCGACGGGACCGGCGGGACCGTCTTCCTTCTCCGCCGTGGCGACCCACGCCGCGACGGCCTGCTTCAGGCGGTCGCCCTCGGGCGCGGCGCCCTCACCGGACTCCGG
This sequence comes from Streptomyces roseolus, assembly GCF_014649855.1. Classification (GTDB taxonomy): domain Bacteria; phylum Actinomycetota; class Actinomycetes; order Streptomycetales; family Streptomycetaceae; genus Streptomyces; species Streptomyces roseolus. Next base: position 105,175 of record NZ_BMTV01000025.1, on the reverse strand, counting down.
AATCGATTCATCAGCCCGGCCGGCCGGCTCCGCCGGCTCCGCGTCGTCCTCCGGGACGCGCGGCGCCAGGGTCTTGAAGACCGCCGTCGGCTGGTCCACCGGCGTCGGCGCGGACGCCGCGGACGCCGGGGAATCCGAGGAGGCAACCGCCGACGAGCCCGACGGCGTCCTCCCCTCCGACGACCCCTGCTGCTCCGCCCTGTCGGGGGACTCGCCCGCCACCGTGCCTCCTCCATGCGTCATGCGTACGTCCGAACCGTCTACCAGTGTCCTGTGTGAACCCCTTGGCTCCCGTGCTAGACGAGAACGACATACCTACCGGTTCCCGGACGAACCGCACAGGCACTCTCGACAGATGAATGTGAGAGGGGTCACCCTGTCATTCATCCACGCGGGGAGGCATGGATGGGCAGGAGCCGCAGAACACTTCCGGAGGAGCTTCTGCTGCTCGCTCTGGACCCGACCACGGGTACCACAGCGCAGCCGCAGTCGCTCGATCTGGGCCTGGCCGGAGCACAGCTAGTAGAGCTGGCCCTGGCAGGACGGATAGCCCCTGACGGGGATCGTATCGCCGTGGTGATGCCACGGCCGACCGGAGATCCGACTCTGGACTCCGCACTGGAACTGCTGCGCAGGCGCGGCAGTCCGGTCCGGGCCGTCCACTGGATCGGCGGACCCCGACTGGGGCTCCGCCAGACGTATCTCTCGCATCTGGAGCGATGCGGCATGGTGCATGCCGTGGAGGGCCAGATGTGCGGGGTGCTGCCGACGACTCGCTACCAGGCGACGGACACGGCGATCAGCCGGGAGATCAGGGCCCGGCTGGACAGTGCGATCCGCACCGGGGTACCCCCGGACCCGCGGACCGCGGCGCTCGCCGCACTGGCCCACGCGGTCGGTCTCGGCAAGCACCTGTACCCCGGCAACGAAGGACGGTCGTCGCGGTCCCGGCTGCGCGACCTGATCCGGCACGACCCCATGGGCGGTCTCGTGGCGCACGCCGTGATGGACGTCCAGAACGGCGCGGCCGCACAGCCGCGCCGCGGCGGTCAGGGCGTACCCGCCCAGCCGCGCGGCCCCATGGCCCGCGCCGCCGTCCACTGAGGCGGACGCACGGCCCGGGGCACCGCACCACACCGCACCACCGCACCACGACCCTTCCGGGAGCCGCACCAGGTGTGCGGGGCGCCTCCGGGCGTCCCGCACATCGGCGTCCCCGCCCCCGGGTTGTCGGGTTTTCCCAGCGCACCCGGCACCTTTGGTGGCAGTCTGCCAAGCAGTAGGTACTCACAGCTACGCATCGCAGACAGCAGCCGGAGGTGCAGTTTCCGTGGCGTCCAGTGTCAACCCCACCGTCAGGCGACGCCGATTGGGGCAGGAGCTGCGCAAGCTCCGCGAGGGCAAGGGCATGACGGCCGAGCAGGTCGCCGAGCGCCTCCTCGTCTCCCAGTCCAAGATCAGCCGGCTCGAGAACGGCCGCCGTTCCATCAGCCAGCGCGACGTGCGCGACCTGTGCGGGGTGTACGAGGTCGAGGACGAGGCGATGGTCAACTCCCTCATGCAGATGGCCAAGGACTCGCGGCAGCAGGGCTGGTGGCACGCCTTCGGCGACATCCCCTACAGCGTCTACATCGGCCTGGAGACGGACGCGCAGAGCCTGCGCGTCTACGAGCCGCAGATCATCCCCGGACTGCTGCAGACCCGTGCGTACGCCACCGCCGTCATCTCCGGCGCGCTGCCCGAGTCGACGGCGGCCGACATCGAGAAGCGGGCCACCGTCCGCACCCGCCGCCAGGAGCGGGTCCGCGACGAGGAGCGCCCGCTGCGGCTCTGGGCGGTCATCGACGAGGCCGCGCTGCGCCGGGTCGTCGGCAACCGGCAGGTGATGGCCGAGCAGTTGGAGCACCTCGTCGAGCAGTCGCACCTGCCGCACGTGACCGTGCAGGTGCTGCCCTTCGACACGGGCGCGCACCCCGGCATCAGCGGCCAGTACTCGATCCTGGAGTTCCCGGACGCCTCCGACTCCAGCGTCGTCTACATCGAGGGCGTGACGAGCGACCTGTACCTGGAGAAGGGGCCGGACGTCGCGAAGTACAGCTACATGTACGAGCACCTGCGGGCGCAGGCGCTGGGCGTGGAGCAGACGCGGGAGTTCGTCGCCGGCATCGCGAAGCGGTACGCGGAGGGCTGAGCCCCCCGGCGGGCGCCGCCCGCCGGCCGCGGCGCGGGCAGGCCGGAAACGGCCGTCGGGCCCCGACGGATCCGACAGATCCGGCGCGTCCCGCGGACCTGACAGGTCCGCGCCACAGGGGGAAGGCACGGTACACCCCCGTCTCGACCTGACGGAAGCCCAGTTGGAATATGCCACCCGGTCGTGTGAACGCCGGTCCCGCCGCTCGGGACCGGCGAGTAGCGTCGATCAGGCCGGTGGAGATCACGCCGGCACCGACTCTCACGCCCTTCGGGCAGAACCGGAGCTGAGCACATCATGGCCATCATCCAGGGTGCCACCGAAAACTGGACCAAGTCCTCCTACTCCGGCGGCAACGGCGCCTGCGTCGAGGTGAAGTCCCCGGTCGTCGCCACGATCGCCGTCCGCGACTCCAAGGCCCCCGAGGGTCCGTCCCTCTCTTTCGGACCGGGCTCGTGGAACGCCTTCGTCGGCCGGGTGAGCGACGGGGCCCTCTGAGCCCCGCAGCACCGCACGCAGTACCCGCAGAGCGCCCTCTCGTCCGGTCCGCCGTCCTGGCCGAGAGGGCTCCCTCATGTCCGGGCCGGGACGCGCAGCGGAAGCGACCGGCTACCGCCCCGGCCGAAACGCGGCGTCAGGGCGTGGGGTAGCGGGTGTGCCAGGTGGGGGTGTGGAGGGTGGGGGACTGGGTGAGCTCCATGGCGAAGTCGTCGGCGAGTTCCAGGATCGTCCCGCGCCCCTCCACCGCCGCCAGCCACGCCGGCGGCAACGCCGTCTCCCCGTGCTGCGCCCCCAGCAGCGCCCCCGCCACCGCCCCCGTGACCGCGGACGGCCCGTCGTGGTTGACGGCCAGCCGCAGCCCGTGCCGGACGTCCTCGCCGACGAGCGCGCAGTAGACGGCCGCCGCCAGCTGCCCCTCCGCCCGGTCCTCGTCCGCCCCGAGCGCCGTGACGCGCTCCGCGTCGGGGACGCCCTCGCGGACCGCCGCCAGCGCGCGCGTCAGCGCCTCCGTCACCGGCTCGTGGCCGGGACGCGCGGCCAGCAGGCCCAGGGCCGTACCGGCGGCGGCCTCGACGGAGGCGCCGCGGGCCACGCCGTGGACGGTGACGGCGAGCGCGCCGGCCGCGAGCGTCGCGGCGGGCGCGCCGTGCGTCTGGGCGGCGCACTCGACGGCCAGCTGGCAGACGAGCTGCGGCTCCCAGCCGACGAGCAGCCCGATCGCGGCGGAGCGGGCGAGCGTGCCGGAGTCGTCCGCCTCGGGGTTCTTGGGCCGGTCGGGCGTGCCGAGGCGTTCGTCGCCGAGGCCGGTGAGGCAGGCGCGGGGCGCGTCGCGGCGGGCGTACAGCCACTCCTGGCGGCCGAGCCAGCCGTTGTCGTGGCGGCGTTCGTCGGGGCCCCAGTCGCGCTGGGTGGCGGCCCAGCGCAGATGGGCGCGGTGGATCTCGGTGGGCGGGTGCCAGACGCCGCCGTCGCGGCGGACGTGGGCGCGGATGAGGCCGTCGACGGTGAACAGGCCCATCTGGGTGGCGGCGGTGACGGGCAGGGTGCCGTCGGGGGGTTCGACGAGGCCCGTGTCGCCGTGCTCCGTCCGGATCTCCTTCAGCGTCCGCCGGTGGACGCCGGCGCCGAGCGCGTCGCCGACGGCCGCGCCGAGCAGACAGCCGCGGACGCGCGCGCGGAAGTCCTGTTGTTCGGTGCGGCCCCACACGGCCGCGGCAGTGGTGGTCACGACGTGCCCTCCCCCGTCCGAGGTCCTGCTCTCTCGCCGTTCTGACACCGGTCTGCGCAGCACTCTAATCGACGGGGTGTGTCCGTTCGGGGGTCGATTCCTTATGTGATCGGACGCCCTTCAGGCCGCTTTTGACCACAGTTCAGTCGCCGATCACCGGCAGCAGTTCCGGCAGGTGGCCGTCCGAGGCGCGGGCGGCCGCCTGCCGCTCGGCGGGCACCCGCCCGTACAGGGTGGTGCGGGGGCGGGACGGGCGGCCGGCGGCCTCCGCGATCGCCTCCAGGTCGCGGATCGACCGGTACGAGCCGTAACTCGACCCGGCCATGCGGGAGATGGTCTCCTCCATCAGCGTCCCGCCGAGGTCGTTCGCGCCGGAGCGCAGCATCTCCGCCGCGCCCTCCGTGCCCAGCTTCACCCAGCTGGTCTGGATGTTCGGGATGTGCGGGTGGAGGAGGAGACGGGCCATCGCCGTCACCGCGCGGTTGTCGCGGACCGTCGGACCGGGGCGGGCGATGCCGGCGAGGTAGACGGGCGCGTTGGTGTGGATGAACGGCAGGGTGACGAACTCCGTGAAGCCGCCCGTCCGCCGCTGGAGGGAGGCGAGGGTGCGGAGGTGGCCGAGCCAGTGGCGGGGCTGGTCCACGTGCCCGTACATCATCGTCGAGGACGAGCGCAGGCCCAGCTCGTGCGCGGTGGTGACCACCTCGATCCAGGTGGCGGTGGGCAGCTTGCCCTTCGTCAGCACCCAGCGGACCTCGTCGTCGAGGATCTCGGCGGCCGTGCCGGGGATCGAGTCGAGCCCGGCCTCCTTCGCCGCCGTCAGCCACTCGCGGATCGACAGGCCGGTGCGGGTGGCGCCGTTGACGACCTCCATCGGGGAGAAGGCGTGCACGTGCATGCCGGGGACGCGTTCCTTCACGGCCCGGGCGATGTCGAAGTACGCCGTGCCGGGCAGGTCCGGGTGGATGCCGCCCTGCATGCACACCTCCACCGCGCCGACCTCCCACGCCTGCTGGGCGCGGTCGGCGACCTGGTCGAGGGAGAGGGTGTACGCGTCGGCGTCGGTGCGGCGCTGGGCGAAGGCGCAGAAGCGGCAGCCGGTGTAGCAGACGTTGGTGAAGTTGATGTTCCGGGTGACGATGTACGTCACCTCGTCGCCGACCGCCGACTTCCGCACGTCGTCCGCGACCGCGCACAGCGCGTCGAGCGCCGGTCCGTCGGCGTGGAAGAGGGCGAGGGCCTGCGCGTCGGTGAGGCGCGTCGGGTCGTCGGCGGCGACGGCGAGCGCCGCGCGGACGTCGGCGTCGATCCGCTCGGGGACGGCGTCGGGCACGAGTCCGGGCGCGGCGGCCTCCCGCAGCGCCTCCCAGTCGCCGTACACCTCGTCGAAGTCCTCGCGCCGGTCGCCCGTACGGCCCTCGGTGTCGATGGTCGCGTGCAGGTCGGTGCGGCCCGAGGCGGTGAAGGACTCGTCCGGCTCCTGCCACGGCAGCCCGCGGACGACCGCGTCGGGGTTCGCGAGACCGGTCTCCGGGTCGGCGAGGGCCCGCACGTGCGGCACGATCCGCGGGTCCAGCCACGGCTCGCCGCGGCGCACGAACTCCGGGTACACGCAGAGCCGTTCGCGCAGCTCGAAGCCCGCGGCGCGGGAGTGGGCGGCGAGCTCGTCGATCCGCGGCCAGGGGCGCTCGGGGTTGACGTGGTCGATGGTGAGCGGGGAGACCCCGCCCCAGTCGTCGACGCCGGCCGCGATCAGCCGCCCGTACTCGGCGTCCACGAGGTTCGGCGGCGCCTGGAGGCAGGCGGACGGGCCCATGACGAGCCGGGCCACGGCCACGGCGGCGACCAGGTCGTCGAGCTCGGCGTCGGGCGCCGCGCGCATCGCCGTGTCCGGCTTGGCGCGGAAGTTCTGGATGATGAGTTCCTGGATGCCGTGGTACGCCCGCGCGACCCGGCGCAGCGCGAACAGCGACTCGGCCCGCTCCTCGTACGTCTCCCCGATCCCGAGGAGCAGCCCGGAGGTGAAGGGCACGGAGGAGCGCCCGGCGTCCTCCAGGACCCGCAGCCGCACCGTCGGCTCCTTGTCCGGGGAACCGTGGTGCGGGCCGCCGGGCTCGGACCACAGCCGGGTGGCGGTCGTCTCCAGCATCATCCCCATCGACGGCGCGACCGGCTTGAGCCGCTGGAAGTCCGTCCACGACATCACGCCCGGGTTCAGGTGCGGCAGGAGCCCGGTCTCCTCCAGGATCCGCACCGACATGGCCCGTACGTACGCGAGGGTGTCGTCGTACCCGTGCGCGTCCAGCCACTCGCGCGCCTCGGGCCACCGGTCCTCCGGCTTGTCGCCGAGCGTGATCAGCGCTTCCTTGCAGCCGAGCGCGGCGCCGCGCCGGGCGATGTCCAGGACCTCGTCCGGCGACAGGAACATCCCGTGCCCCGCGCGCCGCAGCTTCCCCGGCACGGTGACGAAGGTGCAGTAGTGGCACTTGTCCCGGCACAGCCGGGTCAGCGGCACGAACACGCTCTTCGAGTACGTGATCACCCCCGGCCGCCCCGCCGCCTCCAGGCCGGCGTCCCGCACCCGCCCCGCGACCGCCACCAGCTCGTCCAGGTCCTCGCCCCGCGCCCGCAGCAGCACCGCGGCCTCGCCGACGTCGAGCGCGACCCCGTCCCGCGCCCGCCGCAGCGCCCGCCGCATCGCGTTCCGCGTCGGGGGCGCCGTCGAGCTCTCGGCCTGCTGGTCGGCCTCCCGGCCGGTCTGGTGGTCCGTCATGCCCCGAGCATACGAGCGACGGCGGCGCGCGGAGGACGGGTCCCCGCCGCTCGTCACCGCACGTGCTCCGCGTACGCGTCGAGGACCCGCAGCACCTCGTCCTCCCCCGCCGGCGGGAGCTGGAGGACGGTCTCCGCGCAGCCGAGGTCCGCGTAGTGGGCGAGCTTTCCGGGGTTCGGCAGGACGCCGTACGGGACGACCTGGAGGGCCTCGGGGTCGCGCCCCGCGTCCTCCCAGGCCCGGCGCAGCACCGGCAGGTGCTCGGTGAGGCCGCGGCCGCCGATCGGCATCCAGCCGTCGGCCCGCCCGGCGACCGCGGCGAACAGCTTCGGCCCCGCCGCGCCGCCGAGGAGGACGCGCGGCGCCCCGCCGGCGGGCTTCGGCCAGGCCTCCGAGGCGCGCACGGAGTACCCGAACCGGCCCTCGTACGCGGTCGGTTCCGGCGCCCACAGGGCCCGCATCAGGGCGAGCCGGTCGTGCACGAGGTCCCGGCGGGTGGCCCAGGCGACGCCGTGGTCGGCGGCCTCCTCGCGGTTCCAGCCGTAGCCGACCCCGAGGGTGAAGCGGCCGCCGGAGAGGTGGTCGAGCGTCGCGATCCGCTTGGCGAGCGCGATCGGGTCGTGCTCCGCGAGCAGCGAGATGCCGGTGCCGAGCCCGAGCCGCCCGGTGACGGCGGCGGCCTGCGCGAGCGCGACGTAGGGGTCCAGGGTCCGCCCGTACTCCCGGGCGGCCTCGCCGCCCGCCGGGTGCTCGGTGTCCCGGGAGACGGGGAGGTGGGTGTGCTCCGGCAGGTACAGCCCGTCGAAGCCGCGCGCCTCCAGCTCGCGGGCGAGCCGCACGGGGGAGATGGTCTCGTCGGTCAGGAAGATCGTGGTCGAGATCCGCATGACGGCACGGTAGGGGGCGCGGCGCGGGATTCCGAGGGCCACGGCACCGCCGCGCGGCCACGCGTCGGCACGGCGTCGGGACGCGGCCACGCGAGGGGGCACGGCGTCGGCACGCGGCCACGCGTCGGCACAGCGTCGGCACGCGGGAGCACGGCGTCGGCGACCACGCCACCCTGCTCGGCGACCGGCTCTCCGCCCGCGTCCTCGCGGGCGACGGCGGCCTGTTCGTCTCCGGCGGACGGACGGAGACGAGTCCGTCCGCACCGCCGACGGACGGCGGCTGACCCGGGCCGACCCTCGCGTCGCCCGGAAGCGGGGAAATCCCCCGGTGCTCCCGTGGCCGGCCTGCTTGGATGGCCCGCGTGCTGACGCGAATCGAGACGTACTACGACGCCGTGCCCCGCTCCGCCGCCCGCGCGGAGGACTTCGGCCCGCTGACCTTCTTCGTGCGGGAGGGCGCCGACGGGTGGCCGTTCTACGCGCGGCCGGCCCTCGGGCACGCCGGCGGGGTGACGGTGGCGGACGTGGAGAGGGTCCGGGCCCGGCAGCGCGAGCTGGGGCTGCCGGAGGCGTTCGAGTGGGTGGCGGAGACGACGCCGGGGCTGCGGGCGGCCGTGGAGGCGAGCGGCCTCGTCGTGCACGAGCACCCGCTGATGGTCCTGGACGGGGCGCCGCCGCCCGTGCCGGAGCCGGCGGGCGCGGTCGTACGGACGCTCGGCGCGGACGACCCGGACCTCGCGGCCGCCGTCGCCGCCCCGTACGCGGCCTTCGGCGCGACGCCGGGCCCCGGTGACGCGCGCCGGGTCGCGGACCGGATCGCGGCCGGCCTGACCGTCCTCGCCGCCGCCTTCGACACGGCGGGCGGGGAGGCGCTGGCGGGCGGCCAGGTCCAGCCCGTCGGGGACGTGGCGGAGGTCGTCGGCGTGGGCACCCGCCCGGAGGCCCGCCGCCGGGGCCTGGGCCTCGCGGTGACCGCCGAGCTGGTGGCGCGGGCCCGCGCGGCGGGCGTCGAGGTGGTCTTCCTGACGGCCTCGGACGCGACCGTGGAACGCCTCTACGCCCGCCTCGGCTTCCGCACGGTCGCCACCGCCCTCATCGCGGAAGCTCCGGAGGCGCCGGCGTCCTGACCATGAAGACGTCCACGCCGTCCTCCGCCTCCCGCACGAAGCCCGCCCGCTCCAGCAGGTGGCCCAGGACGGCGGTGCCCAGGCCCCGGCCCCGGAGGGCGGGGTCCAGGGAGAAGTGCTCCGGACGGAGGCCGCCCGCGGGGTCGGGGCGGAGCGTGACGCGTCCCGCCGTGCCGCCCCCGGCCTCGACGACCGAGGTGTACGCGGGTGAGAACCCGTCCCTCGGCCGCTGCCGCACCCGGTGCGCGTCGTACCGCCCGAGCCGTTCCAGGTCGGCGCGCATCACGACCGCCCGCGGCTCGGCGACGGCCTCGACGTCCTCGGGCCGCCCCGGCCGCAGCCGCGGGCCCCCGCCTCCGTACCCTCGCCCCTGGCGTGATCGTAGGGAGCGGGGACGTAACCGCTCGTGCCCGCCCCGCGTTGGAGCGGGCATGAAGAAGCTCCTCACCGCGGCCGCCCTGACCGCCTTCGCCGCCACCGGCGGCCTCGCCTCCGCGGGTTCCGCCGTCGCCGACACCGGCGGCATGAACCTGCCCTCCGTCGTCCCCCTCAGCGGCGTCCTGGACCCGAAGCCGATGCCGCCCCAGGCCGCCGACCTCCCCGAGGCCAACCAGGCCGTGAACAAGCTGCTGCCCGGGCGGGGCTAGCCCCGGGCGCGACGAAGACGAAGGCGGCGGTACCCCCCACGGGACCGCCGCCTTCGCGTTCTGGTGACTCGGATGGGTGTGCGTGTGGTCAGTCGGGGACCACCAGGGACGGGGTCTCCTTCGTCAGGACCTCGCCGCGGAAGAAGGCGGGGCTGCGGCGCTGCATGACGAGCATGATGACGGCGCCGAGGACGAGGAGGCCGACCGCGATGACGAAGACGGAGCCGACGCCGAAGACCGCGGAGCCGGAGCCGTAGGCCGGGTCCCACATGTCGTAGAGGGTCTTGCCGAAGACCGCGGTGAGCATGAGGCCGCCGAGGGCCGGCATGAGGCCCTTGAAGGCGAAGTCGCGGAAGGAGCGGAAGAGCTCGGCGCGGAAGTACCAGACGCAGGCGAAGGCCGTGATGCCGTAGTAGAAGCAGATCATGAGGCCGAGCGCGTAGATGGTGTCGACCAGGACGTGCTCGCTGACCAGGGTCATCACCGTGTAGAAGGCGCCGGTGGCGACGCCGGCGACGACGGTGGCCTTGCCGGGGGTCTTGAAGACCGGGTGGACCTTGGTGAAGGACTTCGGCAGCGCCTCGTACGCGGACATGGCGAGGACCGTGCGGGCGACCGGGATGAAGGTGGTCTGGAGGCTCGCGGCGGCGGAGGCCAGGACGGCGACGAAGAGGAAGACGCCGAGGACGGGGCCCATGACGGGGCCGGCGAGGGCGGCGAAGACGTTGTCGGAGGTGTCCGGGTTGGCGAGGCCGAGGCCCTGGTCGCCGGAGCCGACGGCCATCTGCGCGGCGATGCCGGTGGCGAGGTAGGAGCCGACCAGGACGACCATCGCGATGAGCGCGGCGCGGCCGGGGGTCTTCTCGCTGCCGGTGGTCTCCTCGTTGGTCGCCATGCAGGCGTCCCAGCCCCAGTACATGAAGATCGAGAGGGAGAGGCCGGCGGTGAAGGCGGCGAAGGACTGGACCGCGAAGGGGTTCATCCAGGACCAGGAGAAGTCGACCGAGGTCTCGAAGGAGCCCGCCTTGGAGAGGGCGAGGGCGACGAAGACGGCGAGGACGACGAGCTGGAGGCCGACGAGGGTGTACTGGACGCCCTTGGTGGCCGTCATGCCGCGGTAGCTGATCGCGGTGGCGGTGGCGATGAGGGCGAGGCAGGTGACGATGTGGACGGCCTTGTTGTCGTCCAGTGCGGCGATCGAGTCGCTGCCGGTGATCTCGCCGGCGAGGAGCCAGAAGTACGAGGTGGCGACGCCGGCCAGGTTGGAGAGCACGATGATCGTGGCGATCACCAGGCCCCAGCCGCACATCCAGCCGATCTTCGGGCCGAAGGCCTTCACCGTCCAGGTGAAGGAGGTGCCGCAGTCCGGCATGGCCTTGTTGAGCTCCCGGTACGCGAAGGCGACGAGGAGCATCGGGAGGAAGCCCGCGAGGAACACGGCGGGCATCTGGAGGCCGACCTCGCCGGCGGTGGAGCCGAGGGTGGAGGTCAGGCAGTACACCGGGGCGACGGTGGAGACGCCGATGACGGCGTTGCCGAGGAGGCCGACGGAATTGCCGCCGAGGCCCTTCTTGCGGACGCCTCCGGCGTCGAACGGCGCGGTCGCGCCCCTTACCGTGTCTCCGGCCTGGGGCCGCGCTTCCACCTGAGTCATGAACAGGACGTTAAGTGCTGCGGTTTCCTTATCCGGAGGGTTGAACTCCGCTCAGCTGATCGATCACCGCCTTGCATTGCGAGGGCAGATCGGGGCACTCGCCAATGATTGAAAGATCGACCAACCCGGTGGACCGACCAACTGGTAGGTCGGTCGCCGGACGTCCGATATGCGAGAACCGCAGCGAAGGGCGAAATGTCCGTTTCTAAATTTTCCCCGGGAATTTTCCCGGACGCCCCCGAGAGGGCCGGAACCCTTGGGAGGACTGGGCTCCCGTCTTTTGTACCGGCCGGTCAGCCGGGCCAGACCACCGTCTGCGTCTCGCTGTAGGCGTGGAGGGCGTAGGAACCCGCGTCCCGCCCCGCCCCGCTCTTCTCGAAGCCGCCGAAGGGCGCCTCCATGTTCCGGCCGACGGCGTCGATCCCGACCCCGCCGGTCCGCGGTCGGGCCGCGATCCGGAAGGCACGGGAGACGTCCCCGGACCACACGTAGTCGATCAGGCCGCAGCCGCTGTCGCCGGCCGGCGCGATCCCCGTCCTCCTCGTCGCCGAAGGGGACGACCACGACGACCGGGCCGAAGATCTCCTCCCGCACCACCCGCATCTCGTTCGTGCAGTCGGCGAGCAGCGCGGGCGCCGCGTAGAAGCCCTTCGCGAGGTCCGGGCGGCCACCGCCCCCGCCCACTCCTCCTCGCGGGTCACGTCCAGGTGGACGTACGCGGCCCGCTCCTCCCCCGGCTCCCCGGCGAGGGCCTCCCCGGGCCCGTCGAGCACGTCGGCGAGGACGACCCGCGCCCCCTCGGCGGCGAAGAGCCGCGCCTCCTGCTCGCCCTGCCCCCCCGCGGCCCCGTGACGATCACGACCCGCCCGTCCAGCTTGCCCATGCGCACACTCCCTACAGGAGGGGGGCGACCTCCGACCCGAAGGCCGCCATCTGGTCGATGAGTTCGGTACGGCTCCGGCCGCGGAACCGCACCTGGACCTGGCCGACACCCATCGCCCCGTACTCCCGGAGCGAGGCCGCCAGCTCCTCCGGCGCGCCGGAGAGGGTGTGCCGCCCGGCCTCCCAGCCGGGGGAGCCGACGTACAGCGGCTCGGCGATCGCGCCGAAGACGAAGGGCGCCGCGGTTCCGGCCTCCTCGCGCAGCCGCCGGATCCGCCCGATCCGGCGGGCGAGCACGTCCCGGGGGTCGCCCTGCGGCAGCCGGCCGTCGCCCTTGAGCGCGGCGCGGCGCACGGCCACCGGGGAGGAGCCGCCGACCCAGACGGGGACCCGTTCCCGCGCGGGCCGGGGCCGCTGCCCGAGGTCCTTGAAGGCGAACCGCTCGCCGAGGTGTTCCGGGTACTCCTCCGGGCCGAGCGCCGCCCGCAGCGCGTCGAGCGTCTCGTCGAGGACGGCGCCGCGCCCCGCGAAGTCGGCCCCGACCGCCTCGGACTCCTCCCGCACGTGCCCGGCGCCCACCCCGAGGACCAGCCGGCCGCCGGAGAGGTGGTCGACGGTCGCGTACGCCTTGGCGGTGACCAGCGGGTGCCGCAGCCCGACGACGGCGACGCGCGAGAGCAGCCGGACCCGCCCGGTGGCGGCGGCCAGGAAGGAGAGGGGGGCGACGGGGTCGTACCAGACGGTGCCCGTCGCGACGGCGAGCCGGCGCGGGACGGCCACGTGGTCGCAGCAGGCGACGCAGTCGAAGCCGTGCGCGTCGGCGGCGCGGGCGACGGCGAGCAGATCGGCCGGCCCGGCGGCGGCCTCCCAGGCCTCGGCGTAGAGCGTGGACCGGGACTGGACGGGCAGCTGCATTCCGTAGACCATCATGGGACCCCCACTTACCTGACAATTCGTCAGTTATGGCGTCGGGACCATGCTGTCGCCTGACGGGGCGTCAGGCAAGGGACGGGAGTGGGCCCTTCGACGGCGCGGGCTTCCCGGGCCCGCACGCGCCTCCGCCCGCACGCGCCCCCGCCCGGGCGGCCGAAGCCACCCGGGCGGGGGAACCGCTGTCGCGCTCCGTCGACCGTCAGGCGCCGTCCGGCGCGGCCGCCGCCTTCGCGTGGCGCACGATCGCCGAGCCGGCGAGGAAGACGACGGCCATGGCGCTCAGCAGCGCCAGCGCCCTCGCCCAGGCGAAGGTGGTGCCGAGACTGGGCGCCAGCAGGTCGACGGCGCGGGCGCTGGCGACTCCGTGGAGCGCGATGACGACGACGGCGAGGCCCGCGGAGGCGGCCCAGGCGATCAGGGTGTCCCGGGAGGCGAGCCACACGGCACACACCAGGGAGAGCACGCTGACGACCACGGACAGCGTCTGCGCGTCGCCGCCCGACCGCAGGCCGGCGAGGTCCGTCGGCAGGTGGACGAGGCCGCAGACGAACAGCGCCCCCGCGGCGGGCCAGCGCAGTGCCGAGCGCAGCGCGGGCGAGGCGTCGTGGCTGCCGGGGCCCGTCGCCAGGGCGCCGTCCAGGACCGATCGCCGCCGTTCGGCGGTGCCTCCGGCGCCCTTCGGTTCCGCGGCCGGCCCGGCGCCTCCGCCGGCCCGCGTGCCGTCCTCCCCGCCGGACCCGGCCTGCCGTGCCGCGACGTCCCCGCCCGGGGTGGGCTGCCAGTCGCTGCTGTCGGCCCCGAGGATGCCGACGAGCTGGACCACGTCCTCGATGGGCCGGCCCACCGCCGCGGCACGCAGCGTGGTCTCGGCCTGGTGGAGGTCGTACCCCGACGCGTTGAGCAGCGCGAGGAGCTGGCGCACCTCGCCCAGGGGACGGCTGACGGCTGCGGCGCGGAGCGCCACGTCCGCCGGGCTGGAGAGCTCACCGGTCTCCTGGAGACGGGCCACCAGCGCGGCGACCTCCTCCACCGGGCGCTCGGTCGCCGCCGTCCGCAGCAGCGTGTGGACCGCCTCGTCCCCGGAGCCGTCCTCGCCCCCGGAGCCGTCCTGGTCCGGTGCGCCCGGACCGGCCTGCGCCTCCACGACGGCCGGCGCCTCGGGAGCGGCCGACGCCTCGGAAGGGGCCGGCACCTCGGGAGCGGCGGGCGTCTCGGGGACGACGGACCGCTCAGGGGCTTCCTGCGGCTCGGGGGCAGCGGCCGCCTCGGGGGCAGCCGCCGTCTCGGGGGCCTCCTGCGGCGCGGGGGCGTACGCCGGGGCGGCCGGAAGCACCGTCACGGCCGGGTCGGCCGGTACGGAGGGGGGCAGGGCGGGGCGATCGGGGAAGGACGCCGCGCCTGGCGCCCCGGACGGATACGGGGAGACAGCGGGCCGGTAGGACGGCCGTCGGGTGGGTCCGGTGGGCTCCAGGTCGTCGTCCGCCGGTGGGATGTGCGGAAGGTCGGTGGTCATGTCACAGGCTCCGTTCGTGAACATCCCGGAGGGTGTCCACCATGGCTGTCTCACGTATGCATGGATCACACACTTGACCACTATTAGTGCGCATGTGTTCGCGTTCGGCCATCAGGAAGCGGCGCCATTGGGCCGGTGAGGTGACGGGGTGCCGCCCCGGACGTGCGGGAGCGGGACCTAGGGCCGCCAGAGGCCTTCCGGGGTCAGCCCCAGCAGGTCGATGGCGTTGCCGCGCACGATCCGCTCGACGACGTCCGGCGCCAGGTGCCCCATCTGCGCCTCCCCACCTCCTTGGACTTCGGCCAGGTGGAGCCCGAGTGCGGGTAGTCCGTCTCGTAGAGGACGTTCCCCGCGCCGATCGCGTCGAGGTTCGCAGCCCGAAGGCGTCGTCGAAGAAGCAGCCGAAGACGTGCCCGGCGAAGAGCTCCGACGGCGGCCGGGTGACCTTGTCGGCGACCCCGCCCCACGCGCGGTTCTCCTCCCAGACGACGTCCGCCCGCTCCAGGATGTACGGGATCCAGCCGATCTGGCCCTCCGCGTACATGATCCGCAGGTTCGGGAAGCGCTCGAACTTGCCGCTCATCAGCCAGTCGACCATCGAGAAGCAGCAGTTGGCGAAGGTGATGGCGGAGCCGACCGCCGGCGGGGCGTCCGCCGAGGTGGGCGGCATCCGGCTGGACGAGCCGATGTGCATCGCGACGACCGTGCCGGTCTCGTCGCAGGCCCGGAGGGACGGGTCCCAGTGGTCGGTGTGGACCGAGGGCAGCCCCAGGTGCGGCGGGATCTCGGAGAAGGCGAAGGCCCGGACGCCCCGGGCGGCGTTCCGCCGCACCTCGGCGGCGGCCGGCTCCGGGTCCCAGAGCGGGACGAGGGCGAGCGGGATCAGCCGCCCCCGCGCCTCGGGCCCGCACCGCTCCTCGACCGTCCAGTCGTTGTACGCGCGCACGCAGAGCAGCCCGAGCCCGCGGTCGGACGCCTCGGTGAAGGTCTGGCCGCAGAAGCGCGGGAAGGTCGGGAAGCAGAGCGCGGACTGGGCGTGGTTGACGTCCATGTCGGCGAGCCGGTCCGGCACGGAGAAGGAACCCGGACGCATCTGCTCATATGTGATCACTTCCAGGCGTATCTCGTCCCGGTCGTAGCCGACGGCCGTGTCGAGCCGGGTGAGGGGCCGGTGAAGGTCCTCGTACACCCACCAGTGGCCGACGGGCCCGTCATCGCCCTTCGCGCCCATGACGGGCGCGAACCTGCCGCCGAGGAAGGTCATCTCCCTCGGCGGGGCGCGGACGATCCGCGGGCCGGTGTCGCGGTACCGCGACGGGAGCCGGTCCCGCCAGACGTGCGGGGGCTCCACGGTGCGGTCGTCCACCGAGATGACCCTGGGGAAGGTCTCCTGGGCCTCCATGCCCCTCACGGGAGCATCGATCTGACAAACCGTCAGCTATCGTGACGCCCGGCCCCGGTCACAGCTCCTCCACAAGGACGCCCCGATGCTGACGCGCTCCCTCCGGACAAGGCAGACTGTCCGGGGCGATACCACCGGTAGGGGCAGGGGGAGCCATGGGTCAGGACAAAGGGCCGCGCGTCCCGGCGCAGGCCCTCGGCACACACGACGCCGGGGCCGCCCTCGGCGTACCCCGACGGCGGCCGGACGGCACACCGGCCGGCGCACCGGACGACGGCGGCACGGCCCCCGGCGACGCGGCCGCCCCGGCACCCCCCGCCCCCGGCCTCCGCTTCGGCGTCCTCGGCCCCGTGCGGGCCTGGCGGGGCGAGGAGGCCCTGGCCACCGGGTCCCCGCAGCAGCGGGCCGTGCTGGCCGCGCTCCTGCTGCGCGGCGGACGGACGGCGACCGCGGCCGAGCTGATCGACGCGCTCTGGGGCGAGGAACCCCCCTCGCAGGCGCTCGCCGCGCTGCGCACGTACGCCTCCCGGCTGCGCAAGGCGCTCGGCGCCGAGGTCCTCGTCAGCGTGGACGGCGGATACGCCCTGCGGACCACCGCCCTCGACCTGACCCGGGCGCGGGAGCTCGCCGCCGAGGCCGAGCGGCTGCGGACGGCCGGCGACCGGGCCGGCGCGCGGGCCCGGCTCGCGGAGGCGCTCGACCTGTGGGACGGCGAGGTGCTGGCCGCCGTACCGGGGCCGTACGCCGAGAACCAGCGGACCCGCCTGGAGGAGTGGCGGCTCACCCTCCTGGAGACCCGGCTCGACATCGACCTGGAGGTCGGCGCGCACGCCGAGGCCGTCTCCGAACTGACCGCGCTCACCGCCGCGCACCCGCTCCGCGAGCGGCTGCGCGAACTCCTCATGCTCGCGCTCTACCGCGGCGGCCGGCAGGCCGAGGCGCTCGCCGTGTACGCCGACACCCGCCGCCTCCTCGCCGACGAGCTCGGCGTCGACCCGACCCCCGAGCTCTCCCGCCTCCAGCAGCGCATCCTCCAGGGCGACGCCGAACTGGCCCGCCCCGTCGAGGAGCAGGCCCCGGCGGCGGCGCCGGTGGCCCGCCCCGCCCAACTCCCCGCGACTGTGCCCGACTTCACCGGCCGCGCCTCCTTCGTGCGGGAGCTGGGCGACCGGCTCGCGACCGCCGAGGGCTCGGTCATGGCGGTCTCGGCGCTCGCCGGCATCGGCGGGGTCGGCAAGACGACGCTCGCCGTGCACGTCGCCCACGAGGCGCGCCCGCACTTCCCCGACGGGCAGCTGTACGTCGACCTCCAGGGCGCGGGCGCGCAGTCCGCGGCGCCGGAGACGGTCCTCGGCTCCTTCCTCCGCGCCCTCGGCACCCCGGACTCGGCGATCCCGGACTCCCTCGACGACCGCGCCGCCCTCTACCGCTCGACCCTGGACGGCCGCCGCGTCCTGGTCCTCCTGGACAACGCCCGGGACGCCGCCCAGATCCGCCCCCTCCTCCCCGGAACGGCGGGCTGCGCGGCCCTGGTCACGAGCCGGATCCGCATGGTCGACCTGGCGGGCGCGCACCTGGTGGACCTGGACGTGATGTCCCCGGAGGAGGCGCTGCAGCTCTTCACCAGGATCGTCGGCACCGAGCGCGTCCAGGCGGAGCGGGAAGCGGCCCTCGACGTCGTCGCGGCCTGCGGCTTCCTGCCCCTGGCGATCCGCATCGCGGCCTCCCGCCTGGCGGCCCGCCGCACCTGGACGGTCTCGGTCCTGGCCGCGAAGCTCGCGGACGAACGCCGCCGCCTCGACGAGCTCCAGGCCGGCGACCTCGCCGTCAAGGCCACCTTCGAGCTCGGCTACGGCCAGCTCGAACCGGCCCAGGCCCGCGCCTTCCGCCTCCTCGGCCTGGCGGACGGCCCCGACATCTCCCTCGCGGCGGCGGCGGCCGTCCTCGACCTGCCCCTCTGGGACACCGAGGACCTCCTGGAGGCCCTGGTGGACACCTCCCTCCTGGAATCCGCCGCCCCCGGCCGCTACCGCTTCCACGACCTGGTCCGCCTCTACGCCCGCGCCTGCGCCGACCGCGACGAGCACCCGCCGACGGAGAAGGCCGCGGCCCTCTCCCGCCTCCTCGACTTCTACCTCTCGACGGCGGCCCGGGTGTACGCCATCGAACGCCCCGGAGACCGCCTGGTCGACCACCTGGAACGCACCGCGTACGAAGGCCTCGCCTTCACCGACCGCCACCAGGCCCAGGACTGGCTCTACGCCGAGTCCCACTGCCTCCTCGCCTGCGTCCGCCACTCCGCCACCACCCCCGCCACCCTCCGCCGCGCGGTGGACCTGCTGTGGGCGTCGCTGGACCTCGCGGAGTCGGGCGCCAACTCGAAGGAGTACGAGGCGGTGGCGACCCTCCTGCGCGAGGCGGCGGCAAAGGCGGGCGACGTCCGCGCGGAGGGCCGCGCGGCCAACACCCTGGCGTACGTCCACCACTACCAGGGCCGGTTCGACCAGGCGGAACACGAGGCGGAGGCGGTGATCGCCGCCGCGCAGTCGGTCAGTGACCCTCTGCCGGTCTGCTGGGCGCTGAACGCCCGGGGCGCCATCGCCCACTACCGAGCCCGCTTCGCCGATGCCGACCGGTATCTGACCCTGGCCATCGAGCAGTTCCGCGCAGCCGGCGACCGCGCGGGCGAAGCGGCCGCGCTCTGCAACCTTTCCCGTATCCGCCTTGCGACGGGACGTACGGAGGACGCCGTCCGCATGGCGCGGCAGGGGGCCGACATGTACGAGGAGATGGGCCATTCCCTCAAGGGTGCCAACGGACGCTACGCGCTGGGCCTCGCGCTCACCGAG
Organism: Streptomyces roseolus; assembly: GCF_014649855.1. Classification (GTDB taxonomy): domain Bacteria; phylum Actinomycetota; class Actinomycetes; order Streptomycetales; family Streptomycetaceae; genus Streptomyces; species Streptomyces roseolus. The sequence continues at coordinate 86,588 of NZ_BMTV01000025.1, read as the reverse complement.
GACGGACAGCTGGACGCGGCGCGCGACCAGCTCCGGGGGGCTCTCGGCGTGTTCGCCGACAGCCGCCAGCGCCTCTGGGAGGGCATGACGCTCTTCAGGATCGCCGAGGTCGATATCGCCGGCCAGCGCTTCGGCGCCGCGGCCGCCGGCGCGGAGAAGGCCCTGACCCTGCTCCGGGACATCGGCGGCGAGTGGCGTCGCGGCAACGTCCTCACCGTGCTCGGGCGGGCGCTCGACAGCATCGGGCAGTCGGGCCGTGCACAGGTCTGCTGGCAGGAGGCCCTGGCCCTCTACGAGGAGTTGGACGCACCGGAGGCCGCCGAGGTGAAGGGGCTGCTGAGCCGGACGTTCGCCGCCTGATCCAACCCCCGTGAAGGTCGTTCATCATTCGTTTATCGCCGCCCGGCAGAGTGTTCCTCAACGATCCGCCGCGTCGGGGGGCAGACGGGTCGGGAAGAAGGTCGTCGCCCCCACGCACTAGGGTGAGCGATCCCGAGGCGCCCGTCCCGCCGTCCATGGGGGAACAGTCGGGCAGGGCACCACGAACCAGCACGCGAAGCCATCCATCTGGAGGGGACAGACATGGGCGACATCGACGCCACCGACCCGACCACCAAGCCCGACAACCTGCACATCACGGGTGAGGGCGCCGAGGCGATCGGCACCAAGAACCTGCACATCACCTCCGAGCCGGCCGACGCCATCGCGGACAAGGTCCTCGGTGAGGGCGGAGCCTCGACGAACAACCTGCACATCACCTCGGAGCCGGCCAAGTAAGCCACTCCCCACGGGGATGACGGCACCGGCGGCGACTTCGGGGGAGCTGCCGGTGCCATCCACAGGGGGCCGGTCGACGGGGGAGCACGCGGTCCGGGGACGTCCGGCGGGACCAGGGGGGAACCGTCCGGACAGCGACCGCGCGCAACGCGACCAGGCCACCGCACAGGAGGGGCCGGGCAGACGCCCGGCCCCTCCTGCCGTTCCCGCACCAAAGTGACGGAGTATCGACCTCCATTTGCACAACAGTTCGATATCGGAGAGGCTCGATTTCGCAAGATCCTTACAGACACAGGGAGTTGAACGTGTCCAACGCCAAGCGCCTCTTCGCCGCCGCTGCCCTCGCTGCGGCCGTCGCCGTCGGCGTGGCCTCCCCCGCCATGGCCAACATGCACGCCACCAGCGACACCCCGGGCAACGTCCACATCACCAGTGACACCACGAACGACATGCACGCCACCAGCGTCACCACGAACGACATGCACGCCACCTGATCTCCGCAGTACCGCTGAGGGCCCGAACCGCTTCCCGGTTCGGGCCCTCAAGTGCTTGTCGCCGACCGACCGCCACGCTGCACGCAGTGAGCCGCAGAGGCCGGAGTGCGCAGTCCAGGCTGCTCGCGCAATGCGGGACCGCGCGGATGATCTCCATGGCTCCGCCCCGGATGACGATCAGCGCGTCCGCCCCCCCCGGCGGGCAACACCACCTCAAGCGGCAGGACTTCGCTGCTGCAGCCCGCCGCTCCGATGCGCCCCAGGCCGGACACGGCGAGGAGGAGTGCGTCACGCTCGCCGGCGTCGAGTTTCGTCAGACGGGTGTGGACGTTGTCCCGGATGGCCCTGGCATCCAGGCGGGGTGGGACAGGGCCAGTTGCGCAATACGCCGGACCGACGACGGCTCCCTCGGGTAGTCGGTCGAGAGTACGACCGCCGGGCGCCACGAGCGCGTCGTGCGGAATGTCGCGGCGGAGGCGGGCGGTGAACACCGCCCCCCGGCAACCGGCACATTGTCGACGCCTCCACCCTGTCCGTCATCTGAGGGAAGTCGACACACTCGGACACCACCGCACAGTGCGCCGAGCGCGGCCTCGTCGATGCGGACATCATCACCGTCCGGGACAGCAAGGCCCCGACCGGGCGTGCCCTGTGCCGGACCCGGCTGTCCCCGTTCGTCGGCGCAGTCGCGGCCGGTGAGCTCGGCGGCGCCGCGTAATGCCTGCACCGACACGGCCCGCGGGCCGAAAGCCGGGGCGAGATCCACGGGTTCGGGAAGCGGGCGGCCGGCCGGGCGCCGGCGTCTCCCGTCGGTCTTCGCGCCGGCCAGGTCCGCACGCGACGCGCGGTCGCGTCGCCCCTGTAGCCCCGAAGCTCAAGCTCCGACCTTCGAGCCGTCTTTCTGGGGAACGGGTACGGGCCTGGACTTAACCCGCCCTACCACCCGGCGAGTTGACCAGCGAATACGAAGCGTCGCCGACTTGCAACGGAGTGTCATATGCCTCTACCGTGCCCCTGAACCTGCGAAAACAGGCGACCCCCGCAAGGTGCTGGAACACCTGCGGGGGTCTCGCCACAAGCCCAAACTCTCCAGAGGAGTCGACCCATGGCTGACGCCAATCTTAGTGACGCCGCACACCCCATGGCCAATCCCGGCTACGGCAAACGGACCGCGCCGTACCAGGAGCCGCGCGGCCCGCGGGACTTCGCCCATCTCCCGGCCCGCGAAGCCGCCGTCGCCGCCTACGTGGACCGCCTGCCCGAGGGCAGCGACATCTCCGTGAAGACGCTGGCCAAGCACCTCCCCTACGGCCAGTGCGCCCTGCGCACCTCCCTCGACCGCATCCAGCACGCCGGCCATCTGCGCCGGGGACGCGAGCACCTCGACGGCAAGTGGATCACCCGCACCTGGTTCTCCCGCGCACCCCGCGACAGCGCCTGGTGGGCCGCCTTCCAGCAGGGCGACGTGCCCCGGGAGGCCACGAGGCGGACCCGTTCCCGCGCCTACATCCTCCTCGCCGCTCTCGGACGCGAGAACTCCGCTCTGTCCCTCTCCCACGCCGAGTGCCGCTCCCTCGCCCCCCTCGTCGAGGAGTGGTTCGCCCGGGACTCCGACGAGACGTACATCCTGCGCGCCCTGACCAGCGGCCTCCCCCAGCCCGTCCACCACCCCGCCGGCCTCGTGCGCCGCCGTCTCACCGACAAACTCCCGCCCCTCCCCCTCCGCCGTGAACCCGCGCCCCCGCGCATCCTCGAATGCGGAAAATGCGGCGCCCCCGGCTACACCGACGCCCTCCACGACGGCGACTGCGCCCCCTGCAGAGGCGAACGCCCCGCACTCCCCCGCCCCCGTCCGGCCACCCTCTCCGACCCCCGGGTCCGCGTCCGCGCGGCCGAGATCCGAGAACGAATGGCAGCCAGACGGGGCTGAACCACACCCTGCCCGTCATCCCGTTCCCGTGGTGTCAGCAGCCGGCCCGGCACCCGCGGCACGGCGCGGGCCGGCCTCGGCGCGGGCGGCGGTGGGTCTTGTGCCGGACGGGGTGCGGGTGGCGGCGAGCAACACGCTGTCCCCGCACCTCACGGACCGGACGGTGGTGCGCCTCGCGGCGCCGGGGCTGCTCGGTCGGGCGCCGGCCGTGGAGTGGCTGGTCCTCGACCGGGCCGACGGGTTTCCCGCGGGCGCGACGGAGGGCGTGCTGCGGGAAGTGGCCGCGGACCCGTCGTGGCGAGTGGTGCGGGAGGAGGCCGGCATCGTCCTGCTGCGCCGCGGACGGGGCTAGCTCCGGGCGGGGCCAGCTCCGGGCGGGGCTAGCTCCGGGCGTAGGAGCCGAGGCCGACGAGGCAGTAGACGTATTCGCTGATGGTGGTGCCGTTCATCGTGTAGCGGTGCGAGAAGGCGTACTCCGTCTTGGGGTTGGCGTTGCACCTGTTCATGTCGGAGGTCATGGGGAAGGTCTGGATGACCTTGTAGTGGGCGTCCGAGGCCGAGCAGGGGACCTCTTCGACCCCGCTGACGGACTGGGCGGTCTCGGAGTCGGGGAGGGTGCCGTTGAGGCAGGTGCCCTTGTCGTACGGGTCGGGCTCCTCCTCGGTGGGGGTGGCGGTCGCGGTGGGGGCGAGGTCGCCGAGGTCGAGGCTGGGGAAGGGCGAGACGGAGAAGGTGGGGATGGTGGGGCGGGCGTCGGGCGTGTCCGTCTCGTCGTTGGCGTCGAGGAGGTACGCGCCTCCGATGATCGCGCCGATGACGAGGAGGGGGACGAGGCAGCCGGCGACGCCGGACCTGCGCTGCCGCGGGGCCGGGCCGCCGGCGACGGTGATGCGGAGGAGGACGGTCCCGCCGGCGAGCTGGACCGGGACGAGGTCGCCGTGGCGGCAGGGCGGGACGTGGAGCTGGGTGGGGCCGGTCGGCAGGGTGACCGGGATGACGACTCCGGTGGCGGCCTGCTGCGGGGTGAGGGTGAGGGGGATCTCCTGGGTGGACACCTGCTGCTCCTCGGTTCGGAGGGGGACGGGGAGTGCGCGCCTCTATGACGTGTACACGTGGCGGACCGGTTGCGTCCGCGGCGGACTTTCTGTAATCGGATTCCAATCCTCCGGAAAGGGCTCCCGTCCGCCTCAACCCCGCTTCCGCAGCTCCCCCTTGACCACCTTCCCGCTCGCGTTCCGCGGCAGCTCCGCGACGAACTCGACCTGCCGCGGCACCTTGTAGTGGGCCATCTCCCGCCGCGACCAGACGATCAGGACGTCGGCGGTGACCCGCGCGCCCGGACGCCGTACCGCGAAGGCGCGGGGGCTCCGGTACGAGGACGGGATCCGGGCGATCGTCGTCACCGGCGCCGGCGGGCGGGCCTTCTGCACCGGCATCGACCGCGACGACGCCGGCCGGGTGCCGCAGCCCTCGTCCCCGTACGCCCTCGACGACCCGCTCCTCGCGATCGGCCCCAAGGCCGACGACCTGTGGAAACCGGTGATCGCCGCGGTCGAGGGCATGGCCTGCGGCGGCGCCTTCTACCTGCTCGGCGAGGCCGAGTTCCTCGTCGCGGGCGAGACCGCCGCCTTCTTCGACCCGCACACCACCTACGGCATGGCCAGCGCCTTCGAGACCGTCCACATGGCGCAGCGGATGCCCTTCGGGGAGGTCGTCCGGATGGCCCTCATGGGCTCCGCCGAACGCGTCTCCGTCCGCCGGGCGTACGAGACGGGCCTGGTCAGCGAGGTGACGCCGGCCGGCGGGGCGCTCGCCGCCGCCCGCGCGGCGGCGGCCGTCATCGCCTCCTACCCGACCGGCGCCGTGCAGGGCACCGTCCGCGCCCTCTGGTCCGCCAAGGAGGCCGTCAGGTCCCAGGCCCTCGCCCAGGCCCCGCACCTCGTCACCCTCGGCAGCCTGCCGGCGGAGCGGCAGGCGGAGCTGCTCAGGAGGCGGGCGACGGGGTACCGGACGCGGTAGGGACGACGACCTCGGTGGCCTCGGCGACCACGCACTTCCTGACCTTGCCGACGAGCTTGGGCTTCGTCATCCTCACGTCGAAGTCCTTCCGCTCCCCGGCCCCCACGGTCACCGTCGTCACCGCCCTGTCGACCGCGAGACCCGAGGCGTCGCGGAACTCCAGCGTCACCCGGTAGCTGTCGGTGGTGCTGTACAGCCCCTCGTTGACGATCCGGAGCGTCGCCGTGGTGTCCGCCTTGCGGGCGGGCTTGCCCTTGCGCTTCTTCTGCTCGGGCTTCACGCAGTCGACGACGAGCACGTCGACACCCGGGCCGTACGTGGCCGTCGCCGTCGGCTCGGCCGTGTACTCGCTGCCGCTGCCGCTGCCACTGCCGCTGTCGTCGTGGCCGCTGCCGCTCGACCCGGACCCGCTGTAGTCGTCGTTGTCCTTCTTGTCGCTGGAGCAGCCGCCGCCCCCGCCGCTGCTCTTGCTCTTGCCGCTACCGCCCTTGCCGCCGCCGCTGCTGCTCGTCTGGAAGCCGGTCAGCGCCAGCACCACCACCGTCAGCGTGGCCGCCATCTTCAGCCGGGTCCGTACCACCGTCACCGTCTCCCCGTCGTCCGTCCGTCATGTGCGCGCCACACCCTAACGGGGCACCGGGATCCCGCCTGGCGGGCCCCCGGCACCGGGCGTAGCGTCGGAAACGGGAGAGCAGGACCGCACAGCCCGAGGAGGCCGATCGATGATCCGCAACGTCGTCGGCTCGGTCCTGGCCCTCGTCGGAGCGACGGCCGCCGTCTGGAGCCCCTTCCGTGCCTGGTACGACGGCCGTCACGGCAGCGACTACCGGATCGGGGACCTCTTCACCGGCATCACCGGCTCCGGCGGCGGGGTGATCGGCTCGATCCTGCTGCCGTTCGCCGTCGCCGCCCTCGTCACCCTGCTCGGGGTGGTGCTGCGCTCGCGGCTGCTCGTCGCGGTCGCCGGAGTGATCGTCCTCGGCTTCACGGTCCTGTGGATGGTGCGGGTCGGGCAGGCCGAGGGCAGCCTGGTGGTCTCCGGGGACGGCCGCGGCCTCGGCGACGGCGTCGCGAACGCCCTCGGCGGCGGACTGCTGCTCCTGCTCGGCGCGCTCGTCATGGCGGGCCGCCCGCGGCGCCACCGCCTGGAGCCCGCCGCCGGCCGGCCGCACCCGACGCCCGACGAGGGCCCGCCACCGGAGCCGTACGGCACGGGGCACGGGACGACGGACCACGGAACCGGGAACCCGTACGACACCGAGACCCGGTCCATGCCCTACGCCGCCCCCGGCCGCTTCGACGTCCCCGCGGAACCGCCGCGCGACCCGGGGGACCGCGACCAGAGGGGCCGCGACCCGAACGCCTAGCGGGCCGCCGCCGCGCCCCGGCCCGCCGTCGCCGTGCCCTTCGCCGCGTCGAGCGCGTACACGCAGCGGTCCTTGCTGCACGCGTACACGACCCCGCCCTTCGCCACCGGCGAGCCGGTGATCTCGCCGCCGGTGGCGAGCTTCCAGCGGAGCTGCCCGCCGGTCGCGTCCAGGGTGTAGAGGACGTGGTCGGCGGAGCCGAAGTGCACCCGGCCGTCGGCGACGACCGGCGTGCCCACCAGCTCGGCGCCGGCCGCGAACCGCCACCGGGGGGTGCCGGTGACCGCGTCCAGGGTGTAGAGCGCGCTGCCGCTGCCCACGTGCACGTTGCCGTCCGCGACGAGCACCGGCTCGGACGACTGGCGCTGCTCGGTCGCGATCCGCCAGCGGTCCTGGCCGGTGGTGGCGTCGAGGGCGTACACCGTGCCGAGGTGGTCGGCGAGGTAGACGCCGCCGCCGGTGACGGCCGGGCCGGGCGCGAACGCGGGCGGGGAGAGGAAGACGGCGGGCGCCTCGAAGTGCCAGCGGACGTGCCCGGCGGCGATGTCGATCGACAGGACGCGGGTGCCGGCGGAGACGTACACCCAGCCGTCCTCGGCCGGGGCGACCCGGACCGGCACGTGCCCGCAGGAGGCGGCGTCGCCGATCGGGTACGACCAGCGCTCGACGCCCGTCCGGGCGTCGAGGGCCTTCAGCCGGGCGTCCTGCCACACGTACACGGTGTCGCCGTGGATCGCCGGGCCGGCCTCGGGGGTCTCGAAGTCCGTCTGGCAGCCGGTGACCTCCCACAGCTTGGCGCCGTTGGACGCCTCCCAGCCCTGCGCGCCGCCGCCCCGGGTACCGGTGACGACGGTCCCCCGGTCGACCTTGAGGGAGTACACCCAGGCGTCGGTGCGCAGCCGCCAGCGCTCGCTGCCGTCGGTGGCGTCGAGCGCGTACAGCGTCGGGCCGTCGGAGGCGTGGATGCGGCCCTGGGCCACCGCCATCGACCAGGCGACGTCCCTCGTCTTGAACTGGCGCCGGCCCGAGCCGGTGTCCAGGGCGTGCACCTCGAAGGAGGTCACGTACAGCAGGTCGCCGTCGACGACCGGCGTCCCCCACACGTCGTTCGACATGCGGAAGCGCCACGGCCGCCAGGGCCCGGGCCCCTGCTCGGGCTGCGCCGCCTGCGGGGGCACGGGCACGGGCGCGGAGGCCGGCGCGGCCTCGCCGCCGGGCGGCCGGACCCAGCCGGTGGCGTGCGGGTCGGCGGCCTGGCCGAGGCGGAGCGCCGCCCGGGTGTCGGCGACGCGGGGACCGGGCCCGATCGGCACGGTGGCGCCGCCGAGCCGCACCGGACCGCCGGACTCCGCCGCGGGCCCCGCGTGCCGGCCGCCCGCGGGGGCCGGCTCGGGCGCGCGCGGGTCGCCGCCCTCGTACGGGACGGGCGGGCGCGGCGGCATCGGCGGCGGGGAGACCGGCGGCGACGGGGCCGGGCGCCCGCCGCGCCGGGTCTCGATCATGGTGACGGCGGACTCGGGCAGCCACGCGGAGGCGGTGCCGCTGTCGTCGCTGCCCGGACCGAAGAGATGCGGGGCGAGCATGGCCTGGAGGTCGGCCGGGGTGGGCCGCTGGGCCACGTCCATCTGCATGCACGCGTCGATGAGCGGCCGCAGCTCGTCCGGCAGGCCCTCCAGGTCGGGGCCCTCGCGCAGCAGCATGAAGACGGTCTCGACCGGGTTGGCGCCGTGGAAGGGGGCGTGCCCGGTCGCCGCGAAGACGAGCATGGAGCCGAGCGAGAAGACGTCGCTGGCGCCGGTGACGCTGCGCGAGTCGCGGGCCTGCTCGGGCGACATGTAGGCGGGGGTGCCCACGGCGACGTTGGTCATCGTCAGCCGTGTGTTGGAGACGCCGGACGCGATGCCGAAGTCGATCACCCGGGGCCCGTCCTCGACGACGAGCACGTTGGACGGCTTGAGGTCGCGGTGGACGAGCCCGGCGCCGTGGATGGACTGCAGCGCCTCGGCGACGCCGGCGGCGAGCCAGCGGACGGCCTGGGCCGGGAGCGGCCCGCACTCGTTCACTATCTCTTCCAGCGAGGGCGCCGGGACGTACGCGGTCGCCAGCCACGGCACGGCGGCCCGCGGGTCGGCGTCCACCACGGCGGCCGTGTAGAACCCGGACACCGCCCGGGCGGCCTCCACCTCACGGGTGAACCGCACCCGGAACAGCTGGTCCTCCGCGAGCTCGGTGCGCACGGTCTTGATCGCCACGCGCCGGCCGGACGCCGAACGCGCGAGATAGACCAGACCCATGCCGCCCGCGCCGAGCCGGCCCAGCACCTCGAAGGGCCCGATGCGTCTCGGGTCGTGCTGCGTCAGCTGTTCCACTTGCCTGCCACCTCCCCGTACGGGCCACGACGATACGGCCCCGGGCCCTGATTCTTCCTGTCCGAGGCCCCGGTTGCGAACCCGGGGGCGGATCGGGGTGTCACGGGTCGCGCGGAGCGGATCGCTCACGGCTCGGCGGTGGGCTCCGAGAGGGTGGACACGGTGGGGGCGGGGGTCTCGAGGGGGGTGGTGTCGGTGGAGAGGGCGGCCGGTTCCCCGGGGGCGTCGAGGGGGTCGGCGGGGGTGGGTTCGGCGAGGACGGCGAAGCGGGCGCCCTGGTTGTCGTGGAGGACGGCGATGCGGCCGTAGGGGGTGTCGACGGGGGGTTCGGCGACCCGGCCGCCGAGGCGGACGGTGGTGGCGCAGGCCTCGTCGCAGTCGCGGACGGCGAAGTAGACCAGGACGTGGCCCGGCATCTCGGCGGGGAAGGCGTCGGTGATGACGGCCCGGCCACCGAAGGCGGTGTCGTCGCCGGGGCGGGAGCCGGGCGGGGACCAGACGCGGTAGTCGAAGCCGGCCTCCTTGCCCTCCTCCTCGGGGTCGGCCTGGCGGCCCAGCCAGCCGAAGACGGAGGCGTAGAAGGTGTCCACGGGGCCGGGGCGGCGGGTGTACACCTCCATCCAGCAGAAGGAGCCCGGCTCGTTGATCACTTCGAAGCCGTCGTCCTCTCCCGACTGGCGCAGGCCGAGGACGGCGCCGCCGGGGTCGGCGGCCAGGGCGAGGACGCCGAAGGGGCCGACGGGGTACGGCTCCATGACCATCTGCCCGCCGGCGGCCTTCACCCGGGCGGCGACGGTGCCGGCGTCCCGGGTGGCGAGGTAGACGGTCCAGGTGGTGGGCATGCGGCCGTCCCGCTTGGGGAGGAGTCCGGCGACCCTGCGGCCGTCGAGGAGGGCCTCGTCGCGGTCGTCGTCGAAGGTCCAGCCGAACAGCTCGCCGTAGAAGCGCTTGCCCGCCTCCAGGTCGGGGAGCTGCGCGTCCACCCAGCAGGGGGTGCCTTCCGTGTATACGGCCATGGCCCCACGCTAGGGCGGCGGTGGCGGGGCCGCGCTCCGGTGTGCGCCGTCCGGGGCGGGGCCTTCGCGGGGGCCGTCCCCGGGCCGTGCGTCCGGGGGGCCGGCGGGGGGGACGGCGGCGGGCCCTGGCGCGATCCCGTCGCGCGACGCGCCGGGGAGACCCCCGCCGACCTCGGAGAACGGTGTGCACCCCATTTGCAGTCGGCCGAATCGCGCGCTGACCCCCCCTCGGTAAGCTGACGGCATGACAGGACAAGTACGCACCGTCGACGGCCGCGTGGCCGGACGACGCGGCCAGGCGACGCGGCAGAAGCTGCTCGACTGCCTCGGTGAGATGCTCAGCTCCTCGCCGTACCGGGACGTCAAGGTCATCGACGTGGCCCGGAAGGCGGGTACTTCACCCGCGACGTTCTATCAGTACTTCCCGGACGTCGAAGGCGCCGTCCTGGAGATCGCGGAGGAAATGGCGAAGGAGGGCGCCGGATTGACCGAGCTGGTATCCGGCCGCTCCTGGGTCGGCAAGGCCGCCTGGCAGACCTCCGAGGAACTCGTCGACGGCTTCCTCGACTTCTGGCGGAAGCACGACGCGATCCTGCGGGTCGTGGACCTCGGCGCCGCGGAGGGCGACAAGCGGTTCTACAAGATCCGCATGAAGATCCTGAACTCGGTCACCAACTCCCTGACGGACGCGGTGAAGGAGCTCCAGACCAAGGGCAAGGTCGACAAGGAGGTCAGCGCGGCCGCGATGGCCGGCTCGCTGGTGGCGATGCTGGCCTCGGTCGCCGGCCACCAGAAGGGCTTCACCACCTGGGGCGTGAAGCAGGCCGAACTCAAGCCGAACCTCGCGCTGTTGGTACATCTGGGCATCACCGGCAAGAAGCCGGTCAGATAGGCCCGGAACCGTACCGGAGCCCGTTCCTTCACCGTCCTGTCGTCGACGCCGACGCCGGTCACCGTCCCCCGCGCGGGGCGGGACCGCCGTCGGCGTCGTCGTGTCCGGACCCGGTCACCCGCGGGTGAGCCGGAAGAGCCGGATCTCGCGCTCGACCCGGGCCTGGTAGGAGGCGTACGGCGGCCAGAGGGCGAGGGCCGCCTTCCAGGCCGCCGCCCGATCCTCCCCCGTCAGCCGCTCGGCCCGCACGGGGATCGTCTCGCCCGTCCCGGCCGGCGCCGGGTCGCCGTCGCCGGCGTCGCGCTCTCCGACTGCGGCCGGGTCGACGGGGCCACCCCCCACGCGCTCCACGCCCAGGCCGCCCGGCGCGCCCTCGCCGACAGCGGACTCGACCGCTCCCTCGTCGACGGCCTCGCCTCCGCCGGACTCGGCGCGCTCGCCCCCGTGGAGGTCGCCGAATACCTCGGCCTGCGCCCCACCCGGATGGACTCCACCACGGTCGGCGGCGCCACCTGAAAGGTCATGGCCACCCACGCGGCCGACGCGATCGCCGCGGGGCGCGCCGAGGCGGTCCTCCTCGTGTACGGCTCCACCGCGCGTGAGCACCCCCTCCTAGGCTCTCCCCATGAGCGACTTCCACCACGCCCTGCGCTCGCTGCGCGTCTGGGATACCGAGCTGCCCGCCTTCGACCCGGCCGCCGCCCCCGCCGACCCCCTCCCCCTCTTCCACTCCTGGTTCCTCGACGCCGTCGCCGCCGGCCAGAGCGAACCGCACACGCTCTCCCTCGCCACGGCCGGCCCGGACGCCCGCCCCGACGTCCGCACCGTGATGCTGCACGACGCCGACGACCGCGGCTGGCACTTCGCCTCGCACGCCACCAGCGCGAAGGGCCGGCAGCTGGCCGCCAACCCGGAGGCCGCGCTGGGCTTCTACTGGCCGGTCCGGGGCCGCCAGGTCCGGGTCAGGGGCCGCGTCGCCACCGCGAGCCGCGAGGAGGCGTACGCGGACCTGCACGCCCGCACCACCGGCGCCCTCGCCGCCGCGCTCACCGGCCGCCAGAGCGAACTCCTCGACTCCCTCGAGACCCTCGCGGAGGCGAGCGCCGCCGCGTGGGCGCGCGCGGAGGCCGAGCCGGACGCCGACGCCCCCACCTGGACCCTGTACGTCGTCGAACCGGCCGAGGTCGAGTTCTTCCAGGGCGACGCCCGCCGCCGCCACCTCCGCCTCCGCTACCGCCGGACCCCCGACGCCCCCTCCGGCTGGGCCAAGGAGCTGCTCTGGCCCTGAGGGCGCACCATGGAGAGGAGGTGTGAGAACCATGGCGACCTACATGGACGTGCACCGCGGCATGGTCGGGATCACGGCGGACCAGCTCCTCGAAGCCCACCGCGCCGACCTCGCCATCGAGAAGGAGGAAGGGGTCCACTTCCAGCAGGCGTGGGCGGACCCCGAGTCCGGCACCGTCTACTGCCTGTCGACGGGCCCGTCCGCCGACGCCGTGCAGCGGATCCACGAGCGGACCGGCCACGCGGCCGACGAGATCCACGAGGTGCCCCTCACGGTGTGAGCGCGATCCCGGGCGCCCCCGGCGGGGCGCCCCTACGCGTACTCCCCGCCCCCGGGCCCGTACATCTCCTCGACTTCCCGCGCGAAGTCCCGAAGCACCGCCCGCCGCCGGAGCTTCAGCGAGGGGGTGAGGTGGCCCGAGGCCTCGGAGAACTCGGTGGTCAGGAGGCGGAAGGCGCGGATGGACTCGGCCCGGGAGACGAGCCGGTTGGCGTCGTCCACCGCCTTCTGCACCACCGCCAGCAGCTCGGGGTCCCGCGTCAGCTCCCACAGCGCCAGGTGGTCCTTCTGCCGCATCCGCCGCCAGTGGGCGAGCCCCTCGTGGTCGAGGGTGATCAGCGCGGAGACGTACGGACGGTCGTCGCCGACGACCATGCACTGGGCGACCAGCGGGTGGGCGCGCAGCCAGTCCTCCAGCGGGGCCGGGGCGACGTTCTTGCCCGCGGAGGTGATGAGGAGGTCCTTCTTGCGGCCGGTGATGGTGAGGTAGCCGTCCTCGTCCAGCGCACCGAGGTCGCCGGTCGGGAACCAGCCCCCGTCGGTGTGGGGGACGGCGGTGCCGCGCTGCGCGTCCCAGTACCCGGCGAAGACGTGGGGGCCGCGCAACCACACCTCCCCGTCGTCGGCGATCCGCACCCCCGTGCCGGGCAGCGGCAGCCCGACGGTGCCGGTGCGGGGCGCGAGCGGCGGGGTGACGGTGGACGCGGCCGTCGTCTCCGTCAGGCCGTACCCCTCGAAGACCTCGACGCCCGCGCCCCGGAAGAACTCCGTGAGCCGGACGCCCAGCGGCGAGCCGCCGCAGATCACGTACCGGACGCGTCCGCCGAGCGCCGCCCGGATCCGGCGGTAGACCAGCGGGTCGTACAGGGCGCGCGCCGCCCGCACCGACAGCGAGGGCGTCTCGGTCCGCCCGAAGCGGCGGGCGGCCCGCGCGGCCCGGTCGAAGGCGGCGCCCCTCCCGGAGCGTTCTGCGGTGGCCCGGGCCCGGTCGTAGACCTTCTCCATCACGTACGGGATCGCGAGGAGGAACGTCGGCCGGAAGCCGGTCAGGTCGGCGAGGAGGCCGTCGCCCTCCACGGACGGCGCGTGCCCGACGCGTACCCGTGCCCGGACGCAGCCCACCGCCACCATCCGCCCGAAGACGTGCGAGAGCGGCAGGAAGAGCAGGGTGGACGGCGGTTCGCCGCCCTCGGGGGCGAAGACCGGGTGGAGGAGCCTGACCGCGTTGTCGACCTCGGCGAAGAAGTTGGCGTGGGTGAGGGCGCAGCCCTTGGGACGGCCGGTGGTGCCGGAGGTGTAGACGAGGGTGGCGAGGGCGTCCGGGGTGAGGAGCCCGCGCCGGGCCGTCACCGTCTCGTCCGGGACCCGCGCCCCGGCCCGCCGCAGCTGTTCGACGGCGCCCGCGTCGAGGACCCAGAGGTGGCGGAGGCCGGGCAGTTGGCGGCGCTCGGCGGAGACGAGCCGCGCCTGTCCGGCGTCCTCGGCGACGCAGGCGACGGCGCCGGAGTCCTGGAGGATCCAGCGCGCCTGGAAGGCGGAGGAGGTCGGGTAGAGGGGGACGGTGACGAGCCCGGCGGCCCAGGCGGCGAAGTCGACGAGCGTCCACTCGTAGGTGGTGCGGGCCATCAGCGCGAGCCGGTCGCCGGGGCGCAGCCCGTGGGCGATGAGCCCCTTGGCGACGGAGTGCACGTCGGCGGCGAAGCGGCCGGCGGTGACGTCCCGCCAGTTCCCGTCCTCGTCCTTCCGGGAGAAGACGACGGCGTCGGGTTCCTGCCGGGCGTTGTCGTACGGAAGGTCGGCGAGCGAACCGCGCTCGACGCGGGGCACGAGCGCGGGCGCGGAGACCTCCCGCACCCGTCCGTCGACGCGGAGGAAGGCGAGCTCGGTCGACACGGGCGGCTCCTCGGTCTGCGCGATGGACGAAGGTCGTACGTCGTGGAGCAGAAGTGCGGGCCGTGCGGGGGCCGGGTCCGGGGACCCGAGGCGTGACTAGCCGGTAACCTTACTGTGCGGTAAGGCTCAACGGGGAGACCAGCGCTCGTTTTTCATGAGGTTCCCGAGCCCGGACCAGGCGAAGTTCATCAGGGTGGCCGCCGCCTCCCGGGCCGTCGCCCCCGGCGTCTCGTTGGCCCAGGTCGCCAGCGACTCGGCGGACCCCACCAGCGCCTGCGCCAGCGCCGCCACGTCCCGCTCGCCGATCTCGACCGGTCCGTGCGCGGCGCGCGCGGCCTCGCCGATGAGCCCGGTGACGAAGTCGGCGATCTCCTCCCGCATCCGCGCCGCCTCGGTCGCGAAGGGCTCGCCCTGGGTGCGGGCGTGCCGGCTGAGCACGGCCCACGCGTCGGGGTGGTCGGCGGCGTGCCCGAAGAAGGCGAGGAGTCCCGCCCACAGCCGCTCGTCCGGCGGCGCGGACCCGTCGGCCACGGCCTCGGCGACGGCCGCGAGCAGGGCCTGGGCCTCCCGCCGGATGCAGGCGGTGAAGAGCTCCTCCTTGGAGTTCAGGTACAGGTAGACGAGCGGCTTGGACACGCCCGCCAGCTCGGCGATCTCGTCCATCGAGGCCGCCTGGTACCCCTGCCGCGCGAAGCACGTCACGGCGGCGTCCATCATCTGCCGCTCGCGCACGGCCCGAGGCAGCCTCTTGGTCCCCGCCACGCGTCTCTCCGCCCCGCTTCCACGATCGATCGTCCGCCCGGGAAGCCTACGTGCTGTTGCCGGGGCCACCGTCAGGTCTCGGCATTCCGGGCATCACTGCCCGGAAGGTCCGTCTCGTCACCAGAGCGCGAGGGCTTCGGTTCGGGTACGGTCTCTCGTTTCCTTCCCGCACGCGGCAGGGATCGCGCCGCCTGCCCGCCCCGCCTCCGTCTTGCGACGGGGCGGGTGATGCGGGTCTTCTGGTCGGCTCCACGAGGCTTCGACACCGCTGGGGTGTCCCGGTCTCCGGCCACCCCGGTACCGTTCGTGCCAGTCGCCGCGAGGGCGACGAGATTGAGTCCGGCGTTGTCGTCCCGGTCGATGACCAGGCCGCACAGGTCGCACTCATAGGTCCGGATGTGCAGCGGCAGTTTGGCTTTCACCGCGCCGCAGCCGGAACAGGTCTTGGAGGACGGATACCAACGGTCGGCCATGATGAGGCGGGTGCCGTGCCGTCGCCGGGTCTTGTAGGTGAGCTGCCGTCGGATCTCGCCGAACCCGGCATCGGCGATCCGGCGGGCCAGGCGCCGGTTGCGGAGCATTCCGGCGACATTGAGGTCTTCGATCACGATGGTGCCGTACTCGGCCGCCAGCGCGCTGGTGAGCTTGTGCAGGGCATCGGCCCGGAGGTTCGCCACGCGGTGGTGCACCTTGTTGCGGGCCGCGTCGGCCCTCTCCCACCGCCTGGACGCCTTCCGGCCGGTACGGCGGTCCGGTCCCCGACGGCGGGACACCGCGGGGGAGGCCCTGCGCAGCAGCTTCAGCGCCTGGTCGTAGTGCCGGGGGTTGGGCACGGTGCGGATCTCGCCCGCACTGTCGGCCAGCACCGCCAGAAACCTCACCCCGAGGTCCACCCCTACAGCGGCTTCGGGGCGGGTGACACGGACCAGTTCCCGCTTCACCTCGGCCTGGAAGGAGACGAACCAGCGCCCGCGCTCGTGCCGCACGGTCGCGGACAGGACGCGCGCTGTCCCGGTCCGCACGCGCGCGAGAAGGTTGACGGTGGGCTCATGAGTGCGGATCGTGCCCAGCCTCGGCAGCGTCACATGCCGACCGTCCTCGACGCGGATCGTGCCGGTGGTGAACCGACAGGCCGGACGGGCCTTCCGCTTCGCCTTGAACCGGGGTGCGCCCATTCTCCTGCCGCGCCGCTTGCCGTTCTTCGACCCGGTGTAGTTGTCGAACGCGGCGGCGGCGTTCGACAGGCCGGTGCCGTACGCCTCCTTGGAGTTCTCCTCCCACCAGTCGGCGAACCTCGGGTCGGTCTTCTTGGCCTCGTTGAACGCCTTCCGGAGGGAGGGCAGCGACCACGGTCGCCATGGCGTCAGCTCCCCCTCGGGGATGCCGTACGTCTTCTCGGCCCCGCGCTGCCTCCATGACGCGGTCACCCACGCCACGGCCCAGTTGTACGCGGCACGGGCTGCGCCGCAGTGCGAGCGGAGCGCCTGTTCCTGGCCGGCGTTCGGGTCCAGCGCGAACCGGAACGCCTGCACCACGAACCCGGGTCGCTGCCGGAATTTGTTCACTCCACAGCCTCGCCGGTCCCGGCAGGACGCGCCCGCCCCGAAAGCGTCACGGGAAGCAGGATGACCGGCTGGAGGCGGCCGAGAACAGAGAGAACGCCTGTAGCAGCCGTCACCCTCGCCCGGACGGGACGAGGGTGACGAAGACTTCCGGAGAGACGGGTCAGGCCGCGACCGCGACCTTCTCCGGGGCCGCCTCGCGGGCGTCCTCGGGGCCGTCGATCGGGGACGCCGAGGCGTTCTCGTACGCGGTCAGGTCGAGGATCTTCTCGCGGGCGGAGACGATCACCGGGACGAGCGCCTGGCCGGCGACGTTGGTGGCGGTCCGGATCATGTCGAGGATCGGGTCGATCGCCATGAGCAGGCCGACGCCCTCCAGCGGGAGGCCCAGGGTGGAGAGGGTCAGCGTCAGCATGACCGTGGCGCCGGTGAGGCCGGCGGTGGCGGCGGAGCCGATCACCGAGACGAAGGCGATGAGCAGGTACTCCTTGACGCCGAGCTGCACGTCGAAGATCTGCGCGATGAAGATCGCGGCGAGCGCCGGGTAGATCGCGGCGCAGCCGTCCATCTTGGTGGTGGCGCCGAACGGGACGGCGAAGGAGGCGTACTCCTTCGGGACGCCGAGGCGCTCGGTGACGCGCTGGGTGACCGGCATGGTGCCGACCGAGGAGCGGGAGACGAAGGCCAGCTGGATGGCGGGCCAGGCGCCCTTGAAGAACTGGACCGGGTTCACCTTGGCGACGGTCGCGAGGAGCAGCGGGTAGACGCCGAAGAGGACCAGGGCGCAGCCGATGTAGACGTCGGCGGTGAAGGTCGCGTACTTGCCGAGGAGGTCCCAGCCGTAGTTGACGATCGCCTTGCCGATGAGGCCGGCGGTGCCGATCGGGGCGAGGCGGATGACCCACCACAGGGCCTTCTGGAGCAGCTCCAGGATCGACTCGGAGAGGGAGAGGATCGGCTGGGCCTTCTCGCCGAGCTTGAGGGCGGCGATGCCGGCGACGGCGGCCATGAAGACGATCTGGAGGACGTTCAGCTCGGTGAAGGGCGTGATGACGTCCGTCGGGATGATGCCGGTGAGGAAGTCGATCCAGCTGCCCTGGCCCTCGGGGGCCTTGCCGTCGGCGGGGGTGAGGCCGGTGCCGGCGCCGGGGTTGGTGACCAGGCCGATCGTGATGCCGATGGCGACCGCGACGAGCGAGGTGATCATGAACCAGAGGAGGGTCTGGGCGGCGAGGCGGGCCGCGTTGTTGACCTTCCGGAGGTTGGTGATCGAGACGAGGATCGCGAAGAACACGAGCGGGGCGACGGCCAGCTTCAGCAGCTGGACGAAGATGCCGCCGACCTGGATCAGGGTCTCCTTCAGCCAGGCGACGTCCTGGCTCCGGGCGATCCAGCCGAGCAGGACGCCGAGGACGAGACCGGCGACGATCTGGGCCCAGAAGGGGATCTTGGGTATCCGGGACGAGGGCTTGGCCTCGGTGGCGGACGCGGACGCGGACACGAACACACTCCACTGATGCGTATCGGGGAATACGGAATGGGGGGTGCGGCACACTCACGCGCTCTCGCGCGGGGCGCCGCTGCATGCTGCCGGGGAGGCCGGGGCCTCAGGACTCGCGGCGACAACAGGCCGCGGACATACAGCGGCAGAGATCGACGTGCAGGCGCGCCACGAGCGGGGTGCCCGCGGCGTCGAGGAGGCGCTCTGCTGTCGTCATGGTCGATACGTTAACACTTGAACTTTGAGAACCTCAAAGCCCTTCTTTGAGACGAAGAACCGGCCACCTCCGGCCGAAACGCCAACACCCCTGGTGAGAGCCGTCCGGCTCACACCAGGGGTGCCCGATCTGTGAGGTACCTTACGCGGCCCCTACATCTCCCCGCCCTCCACGGAGAGCCGGTACCGCCCTCACGCGTCCCGCCTCCCGAGCCGGTAGGTGAGGTGCCTGCCGTCCGGCATGACCATCAGGGCCGCTTCCATGGGCGTCCCGTCGGCGGTCCGCGTCAGCCGCAGCAGCCGGAGGACGGCACTCCCCTCGGCCAGCCCGAGGTGCTCGCGCTCCTCCCCGGCGGCCAGCCCGGCACTCACGTCCTCGACGACCTCCGCCCCGACGTACCCGAGCTCCTCGAGCAGGGTGACGGCACCGCCGGGCACCTTGCGCGGCTCGGCCAGGGAGGTGCCGGAGGCGACGGAGAGGGGGTAGTACGAATCGGCCAGCTCGACGGGCCGGTCGTCCAGCAGGATCAGCCGGCGCCGCACGACCGCCCGCTCACCGACGGACAGCCCGAGGGCCGCCCGCACGGCCTCGGGGGCCTCCACCTCACCCGCGTGGAGAAGCCGCTGCCCGCCCCGGCGCCCGCGGCGAGCGGCCTCGTCGGTCCACGCGTCACTCTGCCCGGCCTCGCGCGGGGCCAGGTACGGCGCGGCCTCGCCGATCCACGCATCGTCCGCCATGTACGTGCCTCCGGGCGGAGCCGGCTCGTCCTAGACCGCGTCCTCGCGGGTGCGGTTGTCGTGGAGGCGGTTCTTGGCGCGGTCGACCTTCTCGACGATCTCGGTGCTCAGGTCGTCGCGCTGCCTGCGGAGCAGGACGAAGCTCAGGGGGGCCGAGACGACGATGGAGAGGAGCAGGACCCACAGGAGGTTGGAGTCGCCGAGGCCGCGCGGGAGCGCGCCGACGTAGACGAGGCCCCACAGGGCGAGGAAACACCCGGCGAAGATGCCGAGGCGCATCAGCGAGTAGCGGAGCATGACCCACTCTTTCGTTCCGAGGTTCCGGGGTTCCGGGGTGCCGAACCTTCCCATTACGGGACGAGCGTCCCCCAGTGAAGCACGGGGAGGGGCGCCCGCCGGAGGCGGGGGCCGGTTACGCCCGCCCCGGCCGACGGGCGTCCGAGGGGCGGAATCCCCTTGAGGCACGCCGCGAGTAATAGATACAGTCCATTTATGACCCTTACTTTCGAGGCTGATCCGGCCGTCGACCCGGCCCTGACCGACGGCATCCTCGCCCTCTGGGCCGACGTCTCCAACGCCGGCGGCGCCGTCGGCTTCGTCCCGCCCGTCACCGCCGAGGAGATCCGTCCCGCCCTCCGCACCCACCTCGCCGCCATGGTCCAGGGCACCACCCGGCTCCTGGTCGGGCGCGACGAGGACGGGGAGGTCGCCGCCACCGCCTTCTTCACCTTCAACGCCCACCGCCTGATGACCCACTGGGTGTGGCTGTACACGGTGATGGTCCACCCGAAGCACCAGGGCAAGGGGTACGGTCGCGACCTGATGGCGGCCGTCGAGCACACCGCCCGCACCGCCCCCGGCTTCGAGGCGATCGAGGCCATCCGGCTCAGCGTCCGCGGTGGCACCGGCGTGGACGCCTTCTACGCGAAGGCCGGGTACAAGGAGGTCGGGCGCGTCCCCGGCGCCATCCGCGTGGCTCCCGGCGACGACCGCGACGACATCACCATGCTGCTGCCCCTGACCTGACCGGGCACGGATTGTCGGGTGCCGCCCCGCCGCCCGTTCCTACGGTGGGGGCATCGCAGGAAACAGGAAGGACCCACCGTGCTGGACGGACTGAACCGGGCTCTCGACCACATCGAGGAGCGCCTCGACGGCGACCTCGACCCGGCCGAGCTGGCCCGGATCGCCACGACGTCCGAGTACCACTTCCGGCGGCTCTTCTCCGCCCTCGCGGGGATGCCGCTGTCGGAGTACGTGCGGCGCAGGCGGCTCACCGTCGCCGGCGCCGAGGTGCTCGCCGGCGAGCGGACGCTCCTGGAGATCGCCGTCCGGTACGGCTACGGCTCCGGGGAGGCGTTCGCCCGCGCGTTCCGCGCCGTGCACGGCGTCGGGCCCGGCGAGGCCCGCCGCGCGGGCGCCGTGCTCACCGCCCAGCCGCGCATGTCCTTCCGCCTCGTCGTCGAAGGGAACAGCAGCATGAAGTACCGCGTCACGACCCGGGACGCCTTCCGGATCACCGGCAGCAGGGCCCGGGTCCCGCTCGTCCACGAGGGCGAGAACCCGGCGATCGCCGCGCAGATCCGGGGGCTCGGCCGGGAGACCCTGGACCGGCTCGCCGGCCTCTCGGCCGGAGCACCCCCCGGACTCGTCTCCGCCGTCGTCCACCTCACCGACAGCCGCGAGGAGGGCGTGGAGCTCGACCACTGGTACGGCGCGGTCACCGGCCCCGAGGAGACGGAGGCGTCGGAGGCGTACGAGAGCCTCCGCGTCCCCGCCGGCACCTGGGCCGTCTTCGAGAGCGAGGGCCCCTACCCGCAGGCGCTCCAGTACCTCTGGCGGGACGTCTTCACCGAGTGGTTCCCGTCGAACCCGTACCGGAGCCGCCCCGGCCCCGAGATCCTCTCGGTCCGCCCGGCGGAGGACTGGAAGACCGCGGCGGCGGAGCTGTGGATCCCGGTGGAGCACACCGGGGCATGAGAGAAGGGCCGGCGGGGATCCCGCCGGCCCTTCCTCCGTGGACGGACGTCAGACCCGCATCGCCTGCGGCGTCTCCCGCCGCCCCGCGTCCGGGCCCGGGTACTCGCGGATGATCTCGTACCGGGTGTTCCGCTCGACCGGCCGGAAGCCGGCGTCGCGGATCAGTTCCAGCAGGTCGTCGCGGGTGAGCTTGTTCGGCGTGCCGTAGTTGTCGGCGTCGTGCGTGATCTTGTACTCGACCACCGAGCCGTCCATGTCGTCGGCCCCGTGCTGGAGCGCGAGCTGGGCGGTCTGCACGCCGTGCATGACCCAGAAGACCTTGACGTGCGGCACGTTGTCGAAGAGGAGCCGGGAGACCGCGAAGGTCTTCAGGGCCTCCGCGCCGGTCGCCATCGTCGTCCGCGCCTGGAGCTTGTTGCGGACCTTGCCGTCCTGCATGTCCACGAAGTCGTGCTGGTAGCGCAGCGGGATGAAGACCTGGAAGCCGCCGGTCTCGTCCTGGAGTTCCCGCAGCCGCAGCACGTGGTCGACGCGGTGGCGCGGCTCCTCGATGTGCCCGTACAGCATCGTCGAGGGGGTCTTCAGGCCCTTCTCGTGGGCGAGGCGGTGGATCCGGGACCAGTCCTCCCAGTGGGTGCGGTGGTCCACGATGTGCTGCCGGACCTCCCAGTCGAAGATCTCGGCGCCGCCGCCGGTCAGCGACTCCAGGCCCGCCTCGATGAGCTCGTCGAGGATGTCGGAGGCCGACAGGCCCGAGATGGTCTCGAAGTGGTGGATCTCGGTGGCGGTGAAGGCCTTGAGGGAGACGTTCGGCAGCGCCTTCTTCAGCTCGCTCAGCGACCGGGGGTAGTACCGCCAGGGCAGGTTGGGGTGGAGCCCGTTGACGATGTGGAGCTCGGTGAGGTTCTCGTTCTCCATCGCCTTGGCGAGGCGGACGGCCTCCTCGATGCGCATCGTGTACGCGTCCTTCTCGCCCGGCTTGCGCTGGAAGGAGCAGTAGGCGCAGGAGGCGGTGCAGACGTTGGTCATGTTCAGATGCCGGTTGACATTGAAGTGGACCACGTCGCCGTTCTTGCGGGTCCTGACCTCGTGGGCCAGCCCGCCGAGCCAGGCGAGGTCGTCGGAGTCGTAGAGGGCGATGCCGTCCTCACGGCTCAGCCGCTCACCGGCGAGCACCTTCTGCTCCAGCTCCCGCTTGAGCCCCGCGTCCATGCGGCCGCCTCCCATGTATCCGACGAAATCAGGCTTCACCCACCGTACTCCCCCACCCTTCGGGCGGGAGGCACCCCCATTGCCGCTCCGCGTCAGGCCTCTTCGGGCAGGTCCCCGACCCGGTTCTCCCACTTGGTGGAGAGCACGATCGTCGTCCGGGTCCTCGACACGCCCTTGGTGCCGGAGAGGCGGCGGATGGTCTTCTCCAGGCCGTCGACGTCGTTGGCGCGGACCTTGAGCATGAAGGAGTCGTCGCCGGCGATGAACCAGCAGTCCTCGATCTCGGCGAGGTCCTTCAGGCGGCGGGCCACGTCCTCGTGGTCGGCGGCGTCGGAGAGGGAGATGCCGATGAGGGCGGTGACGCCGAGACCGAGCGAGGCGGCGTCGACGGTGGCGCGGTAGCCGGTGATGACCCCGGCCGCCTCCAGGCGGTTGATGCGGTCGGTGACGGAGGGCCCGGAGAGCCCCACGAGCCGGCCCAGCTCGGCGTACGAGGCGCGGCCGTTCTCGCGCAGGGCCTGGATGAGCTGCCTGTCCACGGCGTCCATAGGTATACGACCTTCCATTGTCCAGCGATACCGCAAGTTTAGGTGTAGAATCTAAGGCATGCAGGGGTTTTGAGCCTGCGAATCTTTCAACAGATCAAAGACGATCTTTCAGGAGTGAGAACACCGTGTACACGATCGAGATGGCCTACGCCCGTATGCGCGAGCTTCAGGACCTGGCCAACCGCTCGCGTGCCCACCAGACCGCCTCCGCCTCGAAGCGCGCCCCGAAGAAGGCCGCGAAGAAGCGCTAACCGGCACGGGGAACCCCCGGAGCTCCTCCTCCGAGTTCCCCCCGCCACCGGCGGTACAGCCCGTGCGGCACCCCTGCCGCGTCGAGCACCCGCCCGGCGACGAAGTCCACCAGGTCCTGGATGTGCGTCGCCCCCGCGTAGAACGCCGGAGAGGCGGGCAGCACCACGGCGCCCGCCTCGTCCAGCGCCACCATCTGCTTCAGCGTCTGCCCGCTCAGCGGGGTCTCCCGCACCGCGACGACCAGCGGACGCCGCTCCTTGAGCGTCACGCTCGCCACCCGCTGCAAGAGGTCCTTCGACAGACCGAGCGCCACTCCCGCCACCGCGGCGGTCGAGGCCGGCACGATCAGCATCCCCTTCGCCGGGTACGACCCCGAGGACGGCCCCGCCGCCAGGTCGCCGGCCGCCCAGTACCGCACGCCGTCCAGAGCGTCCACCGGCACGTCGTACGCGTCCGGCTTCCCGTCCGCGCCCCGCGCCAGCCACGCCGCCAGGTCCTCGCGCCAGTGCGCGTCCCGGAAGCCGATCCCCGTCTCGTCGAGCAGCGTCAGCCGCGAGGCCCGCGAGACGATCAGGTCGACGCCCTCCCCCGCGGCGAGCAGCCCCCTCAGCACGGAAGCCGCGTACGGCGTCCCCGACGCCCCGGAAACCCCCACGACCCACGGGGTGCGCTTGCCGTCGTCCATGTCCCGGAGCCTAGAGGGTGAGCCCGCGGACCAGCAGGTCGAGCAGGGCGCAGAGGAAGAGCGAGATCCCGATGAAACCGTTCGTCGTGAAGAACGCCCGGTTCAGCCGCGACAGGTCGTGCGGCTTCACGATCGAGTGCTCGTAGCAGAAGGCCGCGACGACGATCACCAGGCCGATCCAGAAGAACAGGCCCGCGTCCGTGGCCAGCGCGTACCAGACCAGCAGGCCCGTGGTGACGACCGCGGAGGCGCGGGCGCCCCACAGCGCCGCCGGGATCCCGAAGCGGGCCGGCACCGACATCACGCCGTGCGCCCGGTCCGCCTGCACGTCCTGGCAGGCGAAGATCAGGTCGAAGCCGCCGATCCAGACGCCGACCGCGAGGCCCAGGATCACCGCGTCCCAGGACCACTCCCCCGTCACCGCGAGCCAGGCCCCGAGGGGCCCTATGGCCTGGGCGAGGCCGAGGATCGCGTGCGGGAAGTTCGTGAACCGCTTGCCGTACGGGTAGACCACCATCGGGACGACGGCGAGCGGCGCGAGCGCCAGGCAGAGCGGGTTCAGCAGGGCGGCGGCGCCGAGGAAGACGACCACCGCGATCCCGGCCCCGGTCCACGCCGACCGCACCGACACCGCGCCCGTGACCAGCTCGCGGCCCGCCGTGCGCGGATTACGCGCGTCGATCTCGCGGTCGATGATCCGGTTGCAGGCCATGGCGAAGGTCCGGAGCCCCACCATGCAGACGGTGACGAGGAAGAGGGTCCACCAGTCGATCTTCCGGTCGAGCCGGTACATGGCCGTCAGCGAGGCGATGTAGGCGAAGGGCAGCGCGAAGACCGAGTGCTCGATCATCACGAGCCGCAGGAAAGCCCTCGTACGCCCTGGCTGCGCGCCCGGGACGGCGGCCGTGGTCACAGGCCGTACTCCTTCCAGCGGCGGTCCACCAGGGCCGCCGTCGCCGGGTCCGACTCCACCATGTCCGGCCAGCCGCCGTCCCGGGTGTAGCCCTCCTCCGGCAGCTTCCTCGTGGCGTCGATGCCCGCCTTGCCGCCCCAGAACTGCTGGTACGAGGCGTGGTCCAAGTGGTCCACCGGACCCTCGACGACCGTCAGGTCGCGGGCGTAGTCGGTGTTCCCGAGGGCGCGCCAGGAGACCTCGTGGAGGTCGTGCACGTCGCAGTCCTTGTCCACCACGACGATCAGCTTGGTCAGCGACATCATGTGGGCGCCCCAGATGGCGTGCATGACCTTCTGCGCGTGCTTCGGGTACTTCTTGTCGATCGAGACGATCGCGCAGTTGTGGAAGCCGCCCGACTCCGGCAGGTGGTAGTCGACGATGTCCGGAATGATGATCTTGAGGAGCGGCAGGAAGAAGCGCTCCGTCGCCCGCCCGAGCGGCCCGTCCTCGGTCGGCGGCCGGCCGACCACGATCGACTGGAGCAGCGGGCGCTTCCGCATGGTGACGCAGTCGATCTTCAGCGCGGGGAACGGTTCCTGCGGGGTGTAGAAGCCGGTGTGGTCGCCGAAGGGGCCCTCCGGCAGCATCTCGCCCGGCTCCAGCCAGCCCTCGACGACGACCTCGGCGTTCGCCGGGACCTGGAGCGGCACGGTCTTGCAGTCGACCATCTCGATCCGCTTGCCCTGCACGAAGCCGGCGAAGAGGTACTCGTCGATGTCGCCGGGGAGCGGGGCGGTGGAGGCGTACGTGACGGCCGGCGGGCAACCGAAGGCGATCGCGACCGGCAGCCGCTCGCCGCGCTCGGCGGCGACCGCGTAGTGGTTCCGGCTGTCCTTGTGGATCTGCCAGTGCATGCCGATGGTGCGCTTGTCGTGCCGCTGGAGCCGGTACAGGCCCAGGTTCCGCACGCCGGTCTCGGGGTGCTTGGTGTGGGTGAGGCCCAGGTTGAAGAAGGAGCCGCCGTCCTTGGGCCAGGTGAAGAGCGCGGGCAGCAGGTCGAGGTCGACGTCGTCGCCGGTGAGGACGACCTCCTGCACGGGCGCGTCCGAGGACTTCACCTTCTTCGGCGGCACGTGGACCATCGAGCCCAGCTTGCCGAAGGCCTCCCGGACGCCGATGAAGCCCTGCGGAAGCTCGGGCTTGAGCAGCCCGCCGATCTTCTCGCTGATCTCCCCGTACGACTTCAGGCCGAGCGCCTTGAGGAGCCTCCGGTCCGTGCCGAACACGTTCATCGCGAGCGGCATGGCGGAGCCCTTCACGTTCTCGAAGAGAAGCGCGGGCCCTCCTGCCTTGTTCACCCGGTCGACGATCTCCCCGACCTCCAGGTACGGGTCGACTTCGGCCTTGATGCGCTTGAGGTCGCCTTCACGCTCCAGGGCCCTGAGCAGCGAGCGGAGATCGTCGTAAGCCATACGGGCAAGTATCGGTCACCGGCTACGCTGGAGGTGTCACCGGGGCCGACTCGACGCGCCCCCGCCACCGCTTCCAGGGGGCTGCTCCACATGCTTCGGGCATTGATGTACATCCTGCCGCTGGCGCTGACGATCTATGCCTTCATCGACTGCCTGAACACCCCCGAGGACGAGGTCAAGCACCTGCCCAAGGTGGCCTGGGTCATCATCATCCTGCTGTTCTGGATCGTCGGCCCGATCGTCTGGATCTTCGCGGGCAAGGCCCGGCGGATCACGGCGGGCGACGGGCGCGGCGGCTGGGGAGGGCGCGGCGGCAGGGGCGGCTGGGTGGCGCCGGACGACAATCCCGAGTTCCTGAAGTCCCTGTCGGACGAGCGGTCGGCGGGGAAGCCCGCGGAGAAGCCCGCGGACAGGTCCCCGGAGAAGCCGGCGGACACGTCCCCTGAGGAGTCCTCGGAGAAGTCCCCGGAGAAGAAGGACCAGGACGACGCCCTGTTCGAGGACTGGGAGGCGGACCTGCGCCGCCGCGAGGACGAACCGAAGCGCCGCGAGGGCCGCGAAGAGGGCGACGGGGAGAAGGACGCGTGAGCCGCACCCGCGCCCGCTCCGGTTCCCGCTCCGGTTCCGGCTCCCGCCCGGGGAGGCCCGCCTGATGGAGCTGCGGCTCCTCGCGACCTTCGAGAAGGTCGCCGAAGTCCTCTCCTTCACCCGCGCCGCCGCCGAACTCGGCTACGCCCAGTCCAGCGTGACCTCGCAGGTCAAGGCGCTGGAGACGGCCCTCGGCACGGAGCTGTTCGAGCGGCTCGGCGGCCGCATCCGGCTGACCGGGGCCGGTGAGCGGCTGCTGCCGTACGCGCGCCGCATGGCCGAGCTCGCCGAGGAGGCGCGGGCCGCGGTCGCCGCCGGGGAGGCCGCCGGGACGATCACCATCGGGACGATGGAGTCGCTGACCACCTACCGGCTCCCGCCGCTCCTGGAGTACGTCCACCACCGGCACCCGGCCGTCCGCCTGTCCCTGCGGCCCACGCTCGGCGACGCGACGCGGCAGGCGCTGCGCCGGGGCACGTACGACCTGGGTTTCCTCATGGAGGCGGAGACCGCGCACGAGGGCCTGGAGACGGAGGTCCTGGCGCCGGAGCCGCTGGTCCTGGTGGCCGCCCCGGGCCACGCCCTCGCGGGCCGTACGGGACTGGCCGCGGCCGATCTCGCGGGCACCGCCCTGGTGGGCACCGAGCCGGGCTGCGCGTACCGCGACCTCTTCGAGGCGGAGCTGGCGGGGGCGGGCGGGTCGCGGCCGGAGTTCCTGGAGTTCGGGACGATCGAGGCGAGCAAGCGGGCGGTGGCGTCCGGGCTCGGGATCGCGCTGCTGCCCCGGATCACCGTCCAGGAGGAACTGGCGTCCGGGGCGCTGGTGGCGCTCGGCTGGAAACCGCCGTTCACGCTCTTCACGCAGCTCGCGTGGCGGCGGGGGAAGCGGCTTCCGGCGCACGTGCGGCTGTTCGTGGAGCAGGCGCGGCGGCTCGCGCGAGAGTGACCTTCAGGCTGGCGAGGACGATCAGCGGGACGCCGAGCGCCTGGACGAGCCCGATGTGGTGCCCGTAGACCGCCCAGTCGACGACCATCGCGACCGCCGGGTAGGTGAAGGCGAGCACGGCGATCTTCGGGGTGGGCAGCTTGGCGTAGGCGGCGTACATGAGGACGTACATAAGCCCGGTGTGGACGAGGCCGAGCCCGGCCAGCCATCCCCACCCGGCGCCGAGCCCGGCGACCGCCCCGAAGTCGGCGAACGGCAGCAGCAGCGGCACGCCGGCCACCACCTGCACGAGGGCGATCAGATGCGGCCGTACGCCGCCGATCCGCTTGGTCACGAAGGTGGCGAGCGCGTACAGCACGGCGGCGGCGAGCGCGTACCCGAGCCCCTCGAGGGAGGCGGTGTCCCCCGGCCGCACGCCGGAGACGAGGACGAGCCCGGCGAAGGCGACGGCGAGCCACCCCACCTTCCCCGCGGGGATCCGCTCCCGCAGGAAGAGGGCGCTGAGCAGCACGAGGAAGAACGGCTGCGTGTGGTAGACGACGGTGGCGAGCGAGATGGACGAGGCGGCATAGGCCTCGAAGAGGAACACCCAGTTGAAGACGATGAACACGCCGCCGAGGAGGGCGAGCCCGAAGGACCGCGCGGTGAAGCCGTGCCCGGTGAAGTGGCCCCGCGCCAGGCCGTACAGCCCGAGGGCGGCCGCCCCGAAGAGGCACCGGAAGAACACCACCTCGAAGGGCGAGGCGCCCGACTCCACGACGAAGACGCCGAGGGTGCCCGACAGCACCATGGCGAGGGTCAGTTCGAGGGTTCCCCTGGCTTCGTTCCCGGTCTCGTTTCTCATGCCGTCGACGCTACGAACGGGGGCGGGGGCGGGTCCACGGCCCACTGGGGCGTCCTTCCGATGGGCCCCATCGGAAAACGCGATGGGCGGGAGCGGAATACCCGCGTGCGAAGGCTAGTTGGCAGGGAGTACCGGCCCCGGCCGCCCCGCCCGTGCGCACCCACGAACCTGGAGCACCCATGTCCCCCGACGCGACCCCCGGCTCGGACCGCTCGTTCCTCTTCGTCCTCGGCAGCTCCCGCGCCGACGGCAACTCCGAGATCCTGGCCCGCGAGGCCGCCGCCCACCTGCCCGCCGGCACCCCGCAGCGCTGGGTGGACCTGAACGCCCTGGAGCTGCCGGACTTCCAGGACGGCCGCCACGAGACCGCCGCCCACCGCATGGGCGAGGTCGAGGCGGACCTGTGGAAGGCCACCCGGGAGGCCACGGACGTCGTCATCGTCTCCCCCCTGTACTGGTACACCTTCTCCGCCCAGACCAAGCGCTACCTGGACTACTGGTCCGGCTGGCTGAACCTCCCGGACTCCGACTTCAAGCAGCGCATGGCGGGCGGCACCCTGTGGGGCGTCACGGCCCTGTCCCACGAGCACCACGTGGTCGCGGACGGCCTCACCACCGCCCTCCACAACTCCGCCGCCTACCTCCGCATGCGCTTCGGCGGCGTCCTCCTGGGCACCGCCTCCCGCCCCGGCCGCGTCCGCGCCGACGAACAGGCCCTCATCCGCGCGAAGACCTTCTTCGCGACCGAGGCGCAGCCGGCCCTGTTCGCGTACGAGGAGGAGGCGGCGGACGCGATGTGACGCCCCCGAGGACGGACCGCCCGCGCAATCCGGCGCAATCCGGCCCCGCGCCGTCCCACGGCCACGCATCCTGGATGCCCCCCACCACCTGCCCAGGGAGGCCCGGACATGGCGCTCAGGTTCCTCGGTACGACCAGCGAGGACGGCGACTGCCCCACCCTGTACGAGGTCGAGTCCACCGGCGACATCCTCGTGCAGGGGGAGCGCGTCACCGACCCCGCCCAGCTGGCCGCGTTGCGTGACGTCAAGGAGTCCGAGACGTTCGTGACCGTGCCCCGCGAACTGTTGACGCGCTTCGCCCCGCGCGCCGAGGCCGGCGCCATGGTTCCGTTCACGGACGTGAGCGGCCTCTTCGCCGGGTTCGAGCACACGGCCTGGCGTCTGGAGACCCGGCGCGGCTACGCGACCGATCGCAACAGCCCGAAGTGGGCCCGTTGGAAGGCGGGCGCCGACATCTCCGCCGAACCACCCAACGCCTGGCGCGAGAACGTCCGGAGGCAAGTGGCCGCCGGAAAGCGCTTCGAGCGGGTGCGCCTGGTCGATGAACCGCTCACCGAGGGTCAGGAGTTCCTCCTGGCCACGGGGCTGGGGAACGTCGCGTCCGGCGAGGACATCCGGAACCTCACCCGCGCGAAGGCGGCACAACTGCGGCTCCCCGACTACGACTTCTGGCTCTTCGACTCCCGCACCCTCGTCCGTTTCGTCTTCGACGCGGACGACACCACTCTCGGCGTCGTCGTCTCGGAGGACCCGTCCGAGGTCGCCGCCGCCTGCCAGGTACGGGACGCCGCATGGCACCACGCCGTACCCACCGCCGACTACGCGAAGCGAGTACGTTCCTCGGCGTGAGCGGTACCGACTTCCAGTCCGGCCGGGAGGCCCTCGGCGCGCGACTGCGCGAACTGCGCGCCGAGGCAGGCCTGAACGGGAAGGAGCTCGCCCAGCGACTCGGTTGGGCCGCGTCCAAGGTGTCACGGCTCCAGGCGGGGAAGCAGACCCCGTCCGCCGACGATCTGGAGGCGTGGGCACACGCGGTGGGGCGGCCCGGAGTCGTCGTCGAACTCAAGGCACGCCTCGCCGGCCTTGAGACCACCTACCGATCATGGGGGCGGCAGCTCGTGGCGGGCCACCGCGCCCGCCAGGAGCAGGGCATCGCCGAGACCGCAGCGACCACCCTCACCCGCGCGGTCGCGGTGCAGGCCGTCGTGTCCGACGGCGAGGACGCGGACCGAGCCACCCCACACGGGGCGGACGACCTCCGCGACCGCGTACACGGACCGCCGGGCCCCGCAGCGGCTCATCGGGCGGCTCCGGCATGGATGTTCCGGCGGTCGAGGTCCACGCCGACGGTGGCCAGCCAGAGCGTCCACCGACGCCGCCGTGGCGCCGCCGGCGTGAGCAGCCGGAGGAGGAGAGGGAGGAAGGGGATCAGGGCATGCGCGATAAGGTTCCGCACGTCATCAACTCCGTTGGGTTAGTTGGTGGCCGCGCCCCGGGAGGTCTAGCCACCTCGCCGGGGTCTTCTGTGCGCCTCACCGTAGTGCGTACTACACCTTGCTACATCACTACATAGCTAGATCCATCCAAACGTGTCTTTGTATGACTACCTACTGTTGACGCATGAGCCTTGACTCGCAGTCGGGACGCCCGCTGTACAAGCAACTGGCAGACGCGATCGCGGCGAAGATCGCGAGCGGCGAGTACGCCCCCGACCGGATGGTCCCGGCACCGACCCGCCTCGCCGAGGAGTACGGCATCGCCGTACTGACCGCCCGCCGTGCCATACGGGAGCTCGCCGAGCACGGACTCGTCTACACCGTGCCCGGCAAGGGGTCCTACGTCACGCCCTCCGGGGACGCCGGCCACCGCGCCCCGGGTGGACCCGGCACCTCGCCGGGGAAGGCTCCCCGCATGGACCAGCAGCAGGCGCGCCGATGGCTCCGCACCGCCCTCGCGGAGGCCCGCGCCGGGCGGGAGGAGGGCGGGGTGCCGATCGGCGCCGCGCTCTTCGGGGCCGACGGGACGCCGCTCGGGCGGGGGCGGAACCGGCGGGTGCAGGACGGGGACCCGTCCGCGCACGCGGAGACCGCCGCGTTCCGGGACGCCGGGCGGCAGCGCTCGTACCGGGGGACGACGATGGTCACGACGCTGTCGCCGTGCTGGTACTGCTCCGGGCTCGTGCGGCAGTTCGGGATCTCGCGGGTGGTCGTCGGGGAGGACCGGACCTTCCGCGGCGGGCAGGAGTGGCTCGCCGCGCACGGGGTCGAGGTCCTCGTGCTCGACGATCCCGGCTGCGTGGAGCTGATGCGCGCCTTCATCGCCGACCGCCCCGCCCTGTGGAACGAGGACATCGGCCGGGACTGACACCGCGCGACTCCCCGCCCCGGCCTCCGATGCCGCGCGGCTCGACGCGATCGCCACGGACCGACGACGCTTCGGCAACAGTCCCGAAAAGGCGTTCCCGTTCCCTCCTGTTCCCAACACGCCGTCGTTATCCTGGAGTTCACTGCGACGGGGGTGGCGGGTGGACAGAGAGCTGTACGGCCGCGAGGCGGTCCTGGATCCTCGCGGACTGGCCGCGCGGCTCGTCGGGCTCGGACCGTACGGCCAGGGGCGGGTGCCCTTCGAGCACGGCGACGACCCGCCCGTCACCGTCTTCACCGGCGGGCGCGGCATGGGCAAGACCGTGCTGCTCAAGGAGATCCGCAACCGCTACCGCGACGTCACCCCGCTCGCCCTGCTCGACTGCGCCCGGATCGAGGAGCCGGCCGATCACGGGGCCGGCTGGTCGCCGGTGACGGGCGCGCTGGCGGAGCTCTCCGTGCAGCTGGGGCGGAAGACCGACGCCGTCAGGGCCGTCCCGTTTCCGCGGCTGGCGCTCGGACTCGTGGCCGTCACCTCGGTCGGCTGGACCCGGGAGGACGACGAGCGGGCCCGGCGCGACCTGTTACGCCTCGGGCCGCTGCTCGCCACCGTCGACGCCGGGCGCGCGGCCGCCGCCGCCTGGGTCGGCCGGGTGCTCGCCAAGCTCGCCGGCACCGCCGCCGAGGCCGGCGCGCCCTTCGCCGGGCTGGTCGCCGAGGCCACCGTCGAGACGGTCATCGAGGAGTTCTTCCACCGCTTCAGGAAGGCGCCCGAGGAGTGGTTCGGCGGCTACCGCAACGCGGGCGGACGCGGCCGCTCCGGGCTCCAGCAGCTCGCCGTCGACTTCGCGCAGGGCGGACCGCGCCGCGAGGAGGCCGAGGCCTTCCTCGTCCTCACCCTCACCGAGGACCTGCTCCGCGCCTACACCGGGCTGCGCCGCGGCAGCCGCGTCGGCCGGCCCCTGATCCTCCTCGACAACGCCCACGAGCTCGTGGGCCGCTCCCTGGTCGAACCGATTCTGCGGGCCCGTTCCGACGGCCGCCGCGACCACACCGTCGTCCTCGCCGCCTCCCGGCTGCGCGAGCACGAGGCGCTGCGCCACGCCACCCGCGTCCGGCTGCCCGAGACCGCCCACCAGGCGCCCTGCCCCCGCACCGGACGGGTCGGCTCCGGTCTCCTCGCCGTCGAGCTGACCCCGCTCACCCCCACCCAGACCCGCGCCGCCTTCGACCGCCACGACCCGGCCGGCACCGCCCCCGCCACGCTCTCCCGGGCCGTCCACCGGCTCACCGGCGGCCGTCCGCTCGGCGTCGACCTGCTCGCCCGCGCCGCCGGCGAGACCCCGCCCGCCGACCGGGCCCGCCTCACCCCCGGCGGGCTCCTCGACCGGACCGTGGAGCTCCGCGAGGACTCCGCGCCCGTGCCCGTCGCCCCCGCCCTCCTCGACGCCCTGCTTCCGGTGCCCAGACCGGGGCCGTACGCGGTCCTCGCCGCCGCCCACGACGAGGACTCGGCCCGCCGCCTCGCCCAGGCCCGGCTCGCCGCAGAGTCCCTCGACGGCGACGTCGCCCTCCGCGTCCGCGACCGGCTCCGCGCCGAGCACTGGGCCGAGCACCCCGGCCACTTCGTCGGCGACCCGCTGCTGCGCTCCCTGCTGCTGCACCGGCTCCGCTTCGAGGACGCCGACCACCCGCAGTACTCCGCCTGGCGGGCCGTCCACGAGACCCTCCGCCGGCACTACGGGCCCCAGCCGGGACCGCACCGGCTCCACCACGACCTGGCGCTCGGCGACACCGCCGAGGCCGTCGCCCACCTCCGCCTCACCTTCCCCGGCCCCGACGTCCTCGGCTGGCTCGGCCTGCTGCGGTTCGTCGCCGCCGCCCCCCACCCGCGCGAGCGGGGCAGCGCCGGGCCCGACCCGCGCCGGGCCGTCGCCCTCGGCCAGGAGGCCGCCCCGGCGCTGCCCGACGGCCTCGGCCCCGACGCCGCCGAACTGCACTTCTCCGTACGGCGGCTGCTGCACGCCGTATGGCTGCTCACCGATCCGCTCGCGCTGCCCGACGAGGAGGTCGCCGACCGGCTCGCGTACGAGCTGCGCCGGCTCTCCGGCCGTCACCTCACCGGCAGCGGTCCACTGTGGGACGCGGCCGGGCACTGGCCGCGGGACATCCGCGCCTGGCGGGAGCTGTCGCTGCCGCCGGGGCGCGAGGACGGAGTCTGACGCCATGTTCGACCGGCTGCGCCGCCGCTTCTTCTGGACGCCCCGGCAGAAGCTCCTCACCGTGCTCCTCGCGACCGCCCTCGTCGCCGGCCTCGGCGGCTGGGGCCTGGTGCGGATCCTCCAGCCGGAGGACCGTTCCTGTGCCGCCGGCGTGCAGCGGCCCTCCGGCAGCGGGGAGTGCGTCGGCGTGAACGGGGACGGCCACTCCTTCGGCGTCCCCGCCCTCGCCGCGGTCACCGGCGCCATCGGGCGCGAGAACGCCACCCTCAAGGCCGGCGAGTACGCCACCGTCGCCGTCCTGCTCCCGATCACCGCCACCGACCCCGGCACCCGGGAGAAGATCCTCCGCGAACTCCAGGGCGCGTACGCCTACCAGTACCGGGCCAACCACGAGTCCAACAGCGAGACCCCCAAGATCCGGCTCGTCCTCGCCAACACCGGCAACAAGAACGCCCACTGGCGCACGGTCGTCGACCGGCTCGTCGCCATGACCGGCGCCCCGGACCGGCTCCGCGCCGTCTCCGGCGTCGCCACCTCCTCCGCCGAGGTACGGGAGGCGGTCACCGCCCTCACCGGCGCGGGCATCGCCGTCGTCGGCACGACCATCACCGCCGACGACCTCGCCAACGGCCCCGGCCGCGACCCCTTCCCCGGCCTCGCCCGGGTCTCCCCCACCAACAGCGACGAGGCACGGGCCCTCGCCGACTTCGGCAGGGTCGACGCGGCCCGCGCGATCCTCGTCCAGGACTCCCGCACCGGCGACCACTACATCGACACGCTGCGGACCGCCTTCGCCGAGTCCCTCAAGGGCGCCCCGTACGAGCCGCAGCTCTACACCTCGCCGAAGGACAACACCGAGGAGGGCACCACCGCCAACACCTTCCGCCAGATCACCCACCTGATCTGCGACACCCGCGCCGAGACCGTCTTCTTCGCCGGCCGCCACACCCAGCTGCGCCAGTTCATCAACGCCCTCGGCTCCCGCGGCTGCGCCGACCGCGCCTTCACCGTCCTGACCGGCGACGAGGGCTCGTACCTGGGCGCCGACGAGAAGCTGAACCGCGCGGCCCTCGGCAAGAAGCTGACCGTCCGGTACGCGGCGCTCGCCCACCCCGACGCCTGGAAGCCCGCCCCGGGCCGGCGGGTGCCGACGACCGGCGGCTCGGTCGTCGCCTTCGAGACCTTCCTCACCGACATCGCCCGCGCCGACCCCGAGCCGATACCGCTCCGGGACGGGCAGGCGATCATCGCGTACGACGCGATGGCGACGGCCGTCCACGCGATCCGCCAGGCCACCCCCGCGAACGCCCCCTACCCGGAGCTCGCCGACGTCGGCACCCAGTGGCCGCAGGTCAAGGGCTCGCTGCGGGTCCAGGGCGCGAGCGGCTGGATCTGCCTCGACAACCACGGCAACCCGTACAACAAGGCCGTCCCCATCGTGGAGCTCGCCCCCGACGGAACCCAGCGCTTCGTCCAGACCGCCTGGCCGGAGGGCGAACCCCCGACGGCCTCGTGCCTGCCCCCGAAGCGGGGGTGATCCCGCGTCCGCCCGGCCGTATCCGCGCATGAGTCCGCGGCCGGCCGGGCAGGCGGTCGTCCAGAGAGCCCCCTCCGGGGCGGGCGAGGCCGACGGGACGAGGTGGGACGTGGCGCGCGGCGGAACGGGACGGGGCCGGGGGGAGGGCGCGGCGGCGCGGCTCCGCAGGGATCCGTTCGTCGTGCAGACCGTACGGTCCACGGCGGCGGCCACCCTCAGCTACGTCGTCGCCCTGCGGCTCAGCAGCGAACCGGTCCCGCTCACCGCGCCCCTGACCGCGCTCCTGGTCGTCCAGGTCACCCTGTACTCCACCCTGACCACCAGCCTCCGGCGGGTGAACTCCGTCGTCGTCGGCGTCCTCATCGCCATCGCGTTCAGCGTCGTCGTCGGCCTGTCCTGGTGGAGCCTCGCCCTGGTGATCCTGGCCTCCCTGCTCGTCGGCCGGCTCGTCCGGGTCGAGGAGTTCGTTCCCGAGGTCGCCATCAGCGCCATGCTCGTCCTCGGCGTCACCCAGGTCTCCGACACCGCGTGGGACCGCGTCCTGGAGACCCTCATCGGCGCCGTCGTCGGCATGCTCTTCAACCTGTTCCTCGCCCCGCCCGTCTGGGTCGACACCGCGGGCGAGTCCATCGAGGACCTCGCCCGGCGCATGCGCCTGCTGCTCCTGGACGTGGCGGACGAGTTCACCGGCGCGCCGCCCGTCGAGCGGGCCGCCGCCCGGCTCCACGAGGCCCGCCGCCTCGACAACGACGTCGCCGACGTCGACGCGGCCCTGCGCACCGCCGAGGACAGCCTGCGGTTCAACCCCCGCGTCAAGGAGGGCCTGCTCCACCGGGTGGTGCTCCGCACCGGCCTCGACACCCTGGAGATCAACGCCGTCGTCCTGCGGGTCCTCGCCCGCACCCTCACCGACCTGGCGAAGCGCCGCGACGGGCAGGAGCTCCTGCCGGACCGGGCGGCCCTCGCCGTCCGGGAGACCGCCCAGTACACCGCCGACTCCCTCGTCAGCTTCGCGGTCCTCGTCACCGCCCGGGGCAGCGAGGCCGCCGAGGCGGCGGAGAGCCGGCTTGCGGGCGAGCTGCGGGCGGCCAGGGCCTGCCGGGACGACGCGGCCGACCGGCTCCTCGCCCTCGCCCTCGCCGATCCCGGCACCTGGCAGCTGTACGGGGCGATGCTCGCCGAGATCGACCGGATCCTCGACGAGCTCGACCCCGAGCACCGGGGCCGGAGGCTGATGGAGGAGCTGGACCGGCAGGCCGCCGAGCGCCGGGCGCGCCGCGCCCGCCTCACCCGCCGCGACCGCCTGCGCCTGCGCCGGTCCCGCGCCGAGGGCTGACCGGACGGAGACCGCGCCGACGGCCCGCCGGAGGGGCGGAGGGGGCGTGCGAGACACCTACGAGAGGAGAACCATGAGCGCGCCGTCGTCTTCCGCGGGCGCCGGGACGGGAACGGTGACCACGGCCGTACCTGCCCGGCTGGACCGCCTTCCCTGGTCCCGCTGGCACTGGATGATCGTCATCGGTCTGGGGACCGTCTGGATCCTCGACGGTCTGGAGGTCACCATCGTCGGCAACGTCGCCGGCCGGCTGGCCGAGGAGGGCAGCGGCCTCGACATCACCGCCGCCCAGGTCACCGGGGTGGCCGCCGCGCTCTACGTGGCGGGCGCCTGCTCGGGCGCGCTGTTCTTCGGGTGGCTGACCGACCGCTACGGCCGCAAGAAGCTCTTCATGATCACCCTGGCCGTCTACCTCGGTGCCACGGCGATGACGGCGCTGTCCTTCGAGTCCTGGTGGTTCTTCCTCTTCCGCTTCCTCACCGGCTTCGGCATCGGCGGCGAGTACGCGGCCATCAACTCCGCGATCGACGAGCTGATCCCGTCCCTCTACCGGGGGCGCGTCGACCTGATCATCAACGGCAGCTACTGGCTGGGCGCCGTCGGCGGCGCCCTGCTGTCGGTGGTCATGCTCGACACCGACATCTTCCCGCAGGACCTCGGCTGGCGGCTCAGCTTCGCCCTCGGCGTCGTCCTCGGCCTGGTCATCCTGCTGGTGCGCCGGCACGTACCGGAGAGTCCGCGCTGGCAGTTCATCCACGGTCACGGCGAGGAGGCCGAGAAGCTGGTCTCCTCCGTCGAGCGGGAGATCGAGGCGGAGAAGGGCGCGGCGCTGCCGCAGCCGGCCGGCGAGATCACCATCCACCAGCGCAAGAGCATCGGCTTCGGCCTGATCGCGAAGACCGTCTTCGGCCGCTACCCCCGCCGCGCCGTCCTCGGCCTGGCGCTCTTCATCGGCCAGGCGTTCCTGTACAACGCGATCACCTTCGGCTTCGGCTCGATCCTCATCACCTTCTTCGACGTGCCGACCGGCAGCACCGGCTACTACTTCGCGGTGATCGCGGCGGGCAACTTCCTGGGGCCGCTGCTGCTCGGCCGGCTCTTCGACACCGTCGGCCGCCGGATCATGATCTCGGGCACGTACCTGCTCTCGGGCCTGCTGCTCTTCGGCACGGCGTGGCTCTTCGACCGGGGTTCGCTGTCGGCGACGACCCTGACGGCCTGCTGGTGCGTGGTGCTGTTCTTCGCCTCGGCCGGAGCGTCCAGCGCCTATCTGACCGTCTCCGAGATCTTCCCCATGGAGACCCGCGCCATGGCCATCGCCTTCTTCTACGCGCTCGGTACGGCGGCCGGCGGCATCAGCGGCCCGCTGATCTTCGCCGAGCTGACGGAGTCGGGCGTGGTCGGCGACACGGTGCTCGCCTTCCAGATCGGAGCGGGCCTGATGTGCGCGGCGGGCCTGGTGGCGGCCTTCCTCGCGGTGAACGCGGAGCGCCGCTCGCTGGAGGACATCGCCGAACCGCTCTCGGCGGTCCGGCCGGACAGGGCCCCCTAGGGCACCCACTTGGGCCAGCGCGCGGTGTCCTGGGCGTACAGCTCGCGCAGCTCGCTCCAGCGCTCGGTCGTCCACTGGCGCCAGTCCGTCGGACGGCCGTCCAGCGCGTCCCTGAGCCGCTCGAAGTGATCGTGCCAGCCGGCCAGGCAGTCGAGCAGCAGGTCCCGGTCGCCGCGGAACTCGTTGGTGAAACGCAGGACGGTCGACGCCCCGCCGGCGTCCGGTTCCAGATGGAACCGGATCCGTCCGTGCGGGGCGCCGACCGTGTACTCGGCGACGTGGTCCGGGTCCCAGGCGGTCACCCGCCCGGAGACCTCGGTCTCGCCGTTCAGCCAGCGGAGGGTGATCGCCCCGCCCAGTCTCGGCTCCAGCGGGTCCGCCGCGCAGAGCCAGGAGGGCAGCCCCTCCGGCGAGGCGACCTTCTCCCACACCACCGCCTGCGGGTGCGGGAGCTCGACCACGTACCGCAGCAGGTGCGTGTCGCCGTCGTGGGTCTCGCTCCTGCCCCGGGGTATCTCGCTCATACCTCCAGCGTGGCCCCGCGCGGGGGCCGGTGCCAGCTCAGACGCCCGCGTACGAGTGCTTGCTGCTGACGAAGATGTTCACGCCGTAGTAGTTGAAGAGGAAGCAGCCGAAGGCGATGAGCGCGATGTAGGCGGCCTTGCGGCCCTTCCAGCCGGCCGTGGCCCGGGCGTGCAGGTAGGCGGCGTAACCGACCCACGTGATGAAGGACCAGACCTCCTTGGCGTCCCAGCCCCAGTAGCGGCCCCACGCGTCGCCGGCCCAGATGGCGCCCGCGATGATCGTGAAGGTCCAGAGCGGGAAGATCGCCGCGTTGACCCGGTAGGCGAACTTGTCGAGGGTGGCGGCGGCGGGCAGCCGCTCCAGGACGGAGCGGGCGAAGCCGCTCGGCGTGCCGCCGTTCGCGAGCTTGTTCTCGTACGAGTCGCGGAAGAGGTACAGCAGGGTGGCGACGGCGCCCAGGTAGAGCACGGCACCGCAGAAGATCGCGGTGGAGACGTGGATCCACAGCCAGTACGAGTCGAGGGCGGGCACCAGCTGGTCGCTCTCGGTGTACAGCAGCGTGGTCGCCACGCCCAGGTCGAGCAGGACCGTCGTGACCAGCGGCAGGCCGATCCAGCGGACGTTCTTCCCGGCGAGCAGGAAGGCCAGGTACACGCCGACCGCCACCGTGGAGAAGGTGGTGGAGAACTCGTACATGTTGCCCCAGGGGGCGCGCTGCACGGAGATCGCGCGCACGACCACGCCGGCCGCCTCCAGGGCGAAGGCGAGGACGGTCAGCGAGACCGCGATCCGGCCGTAGAGGTCGCCCTTGACGGTGCCGCCGGCCGCGCCGGGGCCGTCGGGGACGTCACGGGCGCCGGCGGCGGCCCGGGTGACGACCTTCGGCCGGTCCAGGACGGTGGTGCCCCCGGCCCCCTTGACCTGCACGGACACGGCGGCGGCCGCGGCCTGCTTCTGCTCCGTCAGCGCGGCGGCGGTGCGGCCGACCTTGCTGCGGCTGCCGAACACCCACTCGGCGATGTGGGCGAGGAAGGCCAGGGTGTAGACGGCCATCGAGGAGTAGACGAGCGTGTTGCTCATCTGCGCCAGGCTCTCGTTGGTCTCGGCGGCGAGGATCACTTCTCGACCCCTTCTGATGCTTCGGCTTCTGCTTCGGCGGGTTCGGGTGCGGCGGACTCCGGATCGGCGGACTCCGGTGCGGCGGGTTCGGGCGCCGGGGGCGCCGTGGCGGTGAGCGCGACCGCGAGCTCGGCGAGCTCCTCGGGCAGCTTGGCGGACTCGCTGCGGCCGAGGCCCGCCATCTCGACGACGGTCGTGCCGTCCTCGCCGCGGACGGCGCGGACCCAGACCCGGCGCCGGTGGATGAAGAGCGAGCCGGTGAGCCCGGCGATCGCGGCGACCGCGCCGGCGAGGGCGAGGCCGTTGCCCGGCTGCTGGGAGACCTGGAAGCTCGCCCACTCCTTGATCTCCTTCTCGAAGGTGATCGAGCCGGCGCCGTCGGGCAGCGTCATGGTCTCGCCGGGCCGCATCCGCTGGGCGACGCCGGTGCCTCCCTCGACCTTGAACTGGGTCATCTTGGAGGTGTCGAGCTGGTACACGTTCTGCGGCAGGCCGGAGTTGACCCGCAGGTCGCCGTGGTAGCCGGTGAGGGCCATCACGGGGAAGTCGAGCGCGGGGAACTGGGAGAACATGTCACCCTGCCCCGCGCCCGCGAAGGTCGGCACGAAGAAGGCCTTGAAGCCGAGCTGCTCCGGCTTGCCGTTCTTGTCGCGGTAGCCGTCCATCACCTTGATCGCGCCGGTGGAGGTGATGTTGTTGTCGATCGGCAGCAGCGGGACCGCGCCGCGGTAGACGACCTTGCCCCTGCCGTCCTTGACGGTGACGACCGGCGCGTAGCCGTGGGCGATCAGATAGACCTTGGAGTCGCCGACCTCCAGCGGCTCGTTGACCCGGATGACCGCCTTCTCGTCCTTGCCGTCGCCCCGCGTGTAGGTGACGGCCGCCTCGAAGGTGCGGGGGGTGCCGCGCTGCGGGCCGCTCTTCTCGTACGTACCGGTGAAGGAGTCCAGGGTGAAGCTGAACGGTTCGAGCTCGTCGACGCCGAACTGGGAGCCGGACTTGAAGTCGTCGTACTGGGTGAGCGTGTTGGAGAAGCCGTCGCCCTCGACGACCAGCTTGCCGCCCTCGGACTTGAAGAGCTGGCCCCAGGCGAAGGCCACCAGCATGACGATGAGCGCGAGGTGGAAGAGGAGGTTGCCGGCCTCGCGGAGGTAGCCCTTCTCGGCGGCGACCGCGTCACCGGCGGCGCGGGCCCGGAAGCGGCGGCCCTTGAGGACGGCGAGGGCGGCCTCGCGGACCTCCTCGGGGCCCGCCTCGGTGCGCCAGGTGGTGTACGCGGGGAGGCGGGTGAGCCGCTTGGGGGCGCCCGGCGGCAGGCCGCGGAGCTGGCCGACGAACTGCCAGGTGCGCGGGACGATGCAGCCGATGAGGGAGACGAAGAGCAGGATGTAGATCGCGGAGAACCACACCGAGCTGTAGACGTCGAAGAGCTGGAGCTTCTCGTACAGCGGTGTGAGGGTCTCGTGCGCCTTCTTGAAGTCGGCGACCTTCATCTCGTCCGCGCTGGTCTGCGGGATGAGGGAGCCGGGGACGGCGCCGAGGGAGAGCAGGAAGAGCAGGATCAGCGCCACCCGCATGGAGGTGAGCTGGCGCCAGAACCAGCGGATCCAGCCGACGACCCCGAGGGTGGGGCCGCCGGTCGTCTCCTCGCGGGGTGCGGTGGAGAGGTCCGCGCCCGCCGCGTCGTCACCGGTCACCCGGTCCGTGTCCGCGGTGTCGGTCGCGTCCGTCGTTTCTGTCTTGCTCATGGATCAGATTCCCACCGTGAAACCGCTGGACCAGCCCTGCATCGTGGAGACCATGCTGTCCCAGACGCCTGTGAGGAGGAGGACACCGGTGACGATCATCATGCCGCCGCCGATCCGCATGACCCACACGTAGTGCTTCTTGACCCAGCCGAACGCGCCGAGCGCCTTGCGGAAGGCGATGGCGGCGAGGACGAAGGGGACGCCGAGGCCGAGGCAGTACGCGAGGGCCAGTATGGCCCCGCGGCCGGCGCTGGCCTGTTCGAGGGCGAGCGCGTTGACCGAGGCGAGGGTCGGGCCGATGCACGGGGTCCAGCCGATGCCGAAGAGCGCGCCGAGGACCGGGGCGCCGACGAGGCCGGCGACGGGCTTCCGGTGGAAGCGGAACTCGCGCTGGGTGAACCACGGCATCAGCCCGGCGAAGAAGAGCCCCATGAGGATCATGAAGACGCCGAGGATCGTGCTCAGCGTGGAGCTGTACTCCTGGAGCGTGGCGCCGAAGTAGCCGAAGAGGGCGCCGCCGGAGACGAAGACGGCGGTGAAGCCGAGGACGAAGAGGAGGGCGCCCGCGGTCATCCGGCCGCGGCGGCTGTCGGCGAGGTCGGTGCCGGAGACCCCGGTGACGTACGACAGGTAGCCGGGGACGAGCGGGAGCACGCACGGCGAGAAGAAGGAGACCAGGCCGGCCAGGAGGGCGACGGGGACGGCGAGCAGGAGGGCTCCGCTGGTGACGGTCTCGTTCACCGGCTCACTTCTCCTTGAGAAGCGGGTCGATCATGGAGCGCAGCTTGGTCTCGTCGACGGCCATGAGCGCGCGGGCGGCGATCTTGCCCTCCTTGTCGAGCACGACGGTGGAGGGGATGCCCTTGGGGCTGAGGGTGCCCTTGGGGAAACCGAAGAGGATCAGCTTGCCGTCGCGGTCGTAGAGGCTCGGGTAGGTGATCTTGTACTCGTCCTCGAAGGCGAGTGCCTGCTGCTTGTTGGCGTCGCGGGTGTTGAGGCCGACGAAGGCGACGTCCTCGCCCTTCAGGTCCTCGGCGGCCTTGGCGAAGTGCGGGGCCTCGGCGCGGCAGGGGCCGCACCAGGAGCCCCACACGTTGAGGACGACGACCTTGCCCTTGAGGTCGGCGACGTCGAGCTTCTCGCCTTCCAGGGTCTCGCCGGCGATCTCGTTGATCGCGGAGCGCTCGCCCTTGGGGACGGTGGAGATGCCGCCCTTGCTGGTGACGAAGTTGGTGTTGCCGCCGCCGGAGGTGCCGTTGTCGTCGCCACCGCAGGCGGAGAGCACGAGGGCGGCGGACAGCGCGCCGACGGCGGCGAGGGCGCGTCGGGGGGCAGGACGGAGGCCACGGCTAAGGCTCATGTGAAAAGTTTCGCATGGGCGTTTGGGGGATCTTGGGCACCCCCCTACGTGCCCGTAACGCCCCTTGTCAAGATCGCCTAAGCGGCTTTGAGATAGGTGCTCCACCCACCGGCCGGCTTCCGGCCCACGTCGAGGGTGCGCAGCCGGGCCAGGATCGCCGGGTCCTGGACGTCCATCCAGTCGGTGAACTGGCGGAACGACACCAGCCGGACGTCCTTCTTCCCGGCCATCGCCTTGAGCGCCTCCTCGACGGCGTCCATGTAGATGCCGCCGTTCCACTGCTCGAAGTGGTTGCCGACGAAGAAGGGGGCGCGGTTGGTCTCGTACGCGCGCGTGAAGCCGGCGATCAGCGCGTCGGTGGCCTGCTTGCGCCAGCCGGGATAGCGGGAGGGCATGCCCTTGGTCGAGTTCTTCGACTGGTTGGCGAGGATGTTGTAGTCCATGGAGAGGACCTCGAAGGAGTGCCCGGGGAAGGGCACGGCCTGGAGCGGGAAGTCCCAGATTCCCTTGCGCTTCACGGGCCAGACCTGGCGTCCGCCGGGGGAGCTGGCGTCGTAGCGCCAGCCGAGGCGCTTGGCGGTGGGCAGCAGGTTGTCCTGGCCGAGGAGGCAGGGGGTGCGGCCGCCGACGAGCTCCTTGGAGTAGTCGAAGGGCAGCGGGTCGAGGTCGGTCCAGCCGCTGTTGGTCTTCCACTCGGTGACGAACTTCACGGCCTGGTCGATCTCGCTCTGCCACTGGGCCGGGGTCCAGTTGCCGACGGAGCCGGAGCCGCCGCAGAAGTGGCCGTTGAAGTGGGTGCCGATCTCGTGTCCGTCGAGCCAGGCCTGGCGGACGTTCTTGAGGGTGTCCTTGATGTGCTCGTCGGTGAGGTAGCCGATGTCGGAGGCGCCGACGCGGTTGTTCGGCGGGCGGTAGAGGTTCTTCTTGGACTCGGGCAGGAGGTAGATGCCGGAGAGGAAGAAGGTCATGGCCGCGTCGTGGTTGCGGGCCAGTTCGAGGAAGCGGGGGAAGAGGCCGTTGCCGACCTCGCCGGCGCCGTCCCAGGAGAAGACCACGAACTGCGGCGGGGTCTGGCCGGGTTCGAGCGGGACGGGGGCGTCGGGCTGGTGGGGCTGCTCGCCGGTGTCGGCGGTGGAGCCGTCGCCGATGAGCCGGACGTCGTCCTTGGTCGGGGCGGGGGTGGTGGCGTCGCCGCCGGCCGCGGGGGCGCCGCCCTTGTCCGGTCCGGAACTTCCGGTGCCGCCCTGGCCCTTGTCGCTGCATCCGGCGACCCCGAGGGCGGCCGCCGCTCCGACACCCGCTCCGAGAAGACCCCTTCGACTGATCCCGCGCATGTCATCCCCATTCGCGCTGCTGTGTGAACGAAACATCATCCAAACCGAC
This sequence comes from Streptomyces roseolus, assembly GCF_014649855.1. Taxonomy (GTDB): domain Bacteria; phylum Actinomycetota; class Actinomycetes; order Streptomycetales; family Streptomycetaceae; genus Streptomyces; species Streptomyces roseolus. Next base: position 42,118 of record NZ_BMTV01000025.1, on the reverse strand, counting down.
AATGAGTGAGATGCGGGGAGGAACACGGAGGTTCCGGTCACTCGCACAAAAATTTCAGGGCGACCGAAGAGGAACCTCTCTCTCCGGCCGCCCTGACCATGTCGCTTTGACGATGCCCAGTCAAGCAGCCCCGGGGTGGACGCGGGCTACGCCCCGAAGGCCTTCTGGCCGCCCTTCACCGGCTTGGCACCGGCCCGCAGGTGCACCGGCACCAGATCGATCGCCGGCTCGCTGTACCCGACCGAGACGATCTTGTCGCCCTTGTACGTGAACGAGGTCAGCGAGGCGAGCGTGCACTGCCGGCGTCGCGGGTCGTGCCACAGCCGGCGCCGCTCCACGAAGGACCGCACGATCCAGATCGGCAGCTGGTGGCTGACCAGCACCGCCTCGTGCCCGCGTGCCACGTCCTTCGCCGCGTCCAGCGCGCCCATCATCCGCACGACCTGCTCGATGTACGGCTCGCCCCAGGACGGCTGGAACGGGTTCGTGAGGTGCCTCCAGTTCGCCGGGCGGCGCAGGGCCCCGTCGCCGACGCCGAAGGTCTTGCCCTCGAAGACGTTCGCCGCCTCGATCAGCCGCTCGTCGGTGGCCAGGTCCAGGCCGTGCGACTTGGCGATCGGGGTGGCCGTCTCCTGCGCCCGCTCCAGCGGGGAGGCGACGACGTGGGTGATGTCCCGCTCGGCCAGCGACTCGGCGACCCGGTCGGCCATCCGCCGGCCCAGCTCGGAGAGGTGGTAACCGGCCCGGCGCCCGTACAGCACGCCGTCCGGGTTGTGCACCTCGCCGTGGCGCATGAGGTGGACGACGGTGATGTCCTCCGGCCCCCTCACGTCCTCGCCCGCGCTCATGCCGTGGCCTCCGCGGCGGCACGGGCGGCGGCGGGCAGCGCGGCGGCGATCCGCTCGATCGCGCGCTCGTCGTGCGCGGCGGAGACGAACCAGGACTCGAAGGCCGACGGCGGCAGGTAGACGCCGTCCGCGAGCATCGAGTGGAAGAAGGCGTTGAAGCGGAAGGCCTCCTGACGCTTCGCCTCGTCGTAGTTCCGGACCTCGTCGGCGGTGAAGAAGACCGAGAACATGTTGGACGCGGTCTGCAGCCGGTGCGCCACGCCCTCCTTGGCGAGCGCGCCGGTGACCAGGCCCTGGATCTCCTTCGAGACCGCGTTCACCTTCTCGTACGCGGCCTCGTCGAGCAGCCGCAGCTGCGCGAGCCCGGCGGCGGTGGCGATCGGGTTGCCGGAGAGCGTGCCCGCCTGGTAGACCGGGCCGGCCGGGGCGAGGTGCGCCATGACGTCGGCACGGCCGCCGAAGGCCGCGGCCGGGAAGCCGCCGCCCATGACCTTGCCGAAGGTCAGCAGGTCGGCCTTGACGCCGTCCACGCCGTACCAGCCGGCGCGGCTGGTACGGAAGCCGGTCATGACCTCGTCGGAGATGTACAGCGCGCCGTTCTCCCGGCACAGGTCCGCGAGCCCCTGGTTGAAGCCGGGCAGCGGCGGGACGACGCCCATGTTGCCGGGCGAGGCCTCGGTGATCACACAGGCGATCTCGCCCGGGTGCGCGGCGAACGCGGCCCGCACGGCCTCCAGGTCGTTGTACGGCAGCACGATCGTGTCACCGGCCTGCGCGCCGGTCACGCCGGACGTGTCGGGCAGGCCCAGGGTCGCGACGCCGGAGCCGGCCGCGGCCAGGAGCGCGTCCACGTGGCCGTGGTAGCAGCCGGCGAACTTGACGACCTTCGCGCGCCCCGTGAACCCGCGGGCGAGCCGGATCGCGGACATCGTCGCCTCGGTGCCGGAGGAGACCAGGCGCACCTGCTCGACCGGCTCCACGCGGGCCACGATCTCCTCGGCGAGCGCCACCTCGCCCTCGCCGGGCGTGCCGAAGGAGGTGCCACGGGCCACCGCGGCCTGCACGGCGGCGGTCACCTCGGGGTGCGCATGGCCGAGAATCATCGGTCCCCAGGAGCAGACGAGGTCGACGTACTCGCGACCGTCCGCATCCGTGAGGTACGGACCGGTGCCGGACACCATGAACCGGGGCGTACCGCCCACAGCCCGGAAGGCCCGCACCGGTGAGTTCACGCCGCCGGGCGTCACAAGGGACGCACGGTCGAAAAGCGTCTGTGAGACTGGGGCTTCGTATGAATACGACACAACGATCCTGACCTGCGAGTACGACGTCTGGTACGGAGGGACGGTGTGGGCACCCTGTGCATCACGCCGGGGCGGCCTGCCGCCGCGTCTGCGAAACTGTGGCGGCAGGGACCTCATGGGGTTGGCTCACGGGAACCATGGTGTCAGAGGCGGCGGCGTTTCTTGCGGACAGGTGTTTCACCGCAGTGACGCGGGGGAGGTCACTGACACGATGATCGGGTTGCGCGGCGGGGTCGTGTTGCCGAGAAAAAGCAGTCGGGTGGAGATATGCATCGCGGTGGCGGACCGGGCGAGGGGACGGACGACCTGGGTCCGGAGCCTGTCCGGCGGGGGAGGCACCGGCGCCGGCGGGCGGAGGACCCGGCCGCGCCGGACAATCGGGCGTCCCCCGAGCAGCCTCCGGCGGAGCCGCCCCTGGGGAGCCGCAGCTTGGCGGTGACCTACAAGTACTTCGGCGCGCCCGACAGCGGCACGGCGGCCCGCGTCCCGACCTCGATGCGCCCGGAGGAGCTCGGCGGCGACGAGCTGGGCATGGGCGGCATGTTCTCCAAGATCAAGCCCGAGACGATAGCGGCGATGGTCCTCACCGGCATCCAGGGCCTGCCGCTGCACAAGGTCCCCCCGCTGGAACTGGTCGTCCTGCACCCCGACTACGCCGTGGTGAAGCTCCCGACGACCGTGGTCGACCCGCTGCGCGCGATCGGCGAGGAGTCGGTCGGCGCCGCCGCCTTCATCTGGTCCACCGTCCCCGACCGCGGCGGCCCGCGCGACGCCTTCGACGTCTACCAGCTCCTCCACGAGTGGCAGGACTTCTCCGTCCGCCTCCACGAGGCCGGCCACCAGCCGTACTGCCTGGTGTGGCCCTGACGGCTGGCTCTCTCCGCGTTTCCGACCGTCATAGCGCCTGAAATTAGGACGAATCGGATCTAATGCATGGAGGTTGGTTCCCAGGCGCCGTACGAGGAGGACCCTGTCGTGACCCGAGTGACCGGCTTCACCGGAATGACCGGAGCGACCGGAGTGCGCCCGCCCGCGGCCCGGACGCCCGGGGCACGGGCCGCCGCGGGCGAGCCCATGCAGATCTCCGAGGTCGCCGCCCGCACCGAGCTCCCCCTGCGCACCATCCGGCAGTACGAGGACTGCGGCCTGGTCGTCCCCTCCGCCGCCTCCCCGGGCGGCTTCCCCCTCTACACGGACGCCGACGTGGCCCGGCTGATGGTGATCCGCCGCATGCAGCCGCTCGGCTTCGGCCTCGAAGAGACCCGCGAGCTGCTCACCTCGATCGACCGCCTCGCCGCCGACCTCCCCGGCACGGACGACGAACTCGAACCGGCCGAACGCGAGCTCCTGCTCGCCCGCGTCCGCCGCTACGAGGAGGCCGCCGCCGCCCGCGTCGCCGACCTCCGCCTCCAACTGACCCGCGCCGAGGAGTTCGCCGCCTCCCTCCGCTCCCGCCTGACCTCCTGAGACGGGCACGGGCACGAGCACGGGCACGGGCCCGGACGCGGATACGGATACGGATACGGGCGAGGGCACAGGGCCGCGCGAGCCGGGACGGGGGGCGGGCCGGGAGCGGCGCTCAGGGGCGCGACTCGGGAAACGGGGAAGGGGACGCGGGGAAGGGGACGGGGCGCGGCCCTGGGAGCGGCGCTCAGAGGCACCTGGCTCGGGTGGGGCGCGGAACGGGCGCGGAGTCCCGAGGGCGGCGCTCAGGGGCTCAAAGGCTTAACGACTCAGGGGCTCGGGGGCTCCGCGAGGGCCTGGGCCAGGGCGTGGAAGAAGCGGGCGTAGGCGGCCGGGCTCGGCGGGGTCTCCGGGTTCCACGGCAGCAGCCGCGCACCGGCCGGCAACCGCTCCGGCCCCTCGGGTCGGCTCGCGTGGGCCCGGCTGTCGTACAGGACCAGCGCCGGGGCGAGGTCCAGGGCCCGCTCCCAGCCGGTGGTCAGCCAGTTCGCGCCCGATCCCGGCCCCGGGTCGATCAGCCGGACCCCGAGCCAGGCCAGCCGCGCCAGCTCCGGCCAGGCCTCCGGACGTGCCAGGTGCACCTGCTCGACGCCGCCCCCGGAGAGCGCCAGCACCCCGCACCCGGCGCCGGCTGCCGCGGCCGCGTCCCGTACCGCCCGCTCCGCCTCCTCCGGCACCCCGGCCCCGCCCGGACCTTGCCCTGGCGCCCCCAGCGCCGCTCCCAGCTCCCCGAACCGCCCGATGATCGCCGGCAGACTCAGGTCGTTGCCGACGGAGAGCGCCACCAGCGGCACCCCCAGCCGCTCCAGGAGCTCCTCGTCCACGGCGTACGGGCTCTTCCCGTCGTACGTGACGTCCACCACCACCTCCGGCCGCAGCTCCCGCAGCCGCTCCTCCTCCAGCGCCCGCCCGGGCCCCAGGTACGGCACTCCCGCCGCCGCGAGACCGCCGTCCTTCGCCGGGTCCGGCTCCGCCCCGTCGTGCCCGGAGCCGTACACCGCGACCGGCGTCACCCCCAGGTCCAGAAGGGCCGCCCCGGCCCGTACGTAGGCGAGCACCCGCGTCGGCCTCGCCGCCGCCCCCGCCTCCACTCCCCTGTCGTCCGTGAAATCCCATCCGCGCACACCAGTTCCGGACATGCGGCTGCTCCCTCCCGGCCGGAATCTGCCTCCGCCGCCACCTTCGAACGGTTCCCCGTCCGGCACAAGAGGGCCTCCCGGAACGCGCTCCGCCCGTCCTCGCCTCCCGGGACTTCGGTCCCGGACCCCCTGCCGAAAGTCCCCCATCGTGGTGTTAACTGAACGGGTCGGGAGGAAGCAGCAGGAATCGTCTGTGCCGCCGTGCCCGCACGCCCCCTGCCGGCGCGTGCACCGTGCGCCGGCCTCCTCGCCCTGGAGTGAACGTCATGTCCGTACCCGGCCAGTTCTCCGACCCCCGTGTCCTCACCCTCTTCGCCGTGCTCGCGGTCGCGACGGGCGTGTGGCTGGCGGCGGGCCTGCGCGCCCGCGCCCGCCGGATCCGCTCGCTGACGCCGATGGAGCGCGTCTGGCACCCACAGGAGTCGGTGCCGCTGACCCCGGCGGAGGAGATCGCCTTCGGCCAGGTCGTCTCCCGCCTCTCCCTCACCTCCTCCGGCCGCCTGCGCTGACCGCGCCGCCCGCCGCGCCCGGACGGCGGGAGCGGGTCGCCGACGCGGGATCCACTGTTCTCGAAGGCAAGGTGCGTGTCGGCGTTCGCCGGAACTCGACGCTGAGAAATCTCCCCGGCCGCGTCTGGGAAAAACGCGTCGCGCCCCCTGACCCGCCCCGGACCCCGCCCCCTACGGGCAGCCCGGGCCAAAGCTCGCTCCGACGCCCGGCGGAAGCCCCGCTCCGCATCGGTCCGGCTGTCGGTGCCGCGCCGTACGGTGCGCCCATGACAGAACCCCGCGCACTCCCCGAGCCGCCCGCGCCCGCCGGGGCCACCACCGGGACCGCCGCGTCCGCGTCCGGGTCCGTACGCCTCGAAGCCTGGTCCGAGGGGGACGCCGGGCTGCTGCGGGCACTGAACGCACCGGAGCTGATGGGGCACCTGGGCGGGCCGGAGACCGAGGAGCAGCTGGTCCGCCGCCACCGTCGGTACGTGGACCTGAGCGCCGACGCCACGGGTGCGGGCCGGATGTTCCGGGTCGTGCTGCTGCCGGAGGAGCGGGTCGCGGGCAGCATCGGCTTCTGGACGTCACAGTGGCGGGGCGAGCCGGTGTACGAGACGGGCTGGGCGGTCCTGCCGGGCTTCCAGGGCCGTGGCGTCGCGACCCTGGCCACGCGCTCGGTGGCGGGACGGGCCCGGGCGGCGGGGCTCCACCGCCACCTGTTCGCCTTCCCGTCGGTGGCGAACGCCGCGTCGAACGCGGTGTGCCGCAAGGCCGGCTTCGAGTTGCTCGGCGAGGAGGACTTCGAGTACCCGCCGGGCCGCCCGATGCGCTGCAACGCCTGGCGGCTCGACCTGGGGGCTACCGGGGGTCGGTGAGCGGCCGGACGAAGTGGAAGGCCGCGATGTCGAAGCGCTCGCGCAGGTAGAAGCGATGGGCGCCGGTGCGCTGGGTGCCGGAGTCGAGGTTGAGCTCGTGGCAGCCGGCGGCGCGGGCGTGACCCTCCAGGTGGGCGATGAGCGCGTGGCCGACGCCGGTGGAGCGGACGGCGGAGGCGGTCACCAGGTCGTCGACGTACAGCTTGCTGATCGAGCTGGTGTTGTGGACGAGCCGCCAGCCGGCCGCGCCGACGCAGCGGCCCTCGTCGTCGTAGGCGGCCGTGAAGCGCAGGCCCTGCGCGTGGCCGCGCGCGTACGCCTCCCGGAAGAGGGCGGGGGTGAGGTGCGGGCGCAGTTCGAGGAGGACCGGCAGGAGGTCGCCCTCCAGGCGCGGGTCGCCGGGCTCGAGCTCGATGATCTTCATGCGGGGAAGGTAACCCAGCCCCCGACGCCCTGTCGCGGCCGTGGCCGTCCCGGTCGCGGCTCCGGTCGCCCCCGGCGCCACGGCCCGGAAATGCCTGGCCCGCCGTCCGCACCCGGTGCGATCCTGTCCCCGTGAACGGACCGGAGATCCAGATCAGTTTCGCGCCCGGCCTCGCCGTCTTCGTCGCCGCCGAGCGGCGCTCGGGGCGTACGGCCGTGGTGACCGACGGCGTCTCCTCGCTGGGTCATGTCGTCGAGTCCCTCGGCGTCCCGCTCACCGAGGCGGGCCGGCTCCTGGTCGACGGCCGTCCGGTGGCCCCCGCGCACGTGCCCGCGACCGGCGAGACCGTCGAGGTCGAGGACGTCGCCCGTCCTCAGGCGGTGCCCGGGGCGCCCCTTCGGTTCCTGCTCGACGTACACCTGGGCACCCTGGCCCGGCGGCTGCGGCTGCTGGGCGTCGACGCCGCGTACGAGAACGAGGACATCGGCGACCCGGCGCTCGCCGCCCTCTCCGCCCGGGAGCGGCGGGTCATGCTCTCCCGCGACCGGGGGCTGCTGCGCCGCCGCGAGCTGTGGGCCGGGGCGTACGTGTACAGCGACCGGCCCGACGACCAGCTCCGCGACGTCCTGGAGCGGTTCGCGCCGCCGCTGGCGCCGTGGACCCGCTGCACCGCCTGCAACGGGCGGCTCACCGACACCGGCAAGGACGAGGTGCGCGAGCGGCTGGAGCGCGGCACCGAGAAGACGTACGACGTCTTCGCGCGGTGCGAGGAGTGCGACCGGGTGTACTGGCGGGGTGCGCACCACGCCCGCCTGGAAGCGATCGTCGACGAGGCGGTACGCGAGTTCGGCGCCACCGCGTCGTAGGCGCCGCCCCGGTTCCACCGCCCTGGTTCCGCCGTCCCGGTCCAGTCGTGGGCGCCCGGGCCGGTCCGCTCGTGGGCACTGCCCCGGCGCGTCCGGCTCCCGGCGCCCTCAGGGGGCCTCGGCCGTGAGGTAGCGCTGCACCGTCGGCGCCAGCCAGGCCACCACCTCGTCCCGGCTCATCTCGACGGCCGGCGGGAAGCGGAGCACGTAGCGGGAGAGCGCCATGCCGAGGATCTGGGAGGCGACGAGCGCGGCGCGGGCCGGGGCCTCCTCGGGCTCCGGGCAGACGCCGAGGGTGACGGGGCCGAGCTGCGCCTCGAAGATCGCCTGCATGCGGGCGGCCCCGATCTCGTTGGTGACGCAGACCCTGAGCAGTCCGGTGAGGACGTCGTCGCGCTCCCAGCGGTCGAGGAAGTGGTTCACGAGGACGGCCCCGATGTGCCGGGAGGGCAGTGCGCCCAGGGCGGGCAGGGCCAGGTCGATCTCGGAGGCGGCGGCGAAGAGCCCCTCCTTGTTCCCGAAGTAGCGCATGACCATCGAGGGGTCGATCCCGGCGTCGCGGGCGATGGCCCGGATCGTGGCGCGCTCGTACCCGTCGGCGGCGAAGCGCTCGCGGGCGGCCTCCAGGATCGCGGCCCGAGTGGTGTCGGAGCGGCGTGCGGTCGTCATGCCCACAACTGTAGGCCAACAGGTGTTGACACGTCGCACGGGGTGACCGTACCGTTGCCAACAAGCGTAGGCCAACAAGCGTTGACCCATCGGAGGCAGCCATGCGCACCACCGAATCCCACCCGGCCGACCCCACCACCGAGCCCCTCGACGCCGACGTCCTCGTCATCGGCGCCGGCCCCACCGGACTGCTGCTCGCCGGCGACCTCGCCGCCGCCGGCCTCGCCGTCACCCTCGTCGAGCGCCGCCCCGCCGGCCGCTCCAACCTCACCCGCGCCTTCGGCGTGCACGCCCGCACGCTGGAACTGCTCGACACCCGGGGCCTCGCCGACGCCCTGGAGGCCACCGGCACCCCGCTGACCCGGATGCAGCTCTTCGGCCACCTCCCCCTCGACCTCGGCCGCCTCCCCTCCCGCTTCGGCCACATCCTCATCACCCCCCAGTACGAGGTCGAGCGCCTCCTCGAACAGCGCGCGGTCGACGCCGGCGTGACCTTCCGCCACGACACCGCCCTCACCGGCCTCCATCAGGACGACGACGGCGTCACCGCCGAACTCGCCGGCCCCGACGGCGCCCCCCTCACGCTCCGCGCCCGCCACCTCGTCGGCACCGACGGCCACCGCAGCGCCGTCCGCACCGCTCTCGGACTGCCCTTCCCGGGCACCAGCGTCATCCGCTCGATCGTCCTCGCCGACGTCCGCCTCACCGAGGAACCCGCCGCCTCCCTGACCGTCAACGGCAACGGGGACACCTTCGTCTTCATCGCCCCCTTCGGCGGCGGCTGGTACCGCGTCATGGGGTGGGACCGCACCCGCCAGGTCCCCGACAGCGAGCCGGTCGACCTCGACGAGGTCCGCGACCTCGCCCGCCGCGCCCTCGGCACCGACCACGGCATGCACGACGCCCGCTGGATCTCCCGCTTCCACAGCGACGAGCGCCAGGTCCCCGCCTACCGCGTCGGCCGCGTCTTCCTCGCCGGGGACGCCGCCCACGTCCACTCCCCCGCCGGCGGCCAGGGCATGAACACCGGCCTCCAGGACGCCGCCAACCTCTCCTGGAAGCTCGCCGCCGTCCACCGCGGCGAAGCCCCCGACCCCGAGGCCCTCCTCGACAGCTACCAGACCGAGCGCCACCCCGTCGGCACCATGGTCCTGCGCAGCAGCGGCGCCATCGTCCGCCTCGCCATGGCCCACACCCCGGCCACCCGCGCGCTGCGCGCCGTCGCCACCACCGCCCTCGGCGTCCTGCGCCCCGCCTCCGCCAAGGTCCTCGGCATGATCAGCGGCCTCGGCATCGCCTACGCCCCCGCCCCCGGCGGCGGGCGGGCCTCCGGCCGGCGCGCCCCCGACATCCCGCTCCGCGAGGGCCGTCTCCACGAACTGCTGCGCGCGGGCGAGTTCGTCCTCATCGCCCCCGAGGGCGCCGCCCCGGCCCTGCCGTCCTCCGCCCCGACCGGTGCGGCCCGCGTCGTACGGGCCACCTGGACGGACCCGGCCCGCCGCACCGCGGTCCTCGTCCGCCCCGACGGATACGTGCACTGGAGCAGTCGGTGACCGCCACAGCGTCCGTGGAGGGGGCTCAGAAGACGTACGGGTCCCCGGTGGCGAGGACCAGCACCCGGTGCCGGTCGTTGAAGGAGTTCCGGTCGACCCCGCCGGCCCGCCAGGCCGTGCTCACGTCGACCGTCAGTTCCTGCGGTGTGCCCACGGTCCTCAGGTCCAGCGCCAGCTCACCCGCCGCCCCTCCGCCGGTCAGCGCACCCGTCCGGCAGGACACCACCCGGGCGCTGCTCCACAGACACCCCGGGGGCAGCTCCTGGCCGCCCGCCATGGGCGCGGAGAAGGCCAGCCGGACGGTGGCGTCGGCGACATCGGACGGCCCGTGGTTCTCCGTCACCAGCCACACCCCGACCCGCCCGTCCCACAGGGAGACATGACCGTGGTGGGCGAGGTCCGCCTCCGCCGGGACGACACCGGCGACCGCCTCGGCGGCCGCGTCACCACCTGTGCCACCGGTCCCGTCGCCGGTCGCCCCGGCCGCCGTCCCGGCACCCAGCACCACGAGCGCCGCCAGCGCGGCCCCGAGCACACCCTTCGACATCACACGCATAAGGCAAAAGTACCTAGAGATCACCCCTTTTTCTGACAATCCGTCAGCCTGCGTGTCTCCCGGGCCACCTGCCACCCTGGAGCCATGCAGATCGCCCGCTCCGTCACCCTCTTCGTCGTCGCCGCGCTCTTCGAGATCGGTGGGGCCTGGCTCGTCTGGCAGGGGGTCCGCGAGCACCGCGGCTGGATCTGGATCGGCGGCGGAGTCCTCGCCCTCGGCCTCTACGGCTTCGTCGCCACCCTCCAGCCCGACGCCGACTTCGGTCGCGTCCTCGCCGCCTACGGAGGCGTCTTCGTCGCCGGCTCCCTCGCCTGGGGCATGGTCGCCGACGGCTACCGCCCCGACCGCTGGGACGTCGCCGGCGCCCTCGTCTGCCTCGCCGGCATGGCCGTGATCATGTACGCCCCCCGAGGCCGCTGACCCGCCGCCTATCCTGGCCACGACACCGACCGACCACCTGTGCGAGGAGCCTCCGCCATGTCCGCCCCCATCGCCGTCATCACCGGAGCGAGCAGCGGCATCGGCGCCGCCACGGCCCGGCAGCTGGCCGCCGCCGGCTACCGCGTGGTCCTCACCGCCCGCCGCAAGGACCGCATCGAGGCCCTCGCCGCCGAGATCAACGAGGCCGGTCACCAGGCCGCCGCGTACGCCCTCGACGTCACCGACCGCGCCGCCGTCGACGAGTTCGCCACCGCCTTCCGCACCCTCGCCGTCCTCGTCAACAACGCCGGCGGCGCCCTCGGCCTCGACCCCGTCGCCACCGGCGACCCCGAGGACTGGCGCCGCATGTACGACGTCAACGTCCTCGGCACCCTCCACATGACCCAGGCCCTGCTGCCCGCGCTCACCGCGAGCGGCGACGGCACCGTCGTCGTCCTCTCCTCCACCGCCGGCCACGGCACCTACGAGGGCGGCGCCGGCTACGTCGCCGCCAAGAACGGCGCCCGCGTCCTCGCCGAGACCCTCCGCCTGGAGATCGTCGGCACCCCGGTCCGTGTCATCGAGATCGCCCCCGGCCTGGTCAAGACCGAGGAGTTCGCCACCACCCGCTTCCGCGGGGACGCCGACCGTGCCGCCAAGGTCTACGCCGGCGTGGCCGAACCCCTCACCGCCGACGACGTCGCCGACACCATCACCTGGGCCTGCACCCGCCCGCCGCACGTCAACATCGACCTCCTGGTCGTCCGCCCCCGCGCCCAGGCCTCCAACACCAAGCTCCACCGCGAGCCCTGACACGAACGGGTGATCCCACTCGGTCACCCGGACGGCACCCGCGCACCCGACCTACGGTCGGAGACAACTCCATACAGCACGACGGCCCTCGGTCGGGACGGCAATCCCGACCGAGGGCCTCACCATCAGGAAGGCGCAACTTCCCATGGCTGGACAGGACTCCAGCGCGCCCACGCGGCGTTTCATGGACCTCGAAGACCCCGAGTACGCGTACATGTTCGGCTTCCTCCAAGCCGACGGCCACCTGTCGGAGGGGACGCGACAACGTGGTCGCCTCACCGTGGAGATCAGCGCGAGGGACGCGCACATCCTCCGCGAGTTCCAGCGACTGACCCCGTACAACAGCACTCTCACCGAACGCGCCCGCGCGACGAATTTCTCGGCCGGCCATCACTCCGTCATCTGGTCCCTGTGTTCCCTGGCGGCGCGGACCACGCTCAACCGACTCGGCCTGCCCCCCGGAAAGAAGTCCACGAAGATCAAGCCGCCCCGCGTCCCGTTCTCCCGCCGCGACTACCTCCGCGGCATCATCGACGCGGACGGCTCGGTCGGCTTCACCGGCCAGGGCCTCCCCTTCATCTCCCTCGCCACATCGAGCGCGGGCATCGGCGCGTACCTCTGTCACTACGTGAAGAAGGTCACCGGTACCGAGCGGCGCCTGTACCGCCGCAACACTCGGGACGGCATCTACAACGTCATGTACCAGAAGGAAGCAGCCCGGGAGGTATGCGCCCACCTCTACTACCCGGGCTGCCTCAGTCTGGACCGGAAGCACGTCGCCGCCGCGGCCCTGGCCTCGTGGACGCGCCCCCCGGGCATGAAAATCCGGCCGCCGAGGCGCCCCTGGACCCCCGAGGACGACCGGTTGCTCATGGCGTCCCCCACACTCGCCGCGGCCGCGGCCGAACTCGGGCGGTCCCAAAGTTCCTGCCAGGTCCGCCGTTGGCGCCTGGTGAACGGCATCACCTGAGACCCCGTGGGCCCCTGGCGCGCGCCGGGGGCCCCACGGCCCAGGGGGCGTCAGCCCTTGACGTTGACGACCTGCTTCAGCTGCGCGACGACCTCGACCAGGTCCCGCTGCTGCTCCATGACCTTCTCGATCGGCTTGTAGGCACCAGGGATCTCGTCCAGGACGCCGGAGTCCTTGCGGCACTCCACACCCCGCGTCTGCTCCTCCAGATCACGCACGGTGAAACGCTTCTTCGCGGCGCTCCGGCTCATCTTCCGGCCGGCACCGTGCGACGCCGAGTTGAAGGCAGCCTCGTTCCCCAGGCCCTTCACGATGAACGAGCTGGTGCCCATCGAGCCAGGGATGATCCCGAACTCTCCGGAGCCGGCCCTAATCGCGCCCTTGCGGGTCACAAGCAGGTCCATCCCGTCGTACCGCTCCTCGGCCACGTAGTTGTGGTGGCAGGAGATGACCGGATCGAACGTCACCCTCGCCTTCCGGAACTCCTTACGGATGACCTCCTGGAAGAGCGCCATCATGACCGCGCGGTTGTACTTCGCGTACTCCTGCGCCCAGAAGAGGTCGCTACGGTACTCCCTCATCTGCGGGGTGTCCGCCACGAAGACCGCGAGGTCGCGATCGACGAGCCCCTGATTGTGGGGCAGCTTCTGCGCGATGCCGATGTGGTGCTCAGCCAGTTCCTTGCCGATGTTGCGCGACCCGGAGTGCAGCATCAGCCACACCGACCCTTGGCCATCGATGCAAACTTCGCAGTAGTGATTTCCTGATCCAAGCGTTCCCATCTGCAGCGCCGCCCGCTCCCGGCGGAACTTCACCGCGTCCGCCACGCCGTCGAAGCGGGACCAGAAGTCGTCCCAGCCCGACGTCGGGAACTGGTACAGACGCTTCGGGTCGACCTCCTCACGGTGCATGCCCCGGCCGACCGGGATCGCCTGCTCGATCTTCGAGCGGAGGCGGGAGAGGTCACCCGGGAGGTCGTCGGCCGTCAGGGAGGTCTTCACGGCCGACATCCCGCAGCCGATGTCCACACCGACCGCCGCCGGGCAGACCGCGTCCTTCATGGCGATCACCGAACCGACCGTCGCGCCCTTGCCGTAATGCACGTCCGGCATGACCGCGAGGCCCTTGATCCACGGCAGCGTCGCCACGTTCCGCAGCTGCTGCATCGCGCCGCCCTCCACCGTGGAAGGATCGGCCCACATCCGGATGGGCACCTGCGCACCCGGTACCTCTACATACGACATACTTCCTCGATTCCCCCGAAAAGTCCGATAACGCAAAAACCGGAGCCAAAGCCCGTACAGGTGACGGCGGACCGGCATCAACGGCTGCGCGTGCGATAGACATTGTGTCCATCCGCCTTCAGGGGGCGGCAAACAGTTTTCGGGAAAGACCTCGGCCGAAGGGAGCCTGGGACGGTGCAGCGAAAGAGGTACTCACCCGGCCGTGTCCCCGGCACCCTCCTCGGCCTGGGCGCCGGTCTCGGCGTCGCGCTCGGCGCCCTGACCGGCTGCTCGGCGGCCGGGACGGCCGAGGACGTCACCGTCGACGCGAAGGCCGGCTCCGCCGCCGCGCCCGTCGCGCCCCCCGGCCGCTACCGCACCCTCTTCGAACCGTGCGGCGCCGTCCCCCAGACCGCCCTGCGCGAGCTGCTCCCCGGGACCGTCGCGCTGTCCGACGTCGAGCGGGCCAAGGCGCTGCGCGGCACGGCCGCCGTCACGTACGACACCGACCGCCGCGTCGGCTGCACCTGGACCGCGGACACCGTGGACGGCGGTTCGCACCGCCTGGTGCTCGACGTGGAGCGGGTGGTCTCGTACGACCCGACGGTGAGCGACGCCACGCGGGCGCAGGAGGTCTACACCCGCAAGCAGCTCGCGGCCGGGATCGCCGTACCGGTGGCCCCGACGCCCACCCCCACCGCGCCGGCCACCGGACCGACGACCGCCCCGACCTCGGGCACGACCGCCTCGGGCACGGCGGGCACCTCGGGCGCCGCCACCACGGCCCCGCCCACCATCACGGCCTCGGCGACCCCCACCGGAGCCGCCTCCTCCGCAGCCACCGGGGCCACCGCCTCAGGCGCCCCCTCCGCGCCGGCGACGACCGGCCTGGAGCCCCGGCTGCTCGGCGGACTCGGCGACATCGCCTTCGTCGGCGACACCCTCGGTCCGGCCGGCGGGGCCGGCCGCCAGCGGGTCGTGAGCGTGGTGTTCCGCACATCGAACGTCGTCGTCACGGTCGAGTACCGGCAGCGCACGACGGGCACGGCCCCGGCCCCGGACAGCAAGGAACTGCAGGACAGGGCGCAGAATCTGGCCCGTCTGCTGGCGGACCGGCTGGAGGAGTAGCCGGCCGCCCGCTGCCCCGCGCGGCCCCCCGGGCGGCAGGGGGACCACGTAACGTGTCGGCGTACCCAGGGCCGCCAGGCCGCCAGGGCCGCCGACCGGCACCGACACCGGCCCGGCACCGGCACCGGCACCACCGGCCGTACGACAAGCGACTGAAGGAACCATGCAGCGATCAGCTCCGCGACTCACCCGCATCCTCGCCGCCGCAGCCGTCCCCGTGATGCTCGTCGTCGCCGGCTGTTCCTCGGACTCGGGAAGCGACGGCGACGGAGCCGCCAAGACGGGCGGGGAGAAGGCGACGGCGACCGCGACCGCTTCGGCGACCCCGTCCCCGACGCCGACCGTCGAGCCCGCGAAGTTCGCGAAGCTGCCCACCGCGTGCAAGGCGATCGCGGCGAAGACCACCGCCGCGCTGGTGCCGAAGGCGAAGAACGAGAACGGCACCGCCGCGCCCTCCTCGGACCTCGCCCTCCGCGGCGGCTGCTCGTGGAACGGCCTGGAGGACAAGGGCGTCAAGGGCTCGCAGTACCGCTGGCTCGACGTGTCGTTCTACCGCTACGAATCCGAGGTCTCCCTCGGCAGCGGCCAGGCGCGCGCCCGGGAGAACTTCGCCAAGGAGCTGGGGAAGATCCAGGCCACCACGGGCGCGAAGAAGATGAGCACCACGGCGACGTCGGGCCTCGGCGACGAGGCGAAGACCGTCACGTACACCGTGAACAAGACGGACGAGGACTTCGTCTACGCGTCGATCGTGGTGCGCACCGGCAATGTGCTGGTGCTGCTGTCCTACAACGGCGCCGGGTACGCGGGCGCGCCGACCCCGGAGGCGAAGGCGATCGTCGAGGGCGCGACGAAGGCGGCGAAGGAAGCGGTCGCCTCGGTCGCTGCCGCGAACAAGTAGTCGTACCCGCCGGCCGGCCCGGCCAACCCCCGTCGGCCACCCAGGTACTGACACAAATCAACACAGACAGGCGTGTCCGAGCGGAGCCCGTCCCTCCCCAGGGGGTCGGGCTTCGTTCATGTGTGCCACCCTGGGGCCCGCGAGACGTCGAATCACGGGAGGGGATCGCGGGTGGCCGCGATGGAGCTGACACGCACACACCGCATACTCATCGGGCTCGTCATCGGCGGCGCGGTGATCATCGCGGGGATCGGTTTCGCGGGTTCGTACGCGGCCGTGCGCGAGCTTGCCGTGCACAAGGGATTCGGTACGTTCTCGTACTTCTTCCCGATCGGCATCGACGCGGGCATCTGTGTGCTGCTCGCCCTGGACCTGCTGCTGACCTGGCTCCGGATCCCGTTCCCGTTGCTGCGGCAGACGGCGTGGCTCCTGACGGCGGCGACCATCGCGTTCAACGGCGCGGCGGCCTGGCCGGACCCGCTGGGCGTCGGCATGCACGCGGTCATCCCGATGCTGTTCGTGGTCGCGGTCGAGGCGGCGCGGCACGCGGTGGGCCGGATCGCGGACATCACCGCGGACAAGCACATGGAGGGCGTCCGGCTGACCCGCTGGCTGCTGTCGCCGGTACCGACGTTCCGGCTGTGGCGGCGGATGAAGCTGTGGGAGCTGCGCTCGTACGACCAGGTGATCAAGCTGGAGCAGGAGCGGCTGATCTACCAGGCCCGGCTCCAGGCCCGTTTCGGCCGCGGCTGGCGGCGCAAGGCTCCGGTGGAGGCGCTGATGCCGCTGCGGCTCGCCCGGTACGGCGTCCCGCTCGCGGAGACGGCCCCGGCGGGCCTCGCGGCGGCGGGCATCGAGCCCGTCCTCCTGCCGCCGAACCCGAACGCGGCGCCCCCCACGCAGCCGGCCTCGGCCCAGGTCCCCGTCGCGGTCGCCGCGGCCCCGGCCCCAGCCCCGCAGCTGCCGGCGGTGCCGCACCAGGCACAGGCTCCGCAGGCGCAGCCGTTCCCCCCGCAGACACAGACCACCCAGCCTCAGGCCCAGGCCCAGCCGCAGGCCCCCCAGCCTCCCCAGGAGCCGCACCACCCGAACCACGAGAGCCCCTGGTTCGACACCCCGCAGGTCACGCCGGAGGCGTACGGGGGCACGTACACCGCGCAGACCGCGGAGGGCCTCCCGGGGCAGGTCCAGCCGCCGGTCACCGACCCGTCGGCTCCCGAGCTCCTGGCTCCCGAGCTGTTCGGGGAGCCGCAGCAGCCCGACCCGAACCAGCAGCCGGACCCGCAGCTGGAGGAGCTCCGGGAGGCCGTCTACAAGGTGATGTACGGCTTCGTGCAGGAGAACGACCGCTTCCCCACGACGTTCGAGCTGGACCAGCTGATGGCGGAGTCGTACGCCGCCCACGAACTCGCGGCTCCGCCGACGGACCTGCTCCGGTGGGTGACGCCGGAGGTGCAGCGGCGCATCCAGCAGAACATGGTGGAGTACGACCCTTCCTGACCACCACCGCGCCCACGGCGAAGGGCCGCCCCCGTGACGGGGGCGGCCCTTCGCCGTGGACCGGGCCGGCTTACGCGCCGAGCAGCTTGCGCACCCGGTCCGCGCCGACGGCGAGGAGCAGGGTGGGCAGGCGGGGGCCCGTCTCGCGGCTCACGAGGAGCTTGTAGAGGAGGGCGAAGAAGGAGCGCTGGGCGACCTTCAGCTCGGGGGTGGGCTTGGCCTCGGGGGTGAGACCGGCCATGACCTTCGGGACGCCGTAGACGAGCGTGGTGAGCCCGTCGAGCGACCAGTGGCTGTCGAGACCCTCCAGGAGCAGCCGGAGCGACTCCCGGCCCTCGCCGTCCAGGGAGCCGAGGAGCTCGGCGTCGGGCTCCTCGCGGACGATGGTGCGCTGGTCGGCCGGGACCTGGGTGGTGATCCAGTTCTCGGCGCGGTCGAGGCGCGGCCGGACCTCGTCGAGCGAGGTGACCGGGTTCTCCGGGTCGAGGTCGGTGAGGATCCGGAGGGTCTGCTCGTCGTGGCCGGCGGTGATGTCGGCGACGGAGGCCAGCGTGCGGTACGGGAGCGGACGCGGGGTGCGGGGCAGCTCGCCGGCCGCGGTGCGGGCGGCACGCGCATGTGCGGCGGCGTCGGCGGGCAGCACGGTGCCGTCGGCGACCTTGGCCTCCAGCTTGTCCCACTCGTCGTAGAGCCGCTGGATCTCCTGGTCGAAGGCGATCTTGAAGGACTGGTTGGGCTTGCGGCGGGCGTAGAGCCAGCGGAGCAGCTGCGGCTCCATGATCTCCAGGGCGTCGGCCGCGGTGGGCACGCCGCCCTTCGAGGAGGACATCTTGGCCATGCCGCTGATGCCGACGAAGGCGTACATGGGTCCGATGGGCTGGACGCCGTCGAAGAGGGTGACGATCTGGCCGCCGACCTGGAAGGAGGACCCGGGCGAGGAGTGGTCGACGCCGGAGGGCTCGAAGATGACGCCCTCGTAGGCCCAGCGCATGGGCCAGTCGACCTTCCACACCAGCTTGCCGCGGTTGAACTCGCTGAGCTTGACGGTCTCGGCGAAGCCGCAGGCGGAGCAGGTGTAGCTCAGCTCGGTGGTGTCGTCGTCGTAGGCGGTGACGGTGGTGAAGTCCTTCTCGCACTGCCCGCAGTAGGGCTTGTACGGGAAGTACCCGGCGCCACCGCCGGAGCCGTCGTCCTCGCCGGCCGCGCCGGAGCCCTCGGCGGCCTCCAGCTCGGCCTCGTCGACCGGCTTCTGGGACTGCTTCTTCGGCGCCTTCTTCGTCCGGTACTGGTCGAGGATGGCGTCGATGTCGCCGCGGCGGCGCATGGCGTGCAGGATCTGCTCGCGGTAGACGCCGGAGGTGTACTGCTCGGTCTGGCTGATCGGGTCGTACTCGACGCCGAGCTCGGCCAGGGCCTCGACCATGGCGGCCTTGAAGTGCTCGGCCCAGTTGGCGTGGGGCGAGCCGGCGGGGGCGGGGACGGACGTCAGGGGCTTGCCGATGTGCTCGGCCCAGGACTCGTCGATGCCCTCGACGCCGTTCGGCACCTTGCGGTAGCGGTCGTAGTCGTCCCACGAGATGAGGTGGCGGACGGTGTACCCGCGGCGGCGGATCTCGTCGGCGACCAGGTGCGGGGTCATGACCTCGCGGAGGTTGCCGAGGTGGATCGGGCCGGAGGGGGAGAGGCCGGAGGCGACGACGACCGGTTTGCCAGGCGCACGTCGCTCCGACTCGGTGATGACCTCGTCCGCGAAACGGGAGACCCAGTCGGTCTCGGTGCTGCTCTGAGCCACGGTCGGTACGTCCTTCTTTCCGGAATCCTTGCGGGAATGCCTGGGAGCCTTCAAGGCCCTACGCCTGTCATTGTCCCAGACGGAACCGGCCGCCCCGAGGTTGTCCACAGGCGGGATCCCGCTCGGGCGGGTTGTCCACAGACGGGGGCGGGCGGGAAAAACACGTTGCCCGCCCATGGGACACTTGACAAGCGAAATAGACCACCGGGACACCCGGACCCGACACAACAGGAACGGAAGCTCATGGCCTCGGTCCCTTCCCTCGCTTCGACCGTGCAGCAGCGCCTCGCGGAAGGCCTCTCGGCAGCCCTGCCGGAGGCCGGTTCCGCCGACCCGCTGCTGCGACGAAGCGACCGGGCCGACTTCCAGGCCAACGGCATCCTGGCGCTGGCCAAGCAGCTCAAGGGCAATCCGCGTGAGCTGGCGACGAAGGTCGTCGAGTCGATCCCCGCGAACGACGTGCTGAAGGAGATCGAGGTCTCCGGCCCCGGCTTCCTCAACATCACCGTCTCGGACGCGGCGATCGTGGAGACCCTCGCGGCCCGCGCCGCCGACGCGCGCCTCGGCGTGCCGCTGAACGAGGCGGCGGGCACGACGGTCATCGACTACGCCCAGCCGAACGTGGCGAAGGAGATGCACGTCGGTCACCTCCGGTCCGCGGTGATCGGCGCGGCGATGGTCGAGATCCTGGAGTTCACGGGCGAGACCGTGGTCCGCCGGCACCACATCGGCGACTGGGGCACCCAGTTCGGCATGCTCATCCAGTACCTGATCGAGCACCCGCACGAGCTGGACCACAAGGACGAGGGCGCGGAGGTCTCCGGCGAGGAGGCCATGTCGAACCTGAACCGGCTGTACAAGGCGTCCCGCGCGCTCTTCGACGCGGACGAGGAGTTCAAGACGCGGGCGCGCGCCCGCGTGGTGGACCTCCAGGCCGGTGACGAGGAGACCCTCGCCCTGTGGCAGCGGTTCGTCGACGAGTCGAAGATCTACTTCTACTCGGTCTTCGAGAAGCTCGACATGGACGTCCGGGACCCCGACATCGTCGGCGAGTCCGGGTACAACGACATGCTCCAGGAGACCTGCCGGATCCTTGAGGAGTCGGGCGTCGCGGTCCGCTCCGAGGGTGCGCTGTGCGTCTTCTTCGACGACATCAAGGGCCCGGACGGCAGCCCGGTCCCGCTGATCGTCCAGAAGTCCGACGGCGGCTTCGGCTACGCGGCGACGGACCTGTCCGCCATCCGCGACCGGGTGCAGAACCTGAAGGCGACCTCGCTGCTGTACGTGGTCGACGCCCGCCAGTCCCTGCACTTCAAGATGGTCTTCGAGACCGCCCGCCGGGCCGGCTGGCTGAACGACGAGGTGAAGGCCGTCCAGCTGGCCTTCGGCACGGTCCTCGGCAAGGACGGCAAGCCCTTCAAGACCCGTGAGGGCGAGACGGTCCGGCTGGTGGACCTGCTGGACGAGGCGATCGACCGGGCCTCGGCCGTGGTCCGCGAGAAGGCCCAGGACCTCACGGAGGAGGAGATCGCCGAGCGGGGCGCCCAGGTGGGCATCGGCGCGGTGAAGTACGCGGACCTGTCGACCTCGGCGGCCCGCGACTACAAGTTCGACCTCGACCAGATGGTCTCGCTCAACGGCGACACGTCCGTGTACCTCCAGTACGCGTACGCCCGTATCCAGTCGATCCTGCGGAAGGCCGGGGACGCCAAGCCGGCCGCCCGCCCCGAGCTGGAGCTGGCGCCGTCCGAGCGGGCCCTCGGCCTCCACCTCGACGGCTTCGGCGAGACGATCGCCGAGACCGCAACGGAGTACGCACCGCACAAGCTGGCCGCGTACCTGTACCAGCTGGCCTCGCTGTACACGACGTTCTACTCGGAGTGCCCCGTCCTCAAGGCGGACACCCCGGAGCAGGTCAAGAACCGTCTCTTCCTGTGCGACCTGACCGCCCGCACGCTCCACCAGGGCATGGCCCTGCTGGGCATCCGGACGCCCGAGCGCCTCTGACGCTCCCGGGGCGGGTGGGTCACTCCTGAGCGACCCACTCGCCCTTGTCGGGCCAGTAGCCGTAGACCGTACGGCCCTTGATGGCCTGCGTACGGAACGGCTCCCCGCCGTCGTCGATCCGTACGGTCCCCTTCCGGTCCCCGGTGCTCCACTCCAGCTCCAGGTACCAGGCGACGGCGTGCTCCTCGGTGTGGACGTCGAGGTTCAGCACCTGCGGGTCCCCGGTGGCGACCTTGTACGGGAAGTCCTTCGCCGGCACGACCCGGTCGCCGTCCTGTCCGGCGACCGGCTTCACGTACGGCCGGGAGGCGTCGAGGTCGACGTCGAAGGTCTGCGGGGTGATCCCGCTGCCGCAGCCGTCGCCCATGGAGTACGCCGTCCCGCCCGGCGGCCGGTCCCGCTCGACGACCCGGACGCTGAGCCGCGACAGCACGACGGGCTCCTGGGTGCGGCCGGTGACGGTGACCTGGAGCTGCATGTGCCCGCCGTCGACGCCGCCGAGCGCGCGGGCCCACGGGCGGGTGTCCTGCGGCGGGGGCGGCGGCGGCACGTGCTGCGGCTTCTGGTCGAGGACGTAGTACTGCCCGCAGGGTTCGGCCCAGTTGTACGAGCTGATGCCGGCGTTGAGCGGGGCCGGCACCGGCGGCGCGGCGGCTCCCCCGCGCGGCTCCTTCTCCCCGTCCCGCACCACCAGATACGTCCCCGGCACGACGAGGGCCACGACGGCGACGGCGGCCAGCGCCCCCGTGAACCGCGCCCGGGACGGCGGCTTCGGGGAAGCGCCCACGACCACGACCTCCGCCTCGTCGGCACCGGAGGACGCGGAGGAGTCGGAGGACGCGGAGGACGCGGCGGGCGCAGCGGGCGCGACAGGCACAGCGGGCGCAGCGGGTACGACAGACTCGGCCGGTTCCGAGGGCGCAGCCGGTTCGGAAGGCGCGGCAGGTTCCAAGGGCGCGGCAGGTTCCGAGGGCGGGGTGGGTGCCGCCGCCTCTCCGCTCCGTCCCCGGTACGCGTCGGCGACGATCCACGCGCGATGGAGCTCGACGAGCTCGTCCCGGGTGGCCCCGCACAGCCGGCCGAGCCGGTCCACGGGGGCGAAGTCGGTCGGGACGGCGTCGCCGTTGCAGTACCGGTGGAGGGTGGAGGTGCTGACGTGGAGCCGCTTGGCGAGTGCTCCGTAGCTCAGCCCCGACCGCTCCTTCAGCCCTCGCAGCAGCCCGGCGAGCCGGTCCCCCGTGTCCATGCGTCGCTCCCCCGTCTCTGGTCGGCGTCCCAGGAACGCGTTCCGGGCGACGTATGTCTCCCCAGGTCAGAGGGGGTGGAAGCGTTCCAGCGTCCCTCATTGTCCCGCGTCGATCGACATCGGGTCACACCGGCTCGCAGCATGGAGCCATGCCGAACAGCCGCGTCGCCGACGCCCTGGCAGTGACGGTGCTGATCATCTGCACCGCGATCGTGATCGCCCTGCTCGACGGCCGCTGAGCGACCGACCCACCGACCGAACCGCCCATCCGCACACGGGGGAACCACCATGCGCACATCCATCCGTACCCTCACCCTGCCCGCTGCCGCGCTCATCGCGGCCCTCGCCCTCACCGCCTGCCAGTCGACCGGCCAGGACGCGGCGGCATCGGCTCCCGCGAAGCCCGCCCCGACCTCGGCGGCTCCCACGGCGAGCACCGCACCCACGGCCGGGCAGCCGGCGACGGCCCCGCAGAAGACCACGGCACCGCCCACCGAGTCCGCGCCCAAGCCGACGTCCACGTCCACGTCCAAGCCGAAGCCCGTCGCCGAGGCCCCTGAGGGCGCGGACGGGAACCCGTCCCTCCGCCCCTGCACCGCCGCCGACGTGAAGGTCGTGGCGAGCAAGGTGAGCCGGCCGATCAACCACCTCGCCCTCACGATCACGAACACCGGAGACCGCACCTGCCACGCCCTGAACGCGCCCCTGGTCGGCTTCGAGCACAGCCAGGCGCCGATCGCGATCGTGGAGGACAGCAAGCCGCAGGCCGTGGTGAGCCTGGCCCCCGGGGCCTCGGCCTACGCCTCCCTGATCCTCACCGGGGAGCCGGGCGAGGACACGCACGGCACGACCGTCCGCACGATCAAGGTCAGCCTGACCGCGGACAGCATGGTGACGCTGAAGGCCCCGGAGGGCACGTACGTGGACGACGGCGCCGCCGTCTCCTACTGGCAGCAGGACCTGGAGGACGCCCTCCAGTACTGACCGCCCTCGGGTCGGGTACTACCGGTTGATCGGGTGCGACGTCCGCCCGGACGCCTCGTCGATCTCCGCGTGCGCCTTCTGGAGGAGCTGCGAGGCGAGGTCCATCAGGGCCCGGGCGCCCGCGATCTCCTCGCCGACCCTGAGCTGGTCGGGATCGGAGGGATGCCGGTGGGCGGTGCCGTGGGCCCGGAACTCGGTGCCGTCCGAGAGACGGACCATGGCCGCCGCCCTCGTCCGGTCGCCCTCCTCCTTGAACTCCATGTCGACGTGCCATCCGACGAGCGTGTGCATCATGAGGACCACCTCCGGGGAGGTACCTGTCGGGTACCTCTCCAGGGTGCGCCGTACCGCGCGCCCCCACCACTCGCCCGGGCACCGCCCGCCGGCGCACCGCCCACCCCGGCACCGCCCGCCGGCGCACCGCCCACCCCGGCCCTCCTCGTCCGGGCACCACTCGCCCCGGCAACCACTCACCCCGACAACCACTCATCCCGGCAACGGCTCGCCCACCCGCCCGGGACGCACGGGGCGTCGTCGGCGCCGCCCCTCCGTTTCGGTCACGGCGATGATCCCGAACCCGTTGCCCCGGCTCGCGCCCGACCCGTCCGGGCGTTCCCTCGGCCTCGATCTGCCGCCCGGCACCCTCACCGCCCGGCAGGCGACCCGTACCTCCGGTCGGGACACGGCCCCGGCGCCGGCGCCTGGTCGGCCCTGCGCCCGGCGGCCCGCGCGGCCGGCCTGCTGCCGGTACCGCTGGGCGGGGAGCGCGGCCCGGAGGACCGGGAGCTGGAGCCGGAGCTGATGAGCGACCCGGCGGAACACGACGCCGAGGCCGTGCTCGCCGGGTTCTGGGAGGACCACCGGGCCTCCGGGGTGCCCGAGGAGGAGCGGGACCCCCGGGTGACCGCCGCCGTCGAGGAGCTCTTCGGCGAGCGGCCCGGACACGCGGAGACGCTGGCCCCCTCCGCGGCCGGCCGGGTCTGGGCCCGGCGCTGCCGCCGCGCACGGACCCCGGCCGGGCGGCGGGCCTCGCCGAGGCGCTGACCGCGCCGCACTCCTGGCCGGCGGAGGCCCGCCCGGCCCTCGTCCGGGCGCGGCGCAGCGCCGACATACCGGCGGTCATCGGCTGGACGGGGCCGCTGAACCACGAGAGCGACGTGGCCCGGCTGTCCGCCGTCCCGCGCCCTCGCGCTCCCGCGCTCCTGCGCTCCT
>NZ_BMTV01000025.1:0-17714 GCF_014649855.1 Streptomyces roseolus | reverse complement strand
GCTCCCGCGCTCCCGCGCTCCCGCGCTCCCGCGCTCCCGCGCTCCCGCGCTCCCGCGCTCCCGCGCTCCCGCGCTCCTGCGCTCCTGCGCTCCTGGGAGGATCGTTTCGGCGCCCGGGTCGTCGCCCTCACCTCCGACCGGCTGGTGGTCTCGGCGGCCGCCCCGCCCCGGACGGCGGAGGAGGCCGAGGCGGTGACGGCGGAGCACTTCGCCTTCTGCCCGGACACCGTCGCCCAGGGCGACCACGGCACCCCGCGCGCCTACGCCCACGAGGCGCTGGTGGGCGCGCCGGCGTGGAACTTCCGGTGGGACCGAGCCGCGGCTAGCGGGCCCCGGCGGAGAGCATCCGCGCGGCCTCGGTGGCCCAGTAGGTGAGGATCATCCGGCCGCCGGCGCGGCGGATGCCGGTGAGGGTCTCCAGGATCGCCTTCTCGCGGTCGATCCAGCCCTTCTCCGCGGCGGCCTCGACCATCGCGTACTCACCGCTGATCTGGTACGCGGCCACGGGTACGTCCACGGCCGCGGCGACCTTCGCGAGCACGTCCAGGTACGGGCCGGCCGGCTTCACCATCACCATGTCCGCGCCCTCCTCCAGGTCGAGCGCCAGCTCGCGCATCGACTCGCGGAGGTTGGCGGGGTCCTGCTGGTAGGTCTTGCGGTCGCCCTTGAGCGAGGAACCGACGGCCTCGCGGAAGGGGCCGTAGAAGGCGGAGGAGTACTTCGCCGTGTACGCGAGGATCGACACGTCCTCCTTGCCGATGGTGTCCAGCGCGTCCCGGATGACACCGACCTGGCCGTCCATCATCCCGGAGGGGCCGACGACGTGGACGCCGGCGTCGGCCTGGACCTGCGCCATCTCGGCGTAGCGCTCCAGGGTGGCGTCGTTGTCGACCCGGCCGTCCTCGTCGAGGACGCCGCAGTGGCCGTGGTCGGTGAACTCGTCGAGGCACAGGTCCGACATGACGATGAGCTCGTCGCCGACTTCGGCCCGCACGTCACGGATGGCGACCTGGAGGATCCCGTCCGGGTCGGTCCCGGCCGTGCCGAGCCCGTCCTTCTTCGCGTCCTCCGGCACGCCGAAGAGCATGATCCCGGAGACGCCCGCCTCCACGGCCTCCGCGGCGGCGCGGCGCAGGGTGTCCCGCGTGTGCTGGACGACGCCGGGCATGGCGCCGATCGGAACGGGCTCGCTCACGCCCTCGCGGACGAACGCGGGCAGGATCAGGTCGGCCGGGGAGAGACGGGTCTCGGCCACCATCCGGCGCATGGCGGGCGTCGTCCGCAGCCGCCGCGGCCGCGCCCCCGGAAAGCTTCCATACGAGTTCATACGTGCGAGGCTACGCCCGCCCCCCGCCCCCACTTACCGACACCGTGTCCACCGTCCCCGCCGCCCCCGTGCGCGGCGCCCGCGACGCAAAAAGGCGCGGGCCCCCGCCGGAACGGGGACCCGCACCCACACTCACCCGCGCATTACGTAGTGCGCCGCCTCCGCGCGCCCGGGCGCCGCTCGCTCGGCCGCGTCACCGGGTCGCCGGCCTCCAGCGCCGCCTCGCGCCGCCGGATGCCGAACTCCGCCAGCGCCTCCGCCAGCTTGTGGACGGACGGCTCGGGGGACAGCACGTCGACCCGCAGTCCGTGCTCCTCCGCCGTCTTGGCCGTCGCCGGCCCGATGCAGGCGATGACGGTCACGTTGTGCGGCTTGCCGGCGATGCCGACGAGGTTCCGCACGGTCGACGACGACGTGAACAGCACGGCGTCGAAGCCGCCGCCCTTGATCGCCTCGCGCGTGTCCGCCGGCGGCGGCGACGCCCGCACGGTCCGGTAGGCGGTGACGTCGTCGACCTCCCACCCGAGCTCGATGAGCCCGGCGACCAGCGTCTCGGTCGCGATGTCGGCCCGCGGCAGGAAGACGCGGTCGATCGGGTCGAAGACCGGGTCGTACGGCGGCCAGTCCTCCAGGAGACCCGCCGCGGACTGCTCGCCGCTCGGCACGAGGTCGGGCTTCACGCCGAAGTCGACCAGGGCCGCGGCCGTCTGCTCGCCCACCGCCGCGACCTTGATCCCGGCGAAGGCGCGGGCGTCGAGCCCGTACTCCTCGAACTTCTCCCGCACGGCCTTGACCGCGTTGACGGAGGTGAAGGCGATCCACTCGTACCGCCCGGTGACGAGCCCCTTCACGGCCCGCTCCATCTGCTGCGGGGTCCGCGGCGGCTCGACGGCGATCGTCGGCACCTCGTGCGGCACGGCACCGTACGAGCGCAGCTGGTCGGAGAGCGACGCGGCCTGCTCCTTGGTGCGCGGCACGAGCACCCGCCAGCCGAAGAGCGGCTTGGACTCGAACCACGAGAGCTGGTCCCGCTGCGCCGGGGCACTGCGCTCGCCGACCACGGCTATCACCGGCCGGTGGCCCTCGGGGGAGGGCAGCACCTTGCCCTGCTTGAAGACCTGCGCGATCGTCCCGAGGGTCGCCGTCCAGGTCCGCTGGCGCGTGGTCGTGCCGGCGATGGTCACGGTGAGCGGGGTGTCCGGCTTGCGGCCCGCGGCCACCAGCTCGCCGGCGGCCGCGGCGACCGCGTCCAGCGAGGTGGAGACGACGACGGTGCCGTCGGAGGCGCCGACCTCGGCCCAGCACCGGTCGTCGGCGGTCCGCGCGTCGACGAAGCGGACGTCGGTGCCCTGCTCGTCGCGGAGCGGCACACCGGCGTACGCGGGGACGCCGACCACGTTCGCGACGCCGGGGACGACCTCGAAGGGGATGCCCTCGGCGGCGCAGGCGAGCATCTCGGCGCCCGCGTTCCCGTCGAGGCCGGGGTCACCGGTCACCGCACGGACGACCCGCCTGCCGCCGCGCGCGGCCTCCATGACAAGATTGGCCGCATCCCTCAACACGGGGACACCGGCGGTTGTTGACGCCTCGTCAACAACCGTCAGCTCAGGCGTGCTCACGTCCGCGCGCGCATGGCCGCGGACGACCTCGAGGACCTCCGGCTCGGCGATCAGGACGTCCGCTCCGGCGAGGGCCTCGACGGCCCGGAGGGTCAGGAGTCCGGGGTCGCCCGGTCCTGCGCCGAGGAAGGTGACGTGGCCGTGGCCCGCGAAGACGGGGGACACGGGGCTGGTGGTCGGGCTGGCGGGGTTCAAAGTGCTCGCTCCCCCATAAGACCGGCCGCACCCTTGGCGAGCATCTCGGCCGCGAGTTCGCGTCCGAGCGCCGCCGCCTCGTCGTGCGAGGTGGGTACGGGACCGGTGGTGGACAGCTGCACCAGCGTCGAGCCGTCGGTGGTGCCGACGACGCCGCGCAGGCGCATTTCGGTGACAACCTGCCCGTGACCGGGGCCGTCGGCGAGGATGTCGGCGAGCGCTCCCACGGGTGCGCTGCAGCCGGCCTCCAGGGCGGCGAGCAGGGATCGCTCGGCGGTCACGGCGGCCCGCGTGCGCGGGTCGTCGAGGGCGGCGAGCGCGGCGACGAGGTCGGAGTTCGACGCCGGGCATTCGACGGCCAGGGCTCCCTGGCCGGGGGCGGGCAGCACGGAGTCGACCGGCAGGTGCTCGGCCGACAGGCCGCCGAGGAGCTCCTCGGTGCCGCCGATGCGGTTGAGTCCGGCCGCGGCGAGGACGACGGCGTCGAGCTCGCCCTTGCGGACGTAGCCGACGCGGGTGTCGACGTTGCCCCGGATCGGGACGCAGGTCAGGTCGAGGCCGTGGCTGCGGGCGTACGCGTGCAGCTGGGCCATCCGGCGCGGCGAGCCGGTGCCGACGCGGGCGCCCCGGGGGAGCCGGGCGAGGGAGAGGCCCTCGCCGGCGATCAGGACGTCGCGCGGGTCCTCGCGCTTCGGGATCGCTGCCAGCACCAGCTCGGGGTGCTGGGCGGTCGGCAGGTCCTTCAGGGAGTGGACGGCGAAGTCGACCTCGCCGTCCAGCAGCGCGTCGCGCAGGGCCGCGACGAAGACGCCGGTGCCGCCGATCTGCGCGAGGTGCTCACGGGAGGTGTCCCCGTACGTGGTGATCTCCACGAGCTCGACGGGCCGGCCGGTCAGCTGCCGGACCGCGTCGGCCACGTGCCCGGACTGGGCCATGGCGAGCTTGCTGCGCCTGGTCCCGAGCCTCAGTGCCCTCTCGGTCATACTCGCCCTCGGTTCTTGACGTCGGCGTCATTCAGGTCGGCCCGGGAGACGGAAGCCACCGTCTGCGGGTCGAGGTCGAAGAGTGTCCGCAGCGCGTCCGCGTACCCGGCGCCGCCGGGCTCGCTGGCGAGCTGCTTGACCCGCACGGTCGGCGCGTGCAGGAGCTTGTCGACGACGCGGCGCACGGTCTGGGTGATCTCGGCGCGCTGCTTGTCGTCGAGGCCGGGGAGGCGGCCTTCCAGGCGGGCGACCTCGCTGGCCACCACGTCGGCGGCCATGGTGCGCAGGGCGACCACGGTCGGGGTGATGTGGGCGGCGCGCTGGGCGGCGCCGAAGGCGGCGACCTCGTCGGAGACGATGCCGCGGACCTGGTCCACGTCGTTGGCCATGGGCGCGTCGGCGGAGGCGTCGGCGAGCGACTCGATGTCGACGAGCCGGACACCGGGGATGCGGTGGGCGGCGGCGTCGATGTCGCGGGGCATGGCGAGGTCGAGCAGGTACAGGGTCCCGTCGCGGCCCTCGGCGGCGGCCTCGATCGCGTCGCCGGCGAGGACGAGTCCGGTGGCGCCGGTGCAGGAGACGACGATGTCCGCCCGGCCCAGTTCGTCGCCGACGGCAACCATCTCGGCCGCGCGCGCGGCCACGCCCGTGCCCCCGGGCTCGCGGAGGATCTCGGCGAGCCGCTCGGCGCGGGCGAGGGTGCGGTTGGCGATGACGATCTCGGCGACCCCGGCGCGGGCGAGGGTCGCGGCGGCCAGCGAGGACATGGAGCCGGCGCCGATGACCAGGGCCTTCTTGCCGCGGGCCCAGCTGTCGACGTCGGCGGCCTGGGAGAGCTGCTCCAGACCGAAGGTGACGAGCGACTGCCCGGCCCGGTCGATGCCGGTCTCGCTGTGGGCGCGCTTGCCGACCCGCAGGGCCTGCTGGAAGAGGTCGTTGAGGAGCCGGCCCGCGGTGTGCAGGTCCTGGCCGAGGGCGAGGGCGTCCTTGATCTGGCCGAGGATCTGGCCCTCGCCGACGACCATGGAGTCAAGGCCGCAGGCCACCGAGAAGAGGTGGTGGACGGCCCGGTCCTCGTAGTGCACGTAGAGGTAGGGGGTGAGCTCGTCCAGGCCGACGCCGCTGTGCTGGGCGAGCAGCGTGGACAGCTCGGCGACGCCGGCGTGGAACTTGTCCACGTCGGCGTAGAGCTCGATGCGGTTGCAGGTGGCGAGGACGGTGGCCTCGGCGGCCGGTTCGGCGGCGAGGGTGTCCTGGAGGAGCTTGGTCCGGGTGTCCGTCGGCAGCGAGGCCCTCTCCAGGATGGAGACGGGGGCGCTGCGGTGGCTCAGCCCGACGACGAGGAGGCTCATGCCGGCATCACCGCGGGGGCGTCCCCGTCAGGTCCCTTGCGGCCGCCCTCGACGCCGGCGCGGGCGCGGTCGGTGGCGGTGCGCGCGGCGGGCGGCGCCGCGGGGGCGGCGGCCGGGGCGGTCTCCTCGCCCGGCTCCTCGCCGGCCTTGCGCTGCTCGTGGAAGGCGAGGATCTGCAGCTCGATGGAGAGGTCCACCTTGCGCACGTCGACGCCGTCGGGCACGGAGAGCACGGTCGGGGCGAAGTTGAGGATGGAGGTGACGCCGGCGGCGACGAGCCGGTCGCAGACCGCCTGCGCGACGCCGGCCGGGGTCGCGATGACGCCGATCGAGACGCCGTCCTCGGCGATGATCTTCTCCAGGTCGTCGCTGTGCTGGACGGGGATCCCGGCGACCGGCCTGCCGGTCATGGCGGGGTCGGCGTCGATCAGCGCGGCGACGCGGAAGCCCCGGGAGGCGAAGCCGCCGTAACCGGCGAGCGCGGCGCCGAGGTTGCCGATGCCGACGATCACGACCGGCCAGTCCTGGGTCAGGCCGAGCTCGCGGGAGATCTGGTAGACGAGGTACTCGACGTCGTAGCCGACACCGCGGGTGCCGTACGAGCCGAGGTAGCTGAAGTCCTTGCGCAGCTTCGCGGAGTTGACGCCGGCCGCGGCCGCGAGCTCCTCCGAGGAGACCGTGGGTACGGAGCGTTCCGAGAGCGCGGTCAGGGCGCGCAGATACAGCGGAAGGCGGGCGACGGTGGCCTCGGGAATTCCTCGGCTACGGGTCGCCGGTCGGTGAGTTCGGCCAGTTGCCACGGTGCTCCTGCGGGATGAGCGGGGCTGCAGGCGGCCATATGTCCCAGGACCGCCCCGTCGAATGCAGGCTATGTCTTTGTGAACGCGTGCACAAAGATGGTGTCCGTTTTGTCTGCCCAAAGTGACCGGGGTCACGCGACCGGTTATCGACGGTACGGAACCGTCACACGGTGCGACACGTCGAGATCCCGAAGGGGGCAAAGCCGCACACTCTCCTCACGACGCGGCCCCCGAATGGCAACAAAACGTCCACGATGGTAACCGGCTTTCGGTCAGGCGCCCAGTTCGCGCCGGAGCCGATCGGCGTCCACCCGCCAGAAGGTGTGCTGCTCCCCGTCGACCAGGACGACGGGAATCTGCTCCCAGTACTCCTTGTACAGCGCCTCGTCCTGGAGGATGTCCCGCTCCTCCCAGCGCGCCCCGGTCTCGGCGCAGACGGCCTCCACCACCGCCCGGGCGTCGTCGCAGAGGTGGCACCCCGGCTTCCCGATCAGCGTCACGGTCCGCGCGGCCGGGTCCTTGGCCGCGTCCTTCTTCTTGGTACGTCCGAACATGCCGTCCATTGTCCCGCCCGGTCACGGCGGGGACCCGCACTGTTCACACGACGGCGTCGTCACGAGTCGGGAAGGACCGAACAGACTGGCTATGCTCCAGACATGGCCGCTCTGGGATGGCTCACCCCCCGTAGGCGCTCCGCCACCGCGCGCAGCGTCCTCGCAGGCGAGGCCGCCGCCGAGGCGGCCCGCAAGACCTCGCTCCAGCTGGAGCGCGAGCGCGAGGAGGAGGCCGCCGCCCTCGAAGCGGCCGAGGCCGCCGAAGCCGTGCCCGCGGAGCCCGAGTTCCCCGTCGTGGGCGACGTCCGGGCCGCCGCCTTCTTCGACCTCGACAACACCGTGATGCAGGGCGCCGCGATCTTCCACTTCGGCCGCGGCCTGTACAAGCGGAAGTTCTTCCAGCGCCGCGAACTCGCCCGCTTCGCCTGGGCCCAGGTCTGGTTCCGGCTGGCCGGCGTCGAGGACCCCGCCCACATGCAGGAGGCCCGCGACAGCGCGCTCTCCATCGTCAAGGGCCACCGCGTCTCCGAACTGATGTCGATCGGCGAGGAGATCTACGACGAGTACATGGCCGACCGGATCTGGCCGGGCACCCGCGCCCTGGCCCAGGCCCACCTCGACGCGGGCCAGAAGGTCTGGCTGGTGACGGCCGCCCCGGTCGAGACGGCCACGATCATCGCCCGCCGCCTCGGCCTCACCGGCGCCCTCGGCACCGTCGCCGAGTCCGTCGACGGCGTCTACACCGGCCGACTGGTCGGCGAGCTCCTGCACGGCCCGGCCAAGGCCGAGGCGGTACGCGCCCTGGCCGCCGCCGAGGGCCTGGACCTCGCCCGCTGCGCCGCGTACAGCGACTCGCACAACGACATCCCGATGCTCTCGCTCGTCGGCCACCCGTACGCGATCAACCCCGACACCAAGCTGCGCCGGCACGCCCGGAACCTCGAGTGGCGGCTGCGCGACTACCGGACCGGCCGCAAGGCCGCCAAGATCGGCATCCCCGCCGCCGCGGGCCTCGGCGCCGTCGCCGGCGGCACCGCCGCCGCGGTCGCCCTGCACCGCCGCCGCCGCTGACCGCGGCCGACACGCCCGTACGCGAACTCCCCGCCGCTCACGGAGCGCCACCCCCGTGGCGATACGTTTCGGCTGCGATCATCTGCGACAACCACGGACCAGCGGGGCTCACCCGTCCGTGGTCGAACAGCGTCCGCACACCCCGACTCCCAGGCATTCCCGCGCCCTTACCCAGGAGCGGCGGCGCTCACTCCCCCCTACCGCACATGAGCACAACGCAACGCCGACGCAATCACACTCGGAAGTCATTCGATCAATAACCGATCACGAAGTGCGACTTGATCTGATTGCAAGCAGTAACAGAACCGACGTAATCGGTGATTTGAGCAACTGGGTGTAGCGCTGCCTGTACGAAGCGTTATTCTCCTCAGACGCACAGCGGAACCCTCCCGTCGCCACGACGAGTGAACGGCTCCGCACTGCACGTGATGGAAGCTCTGCCTCTGGGAGTCCCGTGTACCCACACGTCGGGGTTGACGCCTCGGGCCTGGCTACGCTGCGCGCAACGGTCCTCGACCACTTGCGTGGCTTCGTCCCCACCGCGTACGTCGGTCCTGCGCCCGCCTTCGCCTTCGCCGCACCGGCTCCGGCCGGCCCTTGCTATGCCCTGGCCGACGGCGGTGCCGCCGTCGGCAGACGGGGCGCGCGCGGCGGCGCCGGCAACTCGACCGCCGCCCGACGCCCCACCGCCGACAGCGACAGCGCCCGGATGATGGATCTGGTCGAGCGCGCCCAGGCGGGCGAGGCCGAGGCCTTCGGCCGGCTGTACGACCAGTACAGCGACACCGTCTACCGCTACATCTACTACCGCGTCGGCGGGAAGGCGACGGCGGAGGACCTCACCAGTGAGACCTTCCTGCGCGCCCTGCGCCGGATCTCCACCTTCACCTGGCAGGGCCGCGACTTCGGCGCCTGGCTCGTCACCATCGCCCGCAACCTCGTGGCCGACCACTTCAAGTCCAGCCGCTTCCGGCTGGAGGTCACCACCGGCGAGATGCTCGACGCCAACGAGGTCGAGCGCAGCCCGGAGGACTCCGTCCTCGAGTCCCTCTCCAACGCCGCGCTCCTCGACGCCGTCCGCCGCCTCAACCCCCAGCAGCAGGAGTGCGTCACCCTCCGCTTCCTCCAGGGCCTCTCGGTCGCCGAGACCGCGCGGGTCATGGGGAAGAACGAGGGCGCCATCAAGACCCTCCAGTACCGGGCCGTCCGCACCCTGGCCCGCCTGCTGCCCGAAGACGCCCGCTGACCGGGCCGGCTCACCGTCCCCCGGGCCGCCGACCGCCGCCACCCCTCTCCCCCTCCCCCTCCTCCCGTCCCCCTCCCCTCTCAGAGTCACTTGTCTCCCCTCACCGCACCCCTCCCCCCACGCCACCACTGCCCGTCCCACATCACAGTTGGTGACGCATCGATGACGCACTGGTCCGATCATCTTTCGCGCGTAACCCAAGTGCCGCGCCGCTCGTTGTGCGAAATGCAGGCTCCCTGTGGTCACGCCCTGCCCGCGGATACTCACTCGTTCGTGTGGATCCGCTCAAGGCGGGCAACCTTCCGGACCCCCTGGGGAGTCGACCGTCATGACGAGAGGAGGTGCCGCCAGTGATCGCGAACGTGCACCGGCGGGCGAACGCCTTCGCCCAGGCCCTGGAGGACCGGGCGCCCGAGGGCGAGGCGGCCGACCGGTCCGACGCCCCGGCCGACACGGGCGACCAGGGACGGCTGTTGGCCTTGGCGAGCGGACTCGGCGACCTGCCGAAACCGGAACTCGACCCCGAGGTCAAGGTGGTGCAGCGAGCCCAGCTCGTCGCCGCCATGGAGGCGATGTTCGCCCAGGGGACGGCCGCCGCGGGCCCTACCGTCCCGGAACAGCGGAGCACCAGGGGTGCCCACCGGGCATCCCCCCTGCGCAAGCTCCGTCCGCGCACCCGCTGGACCAAGGGGCTCGCCGCCGGCGGCCTCACGGTCGGGGTGGCGGCCGGGGCCTTCGGCGGCGTCGCCGCCGCCAGCTCCGACGCCCTCCCCGGTGACTCGCTCTACGGGCTCAAGCGCGGCATGGAAGACCTCAAGCTGGGCATGGCCGACGACGACGCCGACCGCGGGGGCATCTACCTCGACCAGGCGTCCACCCGGCTCAGCGAGGCCCGCCGGCTCATGGAGCGCGCCCGCTCCGGCGACCTCGACCACGAGTCCCTCAGCGAGATCCGGCGCGCCCTCGGCGGCATGAAGCACGACGCCGAGCAAGGCCACCGGCTGCTCCGCCAGGCCTACGACCGGGACGGCGAGCTCGCCCCCATGGCCCGGCTGAACTCCTTCGCCCAGGCGCACCGCGACACCTGGAACGGTCTGCGCGACCGGCTCCCCGTCCAGCTCACGGACGTCGGCGAAGAGGTCAGCGGCGTCTTCGCCGCCATAGACCAGGAAGTCGAGCCGCTCCAGTCGATGCTGCCCCGCGCCCTCGAAAAGGGCGCGGCCGACCCCGGCTCCAGCAGCAGCCCCACCGCCCGGCAGGACCAGCCGGACACGGCCACCAGGCAGCCCACGACCACCCAGGGCACCCCGTCCCAGGGCGGCCACTCCGCCACCACCCCCCGCCCCACCGGCACCACCCAGGACGCGGGCACCGGCGGCACCACCGGCACCGGCACCACCCCGAGCCCGGGCGCCGAGACCGGCACCACCGCCCCCGAGGACGACGGACTCCTCGGCGGCAACACCGGCGGCCTCCTGCCGTCCCCGACGGGCACCACCGCCCCCGAGGAACAGCAGGCGACCCCCACACCCCCCGACGTCACCATCCCGCCACTCCTGCCGGGCCTCCTTCCAGGCCTCGGCATCGACAGCGAGGACGCTCGCTGACAAGAAGAAGGGGCGCCCCCACGGACGGGGGGCGCCCCTTCTCCATCTCCCACAAACAGCTCAGAAGAACACCGACCGCCGCTGCACCAACAGCTTGTACAGCGTGTGCTGGATCTGCTCACGGACCTGGTCGGTCAGGTTGAACATCAGCATCGGGTCCTCCGCCGCCTCCGGCGGATAGCCGTCCGTCGGAATCGGCTCCCCGAACTGGATCGTCCACTTCGTCGGCAGCGGCAGCATCCCCAGCGGCCCCAGCCAGGGGAAGGTCGGCGTCACCGGCACGTACGGCAGACCCAGCAGCCGCGCCAGCGTCTTCGCGTTCCCGATCATCGGGTAGATCTCCTCGGCGCCCACGATCGAGCAGGGCACGATCGGCACCCCCGCCCGCAGCGCCGTCGAGACGAAGCCGCCCCGGCCGAACCGCTGGAGCTTGTACCGCTCCGAGAACGGCTTCCCGATCCCCTTGAAGCCCTCCGGCATCACGCCGACGACCTCCCCGGCCTTCAGCAGCCGCTCCGCGTCCTCCGCGCACGCGAGCGTGTGCCCCGCCTTCCTGGCCAGCTCGTTGACGACCGGCAGCACGAAGACCAGGTCCGCCGCGAGCAGCCGCAGATGCCGGCCCGCCGGATGGTGGTCGTGCACCGCCACCTGCATCATCAGCCCGTCCAGCGGCAGCGTCCCGGAATGGTTGGCGACGATCAGCGCCCCGCCCTTCTCCGGGATGTTCTCGACGCCCTTCACCTCCACCCGGAAGTACTTCTCGTACAGCGGGCGCAGCAGCGACATCAGCACCTGGTCGGTCAGCTCGGCGTCGTACCCGAACTCGTCGACCTCGTACTCCCCCGTGACCCGCCGCCGCAGGAACGCGAGTCCGCCCGCGAGCTTCCGCTCCCACCCGGCCCGCCCGGCCCCCTCCCCGTCCGGCTCCGCCACGGGCCCGGGGGCGGCGGGCGCCTCGTCCGGCTCGTCCGGCACCTCCCGCGCCCCCGGCAGCGCCCGTACGGCCGCGGGACCGCTCGTCCCGGCCCCGGACGGCTCCTCGGGCCGGCCGGGCCGCCGCCGGGCCCGCGAACGGTCGTCGTCGAAAGGAATCACCTTGGCGTCCGCCATCGCTGTCGCCGCTCCTCAGGCACCGTCGTAAGAGTCACGAGAAGGAACCGCCCCCGGGGCGATCCGGTCCGCCAGCCGGTCGACCACCCCCGCGAGCCGCTCCGGCGGCAGCAGCCCCGGCCCCCGGCTCGCCGCGAAGTCCGCGAACGTCTCCGCCGTCGAGTACCGCGGCCGGAAACCCAGCACTTCCCGCAGCTGGACGGTCGACACGACCCGCCCGTGCGTGAGGAGCCGGATCTGCTCGGGCGCGAAGTCCGTCAGCCCCACCGTGCGCAGCGCCGAACCCACCCAGGTCACCGCCGGCAGCAGCACCGGCACCGTCGGCCGCCCGAGCCGCCGCGCGCACTGGGACAGCAGCAGCACCCCGTCGCCCGCCACGTTGAAGGTCCCGCTGTTCAGCGACGCCCGGCGCGGCTCGTGCGCCACCAGCCGCAGCACGTCGATCACGTCGTCCTCGTGGACGAACTGCAGTCGCGGGTCGTACCCCAGGACCGTCGGCAGCACCGGCAGCGACAGGTACTCGGTCAGCGGCGACCGCACCCGCGGCCCGAGGATGTTCGCGAACCGCAGCACGCACACCGCCACGTCCGGCCGCCGCCGGGCGAAGCCCCGGACGTACCCCTCGACCTCGACCGCGTCCTTCGCGAAGCCCCCGCTCGGCAGCGACTTCGCGGGCGTCGTCTCGGTGAAGACCGCCGGGTCACGGGGCGCGGAGCCGTACACGGTCGTACTGGACTTCACCACGAGCCGGCCGACCCGCGGCGACTGCTGGCAGGCCCCGAGCAGCTGCATGGTGCCGATGACGTTGGTCTCCTTGACCGCCGTCCGGCCCCCGGCGCCCAGCGCCGTCCCCGTCACGTCGAGGTGCACCACCGTGTCCACCTCGTGCTCCGCGAGCACCTTGGCGATGGCCGGCCTGCGGATGTCCGCCCGGACGAAGTCGGCGGCCCCCAGCGGATGCGCGGGCTCGACCGCGTCCACGGCCACCACCCGCTCCACCTCCGGGTCCCGCTGGATCCGCCGCACGAAACGGCCCCCCAGATGCCGGGCGGCACCGGTGACGAGCACGACCTTGCCCAAGATCAGCGCCTTCCGTCCGAACTTCCGTCCGTCTTCCCGTAGGCGCCACCGTAGCGCCTGAGGATTTCGGCGCAATGACGACGTGGCCCCTCACCGAGGACGGTGAGGGGCCACGTCTTTCCACGCACGGGAAACCGCTCGCGCGGCCGCCGCTTACTTCTTGTTGCGACGCTGAACGCGCGTGCGCTTGAGCAGCTTGCGGTGCTTCTTCTTGGCCATCCGCTTGCGCCGCTTCTTGATAACAGAGCCCACGACTACCCTCGCTCACTTCTTCTCACTGGTGCGGGGCGTCTGGGCCCACACGACCTACGAGGGGTCAGCCTACCGCCCTTGGCACCACACGAGTAATCCGAGGGCCGGACGCGGCTCACCGGCCGTTCGGCCGCAGGTCGGCCGCGCGCCCCCTACGCGGTCCCCACCCCCACGTACGACTCCCTCAGGTACGCGTGAACCGCCTGCTCGGGGACCCGGAAGGACCGGCCCACCCGGATCGCCGGCAGATGACCGCTGTGCACCAAGCGGTACACGGTCATCTTCGATACGCGCATCACCGCGGCGACTTCCGCCACGGTCAGGAACTTGACCTCGTTGAGAGGCCGATCGCCAGCAGCCATGACCCACCTGTACCTTCCGCCGCGACGCCCACCGGCTTCCCCTCCGGTGACTCTTCGTCGTCGAACGCTCACGCATCAGCCTAGGGGCGGGTGGTGCGAGTGGGGAAGAGGAGCCCCGATCGCCCGTTTACCGTGACAGACACGCTCGATTGAGTACATAGCGCGTGAGGGGACGGTAGTACGCCGAGGGCACCCCGTCATCCAGCGGGACGGCCACGGCCACCTGTCCCTCGGCCTCCCCCACGAACAGCGCCGGATCGTCGGTGTCGGCCAGCCCGATCGCCTCGATACCCAGCTGACCAGCACCGCAGACCCAGCCGTGGTCGCCCACGACCAGCTCCGGCAACGGCCCGCCGGCCTCCGCCGCGCTCTCCAGGACGGCCCTCACCGGCAGCGCCGAATGGGAGTGCGCCCCCGGCTCGCGCCCGCCCTCCGACGGCCCCGCCTCCCGTACGAACGCGACGCCGCGTACGTAGTCGAGGACGTACGTACGTAGACCGAACCGGGTCGTTATGTCGACACATCTCCCCTGCGCCGGGGTGAGTACGTCACATCCCGCCGCCGACAGGGCGTCTGCGAGTGCGACGTAGAAACCGAGCAGCCGGTGCGGATGGCCCGTCCCGAACAGCACCGGAGCCCGCCGCGCCGCCGCCACCGCCAGCCGCCCGGCGAAGGCGTCCAGGCCCCGCAGCGTCCGCTCCGGATCGATCGCGTCGGGCCCCGAGCGGTAGGCCGGATCCCCGGACACCCCGCACTTCTCCGCCATCAGCCGCAGCAGCTCCGCCTCGCCCCAGCCGCCGGCCGGCACGAGGCCCAGCGTCACCCGGGGGTCCCGCGCGGCGAAGAGCCGATAGCTCCGCAGGCTGACCTCCCGCGAGGTCGCCACCGTCCCCGCCAACCCCGCCGCCAACAGATGCGCCCGCAGCGCCCCGGTACTCAACACCCTTCCGATGCTGCCCGATCGGCACTGTCGGGGCGTCAGAATCCGCTGCGCGCCGCACCGTTGGCGTAACAGGGCGGCACGGTTCAGGCCAGCAGCCCGCGCAGCGGGAAGGAGGCCCTCCGGGTCGCGAGCACCGCCTGGTCGAGACGGTCCGCGGGGTCGTAACCGGCCGTCCAGTCACGGAAGTCCACCGGCCACCGCCCGTCGGTCATCCGCCCGGGACCCAGCTGCCGGGTCCGCGCGTACACCTCGTCCCGCCACGAGGACGGCACCACCGT
Organism: Streptomyces roseolus; assembly: GCF_014649855.1. GTDB lineage: Bacteria > Actinomycetota > Actinomycetes > Streptomycetales > Streptomycetaceae > Streptomyces > Streptomyces roseolus. Next base: position 2,935 of record NZ_BMTV01000025.1, on the reverse strand, counting down.
CTCGGGCGCCACGGGCGCGTGCGCCGCGATCCCGACCAGGTGCGTCCACGACCGCGGGACGACGTCGACCACGGCGTACCCGCCGCCACCGAGCGCCACCCACCGGCCGTCCGCGTGGGCGTGCGCGAGCTCGTGGCAGGCCTCCTGGACGGCCCGCTGCGCGTCCAGCGACACCGCCAGGTGGGCCAGCGGGTCGTCGAAGTGGGTGTCCGCCCCGTGCTGGGTCACCAGGACCTGCGGCCGGAAGTCGGCGAGGAGCTCCGGCACCACCGCGTGGAAGGCCCGCAGCCAGCCCGCGTCCCCGGTGCCGGCGGGCAGCGCCACGTTCACCGCGCTCCCCTCGCCGGCCCCGGCGGCGCCGGTCTCCTCCGGCCAGCCGGTCTGCGGGAACAGGGTCCGCGGATGCTCGTGCAGCGAGATCGTCAGGACCCGCGGGTCCTGCCAGAACGCCGCCTGCACCCCGTCTCCGTGGTGCACGTCGACGTCCACGTACGCGACGCGCTCCGCGCCCAGTTCCAGGAGCCGGGCGATGGCCAGCGAGGCGTCGTTGTAGACGCAGAACCCGGCCGCCCCGCCGGGCATCGCGTGGTGCAGCCCGCCGGCGAAGTTCACGGCGTGCCCGGCCTCGCCCCGCCACACGGCCTCCGCCGCGGCCACCGACTGCCCGGCGATCAGCGCGGACGCCTCGTGCATCCCCTCGAACGCCGGGTCGTCGACCGTCCCGAGCCCGTACGCCTGGTCGGCGCGGCGCGGATCGGCGGAGGCGGCCTTCACGGCCGCCAGGTAGTCCTCGCGGTGCACGAGCCGCAGCGTCGAGTCCCCGGCCGGCTTGGCCGCCACCACGTCCACCGCCCGGTCCAGCCCGAAGGCGCGGACCAGCCCCATGGTCAGTGCGAGCCGTACCGGGTCCATCGGGTGCTGGGGCCCGAAGTCGTACCCCGTGACAGCTTCATCCCACATCAACAGTGCGCGGCCGCTCATGACCGCCACCGTATCGGGCCTCCCGAGCGCCGAACGACGTGGCATACGCCACCGTCGCCAGGACGAGCACCATCGGCACCACCATGGCCCCCCGGTAGCTCCAGGCGTCCCCGAGCGCCCCGACGAGCGGCGAGCCGACGAGGAAGCCGACGTAGTTGAAGACGTTGAGCCGCGCGACGGCCGCGTCGCTGTTCTCCGGGAAGAGCCGCCCGGCCGCCGCGAAGGTCTGCGGCACGATCACGCTCAGCCCGAGCCCGAGGACGGTGAAGGCCACGATCCCCACCCACGCCGACGGCGCCACCGCCACCAGCGCGAAACCGCCCGCCGCGAGCACCGCCCCGCCGCGCACGACCGCCGCCGCCCCGAAGTACCGCACCCCCAGGTCGCCCACGGCCCGCCCGAGCAGCGTCGTCACCATGTACGCGTTGTACGGGACGGTCGCCGCCGCCTCCGAGCCGCCGAGCACGTCCTGGAGGTACTTCGCCGACCAGTTGGAGACCGTCGAGTCCCCGATGTACGCGAAGGTCATCACCAGGCACAGCGGCAGCAGCAGCCTGAACGACAGCGTCCCGCCCCTCGCTTCGCCGCTGCCGTCCGGGGCGGCCTTCCCGTCGACGTACCAGCGGCTGCCGAGGTACGCGGCCGGCGCGAGGACCACGACGACCGGCAGGTACGACCAGAACAGCGTCAGGTGCCAGTGCGCCCCGGCCCAGGCCAGGGAGGCGCCGGCGATCCCGCCGAGGCTGTACGCGGCGTGGAAACCGAGCATGATGCTCCGGCCGTACGTCCGCTGGAGGCTCACCCCCAGCATGTTCATGGAGGCGTCGAGCGCGCCGACCGCGAGCCCGAACGCCCCGAGCGCCACGGCCGCCGCCCACAGCGCGTCCCCCGCCCCCACGCCGAGCAGCGCGAGCAGCACGACGGGCTGGGACCACCGCAGCACCCGCGAGGGCGCCACCCGGGCCACGACCTTCCCGGTCGCCACACTCGCGATCCCGGCGAGGACCGGCACGGCGGCCAGGAAGAGGGGCAGGAGCCCGTCGGAGATCCCGTACCGGTCCTGGATCCCGGGTATCCGGGTCACGAGCAGCGCGAAGGCGACGCCCTGGACGAAGAAGCTGAGGGCCAGGGAGCCCCGCCCCCGCCGCAGCCGTACATCGGTCATGGCGGCACAGCGTAGGCCCGCCCCCTACCGATGGGTAGACGGATCACAGACCCAAAAGGTCGGGCAGGTCCTCCATCCGCGAGAAGAACCCCCGTGCTCCCGTCAGCCGGTCCTCGGGCGTCATCGCCGTGAACCCGTACACGTCCATCCCGGCGGCGACGGCCGCCCGCACCCCGAGCCGGCTGTCCTCGACGACGACGCACCGCTCGGGCGCCACCCCCATCCGCGCGGCCGCGTGGAGGAAGAGGTCCGGCGCGGGCTTGCCGCGCCCCACGTCCTCGGCGCTGTGGACGAGTTCGTCCGGGAACCAGGCGTCGAGCCCGGTCTTCCGGTGCCCGACCCGGATCCGCTCATGGCTCCCGGACGAGGCCACACAGTACGGGACCTCCTCGGCCGCGAGCCGCTTCAGCACCTCCACCGCCCCTTCGACCGGCTCCAGTTGTTCCCGGAACGCGGCGAAGACCCGCGCGTGGAAGGTGGCGTCGAAGTCCTCGGGCAGCCGCTGCCCGCTCCGTTCGAGGACGAGGTCGTGGACCCGGTGCAGGGCGGCCCCCATGTAGTCCCGGAGGGATTCCTCGTACGTGGTGGGGTGCCCGAGCTCCGTGAGGTAGCTGGCGAGCAGCCCGTTGGACAGCGGCTCGCTGTCGACGAGCACGCCGTCGTTGTCGAAGATGACCAGGTCGTAGCGCATACGCCCAGCCTAGAGCGGGCCCCGTGAACGCGGAAAAGCCCCGCACCACAAGGGTGCGGGGCTTTCCCACAATAATTGTTCGGCGGCGTCCTACTCTC